>QHVH01000007.1 GCA_003222245.1 Blastocatellia bacterium AA13 | reverse complement strand
TCAATCTCTCTTCGCTCTGCTCCAGCTTGATCGGTAGCAACGTCTGCTGTACTTTCTTGGTCATCAATCACCCTGTTGGTGCTGTTATTTTGTTTCGTAAAACTCTTATAACATGTTTACCAGCAGGGTTTTTCTCTTTCTTTGGGTTTTTTCAATCGCGATTCTTGGGTAACCGAATTTCAGGCGCAACAGATTCCCGGTGCGTGCTTCGCTGCGCGATTGCGCTCCGTGCGATGAAGTCTCTACTTGCGCGAAAGATTGAATGGTTCGTGGTTCAAAGGCGCCGCGTAGTTCCGGCGGTCATCGATCGACAGCTCTGTCGCAGTTGTGAGTTGAGGCGGGTTTACCGATTGAAAAGTGTCCGAAATCGTCCACGACGGTCTTGAATATGATCACGAACACACATCCTTACCACAGAGAGCTGCATAGCGGAGATTGCCCGGCTTTATTGGCTGCAAAGGGCGGGCGGCGCCCTCCGGAGGCCGGCAAATCAAAGCCGTGCTCGCTCGAACAGCTTTCTTGCGTCTTCGCGCGCTTTTGATCGGAGCTCCTCTTCATCGATCGTTAAGAATTTCCGGTGCTCCATTACGAGTCGCCCATCGATTATGACCGTCTCGACATCCGAGCGTTCTCCTGCATAGACGATGCTGGAGACAAGATCCGGTTGAGGCAAAAGATGTAGCTCGTCCAATTTTAATATCATTAGATCGGCCCGCTTTCCTTCTTCGATGCTTCCGATTTCGGAGTCGAGTCCGAGAGAGCGCGCTCCTTCGATGGTCGCCATTCGAAGCGCTTGCCGAGCCGGCAGAGATTCTGGTCCCTCCTTGATCTTCTGCAAGAGCGCCGCCGTGCGCATCTCAGTGAATTGATCGAGCCGGTTGTTGCAGGGTGCTCCATCCGCTCCTAGCGAGACTTTAACGCCGAGCCGGGACATCTCGGCGATTGGGGCGATACCCGATCCAAGCTTAAGATTCGACGAAGGACAGTGAGCGACGGCCGTTCCCGTTGACACTAGAATCTCTATCTCGCGGTCATCGGCCCATACACAATGAGCAAACACGCTGCGCGAATCAGTCAGGCCTAGCGCGTTGAGATATTGAATGTTGCCGAGCCCTGTTTCTGCTTGAATGATTCGTGTCTCCTCCGAGGTTTCCGAAGCATGCGTATGAATCGGCAGGCGCCGCTCGCGTGAAACCGTCGAGATTTTCTCTAGAAGAAGTCGACTGCAGCTTAACGCGAATCTCGGCGCGAGCGCGGCTCTGATTCTGCCGTTGGCGCGCCCGTTCCATTCCTCGGCGAGGGCGACGGCCGCTTCGAGAGACTCGTTGCTGTCTTCGATTAGTTCGCGAGGCGCATCGACGCCTCGATCCATCATGCACTTTCCGACGGCGGCTCGGAATCCGGTCGCTTCTACCGCCTCAAATACCGATGCAGTATTGCGGACGGTCTCCATCGTTAACGCGCAGGTCGTGCCGCCCTGAATGAGCTCCGCTATGCCAAGCAGAGCCGAGGTGAAAATCGTGTCCGAGGTATGCGCCGCTTCCAGAGGCCAGATTCGGTGCTTGAGCCAATCCAGAAGCCGCAGATCGTCCGCCGATCCGCGCATCAAAGTTTGACAGAGATGAATGTGCGTCTGAACAAAGCCAGGCAGAACGGCTCTGCCCGCGGCGTCAATGACAATTAATTTATTCTCATCGAGGTCCGCCCATGAATTCGAGGAGCCGTTTCTCATGGCGTCTCTCTCAACGATGAGATCGATTCTGCCATCCTGAATGAGCAAGTCCGCTTCCAGGATCCGATCGGCCGAATCCATCGTTATAAGAGCGCCGCCTTTTATCAGAATTCCCTGTTCCATAGAACGTCGTGACCGCGCGATCATCATAAGAGTCAGCGCAAACACCGGTCAAACGGGCGGTCACAAGCGCGTTTGCGGCGCCTCCGAGCCGCGTATATAATCAGCGGCTTCACAAGACCGGAATACAAGAGTCGGACATTCTCTGCGAACCAACGGCAGACGTTCACTAGATTATCAGTTAGGCGGGACACGCTCTCTGCTTGCGCCAATTGATTTTTATTCGGCTGACACAACACCTGTCAGCAACAAATAAGAGGAGGAGAGGAACAAAGATGAAGAAAGCAATAACTGCTTCCGTGTTGGTTATTCTCGCGGCTGCTGCCATGGCATTTGGTCACGATCCGCGAACAGTCGCCAAGGACTTTTCGCACACGATGATCATTGAAGGCTCGGGAAAGCTCAACGTAATGTACAAATCGCTCCACTGGAATGAAGCCGCGTATGTGAGCTTCAAAGCGAACGACCAATTGAGAACTCGGGTGCTGAATGCCGTATGGAAGAAGATCGGCAAGTTGGACTCCGAATTCGAGTTCGTACTTGGCGGAACGAAGATTGCCAAGGGCAGCTATGATCTCGGAATCACATTCGATGCAAACGACAACTTCAGCTTGATACTTGGCAGCGGCGGCAAAGACACGATTATTCCGCTGAAGACCTCATCCGACGGGCCGCTCATCGACTTTCTCTCATTCGACATTCGCCCGGCTAGCGCGGATAAACCGGATACGTTCTTGCTCGAAGGACGAGGCGGAAAATTCCGGTCAGTCGCTGAATTGACCGTGCCGGCTCTTGCGCCGCACGAGCACGAGACGAAGAAGTAACTTTCGGTCTTGAACCGTTCGCCCGTTTGAAGCGGGTTTGCGCCTTCGGTCTTCTCGACTTTTTCAGGGAAGGCCGAAGGCAGCGCCGGCTTCAAAGATGCCGAACGGCTCAGATATGGGTTCAGCTTTGAGCTTGATTGCGGTTGCTAATGCTCATCGCGCTTGAAACCGATTGCTGCGAGGCGGTTCGCCTGATTGAAAGCTTCGCAGCCTGACCTGACGCTCGGTCTAAGCTTTATCGAAGCTTAAGACCGGGCCTTTGCTGTCTCACTCTTACCACCGTGAACAATCTGAACAGCAGATCCGCGTTAAGCCGGTTCGCGGTTGGATCTGTTTGCTCGATCCTGATGATTATCGGCGCGCGAGCGCTCGCCTTCATCCAGTCTGCTCCAGGCATCGGAGAAACCCGTGCATCCCTGGTCACTGTTGTGCGACGCGACGCCAGAGGTAAATACGGCGGCCAGACCGCGGGAATAATCGTCGGCGAGGGCGGAGATGTCGTTACGTCCTCAGTTGAAGGCGAATCACAATCGGCTTTTGAGGTTCGAACCTCGGAGGCCAGAACATACGCCGCACGCCGCTCTCCTATCTCCGACGCGGCTTCCGGCTTAATAGTGTTTTCCACCAAAATCGGCAGAGCGAAACTTCAACCAACGCGTGTTGCGGGAACGTTGCCTCAACGAGGGGATTCGCTGTTCGTAGTCAATTCAGATGACGCGGCTTGTAACAATATCGTGACCGGCAAGGTCGCTTCGGTGGAGTCTCTTTCGCAAACCGATATGGTCTTCGTGGAGGCTATCGGCACGGCGGTCGGCGGCCTGGTGTTCAACGCGGAAGGTGATTGGGTAGGCACAGTGCGATCGGTTGAGCCGAACCGCGCCACGATAATCGCAGGCCGAACCATCCTGTCATTGTTAAATCGAGCCGGTGTCCGATACACGGTTTCTAATCGCGGAAGGAGCGCCGCGATTCCGCCAGGACCGGATGGCGTGCGAGTCTTGGGAGAAGAGCTTGCAGGCGAAGCGGTGAAGCGAGTTGAGCCGGTGTATCCCCGCAAGGCGCTGGCCGCGCGAGTAGCCGGCACGGTCAACGTTGCCCTGCTCGTCGACGAGCGAGGCAGCGTGACCAGAGCCTGGGCAGTAGATGGCAACCCCCTGCTTCAGGAAGCTGCAATCGGCGCGGCCTACGCTTGGAAGTTCGCGCCGGCCACGTTCAAAGGAACGCCCGTCAGATTGCGAGGAGTAATAAGCTTCAGGTTTCGGCTTTAACAGTGCTTTGACAATGGAAAGGCTCCCGAAGGAAGAGAATGTCTAACGGACAAGATCAACGCTTCTCGCAGAACGTCGGCGTTGCGTTTGATGAGTTAAAAAGCCGGAGAGTAGGAGACGCCGCCTGCGAAAGTTGAGAGGGGCATCAATCTCTCAGACTCGAGATTGATGCCCCTGAGCGCTGCCAAAGGAAGCCTGCCGTTTCAGCCTCGTGCGATGATGCTCAGCCGCTTGAACAACTCTTCCTCACCGATGCGGCCTTCTCGCCCACGCCGACGCAGCGACAGGCGGCGGCAGTCTAATGCTTAGTTCGGATTTGCTGTGACCACCGGACCAGGAGGCGGCGGAGGCGGGCAGACGGAGTCGGTGCACGAGTTCGCTGCCGCGTTTACTACGCAGTGATAACCGGTCGCCGACGTACATACCCACTTATTCAGTCTCGGCACGAAGGCGCATAGTGAGTTGTTACAGGGCGGAGGAGCGGCGACGGTCGTATCCTCTGCCGTCGGCGTAACATCATCCTGTATCAGCATGGCACGTGACCGGAGAGAGACTCGTTGAACACGGCTGCTCAAGTCGGAGTCCTGGATCGAGGATGCGTCACCGGTTGTCTGTGTGCCGTCTTCGAATATGATCTGAGTGACGGACACTTCGAGCCGTAGATCGCCGTGAAGGCTGCCGTTCTCTTGCAGAGGCTTCATAACTTCGCCGTAGCTGACCAGCGGATACGAGACCAACAGGCGCTTGCCGGCCGTAAGCGGCACTCGAAGGAGTCGGCTTTGACCCTCGAGCAACACTATGGACGAAGCTCCTTCCTTGTGAACACGCCAGCCCAGTTTTACAGCGGCTACATTTTTGCCGGAAAGATTTGAAAGACCGATTCTTTTGACGACCGCGTTCTCCGTCCCTTCGCTATTTACCGCGTACACATCAACCAGATGTCCGCGGTCTCTACTGGGAAGGAAGGCCACCGTGCAATCGTCAGCCATGAGCTCAGAGGCGCGGTGGTTGGTATTTCCGAAAGTCCCGATACCAAATCCCGCAATCGTCATCGCTGCTAAAGCAAAAAGCCCAATTACAGCCTTGCGCGTCATAGGTTCTTTCTCCTTTCGATTTTCTTCCTTGTCGTTTCCATAGACGAGAATAGTCGATTACCCGACAGAGCCTTGCGGCTCCACAAAGGTGAGGACTATGCACGCCTAAATAAGCCGGACAGCGAGGTATCCGGTTTGTGAATTCGAAACTGGTTTTTTGAGCGGCGGAAAAAGGCAGCGGAGATGACCGAAGTACCGGCGCGTCCCCCGCTGCGCGAGCGCGAGAGTATCATTCGTTACGGATCGAAGTCAAGAAAAACAGACTCGGCGCTGCAACAAAAAACCTCAGCAAAACAGAGCGCGCCGAATCGTTTTATAGCTTAATTACCTTGGCTTGTATTGCAACTATCGACCGAAAAGGAGCCTGTATTCCATTCATCGGCTCATCGGGGCGGATGCTTATCAGCGGGTTTAGCCTTATCGCCGCCGGCGACTTGCCTTCTGTCGGGGCTCTTTTTCGAACCTCGCGCTTCCGCCGATTCTCGGAGACATCTGCCGGCAAGACCGATGATCGCCATTGCTCGTAGACTTGTATCCTCGAGCTTGTCTGCCAGCAGCAGCGCGCCCGTGAGGTCGTGCGCCGCGATCGTTCCGAAGACGTTCTCCAGGCTGAAGCCTTCCACTCGATAGACAGCATTGTAGGAGAAGGTCTCGCCGGCGATTCGTTGAATAAAGCTTGTCGCGTTAAAATCGCCGCCGCTTTGCGCATTCACCGCCTTGACGGCTGTTCTCATGACGTCAAAAGCCATAATCGGATCGAACGAACCATAGACCTGCGCAGCTCCCAATAGCGCGCGCGCCTTCTGCGTAGTGTTCTCGGCTTTAATTGCCAGAGCGACAACTTCGGACAGGGATTCCGCCGCTCTTGTTCGATCACCCTTGCCCTTAAGGGCCTTTGCCGCCATCTCATAAAGAAGATAGGCGCGCATATCCAGCGGCTGCACCTTTGATGCAAACTGCCTTGCATCGTCGAGATGCCCCTCCTCGGTCGACCTCTGGCTTCGCTTGAAATAGACGTAGTCGAGCAGTTGAGGGCGTAGATTTTTGTCATTGATCTTGTCGACCGCCCCAACCACTCTATCGAGTGCCACGCTGGTGGCCGCGGAAATCGCGGCGAGCGCCAATTCCTGATCGCGCCTCTTTGGATCCGCCTGATGCGACGCACGGTCGATTCGCGCTTCAAAGGCATCCTCGGGCGTCTGCGAAGTCTGCCTGCCGCCTTCAAGCGCGTTGATCTGCGCGCCAGGCGGAAGGAGTGAACGCATCGCAAGCTTTGCCTCTTGAACTCGCTGTAGAAAACCCGGTTGGTTCTTGGCGACCGCGGTCTCTAGTTCACTGAGACCGAGAAACAACGGGCCCGCATCAGGCTGAACGCCTCCAGTCTCCGAAGAGGCGGGTCCCAACTGTATGAGTTTCTCGGCTCGGCCAAGAAGGCTCTCAACGAATAGTCGCTGAGCCGGACCGTTTGGTTGAAAAGCTTGAGGCAGGGAAAAAACATTCTGCCCGGAGCTGGGCCCAATCACACGGTTCAGCGCGAACGGATATGGCGAGAGATAGAAGAATTCGAGAAGCGGAGCCCCCGAATAAGCCGACAGAGCTTCCGCATAGAAGCGGTCCGCGGCCGCCTGATCCACGGCAGCCAGGGCAAAGAGGTATTCCGACAAGGCGCCGGTCGCCGGAGACCCGAACGTGCTTCTGACCAATTCGCTCGACCGCTGTTTGTCATTCTTGAGCATAGTGATCGCCAGCGATATGACGCTGTCGGTCAGGCCGAGTTGAGTGGTCGCGGGCGCCCTAGTTTGCGAAGCATCGCTTCTGGTCTGCTCGCTTATTCGCTGTACAAGGCGGCCGGCCCACGCAGCGTCCCTCAACGATATCGCCTCGGCTACGATGAAGCGCTCGTCTTCATAGACTACTCTTGCGCCGCGGGCATCGGGTATTGCGCCGCGCCGCGCCTCGCGATAAGTCTCCTCCGCAAGCTCGTAGGCCCTGGCGAATATGTCCCTCGAATTTGTCTCCCGATATGGCCAAAGCAGCTCGGCTATCTTCAGTAGGGTTCTGATACGAGCATCGCGATCCTCGATTTTCTGAGTCTCTTCTACTTGCTGCTGGATCAAGAGGACTGCGCGAGTTTGATCGCACTCCGTAGACCCGTCGCTGGACTGATCGGCAGCCATTCTGATCGGAGTCGAAAACAACGGAGAGAAAACCAACACGAAATTCGCGAACAAGATTGATCGCACTCCAAGGACGAGCATTGTTCCCCCTTCTCGGCCTGGTCAATACTCTGAAACGCGGATTGAGACGGAAAGACAACATAGTGTGTCCCTGTCTCCAGGAGCGCGAGCGTAGCACCGGCAAAAATACAAGTCAAATCCACCGCATTCAACCGCATTCACAGCATTCACAAAAGGCCGGGCGCATCACGGGAATGGCCGCTGGTTAATATCATCGCGAGTTCTAGACGGCCGCAACCCGCCTGGAGCTGCTGGAGCTGGTGAATATGGTGTCTTTCAAAAGAATGTGTGATAAATTGTCGCAACTGAACCCGAGCAGGAGACGCAGCACATCGCGCGCCGTTGAGAGGCTTGGAACGAGTCAAAGGTATAATCTTATAAAGCCGTTAGATAAGTAATTCTGACCATGGCTGCTAGAACACGCACAGCGAGGCCGTTAAAGAGATCACTGGCCAACGAGGTCGTGGCGGTAGTCATGATCGCTATAGCTGTGCTGGTTCTCTTGAGCCTTTTCAGCTACTCGCCTAAAGACGCCAGCCTGAACTCGGCCGGTCCATCAGGTTCCGTATCGAACACTATCGGCGTAATGGGCGCTTATGTTTCGGACTTCCTCCTTCAATGGTTCGGACTGGCTGCCTTCATTATTCCAATTCTGCTTGGTCTACTGGCGTTCAGGGCATTCTTCTCGGCTGTGGCGGGGATTCCGGTGCGCAAGGCGATCGGAAGCGCGATGCTGCTGCTGGCTCTGTCTGGTTTCCTGGCTTTATTCCCCGATGGCGGTTTCAAGGTACTTGCCAGCAGCCGTAACGGAGGCGCGCTCGGATTTCTTATCGAAAGCTCATTAAGCAAGCTGATGAACACGACCGGCGCCGCAATTATCCTGACGGTCACGTCGGTTCTGACTCTGATGCTGACTATGGAAGTATCTTTGAAGATGCTTGCGCAGTGGGGACCCCTGGCGCGGCTCCGCCTAAAGGAAGACGGAGACGCATCCGAAAGCGGCGCGCCGGAGTCCGGCGGTCTTATGGCCTGGGCCGCGGGAATCGCCGACTCGATCACCGCGTGGCGGCGCAAGCGCGTTGTGAGTAAGAGGATGGCGCGCGCGCAGCAGCACTCGAGACTGGAAGCCGAGCGCGAGGAGAGAACCAGGCGGCGCCAGGAGTTACTTGGCGCGGATCGCAGCACTCCTGTCTTCGATCTCGACGATACCGTTTCCAAATCTACGGTCGAAATCTCCGACCGAGAAGGCGCAGCGCCGTCCGAGGAGATCTCGGATTCTCCGATCCCGATCTCACGTGAAGTCGTGACAACGCGGACGGTCTCAGAAGCAAAGCAAACTGTCGTATCAACCGAGCGGCCGCGCGAGCCTTCAGGCGCCAGGGCCGATGCGGCAGCCGCGCTGCGCGCGCGCGCAGCCCGCTTCGAAGACAGCAGGGACGTTACGATGGACCCCGACATCGTTGAAATGGTTTCGACAGCGTCAATCGTAAGGACGCCGTCCGAACAACCGCTCCATCTCGCGACGAGGCCCGGCGAAAGCTCGAGAGCGAAGAAGTCCCTGGTTGCGCGGGGGTACACTCCGCCTTCGATTACTTTGCTGGAATCCACTATCGGGCATCACGAAGAAGCGGAAGAAGAACTACGGGAGCGCGCAACGATTCTTGCGGAAAAGTGCAAAGAGTTCTCGGTGACCGGGCATATTCACCGCATCAATCCCGGTCCTGTGGTTACCACGTTCGAGTTCAAGCCCGATCCAGGAGTGAAGTATAGCCGGGTGGTCAGCCTTGCGGACGACCTCTGTCTCGCTCTCAAAGCGGAGTCGATTCGGATCGATCGGATCCCCGGCAAATCGACCGTGGGCATCGAAGTCCCAAACGCCCATCGCGAGAAGATTCAGATTAGCGAAGTGATCGAATCGCCAAAGTTTCAGCAACTGGAATCGAAACTCGCGATCGCCCTCGGCAAGACGATCAACGGAGAGGTGTACGTAGCCGATCTTGCCAAGATGCCTCACCTATTAATCGCCGGAGCCACGGGCGCGGGGAAGTCAGTCACGCTGAATTCGATCATTTGCTCGATGCTTTACAAGTCGTCTCCTGATGAAGTGAAGTTCATAATGGTCGATCCGAAAAGGCTCGAGCTTGGGCTCTATGAAGGAATTCCACATCTGTTGACGCCGATTGTCACCGATCCAAAACGAGCCGCCAACGCGTTGAAGTGGGCCACCAACGAGATGGAAAACCGCTACCGCGAGCTTGCGAAATATGGAGTGCGCAACATCGAGCAGTACAATCGAGTGGTTCGCGAAGCAAAACACCCCACGCTCTTTGAAGATCAGACCGAGGCTGCCAAGCCGCTGCCTTTTATCGTAATCGCAATAGATGAGCTGGCTGATTTGATGATGATCGCTCGCGGAGATGTCGAGACCTCGATCGCCCGCCTTGCGCAGATGGCTCGCGCCGTCGGCATTCACTTGATAGTCGCCACTCAGCGACCCTCGGTGGACGTAATAACCGGCGTGATCAAAGCAAACTTTCCGTCGCGCATTGCCTTCCGGGTCTCGTCGAAAGTGGACTCGCGGACGATCATCGACTCAAACGGCGCGGAGAGCCTTCTTGGACAGGGCGATATGCTTTTTATGCCTCCGGCTTCGTCCCGATTGATCCGGGTGCATGGCTCATTCGTCAACGAGTCCGAGATCACAAACATAACCGACCACACGCGCGCGCAAGCTCAGCCCGACTACAACGAAGAAGTGACCTTGAGCGAACAGGAAGCGGGGGGCGGCGATGAACTCTCCCTTGAACAGGATGCGCTGTTCGAAGAAGCTCTAAAGATAGTGACCGATATGGGACGGGCATCCACATCCGTCCTCCAACGCCGTCTATCGATCGGATACGGCCGCGCAGCCAAGATCCTCGACATTATGGAGCACGCAGGTATGATCGGCCCGGCAGACGGCGCCAAACCCAGAAAAGTACTTCAAGCGGCCTACGAATTCCGCGAGCGACTCGCCCAAAAGTCCAACGATGAAGAAGACTAAAAGCCCACTGAAAGCCTCCGAATTTGAGATTTTTCGACAGAGTTTTGCACAGCTTTTCAGCAATCTGCTCTGCCGGCAAAAACGAGCATCTCGAAACGGCCGAAAGAGCCTCTAAACTGAAAATACACCTTCTAATCTTTGAAATCATTGGGCTTGATTGATGTTAAGCATGTTTGAACAAAATGTGTGCAATATGCTAAAAGGCTCGTGATTTTGGAATTTGCGCCTCGGGAGGGTGGCATTTCCACAGGCTTTTCCACAGACCATGTGGAAAACAGCAAGGGCCCTGTTTCGGCGAACCCGGGAGGACGAAGATCACTCGATGAACTTACACTGTGGAGGTCTGCCGCACTCGAAAAGATGGTGACGCGTATTCCCAAAATTGCCGCCTCAAGCTACCTTAACACCGCTCCGCTTTGTTACAGCTTCGTGGGTGGAAGCCAAAGGGGCTCGTCCGAGTTTTTTTCGGATACCTCGCCCGCTGTCTGCGCGGAGTTGTTGACTCGAAAGGAATGCGACGCCGCGATGATTCCTGTGATCGAATACCAGCGGATGTCTGGAATCAGAATCTCACCGGGTACGTGCGTGGCATCGACAAACAAGGTTCGCAGCGTCTTGCTGGTTTCGAAAAAGCCAATTGAAGGAATCAAGTCCGTTGCGCTTGATACAACGTCTCGCACTTCGGCGGTGCTTGTCAAAATTCTGCTAGAGAAGTTCCATGGGCTGGAGCCGGCCTACCGCGCGGCTGCTCCTCAGCTTGGCGAAATGCTCGAATCCAGCGATGCCGCTCTCATCATCGGCGATCCAGCAATGGTTATCGATAGCTCCGGCTTGAATGTCTACGATCTGGCCGAAGAATGGCGCGCGAATACCGGACTCCCGTTTGTATTTGCGTTTTGGGCTGTCAGATTGGAATCGGAGGGTTTTTTCCACGGATCTCAAAAGCAGATTGATTTCAATGCAGCATTGGAAGAAGGACTGGCTAATGTCGACGCAATAGCCGCGGACTATTCGAGAGCGTTGAGTCTATCAGTATCGGATCTGATTCAATACTTGACGGTCAATATAAGCTTCAGACTCGATGATGCCGCTATTCGGGGTCTTGAACATTACTACGCTCTAGCACACGAATGCGGGTTGATTCCTGAGTCTAGGCCGATCCAGTTCTGCGCGGAATAGACTTCTAGAAATTACAACGGATCGTTCTTGCGCCGCTCCATAATACGGAATCGATACGAAATCAAGCAGTCGCTTGTTGTCCTGCATCTTCCGCCGGCGGCTCGTCATCATCGGCTGTATGAGAACCGAGGATGCGTTTCCCTTCTTCGCTTCTCGGGTCGATCGTACGCATATGCTTGCGTCCCTGCATCTCCCAAATCGCGGTGACGTGACCGTCTTTTTCGTACAAGTGGTAGGCTATTTCATTATCCTCGTCCATCAATCCTCCTGATCAGTCCGATTGGAAACACCGAATTGTAGATGCCGAGTCTCACATTGTCCAGCACAGGTCAGCACAGGTCTGCGTCCGCTGCGTCCGGGCGCCTCCGGGTTCGCTGCTCGATTCCCCAGAAAGTTACTTCGGCTTTCTTCTCACGCGCCGCCTATGAGCCGCACCGACACAAAACCGCGCTCTTTCAGTGCTGGGACTCGAGTTTGGACACTTTTTGAATTGTTCCCTGAAGGGGAACGGCGCGTTAGCCGTTTGCGGGCCAGAGAAGCTGAGTCAGATCAAACTCGGATTGGTCGGGTGTGTCAGGCGGCTTTGTTGCAGGTTGGTCTTGCTGCATCTCCTGTCGCCTCTGTTCCCGAACGCGGTTACGCATTTCCTCTTCGAGTTGATTGAACTTGTTCACTTGTTCGGGGGTCAGCACCTTTCGGACTTCGGTTCGAATGCGTGATTGGAGCCGGATTTGATTTGCCTGGGCGGCAGCCAGTTCGTCGGCCCGCCGTTGAATCAATCCTTCATCGATCTGCGAGCTCATTACTGCCTCATCCAGCGCACGCCTTGCCTGGCGGAGACGGCGATTCCCGGCAATTCTGTCATCTTCGTGAGACCTGAGAACTTCCCGAATGCGCATCTGCTGGCCTTCGCTAATACCGATATCCCGCAGGATTTGTTGCCTCATCCGAAGCTGTCGATTTGCGGGATTATTTCCGGGGTTTCGGTTTATCTTGGGGTTTGGAAGCCGATCCTGTTTGGCAGGATTTCTCGGTCTCTGTGCGGGAAAGGGTCTTTGACTGTAGCCGGCCGAGGTTACGCAGATGATAAACAGGCCGGTCAGGAGCATTTGTGAGGTTTTGGGTCTCCCGATCATCATCTTAACGCCTCTGTCGGATCGTGTGTCATTTGATGCCTTAGACCACGGCCCGCAGCGAAAAGTCTTAAAACTTGGAGGATTCTACCACAATCGTATCGGTTTCATAACAGGCTCCGACGCATCCGGGACGCATTCTGTAGACTATCAGCCTCGGCTCTATTCTGGACTCCAATAACCCGCCTAATTATCGCGCGGCACGGCGAGCATGCGATCGAGCGCAACCCTTGCCGAGGCCAGGATTTCAGGTTCTACCGTGATCTCGAATTTGGTTTCCGAAAGCGACCGTTTGACGTCGTCCAAAGAGATCATCTTCATATACGGGCAATGCAATCTGCATCCGATACAGCCATCGGCGAGCACGAATTGGCGATCCGGAAATCGCTTTTTCATCTGGTGAACGATTCCACTCTCGGTTGCAACAATGAAAGTCCTCGCGTCGGGATACTTCTCAATGCGGTTGATCATCGCGCTGGTCGAGCAGACTTCGTCGGCCAGGGCGATTATGTCCTCCCGGCACTCGGGGTGCGCGATGACAACCGCATCCGGATAGGCCGACCGCGTCTTCGACACATTGGCCCCTCGCAGGACGTCGTGCGTCGGACACGCTCCGTCATAAACGACGATCTCTTTTTCGGGAACATGCTTCTTGACCCAGTTGCCAAGATTCCGATCGGGTGTAAACAGGATTTTATTGTTTGTTAGGCTTTTGACGATTGAGATTGCGTTGGCAGAGGTGCAGCAGATGTCGCTCATCGCTTTTACTTCGGCAGTCGAGTTCACGTATGTGACTACCGTGTGATCCGGGTACCGGCTCATCCATTCGGAAAGGCTTTCCGGGCTAATCGAATCGGCCAGCGAGCATCCGGCGGAGAGATTCGGCAACAAGACTTTTTTATCCGGATTGAGTATCTTGGCCGACTCGGCCATGAAATGAACGCCGCAGAACACTATAAACTCGGCGTCGGTGTTTTGGGCTTCCAGAGAAAGTCCCAGGCTGTCACCCGTGAAATCGGCTATGTCCTGCACATCGGGCCACTGATAATTGTGGGCGAGGATGATTGCATTGCGCCTGCGCGCAAGAGTCCTGATCTCTTCCATCAATCCAAGGCGCACGGCTTTGTCCGCGATCGCGCCCGGCAAGTTCGGCATGAATGGCTGCGTACTCATCTCATCTCCTTCTCGATTCGGGCTCCACGGTCGGGCTTTATTTTTCCGTTTCCGGCGGGAAAGATCCTCCAAAACTCTTTTCTAATCAGACTGGTGATGGTGGCGCTTTTGCTCATCTGGTGATAGCGGGCTACGGCCTCGAGCATCTCGGCGTCGCGATCCATAGCCGAATAAGTACGCACCTTGGTTCGTTCTTTTTCCATGATGTTCCTATATAGAATTTATATATAACTTATATAGCAGGCCGCTCGGCCTGACAAGATCAAACGAGTCCAATCCGCTAACGGAACGCTAAGAAATAACATCGCGGTTTTGTATTCCGGCCTCAGAGCGGCTTTTGACTCTAGCCGTGTACTTCAACGTACTTCAGTGCAAGGTTGTTGGATGGAATCGATGTTTTTGTCGCGGCAGCGACAATTGAAAGGCATTTAAAAAAAGGGGAAATAACTCTCTTACGCCGCCTCGGAGTCGCGTGCAGATCGAAATCGAGGAGCAGACTGTAGAACGGAATTACTATCCGGCCGCATGCGATTCATCCAAAAGGATCGCATAGATGTGTTCGTTGATGAGCTTGCCGTCTTTGATCGCGCCTTTCCTCATTATTCCTTCGAATTGATAGCCGGCTTTTTCAAGAACTCTCATCGACGCCGGATTCCATTCAAACACGCCGGCGCTGATGCGGTTAAGATTGAAATGTGAGAATGCGTATTGGGTCATCGCGATCACGGCTTCGGTTACTATTCCACGGCCCCAGTATTCTTCGCCGAGCCAGTAGCCGATCTCGCCCGAGTGTCGGAAGATGTCGCCTTTGAGCATGATCCCGATGCCGCCCACAGCCTGTCTATTAACTTCAAGGGCAAATGAGGTCACGGGAGATTCTGAAGCCGCGGTCTCAATCCATCTCTTGCCGTCGGCAAGCGTATAGGGATTGGGAAAAGAATCGCGCAGGTTGAGCCATATCTTTCGGTTATTGGCGTGATGCACGAGCGACGCTACATCCTCCGAACGCCAGTCTCGAATTGTGCTCCTGGTCAACCTGAGTTCCATCGGCCCGTAATGTGTTAGAGATTTGCCGCGAATCGCAGGCCGACTCCGTCCGGCCCCGCAATGGTAAAGTCGCGCAACCCATAGTATCGATCTTCGATAGGTTTCAACACCCTGGCGCCCAATTTTTTTGAGAGCGCCCAATACCCGTCAACATTATCGACCATTATCCGAACGTTGCCGACAGGGGACAATGGCGGCTCCGGATTATCGGCGACCTGCTCGAGGAACAACAATGAATCATCCCATTTCAACTCAGCAAAGTTGGGTTCCTCGCGGACCAGAGTGAAGCCATAGCTTGTGTAGAATTCGCAGGAAGCTTTGAGATCGCTCACGTACAATTCGAGGATAAGCTGCTCTGTTGAGTCACGACGGGTCATTTCGAAAGTGTGAGACAGACGGAGAGACGAGGGTTATGTCGAGCTCTTAATCGACAGCTCGACTCGGCCGTTGTGAGAACTCCCGCGCGGCTTGTCAGACCGCGCTGCCCGCGATCGGAGTCGAATAAAAGCGACGAAGCATCTCGTCTACGTCCTTCTTGCCGATCGCTTCGAATATGACGCTCGGTTGGATTCTCATTCCTTCGGCCAGTTTTAGAGCCGACTCTACATTCAACGTATTCACGACGGAGGACAGTATCTTGGATAATAAGCCTTGATCGAAACCGGTTTGGCGGCAAAAATCAATTTGCCTGAGCCCTGTCGACTTGAGGTGCTCGCTTACCAATTCCGAAAGCGGGCTCTGGCGATTCACAAAGGGCCTTCTCTCAGATGCACCATTGGCCGTGGATCCGTTTCGCCCCGGCTCTACCGATGTTGATCCGGGCGAATTGGGGACGAGTTTTGCTTGAGTATCTGACATAGCGAGAGTCTCCTTGATTCAACCTCGGGAACATGAGATGAGGTTGTATCACTGAAGGAGGAGCTTCCCCGGCTCCCCATCGACCTATTTCTTAACTACAGGCTTGCTGCGAATGTTCTTTTCTTCGGCCGTTCTGGCTGCCGCTTGCCTGCCAGTAAGTGATTGACTTCATCGGCCCCCTCTGGTGAGGAATGTAGCGAAGCTGGCTATCCCTACCATGCTCGATATAGTGCCCAGCTTCTTTATAAGGTTTCCGTGCACGATTATCGTATCGCCCGCGCGAAGGTAGCCATTGTCCTCAGGACCGGCCTTACCTTCTAAAATCTTTTTGACGTTAACGGTCACTATTTGAGTTCTGCCGTCTTCATACTGCCTGAGGATTGACACATTTGATTTGCTGCCGGTGTCCGTTATACCGCCTGCCAACGAAATGGCGTCGAGCACTCGCAGCGGCCGAGTCATTACGAGAACCCCAGGCGTTCTGACGTCGCCAAGCACGCCGATCTTGGCGCTGTTTGCTTCCAGCAGCGAGATCGTTACTCGCGGATCCTTGATGAACTCCGAAATCGAGTTCGTGAAATGTTCCTGAAGCTGACCTACCGTTTTGGCAACCACTGTGATATTGCCCATCAACGGGTAGTAAATCTGGCCGACGGGTGAAACAACGGCGCGCTCTACTGAATCATCAGGATGCTTATCTACATGGATCGCGATCACATCGCCGGGCCCGAGCCTGTAGGATTCGTAGAAACCCCGATAGACCGACTGAATTTGCTGTTGAATGGCCGCCTCGTCGGGTGAGAGCGTAGATTCGGAGCCGTTGATTGTTCTGGTTTCAGTTGACGCCCTAGAGACTTGTGACGATGACATCGGCGGGTCCTGTTTTTGAGCCGCCGTGCACAAGGGAGAGCAGGCGACTATCAGCAGTCCCGTAATCAGCGCCGCCCCGATCGATTTGTTTCTACGTCCCATGACTCTCTCCAAAGCGATTCGCAGCCGGGCGGTCAACGAGCCCCGCGCCCGAACAGCACGATCTTTATCGTCTCAAATACGATAATGATATCCAGCAACAACGATCGGTTCTTGATGTAATACAGATCGTACTGGAGCTTTTGCATTGTGTCTTCGACCGATCCGCCGTACCCGTAGCATATCTGAGCCCAGCCGGTTAACCCCGGCTTAATGAGATGGCGCTGCATGTAGTAAGGCAGGGTCGTTGAGAGTTGCTCGACGAACTCAGGCCGCTCCGGCCGCGGACCGATAAAGTTCATATCCCCGCGGGCGACGTTAACGAATTGCGGTATTTCATCAAGCCGGAGCTTTCGGAGCACGCGGCCGACTCGGGTTGCGCGGGGATCCGTAGCCGCGGCCCATACCGGTCCGGATTCCTCTTCGGCGCCTACGCCCATTGACCTGAACTTAATAATCTTGAATCGTCTGCCGTTTTTGCCTACGCGTTCCTGTCTGTAAAGGATCGGGCCGGGCGAGTCCAGCTTGATTGCAATAGCAATGATCAAATCCAACGGAAGCGAGATCAGCAATCCCACCGCCGCTAGAGATGCGTTGACTACTCTGCGGGTCCTCTCAGTGACATCTGTGTATCGGCCGCCTCGCGAAAATATCAGCCAGGACGGTCGCAGTTTCTCGACCGCGACTTTTCCCGTCAGTCTTTCGTAGAAGCAAGCGCTTTCTTCGACCGCGACTCTTCCGCTCAATCTCAGGTTCAACAGATCGCCGGTCGGCATACTTCCGCGTCGATCCTCCACGGCGACGACTATGCGATCGATTCGATGCTGAGCGACCAGGCCGGGAAGGTTCTCCGTCAAGCCGATGACCGAGGGATTAATCAAGCTCTTGCCAAGTAGCTCAGGCTTGTTGTCCACGAATCCGATTATCTGAAAGCCCGCGGTTCGCCGCTCGAGCGTCGCCCGTGCGATCTCTATCGCCTCGGTGCCGGAGCCCAGTATAAGAATTCGCTCGCGCACGCCGAGTTGAGGATGACCGGCCCCCCACGCGAAGATAAGCCGCCAGAGGGCCGTGGCAAGAAGCGAAAGCGCCAGGCTCCACAAAAAAACGCCGCGGCCTAACAACATCGACGGCACTGCATAGAACATCAATAACAGCATCGCGGATGCGGTGATGTAGGCCTTCATCAGGTTCATCACCATCAGGCGATAGCGGTGCGACGAAGCGCGCAGATCGTAGAGGTCGAAAAGATGAAATGAAAATTGTATTACGATAGCGACCAGCAGGAGCTTGATCCAGCCCTGCCTGTGAGTTATTTCCCACGACGCATCCGAATGCAATCGAACGTATGCCGCCAGAATTCCCGCGCTGAGGATGAGGAATGTTTCGGAAAGAATAAGAAGAATTCGTCTCACTGCCGATTGACTCCCGACTGTTCGCTTGAACAATCTTGGCACTTCTGTTTCGCCGGCTGCGGCCAAAGGGGGCTTCTTTTTTAGTGCTTCTTGCCAAACCAGCCGCGGCGCTTATTTTTGGCGCCGTAGTAATAAGTGACTTCTTCGTTGAATACCTCGGCGACGTTGAGCACTACTCCTACGCGTCGCTCTTTTGGAATCAACTTGAGGGCGTTTGCTACCGCGCTGTGATGGGTTCGCCCTGCTTTGACTACCAGAACGGTTCCATCAGCCAGCGCCGCGAGGCGTTGCGCGTCGGCGAAATCGGTAATGGGCGGCGCATCGATTACGACGAAATCGAACGCGGATTCCAACTCATCAAGGACGCCTTCGACCCGCGAGGTCGTCAGGATGTCGCCCGCCGATAGATTGGGGATGTCGCCGTTGCTCCGATCCGCCAATACATACATGCCGTGCGGCTTGATGGCGACGATTGAATCGCTCACAGCGGCTCGGCGCTCGATAACGTCGACCAGTCCATGCGGAGACTTTAGCCCGAGCATTTTGCAT
Source organism: Blastocatellia bacterium AA13 (assembly GCA_003222245.1). Taxonomy (GTDB): domain Bacteria; phylum Acidobacteriota; class Blastocatellia; order UBA7656; family UBA7656; genus QHVH01. The sequence continues at coordinate 407,912 of QHVH01000007.1, read as the reverse complement.
ATCGACGGCCGCCGGAGATCGGCATCAAGAAGCAACACCTTTTTGCCCGACTGCCTTGCCATCACCCACGCCAGATTGGTTGCTATCGTAGTCTTGCCCTCGCCTTCGAGCGCGCTTGTGACAAGAAGTGATCGGCGGTTGTGCTTCGCTGCGAGGTTTATCAGCCTGACGGCGAGCGTGTTGTATCTTTCTCGAGCAAGATCGTCGCGTTCGATTAATCCAGCAAGGTGCTGGTCGACTCTGAGATCGTGAATTGAAAACGACTGCCGCGGCTCGACAAAGCCTTGGTTGTTCCGGGCGAACTCCCCGACGCGCAAATTTGAGGCAGCCGCGGAAGCGCGCGCCTCGCGTCTGCTTGAAGCCGGCTGTGAGTTGCGCGTGGAACCGGATTCCTTGATGAATGAATCATCGCGTTCATCGAAGAAGTCGGGGCCGATTGCGTCGCCGAATACGGCGCCTTCGGGCTGTTGAAATTGCTCGGTTATTCGTCCGGCTTTTACGAGAGCTTTGTAAACTCTACCCATTGGCATCGTTCCTGTTGAGAGCTAGGTCCTGGCAACGCGAGCGCGAGAGAAGAAACGCTGCGTGGAGTCTTGTGTTGCACGGCTGATTGAAGCGGGTGTGTCGAGTCCGCTCCGCGGCGGTTCCGAAGGATTCAAATCTCGTCGCAGGTAGCGCACGTTGTCCGACTTGTGAGAGTCGCTGCCTGCCGCGATCGCTTCAGGGCGAGGCGCTTCTTGAACTATAGATCCAGTAACGGCCAAATCCAGCCGGCCGACGTGCATAGGCAAGAGATCGGGAGTGCCTAGATCGAGGAGATCCACGACCTCGTGAATAATCGCGGTTGTGATGGCTCTGTTCCCTCCGCTGAATCCGGTCAACAGCGCGTTGTCGCATATGTTGTTTATGATTCTCGGGATCCCTCCAGAGAATCGGTAGACGGCGGCGATTGCTTCGAGCTCAAAGAAGTTCGGGTTCTTAGCGCCTGCCACTCGCAGTCTCCAGGCTATGTATTCAGCGGTCTCGCGCGCCGACAGCGGGTGTATTTCGGTTCTCAGGCTTATGCGCTGCTTGAGTTGACGCAGCTCCGGCTGGGCAAACACCTGTCTGAGCTCCGGCTGGCCGCAGAGAATTATCTGGAAGAGTTTCTCGCGATTGGTCTCGTAATTCGACATCAATCTGATTTCTTCCAGGAGAGTCCGAGGGAGTAGGTGCGCTTCGTCGATGACGAGAACCGTTCTGAGACCGCGCTGATGGCGCGACAACAAGAAGTGCCCGAGCATTCTGAGCATGCTCGCCTTTGTAGTCTGCGCGGGAAGCCGGAACTCGCTTGCTAGAGTCGAGTAGAAATCGCTCGTGTTGAGGATTGGATTGAATATATAAGCGGCGGCTACCGAGTGATCCAGCGATTGAAGCATCGAGCGGAGTACCATCGTTTTGCCGGTTCCCACTTCACCGGTCATCAGGACGACGCCCTTGCCGTGCTCAATGCAGTACTGAAGATTGGCGAATACTTCAAGGAGGCTCTCAGTTCGGAACAGATACTTTGGATCAGGAGCCAGGCTGAACGGTACGTCGTACAATCCGTAGAATTGTCGGTACATTGATCCCTCTCCGAAAATCTATTCTTTCAACAACGCAGTATCGAAATGGAGAATGGCTCGGCGCTTTCACTTCTTGCCGATTAAATTGAACAGGTTCGTAAGGATGAACACCTTGGCGAGTCCGATTGTCACAGCGGCCGCGGCGGCCGTACCCAGAGCTATTTTCAGCCACTGAGTCCAGGCGTGCAGGCGTTGTTCCTTCGGAGATTCAGTCAGGGGTATCGCGGCCAGCATGGGCAGCTTCGTGTAATGCTCTACGTCACGAGCATCCTGAAGCGTGGGCAGCCGCGGAAGCTCCGCCGCGAGGCCGAAACAAGCTCCAATGGCCAGGCCAGCGACAGCCGCGATCAGAAACAAAAGCCTTCTGTTCGGAGAGACGGGGAGTTGAGGTAGATTGGCCTGATCCAGAACCCTGAATTGTTCCGCGTTCGCGCTGCCGATCGTCTGCAGCTTTAGCTGCGCTTCCTGAAGCCGCGCGGTCACTTCTTTGTAATTCTGTTTCAAACCGAGATAGTCCTGGGCCATTCGGGCCGAGCCTGCATCGCGCGGAACACCGGTCGACGCAGCATCGGCCACGGAAGCTGTTCGAGTCTGCGGCGGATTCGCGAGGTGGCGATCAATCTCGCGGCCGACCACTTCCAACTCGATTTTGTAGCGGTTCCGCTCGCTCTCCAGCGCGTGCAATTCTCGCTCTTCGGCGGTTTGCGAACCAGCCCCCTGATCCTGCCTCGCGAGGTCGGAGATGGTTCGATTGATTGACGCGATCTGGTCGTCTACCGCGATTACCCTCGGATGTTTGTCCGTCAGCCCTTGCTGCTTGACGTAGTTGTCGCGAATGCCCTGAAGCTCGGCTCTTTTGGCCACGAGCGCGCCATAAGTAGGGTTGTCGCGCGTCCCTCCGCTCTTTTTCTGCCGATCTACAATCGTGCGTTGCTCGGCAATTCGCCTATCCGCGTCCGCGATCTGCTGCTGCAGTTTATATTGTTGATCCTTAAGAGTTCCCAAAGTCATCTGCTGCGATCGAAGTGCATCGAGAGACGGTTGAGCCCATCTGCCGACAGGCCCGACTGCTGGAGGCGGTGAATCCTCCTTGAGCGATATGAGCCACGGCGCGCGTTGCTCCAGCTCATGGAGTTGCGAAGAGAGTTCTGATGAGCGTTTCTGAAGGATGGATATCTCGCCCGACGCCTGGGACGCCATCGCCTGAACATTTTCGGCGATCAACTGATCCGCCAGCGCAGCCGTGACCGCCTGGGCCGATTGCGGATCTCGCGATCTATAGGAGATCGTGAAGCCGTCAGTCACTTCCGGCCGCGTCGAGTTCACTTCAACGTCGACATCACTTCGCATCCGCGCGATTACGCGGTCGGCTGGCTCCCCCAGTTCTTTCAAATCGCTATAGAGTGCGTGAGTATCGATCAGTCCTTCGAGACGAGTACGGCTTGTCACTTGCTGCCGAATCGTCGCCAGTCTGCGCGACACATCGATCGGAGAATGCTCGTTTGCGGAGTCACTCTGCGGAGATTCGACGATTATGAACGTCGACGACTCATATATGTTGGGAATCTGCCTGATTGCGATAAATGAAGCGATAATGACGATCAATGCCGGGCCGGCAATCAGGAGCTTGCGGCGGCGCGCCGCTTTGACATAGTCGGTGAGGGTTCGAGGTCTGATTGAATTCATTTTTCTATCTTTTTCGAGACGAACCAGCGGACCCTATCGCCGGGGCGTGGCGTCGGCCGCTGTCACAACGCGGTGAAAAGCTGAATCTGATAGGCTTTCCAGAAGCTTTCTGTAACAAGCATACCGAAGCGAGAAAGGATTGAGTCTTGTGTGCAGGGACCGAAATCGCGGAGAGGCTGTCGCTAAAAACTGTTGACATCGAAGGGGGCATATCTTATAAACAGTGCGCGAAGCTGCCGTAAGGTCGAGTCTGTATGCGTTCGGGCCAGACGGTTTTTTGTTACCCTCCCAAGTGCTCCTTTGCCCCTTAGAATAGCGTTACTGGACCGGGCGAATTCGTAAATAATCGCTTGAGTCAATTAACTTGTACTGCGCCCCTCTGGCACCCCGCAAAGAGGAATTGTCTATGTTAGCTCAAGGTTCTTATGTAGTAGCGTCCGCGGGAAATCTACCGCCTGCTGAGGGGACTGAAAGATTAGACTGCCTGGCAACCGCATTAAATGAAATAAATGAAGGCGTTATATTCTTGAATTCGGAAGCGCAGATCGTTTGGCATAATCGAGCTTTCGATAAGCTTATGGTCGAGAACCGCGAGGGCCATGTATTGGTCGCCTCGGTCATAGAGCTAGCCGAGGATTTTCGACAAGATTTGCGGCTTTCTCACGACAAGGACAAAGACAACAGTTCTTATTCGACATCACGCGGAATCGCTGCGGGAGGTATTTCTCACAGGCTCCATTGCACGCTGATGCCTAAAGGAATGTTTGGGGCTGATCCTTACCTGCTTTGCCTCGTTAAGCGATCGGCTTCTCGTTGGTCCAGCTACGAACAGCACCTGCGCCAGACATGGAATCTAACCGAGCGCGAAGCGCAGGTAGCCGTTGAGTGCCTACAGGGCAAGAAGAACCTGGAAATCGCGGAATGTCTCAAGATCAGCGTCGAAACCGTAAACAAACACCTCGATAAGGTCTATCAAAAGGTCAGCGTCAGGGGCAGGGCCGAATTGGCTTCGAGGTTGCTCGATAGCGGAATCATGTAATTTCTCCCGCGTGACCTTTTCATCATGGTGTTTTAGCCGGCGAACCTCCCGAGAGATCCGCCGACTTGTTCCTCAATCAACATCCAATATCCAGAAGAACGGTAGCGAAATGGGCGCGAATCCCAGACGCAGCTCGCGCCATTTGTCATCACTCCGCTGACAGAAAGTGTGACCCGCCTGGGTAATATCCGAGCTGAACCGCGATTGCGTTGAAAAACTGAACCTACCTGAATTGGCCGCTCACCGGCACTTCCGTTGCAAAGGAGAAAAGCGCAGCGGCAGTTTGCTGCAGGCGGCGATTGGAGCTAAGGGGGCAGCGCTGATCTCCGTTTGAAAAAGGTTCGAAGCGGTAGCCGCTTTGACTAATCACGACCGGCGGGATGACGGGGGCCATCCCGCCGACGTGCTTAGGAATTGATCTCAAAAAAAGCATCGATGCTCTGCAAGAGCTGCCTTTTTATCTGGGCCGTATCTCCCTCTATCAAATGAAGCGTAACCTGCCTCGTCTGGCCGTCATCCATTAGGACCTGGCCATGCTCAACCGCCGCTAACTCTCCGTTTCCCACAATCCTGAGTCCGTAGACAAGTGTTAGGCGCTCCATTCCTCTCCTCCTATTACAGTCTGTTCGTCCTTTATACCATCAGCATAAATCTTGGCCGCGCACCGATCCAGATTCAAGGGCGCGCGACGGTTGATCAAAGGCTGATTTACAATCATATTGATCGCTACGGATCCGCCGCTCGAGCCCGATGGAAGTCATCACCTTAAACTGCCCTGATTGTGCCGCGCTGATCGAGCTTTCGTTATCAGTCGACTACGTCATCTGCCGCCGGTGCGGAGCCGGTTACCGCGTCTCTCGCAGCGAGAATTCCGTGAATCTTCAAAGGGCCGGAGGCATTGCTTCCCACAGCTACACGGAGTTGGAGGCGGAGCTTGAGCGGGCAATCGTGGAGTTGGAGGAACAGATTGCCGATGCCAGAGAACAGATCGAGATCGTTCGCAGCCGCGAGAAAGGCGCCGCGCTTCAGGTCGGTTGCGCGAGCTTTGGTGTTTTCGGAGGAGTGATCGTAGTCCTCGCACTTTTTGTAACCTTGGCGCGAGCATACTTCGGCGGGTTTTTCTTCTATGCGGCGCTGCTGGCGGTCGTGGTCTTGGGTATTGTTCGCTTGCGAAGAAAATTACTAAGTAAGCAGCAGCGCGAGAAACTGGCCGCGGACAGAAGCGAGTTGGAAGAGGGCCTGCCGACGCTCGAAGCTGCTCGCGACCGGCTCATTCGGCTGCGCCAATGAACGTTCCAACTGAAGCGCTTCCTTCGAGAAGCCGTCATTATCAGCGTCCTCACTGAACTGAACTTCCTCCTGCATCTCTCGGAGACAGCCCAAAGCCGTACTTCGGCATCCAATGTGCTGTCAATAAACAGGCAGAAAATCTCTGCCGCCCGAACGAAGAAAGAACACGAAAAAGAACGAAGAATGATAGAGATGCTAAGGAGGTGTAGGCAAGTGAGGTTAAGGAAAAGTGCCATGGCAGTACTACTGTTATCACTCGCGTTTTCGGTGCTGCCGGCGATTGCCGCCACGCCGAGTACCAATCAACAGTCACGAAATAATCTTGAATTCCAGGAGCACATTCGCAAAGAATTGGTCACCCTGCCGTATTACGGCGTTTACGATAACTTGAGCTTTGAGGTAAAGGGCAGCACGGTAATCTTATCCGGAGAAGTTGTGCGCCCGGTTACGAAAACGGACGCCGAGAGACGAGTCAAGGAGACAAAAGGGGTCACCAACGTGATTAACAATATTCAGGTGCTCCCGCTTTCGAGTATGGACGACGGCATCAGACTGCGGACATACAGAGCGATTCTTCGAATGGACGGCTTGTCCAGATATGAGCAAGGGGCGAACCCCTCTATCCACATCGTAGTAAATCGCGGCCACGTTACGTTGGAAGGCGTTGTCTCGACTGTTTCCGACGGCCGTATGGCCTTTATGGCGGCCAACGGAGTGCCGGGAGTTTTCTCTGTAACGAACAATTTGCGCGTCGAGAACGGCAGGAGGTCGTAGGAGTAGTCGATATAAGGGCGGGTCAAATGGCCCGCCCAAGCTGTCCTCTCAGGCAAGAACATGTCATTATTTTTGGAAAATCGGATCCGGCAAAATCTGAAATTGGAGGTAAAGCAGAAGAATGAGTCAGGAATTCAAATCTAAGCTAGCTCGCGCGCTTCGTGCGCGGAGCATCGTTTATACTCTGGTGCTACTTCTCTTGGCGGTCGGTGCAGGCGTGGCGGGCCGTCGCAGTGTATTCAGTCAGCAGTCTCAGCCGGCCCAGTTGCCGTCTCCCTCTGACCTTTCTCGCGCCTTCATTAATGTCGCTAAGCAAGTCAAGCCGGCCGTTGTGAACATTGATGTGAAGGAAAAGGCGAAACGCCCCTCCGGCCGCGGTTTCGAGAACATGCCGCAGATACCGGGATTCCCCCAGTTTGATGTCCCGCGCGGTCCTCAGCGCGGAACGGGTTCCGGGATCATCATCAGCGCCGACGGTTATATCCTCACCAACAATCACGTCGCGGGCGATGCGGATGAGATCAAAGTCAGACTCTCCGACGGCCGCGAGTTCAAAGCCAGACGCATCGGTACCGATCAGGATACCGATTTGGCTGTAATCAAAATCGACTCTGAAAACCTGCCTTTCGCCAAGCTCGGCAATTCGGACAAGGTCGAGCAAGGGGAATGGGTGATCGCATTGGGAAGCCCGTTTGGACTGGAGCAAACGATGACCGCTGGAATCGTGTCGGCCATCGGGCGTGACATATCGCCGGATCCAAGCAGATCATTTCGCGATGTGAGCTATATTCAGACTGATGCGTCGATAAATCCCGGCAACTCCGGTGGTCCGCTCGTCAATATGAGCGGCGAGATAGTCGGCATTAACACTTGGATCGTGTCCGGCAGCGGTTCAAACTCCGGAGTCGGCTTTGCCATCCCGGTTAATACGGCTGCCAACGTGTACGGTCAGCTCGTAAAGAGCGGCAGGGTCACCCGTGGTTATCTCGGTGTTTCTATGCAGGCGCTGAATCCGGCGATTGCAAAGAGCATTGGAATGAGCGGAATAGACGGAGCGCTCGTGAACGATCTTGCGCGCGATCCTTCGGCCCCCGCGGCGAAAGCTGGCTTGCGTAGCGGTGACGTTATCGTCGAATTCGACGGCCGGCCTGTGAAGTCGCCAAAGAACCTTACGGAGTTTGTAGCCGAGACTCCGATTGGAAAGGTTGTGCCGCTTAAGTACGTTCGCGAGGGCCATACCGAAACCGCGACGGTCAAGATTGCCGAGCGGCCTCACGACAACGAAGCAGCCAAAAACGACGGCGAAGGCGGCGAACAACCGACAGGCAAGTTGGGTATCTCGGTTTCACCGGTGACACCCGAGGTTGTGCGTGAGCTCAAGCTCAGAGTGAACGGCGGCGTGGTTGTCGAGAACGTCGATCCGGATGGCCCGGCGGCCGATGCCGGCGTGCGTCAGGGAGACGTGATTCACAGAGTTAACCGGGCGCCGGTGAACTCCAGGGCCGAACTCATTGCGATCCTGAATTCGCTCAAAACAGACAAACAACTTGTCCTTCAGATCGAAAGGGGTGGACAGCTTACTTTTGTAACCGTCCAACTCGATTGATAAACCCGCTTATGTAGCGCAAAAAAAGAGCAGCCGTCAAAGAGGCTGCTCTTTTTTTATTTGCAACGGACCACCTCCGAGCTGACGATCTTCTAACGCAATCCAGGAATCAACTCCATAGTTTGGGGCACGCTGACGAAGAAATGTATGGGCGGGCGTCTCTGCCAGCCCCTCTTGAAGATCGAAACTCTCCCAAGAAATCGACCTCTCCTGAAGAAGTACATAACGCGACGAGGGGCGGGCCTCCGATGCCCGCCCCTACATTTATCTTCATTCTCTCATCGAAGCTGAAAGTTCCGTCTTCGTGATTTCTATTTGCTGCTGCTCGAGCTCTCAGCGGCGAGCACGTCGTACTGGTAGTTCAGCAGAACCCGTTTAGGTTTCTTCGGAAGCATTACCTCAAAATCGCTGGGCTTCGCGCCGAATACATTCAACTGGCCTAATCGCGCGATCTTTCCATCGAAGTCGAGATATATCGGAACGATCATCGCGAAGTTCTCTGAGACTTCGCTCTGCGTCACATTTCCTTTCAACAGGAATTTCCCGTCCGCGCCCGGCGTCAGAGTATATTCCATTTTGTATCGCGGGACCTGGGTTCCATAGACCCATTCGCGGAAGAACCAATCCATCCTATGGTTGCCTTCGAGATCCATCTTCGGAGTCATATGCTTCTCGACAACCTGTTTGAAGCTTTCCGTCGAAGCGTTCTTGTTGAAATGGCTTTGCACGAAGTCTTTCATCATCGCGATGAACTTCTCGTCTCCAGTTTTGACGTCGTGCATCATCATGCGAAGCATGTGGAGTATGTAGGCGCCCTTCGGATAAACGACGTTCCGGTACGCGCCGCGCGTCTTGAATGTGTTTAATCTCAGACCGAGCCAGATCGGTCCCGCGTCTGTCGGTCGAATGCCGAATTGATTCTTCTGAATTATGTCGTCGCGAAGGCGGCTATAGAAGTGGAGATACTTGTCGGGCGTTTTTTCGCTTGCCTGCAAATATAGACCGGCGGAAAAATGAGCGAAGCCTTCCGACAACCACTGATCGTGGTAGGACGCCCAGCCGACCATATGACCCCACCATTGGTGCGCAACCTCGTGTGAGCAAACTTCATCGACGAACTCGTTTCCGCGAGAGCTGATCCCGCCCTGCAGCGCATACCGCTGAGTCGAATCGAAGAAAGCAATGATCGGCAGGTACACAAGCGTCGGCCAGGACTGACCGAAGTTGGGCTGCGGCTGTTGCGTCAGTGCGATCCTTCCGTAAGGAGCCGCTCCGAACCAGGCGGTAAAGAGACGCATCGAATTCTGCGCCTCGACTATCATATTGTCCGTCAAACGAGTCGGCGTCATCCCGCCGATTCCGGTTTGCTCTTCTGCATTGCTCAAGTAGGAGGGGAGCTCAGTCGTAGCATAGCCCTCGATCTGATATTTCGTCTCGGCGTCGAGGACATCCTTACGCTTGAAAAGCCCGTAGTTGAATCCCGCGACTGCCAAGGGCAGTTCTGAGATCCACTGCGAAGCTGCGAAGCTGCCCTCCTTCCACTCCTTGACCATCTTGCCTACGCCGACGATCGTGAACTTGCTCGGAACCTTGAAGGTCAAATCAAAGGTGGCGCGATCATTGAACGCATTCACGCTCGGATACCAGCTTGTGCGCGCGCCTACGGCGAAATTGCCGCCGCCTGCGTCCTGAAGCACCTTCTGGCCATGGTATTCGATCGTGATCGTATACTTCTTCCCTTTAATGAGAGGCTCCGGCAGCACGGCGAAAAAGGAGCCGTCCTGCTTCTGCTTTTCTTGAATAAAGGAGACATCGGCGTCGCCAAAAGCAACCCTTGTCGCGCGAAGCGACGGCAACAGCCCGAACGGCAGCATCCGCTCGCCGTCCAGCAGCGCGGTAAATGTAACATCGGCCCTGGCCGTAAGATTTTCGCCGCCGTCTATGACGGTCTCGATTTTGTAATGCTCGACGTCAATGAATCGTTTGTCTTCGAGTGAGCTTGCGGTTCCGCCTTTGATCTCGCTCGCAAAGTGACTCATGTACCAGAACCCGCCCTCGGAGCTCGCGAAATCCAAATTGACGAGCGCTACTTCCTCCGGTCCCAGGGAAGAAAAGACGCCGTATGGATTCACGAAGAACGCAAGCTGATTGTGCTTCTGGCCGTCGATATACGCAGTGAAAAAGCCGGGCCTCTTGGGGTTATAAATGCTGGCCAGCGTCAATGCATCCACGTTCTCGCCGTCGCCGGTATACTGAGAGCGAGAGCGATTGCGGAAACTCTCGAGAACGCTCTTTGCACCCGCTGCATTTCCTCCGGGCTGCGCCTGCTTTTTTATCTGCTGGTATGTTTCGTCCGTAAAATTCAGAACAGCCTTCTTGAATGATTCGCTGACGCTGTCCTTCCCGGTAATGAGATGGATGTGATCGCGTTCGATCCCCAGCACGGGGTCGAGTGTGAACTCGGCTTCTCCGACGAATACTCCGGTAGTCACGCGGCCCATGACCGGCGGTAGAAAACTGACTGAGCCGCTATGCAGCACGAAGGTTCCTACGTCGCGATTGATCGTCAGCTCACTCACGGCATAGCTCTCAAATTCAGTTGCATCTCGCAGCGCGCGATAATTCGGGTCGGTGTTCGCGACTCCCTTGCCTTTGGCGCTCACGCCGACCTCTATTTTTGTTTCGGCAATCTCGAGTTTGATGTCTATAGGCGAAGAACCGGAACCGCTCACGGTCACTTCCACATCGGCGGTTTTGAATCCGGGATTGGAGATCGATACGGTGTATTTTCCGGGAGGCAAATTCGCCACGCTGAATTTTCCCTCGCCGTCGGTTGTGGCGGCTCTCGATTCGTTAGTTGTCTTATTGCGCACGGCGACGGCGGCGCCGACGATTACCGCGCCGGTCTGATCCTTAACGACACCGTTTATGACGCCGTTACTTTGCGAGCTGGCGCCGACGCTCAGCGTCAGGAATGCAGAAATTATGAGTAAAATGGGGAGGAAGAGTCGTCGATTCATGGGAACTCCACTGAGTAATGTAGTTGATGTGAGTGAGCACTTGATCGCAAAACCTATCATACCGGCATGGGTGCATCAAGCGATCCGTATAGATAGATGAGACGCCTAACTGCTCCTCGAAAATCTAATAGTGATTGTTGTCTTTGCTTGTTTCACACCGTCGCCATTGTGCGGCCGACGCTTACTTTGACTTTGACCATCACCCCACATAGAATCTCCGTGCCGATTAATCCCACTACAAACAATCAATGCGCATAACAAAGGTCTACACGAAGACGGGTGATAGAGGAGAAACCTCGCTGGTGGGCGGCGCAAGGGTGAGTAAATCGAGCCCTCGCGTAGAGGCATATGGTGATGTAGATGAATTGAACTCCACCATAGGTTTCGCGCGAGCGAGATTGCGGGACATCGAAATCGACGAGGTGCTCGCGCTTATTCAGAATGACTTATTTACTCTTGGCTCGGATCTGGCCAGCCCAGCCGATGTAGAAGTGCCCCGAATAACCGCGCCTTTCATAGATTCGCTCGAACAGATTACCGATCGCTTTCTCGAACAGCTCGAACCGCTCAAAGAGTTCATATTGCCGGGCGGTTCCGAAGCGGGATCGACGCTCCATCTCGCGCGCACGGTCGCGCGTCGATCCGAGCGCCGCATCGTGGCGCTGGCCGAAGCCGAAGAGATAAATCCCGAAACTGTGATCTATATCAATCGCCTATCCGATCTCCTCTTCATTCTGGCGAGAGTCGTCAACAAGCGCGATGCAGCGCCTGAAAAAATGACCGATTTCAGCAAGCGCACTCGTAAGTAACCGCCGAACCCGATCCCCAACAAACTCATGAGCTGGTTCAAACGAAAGGAAGGCCCTAACCCGCTGGACGACTCCGGTGAACGAACGGTTCGCACCGAAGGACTCTTCGTCAAATGCCCCGGCTGCGACCAGACTCTGTTCAGACGGGAGATCGAAGATAACTTGAATGTCTGTCCAAAGTGCGGCCATCATCAGCGCCTCAGGGGCAGAGAGCGGCTGGATATGACCTTCGATGACGGCGCCTGGATCGAGCTCGACCGCGGTTTGATTTCGAACGATCCACTCGGGTTCGCGGACACGAAATCCTATCGCGATCGCTTGAAGGACATGCGGATCAGGACCGGGATGCTCGATGCAATTGTAACCGGTGAGGGACGGGTGGGCGGATTGCCGACTGTAATATGCTCCATGGAGTTGTCGTTCGTCGGCGGTTCGCTGGGTTCGGTCGTAGGCGAGAAGATAACACGAGCAATAGAACGCTGTCTTCGAACGCATTCCTCCTTCATCATTTTTTCGGCTTCAGGCGGCGCTCGCATGCAAGAGGGGGCGCTCTCGTTAATGCAGATGGCGAAGATCTCGGCGGCGCTGGCGAGGCTGGATGAGGCGAGGCTCCCATTCATCTCGGTGCTGACCGATCCGACTACGGGCGGGGTTACCGCGAGCTTTGCCATGCTTGGCGACTTCAATATCGCGGAGCCTCAGGCACAGATTGGATTCGCGGGACCGCGAGTGATTGAGCAAACGATTCGACAGAAACTGCCTGAAGGATTTCAGCGGTCGGAATTCCTTCTGGAACATGGGATGTTGGATGCGGTCGTCGAGCGAAAACAGCTCCGGGACTTTATCATTCACTCGCTCGAATTCATGGTCGGCAACGGAAAGAAGAGCGGGTGAGATGTGATTGCGCTGCCGGTGTTCCACGGTCGCGCGGATCAAATCGGCTTCTGATTTTAGTTCTCGCGGATCGCCGGAATACAACGGCACACTCTCTCATAGACAAGATGAATTACGAGGAATCGCTCGACTATCTGTATAGCCTCGGTCACGAAGTACTGGCGGCCAAATACAGATTGGAAACGATTGAGGCGCTGCTGGAATCCCTCGGCGATCCCCAACGGAGCTTCAAGTCCATTATCGTGGCCGGCACGAACGGGAAGGGTTCGACCGCGGCCATGATCGAAGCCATTCAGCGCCGGGGCGGCTATAAGACGGCGCTGTACACTTCCCCGCACCTCGTTCGTATCGAAGAACGAATAAAGACTCAGGGCAGCGAGATTCCGTCTGCGGATTTCGGCCGGATCGCGACGATCGTTCGCCGCGCCTCGGAAGATCTCGTCATGCGAGGCAAGTTCGAAAGCGTGCCGAGTTTTTTCGAACAGGTCACCGCGATTGCGATGTACTATTTTGCCGAGCGAAAGACATCTCTCGCGATATTGGAGGTTGGACTCGGAGGCCGGCTCGACGCCACAAACATAGTGCAGCCGCTTGTCTCGGTCATCACCGCGATAGACTACGATCATCAAGAGGTTCTCGGCTCAACCATAAAAGCGATCGCCTCGGAGAAGGCGGCGGTGATTAAGCCCGGTTCTCGCGCCGTAATCGGACGTCAGGTACATAAGGAAGCTACTGAGGTGCTGATGGATCGCTGTATCGAGACTGGCGTGCTGCCGGTCTTCAGCGGAGAAGCCGCGGCTGTCAATGCGAGCGAAGATGGCAGATTCACATTCGATTATGAAACCGGCAAGAACCGCTTCAGCCGAATTCAGCTCGGTTTGTTGGGCAGACATCAGGTCGAAAACGCCGCTTCCGCTATAGAGGCAACCGAGCTTTTGGCCGAACTTGGTTTCGGAACTTCGCGGGAGGCGTTGATTGAGGGCTTGAGAGGTGTCCGATGGCCCGGACGTCTCGAATCGATCAACAGCCGCCCTCGAATCTTGATGGATGGAGCTCACAACTCGAGCGGCGCGCAGAGGCTGAGGCAGTATCTGGACGAGTTTGCGCCGCGGCCTGTCACCTTAATATTCGGCGCGATGAAGGACAAAGACATTGCCGGGATTGCCGGCGCTCTTTTCGGTGCGGCGCGCACAATAATATTCACAAGAGTCGCCGATTCGCGAGCGGAAGGCGCCGCCCGCATCGGAGCGCTTGCCGTCAAGGCGCGCTGCGACTTCATTATTACCGAGTCGATCGAAGAAGCGCTCGTGCGAGCAAGAGAAAGCACTCCGGATGACGGGACTATCTGTGTGGCAGGCTCGCTTCATCTGGTGGGCGAGGTTAAGAGATCGCTCGAGATCGAGAAGTATCCGTTAGCGACTATTTGAATGGCGCACGAGCTGATCAAACGTGACTACATCTATCGCGGCAGGGTGCTGGATCTCTCGGTAAGCAGGTTCAACTCCGAAGCTAAGGGCGAGATTCGGCTCGAGATCGTTCACCATAACGGCGGCGCCGGTGCGATACCGATTTTTGAAGACGGCACAATCGGACTCGTGCGCCAATGGAGATATCCCGCGGGCCGATACTCAACCGAGATCTGCGCCGGAAGAATAGAAGCGGGCGCTTCGGCTGAAGAGACAGCCGCCCGCGAGCTCGAAGAAGAAATGGGACTCTGCGCGAAGAGCCTGCGAAAGATAACCAACTTCCTCGTAGCGCCGGGCTATTGCGAAGAGCGCATTCACCTATTCGTGGCAACCGAAATATCCGAGTCGAAACAAATGCTCGACGAAGATGAGGAGATTGAAGTCGTGCGGCTGCCATTCGCTGAGGCGATCGCAATGATTCACGACGGCAACATCGACGATGCAAAGAGCATCATCGCGCTTCTCCTTGCCGGGCCTATTATTGAGGCCAAGCTCCAACAATAATGGGTCGCACACTGCGACTCGCGAAAATACTTGCCCGCGTCTCCGTATCAGGCGTCCAAACACCGGGCTGAGATTAAGAGACGGCTAACGCAGCCGGCCTCCGGAGATCGAGCCAATCTCAACGCGCCCACGCATATGCTTCCGTACGCGGATCGGCACCCGCGCTCAAAGCGCCGGTCTTCAAATCGACGACAATCGCCGCGTTCGAACCCATCGACCAGGGACCCCGCACCATCAGCTTATGGCCCTTGCTGCTGAGCGCCTGCCGAACGGCTTCGGGCACGCGAGATTCTACGGCAAGATCGCCGGGATACATTGTGTGAGGAAACGGCGATGCGGGGAAGCTTCTTGTCGACCATCGCGGCGCTTCGATCGCCTGCTGAACGTCCATTCCGAAGTCGATCATATTCAGGAGCGTCTGAATCGTCCGCATAACCTGATCGTCTCCGCCCGGGCTGCCCATTATCATGTGAGGCTGACCGTTCTTCATTATTAATGTGCTTTGAAGCGTGCTGCGAGGGCGTTTGCCGGGCGCCAGCGCATTCGCCTCGCCTTCCACGAGCGAGTAGTAGTCGCCGCGGCAGTTGAAGATAACTCCGGTGTCGCCCATGACCACGCCGGCACCGAAGCTGCTGTGGAGGCTTGGCTCAAAACTGACCATGTTGCGATCCTTATCGACGACCGCGATGTAGCTCGTGTCGCCCTCGTGATCGGCGTTTCCGGATAGGTTCGGACGGATCGTGCGGTCTTGCACGGCTCCGCCCTTCATGAATTTTTCCGGCGAGCCGGGCCGCAGCTCTATGGAGGCCCTGGTCTGATCGATCAAGCCCCGGCGTTCGGCCGCGTATTCCTTCGAGAGCAATCCGGCATAGGGGATCGTGATGAAGTCCATGTCGCCGAGGTACTTCTCGCGGTCTCCAAAGGCGAGCTTAACGGCTTCCGCGCTGGTGTGAATATATTCGGCGCTGTTGTGCTTCATAGCCTTGAGATCAAACCCCTCGAGAAGATTCAGCGCGATCAACTCGGTAGGACCCTGGCTTGCCGATGGGTTCTTGTAGATCTGATAGCCTCGATAATCTATGGAGACCGGTTCTTCGACCTTGGCGGTATAGGCTGCAAAATCTTCATACCTGAACAATCCGCCGTTGTCCTCGGAAAATTTTGCGAATTCCCTCGCGATATCGCCTTTGTAAAATCGATCGCGAGCCGCCCTCAAGGCTTCGTGTCTTCCCTTTCCGAGCGCCTCGTGTTCAGAGTCGACGAGCTTCTTCAGCGTTCGGGCAAGATCCGGATTGCGAAATATGTCCCCCGGTCTGGGCGCATTTCCGCCCGGGAAGTAGACTTTCATCGTCGACGGGTATTTACGAATCTTGTGTGAGCTTGCGATGGAGCCCGCGAGCCCATCGCCGATCGGGAATCCGTTTTCCGCAAGATCGATCGCCTGTTGAAGAACCTGCCCAAAACTCATCGTGCCCCAGCGATCCAGAAGCGTATACCAGGCATCGACAACGCCCGGAACCGTGCCTGACAACAGGCCGTCGCTCTGCGGCAGAGTCCCGTTGAGGTTTTTCTTGTACCAGTCGATTGTAGCCAGTTTCGGCGCGGTTCCTTCACCGTTAATGGAAAAGACTTTCTTGGCGCGCGAATCATAGACAAGAATGACGGTATCGCTGCCTACGCCGTTGAGCGAGGCATCGGCAACGGCCAGCGCGGCCTGCCCGGCTACGGCGGCATCGAACGCATTTCCGCCGGCTTCGAGGATTCTCTCAGCGGCGCGCGTCGCTTCCAGCTTCATGGATGACACGGCATATTGTATTCCCCGAACAACGGGCCGCATCGTGCGCGAGCTAATCGATCCCTCTTGCTCGGCGCCTCTGTTACTCTCTTGAGGCTGATTCTGATTCCTCTCTTGCGCAAAACCATTAAGCAGCGGTGTAAGCCCCAACACCAATACGCAGATCACGATCACGCAACGTAGACTTCGCATGCCGACCTCGCTTTCTGAGACTGTGTACTTTTGTTTTCGGGTGCGCGATCGATCCGAGTCACGTCGCGCCTGACAAACCGCTAACAGCGGCACAGAGTCTACCACTGGAGGGGCTACGTGTCAGCGGCCGGCGCGCCGGTTGGCGCGGAATCGGAGCGGCGAGAAAAGGCGATCGGGTATAGGGCGATCACCGCCTGACTTGAATTTAATTTTGGCCCGGCGTCGAAACCTCGAAACGTTGAGCTGTGAGCAAAGCTATTCGCAGTACTTCTACACGCGCGATTGCGATGCATATGCAGGCTTCTCTTCCGTTTGCTCGCGTGGTTTGGTCGCGTATATATTTCAGCGGCGCGAGGCAATCCGCTCAATCGAGAATCGCAGTGATTCAGCCTGCTTATCGACGGCCTTGCTGACCCTCAAACGGTAATCATCGATAGACTGGAGATCAATAACGTGCCGACATTGAAAGAATTGTTCGATCTCTCCGGAAAAACGGCCCTTGTAACCGGGGGCTCGCGTGGGCTCGGCGAAGAGATGGCGGAGGGGCTGGCCGAAGCCGGAGCCTCTCTCATGCTCCTCGCTCGACGCGAGCAGTGGCTTACGCCGACGGTGGAAGGCTTCCGCGCACGAGGCTTCAGATGCGAAGGCGCGATCTGCGATGTCTCCAATCCTGATGAGGTCGAATCGGCGGTCAAGCGCACCGTCGAATCGTTCGGCCGCCTCGACATATTAATCAACAACGCAGGCGTCACCTGGGGCGCGCCGGCCGAGAACATGCCGCTCGACAAATGGAAGATGGTGATGGATATCAATCTCACGGGCGCGTTCTTGTTCTGTCAGGCGGCGGGGCGCGTGATGCTGAAACAGGGAAGCGGAAATATCATTAATGTCGCTTCCATAGCGGGATTGATCGGGACGCTCGAAGACGGCCAGCATATATCCGGGTACGTAGCTTCGAAAGCCGGCTTGATCGGGCTTACGCGCGAGCTTGCGGCGAAGTGGGGACGGCACGGAATTCGAGTGAACGCCATCGCTCCGGGCTTCTTCCCTTCACGAATGACCGAGAGAATACTCGACATAGCGGAAGCCCAGGCGAAGGCAATGGCCCCGCTGGGACGGGTCGGACGGGAGGGCGAATTAAAAGGCGTGGCGCTCTTTCTTGCGTCCGACGCTTCAAACTACATAACGGGCCAGGCCATCGTCGTCGATGGAGGCACTACCATAGTCTGATCCGGAGGAGCCTTGATGAAACCCAGAAGGATTGCCGCCATCAACGCGCTGGTCGTGACCGCTCTCTTGTATGCGAGCGGGTACGCGCAAGGCAAGCTTATGGCAGGAACCGGCAAATCGGATATCACGCCGCCGGTTGGAACACCACTCGCGGGCTACGGCGCTCGAAGCGGAAGACCATCGACTGGGGTTCACGATCCAACCGAAGCGCGAGCATTGATCCTGGACAACGGTACGGAAAAGGTAGCTCTCGTCAGCACCGATCACCTGGGTTTCGATCACGGAATGGTTGAGCGAGTCCGGTCTCTCGCATCCGCGGCTACGCAGATCTTGCCCGATCGTATCTTCGTGATGTCTTCTCACACGCATTCGGGCGGAGGAGCGTACCTCGAAATCTTTCCGATCCTCGCCGGCAAGTACGATGCGAAGATTCGAGCCCACTATGAAGAGCGCGCGGCCGGCGCAATAATAAGCGCGGCAAAGAACATGAAGGCTGCTCGAATTGCATTTGGAGCAGGCGAAGCTAAAGGCCTCTCACGATTCCGATCGACGTGGCCTCCGAACGGCCCGGTTGATCCGGAGGTAGGCGTCATTCGCGTCGACTCGGTTGAAACAGGCAAGCCAATGGCGGTGCTGATGAACTTTGCCGCGCACCCGACGGTTCTTGGAGCCAAGAACTTCGATTTTTCGGCCGACTATATCGGCTACGCGCGACGATCGCTTGAGAAGATGATCGGCGGAGAGGTGATGGCGATCTTTGCGAACGGCGCGCAGGGAACCATTTCGCCTCGACCGTTTCAGGGAACCGACGACTGGGAGCGATCGGAGAATATGGGAGCGATCCTCGCGGCTGAAGTCTACAAGGTAGTGCTGATGATCAAGCCTCAGGACGGCGTCGAGATAAAGCTGAGCCGCACGCCCTTTTCAATCAAGCCGCAGCCGCCCCCCGGTTTTCCGGCGGGAGTCTCCTTTCCCCCGCAATACGATACGGAAATGGATGGGATCTCTTTCGACAATAAGATCGCGTTCGTGACGGTCCCCGGTGAGCTGAGCAGTATTCTGAATTTTCAGGTCAAGGATCGAGGCAAGCTTCTGGGATTCGAGAAGACCTTTCTTCTTGGCCTGACGAATGACGCGCTCGGTTACATCATTACCGAGGACGAGTATCGCCACCACACCTATGAGTCTTCTATTTCTCTGTTCGGCCCGAGCTTCGGGAGCTTCATAACCAACGAGGCATTCCAATCCCTGGAAAAGCTCAGGCCGATTCAGAAAGAGCATTAATCAATCTCGGATCGCCGCCCGATTGCCTCTACTCGATCTTCGCAATGCCGTTGCCGGGCTTCGGGAATCGCACGAATACATCGGGGTCGTGCCCTGGAACGATGAATCGCGGATTGGATGCGATCTGCTTCATTCTTTCCTGAGCTTTTAGATTCGAGGCGGCATCGAATGTCGCAGCGATGGGCGCATGCTTATCGAGATTCTCGTACAGATAGAGATTATCCGAGGCGACAACCACGGTGCCCGCTTTCGTATTCACGCCGACGTACTGAGACGCGTAGGTATGGCGGCCTCCGGTATAGAACACGACGCCTCGTATCAACTCTTTGTTGTCTCCATCGACGATCTTGAGCTGCTTGTGGTGGTTCTTGGTTGCGGCTACAACGGCAACGTCCTCCGGATCGACTCCCGATCTATTCTTTCCCGGTGTGTCCGGATCATTGATGTAGTAGTCGTATTCGTCTTTCTGAATCCAAACCTTGGCGGTCGGGAACAAATCCAGTCCGTCGGCATGATCCCAGTGCATATGCGTGATGATGACGTCCGTGATGTCGGACGGTTTCAAACCGAGCTTTTTCAAGGCGTCCGAAGGCTTGATGTAGTCTTTCACCTTCCAGTCCTTGAAAAACTTTTCGCGATGGAAGCCGCAATCGACAAGGATGTTGCGCCCACCCGGCCCTTTTAGAAGCCAGAACATCATCTGAATATCCATCTTGCGCGACTTGTCGGCGCCCGCCACCAGTTGAGAGACAGGAAAATCCGGTAATACCCCGTAGCTTATCGCATAGACCTCATAGACCGGTTTCACCTCCGGTTGCGCTGGAGCGGGGTTCTGACCGGCGCTCATTCCCGCCGCGGGAGCCAGAATTAATAACGTCAAAGCTAATAACCTTCTAATCATCTTCATTACCTTCCGTTTTCAAAGTTTCAACCGACTCGAACTATGTCCACCATTGCGTTGAAATCGGGTATTCCGCTTTCGCGGTCGCAGACGCCGCGCGGAATGAGGACATTGCCTTCCGGCCAGTGTACTTGAACGTTGCCGGCCCTGATCGGAGCGATGTGACATCTGCCGCGCATGATACCCGCCGAACTCCGAACCTCGATCGCGTCTCCCTGTTTAAGGCCAATGCGATCCGCGTCCGAAGCGTTCATGAGCACGCTATCGCGCTCCGCGCCCGTAAGAGGATCGCGATCCTTATGCACCATGCTGTTGAACTGCTTACCTCGACGAGTAGAAAGGCGCAGCTTCGCGTTCCCATCCGCGGGCTTCTCCGCCAGGTTAGAAAAAGTCGCTCGGCCATCGGGCGAGGGAAAGAAGGGAATTGTGCTTCCATCCGAGGATCGGGTTTCGCAAAGCCGTTCGCCGCCCCACTGAACCTGATCACCCGCTCTTTCAAGATTCTGTATACCTTCGTAAGCGGGAACCGCGCGCGCGATTTCGTTTCGGATCGACTGCGCATCTTTGAAATCGATCAACCGGGAAAGCTCCGGACGAGCACGCCGGGCGATGTCGACGAGAGTCTCCCACTCTGATCTTGCTTCGCCGATTCGGCGGCCGGGAATCTCAGGGCTGAAGATGATCCTGCGCTCGGTGGAAGTCTCGGTCCCTCCGCCCGGCTGTTCGTATCGAGTAGTTGCCGGCAGCAGGATCACCATTTCTGCGGGATCGATCAACATCTGCGGATTCAGTACGATGTCCTGATGAACCCTGCATGGAATTCGCGCGACCGATTGGCGGATCGAGTCGGGATCGGGCATGGTCTCGAGAAAATTCCCGCCGATCTGATAAAAGAGATCAAGTCCGCCGTCACCGGCTGCCTCGATCATCTCGACGCAATTCATGCCGGGCCAATCTGGCGGCGAAAACCCCCACAGTTTAGTGAATCGCTCGACGCCATCCGCGTTCAGGGGAACGCCGCCCGGAAATTGATTTGGCGCGGCTCCGACTTCAGCCCCGCCTTGCACGCCCGAGTGCCCTCTTATGGGCATCAACCCCGACTTGGCTTTTCCGAAGTAGCCGCGTGCAAGCGCCAGGTTCACAATAGCTCGAACGGTAGCGACTCCGTTGGTATGTTGAGTGATTCCCATCGACCAGACGAATACAGCCGTTTGCGCGTCGGCGAGCATGCGAGCGAATCGCTGCATATCGTCGCGAGTCGCGCCGGAATCACGCTCTAATGTATCCAGCTCCAAGGCCCTGACCGACGACTTCATCTCATCAAAGCCGCGCGTATACTTCTGTATGAACTCTTCGTCAATCCACGAATTCTCGATCAGGAGTTTCATCACTCCGGTGATGAATGCGAGGTCGCCGCCTGTGTTTACCTGAAAGAACTCATCGGCGATTCGAGTACCAAACAGCGCGCTCTCCACGACCGATGGGACCCAGTATCGCTCGAGTCCCGGTTCGCGATACGGATTTATCACGGCGACTCGCGTGCCTTTCTTCTTCGCCTGATAGATGTACTTCATCGTGACCGGCTGATTGTTCGGCGTGTTGCTGCCAAACAGAACCAGTAGATCAGTCCCGATCCAGTCTTTGTAAGAGCATGTCGAAGCCGCGACTCCGAGCGATTTCTTGAGAGCAACCGTCGAAGGCGAATGACATATTCGAGACGAATTGTCGATGTTATTCGTGCCCAGAAAGCGCGCGACTTTTTGGGCTGCGTAGTAGGTTTCGTTGGTGAGACCGCGAGAGGTCAGATAAAAAGCCATGCGGCGCGGATCGATTGCGGCCATTCTTTCCGCAAGCAGTCTGCTTATGTCATCCCATCTCGCGCGAGTAAACCCCGGCTCTCCGTGGCGCCGAATCATCGGAAATGGCAGTCGGCCCAACTCTCGCAATTGAGCGGCATTCAATTCCTTCAGAGACTCCACGTTGCCGAGCCGAGCCTCGTCGAGAGCGGGCATTGTGTTGAGACGCAGCAGATCGAGTCTGACCATGCAGAGATGAATGCCGTCCATCGTGAAGTCATGAACGCCGGTTGTGCCGAGCGCGCAGCCGTCGCAAACGCCTTTGTTGAGAATGCGCCACGCGAACGGGAGCTGATCGCGATTACGCCACGCGGTCTTGGCGATTTCGAGATAGTGATTTGGTTTTATATGACCGATTCCGTTAGGTGAGAGACTCACCCAACTTGAACGGTCCCAACGAGCGCCTGGCATAGTTGTCTCAACGTCGAACGCAATTTTCAAGGATGGAGGTCCACAGACCAAAGGAGCCGATAGTCAAATGAGATGCTGCCCTCACGCCGGCTTCCCATCTATATATCGTTCCAATACCTTTCGGTCGTCATCGCCTGTCTCCATCAAGACGATTCGATCAAACTTCTCCTTGTTCTCATTGGCGAACGCTCGATCTCTGTCTATGGTCGCGAATTCCTGTATCTTATTCTCGGGAACAGAGATGGACTGCCTTCCATCCGCCGAGACCCTCGGAATCGAGTAAAGATATACTTCGTAGCCTCGCGTATTCTTGTCTACCTTTTTTCGACACGGGAATCACTGTTTGGGCCAATCATCGAAGCTTGAGACCTCCTTGTCATTCACGAGCAAGGTATAGAGAGTTTCGTCTGGAAAGTCGTTTAGACGTATAACAAGTCTATCTCCATTGACCTGTGCCTCGTAGGGATACTGAGGGTCTGTTCGCTTATTCCAATCAACGTCCGCTTCCAGATAGCTCCGTATCTTCGTAGACATATGCTCCACCCGCTAAAATCCAAGTTTCTTATTCAATTCAGCATCCGTTCGAGATGAATTGTCAATAACAGCTTCATAAATTTCATTCTCCCCAAGCGCTGTCTTTTCTCTAAGTAACCTCACAAGGAATTCAAAGGATGGCCCATCAGGGCTGCCTTATTTGGATATATCTCTCTCTCGAAGAAGTTCAACCTCGACGGGATCAGACATCATTGATCGTGCTTCCATTCGCGCTTCGTGCCTGATCGAATGGGTTGTTTCTTCGCAACGATACGAGAACCCGCGCGATGAGCGACATGGTTTCCTGCCGCTCGCCGCGCGGGCTCTACAAAACCCAGCCTGTCGCGCACTCAAAATTGAATGCAGTACCTGCTGCGCTATCGCGAGAAGCTGCCCACGAATGCGCTCCGCTTGCCGTGCGTGGTCCAGGACACGCCCAATGACGGACCGGTGTACTCATCCAGAATCGCGACTGCCGGCATCGCATGATTCAGCTTCACCAGCGGGTCGTAATACACCTCTTCGTTTCCGCAAAAATGATCTTTGTCGTTCAGCGATCGCGTCTCTATCCCGGCGAGCGTTCCGGCCCGAAGCTGGACCTTTCCGTAGTGGCCGTTCTGATGCACTACTTCCATGTTCACGGGAGCCACTTCGACACGCACGACCTTATCCAGGAGCTGGCCCGCCATACTGCGCGCGAAGCTGATCAACGCGGTCCTCTGATCCGCCGTTGCGCGATCATCCACAATCAAGACGGATTTGGCTGGATAGGGATCGGCGGTCGGGTCGCCAAGAGTCGCGTGCGCTTTGACTACGGCTACGATTCCGAGTCCGTCAAGGCATTCGCCGTTCCAGTCCCCCTTCTGAACCTTCCACGCAAGAATCGCCTGATCGCCCGCAAGGCCGACCTCGGCGTTGGCAAAACACGGCCCCGTCCAGACATCGGCGCTACGCGTCTCTACGTAGTCGCCCGAAATCTGTTGAGCATTGGTAATCGCCGAAACGGCGAGTCCGACAAAACTCGCCGCCGCAAACATCAAAAACCTTCGCATTGGATACTCCTTTCAACTTCTGCGTGACCGAGCGGCGTTGTAAGCATCAGCAGGCGCTCGGAAGCACTGTGTCTCTAGCTCTGATGACGCCCACCGTAGCAAGCGCGCTCGGATGATGTGCACACACCGGGCTCCGCTAGTTGGCCATCCGGACCTATGCAGTTCTGAGTGAACACGCACCAGAACAGACCGTCGTTCGAAGGCGGCACCGTAGGATCGTGTTCGGAAATATAGAACTGGCTCTTCCATTTCAGGCACGAGCAAAGATCGGGATGATCTCTGTTGAAGCGTTCCGCTTCTGCAATCATCTTACACCTCCTTTTGCCGCCGCCAGAATAGCCCTTTTGACTGCAACCCGCGCGAGCTGGACCTTGTAGCCATTCCGGCTGAGCGGACTGGCATCCTTGACTGCCGCTTCGGCTGCTGCCTGAGCCGTTTTCTCGTCGATGGCGTGTCCGACCAGTGCGGCTTCGGCATCCTGAGACCGCCAGGGTACCGGAGCCACATGACCGAGCACGATTCGCGCCGAACGGACTTTTCCGGCCGCCAGGTTGACTACCACCGAAGCAGCCGCGAGCGGCCAGTCGAGCGCTTCCTTCTGCCGGACTTCGTAGGTGACTCCCCGAGCGCCCGCCGCCATCGGTACTATTATCTCGGTCAGAATCTCGTTGGACTTGAGATCGTACTCGCGTTCGCCCTCTGATTTCGGCGTAAGAAAGAACTTCTCCGCGGGTATGTCGCGCTTACCCGACGAACCGAAGACCCGAAACGTCGCGCCATACGCAATCAACGCGGGAGCCAGGCTCGAAGGGTTTACGAAATAAGCCGGCCCGGAATTGCCTAGAATGGCGTGATAGCGATTGTCGCCGCCCGGAACCAGCGGATCGCCCTTCTCGGTCTTCGCGAAGAGTCCGTAGCCGCCGCGATAGTACCAGCATCTCGGCCTCTGACAGAGGTCTCCGCCGACCGTGCCCATGTTTCGGATCTGCGGGCTGGTGATGCCTTCGGCCGCGTCCCAGAGAGCGGGAAAGGTCCTATGGACGATCGCGTTATCGAGAAGGTCTTGAATCGTTGCCGTAGCGCCGATCCTCAAGCCCGTCTTGATGTTCGTAGCGATGCCGTGAAGCTCGGTTATCCCCTTGATATTCACGAGCCGTTTCGGGGCGATCACCTCATCTTTCATTAACGAGATAAGGTCGGTGCCGCCCGCAAGCACTTCGGTCTCTCCCCAACTGTTCGAGAGCAGACCCACGGCTTGTTCCTTGGTAGCAGGGTTCGCGTACTCAAATGCCCGCATGGTTGGCGCCTCCCTTCTTTTCAAGCGCCGCCAGCACCTTGTCTGGTGTCAGCGGAAGATAAGGCACTCTGACTCCGACCGCGTTAGCCACCGCGTTCGATATGGCCGCGCCCGGAGAGACCGTCGGCGGCTCGCCCAGGCCGATCGGACCGCGTTCATCGTAGCCTTTGCCGGTCATCATATGCACCATCAGCTCCCCGATGTCTCCGATGCCCGCGAGCTTGTAAAACTCCATATTCGGGTTGAGCATCTTTCCGGTGTTCTGATCCATTATCTTTTCTTCATACAGCGCGGAGCAGATGCCCATTATCAATGCCCCGTAGACCTGGCTCTCGGCTGTCTTCAGATCGATGATCAGACCGCAATCCTGTACGGCTACCATGCGGTTCATCTTTACGATACCGGTCTCGATGTCGACTGAAACATCGGCCATCTGGATGCCGCCGACGCCCTGACTGATCAAATTGCCCGGGCCGGGATTCTTGCCTCGAACCGTGAGCGGAAGACCGCCAAGCTTGCCGCAAGCCTGCGCCCAGGTAAGGCTCTTGCCAGGATCGCTCTTGACCCTGATGGCGCCGCCGACCGATTCAAGATCGCCCGGCTGCGCGTTAAGCGCCGGAGCCGCCTTGGCGAACAACTGATCCAGCGCGTCTACCGAAGCTCGGCGGGATGAAGCGCTCACGCCGCCGATCGTTGTGCTGCCGCCCGATCCTCCCGATACGGGATACTTGTTATCGCCGATCGATATCTTTACGGCATCCATCGGAATTCCAAGCGAATCGGCGACGACAATGGCCAGCGTCGTGCGCGTGCCGGTGCCGAGATCCTGCGTGCCCATCTTCAACTCGACGGACCCGTCGGGGTTGATCGTGAGATCGCAATCGCTCGCGTGGCCCAACCCTCCCCAGGTATGCAGCGAGAGTCCGAGTCCCCGCTTGATCGGGCCTTCGGTCTGGTCGCCTCGTTGATGCCAGTGTTGCTTCCATCCAATCAGCTCGGCCCCGATCTTGAACTCGTCGCGATAGACATTCGCGCGAGGCCCGGTCAACTCCATATTCTTGAAGTAGAACTCGAGCGGATCCATCTTCAGCGCGGCCGCCAGATCATCCAGAGCGCTCATAGTGATCAAGCACGCCTGCGGATGATTCGGCGCCCGCCACGCTCGCGACGGCCCGATGTGATTGGCGATTGAAGTATTCTTTCGCTTCTGGTTGGGTATGTTGAAGACATAGGGAATGGGAGGCGCGCCGCCTCCGCCAATGCCGCCCGTGCCCCAGGACTCAGATTCCCAGGCAGTCAACTCGCCGTCTTTCTTTGCTCCTATCTTGACTTTCGCATACGACGAGGGGCGAGCGCCCGCGACCATCAGTTCGGAGCTGCGCTCGAGGAATATTTTCACCGGCTTTCCGTCCGCCATCTTCGACAGGAGCGCCGACTCATTCCCCCATCGGTCGATGGAAAACTTGCTGCCGAATCCGCCGCCGATGTGATCCTGTTGAACGTGGATGTTGGCGGCCGGTACCTTGACCACGCCTGCCATCTGATTTGCGATGCCCGAAACGTTCTGCGTGGAAACATGCACCAGCAGGCTCTTGTCATCAGTCCACTCAGAAGTTGCTCCGTGTGATTCGAGACAGCAATGAGTAATAACCGGCTGGCCATACTGGCCTTCGACGACGACGTCGGCGTCGCCAAATGCCTTGTCGGGCTCGCCCGTAGTCTGGTCGCCCGAAGGCTTCAGGAGATCCTGCGGAGTGGACTTGGGATCATTGTCGATTACATGGTGGGGAAGCACTTCGTACTCGATCTTGATCGCGCGCATTGCGTCTTCGGCTGTCGGCTCGTCGACGGCGGCTATGCCGACTATCTCGTCGCCTGCCCAGAATATCTCCGTACCCGGACCTTGAATCACTTTGACGGCCTTCACGCCGGGCATCTTCTCCGCCGCGGATGTATCGATGCTCTTGATCTTCGCGTGTGCATGAGGAGAGCGCAGAATCTTCCCATAAAGAAGACCCTGTCGATTGTAGTCGTAGCAATACTTCGCCTTGCCGGACGCTTTGGCCGGACCGTCAAGACGCGAGATGCGCTTGCCGATGAGCGTTCGTTTTTCAGCATCGGGCCATTTGTAATCAGCCATTGCGCCGGCCTCCTTTCTGCGCTCCTGCCGCTTGTTGCACGGCGGCGCGCACTCCCATGTAGGTTCCGCAGCGGCATAAATTTCCGCCCAGGCCTCTCTTCACTTCTTCAGGAGTTGGGTGCGGATTCTTATCCAGAAATGCCTTGCTTGCGACTACGAATCCGGGCGTGCAGAACCCGCATTGCTGCGCATCGTTGTCGACAAAGGCTTGCTGAACCGGATGAAGCTTGTCTCCGGTCATCAGTCCTTCGACTGTCGTGATCGCCCGGCCCTGCGCTTCGATAGCCAGAACGGTGCAGGAGTAGACGGCCTTGCCGTCGACGATCACGGTGCAGGCCCCGCAGGTCGCGCGGTCGCAGACCCGCTTGGCTCCCGTGAGGTCAAGCTCGTGACGCATGGCTTCAAGCAAAGTCACGCGCGGCTCGACCGAAGCCGACATCTTTTTGCCGTTGATCGTCAGCTCGATAGGGACCTTATTCGGTCCAAAAACCTTTACGTCGGCGCCGGCGGCCTTAACAACCCTGTGCCCTATGACGAGCGGCACGGTGAGCGAAATGCCGCCGACCTTTAGAAAGTCACGGCGTGAAAGGCCGGAGCCCTCCACATCTTCTTCATCATCACGCATCCCTTGCCTCCTCCAATGTACGCCATAGTCTGACGGAGCGATTATTCCCGTTCAGGCGCCGGCGTCTCTTTGAGTTCCAACTCTTTGCGGCAGCACGCGCAAGGACCCGGCGCATACGCCGTGATGTTGCAGACGTCGCAGAAAAAGAAAATGTCGTATAGCTTTCCCTCGCGAACCGACAGGATCTTTATGAGTTCGAGTCGATTGTCGCCCCGCGAAGCGGCGGTGATTTGAAGCAGCCGCTCGCGAACAGCGGAGGATTCGAACATCTCGGCCATCGAATCCGCGGCCAGGAATGAATAGAGCTTGTTGTCGGATGTTTGAAAACCGAAGCGATGAGCGCCTTCCGTGCAGGTAGTGGAAGGCTTGCCCTGCTCGTCCAGACAGATCGCGTGACCGCGCAACGTGATTTCTTGTACTTGTGACTTGGGTGATTTCGCGGATTGGGAGGGGTTTTGACGATAACGCACACCAGCAAAGCCGCTCCTTCCCGGAGGCAGCGCCATAGATGATGCAGGCGCGGCTAAAGCGAGCGAGAGCATTACTGAATACAGAGCACGAGTCATCAGGAGTCTTCTCGAGACGCTGCCGGTCTGACTCGGGTCAGCCGTTCATTTCCACTGATACCAATCTCCAAATATTGCGTTAAGGCTAGGGGCTAAAACTAACACATGGAATCCGCGCGCCGCAAACACGATGGCGAAATGCAAAAGTGAGGCGCGTGTGATCTGAACTGAGACTTGCGTTGGAGATGAGCCCGTCTTTCATTAACACCTCACTTCAGAAGGTGTGAAGAAATCCAAAATCAGGCCCATTGAGGCTAATGGCCTAATAGGTCCGCGGCTGAGGCTCACTCGCTCAACTCACTTCCCGCCTGTTCCTATTAACGCTGCGACAGCTCACGTCTGCGAATTCGATGATGAAACCAGAGTGAAACAGGTGATTGGACGGCCCGAAGATAGAAATTGGACGGCACGAAGATAGAAAAGAGATGCGATGAGAAGATAATTCGATTGTCCTGGGATCTCACGCATCCTGCGAGCAGCCTTCGATAGCACATGCGTTCAATTGAACGCGCTCATTTCAAAATCTCACTCGGGGGAACGTGCTCTTTGGAATTTGGACATTTGAGAGTTCGGACTCGGACACACTCTCCGAATGTCATCGACCAATACAGAGCCTGCTGTTAATCGTGACATCGTTCACAATAAGAACGTTCTCTTGTTGAACACGTTCGTTGGCCTAATTGTCTTTGAAGGCAAGGTCCGTTTGTCGACAAACACGAAGATGTACTCACTCATCTGTATCTATATCTATCTCATCTGTATCTATATCTATGTGGATGTCGCTTATATCTATGTGGACGGCGCTTATATCTATGTGGACGTCGCTTGTATCTATGTGGACGCCGCTCGATGACCAGGTGACGTCGCTCGGTGACCGGCTTTCCGAAACCTAAAGTGCTTCTCCTTGCGCGCTGCTTCCTGCGTGGCGCTTGCGGCAAATCGGTTATGTACCTATACTCGAACGCGTTCAAACAGGGAGGCGCGGATAGAGCGCCGTCATCACCTTCACGAAACGGCGGTGCAAAAAGCCATGAGACAGGCGGTTATTCGAGCGCGGATTGGGAAGTCGGCGACTCCGCATGTTTGAGACATTCTTTCGCGACTCATTTACTGGAGGATGGGCATGACATCCGCACGATCCAGGAACTCTTAGGACATGCGGATCTCAATACGACGATGATATACACGCACGTTCTGAATCGGGTTGGCGCGGATTCCGGAGCCCGGCCGAGTCTCTATGAGAGCAAAGCGATGCTACCGGCCGGCGCGGATATGGGCGGAACGATCAGGCTTGCTAACACAATGGAGCTTGCAGCTACTTTTGGATGTTAAACGATCTATTCTCAGCAGCATGACCGGATCACATTTGCTCAAGCCGGCCTTTTTTATACAGCCTGGGGCAGCCGGGCTAAAAGATTTATACAGGTCTGTATAGTTAGCGTTATGCCGCTTATATCGAGGTGTGATTGAGGGGAAAGAAAATCAATGGATTCTTGTATAAATATAGCTCTCATCAGCTTAGGATTCTTAGGAGCCATTATCGCATTTGGCGGAGACACGTGGAGGAAAACAGAAGGCCCTCTTCTAAAACGGATTACTTCGCGTGGCTGGACTTCATTGGTATTTTTAACACTTGCGCTTGTTCTAGGAATCTGGAAAGAAGTTCGGGCCAAACAATCCGCAGCAACAGCTACGGAGGAAAGAAATCAACTGAAAACCAAGTTGGATGATACTCGAAGAGCTCTACTATCTGTCGAGCCAAGTCTTTTGGATGGTATGTACAAATTGACCGCAAGAATAACGCGAGAATTCGATTTCGCCTTTTTACAATTAAGAGGCCAATACATTTATACCCCTATATCAAGTGAAACTCACTCGGCCCTGAAGCTTTATGGGGGTGATGAGTTTGAGTACACATTTATGTGTGGAAGCAGGGGCTACATAGAACCAACTGGGGGAGATAGCGTGAGTCTTGAAGCGGGGAACAGAGATTACACCCTTACTGGTGCGCATGGGATAATTAGGGTTGCAGGTCCCATTGGTCAGGCTATGGATATAAGAATAAAGAACGCGCAAAGAGTTACCGACTGCGATATCAAAATAGTCATACGATCTACAGACCGAACGAGAGTAGAAACAACCTTCGCTCCGATTTTGAAAGCCATAGAAGAGGCGAAGCAAGCAAAAAAAACGGAAACTTATAACCCGATATATCAGGAGCCTTGAACCAGCGGTATAACAAGATAAGACTTAGCGCGGGGCGAAGCCGCCGCGCAAGTCGGTGTTGAACAAGCCAGGTTGGGAGCATTTAGGTGAGGATGTGATCGGGTTGGGTGGTTGTAGTGAGAAGGTTGACTTGGATGCGAGTGTGGAGGAACTAAGCCGAGAGAAGATGAGGCTAGAAGCGAACGGCGGATGAAGATTGTTTGCGGGCGACGAGGCTTGCGGGTGAGAAGAATCGAATTGTGAGTGACCAAGAGGGCAGAGGAATACTGTGACGGCGAAGGGAATGGAGGCCGCGTGAACGAACAAAGAGATGAAAGGTGGTTTGGTTATCATGGATAGATCAAGGAGAGCGTGACCGCAGGGTAGTGAGCGTGCGAACAAGCATGAAAGCTGATCCACAGGCGGGACAGCAGCGGGGTTGTTCCGAGTCTATAGGCGATGAGGGTTTTACATAGTGGCCGGCGCCGAGCAGCTTCCTTGCTTTATTGAGGAGATGGCGGTTTCCGGGACTGAGCAGGCCGTAGAGTCTCACCTTCACGAAGTGCTTTGGTAAGACGTGCTGAAGAAAGCGGCGTATGAATTCTTCAGCGGTAGCCGTTGAAGTTTTGACCTGATCAGTAGCCGAATCCTTGTACTGGAAGGTAACCAGGCCGTCATTGAGACTGAGGATGCGGTTGTTACTGAGGGCAACTCGAAAGATGTAAGGGGCAAGATATTTGAACGCCGCCTGTCCACTACCGACAGGTTCGAAATGAACGACCCAGTAGCGGCCAAACTCTCGATGCAACGGAGCGCGCGCAGCGATTTCAATCAAATCGATCTTGAGGCGCGGGCCCGCTCACCGTGTCGTTAGGTGCTTGTCGTATTTGACTTATGTCAGAAAGCGCCTTTTCAGATCGTCCTCGCTTGCGTAATCATAATGGTTAAAGGCAGGAAGGCATGTAACGGTTGAAAAAAAATAGCAATAACACTGAAATTATGTATAATATGAATGCCATATCTATAGCTGAGGCCCAACGAGCAACTAGATGTAGATAGAACCGAACAATTGCAAATAGCTACTCAACGGAGCAAGTCATCTCTTAGTCGAATTAGGATGAGGCCATGAACCTTAGAATAAACTATGAAGCGCACCGTATTAGCTTCCTAAGAGCTATGGTTCAAATTGGCTTTTATAAACTTGGGATTTTGCTGTTGCTGTTACTTATAATGACTAACTGTAAATCAGTACCCCCGCCATCTATCGCTGCTCCTTCCCCTGTTGAGCCTCGGAATAGAATAACTATCTTTTTGGTCGATAGAAGTGGTTCGTTTCATAAAGAGCAAAAGGAGGGGCATTTTAA
This sequence comes from Blastocatellia bacterium AA13, assembly GCA_003222245.1. Classification (GTDB taxonomy): domain Bacteria; phylum Acidobacteriota; class Blastocatellia; order UBA7656; family UBA7656; genus QHVH01. Next base: position 375,768 of record QHVH01000007.1, on the reverse strand, counting down.
AAGTCAAGATTATTTCCATATAGCCTGCGACCAGATTAAGAAATATGTCGAACAGCAGGCAAACCTTGAGCGTGAACAGAAGGCAGATCAGCCACATGAATTTATAATTGTGAGAGTAATTGAATCAGCAAGTTTTTCTGATGAAACAGTTGCTGCTCAGATTGACTTTACAAATCCCGATTTTATATTTCGAGAGCCAGAGCCAAAAGGACCATTTGCAAATCTGGATAAGGAGGCTTGGGAAAGGCGAAAAGATGATTTCATGAAACAGGTTGATGATAAGCGAGACCCCCTTGTCAAAAACTTCTACAACAAGATGGATGAGTTAAATAAGCGAGGGCCTTCTGATAGGACAGACGTGATTAATGCTTTCCAAGCTCTACTACAGGATTTGAAATCACTACCTCACTATTTTAAACATATAGTTGTTTATTCAGATTTTCAAGATAACCAAAACAAACTTGATTCGGCAGATGTACTTGACTTTGGTGATGACACGAAGATTGAGGGGAAATTCGTTTCAGTAAATGGCCTTACCCCTAAACAGTATGAAAACTTGATGGCTGCTTGGGGAAGGATATTGAAGTGCAACTCCCAAGAGTTCAAAACTCCAATAAAGAGCGTACAATAAGGAGCCTATACTTATGGATACTGCAATAGAGATAGTAAAAATCTTAGGCGAAGTCCTAGTTACTTATTTGTTGAAGAATAAAATATTGGATCTTCTTTCACGCATCCTCCAGGGAATCATTGCCCCGTTGGACTATGTGATCAGGAAGTTGGAACAGACTTACACCTCTATTGCGAGGCTCAATTATAGGCAGAGAGTATTGAATCTTGTCTTGGTCTCTATTTCCATAGTGATGCTATTTTCAGAATTCAGCACACTAAAGGAAATATTAAACACAACGGCAACAACCGACCCTATCGAAATACTGGGTCTCCAGGTCACTGTGGGTACGTTTGCAGCTGGTGCCTACATGACTATTTCGATAATCCTAGGCTTTATGTCTCTGGAATTGTTTCACATTAGAGGTTTCTTTCAAGGAATCTTCTTTAATGACCCTCCTGATGTATCTATTGAAACTGAAAAAGACTCGCCACAGGGAAAACCTAAGATCTCTAGGGTAAGAAAGTGGATGGCAATGAGCTTTTTTGCAATTCTGCTATTGCTTGCCATCTTGCAAGGATTATTGGCAATCCAAAGATTTCAGTTGTCCAAAAAAGTAGATGTGGTGCCTAGATTGGAGGTGAAGTTCGCCTTAACTCTTTTCTATTTCGTACTCGGCTTCTTGACTCCAATTATGGCTGCCTTTGCTCTGTTATCCTTCGATGTTGTCATAGCACTAATTGCTAAGTTTATTGCTGGTATAATCCAGTTCATTCAAAAGATGGCCGCTGTAGTGTTTATGGCAATTGAGGTAATCATTCACGTTATCTCATCGCCGATTGAAAAGATCATGGAATTCTTCGGCATTTATCAAGAGAGGAATATAAATGAAAGAAACAAAGACCAAGTTAAACCGGCCATACGCTTGGCCCCACTTGAGAATAATAGTCCTGTCTATCTCAACAATCTCGCGTCGATATACAGATTGTCCAGTTCCTTAGGGAGGCATGATGGTACCTTGATGTTCATATCTGATACGCTTGCTGTGAACTTTTTGGTACCATCGCGCGACATTAAAATCAGTGCTAATACAACGTTTGACGAAATCGCGGACTACATCAAGAAAGAGTATGTAAGCTGTGGCGGTAGGGTTATAGAATTCAAATACGTTGATAGTGAAGGAAAGCTCTGTAGTATTGCACTATCTCATAAGGTTATTGATTATACAGGATTTACTGAAACCATCATTATTGATGCGTTCTTTAAGGTAGGGGAAAAAGCGCAAGGCGCTGCTGTGTAGACCCGGTAAGTTCTATGATCCAAATAAGTCGGCAGAAACATTTCGACGCAAGCGGCGGATGAAGATTGTTTGCGGGCGACGAGGCTTGCGGGCGAGAAGAATCGAACGTAGAGAGACCAAGAGGGCAGAGGAATACTGTGACGGCGAGGGGGATGGAGGCCGCGTGAACGAACAAAGAGATGAAAGGTGGTTTGGTTATCATGGCTTAATCAAGGAGAGCGTGACCGCAGGGGAGTGAGCGTGCGAACAAGCATCAAAGCTGATCCACAGGCGGGACAGCAGCGAGGTTGATCTGGATCTGTAGGCGATGAGGGTTTTACATTGTCGCCGGCGCCGAGCAGCTTCCTTGCTTATTGAGGAGATGGTGGTTTCAGGGACTGAGCAGGCCATAGAATCTTACCTTGACGAAGTGCTTTGATAAGACGTGCTGAAGAAAGCGGCGGATGAACTCTTCCGCGGAGACTTCCCCATATTGTGAAGCATCCCGTAGGGATGTTGTGATTAATAGCCCGCCGATTTATCGGTGGGTAGGGCACAAAACAAGTTGCTAGTCCCGGAGGGACGGCTGATGTCTCAAGATTACACCTCTTATGAAAGCTCCTGACTAAATTGAAACTCGCAGAGACCATTCAGGTCGCAATTTTGAAGATAACAATCAGCCGTGCCTTCGGCACTTCCCGAGCAATGGGGGACAGCAACCCACCAGTGAACTGGTGGGCTATTCCCCAGATGTCCCTCCGGGACAAAGACAACATCCAAAACAAACACCCCAAACAAAACACCGAAAACAACATCTAAAACAAACCCAGTATCCAGAAATTTCCTTCTGCCCAAAGAAGAATGGAGCCTCTGGAGCCCCTCCGTCCGGAGGGCGATCGGTTTTGAGTTGAGACTACCCAATTCTATAACCATACCCTCATGAGGGCGGGGTTGAGGTCGGCGCTTCTTCTGGCTGCCGGGCCTGATCAGATCAAAGATCGTCCATCGCGTGCCGAGGGTCTTTTCGAAGAAGAACTTGATTCCGCATAGGGCGATGGTAGTGGTTGGCCGGGCGTACTTCTTGGCATTCTTAGTGTAGAGGAAATACTGTCGGAGTTCTTCCTCGGTGATAAGGTCAGGTGACTTGTTATAATGCTCAGCCAGTTGGCGGCCGGCTCGGACGTAGGCTCCTGAGTACCTTCAGAGAAGCCAGCCAGTTGAAGAGACTCGATCATTCTCTTTCGCATCTCGGTCATAACTACACCTCCGTTTCGAAATGTTTCTTTGTCTAAAGGAAGTGTAGACAGTGAGAGTTCGATCGAGAATGATCGAGCATTTACTATTCAAATGGAGCGGGTCAGATCGGTTCGCGCTAGATACTGCGCGTAGCGCTTAGTTCAACAAACGCATCCAGCGGAGGCCGCGAAGCCAGTTTTCTAATCGTTTCCTCAATGCGACGCGCGGCCCCGCTGACCGGAAGCGTTAGCTGGACTTGCAGACCCGTTCTCGGACAGAATCAGGGAGTGAAGTTCGATGTCGTCGGCGCAATTGAACAGGTTGAGACGATTGCGGCCGGACCGAGCGTCAAAGTTCGGTCGTTTCTTCGTAAGACGTACGGCCGCGGCAGGTGGCGCAAGCTAAAGGGCGTCGCAACCGTGCGGCTTCCGAATGGAAGCTTGCGGCGCGTGGAACTGCACTGGTATGAAGCTCACGGCGTCGGCAAACGGGACTTCAAAATCAAGGGTTACTTAGACAAGCTATGAAACAACCGGCAAAACAGTTTGCGCTGTGCCTCGAAAATCAAGGAAACGAAGCCTCGCTGATCCTCGGTAAAATCTATCGAATCTTGCCCGACGCGCGAGCAGCAAAAGACGATCTGGTCCGTATCGTCGACGAGAGCGGGGAGGACTACCTTTTTCACAAGAGCCAATTCGCTTTTGTCGACTTTCCCCGCGCTGTGAGAAGGAAGATTCTGGCCCTTCAACAAGCCAGCTAAAGATCGGTTGCACGCGGAGCGCGGGCAGCAGGCCTCTCACGAACGTGCTACTGTTCCTCGGATGTTTTCGCATCCCGCCCGCGCCCAGTCAACCCATCGTTAGACGCCAATCACGTGAGCACTATGGTATATTACCGCCGGAGCACAGCAATGAGCAGAACAATTGAAGCCATATTTGATGGCGAGGTGTTACGCCCACAAGAACTTGGAATTGCAACCCAATACCAAAGTGCGTATCACAATTGAAGAGTCAACTATTGCCAAACTCAATCCTAGATCATTCTTGCAAACTGCCCGCTCCCTCAACTTAGAAGGCCCGGCTGATTGGTCTGAACGGATAGAAGAATATCTATATGAGAACCGAACCGATGGTCAGGACTGAATTGTTTCTTGATACGGCTTATGCCATTGCGCTCTCATCGTCGAAAGATGAGCATTACGAGAAAAGCATTACTGCTGGCGGAACAGCTAGAAGAAGACGAGACGCAACTTTTGACGACGCGCGCCATCATTCTTGAAATCGGCAATGCCTTTCAAAACTAGCGGTATCGGGAAGCCAATATCGAGTTATTAGAGTCGCTTGAACAGGATCCAAAAGTAGAAATTGTTTCTCTGACTGAAGATTTATACGAGCGCGGCTTCGAGCTATATCGGAGCCGTCCAGGTAAAAAATGAGGAATAACTGATTGCATCTCCTTCGTTATTATGCAAGAGCGCGGCGTAACCGCTGCACTGTCGACCGACGAACACTTCGAGCAAGCAGGATTTAGAGCCTTATTACGATAATCACAGCGAGGCGTCTAACAACAACGGCGTGAACCGGAGCCGCCGAAGCGGAGTTCCTATGGTTCGTGCGAGTTTTCGGCGCCGGCCCGATCACGCTTGGCGCTCTGCTCTCTGAATGCGAGCCAAAGAACGGTCGGTTATGCTAAGATGCAGGCCCTTGGAGGCATTATGAATCTGCTAGATCGCATCGTCATCGACCCGACGATCTGTCACGGCAAGCCAACTCTTCGTGGTTTGCGCTATCCCGTAGAAACCGTACTTGAACTGCTGAGTTCGGGGATGACGCCGGAGGAGATTCTCGGAGACTATGAGGATCTCGAGCGCGAGGACATACTGGCCGCTTTGGCGTACGCGGCGCGGGTCACACGGGTCAAGCGAATCGAGCCGGCGGTGGCGTGAAGTTCCTCGTTGACGCCCAGCTTCCGAAGAGCCTGGTTCTGCGACTCAGCGAGGCCGGGCATGACGCAGTACACACGCTTGACCTTGTGAACGGCAACCGGACTTCAGACGCGGAGATAAACGCTATTTCAATCGCGGAGCGAAGAGGAGGCTAGAAGCGAGCGGCGGATGAAGATTGTTTGCGGGCGACGAGGCTTGCGGGTGAGAAGAATCGAATGTTGAGTGAGCAAGAGCGCAGAGGAGTACTGAGAGGGCGAGGGGGATGGCAGCCGCGTGAACGAACAAAGAGATGAATGGTGATTTGGTTATCATGGATTGATCATGGATAGATCAAGGAGAGCGTGACCGCAGGGGAGTGAGCGTGCGAACAAGCATCAAAGCTGATCCACAGGCCGGACAGCAGCGGGGTTGATCCGGGTCTGTAGGTGATGAGGGTTTTACATAGCGGCCGGCGCCGAGCAGCTTCCTTGCTTTATTGAGGAGATGGCGGTTTCCGGGACTGAGCAGGCCGTAGAATCTTATCTTGATGAAGCGCTTGGGCCAGACGTGCTGAAGAAAGCGGCGAATGAACTCTTCCGCGGAGACGTCCCCATATTTGTGAAGCATCCCGTAGGGATGTTGTGATTAATAGCCCGCCGATTTATCGGCGGGTAGGGCACAAAACAAGTCGCTAGTCCCGAAGGGACGGCTGATGTCTCAAGATTACATCTCTTATGAAGGTTCCGACTAAATTGAAACTCGCAGAGACCATTTAGGTCGCAATTTTGAAGATAACAATCAGCCGTGCCTTCGGCACTTCCCAAGCAACTGGGGACAGCGACCCACCAGTGAACTGGTGGGCTATTCCCAGATGTCCCTCCGGGACAAAAGACAACATCCAAAACAAACACCCAAAACAAACACTCAAAACAAATCTAAAACAACATCTAAAACAAACCCAGTATCCAGAAATTTTCGCCTGCCTAAAGAATAACGGAGACTCCGGAGCCTCTCTGTCAGGAGAGCGATTCGGTTCGGACACTGCCCAATTCTATGACCATACCTCCTGACGGCGGGGTTGAGGTCGGCGCTTCTTCTCGCGAGCTGGCCTGATCGGATCAAAGATCGTCCATCGCGTGCCGAGAGTCTTTTCGAAGAAGAACTTGATTCCGCATAGGGCGATGGTAGTGGTTGGCCGGGCATACAATCTATCGAATCTTGCCCGACGCGAGCAGCAAAAGACGATCTTGTCCGTATCGTCGACGAGAGCGGGGAGGACTACCTTTTCCACAATAATCATTGGAGAAATTGTGTTGGTTCAGCTTCCATATATTACTGACTTTTGTTAATTCGCAGACTCAGCCAAAATGACTCCTTTTGCTTGCCGGCGGCAAGTCTCAATCAGCTACATACAACAGAAATTCAGGATTGTCCGGCATTGGGGTCGAAGCCCAGGGAATTCCGTTGCTGAATCTTGAATCGTATTTAATCACGGTGTTTTTGGTTCGAATTGCGACATGAAAATTACCGCTGCCATCGAACGCTATTCCTGAAACTGACTCTCCGGATGGAATCGCCGGAGATAGTTGCACCGGTGAAAATATCCATATTGGCGCGTTCGGATCGTAAGGGTTCGGTATCGGACTCGAAAGCACCTGATCCTTTGCGCCTACGTATATAGTACCGCCATCAATTAGAAGGTGAACGGGGGAGGTCAGCGGATTGCTGCTTCTCAGGATCTGTCCGGTAATCGGATTGTAGGCTCTAACCAGATCGGCGGGTTCATCGACTACAAAAAGCAGCGGATAGAGCGAACCCTCGTAGCTGAGTTGATAGAACGCTACGTCGCGAACCGAGTTCTGAACCTTGTCGTGTTTCGTATCTATTTCAACGCCAAGCCCTCCGAGTGTTTTTGATACCTTCGTCAGATTCTTCGTTTGGGGAGCATTCGGCAAATTAGTCTCGGATGACGCGACCAACGTCGCATCGAGAAACGTTCCGGACGGATAGAGCGTCGTCAGGTACTCGCCGCAAGGCGCAGGGGTTCCTTTCCGGCCGTCAGAAGACATATCGAAGGCTGCTACAACATTCGTATCCTGATTCGAAACGTAGCAATGACCCTGACTGTCGAATGCAACAGCGAAGGGATGATCAATGGCGTTCGTTGTCTTTCCAGAGACAAAGTCACTCGCCTGCTTGTAGCTTGTGCCGGAACCTGTATACGCATGGACCTTGCTCGTTTTCTTTCCGCCCTCGACGACGTAGAGCAACCCTGAACTCAGTTCTAGATAAATCCCGCGCAGCTCGTCTCCGTCTTTACTCAGCACGTCGGGGTTGGAAGGATTGAGCAGATTTCCATCGTCGTCATAGGCATAAACGTTGGCGACAGTCTTATGAAAGGTCACAAAGAACATAGGCGCTCCTTGGAAATAAAAGAGAAGTCATTACGATTGGGCCGAGAGTCACACGATGCGATACTATATCTCGTGCCGGTTAGTAAGAGCCTTGTGCATTGTGACTTCGTCCGCGTATTCAAGATCGGAGCCGACTGGAACCCCCATCGCGATCCGGGTGATCTTAAGGCCGAGCGGCTTCAGCAGTCTCGAAAGATAATTAGCCGTAGCCTCACCTTCCGTATTCGGGTTGGTCGCCAGGATCACCTCTTCAACTTCCGACGACCGCAGGCGCTCCAATAATCCCTTGATCTTCAGCTCTTCGGGGCCGATTCCTCGAATCGGAGAAAGCGCACCGTGCAACACGTGATACAGACCTTTGTACTCACGGGTCTTCTCAATTGTGACGAGATTTAAAGGCTCTTCCACGACGAGAATGATCCGGTGATCGCGGCCGGCGCCGGCGCAAAACCGGCAGGGGTCGACATCCGTGAAGTTGTTGCAGGTCGAACAAAGAATGATCTTGTCTTTTACTTCCCTGATAGAGTCAATCAGCCGTTCGGCTTCGTTCCTCCCGGATCTGAGCAAATAAAATGCGAGCCGCTGAGCCGACTTGTGCCCTATCCCAGGAAGCTTTTTTAACTCGTCTATGAGCCGTGTGACCGGCTCCGCATAATCCAGCATCGTTTTAGGCTATTATTATTCTAATTCTCTCTCGCGGAACGGAGTCATAACTCGTATTTAAGGCCTTAAGACTGGAGCCGGGCTCTGTTTTCGAGCTGCGAGCTGAAGAACACCCGAGACCACTATTATCAAAATCGAAAGGCAGTAGATCCACCACCAGAACGTGAAGCCCAGGCTCGTCGCCCCGATGCTCTGGAGCCTGAACAATGTCCTTGAAACTCGAGCGACTCCCGCCATCGGCCATAACCCGGCGATGACGCCGAGTAGAATGAGCACAAGACCGTACGAGGACTTAAAAGTCGTAGCGCGTCCGAGCAGCAAGCGCGAAGAAACCCCGAGAACGGCGAGCAGCAAGAACGGGATGATAAGCTGCCATGGCATCGATCCGCCTGCTTCTCGTGTTAGCGACAAGCCGTTCATTGCCATCGTGCCGGAGCCCTCGCCGCTCAGGACAAATACAACCCAGCTTCGAAAATAAGAGAACATTGCCACAGCCGCGAATAGCGGCGCCGCCATCGTAAAGCTGCTTCTGAAGCTCGCGACGGCGCTGTTGGCCGTGCGAGCTGCCTTCGAGTCCATAGGTATTATCGGTTCGGGTTATAGAAATGAATTGATGACGGTCGGCCGTTAGAATAATCCCGGCGGAAGACCCATTCCGCCGAGTTTGGATCCAAGCTTACCCTTCATAGCCTCGTCGACCTTTCGAGACGATTCGTTGACCGCGGCTACTATTAAGTCTTGAAGCATTTCAACGTCGCCGCTCTTGAATATCTCTGGCTCGATCTTCAGGCCGACTACCTCTTTGAGACCGTTCATATCGACGGTAACTATGCCGCCGCCGGCGGTCGCGCTGACGCGAATTTGTTGCATATCGCGCTGCAGATCTTCTTGCATCTGCTGCGCCTGTTTCATCATTTCATTTATATCCAGGCCTCCGGGTAGCTTCATTGGATCCTCCTTAACTCTCGCGTTCCATCACGATTCCGGTTCGATTACTTCTACAACCGTACCGTGGAACTCCTCTACCAACTTCCGCACAAGCGGATGATCTTCCGCTCCTGTCGCCTTCCCTGGACTTCGGGCGGGAGACGGCTTTGCGCCTGATGGACCAGAAATGGATAGGGTTATTCTGCGTCCGAAAACCTCGTGACACGCTTCCTCGAGACTCTTTCGACCTTCTCTGCTCTCAACATTGCTCCTGAATATTTTGTTTGCCGGCTCAAAGGTGATGCTGAGAATGTCTCCATCGAGCCTGATGGTTTCAGCTTTGTCGAGCGCGGACACGATCATCATTTTGCGCTTCGATTCGAGCGCCTGCTTGAGCCGTTCCACATCGGACCCGCCGGACCCGCCGGATGCGCCGGTCGTGGGCGGAGTTGCGCGGACGGGCCGAATCTCTTCACCGGGCGGCTCGAGCGGGGGCGGCTCGTCGTAATCGTCAGGAGGCGGCGACGGCATTGCAACGGCGGCTGATTTGTTCGACCGACTCGTTTGAGCAGGCCTGGCAGCGGCCGGCGCGCTGGTCTTCGGTTGCGGCGCCGCCGATCTAGGCCCTCTCTGAGGCTCCATGGACGAGGGGCTCGGCAAGACTCCCATAGATGACAGTTGATCTTGCAGCGCATTTAATCTCGCAAGAGCCTCTTCTATGGGTTCGAGCCGTCGCGCATGGGCCATCTTCACCAACCCGATCTCGAGTTGGAAGCGGGGCTGGGATGAGACCCGCACATCCTGTTCGGTCTTTGTCAGAATCGTGAAACACCGCACGATATCCTGTTCCGAAAACGAATCGGCGAGAGTTGCCAGCCTCTCGACTTCACCCGGAGGCGCCTCGATCAAGGCGCTGTCCGCTCCGGCGATTTTTATGACCAGTAATGTCCTGAGATGAACCATCAGATCACGGCAGAAGTTCCGGATGTCATACCCGAGCGATACGATCCCTTCAACCGTCTCTATCGCACCAAGCGCATCGCCGCGCGCGATGCTTTGCAAAGCGGTGTTCAGCGTTTCAAAGCCGACAAGTCCCAGCGCCGCGGCTACATCTTCTTCGGCGATCGAATCGCCCGCGAAGCTGATCACCTGATCCAGAGCCGATTCGGCGTCGCGCATCGAGCCTTCGCCGGCGCGGGCTATACCGGCGAGCGCCGAATCGCTGATGTTGATGCCGAGTGTGTCGGCGACGTGACGCAGTTGTTCAGTTATGCGTTTTGGAGAGATTGTCCGAAACTCATAGACCTGGCACCGCGACAGAATCGTCTCCGGCACCTTATGCATCTCGGTAGTCGCCATTATAAAAAGGACGTGCGGCGGGGGTTCTTCTATCGTCTTCAGAAGAGCGTCAAACGCCTTGGGCGAAAGTTGATGGATCTCATCGATAATAAATATCTTGTATCGATCCCTGGCGGGTAAAATCGCGATGGAATTTACTATGGTCTCGCGAACATCTTCGATTCCGGTATTTGAGGCGGCGTCCATCTCGCGCACGTCGAGAGAGGATGACGAGGCAATCTCAAGACACGAGGCGCAGGCGTCACAGGGTTCAGAAGTAGGACCGTTCTTACAATTCAGCGCTTTCGCCAGAATTCGCGCTGTCGTCGTTTTGCCTACGCCGCGCGCCCCGGCAAACAGATATGCGTGATGAAGCCTTTTTTTAGCGATGGAATTGGCGAGAGTGCGGGTTATGGCTTCCTGGCCGACAACCTCGCCAAAGGTGCGCGGCCGGAACCGTCGAGCTATAACTTGCGAGTCAGGCATCTGGCTTTTTTCAAGGGCGATCTGTCTTCCTTGCTTGATGTAGTAAGGAATAGCAGGTTCTGGTCAGGCTCCGGAGTTACCGCGGCACATCAGCGATCCACTACCGTTGCTCCGTTCCCGGCCTGGCGGGGTTTGCGGCCGCGTGATTGCACGGCTTCCGGAGCCTGATAAATCGATACGCACAAAGACAGAGAAAGAGCGCAAACCTGATTCATAGTCAATCTGCGCTCTTCCTGCATAATCTCTTTTCATGTATGGCGGAGAGGGTGGGATTCGAACCCACGGTACAGTTTCCCGTACACAGCATTTCCAGTGCTGCCAGTTAAGCCGCTCCTGCACCTCTCCCGACCTGCATTTCTAATGCAAAACACGAATACGCGGGCGATTCAATCCGCGATCTATTCTGAAATTCAATTGGCGGAGAGGGTGGGATTCGAACCCACGGTACCCTTTCGAGTACAACGGTTTTCGAGACCGCCCGATTCAACCACTCTCGCACCTCTCCGCTCTTTTATTTGCCGATCAAAGGCCGCTCGAACAGCCTGCATTCCGGGATCGACAACCTCTTTGAGACCGGCGCCGTTACATGACCGCTCTTAACGGCGCAAACGAAAGAAGGATACTAGCATTTGGCCGCATTCGCTCTCAAGCACTCCCGCTTCCACGCTTACACGATGATTCAGGAGCTCACTCTCACAGATTCCGAAATGAGTGCGGACAGCGCCGGCCCTTGGATCACTCGCTCCGTACACAAGCCTGGATACACGCGCGTGAACGATCGCCCCCGCGCACATCGCGCAGGGTTCGATCGTTGAATACAGCGTGGAGCCTACTACGCGGTAATTGCCAATGGCTTTCGCGGCATCTCTCAAAGCTGCTATTTCGGCATGAGCTGTTGGATCGTTCGTAGCCACAACTAGATTATGTCCTCGGCCGACGACCTTGCCGTCGATGACCAGGATAGCGCCGACGGGGACTTCGTCGGCATCCCAGGCAAGCTTTGCCTCCGCCAGCGCGAGCCGCATGAAGTATTCGTCTGTTTGTTCAACTAACGCCCCGGAGAGATATATGTTGGTCATCGCGCAAAAAATCCGACCTCGGAGCCGGCGGCAGCTTCATCGACTATGGATTCGCTTCATCTATCACCGGCACGTCGCAGCCCTGGTATTCAAAGCTGCCTCTTTCAATCAACCCTAATCCGGAGAGAGTATCGCCGAGAGGGTCCGCTGCTTCACGGACAGAAGGACTCTTTACCGCTTGCGGATTTATTCCAACGACCGTGTCGACCTTGTCCGTACGCAGCCCCAACTGGGAGTCGCCTTTCAGAAGGATTAATCGTTTTGTATCGGCGGAAGCGCAGGATCTGCCGTCCAGATCCACGACCAGCGTTATGCGCCCCCGAACACTCGTGACTCCGCTGACTCCCTCCGGCGCTCCGGGCAGCGGAGATACCCTGCCGCAATAGACGACGCCTTCGGTGTTTTCGACGTTGATCGCGAAAGGGCTGCTGCCGATGTAGAAGATGAGAAGCCACAGTTGAGCGCGCTCCGTATCATTCGCGGTTTGCGAGCCGGCCTTAAGCAGCCTTCCTATCAGCCCTCCGACATCCTTAAAAGATTGCATATGCTTACAGAGTAACCGCTCAGACGCGAACGCTCTTCATCAGCAGCAACGCCGCCAGATCCAGCACGAGCGCGACGTCGCCTTCTTCGAGATCTACTGCTCCGACTATGCCCTTGATTCTTGGCGCGAGTGATCCCAGCGACTTCACGATTATATCTTTCTGGCCGTCGAACTCTTCGACCGCTATCGCCATGTGCCGGTCCGAAAGGCGAGTTACGATCGCCGGTATCCTGAGAATAGGCGCCGAGCCGTTACCCGACCGATGACCGGCTCCGTCCTGCTCCGCCCGCGGAGCGAGCAGCGGCCGTGCGCCGCCTACACCCAAAAGAAAGCTCAACTCAACGAGAGGTATTTCAGATCCGCGCCAGTTCACCAGTCTGCGTCCGTCGGACCCCGAGATTGAGCCGGGCTCGACCTGAATAAGCTCCACTACCTGATTGACGTTCGCCGCATAGCGCCACTCGTTTGATTTCACGATCAACGCGGAAATCATAACCAATGTTGTAGGAACTATCAGCTCGAACCTTGAGCCACTTCCCGCCTCTGATGTAACTCTGATCTCGCCGCCCATTTCGAAGATTGTTTTTTCTACCACATCGAGACCCATTCCTCGGCCCGAAACGGCGGAAACTTCCTGTGCGGTCGAGAAGCCCGGAGTGAAGATGAGGCGAAGCGTCTCTTCATTCGTCAATTCTTCGTCGCGAAGTATCGCGCCGATTTCTATAGCTCGCGCGCGCACACGCGATACGTCGATGCCGGCGCCGTCGTCGCCTACCGTTATCACGACCCTTGTGCCTTCTAGACGCGATTCGATCGCGATCCGTCCAATGGTCCGCTTGCCGGCTCTCTTGCGTTGATCTCGCGACTCGATTCCATGATCCACGGCGTTCCGGAGAATATGGTAAAGCGGGTCCGCGACTCGATCTACGATAGTCTTGTCCAGATGCGTGTCTCGTCCCGACACTTCCACCTGTATCGATTTTCCAAGATCCCTGGCCAGCTTCGACGCAAGCCTGGAAGCGCGTGTAAAGAGTTGAGAGAGATATACGGTACGGAGCTCGACAAGGCTTTCCTCGAGCGCGAGGAACTGTCGTTCGATCCTTCGCACCTGTTGCTTCAGATCGAATTGCTTTTTAACGCCCGCGCCGCCGATTTCGGCGACCTCCGAGGCAAGCGACGACAGCTTCTGTGTTTCGAGGGCAAGCTCATGAGCAAGGCTCGAGAGCGAATCAATCTGCGCGAACTCGACGCGGATGCTCTTCGAAAGCGGCCGGAGCGATTCCTGAGAGGCGCCCGCCGAAGGCTCTCCTTTCCTAATCTGCACCATTGTCCGGCTTCCCGGCTGAGACGATGCGGGCTTCGACGCCTCTTGCGCATCCTTCTTTTTACCGCGTCCAACGCTGATCAACGCTTCGCTCGCCCGCCGCCACTTCGAGTCCATCAGGCGCTCGATCTTTCCGCCAAAGACTTTCAACTCAGCGAGTATCTCTGATTCCTTCAGTCTGGTGGCGAACACAAGCTTGAGCGCCACGCTTGAGCCGTGGCGGGTGTTGGTAGGAAGAGTGGTTATGTGTTCTCCGGTCCTATTCAGTCTCGATACGATGGCCTCATACAGGCGATCCAGATCATCGACGGCGAATTGAACGGATATGGCGTAGAAATGCCGTCCGGCTTTCAAGTTCTCGCTGATGCGGCGGAGCTCATACGCCGTCAGCAGCTCGATTTCTTTATTTGAAAAGTTTAGCTGCGAGGCGTTTCGGCGGTCGTCGCTTGCCTCAACAGGTGATCCGCCTCCGAACTCCACGAACAATGCTCGCAATTGATCGAGAGCGTCATCAGACAGATCGCCCCGGACAGCAGCGTCAAGCATCCCGGCGAAGCTGCCGGCAGCTTCCTGCAGCATTTGCGCGCGCTTGTAGCTCAAGCCGACATTGCCGAGCCTGATGTCATCGAGAATATCTTCGAATTCGTGAGTGATGGACTGAAGATCGGACAGCTCCATCATTCCCAGGAGCCCTTTGAGCGAGTGAGCAGCGCGGAATAGGCGATTCACCAGGGCTGAATCAGGAGCCCCTTTGTTCTTGCCGGGCGCGGATAGGACGCGGCAGAGTGTGTCGAGATCGAGGGAGAGAGAGTCGAGCAGCTCTTCCGATTCAGAGAGATATTCCGCTAATAGCGCCTTATCTTCTATCATAGGTCGAGCGTACTCAACGGCGCTGCAATCTTCCGCCCGCAACGGCCCCGGACGAATACCCTTGAGCTTGAAGTGTTGTTGCTAACCCGAGTGGCTTGACGCTGCGCTCTGGGCGGCTGGATTGGATTCTATATCGCGCTTTATTGCGTCGAGTATGCCGTTGATGAACTGTGTGGCTTCAAAGGTTGAGAATCGCCGGGCGATCTCCAGCGCTTCGTTTATGACAACGGTCTTTGGTGTGTCGTGTTCGTTCAAGAATTCGTAGATCGCGAGTCTCAGGATGTTTCGGTCGACAACAGCCATCCGCGAGATGCGCCAGTTTTCGGCCCTGCGCTTTATCATCTCGTCTATCTCGTCCAGACGAGCTATGGCGCCGAGCGCAAGCTGATTGGAAAAATCGCGAGCCTCCATTCCAACTTCATCGCCAAGCTCGTCCCAGTACAGGTTGCAAAGATCAGCAACCCTGGGCCGCGCGATGTCATATTGAAAGAGCATCTGTAAGGCACAAATGCGGGCCTTACGTCTAGCGCCCATAATTCAACCTGCTTAACACTCTAAAGATCCGTTGATCCTGATTATTTCACATCTCGCGATGAAGATTGGCCAACTCGACCGCGGTCATCGCGGCTTCGAACCCTTTGTTGCCGGACTTGGCGCCGGCTCGATCGATAGCTTGCTCCAGGTTATCGGCCGTTATAACCCCCAAAGCGATTGGTAGACCCGCTTCCATAGACACCTGCGCGATGCCTTTGAATACTTCGGCCGCAATGTATTCGTTGTGTGAGGTCTCGCCCCGTATTATCACTCCGAGGCAGATAAGCGCATCGTATTTCTCCGATTGCGCCATCAGTTTTGTAATTGAAGGTAGTTCGAAGGAGCCTGGAATTCTAACGATAGAGATCGCATCGGCGGATGCACCCAATCTTTCCAATCCGTCAACCGCGCCGCTGACGAGCCGGCTCACCACAAAATCGTTCCACCTGCTGGCCACAATCCCAAAGCGGAGCCCCTCCGCGTTCAACTTTCCTTGAATTGTGTTTGCCAACAGGCTCTCCCGAAGATCGCAACGTGAATCGCCGAATGGTTTTAACTACGACTCCATCACCTCTCTTAAAGCACTGCCGAGTATAGGTTGCGCTCTTTTGCGATGTCAAGCATGACGGTTTTGGTGATATGACGGTTCTTGCTGCGCGTGTCGAAGCATTGTCATCGCGCCCGCTGGATGAATTCATTGCTCCCGGCACCCCTGCCTCGCTCCCTTCCTCGAGACGTTCTCAAGGTGTTCGCCTTTCGACTATTTGGCGGTGTACACGTCCTGACGCCGCGTGTTATAAGACGAGGCTCCAATCTGTGCCGTTCTGCGTTTGCTCTTAGTTCCACAAGTTCAAATTCACTCTGCGCCCCGGCGTAGACGTGCTTATTTTGGAGGTCAGAATGCTCTTCAAGACGCTCAGCGCCGCGGTTTTTGGAATCGATGCTTACGCGGTCGATGTGGAAGTCGATTTAACGCCAAGGTCTGGCGATGGCCAGGTTCCGATGTTCACTATGGTAGGGCTTCCTGACCTCGCGGTGCGTGAGAGCCGAGAGAGAATTCGCGCCGCAATCAATAACTGCGGCTTCTTCTTCCCAATTCATCGCGTTACCGTCAATCTCGCGCCTGCCGATATTCGAAAGGAAGGTTCAAGCTTCGACCTCCCGATCGCCCTTGGAATTCTTGGCGCCAACGGCGATCTGAAACGCGAGGAGCTATCCGATGCGGTTATGGTCGGTGAGCTGTCGCTGGACGGACGCGTGCGGCCAATTAAGGGAGCGCTTCCCATCGCGGTGGCAGCCCGTGCGCACGGAGTAAAGCGATTGCTGCTGCCGGAAGAGAATGCTCACGAAGCGGCGGTCGTCTCCGGTCTGGACGTCTATCCGATCGGATCGCTGAATGCGGTCGTGGAATTGCTCAATTCAGAAGCGCCTCCGGCGCCGCTCAGGATCGATACGGATGCGCTGCTCTCAGATTTGAGCCATTACTCGGTGGATTTCAGAGAAGTGCGCGGCCAGCTCCACGCGAAGCGCGCGATCGAAGTCGCGACCGCAGGCGCTCACAATATATTAATGATAGGCCCGCCGGGTTCGGGTAAGACGATGCTGGCGAAACGGCTTCCCACGATTCTTCCGCCGCTCGAGTTCGAAGAGGCAATCGAATGCACAAAGATTCATTCGGTAGCAGGCCTGACGGAAAAGCGCGGCCTTGTAACGACGCGCCCTTACCGCGCGCCTCATCACACAATTTCGGATGCGGGCTTGATCGGAGGCGGAGCGCTCCCGCGCCCCGGCGAGGTGTCGCTCGCTCATAACGGAGTTCTCTTTCTCGACGAGCTACCCGAATTCGAGCGCAATGTGCTCGAAGTATTGCGACAGCCATTAGAAGATGGCCGCGTCACCATAAGCCGCGCGGCAATGTCTCTGACATTCCCTTCCAACTTCATGTTGGCCGCCGCGATGAACCCCTGCCCCTGCGGCTTTTTTAATGATCCGACTCGGGAATGTAAGTGCTCGCCGATTCAAATCCAGCGATACGTTTCCAAGATCTCAGGCCCGCTGCTCGATCGCATCGACATTCATATCGACGTGCCCGCCGTAAAGTTCAAAGAGCTCTCGAGCGACGTTCCCGCCGAATCATCCGAGGAGATAAGAGAGCGAGTGATCCGGGCGCGTCGAATTCAACACGAGCGATTCCACGGCGAGAAGATATTCGCGAACGCTCAGATGACGCCGCGGCTCATAAGAAAGTACTGTGTTATCGATCAGCCTTCGAAGGGTTTGCTTGAAAACGCCATCACACGGCTTGGTTTGTCGGCTCGCGCATACGATCGAATCCTGAAAGTGAGCCGTACGCTGGCCGACATCGAAGGCAAGGACAAAATCGAACCGAACCACGTGAGCGAGGCGATTCAGTACCGCACGTTGGATCGCAACTTTTGGGCATGACGGCGATTGCGTCGAATAGCCGCAGATCAAAGCGACGTGGCCCTTGTTCAGTGTAACGGGTTGGTTGGACTGATTTGCCCTCCGCTTGTGTGATAGGATTTGCGCGAGGAAGGAGGAACGCGTTCATAACCGAAGGTGAAACGGGAAGATGCGTTCATGAATTGCTATGTCGATACCGCAGGAGACCTGGAAATGAAATACCGAGTATTGATAGAGCAGGATGAGGAAGGCGCATACGTCGCGGAGGTACCCTCCTTGCCCGGTTGCATTTCTCAAGGACAAACTCGCTCCGAAGCCCTGGATAACATCAGAGAGGCAATCGCGGGCTACCTTGAGAGCCTGGAATCGCATAATGAACCTGTTCCACCCTCGATCTTTGAGGAA
Source organism: Blastocatellia bacterium AA13 (assembly GCA_003222245.1). Lineage (GTDB taxonomy): Bacteria > Acidobacteriota > Blastocatellia > UBA7656 > UBA7656 > QHVH01. Next base: position 357,711 of record QHVH01000007.1, on the reverse strand, counting down.
ATCGTCGAGGTCCCTGCGTGAGCGATCTGCCAAGAATCTCCGGCCGCGAGGTGACAAAGGCGCTAAAGAGAATTGGGTACGAACAGGATCGGCAGCGAGGCAGTCACATGATTCTGAGACAGGCCACGACGCCACACAGGCGCGTGACAGTTCCCGATCACAAAGAACTCGCAAAGGGAACGCTGCGAGCTATAATTCGTGAGGTTGGTCTCACAGTTGACGAGTTCAACGATTTATTATGACGCCGCGACCTGTGGCGATTCTAAGACATCAGTCAAACGACCTTAGAAGTAGCACAGGGTACGCTCTGCACCGAATCCGGCAGCACTCACGATTGATCATCCGCCCGCTTCGATGTATCCAAAGTCCAAATCGGATTCACATACAGATCTCGCCTCGACCACGCCGTTGCGACCAAAACCAGGAGGAGAAAAAGAAGAGCCCCCGCTTGCTCGGTCGTGGTGGCCACCCGCATAAGTATCTTCAAAATCTTTTCAGCGGATTGGGGAGGATAGAGCGTACAAGGCCGCGAATGAAAAGCCGCTCTTGGATAGAATGGGCAAAGTTGATGCGGCTCAGGAGAAGAAGGGGCGCTCCATTGACCGTGAGATTTCTGTGACCTCGACTGAGGACTATGAGCTGTAGAATATTGAAAAGTGCCTTGCCAGCGGGTTTTCTCGCGTTGTACTCGTATCGACTCAAAAACAGCTCTTAGCCAAGATGGAGAAACGGGCTGCGAAGGGGATAGGGCCGCAAGATTTTCAGCGCGTCCACTTCTTTCTGCCCGAGGAGCTGATCTCGTTTATTGATGACCTTGATGCCGGTGATCTGGAGTCCGAACAGACCGTGAAGGATTACAAGGTCAAGACCAAGCGCAAAGTAGTCTCTCAAGACGAGCGACAGCGACGGAAAAATGCAATTGGCAAAACGATCCTTGATTCAATGAAGCGGAGGAACGGAAAGGAATAGAATGTCCATTGCAAAAGAGTGGAGTGATCAGTCAAGGAGTTCTCAAACAGCCAACCAAAACACGCCGCCGCCTCAGCGACTTGTCGGGGACGGCTATCCGTCATTGGAGTGTCTTGCCGTTACTTGTTATTCCCTTTGAGAGCCTATCTGGAAGTACCTCGGTACCTGGACTTTCTATGCTTATGTTGTTGGACACATATACATATAAGGTGACGAGATGGCTAGTTCGGATTTGAACATTCTCTGATCTTACTGCGGGATTCAGACCCTGAACCGTGACGTGATTTTTTGTCCCCCCAGCGGGATATGCATCAAAGTCGGTCGCCGTTAGGCCACGAACATTAAAGAACCAGGCGAGGTGCACTGTTGCCGCAAAGAGTTTTACGTTCTCAAGTCGACAGCCTCTTATTCCAATATTGTCATTACTATCTAGTCTCAGTGGAATATCAAATGTTCCACCGGTTTGCCCTGTGATGTAGAGGGATCTTAACTCTGATGACGAGGCAAATTGCCCTTGAAGCCTAATAGCGCCGCCGTGGCTAGTACCCGCCGCAGCCAGTATCCCCACTCTTTCTATCGTAATGGTGCGTTGGGTGTGTATGAGCGCCTCGTCATAATTGATCGCCGTGTAATTTCTGATAAAGCTGGTCGAATTAACACCATCGCCGATGATAACCAGGCCAGTGGTGATTACGTTCGGTCTGGTGTTGAAATAATAGGCACCCGAGGGAAAATAGAGCGTGCGGACTTGTCCAATTCTATTTAGGAGCTCGTTGAATTTTGGTGTATTGTCAAAATGAGGATCGTCAGACTTAAGGCCCGCATCAAGCACGTTGATATTAGGTGTAGGTGCTGCAAGAACAGATACAGCGTTATTAGGAATATTACTCCGATCCCTGAACAGCCAATAAGCCGCCGTGAGGATAGCTAATGCCGCTATCAGCACGACCAACGCTGCTGACCTGAAGGTAATTGGTCTTCTCGTTCGATCTGGTGTTGAGTAGGCTTGTGGCATTGGCATAATGACTCCCTCTTTGTTGTCCGTAGTCTGCGATCCGATTTCTCTTCGTAAGATATCTCGCGAGGTATCATTAGCAGACGCCAGGGAGATCTCGATAACTTCTGTGAGCTTAACGAACACTGCCTCCTGCTCCGCTGTCGTCAGACTGATTAGTGGTTTCGACGGATCGTTCAACGCCTGAAACCGATTGACTCCCTTTGTCATTAGGAACCGAGATGGGCTAAGGATCAACGGTAAGATAATCGCCCCATCTTCTTCGGCGGCACGAAGGAGCACAGGTAACTCCTCGGTCACAATAAAATCCGAAGCAAGAAAATCCGCACTTACCAAAAGAACAGCCGCCTTCGCTGATCGAAGGGCCTTTCCAATTTCCTCACGCCATTTTGAGCCTGCTACAATTTTGGTGTCGTCCCAAAAATCAAACTCATACTCCTGTTCCAGCGGCTTTAGGTGAACACGAAGGCGCGCTAACCACTCGCGGTTTCGGTGGCTATAGCTAATGAAAACCTTCGTACGCTCTGATGGATCAGTTAGCATAATTGTCTTGCCAAACCGCTTGTCCACAAACGCAATCGAACGTAATGTATTATACCACTTGAGCCTCTCGATCAGCGATTGAGGCTCCGACTCGGCCTCGACTCGGCCCGGTACGGAGCGCGGTCATACCCGAGGAATTGAACGACACGGGGAATGTATTGGAGTCCTGGCTCACTGCGACCCAGTTCCCAATTGGCAATTGTGTCCACCGTGCATTGAGCATCTTTGCGGCGGCATCTTTCTGGGGGGGGCGCAAATCAAGACGACGGCTCTTCAGATGGTCACGCAGAGTGTTAAGGTTGATGAGATATTCGGAACACTTCGGTTTTGCAGCAGATAGCGTGAGGCGACAAAAGGGCAACGCAACCCTGCCCCTTTTTTACGATCCGACTCGGGAATGCAAGTGCTCCCCGATTCAAATCCAACGATACGTTTCCAAGATTTCGGCCCGCTGCTCGATCGCATCGATATCCATATCGACGTGCCCGCCGTAGAGTTCAAATGGCTCTTGAGCGACGTTTTCCCGGAATCGTCGGAAGAGATTCGAGAGCGAGTGATTCGAGCGCGGCGAATTCAACACGAGCGATTCCACGGCGAGAAGATATTCGCGAACGCTCAGATGACGCCGCGGCTCATAAGAAAGTACTGTGTTATCGATCAGCCTTCGAAGGGTTTGCTTGAAAACGCCATCACACGGCTTGGTTTGTCGGCTCGCGCATACGATCGAATCCTGAAAGTGAGCCGTACGCTTGCCGACATCGAAGGCAAGGACAAGATTGAACCGAACCACGTGAGTGAGGCGATTCAGTACCGAACGTTGGATCGGAACTTTTGGGCTTAGCGATCAGTCGGATATCTGAGATAATCAGAGCGACTCTAATTCGACGCGCAAGCGAGGCATCATGAGTAAAGCCATAGCCGCAGAACAACCTTCCGGTATTGTAATCCACACGAGACCCGTTGTGGATATGACTGACAACCAGTTCTATGAATTCTGCAGACTGAATCCTGAGCTTCGCATCGAGCGACGGGCTAATGGAGACATAATATTTATGCCCCCTACCGGAGGAGAAACTGGCCGCAAGAACGCCCTGCTTCTTGCCGCGTTTGTTAATTGGGACATCACGAATCAATCAGGAGTCACATTCGATTCATCAACGGGGTTCATTCTTCCAAATGGAGCTACAAGATCTCCTGATCTTGCCTGGGTGAAAAAATCCCGGTTCGCGGCACTGGAGCCTGAGCAAAAAAGAAAATTCATCCCCTTTTGCCCGGATTTCGTTCTTGAGCTTCGTTCGCAGTCGGACAGCATCGCGGCTCTGAAAGAAAAGATGAGGGAATACGTGGCCAACGGCGCGCAGTTGGCCTGGCTCATTGATGTGCAGACTAGGACCGTCTTCGTTTACCACGCTGACGGGCACATAGAGATGTTGGAGAACGCGGAAAGCATCAGCGGTGAACCCGTGCTCCAAGGACTGAGAATCGATCTTCGCTCGATCTGGGAAATAGACTTCTGATGCGTTGAACGATTTCGGCTCTTTATCCGCGTAAGATTTTTATTGCCGCGCACTAATTACGGTAGCCCGCCGGTAGTGACCCGGCGGGCTACATCGAACTTATGACAAGGATAAAAACAGTGAATATAAATGTGGCTATTATTTTGGCACACGAGCTGGAAGATTTCTAGCAACACAACCGCGGAGCGGTCTCCGTCGAATGGCAGCCTTACTGCTGTGCTGACTTCGTTTCGAAGATGGCTGGTCCATTGATCTACGTCCATAGACGCTCACATCTTTAAATGTCTCTTGTTCCCGATCCTCCCCCTTCAAAAATTTCCATATAAATATAATTTCCATTCAGCACGCATTCTCGGTTACTCGGGCTTTGTGATGTCTCGATTTCACCTATAGGAGATGACTTTTCAGCTTTATCCCAACGGCTGCCAACTGTGCATCCACAGGTAACGATTGTTTGCGCGCTTATTTGTAATGATTGAGTCAAAACAAATGCTATAACGTCGTAACTTCAATTGCGACAATGATGGCAGCATGCTTGCAGTTAATTGCCTGATCGTTTCTGCGTCGGACACGAGCCAGCGCCGACGTTCAGACGCACCGCCCAGTTTCCCCACAATCGACCAGCGTGAAGTATTTCGCAATTTATATCTGAGCGCGCTTCAGCACAAAACGGAAGTACAAATGTTCGTAATTAGCAAGTGTATTCAATGCTCCCTGAGTCTCACCGTTGGTTTTGCCTTTCTGCTTTCGGCAGTGGTCGGCCACGCAGGTTACCACGGCGGATCTCATCGGCAGAGTCAGCAGCATCACCAGCACACTGCCGGGCGCTACGCCACGCCAATTCAGCTCGCATTGAAGTACTTGTTCTGAGACGCGCGTGAACTGGATGCCGCGGCAACACGAGAGTGAGCGCCGCGGCGACATACTGAATGCCGCGGCAACACGAGCGTGGGCGCCGCGGCAATACATTGAATGCGGCGGCAAGACGCTTCCTTTGGCTTGCAATCCCCTTTCACTCTTCTGCTAAAGCGACCGTACTTGTCGCCGCATTCGATATCTCGCTCCAAAGCTATTCAGTGGTAATCAGGATGTCAGAACGCGCGGCGTTGAGGAGTCTTTCAACTCACCACACTGCGCCTCAATCGTTGAAAGAGCCTGTCCGTTCCACAACGGCGATGCGCATCGAATATCACCAGATCCCGACCCGGTCTTCGGGCCTTAGAAAAAGTTTATCGCCGGGCACTACCTGAAAGGCTTTGTACCAGGCCTCGACATTGCGTACGGTATCGCTTCGATATTCGCCTGGTGAATGAGTGTCGGTTTTGATCTGCCCGCGCAACGCGGCTTCGCTTTGAAGCTTCCGCCATCGCTGGGCGAACGCCACGAAAAAGCGCTGTTCGCCGCTCATTCCTCCTATCACGACATCGGTCTTTCCTTTCAGGGATATGATGTAAGCGTCATGCGCGACCCGCAATCCCGCCAGGTCGGAGATATTTTCACCCAAGACCTGCTTGCCATTGACGCAAAGGTCGGGAAGCGGGCAGTAGCTATCAAATTGCGCCGCCATCTTCACAGCCGCCCCGTGATACCTGGCCAGGTCATCAGCAGTCCACCATTTACCGAGTCGTCCCTGGTCGTCGTAAATGTTCCCCAGTTCGTCAAAGCTGTGGCTGATCTCGTGAGCGAGACCCGCACCGGCGGATCCATAGTTGGAAGCGGCGTCGCCATTGCTGTCGAAAAACGGCGGCTGAAACAGGCCCGCCGCGAAGAACTCGGAATTCGGACTGAACATGATCACAGCGCTGACTGTTTGCGGATCGATTCTCCACTCGGATGGATCGGCCGGCTGCTTAAGCTGGGTCAGGCTACGCAGACGATTAAAAGCTTCCGTACGACGCATATTGCCGAAGGCGTCGCCGCGCACGATATCCAGTGTCGAATAGTCGATCCATGTGTCGGGATAGCCGACGCCGATATAAAGCGCGGCGAGCTTGGCTAACGCCTTTTTCTTAGTCTCGGGAGACATCCATGTGAGATTTGAAATGCGGGCGCGATAGGCGGCGATCAGGTCGCTGACCATAGCCTTCGCCTTCTCCTTGGCCTCGGGTGGAAAATAACGCTGAGTGTAGAGTTGGCCGACCGCATGGCCAAGCGCTCCGTTTGTGGCGTCGATGGCCGTCTTCCGGCGTTCAGGCGCTTTTTGCGCACCTGACATGATCGTTCCGTAGAAAGCGAAATCTTCGGCAGCCGCCGCCTTAGGCAAAACGCCGGCATAGTGTTCGATCAGGTGAAACAGGAGATAGTCCTTCCACGCATCGATCGCCTCCCGATCCACCAAGGCGGACGTACCGGTTACCGCCATCGGCTGCCAGACGACGAAATCCGACTGCTGGAAAAGTCCGGCCGCTCGAAAATAAGCGTCCCAATCCATGCCCGGCGCCTTGGCGCCAAAGTCGGCGCGTTTCCACGGGTTGTTCTGCTTGAAGACGTCGGCGGCGTCGGCATCAGGAGCGTGGGAGCGCGCCATCTCTGTTTCGAGCGCAAGGACACGCGCGGCCCTCGCGTTCGGGTCCGCGACACCCGCCAGTTTCAAGATCGCCGCAATGTGCGCCTGATATTGAGCGCGCAACTCAGTCTTTATGGGCGACGGGTCAATGTAGCTCTCGCGATCAGGCATTCCCAGACCGCCCTGCAGTATGTGTGGAAGATAGTATTTCGAGTCTTCAAAACCCTGGTTGACCCACAAACCAAAAATATGGTCGGCATTGGCGGTGAGCCCGTTGACTTCGGTGTTCAAGGTGGAACCGAGATAGGCTGAAAGCGATGCCTTGTTTGTGATCTTTGAGATCATAGCCATCTCATCGGCCAGTGGTCTGAGCCCCTTGGCCTCGATGGTTTCTTCATCCATAAAGCTGGCATAGTAGTCCCCCACTTTCTGAGCAGCGCTGCCCCTGACCGGATGGAACGTAGGATGAGACGCGGCTGCCGCTTCAATGAGATCGCGTACGCGCCGGCTCGTTTTTTCGATTAACGCCGCGCCGTTACTGTAGCTCGGCTGGCCGGCGTGAATCGCTGCCCATTTGAGCCAGCCTCCATTGGCATACCGGTAAAAGTCATCACCCGGCTTGACGGAACGGTCCATCGCATCCGCGTCCGTGTCGGTGTCCGTGTTTTGTGCAATCGATGAGCTGATCGCCGCTAACGAAACCGCACAAGAAAAGATAACGACGAGGACTGCAGCGCGAAGACGAGATGTGGTGTGCATAGGTCCCGCACTATAGCGAAATGGACGCATTCACATTGGACGTTTGCGGACCTCTTTCGCCGATTTCGGTGGACGCAGTCCGATCATGGTCCGAAAACGTCCAGCTTGGCCGAGAGCGTTGGTTATAATGAGGCTATGATGGAAGCGCGGTCGCGCGGCGGCGATCGCGATCAGGCCGTGAGGTTGACAAGAATCATGATATTGGACTGGCAGGTATGTTCACGAGCGAGGTTGTCGCGGGATTCTCGCTTCGACGGCAAGTTCTTCATAGGAGTGCTCAGTACGCGGATCTATTGCCGTCCGATTTGCCCTGTACCTACAGTGAAAGAAACAAACGTCCGTTATCTTCCAACGGCCGCCGCGGCGGCGGAAGCCGGATTCCGTCCTTGTCTGCGTTGCCGGCCGGAGTGTTCGCCGGGAACCCCGGCCTGGTGCGGAACTTCGAACACGGTTTCCAGAGCCCTGCGCCTTATCGAGGAGAGCAGCTTAGAAGACGCCGGAATGGAAGGCCTCGCGGAGCGACTCGGAGTAAGTTCGCGGCATCTTCGACGGTTGTTTATCCGGCATCTGGGCGCGTCGCCGAGCGCGGTAGCGAAGACTCGTCGTCTGCACTTCGCCAAAAAACTGATTGACGAAACCAGGCTGTCAATGACTGACGTTGCACTCGCATCTGGGTTCGGATGCGTGCGCAGGTTCAATGCCGTCATCCGCAAGACTTACAACAGAACGCCGGGGCAAATCAGGCGCCTGGCGCACCAAAAGACTATTCAACAGCAGGATCACTATCTTTTTCATCTACGTTTCCGTCCACCCTACCACTGGAAAGGCATCCTGGGGTTTCTCGCCGAGCACGCCACACCGGGCGTCGAGGTAGTTGATCTGAGAGGCTATCGCCGAAACATCTCGCTGAACGGCTGCCACGGCTATTTTGAGGTTTCGCCCGACAGCGCGCACGATGCCGTTGCGGTGCGTGTGCAGATTGCGGACCCGCGCTCGCTGTACCTGATTGTTGAGCGAATCCGCGGTATGTTCGATCTGAATGCGGATTGGGCGGCGGTAGCGAAGAGCCTTGGAAGGGATCCCGCGTTGACTTCACGGATTCGGGCAGAACCAGGGCTCCGCGTCCCCGGTTGCTGGAGCGGCTTTGAGCTTACGATCCGAGCGATTCTCGGCCAGAAGATGGCTTTGAAGGGCGCAGCCGCGCTGATGGGGCGAATGGCAAGGTCTTACGGCCAGCGTATCTCCGATGCAGACGGCCTCACGCATCTGTTTCCCACGCCCGAGATCCTTGCGGATGCCAATCTGGCGGATATTGGGCTGCGCGAAGAGCGGGCGGAGACGATTCACGCTCTGGCTCGCGCGGTTTGTGACGGAGCGATCAGCTTTGACCGGGTCATCGACTCCGATGCCTTCTCAGCTCAACTCCGTGAGATTCCCGGCATTGGTTGTTGGACCGCGCAATACGTGGCAATGCGAGCCCTGCGAGAGCCGGACGCGCTTCCGACAGGCGATGCGGGCCTCCTTCGCGCTCTCGGTCTGAGAACGCAATGCGAGTTGGAAAAGCGTGCGGAAGCCTGGCGACCCTGGCGGTCTTACGCGAGCATGTATCTCTGGAGCACCGCTAACGAATGAAGCATCCGCAAAAACAGCCAAACGTCCTCTGAAACAATAAAGTAGATTTGAAAACGGCGGCGTGTAACCACTACCCCGTGAAAAGATGAGAGAGTAACAAGGGCTCAGGCTTCCGTTTCAATAACAATATCCTTGAGATTAATTTGAATCCGACCATCGACCAAGACCTGTTGATTCTCACAGGGAGATTTGAATGAAATAGCCTCTCCCCAGTTCGCTCAGTAATCAACAAGATCACAAAGATTAAAATCTGTAATTCGAGAAATTATATGGATTTCGGGCTGCACGCTCGGCGAGCGCGGTCGTATGGAGACGGCAGTACCTTCTTTGGCCCCGGGGCGTTCCTCTCTGAGCGTGCCCAGCCGAATCTCGCTCACCTCACTTGCACCGGCACGAGTGATCTAAAGAATCAGGGCGGCTCTAAACGAGACAACATTGCTACAGCCTCAGCCGTCATATAGAATCGCTGATCTTCCGTCGTTAATCCGTCAGGACATCCAGTTGACGGCGCGAATCCGAATCGAACATCAGGTCAGAAAATTCTTGTTGGAAGGTGGATCTCCGTTATGGATGCAGCCATTCACGTTCCGAGTCTCAGCTCCGAGGTCATAGAAGACACTCGCGGCATAGGCGGTCACCCCAGAGGCTTGACAATCCTCTTCTTCACCGAGATGTGGGAGCGTTTCAGCTACTACGGCATGCGCGCCCTGCTGGTGCTGTTTATGGTGGCGCCAACCGCCGAAGGCGGTCTCGGGTTCGATACGGTAAAAGCCGCCGGCATATATGGAACATACACCGGCGCGGTCTATTTCATGTCTCTGCCAGGCGGATGGGTCGCGGACAAATTTCTTGGGGCGCGACTGGCTGTGCTGGTGGGCGGTATTTCAATCGCGCTCGGACATTTCTCGATGGCTTTTTCTTCGCTCGCGAGTTTCTACGCCGGGCTTGTGCTCATCGTGATCGGCACTGGGTTGTTAAAGCCGAACATCAGCACGATGGTCGGCGGACTCTACAGCGAAGAAGATCCGCGCAGGGACGGCGGCTTTTCGGTCTTCTATATGGGAATCAATATCGGCGCGATGATCTCGCCTCTCGTCTGCGGTTTTCTCGCGCGCAGACCTGAATTCAAAGCGCTTCTCGGAAGCTTCGGGATTCACCTGAGCAGCACGTGGCATTGGGGCTTTGCGGCCGCCGGCGTGGGTATGACATTCGGATTGGTTCAGTATCTATATCCGAAGGCGCTGCCGATATTGATCGGGTTCTTTGGCGCCTTCATGGGAGGCTTCTTCCTGATCTCGGCCAAACCCTCTGTAGCGACTCTCTCGACGGGAAGCGATACGGGGTTGCTGGTTCTATCACTCGCAATCGGACTGGCAGTCGGTCTGCTTATTACCTGGTACGTCGGAAAAGGTGAGAAGAAACGGAGTAATGGCGAGACGGCCGAACACCCGCTTGCAAGAGTCGGGCTCAAGCCCAAGAAACGAAAGTCTAAGGAAGAGGCGGCCCTCCCCAAGCAAAAACTGACCACTGACGAAACGAAGCGAATCGCGGTAATCGGGATCTTATTCATCTTCTCAGCCCTGTTCTGGATGGCCTTTGAGCAGGCGGGATCCAGCCTGAATCTTTTCGCCGACAAGCTGACGCGCAGCAGCATCTTCGGATGGGAGTTCGATGCGACTTACTTTCAGTCGGTGAACTCGATCTTCATCATAGTGCTGGCGCCGGTCTTTTCCTGGGTCTGGTTGACGATGGGGCGGCGGCAGCCCTCCAGTCCGCTCAAGTTTTCATTCGGGTTGATCTTCGCCGGTCTTGGTTTTGTTCTGCTCGCCTACGCATCAACGTTCGCCGTGGGCGGCGCCAGAGTTGGTCCCGGCTGGCTGATCTTTGTTTATCTTCTGCACACAATCGGTGAGTTGTGCCTGAGTCCGGTCGGGCTCAGCACTACAACCAAGCTGGCTCCGACGCGACTGGTAGGCCTGATGATGGGCGTTTGGTTTCTCTCGATCTCTTTTGGCAACTACGCAGGCGGCTGGGTGGCTGGCTTCTTTGATCCTACGGTCGAAGGCGCTCTTGCGAAACTCTTCGGAGCGGTGGCGCTCACCACCATAGCGGCTGGTGTTGTCTTGATCGCGCTGACGCCGTCGATAAAGAAGCTGATGGGCCGCGTCAACTGATCACACGGATGCTCGATATTCGCTGCTTCCGTTTGCAATGTTTCGCGTGCGATTCGTCTTGCGGAAATATGCCTTCGATAATCAATCACTGGAGGTAGTAATGGTCGACTTAAGGTCGTCAACAATGCGCCGCGCCGCGGTGGTACTGATTGCTATTGTTCTAGTCTCGCAAGCTACACCGATCCTCGCCAGACAGAAGGCGCCGAATCAGGCTGCCGGCGCCAAATTCAATCTCACGATCGACAACATCATGCGAGGACCTGAACTGGTCGGCTACGAGCCTCGCGCGGTTCGATGGTCGGGCGATAGCCAGCGGGTCTACTTTCAGTGGAAGCAGGCAACAGACGGCCGAGAGAAAGATTACGATACGTACGTTGTCAGCCGCGACGGCAGCGGAATAAGAAAGCTCTCCGAGGAAGAAGCGAAGAACGCGCCCCCGTTGAACGGCGATACATCGAAAGACAAGTCCCTTACCGTCTTCGCCGATAATGGAGACATATTTCTCTACAGGAACGCGACCGGGCGCCGCGAACGATTGACCGGCACCACGGACCTTGAGTCCAATCCACACTTCACATTCGATCAGAAGAAGGTCTACTTCACTCGCTCAAATAACCTGTTTACATTGTCGCTGGAAACCGGCGCGCTCATTCAATTGACCGACATCCGCGCTGCCGGCGCGGCTCCTCAAGTACCAGCCGCCGGAGGATTCGGCCAGGGACAGGGGCGCGGCGGCCAACAGGGCGCGCGCGATTCTTCGGAGCAAAAGGGAACCGACAGCCAGGAATATATAAAGAAGGAAGAGCGAGATCTGCTCGACATCATCAAGCAGCGAGCGGAAAGAAGGCAGGAGGAGGAAGCGCGGCGCAAGCGTGAAAACCCAAGAAAGCCCTTCAATCTCGGCCCTCGACAATCAGTAGCGAGTCTCCAACTTTCACCCGACGAAAAACTCGTCACCGCTCTGTTAAGCGAAGGCGGAGATGGCACGAAGAATACCGTGGTGGCCAATTATGTGACCGAGTCCGCATACACCGAAGATATTGCGAGCAGAAATAAGGTAGGCGACAATCAGGCGCACTCGCGGCTGGCGATATTGAATGTGGAGAGCGGCGACGTGAAGTGGATGGATCACGGTCAGAAAGAGCCGCCTTCTTCCGCGGGCGACACTCAGGTAACGGGCGGGCAGTCGGGTATGAGCCGCGAAACAAATCAAGCGCCGCAGCAACCCGATTCCGGCAGCCGGCAAGCTCAGGGCCGAGATGTTGACCCCCGTTCTCGGCGAGGAAATGAGCATCGCGAGCGCGATGTTCAGGTGTTTCAACCGCTCTGGTCCGACGACGGGTCGAAAGCCGTCGTGCTTGCGCGCTCGGGTGACAATAAAGATCGCTGGATTTTTTCGCTCGACGCGACGACCGGCAAGACGAAAGTAGCCGCGGCTTTTCATGATGATGCGTGGATCGATGGACCGGGAGCGTTTACTCTGGGATGGCTGGCAGATAATAACCGAATTTACTACCAGTCCGAGCGAGACGGTTACGCCCACCTTTACACGGGGCCGGCCGACGGAGGCGTGGCTACACAATTGACCTCGGGCAATTGGGAGGTCAGCGCGGTTCATCTTTCAAACGACAAGAAGCAATTCTATTTGACTACGAGCGAAGTCGGCCCCGGCGAGCGCCACCTGTACTCCGTGCCGGTCGAAGGCGGGCCGCGCGTGAAGATCACATCGATGCCGGGCAGCAATCAGAGCTTTCTCTCTCCCGACGAGAAGATGATTGCGCTGATCTACTCCTACAGCAACAAGCCTCCAGAGATATACCTTCAAGAAAATCGGCCGGATGCAAAGTCCGTAAAGGTGACATCCTCCCCTGCGCCGGATTTTTGGAGCTACAACTGGATCGATCCGCCGATAGTGAAGTTCGCGGCGCGCGACGGCGCCCAGGTATCGGCTCGATTCTACAAGCCGGCGACTTTCAAGCGCGGCGGCCCGGCAGTGATATTTGTGCACGGCGCGGGCTATGCTCAGAATGTGCATCGATACTGGTCGAGCTATTTCCGTGAATACATGTTCCATCATTATCTAATGGATAACGGCTATGTTGTAATGGACGTGGATTATCGCGCGTCATCGGGTTATGGAAGGGATTGGCGCACTGGTATTTACCGGCATATGGGAGGCAAAGACCTGGACGATCAGATCGCCGCCGCTAAGTGGCTGGTCTCCGAACAGGGGGTGGACGCCAAACGAATAGGCATTTACGGCGGCAGCTACGGCGGATTCATCACGCTTATGGCGATGTTTACGCAGCCGGATGTGTTCGCGGCTGGAGCAGCGCTTCGACCCGTCACGGATTGGGCTCATTACAATCATCCTTATACTTCAAATATTCTCAATCTACCTCAGAAGGATTCGGAGGCCTATCGGCTATCATCGCCCATATATTTCGCGGCAGGCCTGAAGGGTGCGCTCCTGATCTGTCACGGTATGGTAGATACCAATGTTCACTTTCAGGATACCGTCAGGTTGGTGCAAAAGCTGATCGAGCTGCGAAAGACGAATTGGGAACTGGCGGTTTATCCCGTCGAGGATCACGGTTTCAACGAGGCCGCGAGTTGGGCGGACGAGTACAAGCGAATATTCAAGCTCTTCGAAACAAATCTCAAAAAGGGCCTGTCCGCGGCGCGCTAGGAGAATATAGCTTAGTGCTGGATACCTTTGGTACGATCTCAGTATGAAATGTCCTATTTGCGAGCGCGACGTTAAATGGAAGGATAATCCGTTTCGGCCCTTTTGCTCCGAGCGGTGCAGGACGATTGATCTCGGGCGATGGGCATCGGAAGAGTACTCTGTCGCGGCTCCGCTCGACGATAATCAGGAGTCATTGGATCACCTGGAGCCCTAACCCCTTGCGAACTCCGTTAACTGAGAAAAGAGATGGCTGAGGATAACGCGCGCCAATCGGAAGTCACCTGGACACCCGGCCGAATAATAGCCACCGCGGTAATAGTCACTCTCATCGCGGCCGGCGGCTATATGTTTTTCTTCGCGTCACCGGCGGCGACTAAGAATCCGAAAATTTCATTGCCGGGAACGCCAGCGGCGGAAGGAATAAATACCCCGAAGGACTTTGATATCGCCACGCTCGATAGCGAAACATTTAAGCTTTCCTATTATCGGGGCAAGGTGCTCGTAATCGATTTCTGGGCGACCTGGTGTCCTCCGTGTCGAAAAGAAGTACCGCAACTAGTCAGGCTGGCCAACAACAACAGTGTTCAAGTAGTAGGCCTGCATATTGACGATCGCGGCAGGTCGACGCCGCAGGCCATACGCGGCTTCATCGATCAGTTCAAGATTAACTACAAAGTCGGGCTGGCCAATGACGAGATGTTCCTCGCGTATCTCGGCCGCGACGACGATACGATCCCGCAGACTCTCGTATTCGGGCGTGACGGGCGCGCCGTCGCTCACTTCATCGGCTACGCGGACGCGAGCGCGAAGGATCTCGACGAAGCCGTGAATCGCGCCCTCTCGCGTTAGAAGAGTCTCTTTGTGAACAGAATCAGGGAAGCGGTGTTTGCGCTGATGGTATTGAAGCAAAATTATCTCACGCTCCAAATTCACTTGAGTTGTCGAGTAGTTCCTTCCGTAACCGAGCCGGCTATTTGAGGAGTGCGGCGCTCGCCCTCGAGAGCGTCGGTTTCCGGAATCTCAGGGATGCTGCTCAACGTCGCCGGAGTAGATCGCGCCGCGCTTTCGACGACGGTATTCCATCGGGCGTTGATCAGAATTGCAACGCCTATCAGAAATGTAATCAGCGCTCCGCCTGCTCCAAGCAGAAACTTGATTTCATCGCCCGAGTAACGCTCCGCGTAGCATACGATCAACAGGACGATCGTGGCTCCGAGGCCGACCGCCGCGGTGATTGTTCCCTCGCGAGCGGTACGGAGTCGGCGTTGTTCGGGAGACTCGAGAAACTTCTCGACCTGAGGCAAAACGTCTTCGACCACTTGCTTGAGGTCGTCCGCCGATTCGAGATCCCTGATCCTGGCGGCGATCGCTCGCCCGATTTCATCCCTGGCGCTGATCGCCGAGGCCGTAATCGAGTCGGGCCGTCGAAGCGCGGTTCGCACGGTGTTCAACTCGATTCCGCAAGCTCGGCAGTATTGACTCTGTGTTTGATCCTCCGCCGCACAGTTTGGACAGTACATAAAGAGCCGCTCCTTCCATAAAACCGACTTCGGGCCTGATTCCTGGCTCGTCAATTATAATTTAAAGAAGCCATAGGCGAACGTTTAATAAAGACCCCAGAGAAGGAAAATAGGATCGGAACTTGCTTCGTGATAAGGCGAGGCTGTCCGGCTGTGGCACACGAAATTTATGGAGGAATCAATAATGGGAAGACCTGTTGTTCATTTTGAAGTATCGGTTAAAGACGGAGAAGCGGGACGCAAGTTCTATTCCGAGCTGTTCGATTGGAAGATAGACTTTAACAACCCGATGCACTATGGACTCGTTAGCACGGAAGGGAAGGAGGGAATCGGAGGCGGTATATTTGAAGCCAAGGACGGCGCGCCCACCTACGTGACGTTCTATGTTCAGGTCGATGATCTGCAGTCTTATCTTTCGAAGGCTGAGGGGCTCGGCGGGAAAACGATGATGCCTCCTACCCAGATTCAGGACATGGGCAGCATCGCGCTCTTCACCGATCCGGAAGGCAATATTATTGGGCTGTTTCAGAACGCGCCGGAGTCATGACTTCGCCGTTCTTAGAATAATCCCGGATCACAAATCTAGCTCTCAGGGTCGGCATATCGCCGACCCTCGTTTTTACTTCTCAGATACCACGCCGGTCATCTCCAATAGTGAGCTGTGTCTTCTTCGAAACTGGAGCTGACTATAATCCGGCGCACCTCCACGCACCTCCCACTTCCTTGTAGCTCATTCGCGGTTTGGTAGTATAATCCGGCTGCCCAGGTAATCGTTGTCACAACGGAAAATTCAGGGCGGGTTCAGATGAGGCGGTTCGAGTCTGCTCTCTTTTAGCGATGCGGCCCAGTCGACAAAAAGGCGATTAGCAACTCGGCCTTGTCTTGCAGTCGCACGTTTCTTCCGAACTCCACAAATTAGTCGCAGCACCGCGGCGGGTGAGCGTCGCTTATAACGTTCGAGTAATTAGGTTCATACAGGGATACGTCCGATGCCGCGAAAGAGCCGTGATCATGTCTTTATCTGCTACAGTCACGCGGATAAGAAATGGCTTGAGTTGCTGAAGATTCACCTGAAGCCCCTGATCCGTGAAGAGCGAGTCATTGTATGGGACGACACGATGATCAGGGCAGGCATGGACTGGCGAAGCGAAATCGGGAACGCCATAGACAGTGCAAAAGTAGCCGTGCTGCTGGTCAGCCCAAATCTGCTGGCGTCCGACTTCGTCGCGGAAGAAGAGATGCCCAGGCTCTTGCAAGCAGCGTCGACTGATGGCTTGACTGTAACCTGGGTAGCCCTGCGCGAAAGCTCTTTCAAGCGAACTCCCATCGAGCGTTATCAGGCTGCCAACGATCCAAGCAAGCCGCTGGCCAGCCTGAAACAATCGGAAAGAGATGCGACGCTCGTTTCAATCTGCGAGACGATCGAGCAATTGTTCCTGGACGCTCCGGAAACGGCTGGTCAAACAGTCAAGAACGGCCGGGTCTCGCATCAAGGCCGAAAGGCAGTGATCCTATATGCGCCGGCGATAGATGCCGATGCCGGATTAATGAAATCACTTGAAGCCAGGCTTACACAGGCTGACTTTGAAGTCTTTGCCAAAAGACATCCTTCGGTCGGTCTCGAGTGGGCAAGCTCGCTGGGGAGCAAAATCGTCGAATCCGACGTCGTCATCCCTCTGCTTTCTCCAGAATCTGTACTCGATCCGATGATTCTATCGGAGATTCAATTGGCTCAGGAGAGCCGTCAACAAAACAGCGGAAGACCTGTTTTGATCCCGGTACTGCTTGCCGGGGTCACGGTTTCCGCGCCATTGGCTACACTGTTTCAGAGCGGCGCCGCAATAAGGCTAGAAGAGGGCCGCGATCGGGAGGCGATCCTCGACCTTGTATTGAAGGCGGTTGAATGCACAAGCGGCGCGCCGCTCCCGGGCGATTCCGAATCGATCGGTGGAGCAGTGCCTCTGGATTCCCGGCTCTACGTAGCGCGCTCGACTGACGACGAGTTCTACGCGGCGATCGCGCGGCGCCAAAGCATAGTGCTGCTCAAGGCGGCGCGTCAGATGGGCAAGACCTCGCTTCTTGCGCGCGGCCTTCAGAAAGCGCGTGAGAACAGCGCCCGCGCCATCTTCACCGATTTTCAGGGATTGGACTCTTCACAACTGGAGAGCGCGGACAGCCTGTTCATCGCGATGGCTGAGACAATCGCGGATCAACTTGGATTGGAAGTTTCGGTCCATGACATCTGGAACCCGCGAAGCGGTCCAAGCGTCAACTTCGAGCGATTCATGAGACGCTATCTGTTTCCGGTTCATCCGAGCCCGATAGTCTGGGGATTGGACGAGGTAGACAGGATTTTCCCGTGCAGTTTTGCAGGAGATGTCTTCGGGTTATTTAGATCCTGGCACAACGCGAGGTCTCTAGACCCGCTTGGCCCATGGCGTCGATTGACCATGGCGATCGCGTATGCGACCGAAGCGCATCTGTTTATAACCAATCTGAATCAATCGCCATTCAATGTCGGAACTCAGCTCGTACTGAGGGATTTCAGCGTCGAACAGACAGCGGATCTGAATGACCGACATCGCGGTCCCCTTCACGGCTCAAAGGAACTGACGGCATTTCACAGGCTCCTTGGCGGACAACCTTATTTGGTCAGGCGAGGTCTTCACGAAATGATGACTCGCGGGCTGACCTTCGAATCGTTCGAAGCCCAGGCGGACCGCGATGACGGCCCGATGGGAAGCCATCTCAGGCGCGTTCTCGTGTCGCTAGCTCAGGATCAAAGCCTGGTTGAGGTCGTAAGATGCTTGCTTCGCAATGAGCCAATCAATTCCGAAGTCACTCTGTATAGGCTGCGAGCGGCGGGGGTCATAGCGGACGATCCGGGAGAGCAGGGGACTCTTCGCTGCCCGCTCTATGAAAAATACCTGACACGGCATCTTTTATGATGAATGAGCAAACCAGCTTTTACGTGACCGGCGGCACGCTCAAGTTCGACGCTCGATCTTATGTCGAAAGGAGGGCTGATCGGGAGCTTTTTGAAGCTATCAGCAAAGGAAAATTCTGTTACGTGCTCACTTCGCGACAGATGGGCAAGTCCTCGCTGATGGTGCGCACCGCCGCGCGCCTGCGGCAACTGCGCTTCAATGTAATAATTCTGGATCTCACCCAGGTCGGAAGAAACCTCACGGCCGAGCAGTGGTATGACGGATTGCTGTTCCACATCGGACAGCAAATGAATCTCGAGGCCGAGCTCAACGAATTCTGGAACGAGCATTTGAGGCTCGGCCCCATGCAGAGGCTTATGTCGGCAATCCGCGAGGTATTGCTGCCGAGATGCCGCGGACGGTTGGTGATCTTCATCGACGAAGTGGATACGGTGCTCAGTCTCAGTTTCCCTACGGACGAATTCTTTGCGGGCATAAGAGAGCTGAATAATCGGCAGGCCGAAGATGAGCAAATGCGCCGGCTGAGTTTTTGCCTGCTCGGCGTGGCGACGCCGACGGAGCTGATACAGGACGTTCGTATGACTCCGTTTAACATCGGCCTGCGAATCGAGCTGACCGATTTCACGGATAGGGAAGCAAGAGTGCTGATGCGAGGATTGGAGTGCGGATTGAATATTGGGGACCGCGTAATGAGGCGAATACTCTACTGGACCGGCGGTCACCCTTACCTGACGCAACGGCTCTGCCTTGCATGGACAGAGGTGTATGACAACGGCAGGAATTTTCCCAGTACGTTTTTCCCGGGAGTGCTGCTCGCCGAAGCGCTGTTGCGACTCAAAAATATGATTTCCTCCCGCGGAGGCGCCTCGCGCCTTGTATCGTTCCTGGATGGGATCCTGACAAAGGTCTTCCGGACGCACGTTGAATACGTGATAGACGAGCAGTGCGACAATCTCTTTCTTTCCAAGAATGCCCAAAAGCAGGACACCAACCTGCTGTTCGTTCGCAACTATCTGATTGGAGGTTGGCTCGATTTGAACGCGGTCCTGAGCATGTATGGCGACCTTGTAAAGAGAATGACCATTCCGGTCAACGAGACCGACGCCACGGTGAATCACCTTCGCCTTTCCGGTGTCGCCAGACTGGAAGAGGGGAGGTTGACGGTACGAAATCGAATCTACCAAAGCATCTTCGATGCGCGCTGGGTCGAGCAAAACCTCGGCAACGATGAGTTGGAGCGCCAACGCGCCGCGTACAGAAGAGGCTCGCTTCGGGCCACTCTTATCGTGCTCGTAATTTCGTTGGGACTAGTGCTGCTCACCGGACAATCTCTCTCCTCGGTCGCATCCCGGAACGCGACGATCAGAGTCGGCGAAGAGAATCAAACGCTCAGGCGTGAAAATGAGAGGCTCCGGACGGAGCTGAACGAAATTCGAGCTCAAACAGACACCGACGTCAAACGGCAGACGCGTCTTGCTCAGGAACTACAAATTATGATGGAGAATATTCATAATCGGAGCCGCAAGCGCGTAAGGCGCCCGCGGTTCTCGATGACCGATCATTGACTTCATGGCCAACTATTATTCCGGCCGGCGCCATGCGGCGGTAATGCGGAACAGCGCCCGTCGAAACAAGATTCTTATATTTATTTTTGGGTTCTGGATCATCGCCCTGTTCTTTCGGCTGGTCAGGATTCAAGTCGTCGATCACGATTTTCTCGCGACTCGCGCGCGGAGAAACACGTCGTATGTCTTTGAGGTTGCACCAAGGCGCGGAGAAATAATCGGAAGACGGGGTTGGAAACTCGCTCAGACGATGGATTCCAAATCTCTGCTTGCCTATCCGGCTCGAATTTCCAATCCATCGCAGACAGCCAAAGCGCTGTCGTCCATCCTGGGGCAGGATGTGCGCGATATCGAAAACAAGCTCAGCAGGCATGATCGATTCCTGATTTTTTTGAAACGAGCGCTGACTCCGCGGGAACGAAAGTCCGTCGAAAGCCTTCGCGACTCGGGCCTGGAGTTCTCCGACGATTTGACTCGCGTATATCCCGGCGCCTCACTGGCAACCCACGTGGTTGGCGACGTCGATATCGACTTACGCGGAATCACGGGTCTGGAATCTACCTTCGACGGCAATCTTCGAGGTAAGCCCGCGCGATCGATTATCGAGCTGGACGCAACCGGCCGCGCATATGACGACTATTGGGAGGAATCACCGGCCAACGATTCCGAGCTTACTACTACTATTGATGAAGTATTGCAGATGAAGCTCGAGATTCTCTTGGAGAGTGCTTGCAAAGAATTGAGAGCGGCGACCGCTTCCGCGATTGTGCTAGCTCCGGATTCCGGTGAAGTCCTCGCGCTCGCGAATGCACCATCTTTCGATCCCAATTCTAGACCGAGAGCCGGATTCGATTTCCGAGTGGATCGGGCCGTAGAGGTCATCTATGAACCCGGCTCGGTGCTGTCGTTTGTAACTTGCGCGGCGGGACTCGAAGAACGAGTGATCGCTCTCAGACCCGTCGCGAATGGCTCCGATAAAGGGCTAAGGATCGGGCTTGAACGGCCCAGGCTGAGTCCCGCGGATCGGGACTCGTTCAGGACAATCAGAAAAAAATACTCCTTATTCGATCGCTTGACCGGCTGGGCCATTGCGTCCGGCTTGATCATGGGCAAGGATCGCGTAGCCGAGTACGTCGACAGGTTCGGTCTTACTCGCCGGACGGGAATTGAGCTTCCGGCGGAGGCGTCGGGTCGCTTGTTGCCTTTGCGTCTCTGGGACGAGCGCACACACGTAGCAATCGCCGTAGGTCACAACATCTCGACCTCCGCTGTCGAGCTTGTTTCGGCCGTAGCCGCTATCGCTAATAAAGGCGAATCCGTCCAGCCTCATCTTGTAACGCGAATGGTCGGCGTCGGCGGAAGCGTTATTGATAGGCCCACGCCAATACGGCGTCAGATTGTGACCACAGAGACATCGACAATCGTCACAAGAATTCTCGAGCAGGAATTCGAAAAATGGCGCGGATTGATAGGCGAACCATCGTTGCTCGGAGTTCCTGTCGCCTGCGCCATAGGCTCATCGAGCAAGCTCGATGAGGCGACGAGACGCTACTCCAAGACAAGATACATGACTTCGGCTTTAGGCTTCTTGCCGGACAACAAAGGCGGCCGGGCGATCATCGTTGTATTCGATCAAACAGCGGGAACGAGGGCGGCAGAGAAAATCGCCGCTCGCACATTTTGTCGAATCGCCAAGGCGACGCTGGGCGGTTATGACCTTCCCGTGGCTTCGGAAAGCCCTTCACCGCCCTCACCCGAGGGGAACTGAGACTGCTTGAATATCCGCTGAAAATTTTAACCGAGGACTTGCGGGCCTTGCGAGCTTCTTATTTCGAATCCGCAATCCAAATCGGCATTCGAAATATGAAGCGCAACAAATCGCTCGCAAGTCCTCGGTTTCCTTCCGAACAGGTTCAGAAAACCAACCCGTTATGGGCCGGTACAACTGAATGGACTATCCGACATGTTACTGTCTGATAATTGATATGAACCCGCGCTAAAGACAATGCTGGCCGTGCCCGCCTTAGTGCACTTATTGACGGTAACGGTGACGGAGCGATCGGACGGCTTGCCTCCGGTATCGGTCAACGTCGCCTTGCATCCGGCAAAGCTCATCACGCCTATCCCGGTGAGTGTGTCGCCCTTTCTGCAATCGAAGAATTCGTACGAACCGTCGGCGGAACAGATTCGCAAGAGCAGCCCGCGCGCCGTGTCGTACACAACATAATCGTACACTCTCACCTTGAACGAACACGAAGCGGTATTCCCCGATGTGTCGGTCACGGTGCAATGCACGATTGTTTGTCCGATCGGGAAGGCCGAGCCTGAAGGCGGCGTACACACTACTGTCGCGCCGGTACAGGTGTCGGCGAAGGCCGGCGTCGGGAACGTCACTACCACGCTTACATCGCCCGGATTGGCTGTCAGCTTCTTGATATCCGGCGGACAGACGATCGTAGGCGCCTGCGTGTCCGTAACGGTGACCGTAAAGGAGCAACTGTTGTTATTCCCAGCGGAGTCGCTGACGCTGCAATTGACCGTAGTGGTCCCTTTCTGGAAAACCGAGCCTGAGGCCGGATTGCAAGTCGGCGTTCCAACCGTACTGCACGTATCGCTCACGGTCGGATTCGCAAAAGTCACCGCGGTCTGACACGCTCCCGAATCCGCGGGCTTGGTTATATTGCCCGGACACGTAATCGACGGCGGTGTTGTATCGACCACCGTAACGCTTGCGCTGCACTGGCTGGTCGCTCCCTTGTCATCGATTACAGTCAACAGCACGGATGTCGTACCGAGCGGATACGGGCCGGCCGGCGACTGAATGAGTGTAAGCATTCCGCCTTCGGGATCAGATGATCCATTGTTGATGGAAGCGGTCGCCGTGCAGGAAGGGCCCGCCGATACCGTCACCGCGTGGCACTGCGCCGACGGAGGCTGATTCGGCGTTTGGCACGAAAGGCACGCGCCCGAAACGCTCAAGGTGTAAGAGCATCCGACCGCGCTGTTGACGCCTGTGTTCACGTCGGCGACGACGACGACGAATTTCGATCCGCCGGGAATCGTCGCGTTGAATGTAATCGGCCCGCCGGCGGTATTGCTTGCCGCCCCATCGGTAACATAATTCGTACCTATGTTCGCGGGATCGAAACTGGTCAGATACACGGCGTCAAACAGTTGTTTGTTGCCCGTGCATCCATTCGTCAGCGTTACCGTGACGCAATATGGAGCGCTGCTTGCGCATGTCGTGAAGGTATACGCATCGAACGAGTGGCTCAATACATCGCCGGTTCCTGGAAATACCTTAGTCACTCCACACGAGCCCGCCGGATTCGCCCGGAAGATTCGTCCTGTCTGCGTGCCCGTCGTCGATGTGAAACCTGTACCCGTTGGCGGCGTGGTCGCATCAAGCACCGTCGTTATCACAGTCGGCGGCGGCGCCGTGTTTACCGTAAACGCGAACGTCTTTGGACTCGGCCCGCCGACATAGCTGACCGTCAGCGTGAAATCTATATTGCCGGCGCATGGAAAGTTGCTCGCCAGAGTGAAGGTAAACGGCGTCGTGTTGGAAGCCGATCCTCCAAGACTGTGAAGATCGGGATATGCGGAGACAGCGGGCTGCGTGATCGTCACTCCCGGAGTGGCGGTCGTCAAGGTCGCGCTTACACCGGTAGCGTTGAGCACACCTGAATTGGTCAGTTGCACGGTGAGCTTGCCGCCCTCGCCCGGATCGAGAGTCCCGTTTCCATTTCCGGGATTCTCGACGGCGGCTACGGCGCCTTGCTCGATATTGGCCTGGCCGGCCACTCCGAGAAAGTTCAAGGCTTCAAAGGCCATCACGATGCCGACTCCCGAATTTATGTCGGTTCCGGCGCCTTGAATGTCTATAGCCGTGCTCAGGAGCGCGGTCTTGATTTGCGCGTTGGAGAACGGCCCGGCCGACTTGATCAGACCGGCGATCGCACCTGCGTGCGGCGCCGCGGCCGAGGTTCCATAGAACGTAGTTGGGAATCCGCCGACCCCTGTATCCGACACGCCGTCCGCCGCCGTGATGTCGGGCTTCTGACGCTGCACGCCGCCGGTGGACGAGAAGTTGTTAGGCGTTATAGCCGATCCATCGGGGTTGAAGAAGATTCGCCGAGGGCCGTCCGAGCTGAACAATTCGACCCTGTTTCCGGAGTTGAATGGATTCGGAAACGGCCCGATGGGATTCGGCGGCGCTCCGAAAGCCAGATTGGCCGGGGTTGCCGCGCAACTGAAAGCGGCGGCGGCGGACGAGTGTCCGTGAGTCTGGCCGGTGGTGCTAATTGAAAATCGGCCGCGTTGTGAATTGAGGTGAAGAAAGCGCGGCTGCGCTCCGACCTTCTTGAGGATCACCACGCGATTGTTGACCGTGCTTGTGCTTATCTGTTCATACGGGTCTTGTGTGCCGTTTTGAATATTGGTTGAGCTTGTTGAAATCGCGGTGCCCGCGGCGTTCAGCCTGAACAAATCATAATCGTTCGACGAGCCTCCGAGCGGATCGGACCAGTACAGATTCACGAGGCTGCCGTTGGCTAAGATCGTGTTGAAGTTCTGCGTTCCGAAACTATGTACGTTTCCCGCGGGCAGCGGAGCTGTCGCCGCGCCGCCGTCGACAAAGTCCCCTTCCCAAACGCCGGCTGTCCCATCAAGGATGTTTCCTTCGTTCCCAGCCGATGAGAAATACATCGCGCCCAGGGCAGTGACATCGTTTACGGCTTGAATGACCGCGCCGCCGTTCGTGTTCGATGGAGTAAGCTGTCCGTCCTGAAACGGCGTTTCAACAAAATAAAACACGTCGTCGCAAATAACGTCGCAGCCCATAGCCCGAAGATCGCGGATGTTCTGGGCGAACTGCGTGATGGTGGGGTTGGCAGTCGCGAAAAAGAGCTGAGCGCCGGGAGCGAGATCGTGAATGATCTCGAGCATCGCCGTGCCTTCGTCTCCGGTTCCCGTTTGACCCGTCAGCACGGTGACTGGACCAAGATCACCGAGCGCCTGACTGGCCGCGAGATTTGTGACGCCATTGGAGAGAACGCCTATCTTCACTCCGGAGCCGTTGATCCCAAAGGTGGCTCGGGCGGTCGCCGTTCTATGGGTCGCGTCGCCTTCGGACGTCTTGGAGCCTTGCCCGGTGGCATTCTCGAGAGTTTGAAGAAGCCTGCCGAGGTTTTCGCGAACCCGTTCGGCGCGCCATGCGAATCCGGGCGCGAGATCCCTGTTCTTTGTGTAAGGCGCGGCAAGCCGGATTCCCTGCTCGGCCCTGGAGGTGGTGAACTCCTGCTTCGGCTGTATGAACTTCACGTCGCGGTCCGCGGCTATGCCTTCGAGGCTCTGAACCGGAAGCAACGCCCGCACGGTATTGTAAGCGGGCAGGGAATTGATGATCGTTCCTCCGGCCGCCCTTATCTCATCCAGCACCCTACCGCCGAGATATGCCGTGATGTCGACCTCCACCATTGATTCGTCGTTATGCGGGGCCTCGTCGAATTTGAGCGGATCGATCCCCACTTCAACGCTGTCAAGGCGCCTGGCCTTCGGCTGCCTGTTCGAATAAATACCGACATCGACCTCGAGCGTTTCTACACCGGGAGCGATCGGTTCCTGACGGTCCATCTTGATGGCATAGAGCAGTTGGGAATCGATCCTCTGCTGGGCCGGCGTTCGCGATTCCTTCTCGGCCATGAGCGCTTCAATTTGGCGCATCGCGGTGTCGGCGATCCCCTGCTTCCTGGATTGCGTTTGAATCTGGCCGCCGCTCGAAAAGGCGATCCCCGTCATGATGACTACCAGCCCCATCGTGAGAGCAAGCCAGCGAGACTTGTGAGATGAGTTGAATCGCCTAAAATCGCTGCGCGAAGCTGAACCAGACCCAGCGGAAGATTTCATTCCGGGCTTGTTCATAATGTCTCCTTTTATTTCGTGTGAACTTGAATGGTGTGAAGTGAGGACCTTTCTTGCGAGGGTGAGCTGCTCTCCGGATGAACCGGCCGCAAAGGGTTCCGATCCAATTTAGCCGATAATTTGCGAGCAGGCGAACGGATAATCGAATCGGTCGAATCGAACCGCCGAACGTAGGCGGAGTTTTGTCTTTACGGTCGTACGGCAAGGCCTCAGGCTGCCGTGGAATCGAGGCTGATAAAATTGCTAATGAATGGATAAATCCCTGATTACCCGAGTTCGTTTCGTGGCCTAACCGCGCTACGCACCCGAAGTGACCAGCGCAATCTAATACAAGGCGGAAATCGCAGTCAAGGGGATTATCTTGGAGATTATTTGGGCGATTTGTTTTGACGTGAGTTCTACACTATCTCCGCTCGGGGAACTTGAAGCCTATATAGGTTCCAGAGCTGATCCCCATAAGCCCCAACAGCGTCGAGCTGAATTCAGGCATAGTCAAACTGTTATACACGGATGAAATGAAAATGATACCCAGCACGATCGTCCAGGCGAAGATCTGGAATCGATGAAAACTGTAGCCGTTTGCGTCGCTGAGTATGTCTTTGAGAAATCCCGCTGAAGCACGGGCCGATACTGACGGGGCCAGCGTCTGAATCTGGAGGTTCACTTGCGCCAGTCTGGCGCGCCGATCCTGGAGATCCTTGCTTACGCTCTCCATGATGCTCAAATCCCGCGGCATCATTTGTTCTTTCGACTGGACGGTCGCGATTTGCGATTGAATCTCGGGAATCGTCTGCTCGATCGCTTGCTTCTCCGCGGTCATCTCCTGAAGATTGTTTTCCGTCGCGCTATCTTTACCGGAATCAATCAGGGCCTCGCTCAACGCGGTGCCCGCGCTGATACCCATCAATCCGAGCAGCGATGCGGTAATCGTGTCCAGTGCGTTGGTGATCAGCCAGATCACCACATATGACGCGTAGATCAGGAAGAACCAGAACGCCATCTGCGTCCGCCCCAGATTGTAAGGTCTGAGCTTGCCGAAGACCGGATTGGGACCCGGCTCGCGAATGATGTTAGTCCGCCTCGCCAGCCATAGGAAAAGAACCAGGGTCACCAGCACGACCACCAGCGAGATGACGCCGTACCACGGAGAGATTACGGTCAGGCGTACTCGGTTGGCCTCATCGTAGATGCTCTCAAACGGCGATTGATTTTCCGGTCCGACGCTAAAGGTAACCGGCTTGCGTATACCAACCGGGGCTCCCAGCAAATCGACCCAGGTGTCCTTGTTGTCTCGGGTAATTTGCAAATGAAAATGGATGTGATTCTTGCTCGCGTGAATTTCCGCGGGATAGTTTCCGCGCAACGCAAGCCCGTTGAGATATGGAATAAGTTTCTTCGGATCGTTGGTCTTTGACCAGTCGTCGAGGCGCTCGACCTCGACTCGGATGATGTCGTCCGCTTCCAGATTTCCTTCGAGCCCGACTACTTTTGGCGCTACGGGTGTCGAAGGCTGAGGGTTCGCCTGAGGGTTCGTCTGGGCGTTTGCACTGCGCGCCGGCAGGATGAGAAATGCTAAAAATAGCAGGGCCATAGTTGCGGCCTTTTTGCCTGAGTTCATCTGAGGAGCTCCTTCGGGTTCCAGTTGCGGCGATAATATAACACGACTATCGCCTCTGTCCGGTGAACTCATCACAGGCTATTGAATCATTGCTTGTTCGTCCTCGCTGAGTTCAAGGAACTCTTCGGCGGAACCGACCGCCCATCCTGCCCGCTCTAGTTTCTTGCGCTTTGCAGTCTTCATAGCTTGGAAACCTTATGGCATCTTGAAAACATACGCCAGAGCGAGCTTTCGATTATTGTTCCCAGGTTCGACTTTAATCGGCAGCGTTACCGTCACGTCTTTGAAATAGCAGAGGCTCTCTTTTTCAGACTCGCAATAATAAAGGACGAATTCGGCCCGCACGCTGGTCTGCCCGGGATTGACCTTGACCGCAACTTCGACTGGAAAGTGAGGCTGCTTGATCGACTGTTCGGCGCCATCAGACAACGAGAGCGATTCCTTTGCCGACGAACTCAACCGGACGGCTGAAGGCGCAAGCGGATTCAACTTGTAGCCGTCCGGCAAGCCCAGTTGCAGCGTCAGCGTCGCTTCACCCGCTCCGACAACCTGTTGGGGCAGCTCGATCTTCTCGCCGCGCGGCATGGCCTTCTCACGCGCCGTCAGCTTTTCCATCCCGAGAATATTCAACGTCGAAACTTTGCCGGTCTTGACATCAACAACCCTGATAACGTGGTTGTTGGTGTCGGCTACGTACAAATGGCCTTTGGCTATGCTGACCCCGCCCGGTTCGTCAAACTTCGCCTTATCTCCATCCTGCAAACCGGGATCGCCGGTTCCCACAAAGCTCTTCAGGGTCCGATCGGAAGGCGTTACGCGTTTGATCCGGTTGTTATAAGTATCCGCGACATAGACAACTCCGTCCTGATAGGCCACTCCCAGAGGATGCTGTAACCGGGCATCCAGGCCCTTGCCATCGCGGTCTCCGAATTCGAACAGATCCCCGCCTACTATCGTCTCGACCTCTCCTTTAGGATCGAGATCCGCCGAACGTATCGAGCTCACTTCGCTATCGGCAAAATAGAGCTTCTTTCCATCCGTAGTTATACCCGAAGGCTGAGCGAGCGACGCCTCAGCGAGCGGACCGTCCACCCTTCGTTCGCGCCCGTTGCCGGCGTATGGATGCACTTCGTTTGTCTTTAGATCGAGCTTCCAGAGCTGATGCGGCCCCGCCATCGCGATAAAGAGGGCGCCTCCGTGCAGGACAAGATCCCACGGCGAATTCAGCTTCGTAGCGTTTCCCGGGCCGCCCGTTGCGCCGAACATGTGCGACTGTTCGCCGTTCCCTGCGAGAGTCGTCACCGTGCGCTTCTGAAAGTCCACCATTCGGATCGCATGGTTTTCGGTGTCGGCCGCATATAGCCTTTTGCCGTCGAAAGCCATTCCCTGCGGATGATTGAAAGAAGCGGCGTCGAATGCGCCGTCCTTGATTCCTATTTCGCCGGTTCCGACAACCTCCTTGACCGATGAGTCGTTCAAGGAAAGCACTACGATGCGATTGTGATTGGAGTCGGCGATAAATAGCTGATTCGATCCTGCGTCGGCGAGTACCTTGCCGGGAAACGATAATATAGACGCCGGCGTTTTGTGGCGCTCGAGCCTCAACTTGAGCGGATTGCGATCGATGAGCTTCTTTGCGTCAAACGTCTCTATGACCTTGGATATTATGTTGTCGAAAGCCTCGTAAATTCCCTCTCCCGAAGTCCCGCCGACTATCTTTCCGACGGGATCTATCACAAACAATGTCGGCCACGAGTGAACGGCATATTCCTGCCACACTCGCATGTCGCGGTCGTTTATTACCGGATGCTCGATCTCGTAGCGGAGGATCGCCTGTCTTATATTGTCGGTTCCTTTCTCAGTCGTGAACTTCGCCGAGTGCACTCCTATGACCACGAGCTCGTTGGCATATTTCTTTTCGAGTTTCTTTAGATCCGGAATGACGTGCATGCAGTTGATGCAGCAATAGGTCCAGAAATCGAGGACCACGACTTTTCCGCGCAGATCGCGTAGGCTAAGGGGCCGATCGGTATTGAGCCATTCCGCTCCCTGCGGAAAATCGGGCGCGGTCATTTTTCCTTCGAACTCCGACATCGCGGTTTGCTCCTTTTGCACAGTCGCATTCACATCGAACGTCGGCGTCAGCAGCCCAGTAACCAGCATCATCACCAGACAAAGCGCATGCCGCCTCAAGATAGTTTTTTGATTGTTCATGGGTGAGACTCCTCTTCAACGGGAGCCTCATTATAGCAAAAGGACGCGAGCCGCAATTACCTGGGAGCGCGCGCCTGGTAACACATGCCTCGGAGCATGCCTGGGAGCGCCCGCATCCTGCGTTCATCCTGAATCGATTACCCGCAGAGATACGAAGAACGGCTTTTCCACTTCGAAGGATGCTATTCAATAAGAGGGGCGGCCGCGGAGGGCCGCCCCTATCAGGTTCTCGAGCGATGCTCTAACTACCATCGAGCGTCAGAACTGGCTCACCTTATTAGGCATCGCTATGTCTCCCATCTGTCCCCACTGAGCGAATACAAACGACGAGAAATTCGAAGACGAGAGCGGGATAATCCAGATGCCTTGAGAAGCTCTCCAGATACCCGGATCCGACTTGCCGTCGCCGTCGAAGTCGCCTACGACAGGCGTATCACCAAGGGAGGGGAATCCCGCCGGCACGAATAACACCTGGCCCGGTGCAAAGCTATATCCGGTGCTCGACTTCAGTATCGAGTAGACCGCGCTTTGACCTCCCGCTGGAGGCGCCACATAAGCCAGATCCGCTTTACCGTCGCCGTCGAAGTCGCCGACAATCGGCGGAAGGCCGACGCCGCCCCAACTGAAGAACTGCGCGCTTCCAAGACTGTAGCCCTGTGAGGACTTCAAAACACCCCACGTGCCATCCCTGTAGAAGGCGAGATCAGCTTTCTCGTCGCCATCGAAGTCCGCGACGATCGGGACGTCACCCTGTTGTCCCCACTGCGCAAAGATGAAGGTAGTGTAGTTTGTTGACGAGAGCGGAATGATCCAGATTCCCATCGAGGCGCGCCATATTCCCGGATCGGCCTTGCCGTCGCCGTCGAAATCTCCCACGACCGGAGTGTCACCGAGAGCCGGGAACCCAGCCGGAGAGAAGAATACCTGCCCAGGCGCGAAGCTGTACCCAGTGCTCGATTTCAAGATCGAGTAAGCCGCGCTCTGCCCGCCCGCGGGAGGTGCGATGAAGCCGAGATCGGTCTTGCCGTCTCCGTCGAAATCCGCGACGACCGGCGGGAGACCGGCGCCGCCCCAACTGAAGAACTGAGCACTGCCCAGCGCGAACGATTGAGACGATTTGAGAACGCCCCAGGTTCCGTCGCGATAAAAAGTCAGTTCCGTTCTGAGATCAGGTTCGAAGTCGGACTTGCCGCGGAACAGCGCCGTGGACGAGATAGAAATTTCCCAGATGCCGCGGCCGTGTGTCGCGACGCGCAAGACGCGAGAGTTGTTTTGAATTGCCATATCGAACACAGCCACTCTTGGCAGTCCGGTTCCGAAGGGCGTCCAGTTCGCGCCTCCGTCGGTTGAATTGAATACGCCGATGTCGGTTCCTGCGTAGAGATTGTTGCTGTTGTTCTTGTCGACAACGAATGCGTTAACGGGAACATCCGGTATTCCGGCGCCCGCCATCGTCCACGTCGGACTGCCCGCGCTCAGGTTCGTAGTCTTCCAGACATGCGCTCCCAAAGGAATGCCGAAGGCGGACACGGTCACGTAGGCCGTGTTCGTGTTGTTCGGATCAATCACGGCCCGCGAAATATATCTGTTGGTGACCGATCCCGTGACGTCGTTGAGAGTCGATGAGCCGGTAGTCGTTCTGAAGACCTTCCCATTAGACAATCCGACGATTCGAACATTGTCATCCTGCGGCGATATTCCGATCGAGCTGACGGGCACGTTGGCTACCAGCGGCCCCTGGCTGACCGCGATCATGTTCGAGCCTTTGTCGATTGATCGATAGAGCCGGTCGGTTCCGAAATAGACCGTGTTCGGAGTTCCGGGTCCGAGAGCCATCGGCGCGTAGAAGAGCACCCGGTCGCTGCAGACTATTCCGTTGTTCGACACGCACGAAACCCCGTTGTTTTGAGCGCCGAAAAACGACCAACCTCCTCCCGAAGGATTGGCTACCGTAGCGCGAGCGAAACCTATCAGGTTGTTGGTCTGATTGAAGTACGTGTGGTACATCGTGACGTTGGTTGTATCGGTTGCGCTTTGATCTATCAGCGTGTACCCGCCGTCGCCTCCATCGCTCTGAACCCAGGTTGCGTCCGTCTTGCGAAATTCGGAGCCGTTATCCTGAGTGCCGCCTATCATGAACTCGCGATTTGATGGATGAAGCGCAAGGCTCTGAAACTGCGTAGCGTTGAAACCGGTGTTGTTGAGACTCGTCCAGGCGCCGCCTGCGTTAGTGGTTCTCCAGATGCCTCCGTCATTGCCTGCGTAGACGATTGAGGTGTTCGACGGCGCGATTCCGATCGCATGGCTGTCCGGATGAAGCGAGCCGCTGAATGCGAAACTCGCGCCGCCGTCGGTTGATTTCTTGAGCGCGGCGCCGCAAGAACCGTTCGCCTGGCCTCCGATGTAGATGACATTGCTGTTGCCGGGATCGATTCCGATCAGAATGTCGTAGAAGCACTGGCCCGCGCAATAACCGCTCGCTGCGGTGATCGGGGCTGAAAAAGTCTGTCCGCCGTCCGTGGAGCGCCTCAACACGCCGCCGGTGCTGCAGGTCCCGGAGCCTGAGTTCTCGCCGGTCGCCGCCAGAACCGTTACCGTTGTACTGACCTTGTTGATGGCCAGTTTCACGTTGATGAAATCGGCGATGGCAAGAGTCCTTGTGAAGGTCGGAGATGACAGCGCATTGGTGCTTCGAAACACGCCGCCTGTCAGGTTGCTGCCGTCGAAGCCCTCGGTCGCAATGAGAAGATTGTTCCCGTTGCCGGGCTCCATCGCGATGTCGGTCACATCGACGTCCACGCTTCCGACAGGAACCGGAAATTTTGTAAAGGTCACGGCGCCGGACAGCGCATTGGTCGATCTAAACAGGGCGGAAGCCGGCCGAGCGGACGGGAATGAAGCTCCAATACCGCCGATTCCCGCGGTCGTTGACACAAAGATCGTGTTGGCGTCCGCGGGATTGACGGCGATCTGGCTGATGCTGTTTTGAGAGATCAGATTATTATTGCTGCCGTCCTTGCTAAAGGGACCGTTCAGAACGGGAGTTGTGTCGGCATTATCGATTCGATACAGCCCGACTCCAAAGAAAGAATCGCCCGATGAATTAGCTTCGCCGGTTCCGACAAACACCGTAGACGGGCTCGATGGAGCTATCGCGACCGCGCCGATCGCGAGCGATTGAGCGGTATCCATTAGCGCCGTCCAGGTTGTTCCGCCGTCCAGAGTTCGATAGAGGCCGCCCTGGGCCGTTCCGACATAGGCTTTACTAGGATCGGTCGGGTGAACCGCTATGGCGGTGACGCGGCCGCTGAAGCTGAAGCCGCCATTCGGGATGGGCGCCGGACCGATAGAGTTCCATCGCAGGCTGCTGATGGAGGACTGCGCCTCTATTCCCTGGCGCATCCGCTGCTCGGCGCGCTCCATTCTTTGAATAGCTCTGACTCGCGGATCGTACATCAGACCGTGAGGCAGCCCGCGAAGCTGGGCGATGTACTGTCCGCGCATTCGAAGATACTCTTGTTTATCGACGTGTCCTTTGAAGAACGATGGTAGATCCGCGTCGTCGTCATCGTCGTCTTTATCTTTATCAACGGCGCGTTCATTGCGTGATTGATCCTGTTGATCGCCGGCCTGTGCAGCTCGATCTTGAGCGGAGGCCCGATCACTACGATCATATGGTGACGCGAGTGTAGGCCGCGGCCCGCGCCGAATAGCGTTAGCCGTTACTCTTTGATTCGGCAACAGAGCAATACCGACGGCGAATACCATCAAGGAAACGAATATCAGTATGACTCGCAATCGCGAGCTTTGCTTATGGTTTGATAGTTTCAAATCGGAATGGTGAGGTCCACGTAACTCTCTCATCGGTCCCTCCTGCAGATCTCATTTGAGCTTCTAGAAAACTTGCTCCGGGTGGACAAGACGTCAGAAATGGCAGCACAACCAGTACTACAACATTACCGTCGCCCAGCTATTCTACATGAAAATTTACCGCTGTCACGTGTTTTGTTATGAGTGATCATGAGGCTGTATAGCTGCCTCTGTGGGTGTGATTCGACCTGGGAGCGCGCGCATCCTGCGTGCGAGGCCATGCGAATGCGTCGACAGGAATTCCAAGCTCATGATTTGACTGCTTCGGGGTTTGACCGCTTCGGGCCGGCGGCGTATAACCGAATTAAGGTGACCCGGAGCAATAAAATGTCCAGATTACTGATACTTTCAAGTTTGTTACTCTGCTCGTGCGTGGCTGAGGCCGATCAATCCGGATTCGCGGGCTGTCTTCCTGATGGAATAAAGCCCGGAGACGTAGTCTCCGCGCAGTTGATCAGTTCGGGTCCGAGCGGAAGCGAAGTCAAGAGGGTCACCGTCGAACAAATACTGAATAATCTCAAAGCTGTGTGCCAGGACGGCAAACTCGTCGATTCCAACGGCAGGGAGATTCGGTTTTATAGACTCACCGGATGTTGGGGCAATCCTCCGTTTAACTATCAAGAGATTCTCGACACACAGCGCCGTGAGATAGATGACCTCAAGAAGCGATATACGGTCGTAGAAATGACCTGTAATCCTGACGGCCCTCTGATCAAATAAGATCAAATTAGAACTGAATAACCTCAGGTGCGTAGAGTCCCACTGTGGCTGAATACAGCGAAGATCGTGCCTGCCATCCGTGAAATAACACCACAGGCGGCGACAAACGGGCAATATCTCTATGTAATGTCAGGGCATAGCAACTGGTATCAGATTTGCGGATTCCGCCCTCGCACCCGTCGACTGCAAGGACGACTGAGGGTTGATGTCAGACAAGGGGCATGAGAGCGCAGACCGAGGCCGGCTTGCCGGAGCCGAGCTAATGGAGCTGCGCCGGGGTTCTGATCAATCGCAGCCAGCCGAAGTAAGCCAGAGCGCTCTACAAACGGCGCTCGCATCGTCCAAAAGTGCTCAGAACAAACCCACACAGGCTCGGAAAGGGGCCGACGAGCATACTCGCGAATTGGAAAGTCCGAACGAAGCAGATACAAATCAAAGTAATTCCGAAGGCGTCTTGAATGACGTAGAAGCGCGCAACAGCACGCTCGAAGAAGCCCTCTTTCAAGCGGAAGAAAAATCGCGCAGGCTCGAAGCGGCGCTGGCGGAGGCGCAAGAGCGTCAATGCGAACTCGAAACAGCGCTGAAAGAAGCAGCGGAGAGGCACAAATCGCTTGTGGAGGAACTGGTTGGAGGATATTGGGAGACCGATCTCGCGGGACGATATATCTTCGTCAACGACAGGGTCGTGCGATCGCATGGCCGTTCGCGAGAAGAGCTGTTCCGCTTGAAATCGAACGATTACATGGACGAGAGCAATTCCTCCCATATGGTCGCTGCATTCAAGCAGATTTTTATGACCGGGCGGCCCGTCCGCGACATCGCGCATGAGCTTATTCGAGCGGATGGCTCGAGGCGTCATATAGAAGCCAACGTGGCGTTGATTAGAAACGCGGCCGGCAAGCCTGTTGGGTTCAGAGGCGTGTCACAGGATGTGACCGAACGAAAGCGCATCGAAGAAGCACTCCGACAAAGCGAAGAACGCTACAGGACGATCGTCGAGGAGATGGCCGACAGCTATTGGGAAACCGACCTGATCGGCCACTTCACTTTCTTCAACAATCAGGTGTTGGTGGAGCAAAAGCGGACGCGAGAAGAATTATTGGCCTTGAACAACAGCGACAACCGCCGGCACTTCGACGACGAGAACCTCGAAAAAGCGTTCGAGACGCTGCGGAAGGTCTATGTGACGGGAAAGCCCGTCAGGGGAGCCACCTACGAGCTGATCAATGGAGAGGGCGTCAAGTATTGCATAGAGTCGAGCATCTCGTTGATCAAAGATGCCAACGACCAGCCCGTAGGTTTTCGCGGAATCTCTCGAGATGTGACGCGGCGCAAACAGGCCGAAAAGCAATTGCAGATGGCCAAGGAAGCGGCCGAAGCCGCGAGCCGCTATAAGAGCGAGTTCCTTGCCAATATGAGTCATGAGATTCGAACCCCGATGAACGGCATCATCGGCATGACCGAGTTGACGCTGGACACCGAGATCACTGAGGAACAGCGTGACTATCTGGTCACGTTGATGAGCTCGGCCGAAGCCTTGTTGATCATTATCGATGATATTCTCGACTTCTCGAAAATCGAAGCAGGCAGGCTCGAGCTTGACCGCGCCGCCTTCAGCCTCCGCTGTTGCCTGGAGGAGGCGATCAAGTCATCGGCTGTCGGCGCTCAGCAGAAGGGCCTCAAGCTTGTCCTGGATATCGGGTCAGGCACGGCCGATGCGCTCGTCGGTGATCCCGTCCGCCTTCGTCAGGTCATCCTCAATCTCGTCGGCAATGCCATCAAATTCACACATAAAGGCGAAGTCGTACTGCGGGTGCGACCGGCGTGGATAACAAATCGCGAGACATGGCTCGAGATCGCGATTGTCGATACGGGAATCGGCATCCCGAGCGATAAACAGAGCATGATCTTCCAGGCATTTACTCAAGCCGACGGGTCGATCACGCGACAGTACGGCGGCACTGGACTCGGGTTGACGATCTCTTCCCAGCTCGTGGAGATGATGGGCGGGCACATTCAGATCGAAAGCGAACCGGGGCGCGGGAGCACTTTCAAATTCTCCGCGCGATTCGGGCTGGGGACTCCGGATCAGTCAGAGCGAGCAGCCGCGGTCACGCGAATCGGAAATGCCGGCGCCGAGTGTTTATAGAGCAGCCGGGGCGCAACCCTCAAAGAGTTGCAGACCCCAGCCCATCTATGAAGTTCCCGTACTCGGCTACCCTTATAAGTATCAGACCGAGTCAGTTCCGATTGTGGGAATAAACCAAAGCCGCTCATCACTCGTCCTGATTAACCCGAGCAGTCATCTCACACAGAGCTATATGTCTATCTTTTCCCTGTGCTATTCGGAAACGAGACGTCGCCCTGCTGTCCCCACTGACTAAAGATGTGCGAGCTATAGTTCGTCGATGACAGGGGGATGATCCAGACGCCTGCCGAAGCTCGCCAGATTCCAGGATCGGCCTTACCGTCTCCATCGTAATCCCCGACCACCGGCGTGTCGCCAAGGCTGGGCCAGCCCGCTGGTATGAATTGAGCCTGCGCGAAGCTAAACCCGGTGCTCGACTTCAGTATCGCGAATGCGGCGCTCTGGCCGCCTGCCGGCGGAGCAACATAGGCAAGGTCGGCTTTGCCGTCGCCGTCGAAGTCCGCCACGATCGGTTGGAGCCCCGTCCCTCCCCAACTGAAGAACTGCGCGCTCGAGAGGCTGAAGGACTGCGAAGACTTCAGGAACCCCCACACTCCGTTGCGATAGAACCCGATATCCGCGCGGCCGTCTCCATCGATGTCGCCGACGATGGGAACGTCTCCGAACTGTCCCCATTGAGCGAAGAGAACGGAACTGTATCCGGTGCTTGATTGCGGAATAATCCAGACTCCGGTCGACGCCCTCCAGATCGCCGGGTCGGCCTTCAAATCTCCGTCGAAGTCGGCAGGTACTGGAGTGTCTCCAAGGCTCGGGAAGCCGGCCGGAAAGAACAACGCCTGTCCGAAGCTGTAATTCGCGCTTGATTTCAATATTGAATACGCGGCGCTCTGCCCTGAGGCGGGCGGCACTATGTAGGCGATGTCGGCTCTGCCGTCGCCGTCAAAGTCAGCGACGATGGGTTGAAGCCCGTTTCCGCCCCAGCCAAAGAACTGGCCGCTGGCGAAGCTATACGACTGCATCGACTTCAAAATCCCCCAGGTTCCTGCTCTATAAAAACCGAGCTCCGTCTTCCCGTCCCCGTCGAAGTCGGTCTTGAATCCGCTCAGCGCGACGGCCGGAATACCAGCTTGCGTGATCGTGTATGTCATCCCTGCTATGGTCATGCTTCCCGTTCGCGGGAGCGAGCTCACGTTCTGCATCACGGAGTAGAGCACGGGATTCGTGCCGGCGCCGCTGCTTCCACCACTGATCGTAATCCAGGAGTCATTGCTCACGGCGCTCCAGTTGCAATTGACCGGCGCGGTTACCATGACGTTCGCATTCGTAGCTGTCGGAGGAAGCATCTTGCTCCCCGGTGACAGATTGAATGAACAGGTCGCATTCGGATTCACTATGCGATGAACCGTGCCTCCAAGTCCGACGACGTAGATCTCTCCGGCTTCGTCCTCTCCGAAAGATGAGATACTGAGCGTCGTATCCATCAAAACGGTCTGATTGGTTCCGTCGAACATGAGTATCTCGCCCGTGCAGAAATCACCGAATACATAGCTTCCCGTCGGCAGGGTCTGAATCGGCCCGCGATAAACATAGCCGCCCGTGATCGAGCACCTTCCGCCCGTGTGCCCGTATTCGAGAATTGGAAAAGTATAGGCGGAAGGAGGCGGCGTGGTGCACAGCATCGGATCGTTTCCAGTGCAGTGATTTCCTTCGTAGACGCGCCAGCCATAGTTCTTCCCTACAGTGACGATATCGACCTCTTCCCACGCGCCCTGTCCCACGTCTCCGACATATAACTGCCCAGTGCTTCGATCAAACGAAAAGCGGAAGGGGTTTCTCATGCCTACCGCGAAGATTTCATCAGCGCCGGGAGTGGCTCCGAAAAATGGATTGCCGGAGGGAGACGAGTATGGAACCGCTCCGTTCGCATGATCGACGTCGATTCTCAGAATTTTTCCCAGCAGGTTGTTTATGTTTTGAGCGCGATTCCCCGGATCGTTAGCCGAACCTCCGTCGCCCATTCCGATATACAGGAAGCCGTCGGGCCCAAAGACGACCATCCCGCCGTTGTGGTTTGTGAAAGGCTGCGGGATCGTGAGCAGCGTTATCTCGGTAGTATCCGCGAGATTCGGATCGGACTGCGAGACGTGGTACTCGGCGATTACGGTTGCTCCATCGGTTTGTCGAGTGTAGTCGACGAAGAAACGGCCGTTGGTCGGATACTGAGGATGAAACGCAAGACCCAGCAGTCCCTGCTCGCCGCCTGATAAGACTCGCGTTTGAATATCCAGGAAATTCGTTGGAGTTGTCTGACCCGGAACGAGAACTTTAATAGTGCCCGGCTGCTCGACTATGAACAGCCGATTGCTCCCATCGTGTGCGTTGGTCATAAACAGAGGGCTGCTCAATCCGGTTGTCAGCACGGGCTGCAATTGAATGGTCACAGCCGATGGAGCGATATCCTGCGTCGAGCCGTTTTTATTATTGGCGGAATGGGGCATCGCGAGCGCGGCCAGGTAGAATAGAAAGCAAAGAACCAGAATGCTGATCTTGGACATTGAACGTTCCTCCTCTTGAATCTCGGTGAGGCGGCTCGATCGACTGACGGTTGGGACGACACCAGTCGGCGATTATTACGATTCCCACATGTCCAACAATGGACGCGGCAAATACTAATGGGGTTTGGCTATAGATCCGCTGGCTAGCGGATCAAAGGGGGCTGATTCTTTTCTATCTAAGCAACTCTTGCAGGCGTCAATTTTGTCTCCGGGCGATAATACCATGGGTCTCCATCAGGTCAGTAGACTTATCGAGTCGAGCAGGAGATACATTCAAAGCAGACTCGCCGCTTCCCGAAGATCCTCGATAAATAATCGCTTCTCACGATGGCGGGTCTCGTCGTCGGGCGCTCGCAGTATCGAGGAAGGATGGACGGTCGCAAGGACGAAGGGCGCGAGGGTTGATTCAAGCGGGCGGCCGCGATCTTTCGTTACTCTGAACTTCGGACCGAGCAAGGCCTGAGCCGCGGTCGCCCCCAGACAGACGATTACCTTCGGCTTTACGAGTGAAATCTCGGCTTCCAACCATGGGCGACAGGCGGCTATTTCGGCAGTCACCGGCTTCTTATGTATTCGTCTCTTGCCTCGCGGCTCCCATTTGAAGTGCTTGACGACATTGGTCACATAGGTTTGGTCCCGCTCGATTCCAGCTTCCGCGAGGGCTTCATCGAGGAGCCTCCCGGCAGGACCCACGAACGGTTTGCCGCTGAGATCCTCTTCATTGCCTGGCTGTTCTCCGATAAGAAGCACTCGAGCCCCTGCCAGTCCTTCTCCAAATACCGTCTGAGTGCCGCGCCGCCATAGATCGCACGCCTGACAATCCGCGGCCGCCCTTCGAAACGCCGGAAGCGTCTTCCTCTCGGGGAAGAACTCGTCAGCGGTGTGTAGTTCCTTAGCTGCCATAGCTATAAAGCGATACGCAAATCGATGCCCGAGTACTTCAAGTAACCCTCTGGCAAGCCTGCGTGTAATGCGCTTGATCGGATCTCCGGCTTCAGGCCAAAAGCATTTGGCATGCCGTTGCCGCAGCGCTTCAAGTCTTATAAAGACGGTAGGGCGGCGACTGCAACGGCGTGTTCAGAAAGAGACACGCGAATGAATTTCATACATCGGAGAAGCGCCCCTGAATAGAGCCGCCGGACGGACCCTATGCCGCACGGATCCTATATTGAACTTAAGCTGCAATACCGTCCAAATTTGGTCCGGCTTACTTGAATCTACGGATGTCGGTGCGACGCAGCACCGAGCGACATAAAGCTCTGCTCTATTTTTATGGAAAATATTGTGAAAAGCGGCTGCGTCGCTTAGCTTGACATGCACCTGACGATTTGAAATTATTCGCGCGGCCGTAACGCCCCAGGCCAGATCCTGAAGGATACGGGAAGACGCACACAGTCTTCCGCCCCTACTCAAACCTGATTCCAGGCAGCCGACAGGGCTTCTGATCCAGCCTTCAGATTTCTTTTCGAGGAGACCAATATGAAAAACCTCACCATGTTTATTGTTTTATTAGCTTCTTTCGCATTTCCAGGTTATTGCATGGCGCAGTCCGCGAACTCCGATTCGCTGGCTGCTGTAAGCGCCGCCTCTTCTGAAGTGAGATGGCAGCCGAAGGTCGAGCATTCACGCGTTATTCTCACCGTCTCGGCTCCGGGAGGCCGCGTATACAGAAGAGAGTTTGAAGCAGGCGCAAGTCCGTCGTTCAAGCTCAAGGACGAAGATGGGACAATATTCTACCCTCCCAATCATTGGTGCAGTCCGGAAGCTTCTTTGTGCAGAAAGGCTCGATTCTCGTACGCGGCTCCGCCGACGAGCCCAAGATCCCGGGAAGCGTCGAGGTTCCCCTGACCGTAAAGAAAGCTAGCAAGCAGGCAGCCGGCGGCGGCCGGGTTAATCCTCAAGACGTAGTCGAAGCAGACGACCTC
The DNA here is from genome assembly GCA_003222245.1 of Blastocatellia bacterium AA13. GTDB lineage: Bacteria > Acidobacteriota > Blastocatellia > UBA7656 > UBA7656 > QHVH01. Next base: position 316,901 of record QHVH01000007.1, on the reverse strand, counting down.
ATAGTACAGGGGTCGGCTTGCGTAGGCCTGGATTGCGTCAACAACGAATCCTTCGGATTCGATACGCTGCGTCTCAAAGAAAACAATACGCGCATCAAGTTCGACGACACTTCGACATCCGCTGGGTTCCCCAACAACGACTGGCAGCTTACTGCAAACGATTCGGCGAGCGGCGGAGCCAACAAGTTCTCAATCGACGATGTGACCAACTCCAAGACGCCATTCACGCTCACCGCGGGCGCTCCGACTAATTCGCTCTTCGTCGATAGCAGCGGCCGCCTTGGACTCGGCACGTCGACGCCGGTGCTCGACATTCACAAGGTGAAAGGAGATACACCCGCGATACGGTTAGAACAAAACGCAACCAGCGGGTTTACTGCGCAGACCTGGGACGTAGCCGGAAACGAAGCGAATTTCTTCGTGCGTGATGTCACCGGCGGTTCTCGCCTCCCGCTTCGCATCCGGCCCGGCGCGCCCACCAGCAGCATCGACATCGCGGCGAGCGGCAACGTCGGAGTTGGAACAGCGAGTCCGAATTCTAATCTGCATATCCTTGGCAGCTCGGATGCGACAACGCTTCTGCGCGTGCAGAACAGCACCGTCGCGGTTAATACGCAGGCGGGAGTCGCCGTACAATCGGATACGGCAGGCGCTGATTATAAGGCTCACGCCAGCGCACGCACGATAAGCAGATGGGGCGTGACTCTCGGAGGATGGGTTGAGTTCCTCGGCACCGCCGGAAACGGGCTCGCGATCGGAACTCAAGGAGCTTTCCCGTTGATCCTTGGAACGAACTCAGCCGACACGATCCACATTACGTCGACCGGGAATGTTGGAATCAACACCTCTACACCCAACGCCGCTGCTGCGCTTGATGTAAACGGCAAGATCTATCAACGAGGCGTGCTGTTGCATGCGGACTACGTGTTCGAGCCGTCGAACTCGGTAGAGTCGATCGAAGAACATTCCCAATTCATGTGGAACAACAGACATCTTCCGGCCGTCGAAGCAAAGAGCGTTGATTCGGAAGGCCGTGAAGTGGTCGAGATCGGCGCCCGGTCCCGTCAGATGCTCGAAGAACTGGAGAAGGCTCACATCTACATAGATCAACTCAACAACCGGCTGAGCCAGCGAGATGCCGAGGTCGCGACGCTAGCGAGCACGGTGTCGGCCCAGGAAAAAGCACTGACGGAGCTCAAGGCGGCCGTCGCGCGGCTTGAAAAGCCAAAAGCAAAACGCGCCGCCGTCAGCAGTAAGCGTCGGTGATCGCGCTTGAATCGCTGATTGTTTAATTGTCCGGAAGGGAAGGGGGGACTTGTATATGCGAGTCTCCCCTTCCCAATTCCACCATGTCAGGACGTTGTCCATCGTCCCGTTATCCGTTAGCTTACTATTCCGGCCTCTGAAGGGCTCGGAACAATCTCGATGATAATTTCTGACGAGTAATTCTTGATGAGTAATTCTTGATGCCACGCACTCCGCCCATTATCGTCACCGGCATGCATCGTTCGGGTACCTCGTTGACGGCGTCCTTACTGGCCGCTGTGGGAGTAGATATGGGCGGAAATCTACTGCCCGCCGACATCAACAACACCGAAGGATATTTCGAGGACGTTGACTTCCTCGATCTGAATCGAAAGATACTGCGTCAGGCCTGTAAACCTGATGAGAAAGGACATCCCGACTGGGGATGTACTGAAAGCGAGCACCTGGACGAAGACCGAATAGCGCTGTTCTCGGAAGAGGCGAGCGAACTTCTTGCAATGAGATATACCGCCGGTCGTCCGTGGGGCTGGAAAGATCCGCGAACATCGCTGCTGCTCGAGTTCTGGAACGCGCTCGCTGAAAATGCCAGATATATCCTGGTCTATAGATTTCCGTGGGATGTTGCGGACTCGATGCAACGGTTGGGCGCCGAAGTGTTTCTACGAGACGCGAGCTATGCATACAGAATCTGGACCTTCTATAACCGGCGTCTCCGCGATTTTTATAAATCGCATTCCGATCGATGCATTCTCGTGAGTGTCAACGCGCTCCGATCGAACTTGAACGAGTTTGCATATCTCCTCGAAAAAAAGCTCGCCCTGGACATTCGACCTGAGCTGCTTCTGGATCGCTATCGCAACGATCGACTGCATACTTGCGAGGACCGCGATCCGTTAATCGATCTTATTAATGCCGCGTGGCCGCATTGTACCGAGCTTTTGACTGAATTGGATGATCTGGCGGATATCTCCGGAGCTGGTCTCTGGAGAGCGCAACCGCTAAAGAGCCGGCTGCGAACGCCCGACAGGTCGATCGACGACAAGAGTTCAGTAGACGTATCGGTAGTCATTCCGTGTTTCAATCAAGGAGTTCTGTTGTTGGAAGCCGTCGCGAGCGTCGAGCGCACCGCCCCATCCGGCTCCGAGTTGATCATCGTGAATGATGGGTCAACCGAAGCTCGTACGCTCGAGATAATCGCGCTGCTGAAAGCAGCCGGTTATTTCGTGATCGATCAGGAGAACATGGGCTTGTCGGCCGCGCGCAACGCCGCGATTCGAATTGCGCGGGGACGATACATTCTTCCTCTTGACGATGACAACCGTCTTACGGCCGGTTTCATTTCCGATGCCGTAGCGATTCTGGACTCTCAAGCCGCGATCGGAGTCGTTTACGGTTATCGCAATGAGTTCGGCTTGCGAAACGGGGTCGTGCAGGTAAAGGAATTCGATCTGCCGGACATCCTGAATGAAAACTATATTGATGCCTGCGCCCTCTTCAGGAAGAAGATATGGTTGGACTGCGGAGGATATGATGCCTCGATGTCTCTGATGGAGGACTGGGAGCTTTGGATTCACGCGGCCGAGCTTGGATGGGCCTTTAGTCGAATTCCAAGAGTGACCTTTGATTACAGGGTCAGACCGGACTCGCTGATCTCGGCGGTCAAGACCACGGAGATTCTGGACGAATTTCGCGCCAGGGTTCGAACAAAGCACCCTCGTCTCTATTTGACGGCGGCGATCAAGCAGAGGGACGAGGCGAGACATCTGATAGAGATCGAGAGAGCGCGCGGTGAAGAGATAACGCAGGATATGGCGGCAAAGATCGAAACACTGGAACATCGAATAGACGATCAGGAGAACCAGATTTCATTACTCAGGTCAGAGATCCGTTTGAAACACAATGAGCTGCGCGACGTGTCAATCCAGCTTGACCAGAGCAATGCTCTGAACGCGTGGATCGCCAACTCGGTTGGCGGCAGGGCCCTCACTCTCTACGGAAGATTCAAATACAAATATCTGCTCCCGATCTATCGCTTGTTCGGACGCGGCCCAACTGCCCTATCACTCAAGAACGATAGCAGCTCACGCTTGAAAGGCAATATCGCCGATTCAGAGAGATAGCATTGAGGGTTACACTCCGCGATACCTGCTTGCAGCGCGCCGATTCAAGCGGCAGGGCCGCCTCTAACGGGCGGCAGAGTCATCTCTAAGATGATATGATCCCGGCGACTGATAATGATCGATCATCCCAAGGTCTCGGTAATCATTCTGGCCTTCAACGGACTTGAGCACTCGACAACCTGTCTCTCGTCGCTCAGGAAGTTAGACTATCCTGCTTCGAAGCTCGAGATTATTGTCGTCGACAACGGCTCGACCGACGGCTCTCCAGACAAAATCGAAGCGAGTTTTCCGGAAGTTCATCTGGTGAGGAGTGAAACAAATACCGGCTTTTCCAGAGGCGCGAATCTTGGCGCATCCAAAGCTTCAGGCGAGTATCTGGCTCTTTTGAACAACGACATGAGAGTCGATCCTCTTTGGCTGACTGCGTTGGTGGAAAGAGCGATCGCCGACGGGCGATGCTCCTGCGTTGGCTCTCTCGTATTGAATTGGGAGGGAACGGCCGTGGACTTTGCCGGCAGAGCTGATGACGCGTTCTGTCTTGCCTCTGATTTCAATACTGACCGCGGGCCTGAGCCTTTGAGTCCGAGCGAGGAAACAGCAAACCTGTTTGTCTCCGCCGGCGCCGCGTTGTTCCGGGCTTCGCATTTTCGAGAAGTTGGGGGCTTCGATCCCGATTATTTTTTGTACCACGAAGACGTTGATCTTGGCTGGCGGCTGTGTCTCAAAGGCTATAAGTGCCTCTTGTCGCCGAAGTCGATTGTGTATCACCAAGGCGGCGCAACTTCCAAGAAGCTGCCTACTGAATACGTCCAACAACTCGCACAAAGAAACATACTCTTTACGCTGTTCAAAAATCTCGAAGCGGTCACTCTTAGCCGATTGTTCCCGTTTGCCGCATACGTGCTTATCGAGCGCTGTAGATGGGATCCGGCGGCGCAGGCGTCCATCGAAGCTTCGCTCAGAGAGTTTGATGAATCTTTCGAATCGCTTCTGCTCAAACGAGCCGAAGTGCAGCGCACCCGCGTTATCTCGGATACGGATTTGTTCTCTATGCTTGGCCATCCGCTCGATTGCCTGCTCGCGCAGGAGCGCTACAAAGCAATCCACGATGATCTCGCAACACGGTATTCCCATTCGGACATTGATCCGATAGACGCGGATGAAGCGCGATCGCTGATAAACGAATGGATGCGAACCGTTCACGTCCGTCTGGAGAGTGATTTGTCGTCGGCCCTCAGTGAATCTATTTCTCAAGTGTCGGGGCTCTATTCGAGGTTCCTGGAAGAAGAATCCGAGGCAGCCGCGGCAAAGTCCGAAGCCGAGAAGTTGCTTTCAAGACTGGCCGAGCGCGAGGAACGCATTCAGGCCTTATCGCGTGGGATTGTTCGGACCAGAAGCACGTTTACGACCCAGCTTCGAGACGCGGAACGGCGCTTTCAGGCGCTCTCAACAGAAATGGCCAACACGACCACTGATCTCTCTCGTCAGATATTAGAGAAAGAAGCCAGGATTGAGTCTCTCACGATAGAACTTGCGCGAATCAAACACACGCTTGGGTGGCGGCTGCTCGATGTCTATGGGCGAGTGAAATATCGGTGGCTGCTTCCGATCTACCGCCTGTTCAGTGGGAGCAAGCAGAGAGAATCGGCGGCCGTCGTGAGCCGCCGGATAAAAACGAAAGGGGCGGGCTCGAGCAGCCCGCCCGTATGATCACTTCTATTCTTTCGATGAATAACCTCGATCCGGACTAGTCTCCTTGCCGCTCGACTCGCCCTCCGAGATATTTCCCTAAGAAGCTCTCCATTGCTCGATAGAAATCAAATCGATTCTCTTCATTATGGAAGCCATGGCCCTCGTTGTCCTTTACCAGGTACGGAACATCGATTCCTCTGGCCTTCAACGCGGCAACCATCTGGTCGGATTCGTTCTTATTGACGCGAGGATCGTTGGCGCCTTGCGCAATCAACAACGGGGCTTTGATCTTGTCTACGTGAAAGACCGGTGAAGCGGTCTCCAGGAGCGATTTATCCTTCTCGGGATTTCCGACCATTTCGTACAGCATGTCGAGATAAGGCTTCCAATACGGCGGAATCGATTTCATGAAAGTGAAAAGATTGGCCACTCCAACATAGTCGACTCCGCAGGCATATAAGTCGGGTGTAAACGTAAGCCCGGCCAGTGTGGCATATCCGCCGTAGCTTCCGCCGTAGATGGCTATCCGCTTCGGATCGGCGACGCCCTGCTTAATCAAGTACTGCACGCCGTCCGTAATATCGTTCTGCATCGACTTGCCCCACTCCTTGAAGCTCGCTTCCCAGAACTTCCTTCCGTAGCCGGTCGAGCCTCGGAAGTTCATCTGCAGCACCGCGTATCCACGGTTCGCCAGAAACTGGACTTCGGGGTTATAGCCCCACGAGTCGCGATACCAGGGCCCGCCGTGCGGATTGACTACAACAGGCAGGTTCTTTGCGGCTATGCCTTTGGGTAGAGTGAGATATCCGTGAATCGTCAGCCCATCGCGGCTCTGATAAGAAATTGGCTTCATTTCAGCCATGTCGGTTTCTTTAATCCACGGACTGTCGTCGGCCAGTTTCTTGAGGTCCTTCGACTTCAGATCATAGTAGTAATAAGCCCCGAGCGACCGATCGCTGAACGTTCGAACGAGGCACTTGTCCTCCTGCCTGTCGAAGCCGGCTACGCGCACTTCATATCCCGGCAGTCTCTTCTCCAACTCGTTCTGAAGCGCCTCGCGTTCTTTGTCGAAGAATTTATAGTGCGATTTCTCGGTTGTGAACGAGACGCCGGTGATGACCTTTCTGGCCCTGGACGACAGCAGGTTCATCACATCGACTTCGGGATGTTGGAAGACGGTCTCCAACTCCTTCTTATTTTCGACGTCATACTTCACGATCGCGGTTTTGTCCCGTCCCAGATTCGTCGCGACGTAAATGTGCTTATTGTCGAACGTGAAGGAGAGCGGCGTGACGCCTTCCTTAAAGCTTGTCGTTATCACGGGAGCGAATTTGTCGCTCTCGCTCTTGCGATAAAGAAGCGTGTTGTTGACTCCATCGGTGGTGGTCGCCAATCGGAGCTTGCCGTCCCAATCGGTTTGCCAGCCGGTTATATTGCCGGGGTTCTCGGCGATCATCTTCATCTCGCCCGTGCTGACATTGATACGATAGACGTCAAAAATTTGAGGATTGCGCTTGTTCAAGCCGACCAACATCTCATTCGGTATATCTTGCAGGTCGTCGATGATGTCAGCGCGCACTTTCTCGAATGGCGTCAAATCCTTCGGATTAGAACCATCGACTCCGACCGAAAAGAGCCGGAAGTACTCGTCTCCGCCGGCATCCTGCAGGAATATGATCCTGTCGTTTCCTTTCCATGCATAGCCGGCGATGTCTCGCTCTTTTGCGTTGGTAACTCGCACCGCCGTGTCGGATCCAATCTTCTGAATAAAGACATTCAACCGCTTTTCCCACGGCTGCATGAATGCCAGATACTCTCCGTTGGGAGAAAGCTCAAACTCGGTTTTTTCTGGGTTGCGGAAGAAATCCTTTAGCGGAATCAGCGGGACGGTTGTAGTTGTTTTCTGCATAGGGGCCCCAGGAACCAAAACAGCGCTCATCGCAATCATGAGCGCCGCAGCCATAATCATTCCAGTTTTCATTGAACTAATCCTCCTCCGTCGAGTCGGCGATTCTCGAAATGTCTAGTCTTGTTGTAAGGATAGGTTTACTCCGATTGAGATTTTTGAGTTGAGAATCGATTTTACGAAGAGCCGCCTCGCGAAGTTGCAGTTGCATAAATTCTATTCGAATGCCGGCAGACCGAAATCAACGCGTAAATATCAGGCTATCGCGCGCCGCCGGTTGAGGTCAATCCGTATCGCGGAACAGGCTTGTATACTGCGATTCCCAGCGGCTTCTTGCCCGGTCGGGCTCCCGTCACTATATTCGATTGCGCGGATCGCGAACCGCTATAACCCATCCACCGGAGGAAAAATAATGTCGGTAATCACGCCTGATAATATCGGAAGTAAACTCGTAATTGCGTTGGACGTACCCGATCGCGCGGCGGCCCTCGAAGCTGTCGACGATCTAAGCGGGCTGGCCGGGATGTTCAAGATCGGCAGCCAGCTCTTTGCGGCGGAAGGACCCGGCTTGGTGCGGGAAATCGTAGCCCGAGGAGAACGAGTCTTTCTCGATCTGAAGTTTCATGACATTCCCAACACCGTTGCCGCCGCCGCTCAATCAGCCTCCAGGCTCGGAGTATCGATCTTCAACGTTCATGCCGCCGGCGGGGCCGAGATGATGAAGGCTGCTGTTGATGCGGTATCTCGACAGGACAGCGAGAGGCGCCCATTGATTCTCGGCGTTACCGTGTTGACCAGCATGAACTCGAGCTCTCTTGCGGAGATTGGAATCTCAGACGATGCAGCTTCTCAGGTTGTTAGACTCGCGGCGCTCGCGCGAGCTTCGGGGCTGGATGGCGTTGTGGCTTCCCCGCTGGAGATCGAGCTCGTCAGGAAACGCGTTGCGGCGGAGAAATTCGTGATTCTTACTCCCGGGGTTCGGCCGGCCTGGTCCGAAAGCGGCGATCAGAAGCGAACCGCGACCCCGGCCGAAGCTATAAGGCTCGGCGCGGACCTGCTCGTAATAGGGAGGCCGATTCTTGGCGCCCCTCGCAGACGCGACGCCGCCGAACGCATACTCGAAGAGATGGAAAGCGCTGGAGCGAAGGCGAACGTATAGCTAGCCGTGAGTCAGGAAGTACCCATCTATAGGCTCCAGGGCGCCGGTCCGCTCCTTGTCTATGTGGCGGGCCTGGACGGAACCGGAGCGCTCTTTTTTAAGCAGGCCGCGTCTCTTGCGAGGGACTTTCGGGTCGCAACCTTTCGACTTCGCGACGGCGCTGATTTCACATATGAGCACCTGGTCTCAGACGTCGCATCAATAATCAGAGACGCGGGCGAAGAACGAGCGGTAGTTCTGGGGGAGTCTTTTGGAGGAACCATCGCGTTGCAATTCGCCCTGCGACATCCGGAACTGATCGAGCGGCTCATAATCGTTAACTCGTTCCCTCGATTCCGCGGAAGAATAAGAATCCGACTCGCCTCGCTGCTGGCGAGACATCTTCCATTCAATCTGACCTGGCTCGCGCGAGTGGTCTTCAGCAAGGTCGGACTATCGATTGATCGAGTGAACGCCGCTGATAGGCGCTTCTTCTTCGACGCGATGCGAACCGTGCAAAAGGCGGGCTATGCGCGGCGACTGGAGCTCATATCAACGCTTGATCTCGAAAGCCGTCTCTCTGAAATCAACGCACCTACGCTTTTTGTCGCCGGCGAACGAGACCTGCTGGTGAGCTCTGTTCGTGAAGCAAGACAAATGGCGAGTCACGTGCAAAACGCAACGGTCAAAACCGTTCCTTTCGCCGGCCATGCGTGTCTCCTCAATGAGAGATTCGATTTACGAGAGGTGCTGAGGGAATGGATCGGGCGTGAAAATTCGTGATGCGATCCGCGGATGACACCGGTGCCGCGGAGAAGAAGAGAAGAAGAGAAGAAGGCAGAAGGAAACGGCGGCGTTGAGAGCGAGTTCGCTTTTCGCCTTGAGCATACCCAGTATCACCGTGCTCGACTCGTCGAGTCGTGTGATCGAGGCCGAGCAGAGGCGCGTGTTCCGCTACATCGCGCAGTCAGGAATGGGCGCCGACATTCTGTTTGGCGGCGGCACCACCGGCGAGCTCAATCGAATATCGAACACAGAGCGCCAGCGATTGATTCGCATACTCGTCGACGAAGTGTCGTCAATTAATGCCGAAGCGCGAGCCGCGGAGGTCTCAACCGTCGAAGCCTGGGTCGGAATATCGGGAGCGACACGCAATGAGACGCTGCTCAATCTCGATTGCGCTTTATCGGCAGGAGCGGATGCGGCGGTGATAGCGCCTCTGTCGATCGGAGATATAGGCAGCCTCGCACCGTTCTTTCAACGAGAGGTGAGCGACTTATTTGATCACGCCGGCCGTTCGATCCCGATCTTTCTCTACGACAACGCGGAGATAGCAGCCGATCCTCGCATTCCTCACATACACACGCGAGAGGTCAAGCTGATTAGCAGGCTGCCTTTCATCCATGGCATAAAGGTCTCCGCGCCTCGGCGCGTTCTCGGCAACTACACCAAGGGAGCGCTTCACTTTAAAGATAAAGGTGAGTTTGGGGTTTACATTGGCGACGCGATGCTGATGTTCCAGGTCTTCAAGCTTGATGACGGATTTGCGGGCCGCGTTCGCGAATATTGGAACCGCTATCTCCTGCATAACGAGTTGCCCATGGGCGTAGTATCGGGCCCGGCAAACGTCTTTCCGCGTGAATGGCAACGAGCATGGAGAGCGTGCTACGCGGCTGATCAGCACTTGATGGGGATTTATCAGACCTCATTCACGCGATTCGAATCTGCGTGCGGGTTTTTGATAGATCGAAAGCCGGTTTCCAAAATGATTGCGTGTCTGAAATACGCTCTGAAGCTGGAAGGTGTCATCGATTCCGATTGTGTCGATCCGAAAACGCCGTCGCTGTCTCGAGCAGAACGCGACTTGTTCGCGGTAGGTTATGCCGGCGTCAGAGAATACATTTCGCGGCGCACGACGTCGCCATGGGTTTCGGAGCCAGTTGCAGTATCCGGTTATTGAACCCCGGCCGGCATATGCGTACGCTGAGAATAATCCTCTCCAACTCGGCGCCGCTCGTTCGTCCGCGTTTTCTTCTCGATTGCTTGCTTGGAATATCTCATTCAGCAGCGCCAAGAATTTCGTTATACTGTCGGTCGAAAAGAATCCCCTGGACGGTTGTGTAAGAGCTTCAATGTCGGAAACAGCAGACGTAGTCATAATCGGCGGCGGTATTGTAGGGGCGAGCATCGCTTACTACCTCTCCGAGAGCGGCTGCACGAATGTTGTGATCGTCGAGCGCGAAGCGCGGCAGGGACTGGGCTCGACCGGCAAGAGCATTGGCGGAGTTCGAGCGCAGTTCGCAACGCCGATAAACATTCAGATGTCGCTATTCTCGATCGATGTATTCTCGAGGTTCGAAGAGCTCACGGGCCACACCGCGCAATATCATTCCTTCGGATATCTCTTCATCGCGACCAATGAAAAGCACCTTCATTATCTGAAGGCAAACCGTGAGCTACAGACAGAACAGGGACTGAGAGACGTTAGAATTGTCTCTCGCGAAGAAATAGTCGAGATCCTTCCACAGGTGAGATCGGACGATATAGTAGGCGGCAGCTTCTGCCCGACCGACGGCTTTGTCGATCCGTATAGCGTTATGACCGGGTTCACGGCAAAGGCTCGCGCGCGAGGAACAAGGCTTCTACTCAACACCGAGGTCACTGGCATATCGACGGACGGCTGCAAAGTGCGAGCCGTGGAAACTTCGCGGGGCGCGATAGAAACGCGGGCCGTCGTGAATGCCGCCGGTGCGTGGGCCGCCTCTATAGCGAAGATGATTGGAATTGATTTGCCGGTCAAACCGCTCAGACGCCAGATCATCAACACCGAACCTTTTGATCTCGTGCCTCGCCGGCTGCCGATGGTCATCGATATGTCGAACGGATTTCACTTCAGACGCGAAGGCTCGTGCATAATGATGGCCTGGCCTGAACCAGAGGAAATCTACAGCTTCAACACCAATTTCGACCGCGATTTTATTGAGGAAATCTTGACCAGGGCGGTCAATCGCGTTCCGTGTTTTGAGGAGGCGCAGGTAAACGCGCGACGCTGTTGGGCCGGCTTGTATGAAGTAACGCCCGATCATCATGCGATCATCGGCAAGGCTCCCGGAATCGAAGGCTTCTATCTGGCGAACGGATTCGGCGGGCATGGGGTTATGCATTCACCGGCAACCGGCAAGATTGTTTCTGAATTCGTATTGTTTGGAGAGCCGCGCACGCTCGACGCCCGACCGCTCGCGTTCGAGCGGTTTGCGGAAGGCAGATTGTTGGAGGAGACGGCGGTGCTTTGAGTGAAAGGGACTGTATTTCAACTCGATTTGCAGCTCCTGATTTTGCGGGCTGCATGGCAGCATCTCTCTCGGAGCGACTCCGTAGCCTGGTTGACTTGGATAGCTCGCGATTTGACCGAAGGAAGAAATGATGGGTGAGTCACGACCGCCGGACGAAGAGCTGATTCGAATGCTTTCGCGTTACGAAGTCCAGGTCGGCGAGTTGGCTCTGAAATTGAGAGCGATGGTCTTGAAAGAGGCGCCCGCCGCCGTTGAAAGAGCCTTTCAAGTCTACGCTCTCGTGTTCTGGTATTCGCTGACCGGCAAGATGTCCGATGCTTTCTGTCAGGTCGTGATCTATGAGAAGGGCGTGAATCTAATGTTCAACCGCGGCGCCGAACTCGACGATCCCGACGCCGTTCTGGTGGGGGAAGGCAAGATCATTCGCCACATCAAGGTCAGGCGTCCAGAGGACTTGAAGAACCCTTACCTTAAAAAATTCATCAGGGCCGCCCTGAAACACGCAAAAGCAATTACAAAAGAGCGAGAGGCCGCCGGAAGAACGATAAAGCGATCCGTCAAGGCATCGCGACTCAAGCGAGGATCTACGTAGCTTGCAATCTTTGCTGTCATTGAAATGAAAAGACCGGCCGGACATTTGACGGCGCGCGCGATTTCGAACCCGCGAAGATAACGTTATAATTCGAGCCCTGATCTGGATGCAGTCCGGCAAATTGATGACTTGATCACTTAACTGATTGTCCAAGAGTTTTAGAGTTCGGCGGTATCAGGCTGCCCAATCCCGAATTAAATCCGAGAGTCAACGAATATGAGTGTTGCTACAAACGAGTTGGATGCCCGAGCACGGCAGTCGAGAGAATTGCTTGACGCGCAGGTGCGAGAAGTAGTCGAGTGGCACTTCAATGCCGAAACCGGCTGTCCGTTCTGGTTGGAGTTTGCATCGAAGCTGGGCTGGAATCCGCGGAGCGAGATCAAGTCGTTCGACGACCTCAAAAGATTTCCGCCCTTTGAAGACGAGTGGCTGCGAGGCGGACCGGTGCGCCGGTGGCTTCCGAAGGGTCTTGAAGGCAAACCGATCTTCACGTTTGAAACCGGCGGCACCACGGGGGTTCCGAAGAGCCGGCTTCAGATCGAGGACTTCCGAATAGACTACGAAATGTTCAGCGATACGCTTCCGGAAGGGTACTTTCCGCGCGGAGCGAACTGGCTGATGCTAGGCCCTTCGGGTCCGCGGCGGCTGCGGCTCGCCGTTGAGCATCTCTGTCAATATCGCGGCGGAATCTGCTTCTGTGTCGATCTTGATCCGCGATGGGTGATCAAACTGATCAAGTGGGGAGAGTCCGAGGCGCTCGATCAATACAAGGCGCATGTAGTCGAGCAGGCAATCACGATTCTTGGCGCCGGCCATAACATCAAATGCCTGTTTACTACTCCCAAGCTTCTCGAGGCGCTTGCCGAGGAGCTTGAAAACCGCGGGACGAGCATCAAGGCTTGCGATATCACCGGCATCTTTGCCGGTGGAACGGAGTTCACGCCGCAGTACACACGTTTTGCCATGGAAGAATTGCTGGGCAGCGGAGTCTACCTGACGCCGACCTATGGCAATACTCTGATGGGACTGGCTTGCTCAAAGCCCGTCACTCCGGACGACGGTTACAAGATCAGTTACTTTGCCCCCGAACCGCGCGCGGTGATCGAAGTCGTATCATTCGACGACAGTAATCGCATCGTTGGATATGGTGAAACCGGCCGAGTCAAGCTGACTACTCTTACTCGCGAGACGTTCATACCGGGTTTTCTCGAGCGAGATGAGGGGGAGCGGGAACATCCGTGCGAAAAGTATCCATGGGACGGTGTAAGCGGAGTTCGGCCTTTCCGCAAGATAGCCGGGCAAACAACGGTCGGAGTCTATTGAAGATAAGAGGACGCAATGGCGGTGCTCAATATTCCAATCTTGAGATGGGGTCAGCCCTATACGAGTCTCGACAAAGAGGCCGTGGTCCATTTCGTGACCGGCGAAACACTCGCGCGCGTCAGTCAGGCTAACACCGGGCTGTTAGGCCGGGACATGAGATTCGCTCAGCGCGCCCGTCAGGTGCTGGCCGACATACCGGTTTCGGATCTGATCGCGATGATGAAGAAGGCCGCCGATCTCTATCTGAACGGAACGCTGCCGATCGGCGACGGCGCACAGACGCCGGATGACTTTGCGCGCCAGCAATCAGCGAGCACGGGTCTTCCGGAGCATATGTGCAAGGCGAACATGGCGAAGAATAACTTCGTGCTGACGAATATGGGTCAAATACTGGACTCGCTTACTCGCGGCTTGGATTTGAATATCTTGACGCGCGGGTACGGGGTTGAATCTCGCGGAGTCACCGTGAGCTATCAAGCGCAGGCTCCGGTGCTCGGACTTGTGCTGCCTTCGAACTCACCGGGAGTACATACGCTTTGGCTGCCCGTGATTCCGATGCAGATCGGCCTTGTGCTCAAGCCGGGGCCCCAGGAGCCGTGGACGCCTTATCGAATGACGGCGGCTTTCACCGAAGCGGGCGCGCCGAAAGAAGCGATTTCAATTTATCCGGGCTACGGCGAAATGGGCGCGGAGGTCGTTAGACGCTCCAATCGAACGATGATCTTCGGCGGCCTTCCTACGGTGGAACGCTACCGCGGGGATGTGCGCGTTCAGGTTCATGGTCCGGGATTCAGTAAGATTCTACTGGGCGACGACGTGGTTGATGATTGGGAGAAATACATCGACGTAATGGTCGATAGTGTGTTTCTCAACAGCGGCAGGGGCTGCATCAACTGCTCGGGGATTTGGGCTTCGCGTCATACCAGGGAAATTGCCGAAGCTCTCGCCGAGCGAATGGGATCCGTTGAGCCAAAGCCGCCGGAAGATCCACAGGCTACTCTGGCTGCCTTCACTGTTCCTGGCGCCGCGCGCGCAATCTGGAACAGCATTGAGACCGGCCTCAGTGATGGATCGAGCGAGCATACTACCGCGCGGTTCGGCGCACGGCTTGTGGAACGAGAGCGGTGCGGCTACTTGAGACCGGTTGTGATTCACTGCAACTCAACCGAAGCGGCGCTTTCCAATACCGAGTTCATGTTCCCATTCGTGAGCGTCGTGAAGTGTCCTCAGGAAGAGATGCTCAGGCGAATTGGATCGACTCTGGTGTGCAGCGTGATTACGTATGATGAAATGTTCCAGCAAGAGCTGATCGGCGCCACCCATATAGACCGATTGAACCTTGGCCCCGTTCCTACAATTCAACTGGACTGGCTTCAACCGCACGAAGGCAACATCGTCGAGTTCTTATTCCGTCCGAGAGCGTTTCAATCGAGGCTTGAAAAGGCGGCCGTGTGATGACCGGCTGAGAGAAGGGCGTACAGGGCCGCCACTGGCGTTCGCGCAAGACGCGATCGAGATTGTCCTCAGAGATCGCGGAGGGCATCGATCAATGATGTCGGGAGATTCGCGTCAGGCGCCTGACTTCTCTCAGTCTATTCCAGCGGGCTCGCGCAAGAAGCCATTCGCCTATTTTCTTGACGATCATCACGGAGACGGGATCGTTGCGATCTCGTGCCGCGCTGCACCGGGCGTCAACAATTTGCTTATAGCCGACGATCCTAAGCGGTTTTATCTTCCATCCTACGTTGGGCCGCGTGGATGGGTAGCGCTCCGGTTGGATCTGGGACCAATAGATTGGGCTGAGGTGGACGAATTGATTCGAGCCAGCTATGTAATCGCCGCCCCCACCCGACTCGCCGCGAATATGTTAGCCGGGGATGTGAGCAGGCCGGAATCAGATCTGAGCCAACCTGCCGAGGACCCGGTACCAAATCAGAGGAAAAGGAACGAGAAGCAAATTGAGCGAGTCCGACGGATTTGTTTGGCATTGCCTGAAACCACGGAAAAGCTCTCGCACGGAGAGCCTACTTTTTTCGCTGGCAAGAAGGTCTTTGCGATGTTCTCGAATAATCACCACAACGACGGCCACGTCGCGGTTGTAGCGCCGGCGCCTCCCGGCGTGCAGGCAATGCTGGTTGAAGATTCACCGGACAAGTTTTACAAGCCCCCGTATGTAGGCGGGCGCGGATGGGTCGGAATGGAACTGTCTCACTTAGACGATAAAGAGTTGGCGTTTCATCTGCGCATCGCGTGGCTTCTGATAGCTCCCAAGAAATTCCATCCACTGCTGGGTGAGAATATTTAAGCCTGAGCCCTGATGCGTAAGACCCGCCCTACCCTTCTTCCTTCAACTGTCGAGTTGTATCTTCGGTGACGCTTGCGCTGGAAGGCGCGAATTCCGATGTGTCGACGGCCTTCAATCTGTATTCCTCGTCTTTCGATCGAGTACCGGAGCCCTCGATCGAACGGGTGCGTCCGACTAGCAGGCCGTTAATTATAAAAGCTAATCCAATGAAGAACGGGATCACGCCGACTATCCATAGACGGCTTAGAATCTCCGCCTCTCCGTGGCTGAGCCCCGCTCCGGCAATGATTCCCTGCATCAGCACGAAGAGGAATATCGAGACTCCGATTCCAACGCAGGAGACGATGACGCCGCGCTTGATCTCGCGTTCACGCTTGGACTCGGGAGTAACCCCGCGAAGCCGCTCGTATTCTTCGTTGCGTCGCTTTCGCTCTCCGTCCGAGAGAAACATCTCCGCGACCCAGGTCTTGCTCCAGTCGAATTTCTGATCGGTCTCTCGAGTCGCCACTACCTGGCGTACCGCGAATAGGTTCGCGCCGCACGACTTACAGAACTTCAAATCCTCGCCTTGATTGGCGCCGCATTGCGGGCAGAACATAGTGTGTTCCCTCCGTTGTCAAAACCGATACGACCATTATAGGCCCGTTGTTTCTTAAGCTGGAGAATGGCTTCCGTGATTTCCGCGCGGAAGCTCCGCGCGGAAGCATGGACACACGCAGCGATTTACTAATGCGAGGCCATAAAAAGAAAAAAGCGGGATGACCATGAGATCATCCCGCCTGAAAGCTGTTTCAAACAGCTCGATATGAACTCGGCGTTAGCCTTTCTTTTTGCGTCGCGGAGCGCGCCGTCGCGGCGGCTTCTTATCGTCGGACTGTGCCGGTTGCTCGTCGGTAATCACGCGACTGGTCGCTCCGCCTCCGCAGACCTTCTTGATGCCTTCGATCTTGGCGCCATCCGGCAACAGCCAGAACTCGACCCTGCGATTGAGAGCCGGGTCGCCCGATTCGTGCGGGCAGCTATCGCCGAAGTTGCGCACTGTTATGCGAGCGCTATCGATGCCCTTCTCGGTTACGAGATAGTCGCGAGCGTTGTTGGCGCGCGTGAGAGAGATTCCAACGCGCTCCGACGCATCGCGATGACCGTCGACAACGATCGAGGCGCGAGGATCCTGTTGCAAGCGCAGGGCGATGTCATCCAGACAGGCCTTGTGTTCGTTGTTGATCCTCGCCGAGTTGAACTTGAAGAAGATCGGGCCGCACGGCGTGACGGGCGAGACTTCCGTAGGCGGCGGCATATTAACCGTCACCGTAGTCGAGCAGCTTCCGCCAGGGCACGGACTATTGCAATGTGTCTTGTCCGTTGCCACGCTTACCGTCACCGTCACGCTGCCGGACACTCCGGTAGTATCCAACGTGACTTCGGCGCCGCTGGTCGATGAGAGCGTACCGCCGGTCGTCGTCCAGGTCATCGACATATTGCCCTCGCCCCGAGCTGTCGCTCTGAGCGATACCCTGTCGCCTGCTTGAGCCGAGGACGGCGAGGCTACGATGTCACAGGAAACCGTCGGGCAGGGCGGCTCATTGACGGAAAATGAAGTCGTGCAGCTAGTCGTGCCGGTTGTTACGCACTCACTGGGGCAGTCCACCGCGGGAACCGTCGCAGTGATGTTCGTGGTGACCGTGTAGTTGCCGCAAGCGAGTTGAGAGGTGGGAACCTCGACCGAGGCGCCCGAGCCGCTCACCGTGACCGGCCGTCCCGACGAATCCTTCACATCCCAGCGATATTCATAGGAGACTTTGCCGTCAGCATAACCGGCCGTAGTCGGTTTAACCGTGAGCGAGAGCCGGTCGCCGCGCATAACGGAAGAGGCCGATGCTTGCAGCGTGCACGTAGGCGTCGGCGGAGGCGGGCAGGCCTTGCGTCGACCGATCGAGAAATAAGCTACGAAACCGCTGGAATTGCCTTCGCCGAACTGCTGCGACGGGAAATCAAACAATGGGGTTCTGAAAAACGGCCCGAGTCCCAAGAAGCGCGCAACGGCGAAATCTTTTTCGTCGGCGTTTGTTAGGAAGCGACGATAAGCGCCGCCGAACGAAATAGCGCCGTCCTTAAAGAAGAATCGAAGCCCGATATTCAAGTCTAAGGGATTGACCGGATTCAAATTCGGCGTTCCGCTGGAAACGTAGACTGTACCCGCCACTTCGCTGATGAACTCGACGTGGCGATTCAAGGCGATGGACATTCCGGCGTTTAGGATGAGCTTGTCTCTCAGGTCGAGGACTTTAACTCCGCCCTGATCGATGTCGCCGGTGTGAATGTATCCGATGTTTTCATAGAGCCTGAACCGATGGCCGCCGCTCTCCTGACCGAGGATCAGAATCGGGCCGCCTTCGTATTCACCGCTCGATCGCCCTTCCGAGCGATCCTCGAGTCCCCTTGCCACGGGAATCTTCAGATAGCCGCCGAGCGCCATGCTGAACCAGTGCTTGTTGGGGTCGATGAGGTTGAATTTGGTTCCGACCGATAGGTCGCCTGTGCCGCTCGAAGTGTCCTTGAACCCGAACACCGGCCGGCCGACACTATCGAAACCAAAGAAATCTACCGGGCCAAAGAACGGCAGCTCATTGAAATAGCTCGGACGATCCGTGAATATCGCCGGACCCAGTCCGATGGCGGGAGGGCCGTTGAGCCCTGCCGGTGATTGCAAGCTGTTGGGGAAATTGGTCGGAGTGCCGAAATGGCCTAACGCCGGTAGGATGCCGCCGCCAATAGCGCCCGTGCCCGGGAAGAATGCGGCGCCGCCGCCGTGGCCGCCTGCGGCCGGACCCAGAACGGTGAAGGGATCACCGAGTCGGCGAACGGCGCTCAATTGATAGCCGCTCAAAAGAAACGGGCTGTCGGAGTGTACTTTCTGATACGTAATCCAGTTGACCCAAAACTCCCATCTATTAGTCAAACCGATCGTGAAATTAAAAGGAACTTGATTGATTTCTAGGTCGCCGGGGTCGCGATCCATGTTGTTCCAGAACACCGCGAAATTGAACTCACCCTTGCAAAGGGTGCGCGTTGAGAACGTGTTGAATAAACCCGTTCCTCCGGCAACCGTGGGAGCCTTTTGCCGCTCTGCGATGTTTCCGCCATGACTTTGAGCCAGTGCGCTTGCGCAGAGAACAATTACTGTCAGCACCAGCATTCCTACTCTTTTGACCGCTTCCATCATTCGCCTCCTGAAGTACTCGTACAACGGTTCGCTTTGTTTATGAACAAGAAAGTGCTTTTCGAAACTAACGTCGCCTCTGAAACTACTAGGTCTCTGATTGCCCAGCTCCACATTCAGGGGCAGGGGGTATGATTGTCCTGCGAGAATACAATCGAGCCTTACCACTAAGCTCAATCAAGAACAGCACGTATGTATATACTAGCAAATAGGTCGTGGGTCAACACAAAAAGCGCCTCCGTAAGTCAAAAGCAACAGTAAGATAACCCGCTTTGGCAGTGTCCTCTTGCGTCCCTTCACGGACCCCTTCCCGTGGAATATGCCTTACAGTCAATTCTATCTGCCAGTTCATCCGAGCCGTCCGTCTAACTGAGCCGCTATCACTCCCCGAATCCCCTGGAAATTCATGCTCTAAGTGCTCCTGGTACTCATGAGTCTCAGTCCTTTGGCTGTAACTGCGTAACCACCGCGAGACCCGCGCGCCTGATCGCGCCCGATCGCGCCCGAATTCGCAACGGAGTTTGCAAACCACGGTCCAGCTACGGAATGGCCAGCTTAGTTGAATACTTGATGTTCTCTCGCGCCAAATCGCCCATTTTTAGTAGGGAACGAGTTTCGGACAGCCGTCATCCGTCGCTTCGGGAATTACTCCCTGAGCGCGCGCGATCGCTCGCACACATCGCCGAGTGTATTGATTCGGCACACCTCCGGAATATGCTAGTACCAATTTCCTACACACTGAATTTGGCCGGGCAACACAACCCGGTAGCGTCCGACATCTTAAGCTCGTTTGAAAAGCCCCTGGGTCTGAGGGCAGGACGGTTGAAGTTATCTACTTCGGGCGAGATTTGTTTTAGAATCTTCTTTGTCACGGCGGTCGCCTGACGGTCGCTGGAAGTACTCTTGCAGCAGGAGAGGTTATGATTAAACGGTTATTGTTCCCTACGCTCTCGATGGTTCTTGTGGCGCTTGCCGCCGGCGTCAATGCATTCGGACAGAATTGGGAGAGGGCTGTCTCTCTCTTCAACCAGCAGCAATATCGAGAAGCAATCAGAGAGTTCCACGCGGTGCTTCGGTCGAATCCCGACTACTGGCAGGCCTGGTATTACGTCGGCGCCGCTCATTATCAGCTTAAAGACTATGAAGACGCGATTGACTCGTTTCAAAACTACATAAAGGGAGCCGGCGCGAAGGACAAGGAGCAAATAACCGCATCGTATTTCATAGGATTTTCTTACTATCAGCTAAAACAATACGACAAAGCCATTCCATACCTGACCCGGTACATTTCTACTTCCGAGAAGCTGCGCGAGAAGGTCGACACTAAAGCGCGTGCGGCGCTCGGCCGATCGTATATCTTCACCGAGAAGTACAACGAAGCGATCCCGGTTCTTACGACGGCTGCCGCGGAGATGAAGGACAATGCCGCAAACTATTACTACATAGGGTTCGTTCAGCATAAGCTCAACCGCGACGATCAAGCTGTTACGGCGCTCAGTCAAGCTCTCGCGATTGATCCGCGCGACCTGGATTCACTGGTTCTCCTGGGAGATATTCAACTGGCTCGCGCCAAGCAGAATCCCGCAAGCGCAAAGCAGGCGATCGCAACGGGTGAAAAACTGCTCGCGGTGCAGGATACGGAGTCGGCCTGGGCGCTTCTTGGCCAGGCTTATCTACTCGATAAGCAATTCAACAAAGCAGCCCCGCTTTTGGAGAAATACGCGCGAGCTCACGCGGATTTGAGCAGCGCGTGGCTCAACCTTGGCGTAGCGGATTCGAGATCAAGTCAGTGGAAGCCGGCCGCCGCGGCTTTAGAGCAGGCGATCAAGCTCGCACCAAAGAACATAGCCGCGCTCCTTGAGCTCGGTTATGTCTATGAGAGCGATAAACAATATCCAAAGGCTCTGTCGGCTTATCAACAGGTGGATGAGATCTCGTCGGGCCGCGACGAAACAGCTCGGGCGGGAATTGAAAGAGTCAAGCAGATGATGTCCCGGCCTCAGTGAGAGAACTTCGATAAGCTCGGGGCGGGGACTCGCCAGCCTACATCATGAACACCATATACTGATCATTCTTTCCCTCGTGGCCGCCCTCATCGCGAGGTATCCTTTCGCCGTCGCCGCTGCTCGCTCTCTTTTATGATTTTGCTCAAATCAAAAACCGGCCGTATCTCAATCGGCCCAAGTCCATACTTAAAGCCCGGTTGCTGTGAGACAAGCTGAACGGCATGATTGAGGTCTCTCGCCTCAAGAATTTGAATGCCGCCAAGCTGTTCCTTGGTTTCCGCATAGGGGCCGTCAGTCGTCGCGACTTCTCCGTTTTTCCAGTACAGGGTCAACGCGGTCTCCGAAGGCTGAAGAGGTATTTCGGCGACAAGATGTCCGTTGGCGCGCAGATGGTCGTTGTACTCAAAGCATTCGTCGAACGTTGCGTGGCGCTCGTCCTCGGTCATCCCTTCGAATTTTCCTGGCTCGATGTATCCCAAACAGATGTATTTCATCGATTCCTCCGTGTTTATAAACTTCCGGTTTGAACTGCGCCTGCACGCTCGTAATTCATGATAATGACGCCACTCGAACCGACAATGCTTTCCGTCACCTTGAACGCGGCCGGGATCGTGCCCTTGGCAAACAAACGTTTCCCCTCGCCCAAAGTTATCGGATAGATCATCAACCAGAAGTTATCGACCAGATCATGCTTCATAAGCGTCTGGAGCAGATTACCGCTTCCCCAAATGTGCAGGTCCGGTCCTTCCCCTTGCTTGAGTTCGGCGATTTCTTTCGCAACATCCCCGTTTAAAAACACCGAGGGTAGCCATTCGGAAGAAGTCATGGTGTTCGAGGCGACGTATTTAGTGGCCGTGTTAACGTTGGGCCAAATGTCGCCATGTTGCGGCCAAAACGCCGCCCAAATATCGAAAGTTTTGCGCCCCAATAACAGGTCGATCGGCATATCCAACATCTTTTTCACGGCCGCTCCGATCGCGTCGTCGTCAAAGGGCGCTGCCCATCCGCCATAAGCAAAGCCGTCGCTCGTATCCTCGTCCGGTCCGCCCCCTGCTTGTATGACGCCATCAAGGGTAATGTGTTCAAGTACGGTAATTTTTCTCATGATTGAGTTCCTTCGAGTCCCTCTGATTTGTTTAATGCTCGCGGCGCCCCGACACCGATCCGTCAGGCCGGCACCGTCGGGGCTTTTCCCAAATAGTCGGCGCAGCGGACGATTGAAAATAGCCCACCGATTTATCGGTGGGGATCAGCACAAGCAGCAATGGCAGTCCTTAAAACGGACGGCTGAACTCAAATCAAAGTAGCTTCAGGATTTATTCAGTCGTCCGTTTCATCGGTTTCAACCTGGGTGCGTATTCCGAAGTCGCAGCGGCCAGACTATTCCGTTGCTCCCTTCGGGTCCGGGTAGAAAAGAAGCTCGCGCACCTCGCCGGCCACATCGCAGGCGATGGCGCCCTTCTTCGCCCATGTCAGCGCCTCGTCCATATCAGCGCATTCCAGTATCCAGAAACCGCCCATATGCTCCTTGGTCTCGGTGTATGGCCCGTCGATGACGAGCACCGTACCATCAGGCTGCTTCCGCACCGTCTTTGCATTGCTGGCCGGGGAAATTCCGCAAGCGAACTTCCTGGCGCCGGAAGCGATCATTTCGCGGTTGAGCGCGTGGATCTCCTCAATCATCGCTTCGGTTACGGCGGACGGGTCGAAGTCGTCGGGGAGGTAGTTAGCAACCAGATACTGCGGCATGATTGTTTCTCCTGTGATGGTCTTTAATCTTAAGTCTTTGGGCGGGCCGGTTGCCTGCCTTCACGATATGGTCGAACGGCCGGACGGAATTCGACAGGTCGTCCAAGAAATTTTTCTTCTTCTTCCGCGCTTTAGAACTATCGTTTAAGCCTGTCATCTCAGTATCCGCATCAAGCGCCAAGGGCGAATCGCCCAGACCAACGATCTGGGTTTGCATTGACGGAATCTGACCTGTGATTCCATTATCGGTTCTGAGTCGGTCGACTGGCTAATGCACAACTTGGGCGCGCATTGTGGGGGACATTGGCGAACGAGGTGGCTCTTCCTAAGAGCATGAAACAAGATCCGGTGCTTTATATCTAGCATTACGATCTAGAATCGGGCACAATAGTGCCGCTCGACGACGGTGCCCGCTGATTCCACTCTTGACTGAGGTTTGAACCAATAATCAAACCGAATAAGGGTCGATAAGCTTATGCCAAATCCTAACATTCGCTTTCCGATTCTCCGTAGGCTTGTTGTGAAAGATTACGGTTTGTTCCCAGGCAAAAACGGGGAAGGGATCGATCACAAATTCGAACGGGGAGTCACAGTAATTCCCGGTGTTAATGGCCTTGGGAAGACCACGTTGCTTAATATCATATACCGTCTTCTAGTTGGTCCTTTTGATCCATATAAAGGTAATGAAATTCAGTTAACACAACGTCGTCTCAAAGAACTGAAATACTTTAACTATTTCTCGAAACGCGACAAATCGGCATGGACTGATGGAAAAGCGTATGGCGAATTCAGTTTCGGTAATCAAAAGCTGGTCGTTGCTCGAAGGTTGAGCGACTTGTCGCTCATTTCCCTAAGAATTGATGAAAATGAGCTCTTGTTGCAAGTCGAAATGCCTGAGGACCAGATATGGCAGCTGGCTGGCTGTAGCTCGCAATATGATTTTCATCTGCTGGTTCGCTCCGTATTGTTCTTTCTTGAGGAGAAGACCCCAGTTGTTTGGGATCCAATTGCCCAAGCTGAGATCTTCCGAATCCTCTTCTTAACCGGCGACGAGGCCTTGGAGCTAGCCAACATTGCGAGAGATATTCAAGTGATCGATAGCCAAGCCCGGAATATGTATGACCAACTGAGGCGTTATAAAACACAACTTCTAAGCATGCGAGCGCGATCATCATCGGCGACAGAAGTCACGGATCGCACAAGATATATTGAAGATCGATTGCCCCTAGTCGAGCAGCGGTCGGAGCTTCTCAGAGAAGCCACGGATGAGCTTGAGGGAATCCGCAACACGAACCGAGCAAAACTGGACGCGCTCAAACTGGAACTTGAAGAGGCGAGTCGCGAGCTTGAATTCAGGCATCACCAGTATTTCGTTACGCTCTTTCCGAAACTATCGGAAACCGCAAGAAACGTTTTCATAAACTTGATGGGAGAGAGCGGATGTCTAGTTTGCGGAAGTCGACGATCTGGCTTGTCTGCCGAACTGCGCCGCTTAGCGGAACAGGGAACATGCCCGGTTTGTCATAGCCCAAAAGAAGATCAAGAGGTCACGGTGACGAGCGCCCAATTTGGTTCGAAGGTAATCAAACGCGAGATCGCTAAGATCGACAAGCTGAAGACGCAGGTGAGTCGCTCCCAGATCGTAGTTGACTCAAACGAGGAAAAATATCGGAAGGCATTGACTGAGCTGCTCAATGTCATGTCAGAACGTGATGCACTGGAAGCAGAAGCCGAAACGTTACGTGCGATGAGTCCCGTAGGTGCCGGTGAACTCACTAGGACCGAAGAGTATGTAAGATTCACCGAAAAGGAGATTCAGAAACTAAGGCGGAAAAACAAGGCCCTGTTAATTAAATATACTAAAAAATTGAGTGTTCTTGACCGCGCGATAAGACGCAATCGAAACAATATGGCCGCCTTTTTTGCGGAATACGCTGGGAATTTTCTTGCCGAAAAATGTAATCTGACTTTCCGACCGCAACAGCTCGAACTCGGGCAAGCTATTGATAAGGTGGAGTACCCGACGTTCGCCGTTCAGATGACATCGGCTGTTACGCCGTCGGGTGGCACGACACGCATGCAAGATGATGATGTTTCAGAATCTCAGAAGGAGTTTATTGACTTAGCGTTTCGAATGGCCGTTCTTAAGACCTACACAACCTCAACGAAAGTAACCGTTGGGGCAATGATTGTAGTCGAAACACCAGAGTCCAGTCTTGACTCTGTCTTTGTAAATAACGCTGGCAAGATGCTGAGAAATTGGTGCGCCGATCCGAAACCCGGCGCGAATTCAGTCATAGCTACTTCCAACTTGAATCGCGAAAACATGATTGGTGCGCTTTTGGGCCTAAATCAAGGGCGTCGACCAAAAGAAGCTGCAATAAGAAAGCATATCATCAATCTTTTGGAAGTTGCTGCCGAGAACGCCAGCGTAAGACAGCATCGGAAAGAATATGAGAGTCAATTCCGAGAGTCCACAACACCTAAAGCCCGACGAGCCCGAGATTAATCCGGCCCAAGTTCAGGCTCGAGTGTGGGTATTAGTTGCAATCGATGCTTGTGATCGTGCCGGGCTTCTCCCGATTGGTAAGACCCGACTCCACCGGATGGTTTTCCTGTCCAACTGCCTCGCCGAGTTGTATCAAGCCACTCCTCCAGCTAAGCGTGTTCTCAAATACAAGCGCGGGCCGTTCTATCCCGACGTGCAGTGGCAGCTGGACAGGTTAAGCGCTATGGGATTGGTTCGCGTGAGTAATCTCTTAGTTGCCAAAGATGATCATGGTCCATGGATGGAGGCGGACTACTCAATTACCTCGGCCGGAATCGAAACAATCAATATTATTCGGGACACGCCACTCGGCAAATCGACGGGGATCTATGTTGATGAGCTAGTGTTTGCGTTCGGCAGGTTGGGAGAGCGTCGATTGGATGACATAGCGCTGAGTGAGCTCAACTACGCCGCTCCAGGTGTCGCAGATGGAGCCTTGATTACGTTTGACGACCGTGATTCTAATCTGGCCCTTCGCAAGACAAGCGATTTCGAGCGCGTCGCACCCGAGGCTCTACGAAATCGTATTCGGGAGAAGCTCCAACTCTATCTGCGATATATCGAGAAAGAGAGTGCTGCATGAGCGATGACACGTTGGAGTTTGTGGAAAGCGAACTTGCAGATCTTTCAGTGAGTTCGGCTGACGACCCACTGAATTTCATCGATGAGGTAATAGCTTGGCTTCATCGCTGGGCTAATACATATGAAATTCAAATTAGCCTCGATAAACCGGCTTACTGTTGTTTCGTTGGGTGCGATCGGGTAGCGCAAGTAGCAGAGTCCTTAGGCGAATTCTCGCTGCAAAGGCACTTCCGTGACGACACCCCTCAGGACCTTCTCGGTCGGGTGTATATCTCTTCACCAACTCTTCATAGCGTGTTTTCACGGGACATAGCTGCGGCAAGTATCGAAGGCCTTGAGAACGAGCTCGAAAGACTTGGCCTAACGTCGCACGCTGTGGTCATTTTTAACGCCGGAAGCAAGCGCGCTCTTTGGCGGACAGCTACTAGGCGTGAACTAACGACCATACAGATTGGCGGCGCATTCGATGCGGTACTCCGCAGTGAGGATTTTGAAAAGCAACTCAAAAACTTTTACGTCGATTATTTAGCGACACCTCAAGGCTTCGCTCGTCCATGGAAGAATGCTAGTAAGCTAAAAACCAAAGACGAACTCGAACTTGAGGTGAGGAACTGCCTGTTGATGTTTCTCAGATTACAGTACAAAACGTCGCTCTGGGTCATTCCGGAGTCCCACGAGTCAACGGGCCGTGCCGACCTGAAGGTGTTTTTTATCGAGGAGCGCGTGGTTTACTTTCTTGAGCTCAAAGTTTTCCGCGCGTCCGACTCTGAGAGCTACACCTTAGATTGGGGCAAGAAAGGAATTGCTCAGGCTCACAGTTACCGCTTGGCGAACGACCAGTGCCAAGTCGCCTACGCTTGCTGTTATGATGCCCGAGGGCGAGACGTCGAGATTGCAGAACTTGTCACCTATGCAAACACCATGAATGTTCTCTATCGCAGATACTTCATGTACCAATCGTCGGAGAACTTTCATCGATCGTTCATGCCTTAAGCCAGATTAAACTCTCATTCAAAACAGGATGCCCTCCCTGCTGAGCACTAGACCGCATCGAACGTATTGATTCTCGCCTAAAAAGCTCAAAACCGAGATCCCCCACCATCTCCGACAGGATTTTTGGTACATCTATCAGAATACCGCCGTATCGACTATTGCCGACTGCCATCACTATACATCCCTCTGTGACCAAGACAGTTCGGCAACCGGCTAAGACCTTCTTAATATCTTCAAAATAATGACACACCATCTCTGGTATCCGTCGATTCCAAAGACCACTTCGACATCTCACAAGTGCCCTATAAGTCGACCGCAGTGTCGGAGAGAGTGAGTCACTCAATTTGTCTTCGTGGGCGATCTGTACGTGCGAGCGAAGCGTGCTCTCGCGTAAAGTTCGATTCTCAGCCCTTGACGTCAAATAACCGAGCGCCCACAACTCCAAATTGTAAATGTCGGTATAATCAAAAGAGTTTGGATACGGTGGGGATGTGAGGACAAAGTCTACTGCCCCAACTCTGGAAACAATATCACGGGCATCTCCGCGTAGCACTCGGGCTCTTACGTGCGGTCGTCCGGCAAAGCCCTCCAAATCGGTCAGACCGGTCCGACATGACTCATCGAAAGCGAGGAACACATCGGCGGCGCAAGTCGATCTCTTCCCCCAACTCCGTCGATACCGGCGCCCCTTCCCGTTGACTATTACGTTGCTGATTTCGACAAGCTTACTTCCAAGCATGATTCGTAAGAACCGACGATAGTTCGTATCAACGATTTGATCGATTTCGGATCGCAGAGAGACCACGGCCTGGGCTACTTCTCGGCTGAAAACCCAGCGCTTCCCGTCACCTGGCTGCACAAAACTTTGAGGCGCGCCTGGAAAGCAGTCTTCCACTTTGCTGAGAGTTAGATTTCGCTTTGCGCGGCGAGCGACAAGCCGACCCGCTTGCCGTAGGTCGTTGACATCATATCTACCAAGCTTGCTCTCAATAAGATCCGCCAAGAAGGGATTTGCTTCGATCGTAGCCGACTCAATTCCAAGGAACTGACAAGTTAGTGCGGTTGTACCGGATCCACCGAAGGGATCCAGACAACGTTCAGGTTTCTTGGGAAGGCGCTTGATCGTGTCGACAACAAATGTCGGAGCGAACGCCTCTTTAAATTTGAACCAGCGCTGATAGGGCAATAACAATGCAGACTGGTTACTCGTGGATGGAAGAGCATTTTCGGACGATTCGAGCCAACAATCGAGATAACTCTTGCTAATGGTGTCCAGAGCCAAGTCTGCCATGTTACCAATTTCGATGAAAAATTGTCAGCCTGTTCCGCTAGGTGAAGCACCGAAACGGAAACTGGGAGTGACTTTAGCCGCCTGACACGTCAGAATCCATTGTGCTACACGCAATTATTAGCCAATGCCTTTACGCTCGGCAACTCCAAAATTGGCGAAGTGCTGGTTTTCACTGACCCTGAAGTTAGAAGGCCTCTATTTCAGCTGCCGAATCCCTCCTGCAGGAAGTGCCGCTCTGGTTCCTGTTGCGTCAGCGCTAGAGCTTTCAGAGATACGATCCAGGCATGCGGAGTTTGTAGCCTTTGACTCTTGCCATCGTGAAAACTCCGACGCTGGTTGTGCTGAGTACTCACCGCTTCTGCTGCCGTTCGGCTTCTTCCAACCACTGGGTCATCTTCTCGTCATTTGTAACGTAACGGGCCCAGCCCTGCGCAGTACTATTCCAGCGGTGGTCTTTGATGGTCATATCAATGCCGGGGTCGATGAGGAATTGCATCGCCTCATAGTTTCGGTGCCAGACGAGTTCGTCCGGGATGCTTGCCGGCTCATGGGAACTCCAGGTCGGGTTGATGTCCGCTCCGTGTTGAAGTAGGAAGTCGGCGACGTCGAGGTGACTGTTGATGATGGACCAGGCGAGCGCTACATCGAGCACACGCTGCTGGCTCAGCGGGCCCCATTGGCGTGAGTATTCCGCGACGCGATCCTTAGGCATCTAAGGACTGGAGGGATAGTGATTCTCGATTCCACCTTCATCGATTTCAACCTGCTACGGTGCATGTTCCGAAGTGGCAGCGGCTAGACTATTCCGTTGCTCCGTTCGGGTCCGGATAGAAAAGAAGTTCGCGCACCTCGCCCGCCGCATCGCATGAGATGGCGCCCTTCTTCGCCCACGCCAGCGCCTCGTCCATATCGGCGGCTTCCAGTATCCAGAAACCGCCCATATGCTCCTTGGTCTCGGTGTATGGCCCATCGGTGACGAGCACCGTACCATCAGGCTGCTTCCGCACCGTCTTTGCGTTGCTGGCCGGGGAAATTCCGCAAGCGAACTTCCTGGCGCCGGAAGCGATCATTTCGCGGTTGAGCGCGTGGATCTCCCCGATCATCGCCTCGGTTACGGCGGACGGGTCGAAGTCGTCGGGGAGGTAGTTAGCAACTAGATATTGCGGCATGATTGTTTCTCCTGTGATGGTCTTTAGTCTTAGGTCTTTGGGCGGGCCGGTTCACAATATAGTCGAACGGCCGGACGAAATTCGACAAGTCGTCCAAAAGAATTTTCTTCCGCGCTTTAGAATAAAGAAGGCTGTTGGTGGTAGTGGGTCAATACCAGGTCAGGCCTTCGATATTGCGTTCTCAGTGAATCGATACGGTCGGTTTCTCTTGCTTACGAAGAGCGCAGCGCTACTTGATCTTCGAATTGATGTTCAGCACTCGAATCGTAGTCCTGCCCGTAGCGGTCTTGCCGGCCAAATAGATTCCGTCCCACTCGAAATGGTCTGCCCACGACTGGCGCCGGGGATGAAACAACTGAGTAATCTCACCGGTTTCGGGATCTATTCCGGTTAGATTTGTTCCTTTGTGAGATTGCAGTCGATGCAGGCGAGGGCGAGATTGTCCATGTCATCATTGCCGCCGTGAATCCTGGGAATGATGTGCTCGACATGTAGCGCAGCGAGCGGCGAGTCATCCTGATGCAGCCGGCAATACTCGCAAGCGTTTTGCGCACGGTCGCGAACCTGAGCCCTGATCTCTGCGCTGATCATCTATCACGGGAGATTTGCCGCGCCTGACGCTTGAGAATAGCGACGAACTTATTCGCCCGCACATAACCCGCGTATTCGCCGCGTTCATCTTCGGTGAGTTCGCCTTCGGTTGATTTTTGCGCGAGTTCTTCGATGCGGGCTTGTAGTTCGGGGTCAGCGCGAAAGCCGATCACTGCATCAGATTTTTCCGGCAAGACAATCTCCAGCATAGGCCGCACTCCGCGATCAAATGCCAAGCTTTCCGAGGTCGTTGCCATGCACCGAACTTAGCACTTCAATTTGTTCTTTGGCAATGCCCACGCTCAGGATCTCTCAGGATTCTCAGCCGGTGACCGCGCGGTAGCGAGATTCTGCGTTCGCCGGAATATTTCGCGGAGGTAAACAATGTGCTGCTCTTGATGGCATGCACGCGGCCTTGAGAGTCAATGAGCCAACATTACCAACCGACACATCGTCATTCGTCATAGCGACTCAGGTACAGCTTGCCTTCGTAATCGACTAGGCCAAGAGTCATCTGCTCAATGAAGCCACGGCGGCCTAATACATTGCGCCGAAATCCCTGATCTTCTGCGAAGCCGACCAAGCCGCTAAACTCAAAAGAGGCGAGCGATAGATTTACTTCGTGCAGATAAGCCACGAAGTTGCCGGTTACCGTACCTACGAGCAGACGCAGACCGCTCTCGATATCGAGCCCCAATTCTTCCCCGACGCCGCGGGCGAAGATGCAATTGGAAGAGCCAGTGTCTACCTTTGCGTCGCAGTTGACTCGTGTCTGGCTGACGCTGAGAGTAACGGGAATGGTGATGCTCGGCTGGCCGGCATCATAGTTAACCAACTCCGTGAAGGCGAGTTGATGCCTCAAGCCCAACCTCCCATCTCCGCTACCTCGTCGGGCCTGGACAAGTAAGTGACGAATGCGTTCGGCTTGCCGGCTGCCCGCGCTTTCTCTTTTGCCATACGGTAGTTTGAACCAACGGCGAGAAGTTGATCGCCGTCCAGTGCGACGTATTGACCGCCGTGCTCTTCGCGATGCGATTTCAACCACTCCATGCGCAGTCGCCGAATTTCATCGTCACCATTGTTGATATGCAGGGCTTGTGGTTTCTGGGGCGATAGCTCTTGATTGGCAGGCTTCATTTCGCCGTTCGAGGCAAGTGATTCGAGGGCGGCGCGTAACCGGCGCTGTTCTTCAACCGGGAGTTTCCTGGCCTCTTCGATTATTTGCTCTAGCGTTGCCATGAACCACCTCTTTACGTAAAACGTGATACAGAGAAGATTACTTTACCATCTCAGTACAGGGCATTTCTATCTTGTCTCAGAAGGTCAAAGGTTATTTTCATCTCGACTGTCTGCGCGTAGAAGAAGTTGCGAAGAGTGTTCACTGTGGGGAGCCAAAATTATGTAAACGCTTTGCGCCTGGTCATCTCAATATCCGCATCGGCTTCTGATGAGTCTTGTTTATTTCAACTGCCGAATCCGCTCCTGCAGGAAGTGCCGCTCCGGTTCCTGTTGGGTCAGCGCAAGAGCTCTCTCATACGAGGACCGAGCCTCTGCCGTCCTGCCGAGCCTGCGGTACATATCCGCACGGGCTGAATGCGCCAAATAGTAATTCGCCAACTCGCCATGCTCCAGCACCGCGTCGATCTGCGTCAGACCAGCCTCGGGACCATCGCACATTGCTATGGCCACGGCACGATTCAGCGGTACAACCGGCGAAGGCTGAATTCGTAGCAATTGGTCGTAAAGCGAAACAATCTGCCGCCAATCGGTCGCGGCGACCGATCCGCTTCCGCATGAACGGCAGCAATCGCAGCCTGCAGTGTGTAAGAGCCGAAGCCGCGTGACTTCAGGGCTTTCTCCAGCAATGCCACTCCTTCCGCGATCTGCTCCCGATTCCAGAGCGAGCGATCCTGGTTCTCCAACAAAATCAGCTCTCCGGTCGGAGAGGTTCTCGCGGCGCGACGGGATTCCTGTAGCAACATCAGGGAAAGCAGCCCAATGACTTCCGGCTCTGGCTGGAGTTCGGTAAGCAAACGGCCCAGTCGAATCGCTTCGCCGGTTAGCTCGGCCCGCGTTACCTCCGCTCCCGCGGCAGCCGAATAACCCTCGTTAAAGACGAGGTAGATGACATGAAGCACCGCTCCCAATCGCTCCGGCAATTCCTCCGGCGTCGGCGCCTCGTACGGAATGGGTGTCTCTCGAATCTTTGCCTTTGCGCGCACAATGCGCTGTGCCAGCGTACGCGTAAGGAACATGGGTCAGGCTTGCGATTCTCAATCGCATAGTGCGCGTAGCGCACGACGGCATAAAGCCTGGGGCGTGAGCCCCAGGAAGAGTCATTGGTAGGTCAGTAAAGCCCGCGAGGCGGGCGACAGTCGAATCATCATCGAGGCTTTACGCGAATCCCGAATCGCGAATCCCGAATCGCGCTTTCGCTCGCTTCACGAGCTATGAATGAATGTTTTCTGATCTTTCCCTGGGGCTTACGCAGGCTTTACGCCCTACGCCCGCTCTGCAGGCTGAACTCGCAAACGGACATTAGAATTAGAGCCCGCGGAGAGGGCGACAGCCTCCACGCTAGATGTATCGTTCGTCGTATTCAATTCCATTCGCTTTCAAGAATCGAACAAACTCATCGCGGAAAGAAACCTGTCGGTGATGCTCCTTTTGTTTCGCAATATATCGACGTACCTCGTCGACGTTCGATCGGCTCACCGTGAATGCACCGTAGCCACGTTGCCACGAGAAATGTTCGAGCTCCGGAAACACATCGTGCATCCAACCGCTCGCGTTCGCTTTCAGATCGCGCAGCGCGTCCGACACTGCGCGATCCGGCCGCAACTTGGCGAGCAGGTGAATATGGTCTTCAGTGCCGTTCAATTCCAGACAAATTCCACCGAGTGAACGAACCGTTCCACCGATATAGTCATAAATTCGCGGCTCGTATTCCGACGTAATGAGCGGACGGCGATCTTTGGTTGAGAACACGATGTGATAGAGAAGGTTCGTATAAGAGTCCGACATGGGAGTCTCCTTTGCGGCTGCCGCCCGCTTCGCGGGCTTGGGCATGATACTAACCATAATCTGGGGCTTACGCCCCCGGCTTTATGCTCACGCCTGCTTCGCAGGCTTAGAACAGTGCATGCATGCATGCACGCGGGCTATCGTTTTCTATTTCAACTGCCGAATCCGCTCCTGCAGGAAGTGCCGCTCTGGTTCCTGTTGGGTCAGCGCCAGAGCTCTCTCATAAGCGGACCGAGCCTCAGCAGTCCTGCCGAGCCTGCGGTACATATCCGCACGGGCTGAATGCGCCAGGTAATAATTTGCCAATTCGCCATGTTCCAGCACCGCGTCGATCTGCGTCAGACCAGCCTCGGGACCATCGCACATTGCTATGGCCACGGCACGATTCAGCAGTACAACCGGCGAAGGCTGAATTCGTAGCAATTGGTCGTAAAGCGCAACAATCTGCCGCCAATCGGTCGCGGCGACCGATTCCGCCTCCGCATGAACGGCCGCAATCGCAGCCTGCAGTGTGTAGGAGCCGAAGCGGCGTGACTTCAGGGCTTTCTCCAGCAATGCCACTCCTTCCGCGATCTGCTCCCGGTTCCAGAGCGAGCGATCCTGGTTCTCCAACAAAATCAGCTCTCCGGTCGGAGAGGTTCTCGCGGCGTGACGGGATTCCTGCAGCAACATCAGGGAGAGCAGCCCAATGACTTCCGGCTCGGGCTGGAGTTCAGTCAGCAAACGGCCCAGTCGAATCGCTTCGCCGGTTAGCTCGGCCCGCGTTACCTCCGCTCCCGCGGCAGCCGAATAACCCTCGTTAAAGACAAGGTAGATGACATGAAGCACCGCGCCCAGTCGCTCTGGCAATTCCTCCGGCGTCGGCTCCTCGTACGGAATCGGTGTCTCTCGAATCTTTGCCTTTGCGCGCACAATGCGCTGCGCCAGCGTACGCGGAGTGGTGAGGAAGCCGCGTGCTATCTCCTCGGTTGTCAGCCCGCACACCTCGCGCAAGGTGAGCGCAACGCGCGCTTCCGGCGCCAGGGATGGATGACAGCACGTAAAAATCAGGCGCAGCCGATCATCCTCAAGGCTCTCCTCTTCATTGGACTTTGTCTCTGCATTTGACCTCTCGGGCGAACTCAATTGTGCTTCGAGATATCGGACGAGCTCGTCTTGAGACGCATCAAATCTTGCCCGTCGACGCAAAGTATCAATGGCTTTGAATCGGGCGGTCGAAATTAACCATGGTCGCGGGTTGTCCGGTACTCCACTCCGCGGCCACAGGCTTAGCGCAGCCGCAAAGGCTTCGTGCATAGCCTCCTCGGCAAGATCAAAATCACCGAGCAAGCGGATCAGAGTCGCCAGGATTCGTCCCGAATCCGCGCGATAAAGCGAGTCGAGGAGTTCGCGTATCTGCGCATGTATCTGCTTGGGGGAACACTCGGACATGACGACGACCGTAGCAAACCAGCAACCCCGAATCAATTTGGCAAAGGGCGGATCAATGCAAAGCGCGCCCACGTCGTGACTCTGAAAGCTGGACCACAGAACGCTTCCTCGTTTGGGCCGCCCCCAAGCCTCACGCAATTAGGAATATTCGATCAGCCCTCGTCGTGGAGATCTGGCTTAGCTAATTTAGGCGCCGCTGGGGAATCCGTCCGGCGAAATGCCCGTGATTGCAGTGAAGCCTTCGTAGGCGGCCGCGAATAATTCCGCTTCCACGGATTCGCCCGGTCCAAGAGTCAATGCCTCTCCTCGTTTAACCGCGTCCGCAAGAATAGGCAGAGAGACGCAAGGTTCGAGGGCGATGTTGTAGGTTGCGCTCCACCACGGATAATCCACGCCGCCTCTGTAGACCTGCCAGTACCAGAGCTCTTTGAATAGCTGCCGCGGGTATCGCAACCCGAATCCAACTTGTTTTGAAGTGTTGGTCACCGCATACCAGCCGTCTGACAGTCCTTCGAGAAAAACCATATCGTGAGCCGCCGCCTCGGGCCCTGCGATGCGTGAGATATCGATGGTCGAACCATCTCTGGAAATCGCGAAAGGCCACTCGCTTGTTTGTTCGGCCTTCAGCCGAGAGGTTCCAGGCGTGAGGCGCTCGAACGTCCGTATCGAGCACGCAGGCAAATCAATCCGGCAGGTTTCATCTATGAACGGCCATCCTAATGCGGGATGATGGCCCCAAGTAAAATCAACCTGCTGCCCGCCTTCATTTGTAATTCTTTCATGAATGCGAAGAACCGGGTCGCTTCCTCTCAGCGACATCGTCTTCACTACTCGAAACGGGGTTCGAACGGTACGAACCTCGAATCTCACCTCAATTTCGTCGACCTCGTCTTTGAGGATAGTGTAGTTCCACGGCAACAGCAGCACCTCGCCGTGTTGTCCTATCTCGGCGCCTTGATGGAGTGAGATATTTCCGCAATTGGGAAACAATTCCTGCCAGCCGCCTTCATAGTAGTCCATATGAAAGCCCTGCGACCGCGAGCTGGTCGGCATGAAATGATCGCGGGGCCTCAGACCTGATCGAGACCGCGACATGAAATCTATGTCCCGAGGCTTATACAGAAATTCATAAATATCCGATCCTTTGTCGGCCAGGACGGTAACGCGAAGTTTTTCGTTTTCGAGCGTGACGGCTCGATGACCGGCCAGAATCGATTCGACGATCCGGCAGCCGTAATTCCGATTGTGATGGTATGTTTGGTAGCTCATAGATTCTGATGCCATTAGCATAAACCAGAACCAGTCAAGGCGATCATAGCGCAAGGTTAGAACACATGAACACTTCAGGGAAATCCAAGAGAGCGGTAGTACTCCTGAGCGGCGGATTGGATTCGGCTACTACGCTGGCCATAGCCTCGCGAGACTACGAGACATACGCGATGTCGTTTCGATACGGCCAGCGCCATTCGATTGAGCTGGAGTGCGCTGCAAGAGTTGCTTCCGCTTTAGCCGTAAAACGTCACCTGATCCTCGATATCGACTTGAGGAAAATGGGCGGCTCCGCTCTTACCGACGAAATAGAAGTGCCGAAGAACCGTCCCGCGCACGAAATCGAGTCGGGTATTCCCGTGACCTACGTGCCGGCGAGAAACACTATATTTCTTTCGTATGCGCTCGGGTGGGCCGAGGTGTTGGAGAGCGAAGACATTTTTATCGGAGTGAACGCGCTGGATTATTCGGGCTACCCGGATTGCCGCCCCGAGTTCATCGCGGCGTTCGAGCGAATGGCCAACTTCGCGACTAAAGCCTCTGTGGAAGGTCGAATGAAGCTGAAGATTCACGCGCCTCTGATCGCGATGTCCAAGGCCGAGATTATTCGACGCGGAATAGAGCTGGGCGTGGATTACTCGCTAACCCACAGTTGCTACGACCCCAACGTGGAAGGTCGGGCCTGCGGGAACTGTGATAGCTGCCAGCTCAGGCTGAGAGGTTTTCGAGAAGCTGGGTTCAATGACCCTGCCCCTTATGTTCAGCCATAACGATAATGATCCAATCGGCGCGAGAGCAAACGGATTCTCATCCTTCTGGACTTTGACGCGGACTAAACCACAGCTTCGAATATTCAATTCTGGGGGTTGGAGGCTAATACTATGTTCAACCCGTTACAGTCCAACTACTACCATAACTGCTCCTCATCGACGCGGCTGCTCGCTTCGCGCGCCAGTGACGATCAGACCCTCCCACGCTGAGTAACGGTGACCGACTCGCCTGCTACCGTGATCGTAGCCGTTCTCGATTTCGCCTTTTTGTTTTTGGCGACTGTAAAAGTAATTCGCCCGGCGCCTGTGCCGCTGCTCGAGGTCAGGGTCAGCCATTCCACATCGACCGAAGCTGACCAGGCACAGCCTCCGTCCGCGACGACCTGTATGCTTCCCGATGACGCGGGGAATCCCATCTCTTGCGATTTAGGAGACAACACAAAGGTGCAAACCGGTGTTGAACCGTTCTGAGTAACTGTGAACGTCTGCCCGGCTATGGTCAGAGTTCCCGCGCGTGAAGAAGCGCTCGTATTGGACGACACTCGAAAACCGACCGAGCCGCTTCCGCTGCCGGTCGCTCCGCTGGTCACGGAAATGAATGCAGCGTTACTCACTGCCGACCACGGGCACTCCGCGCCGGCGCTTACGGCAACGATTCCCGAGCCGCCCGTGGAATCAAACGACTGCGAACCGGGCGAGATCGAGTACGTACATAAGCCGCCGTTCTGGCTGATCAAAAAAGTCTGACCCGCGATCGTCAGAGTTCCACTCCTGGTATTCGGAGACGTATTAGCTGCCACGGAATACTGGACAGAACCTGCGCCAACACCGCTGCTCGATGACGTGACTGTCAGGAAAGCAGCGTTGCTGATTGCGCTCCAGGAACAACCGGCTCCCGCGGTTACTACCACCGTTCCTGGGCCGCCGCTTGCCGAAACGAGTTGATTCGCCGGTGAGATCGAATAGCTGCAAGGTTGTTGAGCGCCGCTCTGGCTGACCGTAAAAGTCAGCCCCGCTACCGTAAGCGTACCAGTGCGAGAGATCGTCGAAGCGTTAGCCGCTACGGAATAACTGACTGATCCACCGCCGCTCCCGCTTGCTCCTGAAGTAATGGTCAGAAATGGAGAGTTGCTAACGGCGCTCCAGGCACAGCCGGAGCCGGCTGTGACCGTTATGCTTGCCGTGCCGCCCGCCGCAGGAAATGACTGGCTTGCGGAGGTGATCGCGGGCGCGCAGCCGGACGACGCGAAATTCGCTTTATACCATCGCGCCAGGTCTCTCAGCGCTTCGGGCGGATTGGTCGGCGGAGGAAGATGCAGGACCGTGTCGGTCGTATTGATCCCGTGACAGTTTGCACAGCTTCGCATCTCTCCCGGCGCGAAGGTAACCCAGTATCGCTCTCGCACGACCGCCGAACCATCTTGCTTCGTTAGCTGCCAACTGAGCGCGCGGCTCGCCGGAACCAAGGCAGCCATGCTTCCATCGGCGCCGAGTTTCACGCTTCCAGCGGGCGCGCCCGTAACGTCCGGATTCAAGCCGTCGTGCATCACTTGCGCAATGGGACGCCTACCCGCATGAAGGTTGCCGTACCCGCGAATCAAATCGCCCTGATAAAACTGCAGAAACGCGATGTCGATTGGAGTCGCGCCGGTATCTGCCGTAACCGTCGTACTGTTGGCGATCCGCAGATTGAAATCCTGCTGGCGATCAGCTCGACGAGTCACATTGCGGCTCACGACCAGCGCGAGATTCCTGGACCGCAAGAATGCGGCGAATTGATCGACAGCAGCCGAACTTCCAAGCTCATCCCGAAGGATCTGCGCTTCAATATCGGGCAGCGGAGTAGAATGGCGCGCGGGCCGGGTGCGCGCTACTACCTCAACCGGATCGAGCTCCCACATCGGTCCGCTGTAGCTCACCTGCGCGAATGTCTGGTTATCCCAGTATGAAACAGATTTGGAGATCCCGGTGGGAATCAGCCGTTCGGCCACGCTCCAGTAGGGAGTTCCGCGAGCAAGCCGGACCAGATGAAAATCATAACGAGATGAGAGCTGTCCTGATACGGCGCGGTCTCCGAAGGGCGACGTCGTTCGCACGGCCACAAGGGAGCCGTCGGTCAGAGGCGTCGGATTGCGAAAGTGGCCCGGATGATTGGACGGAGCGGTCTGGCCGTCTTCGACGATGGCTCCCGCGATCGGGTCCTGAATGTAATCGACCTGAAAATTGTCCGGATTCAGGCTCTCGGGACTATTCAGCCCGATGATCTGTCCCGCGGCGTGAGACCGAAACTCAGCCGCGCTCGTCGCGAAGAAATAACCCGGCCGCGTAGGGTCTTCTTTCATCTGCAGAATGTTTGTAGCTGATCTGCGCCCGGTCGGTCCGATGAACTCCGGAAGCCCGTTGTGGGCCGAGTCGAAATAATTCAGGAACTCATGACGCCCGATGTGATTCAAGGTCTCGAGTCCGGTGCCGTCTTCATTCATTTGCCACGGAAAGAACTGATTCATCGTATGCCCGTGGGTGAAGCTTCCGGCAGGTTGCACTCGTAGCTCTGGATACACTTCGGCGCTTGTCGACAACTGCTGAGCGCTCGTTTCGGAGGCGTAGTTGAATGCGCCGTAGCTCAAAGTTCCTTCATTGCTCTGCTGATCTCGCTGCAGGTGATCCCAGCGAGTGAACAGCAACCGTCCGTCCGAAGCGATAATCGGAGTGAAGTCTCCGGAGACCGCATGATCGAGAAGCCTCAAATCGGATCCGTCGGGATTCATCGACCAGATCCCGGTGTTCGTCGCGGTTGATTCGTATTCGTCAAGCTGCGGATACAACGCGCGATTTCCATTTCTCGGTCTGTCCGATGTGAAGATGATCCGATCGTCAGTGCCGTAAATAGGAGAGACGTTATTTGAATCGGTCGGCTGCGCGAGTTTGGTTATCACCGCTCTCTGGCCTTGTCCGAATCCGGTGATTTCATATAGCTGCCAGTAGACCGATGTCAGATCGTTCAACGTCGTGCCGCCGATCACCATTGAGAACAGGGCCTTATTGCCCGACCAGTGAATGCTCGGCTCACGCACCGCTATGTCCTGTCG
This sequence comes from Blastocatellia bacterium AA13, assembly GCA_003222245.1. GTDB lineage: Bacteria > Acidobacteriota > Blastocatellia > UBA7656 > UBA7656 > QHVH01. Next base: position 277,534 of record QHVH01000007.1, on the reverse strand, counting down.
AACGGCGAGGCCGAATCCGGCTTCCGCGGTCAGGTTACGCAGCGTGCCGTCTCCGTATCTGATGTAGAGGTCTCCGCCTCGAGTGGCGATGTCGGCTCTTGCAAGATGATTTCCAAATACGGAGTTGACCGCGGCGAAGTCGTCACCGTGCGGCGGCTGCGTGACGAACATTATTGTCGGTTGTGAAACGGCGGCGGCGTCGCGGGCGAAAGGCAATAGGATTGCTGAAACAAAGATGATGAGAATGAGAGTTTTGATACCGGTTTGGCCCAGGCGCCTGCGCGGAAAAGACCGGAAAGTATGATTCATTCGCTCTCCTCACACGAGTGATTTATCTAGCTCTGAGAGTCCGCGCAACGCGCGTGACCAGGGCTTAAGTTCCTGCACTTGAGGGCGAACACACGACTACTTACAAAGAAAAAACACAATCTGAATGGCCTAAATGTGAGGTAAGGGCGCTATCGGCGGTGCAATCTTTGTGCCGATTGAATTAGAGAACGGACTGTTAAGAATGATTAGCAAAAATGGGGAGGGCATTCCCCATTTGATCTATTGGCCGAGAAATTATTACAGCTCCCTAGTGTAAGAAATCCGCGCAGTGTCTGTCTCAACACCATTCGTGTTAATACGATGTGACGAAGCTTGTCACTCACTCTCGGGACAAGCGAGGTGGTTAGATGGAGTCAAGCGCAGGAATTGTATATGGGGCTTCGTAAGAACGGCGTGGGTCGAGATGATTTTGCATCCTCGCGAGCCGCACGGTCTGGGCGAGCCTCGCCACCAGCTCGACAAGATGCGCCGCGAATATGCGTGGTTTTCACTGCACGTTCTGGGCGTTGAAGTGTGTTTGTCCTGCTGAGATTACAAGAGCGGCTTGACGGCGTTCTCCACGTCGCCGAAGGAAACCATTCCGAGATGCGAGCTCCTGATCTTGCCTTCTCGATCGACGACAAATGTCGTAGGAATGGAATCAAACGATCCGTAGTTATTGACATCTTTTAAGGTGCCGATAACGATCGGATAATTGATTTTGAATTGCTTCGCAAAAGCGGCTACGGATTCGGAGCCGTCGTCGTCCAGCGAGATGCCGATAATCTCCACGCCTTTATCGTGATACTGGTTGCGGGCCTTGATCAGGGCCGGGATCTCGGCGCGGCAAGGGCCGCACCAGGTGGCCCAGAAGTTCAACACTACGACCTTCCCCTTAAAGTCGCTGAGCTTCACCGTCTTACCGCTCAGGTCTTTGAGGTTGAAGTCGGGAGCCGATTTGAGCGCTCCGTCCGCGGTCCGTGCAAGTGCGGGTTCCGGTTCGGCCTCGATTCCGTAGGCCTTATTCCATACCGGACCTGTCGCACAGAGTAGAATAACCAGTGAAATCAAGGCCCTGCTGACGAAGGGCCGCAAGAGCGTCGAGCTTTGTTGAGTATTCACTACGCGCCTCTCAATCTGCTTGGAATTCGGCACTGAGTATCATACCTCAGCCGCCCGTCTTTGCAACTTTATTGCGAATATAGCGGCTAACTCGAAGGAGGCGGTTGCCCGATTCGAATATAGTTCGAATATTGTTGACACGTTCCAGTCAAAGCGGTACAAAGGTGCACAATCACCATGGCCCTCTTCAGACACGGACGACGAATAAAGTTCGGCGCTTTCTGCGCCTGGCTCGTCCTGTTTATCGGGGCGCTATCCACGCCGCTTACGCTCGCGGCCGAGAGCGCTGATTTCCTAAGTACATCCTGTTGCACGAAGGAAGGACGCTGTTGTTGCCGTTCGTCTCGACACGATGGGCAGCTCGACGAAAAACCGGAGACGGTCGTTTCGTCGGCTCGGCAAGTCTGCGCCGAGCAGTGCGTCGTATGCGGACGAACCGTCACCGCGAAGCTCCGGGCTCCGTTGCGTCAAGCAGCCCGCTTATTTATCGCTTCCGACGGCGTCAAGATAAGTCTTGAAGATCCGCTCTGCTATCCAAGCGCGATTCGTTTCAGGCGATCGCCTCCTCGCGCTCCTCCTCTCGACTCATAAGCCATTTTGGTAACACGCGGCGCGAAGTCCGGCATTCCGAGTTTCACTCGATGCGAGTCTCGGTTTTGCTTAAGAAGCTGCGCATAAATCGCTCGATCGATGAGCGGTCGCGGACAAGCCAAGGCTGGAGCTCTATCAATCGATAGGCCCCCTTGAGCAAGCCCGGCGCGGTGAGAGGCATCGTAGCATGCCGAAACCGCTCTTTTTTGTGGAGGATCCAATGGCTATTCATAGAAGGCGCTCGAGAGGAGTACCGCAAACCTTGTTTCGGTCAGCCGCAATATTTCTTTGGATTCTGATAATAGGTTCGGCCGCGATTGCGCAGCAGAGGGTTATGGGCAGGGTGAGCGATAAGAGCTCCGGCCAGCCGATCCAGGATGCTACCGTTAAGCTCGATACACAGGAGCCGCCTGTTCAGGAGAGCACGACCACGGATTCCGAGGGCCGCTTCTCGTTCGCGGGACTGAGTCCTGGTAAGTATACGCTGGCTGTTTCCGCCGACCGATTTTATCCCGAACGCATCAGCATCTCGTTGGCGCCTCGCGCGACGGGACAGGTCCAATTCGACCTGAACCCGGTCGCGACCGTGAAGGAAAACGTGACAGTTCACGCGGAGTCGAAGCTCATAGATGAGACTGAATCCGCTACGACGACCACTATCAACGTCTCTCAGGTCCAAGACCTTCCGGCGAGCCGGCGGGTTCAATTGACCGACATCATCACGCCGTTTGTTGCCAGCGCCGTCGGCAGTCACGACAATCTGGTTCATCTTCGCGGCAACGAACTTTCGCTAAACACGTTCATAAACGGAGTGTCTTTCTTTGACAATCCTCACCAGCTATTCACGCCGGGGATTTCGCCGGACGTCATTCAGTCGGTGAACGTAATAACAGGAGGATTTCCCGCCGAATTCGGGAACCGCTTCGGCGGTATTCTGGATATCGTTACGCGAACCGGCTTCGACGCCGACAATCATGGAAGCCTTTCATTGAGCGGAGGAGATTTTCTTCGTGACAATGTATCCCTTGATTACGGCGGACACACTCAGCGCTTTGGATATTTTTTCTATGACCAGGCCTTTCAAAGCGCGAGGTTTCTAAACACTCCCGTGCCTGAGCGGTTTCACGATCGGGGCAGGGGCAGTCGCGCCTTCGTTCAACTGGACTACAGGCCCGACTCGAATGACTTCTTCAAGCTGATGCTGACCGGCGACGGCACTAACTTCGAGCTGCCTAACGCGACTGAGGACGAGCTTCGAGGAAGGGATTTCTTTCAGCGAAATCGCGAGCAAACCGCAGTCTTATCGTGGGAGCATCTCTTCAACTCGAGCTCGGCGATTTCGACCTCATTCTACGAGCGTCTGGCAGGAGCGAGGCTCGTTCCGACTACGGATAGCTCGTCCATTCAGGCCGGCGGATTGCGCAACGACATCACTGTCGGAGCCAAGAGCGACTACTCGCTGTATCTGAGCTCGCGGCAAACAATCAAAGCCGGAATCGACTTGATGCTGTTGAGGCTCCGCGAAGATTTCAGCTTTGATCCGCGCGACAACGAAATCGAGATCGAGCCCTTCGACTTCAGGGGCAGAAAAACAGGTGGACAGGCGAGTTTTTACATTCAGGATCAGATCAAGCTGCTTCGAAATCTCACGGCCAATCTTGGAGTTCGCTACGATCAATACAGCGTGATTACGAGCGGCCGCGCGCTCAGTCCCAGAATAAATCTCGCCTACGCCTTGAATGGAGGAAAGACCGTTTTTCATTTTGCTTACAACCGTTTTTTCGCTCCGCCGCCGATCGAGAATTTGTTGTTATCGGCGCGGCTCGGAGTCGATGGATTGCCGCCGCGGATTTCACGCAGTAATCATTTCGAGGCAGGCGTTATACGTTCATTTTTGGACAGGCTGGTCGTGCGGCTCACCGGCTACTGGCGTTCGGACAAGAACTCATTCGAGACTACCGAGTTGGCCAACGTTCGAATCTTCGCGCCTACGACTTTTGACAAAGGCAAAGCGTATGGAATCGAGTTTTCGGCGCGAGTCAATGAGATCCCGCGGCTTGGATTGTCCGGTTACTTCTCATATACCGCTCAACGTGCGTTTCAAACCGGGCCGATCTCCGGAGGATTCACGGTCGAGGACGTCGCGGCCGGCGAGCGCGGTCCGGCGGCCTTCGATCAGATTCACACGGCTGTGGCGGGTCTGACATGGCACGAGCGACGGACGGGCTTCTGGGCAGGCGCTGCGCTCGAGTACGGAAGCGGCACGCCGGCGGCGCTGGCAGGCTCGGATGGCGGCGACGTTCACGTGCGATTGCCCGAGCACCTTGTGACCAACTTTTATCTTGGCGTGGATCTCTTTCCGAAGGAGCGCCATTCCATCGGCCTTCAATTGAACGTCGAGAACGCGACGAACAGAATCTTTCAAATTGCCAAGGAGAGCAAGTTTACTCCGATACAGTTCTCGCCTCCCCGGTACATTTCCGGCACGGTGAAGTTTCACTTTTGATTTTTCGGTGACAGTGTGTTCCTCGTTGCGCTAAGGAGCCGCTAACGCGAAAAACTGACCGCCGTCGATCGAACTCCATCGGGATTCAGAACCGTTATCGAGACCTGATGGCCGGCCGAAATTAACGTCGTCCAGGCAGCGCTCGAAAGGAGCCGCTTCGCGGCCTTCTTCTTGTGGTTGCGAGTGTCGGCGACGCGCTGTTGATTGACTTCGATATCGGCTCCGTCTAGAAATCCCTTGCCGCTGACGATGAGCTGCCCGCTCGAATCGACATCGATGCCGCTGATTTCCGGAGTCGACAGGGTTCTGCTCTCGGCGTCGAGCGTGTACTTGACGAACGCCATGCAGGTTTCGTCCGTAGTTCGTTCGCCGTAGTGCATCGGTTGAGGCGGGAAGTTCGGATTCTCGGAGTTGCCCTCCGAATTATCGTAGAAGGCGGATAGGCTCAATCGCGCGCCGGAAGACAGCGGTATAGGGTCTTTGAATCGATAAAGGCCCTGCCAGTGCGGATCCCACTCTTTCAGATCGATCAGGCAGCGCGTAGCTCCATCGGTTCCAGCGGCCTGAACCTGCATCTCGCGTCCGAGGAGCTGCATTTGGGCCGCAATACCCAACGCGTGCACGTTCTGTCCGGGAGGAATTACAGCCGAGGCGTTGAGTTTGTAGTGCGACTCTCCGGGCGGAATCACAAAGTCGGTGTTCGCAACCGGAAGAACTCGCAATTGCTTCCGCACCGGAGTTCGGGCGAAATACAGACCCACCTGTGAGCGATCCGAGCCGCCATTGCCGTGGTGCACGTGATAATGAATCTTGAGCACTATTCGCGCGCCGTTTGGCAGGAGCCATCCGGTTCCGTCGGGTTCGAAACCGTGTGGGTCGCCGGGTATCCACCAGCCGACTGCGCCTTCGGTTAGAAAGTCGGCTCCGCCCGTGGACTCAAATCCAGCTTTAGGATCGCGCTCCTCGAATTTTTTCGACTTGCCGTTCGGATCGACATACAGGATCGCGTGATGCACGATGCTCCGAGCTCCGGGCCTTACGTCGATGGCCGACAGGAATCGATCTCCACGAAGATCGGTCGGAAGCGAGAAGTATCTGTAGAGATCGTCTCCGATATTAACCTGGAAATCCGCGTCGGGTTCCAGGACAACGTCGGGCTGACCTAACGGCCAGTTTTCGGTGAATACGAGAGGAGGCGGCAGATCGTGCGGGTCGCCTTCGGGCTTGCCGGCGCTGACCCAATCGGCGAGTTGCTGAATCTCTTCGCTGGAAAGCCGTCGATCGCCGTCGAACTGTCCGCAGCCCGCCCCTGCCTTCCAGGGCGGCATCTCTTTTTTCTCAACCGCCGTCTGCGCTGCTTCCCCGAATCTGCTTGCGTCCTCGTAGCTGACAAGCGAAAACGGAGCTATGTCCCCGTCGTGATGACAAATTTGGCAGTGCTTTTGCAACAGCCGGACAATCTGATTATCGAAAGTGACGCCGGTCTGATCGGAGGCGATCCCCTTGCGGTTTGCGACTCCACAAAGAAGGAGCCAGGACAGTGCGGCGGCCGCGGCAATGCGCCTTTTCATTTATTGTTGCTCCAGCATGTTTACTCCAGTCGAATTCCGGAAAACGTACCGTTGGATGTGTCGAACAGCGAAGGATCACGATCACTGGTCGTATCCCACATCACGATTACCGGGCCTTTTTTCAGGATGTCGCCTTTGACTTTTCCCGTGAGAATCAGCGTGGCGCACGCGCCTTCGCCGTCGGAGCAGGGAAGCTCGTATGCTATCGAAACCTGTTTGCCCACCTGCCGCCACACGCCTCCGACTGTGCGGTGCTGTTGATCGGTGATCGTCAGGCGCCCCACCAGGCTGTCGCCAAGCGGGCTCGCATCCAGATTGACTACGAGATCACGCATGGTCCTGCTTCCCGGCGCGTCCGGAAACGTGATTGTGATACGCCATTTGCCCGCGAGCTTTGCCGCGGCCAGAACCTGCCGGCTTGAAGCAAGAGCTCCACAAAACACGATCAGAACGAATAGAGCGAGTTTCAGTTTGTTGCGATTTGATCTGGTCATCAGTTTGAACCTCCTGATGTCCGCAGACCGCGAAACGACATAGTCCAGGTATCGAGGCCGGTTGGCGTGCTGGTGTCTTCTTGTTCGAAGAACACGGTGGCGGTACCGCGAATCTTATCGATGTCCGTAAACCTGCCGCGAAGCGTAACCGTTCCGCAGGCGAGGTCCGGTGTTATGCAGTACAACTGAAAAGTAGCGCTGAAACTGTCGCCGTTGATTCGCCAGTCGCCGAGCGGGTGAAGCGTTGGATCGATATCTTCGCGAGTGACGATTGAGGTTCGAAGCCCTTGTTCCTCGTCGAACTGGATATGGCGGTCGGAAAAACCGAGACTGTTGCCCTTCCTCGATAAGAGTTGTCCGTCGATCGGAGAAAAGGACAATGCCCATTCACCTTTCAAAGTTTTCTCCGTGGATTGAGTAAATCCGGTGGAGGGAACCGCGTTGCAAAGGATGAGTGAAGCGATCGTGATCAATAGCAGGCGAATAACTGATCTGGCGGCCATAACCCCTCCCCTGTTTACGGTGGAGCAATAATAAATCAAGATTATGGCTCGCGCCAACCTGACCCGTTGCCAGGCGCTTTCAAGCGTTGTGGTATCAAATGCAACGCAGCGCTAAAAGCATTCGGGCTGAAGCCCGCGGTGCTATATAATCCCGGTGCTTTATAATTACGACATCGCTTCAATGAAAATAGAGGGCTCTAGATGAAATCAATAGCGATGCTCTGTGTCCTGGCAATGCTGACGACCGCGCAAACGATGAACAACACTTTGACTTGGACTGATTCACCGCGGGACGTGTTTATTAATGGCGAACTGGATCGCGCAACGCAGGTTCTGGTCTGCGATCAACCCTCCTATCTGGCCGTGCTCAATCCGAAACTCGATCGCGCCATCGTCCTGTCGATTAACGAGCACAAAGTGATGCTCACTCCCAAATCGATGCTAACCCTTTCGGCGGATCATGCCTCAGCCGCTTCGCCCGCCGGTTTTTCCCGGGAAGACAGCGGCGTATTCGTTCGCATTGAGGGGCCGATTTATGTTTTTCAGGTTGCCGGAAAGTCCTTTGTGATTCGCCCCCATCAGGGCATGACCGGTGAGCTCAGCGAGCAGAAGCTATTTGAAGCCATGCCCGTCTGGCAGTCACTTATGGACGAATACCAGCCGCTGGACAGCGCGGTTGCGGCCATCAAAGCGGCGTCGAAAGACTCAGAGCTGATTCTTGCGTTCGGCACCTGGTGTCCAGACAGCAGGAACTATGTGCCAAAGCTGCTCAAGACGCTTAAGACGGCAGCCAACAACCATCTCAAGATCAAGTTGATCGGCGTAGACCATGACTTTCACGAGCCTATGAATACGGTCCAGGCGCTGGGAATCATCAACGTCCCGACGCTGATCGTTAAAAGAAACGGGCAGGAACTGGGCCGATTTGTCGAGACGCCGGCGGCAAACACTATCGAGGAAGATCTGGCGGCGATATTGGAAGGCAAGCCGCTCAAGCACAACGGAAGATGGGATCGTGGTCCGCTCCTTGCCCATGGATCGTACTCGATTCGCGATGGAGAAGGGCGGACGGTGGGAACCGAGAAGTTCGAGCAGTATCGAACTTCGGAAATGGGATACCTTATTCATAGCGAGATCCTGGCGGGCGAGCTTTCGACTGAGGTCTGGTATCGCGTCGACGCCGCGAACAGGCCTTCATTCGTTGAGGTAACGAAGAAGCGCGGCGCCGGTATCCTTCGCACCAGATTCAGATTCGATAACAACAAGACAATGACCGTGAGACTGCGCGGCAATGAATCGGGAACAAGCGAGCAGGTAGTCTCCGTTCCTGATCTGTTCGGAGTTTCGTCTCCGGCGGCCGCGTCTGCTTCATGGGCGCCGCTGTGCGCTGTGTCGAATAAGATCGCAATGCGGGTGTACGTTCTTCAACCAGAATTCGAGAATCCGATGGGGCTTATGGAAGACGCCAGCTATGAAGCTAAACAGGATGAATCGATTCAGGTTCCCGCGGGAGAATTCAAGACTCGGCACGTAACGGCAAAGGTGGGCGGCGCAACGTGCGAGCTATGGATAGACGCCGAATTGAAGGCGCCGGTACGAATGCGAACCTCCAAGGGCTTCGAGTATGTATTAACCTCGATTGAAAAGACGAACTCCTAACGGAGCGCCAAAGAGTATTTTGATGCAGTCGTCAACTGGAGACCCGGCCGAATTCAGTTCAAGTCCGGCTTCATCACCACCTTGATACATTCGTCTCTGTTCTTCTTAAAAGTCTCATAGCCGTCTGCCGCGTCCTTGAGGCTTATTCGATGAGTAATCACGAACGACGGATCGATGCGTCGATTCTCAACAAGGCTCAGCAGCGGAGCGAGATATTTATGCACATTCGTCTGCCCCATCTTGAACGTCAGCCCTTTTGAGAACGCCGCGCCAAACGGGAACTTATCCAGCAAGCCTCCATAGACTCCCGGAACCGAAATCGTGCCGCCCTTACGGCACGCGCGGATCGCCTGTCGCAGCGCATGTGACCGATCGGTAGCCATAAAGAGAGCGGTCTTTGCTCGATCGTAGAGAGCGTCGACAGTTGTGCCGTGCGCCTCCAGTCCTACCGCATCTATGCAGGCGTCGGGACCCATCCCTCCGGTCATTTCGCTTAACTTACCGAAAATGTCTTCGTCGTCGAAATTCAAGGGCTTCGCGTTACCTTCTTCCGCGGCCATGCGCAAGCGCTCGGGAACGTTGTCGATAGCTATGACTCGCTCCGCTCCGAGCAGATAGGCGCTCTTGATCGCGAATTGACCGACCGGGCCGCAGCCCCACACCGCGACTGTATCGCCGGGTTGGATGTTGCAATTCTCGGCGGCCATGTAGCCCGTCGGGAAAATATCCGACAGGAAGAGAACCTTTTCATCCGGCAGATCCGGTGGAACAGGAATAGGGCCCACATCCGCGAAGGGAACTCGTACGTACTCGGCTTGCCCTCCGGCATAGCCGCCCATCATATGCGAATAACCAAACAGCCCTGAGCCGGAGAACCCATAGAGCATTTCGGCGGTTTGAGCGTTTGGGTTCGTGTTATCGCAAGCCGACCACAAGTCACGCCGGCAGAAAAAACATTTTCCGCAGGCTATGGTGAAAGGGACGACTACCCGGTCGCCCTTCTTAAGGCGTTGCACGGAATGTCCTACTTCGACGACTTCGCCCATGAACTCATGTCCGAGAATGTCGCCTTTCTGCATCGTCGGAATATACCCGTCGTAGAGATGTAAATCTGATCCGCAGATCGCAGTCGTCGTAACCTTGATGATGGCGTCGTGCGGATTGATGATGCTCGGATCGGGCACGCTCGTGACTCGCACATCGTTCTTTCCAAACCAGCATACAGCTTTCATCATTCACTCCTTTTGAAAGATCCCCTATGCGCGCTGGCCCCGCGCTTTTTCCGTTGCGGCGGCTTCCGGACTTAGATCGGTCGACGGTTGGGCAATTTCAGCGCGGCCCGATGTCTGTCCAGTGATCGAAGCGATTTCACCTGTTTCAACGAACTGTTTGAAACGCCGCAGGTCTTCCTTTATCAGGTGCGCTCCGTCTATGTGGAAAAGCTCGGCTACGGCTTCACCCGCTTTTCCGACTGGAGGGTTGTAGTTCATCGTCACTCGGACGAAGGCGCCGCGGCCCTGTGGTCCCTGCTCGAAGCGCACGGAGCCCGCGTTGACGACATCCGAATTTTCGAGGGACCGCCAGGCGATGAGCTCGTTTTTCTTCTCATTGTAAATCTCAGCGTCCCATTCGATTTGTGAGCCGTTGATGGTCTTCGCGACCCAATGCGAACGCCCGTCGCCGGAGTCGGTTACCGATACGAGGTTCTTCATAAAGAGCGGCAGGTTTCCGAAATTGCGCCAGATGGCATAAAGCTCGGCAGGTGTCTTGTTGACCGCGATTGAGGTTTCAACATGAACCTCCTTTGCGACCTCCGGCTTCGACCAGTTCGTAACGACCCTGTAGACCGCGTAGCCGACACCCGCGCCGAGCAGCGCTGCTCCGCTGGTCAGAAAAGGATGGCGGGCCGCCCTTGCGTATAAACCGCGGTTTCTTCTCAGTTCCATCTTACCCTCCAGTCTCAATGATTTACTTTTTTGCGGAACCGGGCTCCGCCTTCTTACGATGCTGCTCAGCCAACACGCCTGAAGGCGTTACCATTGCGGCGGCCGACATAATTTTGTTCTTCAGACCGGTCACAATATCGCCCTTGCCTTCCATCATCGCCTGGAAGCCTGCCTTCGCAACGTCGGCGGGATCGTCCTTATCCTCCTGTCCGATCTTCGTATCGAGCATATTCGCGCGCTCGAAGAACTCGGTCTCGGTGGCGCCGGGCATTAGACAGGTCACTGTGACGCCCGTGTCTTTCAGTTCATTCCGCAGAGCGAACGAGAAAGAATCGATGAATGCTTTGGTGCCGTTGTACACCGCGTTGAATGTGCCGGGAGTAAAGCCGGCGATCGAGCCTGTGAAGAGAATGCGGCCGCGGCCCAACTTGAGCATGTCTCGGCCGACCTTTTCGGTCAGATAGAGCGTACCCGTAATGTTCGTATTTATGACGTGCAGGATGTCTTGAAAATTCTGCTCGAGGTATGCGCCGCCCAGGCCTCGACCCGCGTTCGCGAGTAACGCCTCTACCGGTCTGCCGCCGATTGCGTTATAGAGGGAATCGACGCCTTCGACCGTAGCCAGATCGGCTTTGACTGCATCGACCTTGGTCCCGTAGCCCTTCAAATGTTCGGCTGCGTTATAGATTTCCGGTTCGTCAGCGGCGATTAAAAGGTCGAACCCATCTTCGGCGCAACATTTCGCCAGTTCATAGCCGATGCCTGTTGATGCGCCGGTCACTATTGCGAGCTTGCGTGCTTCCGTCATCATTTCACCTCCATCTGTTCTGATTTAAAGAATCTTATTTGACGCGATCTTTCGTATGCGCTCGGCGAAATCATCGTATGATTGCTTGGTTTTGTAGGATTGCTCGCGTTGCGATTCTGTTCGTGCCCAACCTGCATACATATACGCACTGCAAACATTCGTTTCTGGTCTATTAGCGAACAGCATTTCAGCTCACCCAAGCGAGTCCCCTTTTAAACGCAACCAGAATGCCGAGTGTCATTGCGTTACAACGGAGGGATTCTTAGCTGCTGGAGACTCTCAGATACGCGGACGTTTATGGGCGTTCTTAAGAAGCGACGTGCTTCAGACTGTGCTTCAGACTTGCGAACTCTAATCGGTGCAGATAGTCTACGCCGATAACGATAAGATAACGGCGAATTCCGAAGCACGAACGAATCGGCCGACTGTCGCCCCACGAAGATTTGTAGAAGTTTTGGATTGCGGCCCACAGGCCCTGTCAGACAAGAGTAAGCAATGGTGAGGAAGGAAATAGTCCCGGTCGGGACTGACTTGAAGAGTGATCCGCAGTCGGATAATCGCACATTCACGGAGCGGGATGCCGCCCTCACATCTTATTCCGCAAGAATCGACGAGCTCGAAAAGACCATAGCCGAAAATCATAAAGCCGTAGCGTGGCTCCAGGGTGAGCTCGCACTCGCTCAACGATATCTTCAAGAACAGATGTACTCGGGCAGCCAGCTTGCGGCTCAGCTCAAAGCAAAGACGGCGGAGCTGACCAGGCTGAAGAGCAGCCTGGGATGGCGCGTGTTGAACCTCTACGGTCCACTCAAGCACGGATTTATTCTTCCCTTTCTGCGGCGGCTGCGCGGAGGCCGCGCGAAGACGGAAGCGGCCCGCAATGAGAACAACAACTCGGAACAGAGATCCAAGCCGGCGCCGGGAGAGGACGAAGCTGTCATCGGCGGCTCGGCGGAGATCCAACAAGAAGCGATCGACGCGAGCGAAGAACAGGCCCTGCGGGCCGTGTTCGAGCGCGCAGCGCGCCGTTATCCGAGCCATCATCGCAAGGAGAAGGACGGTTACTATCTCTTTCTGCCGCTCCTTCCCGAAGCCCATCAGGAAGTGCTCAACGATATTTTGGACGCGCAAAAGCTGCCGGTTCCACAGCGGCGTCCGGACGTGGTTTGCTTTTCGATAATCGACTGGGAATATCGTTATCAGCGACCGCAGCAGATAATGTCGCAGTTCGCCAGGCAGGGCCACCGGGTCTTCTACCTGAGCGCCGGCAGGTTTCAACCCGACGAGTCCGAGCCTCGCGCGCTGGTTAGCGAAATAGGCGAAAACCTCTACGAGGTCAGTCTTGCGGCTGCCCGGCATGCAACAGTGAATTCTGAAGTAATCGACGGAGACAATAAAGCGGCGCTTCTTCGCTCGCTTGATGAACTTCGTCGAGCTTACAACATCAACGAAGCGATTGCTTATGTGATGATAAGTTCCTGGGGAAAGCTGGCTGTTGAAATCCGCGGGAACTGGGGTTGGAAGGTCGTCTATGACTGCATGGACGAGTGGGAGAATTTTCCAGGCGTGAATAAACGCCTCCTCGAAGTGGAGGCCGAACTCGCGCAACAATCGGATGCGATGGTTGTGACTTCAGGCCGCCTGCATGAAAAGTGGCGCGCCAACACATCCAACATCATCCTGGCGCGCAATGCGGTGGACTATGAGTTCTACGAGGAACGCTGCCAGCCTAACTCGCTTCTGAGAGATATACCGCATCCCATAATCGGTTACTTTGGAGCTATCACCGACTGGTTCGATGTTGAGCTGGTCGCGTTCGCGGCGCGACAGCGGCCGGAATATGCCTTCATTCTTCTCGGAGGAGTATTCGACGTAGATGTGTCGCCTCTTGAAGAGCTGCCGAACGTCAGGCTGCTGGGACATCAAGAATACCGTGCGATGCCGGAATACTTGTTCCACTTCGACGTTTGCATAATACCGTTCAAGATCAATCCGGTCACCGAGGCTACGAATCCGGTGAAACTCTATGAGTATCTGAGCGCGGGCAAGCCTGTAGTCTCAGTGGCGATGCCCGAGCTGCTCGAGTGCAATGATATCGTCTACATCTCCGAGGATTCCGAGAGCTTTGTGAAGAGCCTTGATATCGCGGTGCGGGAAAGCGACACGGAGCTGACCGTCCGGCGGAGGGCGTTTGCGAAAAGCCAGACCTGGGAAGCGCGCTATAGACAAATAAACGAAGTTATATCGGCTCAATGCCCGCGGACCTCGATCATACTGGTTACCTATAACAATGTGGCTCTGACGAGGCTGTGCATTGAAAGCATTATAAGAAACACCGAATATCCGAACTATGAAATCATAGTAGTAGATAATAACTCCGCGGACGGAACGTCTAATTACGTCCGCTTTATGGCGGGCCATCACCGCAATATTAGAGTCATTCAGAATCGCAGCAATGAAGGCTTTGCCCGGGCGACCAATCAGGGGATTGCGACCGCCGCCGGCGAATACATTGTTCTGCTGAACAACGATACGGTTGTCACTCCTGGATGGCTGACGAGGCTCCTGCGCCATTTGAAATCGGCCAAGATTGGAATGGTCGGCCCTCTAACGAATTTCGTAGGGAACGAAGCGCGGATCGAGGTTCCTTACAGAACCTGGGGTGAAATGGAAACCTTCGCGCGGCAGCAGAGTTGGGCCCGCGACGGTGAAGTCGCGGACGTTCACATGCTCGCGATGTTTTGTGTGGCCCTGCGCCGCCGGGTTTATGATGCGGTCGGCCCTCTGGACGAGCAGTTCAGGATTGGTATGTTCGAAGATGACGACTACGCCTACCGCGTGAAAGCACAAGGCTATCGCGTCATTTGCGCCGCCGACGTATTCATCCACCACATTGGACGAGCCACCTTCAAAAGCCTCATCGAAAGCGGCGAGTATGAAAAGCTATTTGACGAAAATCGCCGGCGCTTCGAAAATAAATGGAAAGTGAAGTGGGTTCCACATAAACACGCGCAGCTTACGTTCACTCAAATAGAACCCGCGGTCGATGCCGCTAACAGCATTGCTCGATAAACCAAAGAAAAGATGTCTATCTAAGAGAAGTTTCACTTTGAATATTCTTCAAGTATTCGAGGGGCTCATCGAAGTCTTCCGACATAACAGTCAAACGGCGAGTTTAGTCGAACAAAGATTAGTCGACGGAGCCCGAGTAGGCGGGCCGAATGCCAACATTGGAGCCGCATGCGACAGTCCTTTGTATCAGTTTGTGCGGATCGCTTTCTGCGTATAAGATGCGCGCTATGAAACCCAGGGAACTCACCATACGCGGCCTGATTCTGGGCGCACTCATTACGACGATCTTTACGGCTGCAAACGTCTACCTCGGGCTCAAGGTAGGACTTACCTTTGCCTCGTCGATCCCGGCGGCGGTGATCTCGATGGCAATCCTCAGCGCTGTAAAAGACTCGTCGATTCTCGAAAACAACATCGTCCAGACCGTTGCGTCGGCGGCCGGAACGCTCTCGGCGATCATATTCGTTCTGCCTGGACTTGTGATCGTCGGATGGTGGACGGGCTTTCCGTTTTGGCAGTCGTTTCTTATCTGTGTCAGCGGCGGCGTGCTCGGCGTGTTATTCACGATACCGCTGCGACGCGCGTTGGTGACGACCTCCGACCTGCCCTATCCGGAAGGCGTTGCCGCGGCAGAAGTGCTGAAAGTCGGATCGGGCACGCGTGGAGAAACGAAAGACGAGACTGGCGAAGCAAGAGAAGGGCTGGTAGCCGTTACTCTCGGAGCGATCGCCTCCGGCGGATTCGCGATCGTCACGGCAACGCGCATCGCCGCCGCTGAAGTCACTGGTTTCTTACGCCTCGGAGCCCTGGCTTCGAGCGGATATAACATCGCCTGGTCGCTCGCACTACTTGGGGCGGGGCATCTAGTCGGCTTGTCGGTAGGAATGGCAATGCTCACCGGCCTTATAACCGCCTGGGCCATAGCCGTTCCGATATTGACGTCGATGACCCCGGCCGCGGATGGAGTCAGTCTAGCCGCGCATACCACCATGATCTGGCGGACCCAGGTCCGGTTCATCGGCGCCGGAGCGATCGGCATCGCGGCCATCTATACGCTCGCCAGATTGACCAAACCGGTGATTGGCGGATTGGTGAGCACGCTCGCAGCTTCTCGAGCCAAGGGGACGAGAGACGACCTCGATCGCGACCTGTCGCCTCAGTGGATTCTCGTCCTCACAGCCGGATGCATGATAATCGCGGGTTGGCTGGCATTTTCGTTTGTGAAGTCGACCGTCCTCGCCCCGCACGCGCTAACGCTTACGCTGATCGCCGTGCCGTTCGTCTTGCTGGGCGGCTTTCTAATCGCGGGAATCTGCGGCTACATGGCGGGTTTGATCGGTGCATCGAACAGCCCGATTTCGGGCGTAGGTATTCTGTCGATATTGCTGGGGGCATCGGCGTTTGCCATAGCGGTGACGCCGACGGAGCAAACGCGGCCGGCGCTCGTGGCTTTCGCGCTTTTTGTGACTGCCATCGTCTTCGCCTGCGCAACGATCTCCAATGACAACCTGCAAGATTTGAAGACGGGCCAACTGGTCGGAGCTTCTCCGATGCGCCAGCAGATCGCGCTCATAGTGGGCGTGGCCGCCGGAGCCGCGGTGATTCCATCGGTGCTCAACCTGCTCGCGAAGGCCTATGGATTCGCCGGCGCGGCGAACGTTGGCGTTGTAGCCCCGAATCCTCTGCCGGCTCCGCAGGCTACGCTCATTTCCGCGCTTGCCCAGGGAGTGATCGGAGGAAACCTCGAGTGGAAGATGATCGGCATCGGCGCGCTAGTCGGCGTCGGCTTGATCGTGCTCGACACGACGCTTGGAGCGATGAAGAAACTGCGCATCCCTCCGCTCGCGGTCGGCATTGGAATCTACCTGCCGATGTCGGCAACCTTCGCGGTAGTCATCGGCGCATCGATCTCCCATTGGTATGACCGTCGTGCCCGCCTGGCTCGGAACCCTGAACGCGCGGAGCGACTCGGGACGCTGGTGGCGTCGGGGTTGATTGTCGGAGAGAGCCTTTGGGGCGTGATCAATGCGGGCCTCATCGTCGGCTTCGCAAAAGATGCTCCGATTGGCCTTGTGCCGGAGAATTTCGTGCTTGCGCCCTGGCTCGGACTGCTGGGTTTTGTGGGGCTAATCGTGTGGCTGTACGGCTGGATGCTGAGAAAGTCAGCGGCGGCAGGATCGTAAGAAGAGGGCTGCTTCGCATTCATCCTTATTAGTCAGGCGCCTCTTATTATTTATGTTTGGCCCTCGTCCCTTCTCACCTGTAACCTATCGGCTGTAGCCTGTTCCGCGCTCGATTGAATAGCCGACGCATGAGAAATCGAAGAGTAGCAAGCATAATAGGCACAAGGCCGGAGGCCATAAAGATGGCCCCCGTCATTCGTGAACTGAGCCGCCCAGACAGCCCCTTCGAACACGTTGTAATCGCGACGGCCCAACATCGAGAGATGCTCGATCAGGTCCTTTCCGTATTCGACATAAAGCCGGATTTTGATCTCGCGCTAATGAGGCAGGACCATGGACTCGCGGATTTCGCGTCACGGTCGCTCTCGGCAGTCTCGGCGCTGCTTGCCGATCTGAAGCCCGACGCGATTTTGATCCAGGGCGATACCACAACAGTGATGACGGCGGCGCTGGCTGCATTCTATCAAGGAATCCGTATCGGCCATGTAGAAGCGGGGCTGCGGTCATTCGATCGCAAAAACCCGTTTCCCGAAGAGGTGAATCGGCGAATAGCAGGCTGTCTCGCCGATATGCACTTCGCTCCGACAACGCGGGCTCGCGAAAACCTCTTGCGCGAAGGGGCGCCCGATTCGGCAATTTTTATCACGGGCAACACCATTGTCGACGCATTGATGTCGATTGATACGAGCGGCGAGTTCAGCGATCCGACGATTTCAAAAATCGACTTTAACCGCAAGCGCGTTGTGTTGGTAACGGCGCATCGAAGGGAGAATCATGGCGAACCGCTCCGCGCGCTGTGCGGCGCTCTACGGACGCTCGCCGAAACATTCAGCGATATCGAGATCGTCTATCCCGTTCACTTGAACTCGAACGTGCGGCAGGTGGCTCGCGAAGAGCTTCGAGGCATCGACCGCATTCATCTTCTCGAACCCGTATCTTATTCGGATATGTTGAAGGTGATGGCCCGCTGTTACATCGTGCTTACCGACTCAGGGGGAATACAGGAAGAGGCTCCGTCCTTTCACAAACCCGTCCTTGTGCTTCGCGAAGTCACCGAGAGACCGGAGTTAATTGAAGCGGGCGGCGGTAAAGTCATCGGGACCGATCGGGATCAAATAGTAGAAGAGACCTCCCGCCTGCTCAACGACTCTTCCGAACATGAGCGGATGAGCGCTGCGGTCAATCCTTTTGGGGACGGCCGCGCGGCTCGAAGAATTGCCGCCGTTCTCGCCGAACGTTTATAGCTGGCAGAAGGTATGACGCTAAGGCCTTCTACCGAAGGATTCGAGTTATAAGATCAGGAAGTGATCTTTACCGGCACTGAGAGGCTTCCTCGCCGCTAGTTCGACCGCTTTTTTGAGAACCATTACCGTCCTCTTGTTCAGTATGAGCTCATCAAGATTCAGTACCGCGCTTTTGGCGACCGACGCATGCAAAAAGGCGGGCACAAAGGCCCGCCTTTAAGTCCATACTGTCTACGACCTCACTTGCTTCCGCTGCGTGAGGCGCGAGTCTGTGCGCGGTCGTTGTCGACCGTGTAGTCAAAGAACCCATTCATCATTTCATCCCAAGTTTGCTCGCCAAAATGAACCGGTTTGGCGGCATCCGGGTTCAACGGATTCTTGGTCGAATTGTCGAAGTGCGCGATGGCTTCGAGCTTTGTGCCCTTCGGCATCGCTATCGGAGCTTGGGGATAGTAGTAAACCTGCCAGCCGAAATCATATCTAGGAACCGACAGCAGAATCTCCGATCTGCCGTCCGGATAAGTGGCCTTGTAGACAATGTTTTTTCCGCGAAGATGCATATGCGGCATCAGACTGACTATGTGCGAGTCCTGTTCGAACTCGTAGGCAGCCTTGATTTCATAGTTCTCGGCGCCGGGCGGTATCTCGAAACGAACGTCGAACGCGGCACTCGTGGTGATCACCTGGCTCACAGGCTCTTTTGCAAAGATCAATCCGACCATGGATTTGTCCTTGGTCTCCTTGCCGCTCGGCGTGTAATGCATCTGGAACATGAGAGTCGAACCGGCTTTGATCAGCTTTGCTTTGCCGGGCGCGGCGACGAACGGCGTCATTCCGGGTGAGAGCGCTCCGAGAAGTCCTTCGCCAAGATCGAGCTTCTTGGATTGTTTCGCGTTGGGCTCGCGCACGTAGATCACGATGTGGTGAACGACCGAAAGGTCTCCGGCGCGCGCTTCCATCGCTTGAATGTATCGATCTTCTTTAAAGTTGGTTGGAACCGGGAAGTACTGATAACGAACGACGCCTTCGGCGGGAACGGTGAATTCCTCCGGCATGGAGAAAATGACATCCGGTTTTCCGATCTGCCATCCTTCGGTATGGGCGGGAACCGCGGGAAGGTCTTTAGGATTGCCCTCGACCGCGCCGCCATCGACCCACTTTACTATAGTCTCGATGTCTTTCTGCGCGAGCCTCCGGTCATTGTCCCAATGTCCGTAAGCTGGATCGGCGTGCCAGGGCGGCATCTGTCTGGTAGCTACTTTTTCCTTGATGGATCGAGCCCACGGCCTGACCTCTTTGTACGACAACAGTGACATCGGTGCGATTTCACCGGGCCGGTGGCACTGTACGCAGTTTTTGAAGAAGATTGGCGCGACGTCTTTGCTGAAGGTGATTGAGACGTTGCCGGATCCGGTCGCTTCGATTCGAGTTGAAGCAACGACAAGGACGCCCGCGCAAAGGACCAGAGCGATGATCGAGATTCTCAGCAGCTTCATTCTTCCTCCCAGCTCCCCTAATTTTGGGTTTCAACAGCGGATGAAATTCCACCGGTCCGGTTGATTTTAATCTGAATCGCCGAAACGTCAAACAGAAAATATGAGCTTGGGCTCAAAAAAATCGCCATCCGGTTTTTGACGAAAAAACAGAGAGAGTTACAGACGGCTCTATCAGATATCAGGTGATATCGAGGCTTGACCGGCGGGAAGGCCGTCCATAATAATCTGCCGCACAGGTGAAGCTAGCCAGACTCAGAGTAACGCCCGCGGGACTAGCTCTGGCACTCATTTTTCTGGTTCTCTCCGCCTCAACGGCAGCCTGGGTTCTCAAAGATCGGACGCCGCCGCCCTGGGATCCCGCTGATCATATAAGCGCAGCCTACGACTACTATGCTCAACTCGCGCACTTGAACTTCAGAGGCTTCGCCGACGAGTTTTTTGTTGAGCCGCATTACTACGCGCCTCTTGTTCACCTCACCACGGCATCGATCTTTATCGTTCTGGGCGCGTCGAGACTCACCGGAATCGCCGTAAACCTGCTCTCGCTTGCGTTGCTCCTCTATTCAATCAACTGGATCGGGCGGAAGTTGTATTCAGGTGATGAGCAGTTACTGGAAAGCGATTTATCGTCCAAGGGGGTTCAGGCATCGAGTCGCGGCGTTATTCGCTCGATTGCCACACCGGGAGTAATCGCCGCTCTCCTGACGACTTGTTACCATTTTCCGGCGTGGCTGCTTCACGATGCATTCCTGGACTATCCGCTGCTTGCGATTACTGCATTCAGCGTCAAGCTGTTGATTCAAGCAGATGATTTTTCGTCGAGCCGCCGCGCGATCTTGTTTGGTCTGGTCGCTGGTCTCGGGATGTTGACCAAGCAAACTTATCCGTTCTTCCTTTTCTTACCGGCGGTCTATGTAACGGGTCGCGTGTTATGGTCCCGTAAGCTCAAGCCCGTCGGCAATCTGCTTTTGAGCGGCCTGGTTGCGGTCGCGGCGGCGGCGATTTGGTACGCGCCTCATTTGAATGACGTGATTTCGATCTACCGAGTGAATCAGGAGGCCGCGATCAACGAGAATGAAGCGCCGCTGTTTTCATTCATGTCGAACGCGTTTTATGTCCACGGGTTGATAAGTGAGCACATTCAGATCCTCTTCGGCGGCCTCTTTTTTATCGGTCTGATCTTTTCATTGATACGATTCCGAAGTGAAAGCGTCCTTTTGTATCTGTGGCTGCTCAGCGGCATGGTAGGGTTCGCATTGGTTGCGAATAAAGATCTGCGGTATACGGTCCCGATTCTCCCCGCGGTCGCGCTTCTGTCCGTTTGCTGGCTCGGCGCAATCAGAGGCGCGGGCCGCGCGTCGATGTCTTTTAGATTCGGCTCGGCGGCTCTAATAGCGGTCTGGGCCTTTGTGAGCTTCTTTAATGCTCAATGGCCAAGGGACGGGATGGGCAAGTATATAGATATGCCGAGATTTCGCTGGATGGTGTTTGCTAGAAACTATTTCGGTTTCGACCATCGACCTCTGAGTGACGATTGGGGAGTTACCGAAGTCATTCGCGCCGTCGAAGCCGATGCCGCCGAAGGTGATCGCGGCGAACCATTAGCGTCGTCGCGGCCAATGAATCCTTTGGAGTCGGTGTCGCCGACCACGCGCCTGGCTTCGGCGGGGGCCGCGCCTCGAGTCGGAGTCATAGTTAATCTTCCATACGTGAACCCGTCTTCGACAGCAATGTATGCGCGGCTCTTATCGCATCAAAGGGCCGGCAATCCCGTAGTGGATGTCGATTGGATCGTGGTCGAGTCGGCGAAGGATCGGCTCGAACGCTGCCAATACATAGTTGTGCGCACGGGACTGGACAAAGCGGATTGGGTCTCGCCCATGGAACGATATATGGACGCCTTTATCAAAGAGCATCCCGAGAGATTCCATCGCCTGGCGGGATTTCCGATACCGATGCGTGACGCAGAGACGGTGGTCTACCGACTGAAGTAGCAGCGGCCTGGAGGATTCTCAACTGAATCTTATAACGGGATGAACTGTTGACTAGGACCCGAATGCCCCTTACCATTACTGAACCGAAGCAATCTACCCCCCCAAAGAGAAAATAGGCAGTAACTATAGAAGGATTTATCCATGAGCCAGCATGAACGCAGGAACGTGCCGGGCGGCCCGTTGTATGTGCGCCGACTTCGAATCGCCGCATTGCTATTGATCTTCGCCGTAGTTCCCTTCGCCGCGATGAGAACGGGCGCAAGCGGCGCTCTCAATCAGATTCAAGCGCCATTAATACCATCCGATCCGACAGGCTCCTCCTCTAAAGATGGGGTCTGGGTAAAAGCAGCCGAAGGCTCCTTTGACTCAATCCAGGAGCAGCGTGTCGGGCTTCCGAGATCATATCAGCGGATTCGACTGCTCCGGGATCCTCTGCTCGCAAAGCTCAGCGCCGCGCCGCTTGAATTTACGAGAGCGGCTCGACGGAATCGAACCGAAATCACTTTGCCGATGCCCGACGGCGCGTTCGCCGCGTTCCGAATCGAGGAATCGCCGGTAATGGAGCCTGCGCTGGCCGCACAGTTTCCCGATGTGAAGACTTATCGGGGCCAGGGAGTCGATATTCCAGAGGCGACAGCGCGCTTTGACTGGACCCCATTCGGCTTGCACGCCATAATCCTCGGCCCGCAGGGAACCGTCATCATTAATCCGTTCAGCGAAGGCGATTCCGATAACTACATCTCTTTCTACAAAGACGCTCAGCGGGATGGCTTCGAGCCTCCCCGGTGTCTGGTAACCGAAGCAATGCAGGCATCCTCGGATTTGCGCGAGCAGGTGCGTCAAAAAGAGATTACTGAGGCCATAACGGGAGCATCGATCGGGACTCAACTTCGAACTTATCGTCTGGCGATCGCGACTACCGTGGAGTACACGACCAGCTCAACTTACGGCGGAAGCAAGAGCGCCGCGCTTACAAAGCTTGGAACTATCGTTAATCTCATAAACGCCATCTATGAGAAAGAGGTATCGATTCATTTCAATCTGGTTGCCGGCGAGTTGAACGCGATCTTCGACGCCGAGCCGGACGGACTTACGAACAGCAACGTGGGAACGATGTTGAATGAGGTCGTCGGCGTTCTGAACGGTGCGATCGGCTCGTCGAATTATGATGTTGGACATGCATTTGGATTGAGTTCGGCAGGCTCCAGCTCGGGTGTATCTCAGTTGAGCGTCGTGTGCGGGGCCAGCAAAGGCCGAGGCGCATCGGTGCTCGGCATCGCGCTTGTTACGGGCAACTTCTCGATCGACAGCAATCTCGTCGCCCATGAGTGGGGGCATGAGTTCAGCGCCAATCACACATTCAACAGCACCTCGAACTTCTGCGGCAGCATCGGACAAAGAAATGCGCCGACCGCGTTCGAACCGGGGAGCGGGTCGACTATCATGGCCTATCCCGGTGTGTGTCTGCCCGAGAACATCCAGAACAACAGTGACAACTATTTTCACGGAAAGAGCTTTGACGAAATCGTGGCGTATTCAACCGGCGCGAACGGCTCGTGCGCAACGATAACCTCCACCGGTAACAATCCGCCGAATGTATCCGCCGGCCCCGACTACACGATTCCGATGGGAACGCCGTTCGCGTTGACGGCCGCGGGCAGCGATCCGGATGGAGACGCGGTTACTTATACCTGGGAAGAGATGGATACCGGCTCGGCGTCGCCTCCATCGACGGACGATGGAACGCGGCCGCTCTTCAGGTCGGTGCAGGGAACCGCCAGTCCTACTCGATTCTTTCCAAAGCTTTCGGACATTTTGGGGAACACGACGACTTTTGGAGAAAGCCTTCCGGTCACTTCTCGGGCGATGAACTTTCGCGTGACCGCTAAAGACAATCGCGCGGCCGGAGGCGGAGTCAACTCGGACGCGATGGTTCTCACGGTGACTTCAGGGGCCGGACCATTCGTTGTCACTCAGCCCAACGCGGCGACGACCTGGAACGGGGGATCGATGCAAACGGTTGCGTGGAACATTGCGAATACATCGTCGGCTCCGGTCTCCTGCGCGAACGTGAAGATCTCGCTCTCGACGAATGGCGGAAACACGTTTCCAATCGTGCTTGCGGCTAAGACCCCGAACGACGGTTCGGAGGTGGTGACCGTTCCGAACATTTCGTCGTCAAGCGCACGGATAAAAGTTCAGGCAGTCGGAAACGTATTCTTCGACATTTCAAATGCGAACTTCACCGTCACTCCAGCAAACCCGGGCGGCCATCGAGCCCAGTTTGATTTCGATGGAGATGGTATTAGCGACCTCGGGTATTATCGAGCGGGAACATGGGGGGTTCTGAAGTCAGTCGAGTCATACAGCTTCTCGGGAGCACAGTTCCTTGGATGGGGCGGGGCGAACCTGGCGCCGATCGTCGCGGATTTCGACGGCGACGGAAAGTCTGACATCGCGTACATCGTTCCGCCTTCCGGAGGCCAAAGCGCGGCGTATGCGATCCTGAAATCGAGTGCGCAGTTCAGCTTCGCTCAGGCCCAATTTGTTCCGGCGGGATTTCCTGCTCTGGGCGATACGCCGATCGTGGCCGATTTCGATGGGGACGGAAAAGCCGACCCCGCGATATGGAGGGCATCAGCGGGCGTTTGGATCATTCCACTATCGTCGACGAACTACTCAACATATATTTTTGCGAATTGGGGACAGCAGGGAGATATACCGATCGTTGGCGACTTCGATGGGGACTGGAAAGCCGATATCGGCTTCTATCGAGACGGCGTATGGGGAGTGCTGAAGTCGTCTCAGGGATACAGCTTCGCGAGCGCGCAATTCTTCAGTTGGGGAGGCGCGGGGCTTCAGCCGATCGTTGCCGATTTCGATGGCGACGGTAAAGCGGATATCGCATACATCGTCCCTCCGGCGAGCGGCCAGAGCGCGGCTTATTCGATTCTGAAATCGAGCGCTTCATACTCATTCGCTCAAGCCATATTCGTCCCGGCGGGATTTCCTGCTCTGGGCGATACTCCGATCGTCGGCGACTTTGATGGAGACGGGAAGGCCGATCCGGGAATCTGGAGGTCGTCGGCCGGAGTCTGGATCATTCCACTTTCATCTGGGAACTACGGCACGTACATCTTCACTCAATGGGGGCAGAGCGGCGACGTAGCCGTACCCAATTTCAAGGTTCAGTTTTGAAGAACTCGCGTTCTTTCAGGATCAATGTAGGGCGGCCGTCCCTGGCCGCCCTCCTGAAGCATCGGCTTATTCGAAGCATCGGCTTTCTTGAGAGCAGAGGCATTCTTGAGAAGCATCGGCTTTCTTGAAAATGATAAACGTAGATGTAGCAACAAGCGGAGTCGACTGATCGCGGTTGGAATCGTGCGTAGCCGAAGGATCGGTACTCGCTGACTCTGTGAGAATGTGTCTTCAATTTGAATGTGCTCGTTCTGAGCCTCATCGCGCTAGTTTTGAGGCTCGCGGTTCTCGCCTTAAACCTCGACGTTCTTGTTTTCACGTTGGGCATTCTCGTTTCAGCCCTCGGCATCTTCGTTTCCGATCTCAAGGAATGCTACGCGCCCCGCTGATTTGTAATCAGGTCTCGCGCGCGGTCGAGTCGCAAACTGATGTGATTTAGCGTACAGACGGGCCTTCCACCTTCCTTTATGATTGCCGACGTAGCGGTCTATCGCTGAGATCCTACGAAAACTTCGATAGCCGAAGGCTTGATCAATGACAAAAGAAGCCAGGCCCCTGGTGCTCGTAGTCGAGGATGTTGAGGAGACTCGCGACTGTCTTGAAGGGCTGCTGGAAATCGACGGATATCGTGTCGAGCCGGTTCGCAACGAACGCGATGCGATCTTCGCCGCTAGTAGAGAAGCGCCTTCCCTGATTCTTGTGAGTCTGGCGGGTTCCGCGGCCGAAGTAATCGCGGCCGCGATACGGATTCGAACGGGCGCGAATCTGACGTCTGAGATTCCGGTCGTGGTTTTTTGCATCGACACTGTAGATGAAGGAGACGAAATCGAGATCGCGAAGAACGTCTTCGCCACGCGGCCCGATAACTTCAATCAGTTGAGAGCGCTTTTGCGCAGATTGCTCAGTGCAGGATGTTAGGTGCCGGGTGTCAGGCGCCAGGTATCAGGCGCCAGGTTGTCAGCGGCGCGATAAATGACCCGTGACCAACGACCGATGACTAATTCTTGAGAGCGGCTTTGATAGATCGCTCCCGCAGACTGACTAACCGGTCGGCTTCGTTCTTGACCGTTCGGTAGCATTCGCAGACCGCTCCTTCGAGCCCGTTGCGATCGAGTATCGTAATTCGGCCCCGTGCATATCGAATCCACCCGAGGTCCTGCAATCGCCCGGCGGCCACCGTCACGCTTTCACGTCGTCCGCCGAGCATATTCGCGATGAACTCCTGAGTCATCCACAGATCATTTGAGAACGTGCGGTCGTGGCATAACAAGAGCCAGCGGCAAAGCCTCTTCTCCACCGAGTGCAGGCGATTGCAGACAGCCGTCTGAGAGACTTGAGTGATGAACGCGTGAATGTAATGCATAACGAGCGCCTGCAGCGCGCCTCCACGAGTGAACTCGTCACGCACAATGCCGGCTCTGATCCGCCAACATTCTCCGGCAATCTGGGCTACCGCCCGATTCGGAGTTGTATTACCGCCCAAGAGAAGCGCCAGTCCGACGAAGCCGTCGTTTCCAGCGAGGCCCATTTCCGCGGTCGCTCCCTCCTCCGTCGTGTAGAGCAATGAGATGACCGAGTCGATCGGAAAATAGATATGCTCGATCTGTTCACCGGATTCATAAATGACTTCACCAAGCCCGAGACTCACTTGCTTGAGACTTCCGCGCAGCCGTGCGAAATCGCGATCCGGTAGCGCCGCCAGCAGATGGTTCTGAATCGCAACTCTTGCGTATACTGACAAAATAAAAAGACCTCCTTGGGGGAAAGGTTTTGCATTATATGTGAGTTGGCGCACAGACAAAAGTCGAAAGGTATTCTATTGTCTGCTCCGCGCGATCAACTCAAAATACGGCTCGTTTAAGACGTCCAAAGTGTGTGCGGGCCGGCCTAACCTAAAACTCGACTCGGCTATTTGTTAAGGAGCTTAAAATGCCATCCACATTAATTATTCCCGGGGTACAGGTCAGAACTCTATTCGAGCCATCAGCGGTGTTGCCGGGCGCGACCGGCATTCTTGGTGTGATTGGCGTAGCGGAACGCGGTCCCATCACGCCTACACCGGTCGGTAATATGGGTGAGCTGGTCGACGTCTTTGGCTCCGCGACTCGGTACTCCATGCCGGAGGTGCGATCGGCGTTTACCAATGGAGTGTCGGAAATTTTCATTGCACGCACACAGCCGGGGCGCGGACAACGGGCTTCGATCGATCTCATCGACGGCGACGGCGATAAGAAAATAACATTGATAGCTCGGGCCGAAGGAGCGTGGGGCAACGGCCTCGCGATTCAGGTCTCGCAGGTAAAGACGCTTTCCGGCGCGGGCATCAAGTACGTCAATCTCGAAGTATTCCTCAACGGCCAGTCGATCGAGACTTTCAAGAATCTTGTCCTTGATGACGAAAGCCCGGACTACTTCTTCGATCGTATAAACAATGGGTCGCGCGTGCTGGTCGCCGTCGACACGCTCTTCCAAACCGGGCTTCCGCTCACGATTGCCAAGACGCCTCTGATCAAATCCGACGCGCAGTCCGCGAGTGCAAAATTGAAAGCGGGCGCCGCGGACGTGGTCCTGGTTCAGGCAAAACGAGCGGGCGCGGCCGGCAACCAGACGGCGATCCGAGTGAGAGACGGGCAGGCGGCTTTACAGCTCCTCGGCGCCGCGAGCGCGCCGAGTCTCGAGATTCAAGCCAATCAGGCGGGCGCCGATGGAAGCGCAATCCGGGTGAGCGTCGCGGCTGCCGGCCCGACTACGTTCAATGTGATTGTCACTCCCGCGGTCGGATTGCCGAGGACTCTTGGGCCGTTCACGACCGTGGCCGATGTAGTAGCCGGATTGAAATCGGATGCGGACGTAACGGCTATATCGCGCGGAGCGGCGCCGCCCGTCGCCATAGCCTCAACAGCCCTGGCGCGCCGCGTCACAATCGAGTTGATCACCGAAGGCGCGGACAATCGCGAGTATGCAAACCTCGCGAATATGGATGCGATCGCGGCGATCACCGACCCCGTAGTCAGCTTCAGCGCCGTGGGCGGCGCGACGCAGTTGCCGGATGCCGGTGAGACGAGACTGCAAGGCGGCCGCGGACGAGGGTTGGCTCTGTTCCTGAACGGCGACTCGGGCGATCAACCGCTGCTCGAGATCGTTCCGGCCCCAGGCGTAGATGGAAACATCGCCGTAAGCCTGACTCGAGGCGTGTCGACGCAGGATGGCGCTACCGGCGTCGTAGCGGTCAAGGTCTTCCTCGACGATCAGGAGCGAGAAAATTATCCGGATGCCAGCCTCGATCCGGAGGACGTAAATTACCTGCCGCACCTGCTTCAATCGTCGACCCTGATTCGAGCGCACGATCTGTTTGTTCGTACCCACACAAATAACTTCCCAGTGAATATGGTGAGGCCCTCGACGTTGACCGGCGGCGCGTCTCCGCTGGTTGACGACTATCAGAGCGCGCTTGATCGACTTGAATCCGCCGAGGAAGTGGATCTGGTGATCGCTTCGGTCGCCAATCAACTCGACAATGCCGGAATACGGGCCGTGCACAAATCGGTGGTCGCGCATTGCGAGAAGATGGCCGGAGTCGCGCGGAACCGAATCGGTCTTGCCTCGGTTACCGCCGCCGAGATGAAGACCGGCGTTCCGGCGATAATCGATCACGCCAACGACGTTCGCAGCGACTACTTCGTGCTTTCGACTCCGGCGGGAACCGAAGGCCCTTTAGCAGGCCTGCTCGCCCGCCAGGACTACTTTCAATCGCCTACGTTCAAGACGATTGCCAGCCTGGACGGCCCGGCCGGACACTACACGGATTCTCAGTTGACCCAGTTGATCAACGACAACATCGTCGCCATCAACGAGAAGCGAAAGCGCGGCACGATAGTGGTGAAAGGCTTGCTGACCAGCGGCAGGCAGATCAACGTCCAGCGAACCGCGAATAAGTCCGTGCGAGAAGTGCAGGCAATCGCCAGCGTCTATATTGGACTGCTCAACAATGAAGGCGCGCGCAATGCGTTAAGACAGCAGATCATCGCGATGTTCCTGCAGATGGAGCGCGACGGAGCCATCGTTCCCAGCACCGACGGCAAGGACCCGTCTCACCGGGTTGACGTTTATTCGACTCAAGACGACTTCGCCAACGGCATTGTGCGAGTGGACATCGCGGTGCGGCCGGTTCGCGCGATTGACTACATCTACGCGACGATCCTGGTGAAGAACTGATCGCCGTCTCTGAGAGTGCTCGAAGACTCAGGAGGAATTCATGCCAGAGATTTATAGTGCGTTTGCTTCCGAAGTAAAGGTCAACCAGGAGACGATCGAAGGTTTGCAGTCCATTGAATACGTCATGGTCAAAAACCGCCAGAGCGTCGGCGCGATCGGCAGCGACGAGAGAATCGCCGTCTACTTTGGCCTCAAGTCCGTCAACGGCAAGCTCCGCGTGGCTTCCGGGAACAAGACCCTCGACGATCTCCTGCAGAAGGACACCGAGTTCTCGATCAGCGCCACGCTGAAGCACCGCGACACCACGCGCAAGGTGACTTTTGACTCCTGCTATATAGAAGACAAATCGTTCGGTATGGCGTCGCAGGGCTACGGCGAGACCATTTACTCGTTCACCGCCACCCGGGTTAGAGAAGAATAATTTCAATGCGGCCTCAGGTCGATGCACAGAATCTGCGGATCACAGCCGGCGAGCGCAGTTGGTCCTTTGAGGTGGATTGTCGGGCCGATTGCGTTCGTATCGAGCTGCAAGGAGCCGAGTACCGGCTTCGCCCTCTGCAATGGCGCGACAAGCGGGTGCTGTCGCGCTTCGCGGCGGCGGGCGAGGCTTTCTTGATACGCGAATTCGTTAGAGTGAGCCTGGCCGATACCGCCGACCTCCCGCGCGATAACGAGTTCCTATCACTGCTGTTCGAGCTGGCCAGATGGTACAACTCGCCGGATGGACGCGAGGCTCTTCCTTTTGACGCGAGGACCCTTTCCATCGTCACGCTTGAGTTATGCCGGAGCATGGCTCTGGCGCCCGAGCACTTCGATCAACGTTCAGCGGATGAGGTCGAGGCTCTGTGGTACGCGGTTCGACGAACTCAAAATGATCAAGCCGATCACGAGAGGGAGGCGGCCCCAACAGTCAATCGAGGTCTCTCCGCGCAAATCGAGTCGCCGGGTCTCACGAAAATATTGATTGTTCCGGATCAGCCGGTCATGCAGGCGCCCGAATCGTCGGAGATTCTCTCTCAGGTCTTAGACGACGCGACCTCTCCACCGAATCGCGTCGACAAAGCGTCCGGTGAAACAGGTGAAACAGTACAGCCGCGTGAGCTGGAATCAATTGAGGCTAGCGAAACCGGGGAGCGCGAAGTCTCAGTAGAGCCGCAAGACCTTCGATCTCCGGTTGTCGGAGCGGCATCAGATCAACGCGAAAAGATGCTTGTTCGTGAAGGCGATAAGCGTCCGGCTGCGAGCGCTTCAAAAAGCGGGGTCGACCTGAAGAAAATTGCGAGTCGCGAATCAAGCGGTCGCTTTCGCGTCTCTTACCGGGATTCAAAAACGTCTCAGGCTTCGAACCCAGCTTCGAATTTAGCAGGGGGCGCCGAGAAGAAACCGTCGGATGCGGCAGGACAATCCGAGGCGGTGATTACTCCGGCTGCTCAGGGATCAGGCTCCAGGTCGGCAGGTGTTGAAACCGCGAGCATGAACCTCGAAGAGGCGGCGCGAGAAACGCCGATTCCGATTATCAGCGCGCAATCTTCGATACCTCAGCCTCAGATCGAGCCGCTATCGTTGCATCAAGACGCCGCGCAGTCAGTGCCCTCACGACGCGACATCAAGTCCAACATCAAGCCCGCCATGAATGAATCGAACCCGGCAATGCACGAGCCGAAAACCACGGCTCCGAAAACCATCGATTCAGCTCGACCGGTTTCGTCGCAGGCTTCGAGCGGATCTCGGTCCGCGCAGCCCGTTGTTCAGCCAGAGCCTTACATCTCCCCTTCAGCAGGCGACTGGTCGGCGCCCGAAATGGAAAAGGCGCCGTCGCGCTCGCCGATCTTTGAATCAATCGGTTCGTCGTCGGGTAAACCCGGCGCCGCTGAATCGGCTTATTCCTATTCGCTTGATTCGCGAGCCCTGCTTGCAACGCTGCCCGCGTCGATGCAGCCGTCGAGGAACGACTACGCCCAAGAAATTCAGAGGCCGCGCGATTATGAAGACTCGCCGGAAATTGAGCTCGGCGATCCCGAGAGTTTTTTAGACGAGATGGCGGATCGACTGGCGCAGGCTGCCTCGCAGCTCGGCATTGACGTGGAGTATTAAGCGATGGCCACTCCGATGATCGACGACGTCGAGTTGAAAGCCGTGCAGTACATTCGGCAGGAGACCGATCAGGACTACGTTCGGCAGAAGGTCGCCTCGCTTGACGGAACCCTGCATCAGAAGCTCGGTCGCCGTTCCCACCGAGTGGTGCTGACGGGGTATCTGCTTCCGGCAACCGCTGACGATGATCTGAAAA
The DNA here is from genome assembly GCA_003222245.1 of Blastocatellia bacterium AA13. GTDB lineage: Bacteria > Acidobacteriota > Blastocatellia > UBA7656 > UBA7656 > QHVH01. The sequence continues at coordinate 246,333 of QHVH01000007.1, read as the reverse complement.
AGCTTCAGGAGAAAGCAGCGGCCGGCGACGAAGTCACGTTCACCGCGGATATCACTACGGCGCTCTCGATAGACAAGATGGTGATGGAATCTTTTCGAGCGGAACAACAGGTCGGGCTCGCGGGGCAGATCGCGTACTGCATCTCGCTTGCCGAAAGCCCGCCGTTGCCGCCTCCCGCCGAGCTGAGTTCCTTCGGCGGCCTGGATGGATTCGGGCTCGGCGATCTCGGTTTTGATCCGGGAGCGCTCGGCGGTCTGCTCGACGATATAGGGAATGCCGCGGGCGCGATAATGGACGCGGCCGACGCGGCCATCAACGCGGTGCAGCAGCTCGCGGCGCTGGCGAATCTGGGTGACCTTGCAAACATAGGAAATCCGATCAAACCCGTAGTCGATAAGGTCGGCGAGCTCGGATCGGCAGGATCGGCTGTTAAGGATTTGGCGGGCATGATTAAGGGGCTGACGGGATGACTTCACTGCTTCAACCGGGATATACGCTCAATCTTGGATCGCAGCAGTGGACCAATCAACTGCTGCAACTCGATCTGACGCTTGAAGCGGCGCCGCTGATCGACGTGCTCAACGTCCGGCTTCCGGCGGCGGCTCCGATCTCGGCCGACATCGGAGGTCCGGCGGAATTGACTCTGGACAGCGGCGAAAAAAACGAAAAGGTATTCACGGGACAGATCGCATCGATTGGCAGGAGCTTTTCCGATATCGTCGTCTGCGTGGTCAACGCCGGCGCATTGCTCGCACGATTCCGGCCCGCCGCAACCTATGAACAGATTACGGCGGGTAATGTCGTTCGAAGCCTGTGCGACGACGGCGGGGTCGACACGGGCAGCATCGAGGATGGAGTCTCGCTCACGTTTTACGCGGCCGATCCTTCCCGCACGGCGTGGCAGCATACCGCTCGCGTGTGCGGCTGGAGCGGGGCGATGGCTCGCGTTTCGAACGAGAATGAAGTCGAATCCGTTGTGGTGAACGCGAGTGAGGCCGATGTCGCGCTCAAATACGGACGCGAGATTCTGAACATCCGGCAATGGAAGCTGGACGCGCCCATCACATCGTTTGTGGGTGTCGGAGAGAGCGGCGCGGGCTCGACTTCATCGCCCGAAGCGCTGCGGCCCACGACGGATTTTTTCGGAGGCAGCCCGCCCGATGGTCCGTCCGCAACCAGCCGCTGGTTTTCGGAACCGGCTCTTCGCACGGCGGCAGGCGCATCGTCCGCGGCCGCGTCGCTGCAGCGAACCTATAACAACAGCCGTGAGAGCGGAAAGATGGAGGCGTTCTTGCAGCCCGATCTGCGGCCGGGAACGATTTTGGAGATTCAGGATTTGCCTGACGGCCTGCCTTCAAACCCGTTGTTTATTTATCGAATTCAACATTCGCTCGGGAGAAGAGGCGGTCGAACTCAAGCCCATTTTTATAAGGGCGGAGACACATTCGACCCGATGGCATTGTTGGGCTCGCTGGCCGGCTCAATCGGAGGTCTCCTCTAAAATATGCACCGAGTTGTTAACACCATAAGTCAGATTGCGCGTCACGAAGCAGCTCAGCGCTGCTATGCGAATCTCGGTGTCGTTAAGTCGGTGCACGGCTCGAACGGCGACAAATTCTACGCGTGCACGGTCGAGCTGCGTGACAGCGGAATCGTTCTTCCTAAGGTGCCGATTGCAACAGGGCTGATCGGAACAGTAGCCCTGCCCCGCGAGAAGGACCTTGTCGTAATTGTCTTCGCGGGCGGCGATCTTCACAACCCTGTAGTCGTTGGAAGGCTCTACAGCGAAGACGTCGATCCGCCGCGGCACGGACCGGGAGAGTTCGCCGCATTGCTGCCCGGCGATGAGACATCATCCGATAAGCGCATTGAATTTCGCGTGACCACTCCCGGCGACGGAACTCGCGCGATCAAACTCATGCTCGACGGAACAGTGAAGATCGAGCTCAACATAGACGACGGCGGCGTCCACATCGTAACCGGAGACGTGCAGCTCAATCTCACTCAATCGAGCTCCTCGGATGGACAGGCCGAGCTGAAGATCGGAGATTCGAAAATCCTCGTCGAACAAAGCGGCGATATAACGATTCAGGCGTCGGGGACTTTGACGCTCAAAGGAGCGAAGGTCGAAGTTTCGGCCGACAGCACCGTGAAGATCGCGGGCTCCGAAGTAGATATTAATTAGCAGGCTCGCAACAGCACGAAGTTCGCGACAGCACGAAGCCGCGACAGGATAAACATGGGACAGCCGGCGGCAAAAGCAAACGACCAGATTATGGCGACCGACACGCACATCGTGATTGTGCCCGCCGGTCCGGCCCAGGTTCCTACGCCGCTGCCGCACCCGTTCACGGGTCAGATCGACGGAGGACTGGTGAGCTCCGTGAAAATAGGCGGTCAGCCCGCGGCAGTAGTCGGGTCGAAGGCTACAAACACGCCTTCGCATATTGCGACGCCGCCGGGAGTCAGCTTTCAATCGCCTCCTTCTAACTCCGGAACGATTCAGATGGGCAGCGCGACCGTGAAGATCGGGGGCAAGTCGGCCGCTCGCAACGGCGACACCGCCAACACGTGCAATGATCCCGCGGATAGTCCGGTTGGAACGGTGATCGCCGCCGGAACCGTTTTTATTGGAGGCTGATGGCGCCCAAACCGAAGACCTATGACGTGCTTGGACGCGATATCGCCGTTACCGCATACAGCGGTACGGCCGGAAGCGTGCCTCTGGAATTCGCGGACTCCTGGGGAAGCGTCGATCTATCGGTCGTACCAGGCGGTCGCGGCGGTCTCCGATCAGCGGCAGTCACCGGAGACATTCGCGATATCGGAGTATCGCAAGGCAGATCGAATCTGGCGCAGGCATTAATACTCCGGCTCGTGACTCCGCAAGGATCGTTGGAAGGCCTGGGCCATCCGCAATATGGAAGCCGGCTCGTTGAGTTGATAGGCCGCGAGAACAACGACACGGCCCGGAATCTCGCGCGCATGTTTACGCTGGAAGCGCTCGCGCAAGAGCCTCGTCTCAGTCAGATTCTCGATTTGACGATCGCGACGACGCCGGATGCGCCTGACACGATACGCATTGGATTTTCGGTCGTGCCGAGAAATGACGACACGCCGCTCAGTCTCGCGCTGGAAGTGAAACTGTGACTTTTATCAATCGAATTTATCCGGATGTAGTTCGCGATGTTCTTACCAATCTCACGCAGGGCGTGACGGGTGAGACGCATCCCATCGACTACGATCCGACGGCGAGGCCGGTGGTTGTTCCGGACGTGGTGCTTCTGCGGCGCCCGGTGCGCCGCGTGTCTCATCTGAGTGGCTTTATCGCGGCCGTGAGCGAGGACGATCCGCCGATTCCGTATACGTTCTCGCTGAACGATTATGAGCTGGTTCCGAACCCGCAGGACCTTGAGGACTTGAACCGAATAAGATTTCTGCCCTTCGGCAGGAAGCCCGCGCCGGGAACAAGCATCTCGGTAAACTACTATCCGCGCACCACCGATCCGGTCGTCGTCAACGACCTGAACATCGGCAGCGTCGTGCGGACGGTATTGGAAGCCGTCAGCAAGGAGCTTGCGCTGTTGTATGCGCAGCTCAATCTCGCGTATGACTCCGCCTTTCTCGAAACCGCGACGGGATCGTCGCTCGATCGAGTAGTCGCGCTGCTGGGATACCAGCGCTTTCGCGCCGGAGGACCCACTGGCTCGGTGACGTTCAGGCGCCTCGCGGGTTTGCGTGGAGATATAACCATTCCCGCGGGCACGCCGATAACCGATAAAGGCGACAAGATCCGTTACGAGACAATCGAGACTCGAGAGATGCTCGCGGGTGAATCCGTAGCCGAGGTCCGCGTGCGCGGCGCATCGAAAAGCACGCCTCCCGTTGATGCGGGCGTTCTTCAGGTTGTTCAAAAAGTGATTGCCGGCATCGATCAGGTCACCAACGAAAAACCTACGACCCGCGTGAGCGATGATGAGACCGACCAGGAGCTGCGGGCCCGCGCCCGTGTGGCGTTGCTTGGAAGCAACCGCGGCACCGTCGAAGCAATTGTAAACGGCCTGTTCCAGTTGCCGGATGTGCGAGATGTTGGACTGATCGAGATGCCGAACGGCGTTCCGGGCGAGATCAAGCTTTCGATAAGCCTCACCGATCCGCCTCCGGCTCCGGGAGTCTTGCCGCCGGCGGTGTTGGAAGCCATCGAAAAGCTGAGACCGGCGGGCATTCACGTAATCAAAGAGCCCGCGGCGAGCGTCAGCCTGCGGATCGCGGTCAAGCTTGTACTCGCTGGAGGCTTTCTCGCGCCGTCTATAGTCGAACAGGTTCATAAGTCCGTTCGCGAGCGCCTGGCAGCCGAGATCAAGAAAAAAGGCGTCGGAGAGGCGATCCGAGTGCGGCCGCTTGTAGCCGCGTTGCTGGCCGATGATCGAGTGGTCGACGCCGTTCTCACGCTTGCGGCGAAGGGCGGCTCTCCGGGTTCGGCCGGAGCCGACTTTGCGACGCCAACCGGCGCCGCCGTACAGATCACGCCCGAGGACATAGCGTTTGAGGCCGATCAATACGATAAGCCGACGGCAAGCGGCGGGCAGAGCATACCGGTCGAAGTGCGCGCGACGCTTCAGGCCGCGGCGGTCGCGGGTGTTTCAGCCGATCAGGTAAAGACGCAGATCACCTCGAAGCTCAAACAGCTCTTCACCAGTCTGTCGCCCGGAACGACTATTGACGCCGCGGCATTGCTCACCGCGCTGCGCGATGACACGAAATACGCCATCGATCCGCTGCACTTGCAGGTGACCTTCGCCTCGCAGGATCAGTTCGTGCAGGTGGCGCAGGGCGGCGCGGCGTTCACGGTTCAGCCGCTTCAATCGTTCTCCGTAATTTCGGTGGAGGTGAGCTGATGAATCACCTCAAACGTTTGCAGGATCTGCTGCCGCCGGCCTACTCGATCGCGGCGGATTCGATACTGACGGCGCTGCTGGACATCGCGGCTATGGAGATGGAGATCTTCCAGGAGGATCTCGACCGCGTTCGCCAGAGCCACTGGATCGAGTCGGTCTACAGGTTGGAAGACGCGGAGAAGCTGGCCGCGCTGCTCGGAATCAAGCGGCTCGCGTGGGAGACTCTGCCGACGTTTCGCGAGCGGCTCATCGCGCTCGCGCCGGCGCTGCTCGAAGGCGCAACCGGGCCTAATGAGATAAAGCAATTCGTCTACGATTACATAAGCCGTTGCGAGCGCGTGCTCTCGAGCACGTTTATGCTCGGCTTGCGGAATGTGACGCTTGAACAGGCATATGAGCCTCCGGCCGATCGCCCGCTCTTTCGTCCTCTGCGGTTGCTGGAAAATCCGCGGATTGTGAGGCGCAGCAGCGGACTGGCGGCGCGCGGCGGCAAGGTTCCTTATCTGTATCGATGGCAGGAAATCAATCGAGGGCTCAGCGACACGCTGGCGCGATTCGCGATAAGCGGTGTTCAAGGCCGTCGAACCTCGGTTCCCATCCTGGTGAATCTGACGACCGGCGATCTGATCGGATTCATGGAGACGCTTCGTTTCGGAGACACTCTCGAGTTGTCGGTCTCGGAATCCGCGGATTCGCAAAATCCCAGGCTGGCCGCCGCCGCGCGCAATGGCCGCGATGCCACAGCGTCGCTCTTCAGCACGAGCGGTTTCACTTTCGGCGCTCCGCTGCTCAAAGAGCAGTTTGATCCAAAGCCGTTGCTGCCTCGCCTCGCGCGGGGTCCAAACGAATGGGTCAATCTTTCGGCGGGATTCTACGGCGTAAAGGGCCTCGATCACTTCTTCTTTTCGATAGCGGGCGACGATCTTCGTGAAGGCGTGTTCGATCAGACTTTCTTCGACGAAGCTCTCTTCCCGTCGGGAACCGTAGCGCAATTAGAGATGGAGTGGACGGAGACCGAACCCGCCGCCTTCGAGGTGCACGTGCCGCGATGCATAGTTCGCGAGCCTCAGGATCTGGATCTGGCTCTCGACGTGCCCGCCTACGAACAGATCGCAGAAGGTCTGCGCGACTCCATTCTCGAGCTGCACGCGGCTGGAGTGAGCGCGCGGACTGTGTTCGAGCCGTTTCGCGATATTCAAAGACAGAAGGTGCGCGCTCAAGTCTCCTGGATAATTATCGATCCGGAGCAGGGTCCGGCGGGCATCGACCGATTCGAGCTTGGAGGCCGCTTCGGAAGCTCGCCGCTCGGCGGCTCGCGATTCGGATAGCACGGCATTGAATATAGGGCAGCGCTTTCAACAGGGACGGTCGAGTTATATGAAAGACGCAACTGGAAACAATAATAAGATCCGCGGCAGGCTGAACCTGACCGTGAGATCGGCTGATGGCGAAGTGACGGCGACGAGACACGCTTCGAACATGGTTCTGCGAAAAGGCGCGGGAGTAATCGCGCGTTTGTTTGCGGGGGTTGACGGAGCCAAGCCCATCGATCAAATTCGGGTCGGGTTTGCTCTCGAAGCCGGCACGGCGGAACTCACCTCCTTAACTCCGCCTAAAGACAGCATTCCGGCAGCCGCGCTCGGCAGCCCCTTGAGCAACGGCAGTTTTAAGATCGCTACCGACAAACCGGATAACATTCAGGTCTCGGTCACGGCGGTCTTCAAGCCCGTTGTCGATCTCGAGAACGTCACCGAAGCGGGCTTGCTTGCGGGCGACGATCTCTATAACCAGGTGGTATTCGAACCGGTCGCGATGCGCGCCGGCGAAAACGTAACCTTCTTCTGGGAAATCGATTTTCCGTTCGGCCGTTGAGCGGCCGGAAAGGTGTTTGAGCTATGGGCGATCTCACGATGAACATTCTCGGGTTCGCGGCAGTCAATCGCGATCTAACGGTCGAGGTTCGTGACCCGATTACCCGGAATATCGTCAAAGAAGCGAAGCCGTTTCTGGACGGAACTACGCGTATTCCAAAGCTGGATCCGGGTGCGTATGAAATAACCGTGCGGCATCCGAATCTTGCGCTTCCGGTTATTCGGCGGCCCATTCGCGTTCTGCCTACGGGAGACACGAAGATTTCGGTGCTGATCGATCCGTCTCAGTTCCGTGATACTCCGATCGAAGAAGTACCCGAAGCGAACCTCACCCCCGTGCGCGGTATCGCTCGCTCGGTCGCCGAGACGGTGACGCTTCTGACCAACAAACATCCGGGCGAGGCGATTCTGTCACAGGACTGGAACGGACTTGGCTCATCGGTGCGTGATCTCGCGAACGCATTCGGCGAGTCGATGCAGTTGGTGAGTCCGGTCGGGCATTCACACCCTGAATACGTCGCGAAGTTCGATGAGATAACCAGCAATTTTCGCGAGCTGCTGAATACGTTGAGCAGCGCGATGGCCGAGCTGCAGCGGCAGATTCAGGCCGACCGCCTTCGCCAGCAGGTGATCGACGTGCTTCAGACCGCCAAGGTTGATCCGGCTTCGCCGAAAGGAAAGGAGCTCCTGGATCCGATCGACAACCTGACTAAAGCCATTACGTCGTCCCCGACTCAATACGGCCGGGACGTGCGCAACTCGGCAGTGCAGATCTCGACGAAGTTCGAAGCGCTCCTCGACGAAAAGCAGAGCGACCCGGCGTTCGCGGGCTCCGATCAGGTCAAGTCTCTGTCGACGGCGTTGGATCTGCATAAATCACAGACTTCGACGAGCTATGCGAGCGAGTTGGAGCATCATCGCGTGCTCGACCGGAACCTCGGCGGAGGCCTGCTCGCGTTAAAGAGGTAAGTTGATGGGTGACGTTCCCGAAGGGCTCGCTTAAGAGATTATTTTTGATATCAGGGAGTCATTCATATGCAATGTAGGGGCGGGCCTCCGTGCTGCCTCCGTGCCCGCGCCTACAGGCGATCTTCAGTCTTTCGCGGAACTGGAGAGCTTCTTTTTTTTTACATCCGGACCGCGGAGTGAGGTGACGCGATGGCCGACAATCAACTGCAAAAAATAGCGGGGTTGGTCCAGGATCTTTCGCTTATCGGCAAGAAGACGCGCGGCATGTCGATCGAAGCCGATGAGTGGAACACGCTCGTACGCGTGTTGACGGAAGCGCTGAAGATTGACCAGGCCCAGGAAGAGACCGTGCAAAGCTCGCTCGATCAGCACTTCGCGCCGCTTGTTCACGAGCATCTCGGGCAGGTGTCCTCTCCGTGGCTCGAACCGAACCTTCAGACCACGCTCGCCGACGGAGGCGGAGCAGGTGTCTCCACGCGGCTCGTGCTCGCCGATATGGATCAGAAGCTGCGCGGGCTGTCTGCTCAAGTAGCGCAATTGACTACTCTGACCGAAGGAATGCGGCGGCAACTCGATGGGTTCGCGGTGGCCGACGCGGATCGCGGGAAGACGCTTCGCGATTTCGATACGCGTTTTGCCGGCGTGGAAAATCTGCGGACGTCGGTCACCGACCTGTCATCCCAGCTCGGCTCCTTGAAGACCGGCGTCAACTCGGTTCTGGATTTGCGCAAGAGCCTGACCGACGCACAGGGAAAGCCGATCGACGTGAGCAGCATCCAGCAGTCCGTAACCGACTTGCAGACGCTTCGCGATAATCTAAAGGGAATTGACGGCAACCCGGTACGTCTCCTCGATGTTCAGCTCAAATTGAAGGACGTTTCGGACGCACTCGGCGTCAGCGGGCCCGGCGGTCTCGAAGGCAGGCTGACCAAACTCTCCACCGATCTTGAGGGCCGCTTGAACACCCGCATCGATACAAAAGCACAGGCCGTACAGGACGCGGTTGCGACAGGGAGCGCGGCCTCCTCCGACAAGGTGCGCGCCGAACTGACCGCGCTTGTGGCGAAATCAGGAAGCGACCTCGACCAATCGTTGACCGGAAAAGTCGCCGCCGCCGAAAAGCGCATCAACGACGGAGCCTCGCAAAAAGTCAACGACGCAGTCACCTCACTGCGCGCGGAAAATCTCACCACCGTAACCGGTCTCCTGAATCAGCGATTCGCCGACGTACCCGAACAGATCAAAGCCGGAGCAACGGCCGTCGCGACTGACGTAGCCGCCGGCCTGAGATCGGAGCTCACCACTACGATCGCCGCGCAGGTGCAGACGCAGACCTCGGCGCTCGGAGCCAAGCTCGATTCGAAACTCGCCGATACTCAGAATCAGATCACGTCGCTGCGACAAGAAGTCCAGGTGAATATCAAGACTTCAGTTGATACGGCTTCGGCGTCTCTCAAAGACAGCATAGGCGCCAGTGTAACGACTCAGTTGACGCAGGCGCGGCTGAGTATCGAAGCTACGCTCGATGCGCGAGCCAAAGGGGCCGCGGATGCCGCGACCGCGAATCTCGATACGAGGATTGCAACCACGGTCGATGGAAGGCTCAGCGGGTTGAGCGCGACGGTTGACAAGGCGGTCACTCAATCGCTGCGCAACCTGTCGACTCAAGTCAGCGACGAAGTGAAATCTCAGATTACGGCTGTGAACATCTCGAGTCAGATTCAGGATTCCACGTCGAAGACCACTCAACAGTTTCGCTCGGAACTGGTCCAGGCCATCGCCGACCAGCAGGCGAGAACTTCGACCAGCATCAACGATACGATCAAGCTTCTGCGCGGCGAGATCAGCTCTACGGGCAGGAGCGCAACCGAAGCCGCCGTTGCAAGCGCCAGTTCGATGGTGTCCGGTCTGCGCGAAGAGACTACAAAGACCATCGAGCAGAAATTCGCCTCAACAACTTTAAGATCGACTTCCATCGTTCTTCAGCCGATAGATCGTTAATCATCAAGGGGCGCTTATGCTTGGCGAGATCGAAAGAAAATTGACCGCCATCGTGGGCGACGCCCTCGCGTCACGCACCCATCTCAAAGCGGCGGAGAGTCCGGGCGCGGCTCCTGATCCTGGGAAAGGTCTGGTAGCGGTCTCGGTCAATGCGTTGACCGGGCCCGCGGTGTTTGAGCGCGAGCAGTCGGCGATTGCGATGGGCGCGCCCGCCGTCTCCGCGACCCTGCGCCGTATCCTGCGCGTTCAGTTCACCGCGCGACTCGCGTTTTCAATGCGGCCGCGGGATGACACGCCGTCATCGGTGACCGCGGCGCGAGGCTTAATACTCGACGACATCTCGCTATCGGCGCACGCGCTCGGGGCGGGAGGCGTCAGGGATGGCAGCGCGTTTCAAACCGCCAATCCCGATCCCGGGTTTGAGCTCCTGGACTTCGCGCTTCAGAAGGGCACGATGCCGGGCGAGCTAACCGGCGGACTCTTCACCGGCGAGTTGCTGTATGACTCGGCGGCAAACATCTGGCCTCCGAGCGTTACGGAATCCGGAGGAAAAATTGCCGCGGTTGATCCCATCATTGCCGTGCTTCCACTCGACGCAAGAACGGACATTCCGGCGGTTCGCACCGGAAGTGGAACGCGAGTGCGCGTGCGCTCGCTTTCGGGCAAGAGGTTGGTTGACGCGAACACCGGCGCGAGGGCTCCGTTGCGGCTTGCGGTCACAGTAGTGAGCGACCTTCCGTTCGGTCAGCGAGGAGTCATCGCTTCAGGCAATCCGGGAGTCGAGACCGGGTTCAAAATTATTCCGGCTGCCGATCCGGAAACTGTCATCGACTACACGGCTCCAACCGGGAGCCTCGGCGCGACCCGAGTAGAATTCGTGGCGATTCATATGGCGATGCCGGATGGTCACTCGGGCGCATTTCTCGGCTCGGTAGCGGTGCCGCTGGTTCAAGCATGATCCAGGCTTCCAAAAAAACTCTGCTTTACGATCCGGCGATCGGGGACAACAATCTCCGAAGCCTCGTGCTGGGGGCTATTGCCGCCGCCGAGGTGGACGTGATCGATTTCGCGGCCGGCGGCGATGTCTCGCGCGAATTGGGAATCCCATTGCTTCATGGCATGGATGACATCGAGGTCACCAGCGCGTCTCTAAGTCTGCGCTCCGGACAGAAGGACCTCGAGGTTCAGTTCACCCCGACGGAGCCCGCCGACAAAAACGGCATGTTTCTTTTGTTGTCCCAACCGGCCCGGCTGCGAAAGATCGATCTCAACTACACGCTGCCGGAGGGAGCTCGCGTAGTCGTGCGTATCGCAACACCGCAAGGTTCCGGCTTCGCGGTCGGCCCGCCCATATTCGCTTTTCCGTTTTTCAATCAGCCTCAGGCCGATTCGATGTATGGGCCGGTGCTTGCGGGGATGGCGGTACAGGATTTCGGCTCGCGTCATGTTCTGACGTTGCCGAGCGTGCTCGGCAGCGCCTGGCTCATTCAATTAGGCAAGGGGGATTCGGCTGACAAGCTCGCCCCCGTTTCTCCGGCTGTGACTCCAACGATTAACTCGGTCACCATATCCGCGCTTCCAAACAATCTAACTGTCTCGCTCAATAGCGGCGGGGCCGATGTCAGCCTGTGGAACCACCCCGGGCTTCTTCTCAGTGAATCGGGAGTTCAGCAAGTCAGCTTCCTGCCGCTCGCGCAAAAGCATATGGCGAAGGCGCTCAAGAGCGCGGGGCCTGGCGCGGTGACTCTTCCGGTTCCGCTGAAATTTCATTCGGACACGGATTGTTCGGTGGAGGTGACGGAAAAGAAAGTTGAAGCGCGCTACGTTGTGACTCCCGCCGCCGCGCAGCCTCCGGTCGTGCAGATGCGCGGCGATTGGACCGATTTCAAGCTCGAAGCTCCCGCGGGTCTCCGCATCGCGGACAGCACGATGAGAATTACGGCGAAGCTGCTTGGCCGTGAATTGAATGGCGGCTCGCCCGATCCGCCTCTCTCGCCTCCCGGAAGCGGGCTGCGGGTGAACACGAATCTGTCGGCAGCCGTGGCGCTGCCGTTTCTGCCGCCTTCGGGAACGGCGCCCGGATCATTGCTTCCGCTCGTGAGCGTTCGGCTCTATCTCGGCGTACTTGAAGACGCTGAAGCCGTAGTCGAGCTGCGAAACGACGCCGCTTCGGCGCCCGGCGCTATAGCCGGTCCTCTTGTGAGCAAAAAACTGAGCAAGGGTTTCAGCGGCTGGGCCGAGTTCGAGCTGCAAAAGCCGCTGCCGGTCAGCAGCGGAGGCGCGCCGCTCTGGGTATCGCTTCGCGCCAATCAAGGAGAGTTGTTGTGGTTCACCGGCGAAGGCGACGACGAGAGCCCTCCGCGCATCAGCACCGACGGGCGGAAGTCATGGGGGATACCCGATCCGTTGATTACCAGCATTGGCAGGCCCCTGACTCAGTTCTTTCATGCGGTCGAGGCGCCTCCTCCGCCGCTCATACAAGTTCGAGGTCCTGAGAGCATTCTGGTTTCCAACCTGTTGACGGGAAGCGTTCCGGTGGTGGGCGACCCCCTCAAGCCGCCGAAGCAGTATCTCAGCGACGGCGTCGCCTTGCCGGCCGCGATGCTTTCGCGATTGGCTTCGGCCGCGGGACAGGGCCGGGTCGCTACGACGTTCAAGCTATTCTCTCGCAGCGCGCTCGATCTACAGATTGAAGTCCTCAAGCTGTTCTACGATCCCTTTGATTCCGGCCAAGGAGGCGCGTGATGGCGACAGCGACTCTTACCATCAATGTCTCCGCTGAAGATCTGGCCAAGCTGAAAGATCTGCCGGCTCAGGTTGAGGGCATCGTGAAGCAGACCAAGGGGCTCCTCGACACTGTAAAGAGCGGAGGCAATCCATCGAACGCGCTCAGCGGATTGCTCGGAAACCTTTCCAGTCTTGCTGGAGAAGCCAAAGAGATTCCGGCCCTGGATTCACTGCTCGCGCCGATTCAGGACTTGATGTCCAAGCTTCCCACCGGAGCCATCGGCGATCTCAAAGCGGTTGCAAGCGCCATTGAAGAAGTGCTGGGGTTCTTCGGTCCGCTTAAGGACGCAATATTTTCAGGCAATATCGAACAGGCAGTACTAGAAGGGCTGACGAAGGTGCTCGATCAGTCGGGAGACCTCTTCAAGCCCGGCAGCGATGTCCTGTCGGCGCAGTCGAGCCTCACGGAATTCTTCGATCTTTTCGGAGTGATGCTGAAGTGGAACTCCTCGGCTCCGCATCCGGAAGAGGTTGTTCGATTGTTGAGCCGCGCATTGATTGGGATTCCGCACGATATTTTCGAGGAAGCGGAAACTCATCTGGAAGCCGCGCTCCAGCCGTTGTTCGAAGTTCTTCCGGCCGGTTCCGATCTGACGTTGTGGCGTGGCGCGCCCGTCGCCCGGCTCAATTTCTGGCACGGCATCAACGCCAGGTTTTCGGCCGGGGCGACGATTAGCTGGCCGCGGCTTGAAATCGATCTGCAAGCCGAGCTGCGCGAGCTTGTGGACATTCGCGCCGCAAAGGACCGGTTGATCTCGGTCACGCTCGGCAATCTCAATCGAGTCAACTTCGGCGGGTTCGACAGCGTGCATCAGGCGGTGCTCAAGGCGCCGGCGGTCAACCCGCCCCAGTTCACCGCGTTCATCGACGGAGTCAAGCATTACCTCAACGGCATTATCGCCGGCCTGGAGGATTGGGAGCCGACCCCCGACGAGCTTCGCGCGGCTATGCGCGGGCTTGGCGACCGCATCGCGGCCTTCATGGCGGACAGTCCGCTCGGCGAATTGCGGGCGATCCTTATCGATTTTCAACATCGCATTCTGCTTGCCATCGAGTCTCTTCCGTTTCGAGATCTTGCCGCGGAAGCCGAAGACAAACTCCGTGAGATCGCCACGGCCCTTGACGTAGTCGATCCCGACATTCTCCGAAAACCGATTCACGATTTCTTTCAGAAGATTGAGGACAAGCTGCACGAATTCTCGGTCGAGTCCGTAAAAGGCGCGGTGCAGGAGATATGGCAGGGCGTCGAGGATGCAGTCACGCAGGTGAAGCAGCTTCTTGAAAATGTTCGCGCGACGATCGCGGGGGCGATCGACAGCCTCAAGAACATGGTGGATCAGGCGAAGCCGACGCTGGATCAGGTTTCGACGGCGGTCGACTCGATCAAGGCGACTCTCGATTCATTTGATCTTTCGGAACCAGCGGGCGTCGTGATCGACGAGCTTCACAAGCTCAAAGAGACCGTCGCTGGATTGGATCTCTCTTCGCTGCCGGGCCCGGCCGTCTCGGCGCTCAAACTCGGAGCCAATACTCTTCGCGCGATCGATCTGACCGCGGCCGTGAACCCTCCGCTCAACGACGCTCTGGCGAAGATCGATCCGACCCTGCTGATTCAGGAAGCCGCCAAGGCGATAGAGTCGGTGACCGGCAAATTGAAGCTGCTCGATCCGGCAAGTGTTGTCGCGAAACTGGACGAGCCCGCGGACGAGCTGTTGAAAGCCATCGGAACTTTCGGCCCCGATTCACTGAAGAAACTTTTGCACGAGGCGTTGAAGCCCATCGAAGACGCGATTCGCTCGCTCGACATAGAGCAGCTCTTCGCGCCGCTCACCCATCTGTTCGCGGAGCTCAGCGCGAAGATCGACGCCATTCTCGATCCGGAATTGATCTTCAAACCGCTCGAAGCCGCGTTCAAGCCGGTAACCGATCTTATCGACGCGGTAGCGCCGGAGAAGCTGATTCATCTCTTTGATCAACACGCGTCGACGGCCGCTCAGCACGCCGGCGGCGGATTGCACCCTCCGGCGGCGGTTGCCGCGGGAAGCGGCGCGCTCCAGAACGCGCTTAAGCCGGTAGTCCAGGCCGAAGACGAATTGTTCGGCCTGCGGCCCGGCGACATGCTGCTGCCGGTAATAGAGCTTCATCATCAGATCGCGCAGGCGGTCAATCACATCGACGATTCGATTCTGGAACCGGCGGCGAAAATGCTGCACGACGCGCTTCACGGCAGATTGAATGCTCTCAATCCGGCTAATCTCGAGCTGCGCATAACCTCCGGGCTTGCCGATATTCAACTCGAGTTCGACCTGGGAACGATCGGCGAACGTCTGGCGGAAGCCGAGGCGGCTTATCAAGACGCCGCGGTCGCCATCGCCGCTGTCGACCTCGCCCAGCTCTCAGCGGGAGACGCCGTCGCAGCGGGACGCGTGGTTGTGATGCTGCCCGACCTCGATCCCCTGAGCATCGTGCCCGAAGGGGCCGATGCGGCCGGCATCGTCAGCGCAACCGTGAACATAGAAGCGAGCCTCGATCTCTCAAAATTGCGCGGGGCGTTTGGTCCTCTTCAGGACATTGAGGCGCTGATCCCCTCGTTTCTTGGAGGAGCGGAGTTCACGGCCGCCCTTCTTAAACAGGCTCTTCGCGATCTCGATCCGGCCCCGGCTCGCGTCGAAATCAACAATCTCTTCGATCAGCTCGGCCACAAGCTCGTAGGGCTTCAATCGGCGCTGCTTGCGGGCATTGATGAATTTCTAATCAGCGTTGAGGACGCCCTCACCCCGGTTACTCCGGCTACCATTGTCGACCTCGCGTCACAGTTGCATGCGGCGCTGAAAGATCAGTTGCTGGCTTTTAGCCCGGCCACTTTCAAGGATGAAGTGAAGCTGATCTTCGACGTGGTCAAGAAACCTCTTAAGGCGTTCGACCCGTCGATTCTGGTCGAAGAGATCAACGGTCTACGCGACGCGCTCATTCAGAATCTCGAAGAGATCGTGGATGAGCTATTGCCGGATCCCGCGCCTTTCAATGCCCTGGTAGCCGAACTGGCCGAGTTCAAGCCGAGCGCAATTCTCGCGCCGATCGTCGAATCGCTTCAGCCGCTGAGCGAGCTCATAGCGAAGCTCGATATAGAGGTGTTGCTCCAACCGCTGATCGACGCAATCGCGCGCATTCGCGGAGAGGTTCCGCAAGTAATCTCCGACATAGAAGCCGCGCTCGATGACGTGTTGTCGGCATTCCCCGATGGAGGTCCTGCCAGTGCAAGTGTCAGCGTATCGGCCTCGATTGGCTGAGTCGGAACCGAATAAGATTCGCGCGGATCGCAGACTGAAATACATTCCGTTGCCCAACGGCGGAGTCCGACGCGAGCTCTACGATCTGGCGGGACGGCTGCGTGAATCGGAGGATCCCGGCGGCAAACGGCTCTTCTTCAGATACAACGCGGATGGACATCTCACCGAAGTCCACGACAGAGACTCGATACTGGCAAGCTATTCGTTTGCGTCCGGCGGGCGCGAGATGTCCGCGCGAACAGCTCGAACCGAGACCCTTATTCGAGTCGATTCTTCTCGCCGTCCTCGCGAGATCATAGTTCGCGTCGACAACTTCGAGTGGACCGCGGGTTTCGAATGGTCCGATCGCGGAGCGCTCACCGCGATCAGATATCCTGGGACATCGGAGAATCTAATTCTCGCGCGAAACGGATCGAGCATCGAGTGGAGATGCGGCCGCCGCATACATCTGACGGGCGAAGCTAATGTCCGAACCGGCTTCTCTCGATTGACCTATTCAAATGGGGCCGCCGTGTTGGAAGAGCTTGCGGGCGGCCGCCGTCCCCGCCTCAACCGCATCGCCCACTTCGACGCGATCGGCGCGGCGATCGCCGACTACCAGTTTGAATATGACGACGACGGCAGAATAACCAGCGCGGGAGAAGAACAGTTCCGGTACGACGATGCAGGCCGTTTGATCCGTAGCCGCACAGGCCCGGAGCGTTGTTACCAATACGACGATGTCGGCCGTCTCGCCGAAGTTCAGCCGGGAGCGAGATTCACCTACGCGGACGGACCGATGATTTTATCGGCTGAGACCGAAACCGGCCGCGCAAGCTTCGAGTACGATTCCGCCGGCCGCCGCATCCGCAAAGAAACCGAAGAGGGCGTAACTCGCTACAGCTTCGATGGGTTTGGTCAGATCTGCTCGATTGAGCTGCCCGATGGCCGGATTATTGAATACGTCTACGATGGATTTGGCCGGCTTGTGTCGCGCCAATCCGACGCGGAACGTGTTTACTACATAACCGACTTGCAAGGTCATCGCCTGGCCGACGCCGACGACAGCGGCCGAATCATCCGAAGCTATCTATGGACGGGCGCTCAATGCGGCGCGTGTATAGATGGAACGATCGATCACGCAATCAGCCGTACCTTTCATCGCGCCCATAGCGGAAGGCTCACGGCAATCGGAGACGCCTCGGGTTGCTTGACGACCGTAGATGCGAGCGAGCCGTTTGGAGCGGACGCGCCTATTCAAGAAGGGCTTCCCGCTTATGCGAGTCTGTTCGGCGATCCGGCGACCGGGCTTCTCCATGCCGGCTCCCGTTGGCTCGATCCGGCGACCGCGCAGTTTCTGAGCGCGGACACGTGGTTCGGTAGAGACGCCGCGTCGATGGCGCCGCCCTCGATGCGCAAATACGCGCGCGCTGCTCCGGGAGGACCCGGCCGCGACATCAGCGCCGAAGCGGCCTATAACTGGTGCGCTCACGAGCCGGTCAATCGCTCCGATCCGAACGGTCACTCCTGGTACGGTCTTATACTGACCGGGATCTCGGGGCTGATATGGGCGCTCCAGTTGACTACCGTTTCCATCGAGCTCGAGATGTTCAACATCGTGGCGGAGGCGATTCAGTGGTTTCCATTGGTCCGCCCCGCGTGGCCTCCGCACTCCGGGCCGGTTACTGGATGGGACAAGTACAAACGCACAAGCATATTCAATCTCAGCGCTCCGGTATATTCGAACCGGCTCAACGTGCCGCTCGCATTCGTTCTGAACGGGTTCCTCACCAACAGCGGAGGCCGCGTATGGACGATGGGCAACGTAATCTGGGGAAGCGGCTCGGAGCTTCGAGGTCTCGAAAAGTCTTCCAAACGAGACCTGCTCGTCTGCGGTAATGCATCGACCTACATAGCATTCAGCCAGGAGACCGCCGCCGACAGATTTCGCGCGCGCAATACCCTCGCGGCAGGAACCGCCGCGGTTGACGCGGCGGGATTGCAGTTGAGCGGCATAACTTTTACCGCGCCTGCCGGGGCCGCGCTGACCGACGTTTTTGAGATTGACGATTGGATCTCGGTTCGCAAGTCGGGAGATGCGTCGACGGAGACTCCCAGAAGAATTACTGCCGTAGGCGCTACTACCATGGATCTATTTCCTGCCTTGCCTGCTCCGCTGCCCGGTTCGGCCGTCGAGATTGCGCGCCTCGATTCGGCCCTGGTCAAAATCGAAAGAGAGAACGATCTCATCGGCAGAACCATAACCTATGTTCGCGGAACCTCGATTCATTTCGCGCAGCAGATACCCGAAGGGTTTCCGGTCGACACGCTCAAAGTCGAAGAGTTCATGCCCGACGGCAAGCGCAATAGGGTTACCGCCGACAACCAGACCGAGTTCTATGTGATCCGCCTGGCAGCGGCCGCCGACCAAGCGCCGTTTGCGGCAAGCGACTTTCTCCGAATCAGGAGCGGCAGCACCTACTTCGCCAGCGCGCTCAAAAGAAAACGAGCCGCGCTTGATCTCGTTCTCGCTACTCCCTTGCCGACTCCCGCGGCGCCCAATTCCTATCCGAAGATCGAAGTGGTGAAGATGGACGGGGCAGGCGCGGCTGTTCCGAACCAGACCGCCGCCGGCGATCACGTCAACGTCGGAAACGTAGTGGATCTGCGCAAATTCGACGGGCTCGCTATACAGAACACCGGCGCGGCGACGGTGACTATCGAACGTCGAATCGTGATGTCGATGTTGATGGACTGTCAGGTTGTCGCGCTCGACGCGGGACTTCATGACGCGCCGGTGACCGTCGAGCAGATGAACCTCGACGCGTCGAAACAGGCGGGCGGAACCAACACTACCAGTCAGGTGGTCACGACAGCCGCGGGAAAGGCGAAGCAGTTTTCTACCGGAGACTGGGTGCGAGTGAGGAAAGCGCTGTCAACCGACTCCGTTACGATGATCACCGCCGTCGACTCAACCGCCAATAAGATTACGCTCCGAGACGCCCTGCCGGCCGCCGCATTCCCGAACGGCACGGCGGTGACTGTGACGCTGTTGGCGGCGGGCAAGAAATTCGAAAGCGAGAACCCCATCGCCCCCGGCGATCACGTCAAAGTCAAGAGCGACAGTCCAGGCGACCTTCATCAAAACGACATCATTCGACTGACACTGAAGTCTGATTCGGCCGTTGCCGCTGCCCGAGTGATTACGGCTGCTCCTGTAGTGGTCGCCGTCGTAGACAGCGCATTGCCTGCTACGCATACGGCCAATCTGACCGTCAATCGATTTACGCCCGCGGCTGCTACGTTGCACGGCGACGCCTCGGCTCCGAAGGTGCAATTGCGATTCACGGTTCAGGCCGCGCCCGCTGCGGCGGCGGCAGCGGCCGCAAAGTTCGCTTTGAACAAGCCGGTATTTCTGACGATGAGCAGAACGCTATTTCAAAGAGAATACGAAGAGGCGTGGGGAAGTGTAATCGAGGTGACGGGCGCCGATATCTTTCTCGCCGATCCCGTTGACCACCTGCTCACTTCGGAAGTGGACATAGTCTCGATCATCTCGACTGCCAAGACCACGGATGGAGCCACGTTGGATGAAGCAAAAGTGCTCGTGCCGGCGGCTGTATTGGCGACCAAAACAGACGACGCGGACTTGCAGCCGCTCACGCATCGCGAGGCGGTCGCAAACCACGAGATGCGCCACGTCTTTCAATATGCGTGCTGGGGACCCTTCTTTCATTCGATGCCGCTGCCGTGGTTGGTCAGCCTCGGATTCTCATTCAGCGATCTGGATGAGAGCGCTTCGGAGATATCCAGACACTTCAGCGTTGGGGCAATTGACAGCGCCATAGCCGGTATTGTGTGGGGCATCGGCAAGGCTGCGAATAAACTGCCGTCTCAGGCCGATGTGACCGGCACGGTGGGAGGCGACCTCGAGAGCATCACTTTCGCCGCCGGAGTTACCGGCGATCAGATGAATGCCTTCACCGATGGAGCCCCGATTTCGGTGAGCAAGGATGGATTCTCCGCGATCTCGACGGTTGATCACCTGGACACCGCGGCTCGAAAGATCAACCTGCGCGTCAAGCTGAACGGCGGCAAGTTCGCTTCAGGCGACAATGTCGGAGTGCACGTGTCCGCCTTCGAAAAGATTCGCAAAGTTATCAGCACGACCATTGGTCTGAATCTGGATGAAGCCTGGAGCAGCCGGATTCCGACGACGTGGGGACGAGTGCTCTCAAAATTCATCAATCGAGACTCATGGTTCCCGCTGCTTGGCATCTACTGGCTGTCCTTCTTCAGGGCCGGACTCGATCAACGGCGAATCCCGCTCGAGCAGGACGCTGCCTTCAACTCCGGCGACCTGTATTCGTCGCTGGCGATCGCGACCCCGAACGAGATTTTCGTCGGACAATTCTCGGCTATCTATGGATTCATTCAGCATCGGAGCTATTCTCCGACCGGCGACGTGGCCAGCGGCCTCTCTTTTAGATCGGAGGCTCTCGAGCTTCTCACGGTCGAACTGCCAGGCGGCGTCGGACCTGAGAAAGTCGCGGGCGCGATTCCCGCCGCTGTCGGGGGCCAGATTCGGTTTCGAGAGAACTGGTACATACCGATGAACGAGAAAGTCGAGAACGTGATCGGAGCGCTGTTTGCCGCTTCGCAGGACGGCGATTACACGCTGCACGTTCCCGGGGAATTGGGTCCAGACGAAGATGTAGTGTTTCAAGGAGCAGCGCCGCTCGACTTCTTGAAGATGAAGAAGATCAAAGTCAAGCCGCTAGTCGTCACGTTTCAGGCCGAAGCGCCCGCGTTCAAAACGTCCGTGCCGTCGACGCAGCCCATCTTCGAAACCGAAGAAGTGCGCATAAAAATCGATGGAGACAGTACGGCTACGTACAAGATCGCTTATCAACCAGGCGCTCCGGCTACTCCGACAGCCATCAACGGACTCCGCTTCACGGCGCCGAAGCTGCCTGGAGCGGCAGCCGTGCCTCACAAGCTGCAGATCAGCGCTGCCTACACCGAGGCTCATCCCATATTTCATCGGCTCGCGCAGGCGGGCAACGTCCGCTTAACGGCGGATCAGCGTACCAACGTGTGTCAGGAGTTGATCATCAACGTCAACCCGATTACGGCTCCCGCCATACCGGCGGTAGCCGCGGGGAAGAGCGTGAAATTCGACACACCTATTAAGCCTTCTAAGAATGCCGTGGTAACCTCTCCGCTTCCCGCCGGAGCTGTGAATCCAGCCCGCGTAGTACTGGGTAACGGCCGCCCGGCGCATCACACCTTCTTTGCTCCAAACAAGGTCAAGGGGGCAGTCGATGTTAAGTTCAAGTTGACCTTCGGTACGGCTCCGAACGAAAAGACGGTGGAAGTAACGGTACACGTGACTCCATAACCACGCGGTTGAAGTCAATCTCATTCAGGGTAGCTACAACGAGTCCATTATCAAGCTTCGGTACTCGGTGATCCACAAGGGATTAGGCCGTATCTTTGGCCTTTGTATGGGTTCAGATCATCATAATCTTTCTTGTACAAACGTCGGGGGAGATAGACATCTTCACGTATGGAACGACCGCACACGGGACAAGGAAGCCATTATTGCTGAAAATATAACTGCCCCAATAACCGATCCTGTTGCGGTCTGGCAACAGTTCTGCATGGCATTTCGTCTAGAACATCACGGAGTAATGATGCCGCCGCCATTTCAGGCGGATGTTTTTATAGGGGGATCCTAATGTCGACGCCATGCGAACATCTTGCAACTGGACTGGGCGAGCTATATAGCTGCGTTGATGTAAATGGGCATACACGAATCAGAACAC
The DNA here is from genome assembly GCA_003222245.1 of Blastocatellia bacterium AA13. Lineage (GTDB taxonomy): Bacteria > Acidobacteriota > Blastocatellia > UBA7656 > UBA7656 > QHVH01. Next base: position 224,710 of record QHVH01000007.1, on the reverse strand, counting down.
CGTTTTTGTATCCAGATGGGGATATTATTGATTTGTATCTCGTTCGGAACGCCAATCAGCCTGTGCTCACGGATTACGGAGAATCTATCAATTGGCTCAAGTCACAGACGATCTCTCAAAAGAAAACCGTAAAGCAAAAGCGGTTGATTGATGATATTGCTCTCACGCATGGAATAGAACTATATCATGGGATGCTCACCCTCCGTGTTGCCGACATGAACACTCTCAGTTCTCTCGTAACGCGTTTAGGACAGGCGGCGGTACGAATAGCCGACCTATGGTTTACGTTTCGGACGAGAGCGGTTGAATCCGTCACTGATGAGGTTGATGATTTCCTTGCGGATCGTGGGATTCAGCATGAACGCGGTGAGCCGTTCATCGGACGATCTGGAAAATCATGGAGGGTAGACTTTCATATTAGAATGCCGCAGCGAACTTCGTTAGTAAATGTCCTCAGTACCGGGAGCCAAGCGGCAGCAGGTAGGATCGTAGACCATGTTGTCGCCAACTGGTACGACTTGAATCATCTACTTCTAACACCGCAGCCGCTTCGATTGGTCTCGCTTTTCGATGACAGTATTGATATATGGACTCAAGAGAACATTCGCCTTGTTGGTGATTTGTCCGATATAGCCTATTGGTCACGGCCTGATGAGTTCTACCAATTGCTTGCAACATAGGCGAGGACCTTCAGCGGCGTTTTTTCTTTTTGATTTATTTTTTCAAGAATCGCTCGACACCCGCCTTACAATCGTCCGTCATTCTTGTTATCGCGTTAAGCTGGACACCGGCTTCTATAGCCGTTTCGAATGACATTCCGTCAATGTGATAAAGCAGGCTCTTGCACAGGCTGACAGCCGAAGCGGATTTTGCCGCCAGGCTCTCGAGGTATGAAGCGACGGCCGAGTCGAATTCATCATCGGCGAATACCCTATTGATCAGTCCGAAATCGAGCGCCGTACGCGAAGAGAGAATTTCTCCTCTGGTAATCAATTCAAATGCACGCTTCTCCGAAAGCGACCGCCTGAGAATGGTCATCACAATGGCGGGTATGAAGCCGATGTTGACTTCGGGATAACCGAACTGGGCCGATTCGGATGCGAGTATGAGGTCGCACGCGGTCGCCAGACCGCAGCCGCCGGCAAGAGCACGGCCCCGCACCGCGGCGACTATTGGACGGGGATGGCGGCGCATTTCGATGAACAGATCGCCAAAGCCGCGCGCATCCGCAATATTCTCCATCATCGTCGCTTCGCTGATGCGTCGCAGAGCTGCCAGGTCGGCGCCTGATGAAAAATCCTTGCCCGCTCCCGCGATTGTAACCACTCGGACGTCCGGATCGGTCGAGCTCGCTCGAACCGCGTCGGTCACTTCGGCTATTACTTCGCTGTCGAGAGCGTTGCGTTTCTCCGGACGGTTGAGAGTAATGCGCGCGATTCCGTTTTCAGCCGCATAGAGTATCTTTTGATAGCCCGCCATTCGAGTCTCCAGTTCACCGCAAGCTGCCGCCGGCCACGCCGGCAGCCGTAGAGTTCTTCTTAAGCAAACGCAGTTTCTTTTCCGAGAAAGCCGCCTGCCAGTCGATTCGCGTAAAAAGATACACAGTGAAGATCGTGAAAATCTGGCCTATGACGAAGTAGACGCTAAAGAAAAAGCCTTGCCTGTCCGATCCAATGCCCGTCCACTGGGCTACGCTGGACGACGTGAGCGCCCAGAATGTGTAGCTCGCCGTTCGTCCGACGAAAAACGGCGCCGCAATAAGCCGCAGGCGCATCGCGGTTAGTCCGTATGCTATGAACACGTGATTGGATGGAAGCGGGCTGAAGGCATAAAAGAGCGCCAGTCCCGCGGTCATCTTCTTTCTGCCTTCGAGCTGGAGCCTTATCGTATCGACGTTGGCGCGGGCCTTCTCGCTGAGCAGCTTCCTGCGAATCAGGATGGTCGACAAACGCGCCAGTACGAGCCGGCCCAGGGTTGCGGCGGCTGCTCCGACCAGAGCGAGCACGATCGCGTTGGTTCTATATCGAACCGCTACATAGGACAGAACCGTCCAGGTGGGCGGCGCGAACGCCGGGACTACGTTCATCACGAATACAACAAGAAAAATCAGCGAGAACGTAACCAGGCTTTCCATCTAATTTCGATTAGCCTTCGACGCTGCTATGCGCCCTTGATCTCGCCGGCGACACGATCGTCCACCTCAATCTCCATTCGCAACAACGCGGAGCTGTAGGTCTTGCCCTGCGCGTCGGTCTTGAGCGAAATCGTTCCGCCGCCGTCGAGACTCTTATGAAGCAGGAAGTTCAACGCGCCGAGGTTGGGAATCTCGAACCGCTCGACGTTTCCGTGGCAGATTCCACGAAAGTGGTCTTTGACGCGAGCGGCGGTGACCTGTTCGACCAGGATCGGGTAGAACGACGGCTCGCGAGCGATCAGGCCCACGTTAGCGGTATCGCCCTTGTCGCCCGATCTGGCGTGCGCGATATGAATCAGTTTTATCTTAGCCATTGGGATAAAAGCCTCGGAGGATCATGCCTCGCTTATGGAAACCCGCGGCGCTACTTCGGTCTTTCTAATAAGAGCCGGCCAATAGGCGACGATCTCTTCGACCTTCGGGCGGCCGCTGGCGAATCCGGTAACCGTCGGAGGTCCGTTCAACACCAGAGGAGCAAGCTCTCTGGTGAATCGCTCGACTGCTGATTTGTCCGCCGACCTGACGCCGATTCGAAGCGCGACTTCCGCCATATCGGGAGGTGGATCGCCGGAAAGAGGTCCGTGACACGCATCAACGCCGAGGAACTCCGTCAGTACCTCTTCGAACTTCAATCCGAGGCGTTCGAGTCTTTCGCGCAAGATACCATCGGCGACTCGAGCTTTTTTATATGCGTCGGGCCACGCATAGACAAGCGAGCCCACCGCTTTGAAGCCCGCCGAGTAGCTGACGCTTACCTTGTAGAACTCGGTTGCGGGCCGCCCCTTGATTCCCGAGAACCGGACGCGATCCGGCCCGTCCTGTTCGAGATTGATCGTCGTGAAATCCGCGACGCAATCCGGCGTGATGTACTCTTGGGGATCACCCATTTCATATACGAGCTGCTCTTTGACCGATGATACTGTGATGCGGCCGCCCGTTCCTTCGTGCTTGGTGATGACGAAGCTGCCGTCGGGGTCCGCTTCGACGATTGGGTAGCCGATGTCGACGAGGTTCGGAATCGTCTCCCAGTCGATCAGGCAATTCCCGCCGGTGCACTGGGCTCCGCATTCGATTGTGTGTCCCGCGATTGTTCCAGCCGCCAGGAGATCCCATGCGCCGGCGCTCCAGCCGAATTCATGAATCATCGGAGCCAGAGTCAGCCCCGAATCGGTACAGCGGCCCGTAATGATAATTTGCGCGCCTTGGTTCAAAGCCTCCGACACGGGGCGGGCTCCAAAATAGACGTTCGCGCTTTGAACCTGTGATCTCATTTCCGCGAGCGGCTGCCCGGTGTCCATATTCTTGAACTCGTTGCCGCGTTCGATCAATTGATCCAATCGATCCATTATGTCATCGCCCGCGACAACCCCTATTTTGAACTTGCCGCCGTAGCCGAGCCTTTTGATCACTGCGCTGACGGCGTCGCGGCAAGACTCACAGTTCACGCCTCCGGCATTCGCTATGACTCGAATGTTTTTTTCGGCGAGATCCGGGGTTATGCGCTCGATCAGGCCGACGAAATCCCGAGCATACCCGGCGCGAGGATCGCGCGAGCGCTGCTTCTGCATTATCGACATGGTCACTTCGGCCAGATAGTCGAGCGTCAGGTAATCGATTGGGCCGCGGCGAACAAGCTCGACAGGCGCTTCGAGCGAGTCGCCCCAGAAACCCTGTCCATTGGCAATCCTGATTTTTTTCATATTGTCTAAGGGAGGTCAGCTAATTATCCATCAGCGCTTAGCTGCTCGCTGCCGGCTTCGCAATGAAAATCTTCTACGGTTTGGGTGCGGGCGGCGGCAGCTCTCGCGCCTCAACGGTTGATTGGAAGCCCACGCGCGCGTGTGAGCCGTCGCAGAACGGCTTGTTCTCCGAGTGTCCGCACCGGCACAGCGAAATGACCGTACGGCCGGCCAGACCGAAGGCGTTTCCGGCTGCGTCCTTGATTTCAAAATCTCCGATAACGCGGAGCGGGCCGTTGTTGTTGCACACTATCTGTACTTTCTCACTCACGTGAATTCTCCTCTCTGGGTGGAAACAGGTCTGTATGGGATTGGTCATTCTAACGCAGACGGCGTTTCCCGATAAAGGTCGCGGAGTGCTCCGAAAATATATGCGTCGGAAATATGTTGTGTGTGAGGAAACCGAATATTAGTATTGGCGCGCCGCATCGATCACGCCGGCCGGCCCATTCTAAATCTGATCTCTATCAACAATGACAGGCGCCGCGCAAAAAAATGGACAGGGTCTTGTAAGAGGTCTTCGCCGATGGGACCTCGTTGCGGTTGCCATCAACGGCATCGTAGGCGCCGGAATCTTCGGACTGCCTTCGAAAGTGTACAGTCTGATAGGCGTCTATAGCATCTTTGCATTCGCCGCATGCGCGCTTGTAGTCACGATGATCATTCTCTGTTTTGCGGAGGTCGGAGGCCGCTTCACGGGCACCGGAGGGCCTTACCTTTACGCGCGCGAGGCGTTTGGTCCCGCGATCGGATTTGAAGTCGGCTGGTTGATGTGGCTGGCGAGGCTTACATCCTTTGCCGCGAACCTCAATTTGATGATCGAGTACGTCGGGTTCTTTTGGAAGGATGCGACCTCGGGCGTCGCGGCGTCGAAGCTGGTGATCCTTGGAGCAAGTATGCCCGTGACGCTGACATGGCGCTCCGTAATCATCGTAGTCGTCGTCATAGGTCTCACGGGCATCAATGTTGTGGGCGTGCGTGACGCGGCTTCGGTCAGCAATGCCTTTACGATCGGCAAGCTGGCTCTGATTATTCTGTTCATCATAACGGGCCTGTTTTTTGTGAGTGGCGACGCCTTCTCCCTGGGCCCGCGGCCCGGCTATGCGCCGTTCTCTCAATCGGTATTGATTCTAGTATACGTCTTCACCGGGTTTGAGATGGCTGTGATTCCGGCAGGCGAAGCCGACGATCCCAGACGAAACTTGCCCCAGGCGCTTTTGATCGCCATAGCGACGGTGGTGGTGATCTACATTCTGCTCCAGATAGTTTGCGTCGGAACCCTTCCTGATCTTGGCGCTTCGGAACGGCCGTTGGCGGATGCCAGTACGCGTTTTCTTGGCCTCATTGGAGGCCGGATAATCGCCGCGGGTGCATTGATATCAATCCTAGGCAATCTGAACGTGCTTTTGCTTGGCGGCTCGCGGCTGCCATTCGCAATGGCTGAGCAAGGCGAACTGCCGCGCGTGTTGGCGGCGACCCATTCAAGATTCAGAACTCCGCACGCCGCGATACTTCTTACAGCCTCAATAATGCTTGTTCTTGCGCTGTCGGGAACGTTTGTTTACGCGGCCACCATCAGCACGCTCGCAAGATTGGTCGCGTATGGCGTTACGTGCTCGGCGCTGCCTGTGTTGCGGCGCCGTAAGGATCTTCCCACCGAGTTCAAGGTTCATGGCGGAGTCGTGATCGCGGCCGCCGCGTTGATACTGTCGGTTTGGCTTCTCTCCAACAGCAACTGGCGCGAAGCGCGCGACACCGCCGTAGCGGCCGCTATAGGAGGAGCCGCTTATCTATCATACAAAATCTGGATAAGCAGAATTCGGAGCGGAACCCCTCCAGCGCGAGGGAAGGAAGCTTAGGGGATGTCTGATCGAAGAGTGTTCACCGCCGAATGGCTCTTGCCCATCGCTTCGCCCCCCATTCGCAAGGGTGCGGTTGTGATCGACAATGAGCGCATCGCCTGGGTAGGACATCGCGTCGATCTCCCGTTTGAAGAAGGCGACGTTCAGATCACCGATCTGGGAAATGCAGCCATTCTACCCGGATTCGTAAATGCTCATGCACATCTCGAGCTCACGGTGATGCGCGGCTTCCTGGAGGGATTGCCGTTTCGAGATTGGATATTGAAGCTCACACGGGCAAGAAACGAACGGCTCAGATCGGAGGACCTGGCGGCTTCCGCAATGCTCGGCGCCGCCGAAGCAATTCGAGCAGGTATAACCACTATTGCGGATACGGGTGACTCGCCGGCTCCATTCGAGGCGCTGTTATCCAGCGGATTGCGGGGCATCGCCTATCGTGAAGTGTTCGGACCCGATCCGGCTTCGGCGAATCAAAGCCTCGAGCAGCTAGTGAACAAAGTCGAGACGATGAAGCAAGGCGAGACCGGGCGGGTCAAGGTCGGAGTATCGCCGCATGCTCCGTACACGGTTTCCGCGGAGTTGTATGAGCTTGTCGCCAAATATTCAGAAAGGGAGTCGCTTGATGTGTGCATTCACGCGGCGGAATCCGAGCAGGAATTAAGACTGGTTCGCGACGGAGCGGGCGAATTCGCGAGCGGCCTGGCGGAGCGAGGGGTTCCGTGGCGAGCGTCCGGCATGTCTACCATCAGCTATCTTGAGACTACGGATATTCTTCGGCGCGGACCTCTTCTTATTCACTGCGTCACCGTTGATGAAGATGACGTATCCATGATTGCGCGAAATGAGGCGCGAGTCGCGCACTGTCCCAAATCGAATGCGAAGCTCGGACACGGAGTCGCGCCCCTGCGGACGATTCAAAGCGGCGGAGTGACGGTCGGTCTTGGAACCGACAGCGTCGCGTCGAACAACAAGCTCGATATGATCGATGAAATGAGAATGTGCGGCCTGATTCATCGATCGATCTCGCGAGATTTCCAGTCTCCTTCCGCTCGTGAGTTACTGCGGCTGGCGACGTTCGATGGGGCCAGGGCGCTTCGTATCGCCGATAAGACCGGAACTCTAGAGGCTGGAAAGCAAGCGGATATTATTGCTATTCGACTTACCGAGCCTCATAACACACCGGTTTACGATCCCGAATCGGCGATCGTATTCAGCTCATCCTCCGCGGATGTTCTTCTGACGATGGTGGACGGCGTAGTCCTCTTTGATGGGATCGAGATTAAGACACTCGATGAACAACTAGTTCAAGCTCAGACAGCCGAAGCTGCAACACGGCTTCAACAAGTCTGAGACGGCTCCGATACTCTGACGCGCGTAGGAACCGCTAAACGCCGCAGTCGCCATTCAATCACACGCGTTCTTAATTCGAACAACCTCGTCGGGGCATATTTGTTGCTGACGCTGGCTGTCATGCGCACGCAGATAGCGTCCTATTTACGTGCAGCCCGCGCGGCCGCAGGCAGACCGGCCGATTACACCTACAGGAAGTTGGGAACAAGGAGGACAATATGAACCGACTGCACAGAATAAAGATGCTGAGTTCGTCAGCAATCTTCTTAATTCTCTCCTCATTAGCTTTGCCTTTTTCCGTGGTGACCGCCTTCGCGCAAGCGACGACGGGATCGATTAAGGGAGTGGTCACCGATCCAAGCGGCGCAGTCATCCCGGGCGCCGACGTAACCGCAAAAGGCGCCGCGACAGGCGTCGAGACAAAAACCAAGACAAATGGCGAGGGCTTGTATGCCTTCCCCTCGCTCACACCCGGCGAATATCTGGTTACCGTTCAGAAGGCGGGCTTCAAAAAGCAGGAGTTTCAGCAGGTGACCGTTTCGATCGGGCAAGAAACAACTATTGATGCTGCTCTTCAGACGGGCCAGATAACCGAAACGGTGACGGTCACAGCCACCGGTCAGGAACTGATTCAGAGAGAACAGGTCCAGGTCTCGCAAACGATCGAAAGCCGAAAGGTGTCGGAGCTGCCGTCAAATATAGCGGGCGGCGGTATCGACACTCTGGCTTTGCTCGTGCCGGGCGTTGTGCCTGGGAACGCCGGCGTCACAAATGTAAATGGAACCGATCTGTCGGTTAACGGGAACCGCACAAGATCGAACAACTTCACCATAGATGGAGGAGACAACAACGATCTTTCGATTTCGGGTCCGGCTTTTTTTGTTAACAACCAGGATCTGGTCGGAGAGTTCCAGATCATAACAAACAATTTTTCAGCGGAGTACGGACGGAATCAGGGCGCGATCGTGAACATCGTGACCAAGACGGGAACAAATCAGTTCCACGGCAGCGGGTTCTGGTTCCACCGCGACCGTAGCTTTCTCGATACGCTCGACAACATCGAAAAGAGGGCGGGAGACAGAAACGGTCCCGATCCGCTTTTGTACAACGTAATCGGAGGAACCTTCGGCGGCCCCATCGTGAAGGATCACCTCTTCTTCTTCGGCAGCTATCAGGGCATCACGCTTCGACAGGTATTCACCGCTCGATCCGAGAGTCCGGCGGTAGCTCCTGAAGAGCTGTCTCGCTTGAAAGCGGCCTTTCCAAATAGTCCCGCCGTTGATGCAATCGTGAACTTCTCCGCGTTTGCGATACCTTTCGGCGGCGTGACTGAACGAACGGACAAGCCGCGCGATGCCACGGTAAACATCGGCGGGCGGAATTTCCGCGTAGCCTACCCGCAGCGCTCATTCGGCGTGAACAATAACGAGAACGAGTTCAGTATAAGAGGCGACTTCAAGCCTAACACCAAAGACACGTTTTGGTACCGTCATCTCTATCAAAGAGATACGAACGACAACGCAATCCCGACTATCATGGCGAATCCATCCAACGGCTTCTTCGGGAGTATTCCGTCGAACAGCACGTACGGAACGGCGAGTTGGACCAGACAGATCTCCAACAGCGCGGTAAACGAATTCCGCTTCACGTTCAACAAGCTGTCTGTCAGCTTCGGAGGCGGGTGCGATCCCGCCACGCCGGGCTGCGTTCCGGACGCGCCGCGGATTCTACAGGAATTCCCGCAGATCACCTTTGGGTTCCGCGCGTCATCGGGAGACATTCTTCAGCAGGTAGGCCCCGATAGCGGTTTTCCGCAGGGACGTACCGTGCACAACTATCAGTTCGCCGATTACTTTTCGAAAACGCTCGGGCTTCATCAACTCAAAGCCGGAGTCGATATTCGAAGAGTAGGCAATACCGTTCCGTTCCTGCCGTCCATCGCGGGAACGTTTGCTTTTTCAACCGCCGCAAGGGTCGTAAGCAACTTGCCATCGACTTTCTCGCTGGCTGTTGGAAACCCGATCGTCGACTATACCGAGACGGATCAGTTCTATTTCATTCAGGATGACTGGCGCGTAAGAGATAATCTCACGCTCAATCTGGGTCTTCGATACGAATACAACAGCCAGCCGATCAACAGGCTGCACGATCTGACGGTGGCGCGAGAAAACGATCCGTCGCAGGCTCTGTGGAGACAAAGTCTGCCACTTGATGCTCGCACCGTACCGCGGCTTCCTACGGACAAGAATAACTGGGCGCCGCGAGTGGGCTTTGCATGGCGGCCTCGCTTCGGCAAAACCGCGTTCTTCAACAGGTTGTTTGGAGAGCAGGACAAGACTGTTATATCGGGAGGCTACTCAATCGCCTACGATCCGCAGTTTTATAATATTCTGCTCAACATCTCGAACAGCTCTCCCTTTGTGTTCCTGACTCGCCTGAGCAATCCGTCGCTGGGCCTGCCGCCCGGCAGCGGTCCTACGGCTCAAACCATTCAGGACTTCGCTCGCGCCAACGGGCTGATTGCTACGAACACGTTCGATCCTCGTTTCTTCAGTCAGACCATAGTCGATCCGCATTTTCATTCTCCCTATTCCGAGCAATGGTCGCTCCGAATCCAGCGCGAGATCAATCGAACGAACGTCGTTGAAATCAGATATGTAGGCACTCACGGAGTCGGATTGTTTCAACAGAACAACGCGAACCCGGTTGTGAGCGCTCTCGTGAATGGAATGACGAGAACGATTGGAGGAGACGTAATCAACTTCCCGTCGTTCGCCAATCTATTGCCTTCGGGCATTACTCCGGTCACCTGCGTAAACAACCTCGCGACCCCTGATAATGAAGCGGCGTGCAACGGGCGCGTACTGCCGCAAGGACTCCTGACGACTCGGTATAACGGAGCTCAGTCGATCTATCATGGATTTCAGACCCGTTATCAGGGCCGGTTGGGAAGCCAGCTTTTGTTTGGAGCCGCATACACGTTCTCAAAGGCGCTGGACAACGCCAGCGAAATTTTCTTCACCAATTTCGGCCGGCAGACTCCGCAGAATCCGTTTGATACGACTCGGTCGGAGCGGAGTTTTTCGGGCTTTGATCGAAGGCATGCGCTCGCGCTGAACTTCATATGGGATATTCCCTTCCACAAAGATCAGCATGGGCTCGTGGGACGCACGCTTGGCGGATGGCAACTCAATGGAACCTACTTCATTCAGAGTGGGACAAGGTTCACGCCCAGCCAGTTCTTCAATGTTTTTCTCGTCGACGACAACGGGCTGCCTACTACATACGGCGATCCGTCCGATCGCGACACATTCCGGCCGTTTTACGGCAACCCAAGGGCGCCGCGCGATACGGTTGGCATCAGCCAGGTCGACGCTGCTCTCATCTTTGGAGTCCCGATTTCAAACCTGTCGGGGTTCTACTCTTTCAACGACCTGAACCTCGGCAACGTGAAAGAAGTGACGAAGGATCAGGTTCGATATATCTTCAATGGCCCAGGCGCGGCCAGGATTTTCGGAACCCCCTTCGGCAACGTGGCTCGCAACAGCGGGGTGGGACCGATCCTGAATCAGTTGAATCTCGGGCTGTTCAAGAACGTCAAGCTTGGTGAGCGCGTGTCGCTCCAGCTTCGCATGGAGACGTTCAACGCTCTCAATCACCCAAACCCCGGGCTGGGCTTCAGCCAGGGCGCGGTTGTTCCTGATCAGTTCGTAGAAGACGCGGGAACGACATTCGGTAGATTCGACGAGATGGAGCTATCTCGAAGAGTAGTCCAACTCGGCGTCAGGGTAATCTTCTAAGCAAACCGGCAGTATCCGAGTTACCCAGAGGGAGGGACCGGTCGGTCCCTCCCTCTTTTCGTTAATTCGTTTCCGACAGAGACCCGATTGGGGAAGTCCTCACGAACGAATGCCGGGTATTTGAGAGCGAGCGGAGAACTATAAGAAGCAAGAGTTTGGGACGGAAGTAAAGACACTCGCGGAAGTTTAGGGTATCGGCGGAAAGCCCCTTGGCCGACCATTCTTATCGAGGCTAAAAAGGGCAGATGTGCGCAGCCGGCGTCAGCGACTCCTTGCCTATCAATCCAATTTTTCGTAGAGAATTCCAGATTCTCGTTTGACGCAGGGCTTCCATCGGGAGAACGCACATCTTATCTGGTTGTATCAAGAGTCTTAATCAGACCTTACCGGTTGGCATAATCGTTGCAATCGCCAGCCTTTCCTAACACTCCATTCGGGTATACTCCGCATAATTTTTCTAGGCGGCGATTGTGAAATCGAAGATCGCCGTTTCCATAAGTCCGAAAACAACAAGGAGGAGATAATGAACCGACTGCGCAAAATGAAAAAGATGGTCTCAACCGCCGTCTTTTTGATCCTCTCTTCGTTGGTGTTCCCCTTCTCCGCGCCTGTCGCCAATGCTCAAGCGACGACGGGCTCCCTTAGGGGACAGATCACCGACTCGACGGGCGCCGTCATTCCTGATGCTGACGTAGTAGCTAGGGAAACGGCGACCGGGCTCGAGACGAAGACGAAAGCCACCAGCGACGGCATCTACAATTTCGCGAGGCTGAAACCAGGTTCCTACCTGCTCACCGTAACGAAGCAAGGCTACAAGAAAGCCGAGTTTCAACAGGTGACGGTCAGCATCGGACAGGACACGACCATAGATGCGACAATGCAGGCCGGACAGATCACCGAGACCATCACGGTGACGGCAAGCGGCGAGGAACTCATACAAAAAGAGCAGGTGCAGGTTTCGAACTCATTCGAAGCTCGCAAGGTCGCTGAACTGCCGTCAAACATCGCCGGCGGCGGCATCGATACGCTGGCTCTGCTGGCTCCGGGCGTCGTTCCGGGCGTCGGCAACGTCAACGGCAATGGCACGACATTCTCGGTTAACGGGCAGCGCGCCCGGTCAAATAACTTCACGATTGACGGCGGCGACAACAACGACCTGTCGATTGGCGGCCCGAACTACTTCGTGGACAACCAGGACATCGTAGCCGAGTTCCAGGTGATCACGAACAACTTCTCGGCTGAATACGGACGCAATCAGGGCGCGGTGGTCAACATCGTGACCAAGTCCGGCACGAACGCTTTCCACGGCACGGGTTTCGAGTATCACAGAAACCGCAACTTCCTTGATACTCTGGACAATATTGAGAAGCGCAGCGGCCAACACGGTCCGTCACCCCGAATTTACAATGTGTATGGTGGAACAGTCGGCGGGCCGATCAAGAAGGATCGGATATTCTTCTTCGCCAGTTTCCAGGAGGTAAAGGACCGCATCGCTTCGACTGCATTCGGCGCAAATCCGACGATCGCTCCCGAGGATCTTTCGAAACTCGAGGCGCTGCCGGGCTTCGCCACCAATCCGGCGCTCCAGGCGCTGCGCAAGCTCTCGGCGTTCGCGGTACCTAACGCGGGCGGCGGAAGCCTCGGCTTCAGGAATGAACCGCTCTTCCCGACCAACGAAACGATAACGCTCAACGGCGTTCCGTTCCACGTGCTCTATCCGTTGCGCACGTTCCCGCAACAGGTGAACGCTCCCGAGTTCAGCGCTCGTGCTGACTGGAAGCTCAACGAGAAGAATGGAATCTGGTTCCGTCAGCTTTACCAGACAGCCGATAACAAGAACGGCAATGTCAGCACGGCATCAGCGGGCAACATCAGCGATGTGCCGGTGACCAGCAAGATATCGAGCGCAAGCTGGACGAGCCAGATCAACAATACTTCGGTTAACGAATTTCGCTTCATCTTTAACCGTTTGTCTGTGATCTTCGGCGGCGGCTGCGAAGGTCAATTCGCAACCTGTATCCCTGACCCGGTTTCCAACATCGGCCAAACCCTTCCCAACATCGCCTTCACCGGTATTCGCAGCAGCTTGACCAATAGATCGCTGCAGACTATCGGCCCGGCTACGAATCTGCCGCAAGGCCGCGTGGTCAGCGTTTACCAGTTTACCGACAACTACTCCAAGACGCTTGGCCGGCATCAGCTCAAGATGGGCGCGGACATTCGCAGGTTGACCAATTCGGTGCCTTTCCTGCCGAACGTCAACGGCGCGTTCACCTTCAACACAATCGGCACTACGACAGCGGCCAATGCGCTGATTCAGAACAGACCGCAGCGCTCAATAGTCGCGGCCGGCCAGGTCACGATCGGCTACGGAGAGCTGGATCAGTTCTACTACTTCCAGGATGACTGGAGAATCAAGGACAATCTGACCCTCAATCTCGGCATCAGGTATGAGTACACGGGTCAGCCGCTGAATACGTTGAACGAGATCAGCTTGGCTCGCGAATCTGATCCTACAAAGGCGCTTTGGAAACAGAGTCTGCCGCTGGATCAGCGCACGGAGCCGAAGCTTCCAGCCGACAAGAACAACTGGGCGCCGAGGCTTGGCTTTGCATGGCGGCCGCGAATGAGCGGCAGCCGCATTGGCAAGATGCTGTTCGGCGAACAGGACAAGACCGTGATCTCCGGCGGTTACTCGATCGCCTACGATCCCGTCTTCTACAACATCATGTTGAACGTATCGACGTCCTCGCCGATGGTGTTCAACAGCACGACGCTCAATGCCGCGACCGGAACGGTAGCATTCCCGCTGCCGGGTCTCACCGGCCAGAGCGTCCAGGACTTCGCGAAGTCCAGCGGTATTGTCGCGGTGAACACGTTCAATCCGAAGTTCTTCAACGAAACGATCGTTACTCCTAATTTCCACTCGCCTTACTCTCAGCAGTGGTCTTTGAGATGGCAGCGCGAGGTGGCTCGAAACAACGTGATGGAGATTCGATACGTAGGAACGCATGGCATCGGGCTGTTCGCGACGCACAATGCGAACCCGCGCGTCGATCGCCTGTTGAATGGATTCACCGTAGGCGGCCAGACATTCCCCGGATTCCCGGGTCTGGTTCCCACGGGCATCACTCCGCAGGTTGCCGGCGTCGGCGGCTGCGTCGATGATCCCGCGACACCGGCGGCCATTTTGAACGAAGCCAACACCTGCGTTGGTCGCGTTCTGCCGCAGGCGCTGGTTCGCGTTCGCGACAACACGGCGCAATCCATCTACCATGCGCTGCAGACCCGATACGAGGGCAGAATTGCCGGCCAGCTCAACTTCGGGCTTTCTTACACGTGGTCGAAGGCTTTGGACAACGCGAGCGAAGTGTTTGCGTTTAACGACGCCATCGGCTCGGAGAGTCCGTTCAACACCAACTCCAATGAGCGCAGCTACTCTCAGTTCGATCGCCGGCATGCTTTCGCGGCGAACTGGATCTGGGACGTTCCGCTGTTCAAGAACCAGAAGAATTGGGTGGGCAAGGCTCTTGGAGGCTGGCAGCTCAACGGCACTTACATCCTGGCAACCGGCCAGCGCTTCACGCCGTTTGATGCCTGGGGAGTTTCGTTCCTCGGCACAGGCTACAGCGATGTCACCTGGGATGCGACCTTCGTAGGAGTCGATACCAATCGGCCGTTCTACGGTAACCCGAATGCTCCGCGTCAGACCGTCGGCATCAGCCAGGTAGATGCGGCGATCGTGTTCGGTGTTCCCGTCGCCAACCCGAACGGTTTCTATGACTACGCCAAACTCAACGTCAACCAGGTAGTCGCGGTGAATAAGGACCAGGTCCGCTACATTGTCAACGGGCCGGGTGCTGCCAGACTGTTTAACAATCCGTTCGGCACCGTTCCGCGCAATGCGGAGACCGGGCCGATGCTCAACAGCGCGAATATGGGCATCTATAAGAACTTCAGAGTCCGAGAAAATATTCGGCTTCGAATCAGTATGGATGCCTTCAACGTGTTCAACCACCCGAATCCGGCTTACGGCTTCATCGCCGGCGGCGCGACTCCGGGTTCAACGGTTGAGAACGCTGGCGTCAACTTCAACCTGTACGGCGAGAGCGAGTATGCTCGCCGCGCAATCCAGCTTGGCGCGAAGATAATCTTCTAATCCAGCCTACAAGCGGATTAGCTCCAAGGGAGGGACTTCGGTCCCTCCCTTTTTTCGTCCCGCCGCGAGTGAGCCGGCGTTTTCGCGTGCTCAAGAAGGAAAGCTCCCGCGTCAGTTAGAATGCCCTTACAAGGGGTTTAATGTTCTTCAATCCTTGTCAATCAAATAGGACTTGTTGTGCAAAGGATAAGTACAATGGCTAGCAAGAGGCGCTTGGAGGAGGTGCACTTCGTCTGCCGTCGCGGACATAGAGTGGAAGAGCAGAATGACGGAACATTCCGTACGAGCTCGTGGGTCATTAAACCTGAGCATATTCGCGAGGGGCTGGTTTTCGCACTTCACGACGCCCATGCAGAGCCCTCATACCTCCAAGGTGAGGTCATAGGGCTTATTAAAGTCATTGATGACCGCAAGCCATCTGGTAGACGTTTGCGCCGCGTTGAACTGCATGTTCGCAAGACACCAGGGGCGTTGCCGTGGCGCGGGACCGGTACCCGCGAGAAGAGCTTTGTGTGGAGCTAATGTGCAAGTCTCTGCAATAAAATCCAATTGATTTGAACCACGACTCGGGTTCGGAGTCGCAAGACTCCAGGGTCAGGCGGCTTTCCCGCATCTCCAATCAATCCACTACCATGAAATCCATACTGCGTGTGACTGTCTGAGTCTTCTTCTCGGCGAGCTCGTCTGTAACAACAAGCGTCATCGTGTAGCGGCCCGGTTTCGCCTTGGATAAAGCAAGCTGACCCCACTTGATAACTTCCGACTGATCCTTGCCGGACACGGTGACCATCTCTTCCGGCTGTTTGAAAATAGGCTCGCCGTCGCGGCTGATTATTAGCTGACTCTTAATCTGTGGGCGTCCATCCTTGAGCTTGGCGTTGTACAGTATCACCGCATAACGAAGATCCTGTTTGTTTGAAATCCGGCGATCAGCAGTAATAGGGGTCGGCTTCTTCGCGTCCATCTCGCCCGCCGGAACCGCCGCCAAAAGAAGGCTGCTTGCCGCGAGCCGCGCCTTGGATAAATCGGGAATTTCGAGATACCGGGACAGCGTTCCGATGCTGCCCGTCTTGTTATCCCGAACAGCTATTCGCACTTGATAAACGCCCGGCGCAAGCACGGTGTTGGCGGAATACGAGAGGCCTCCCTTCATGATCCTCGCGAATTCATCCTGATTCAAAACCGGAGCAATCGTTTCGCTGAATCCGCCGCGCAGCTTGCCGAACTGGTCGAATACGAAACCGGCAACATCCAAGTCGCTCTTATGTTTGCCTTCGTTGCTTTCAAATCTCAATTTCTTGGAATCGATCACCAGGTCTATATCCACCGCGCCCCGGTTCTGCGGCGCGCGTTTGTACAGTAAGGTCGCGTCCATCTCGACTTCGCGGAGCGCGAGAGGTGATTTAATCGCAGCGAGCAACTGATCCTGTTTTGTAGCCGGAGCCGCCTGGGGCTTCTCCTCACGGGCCAGATACCCGCGCCGGCTGTACACCCTTATTCCGTCCGCCTTGACCTTCACTTCCACCTTCCGAAAGTCGCCGTTGAACTTCGTGTCCGAAGGTGTGTAGGCAAGCAGGTAGTATCCGTCGCTTGCGCCTGCGATCTTCTGTAGCCCATCGTCAAAATCGTTCTTGCTCAAGACCGAGATTCCGCCTGTAGCGGCGGCTAATATCCTGAGACCGTTGTGGCCTTCCATTTCGTCAAACGGGTTATTATCCCCGAACAGAGCTTCGTCAGGCACACGGCCAAACCCTCGGCCGTTGCGAGGATCGTTCGTCGAGCTTGAAGACTGCCGCTGTCCCGATACCGGCACATCCATCGCGCTTCTTGCCGGAGTATCCGCGAACCCTGCAATACCGGAGAAAGCCTTGAGACCCCGAATATCCATCGTATTGATTGAGACGCTGGCGCGCGTGGCCCGATCGGTGAGGGAGTTGAGGAAATCGGTTAAGTTCGCGGATTCGGTTCCCGCGTTGGCGCTCAGCACGGGCAATCCGCCGGAGATCAGGACGAGGGACTTGCGGCCGGGCAACTGCTTCATGCTGTCGACGACAAACCCCGCCGTTCCGAGGCTCATAAAAGCCCGCATTGCGCGATTCGTATCGTCAAGCGGATTGTCGCTGTCGGGCATGCCTCCATTAATCTCTTCTGTGTTCGTCATCGAGGCAGTACCGCCGCCCGGTGTTTGCTGCGGATTTAATCTGGGAGGAGCGGGGTTGTTGAACGCGGCCAGTTGATGGGTCACCGGAGTCAGCGTCGATATCGCGCGATGGAGCAGCGCCTTATCCGCACTGAATTGCTGGAGCAAGCCTTTGCCTCCGACTGTTCGGACAATAGCGATCAGGTCGTTCGGCTTTACTTCATTGTCCACGAAGTTGTTGAGCATCTTCCTGACTAAATTCAGATCGTCATAGTCGATCGTCAGATCGTCGACGACAAATGCGAACACCCGCCCAATCTGAGAGGCGCTGGGGCCTTGCCCGGTGATCGGAGCATAATCGGCGTCCTTGCCGCCTGGCTCTGAAGAGTGACGGGTCTTGCCGGAGTCCACAAATTCGAAGAAGCTCGTCGCCTGCTTCTTTCCGTTCTCATATATCTCGAAGTCCGATCTCTCCAGGCCTCTTTTTATCTTTCCGCTCTTGTCGGTGACGACCACGTCGAGCTGAACGAGCTCAGTGCTGATTCTTATGACCTGATCGTCTCCGGCGTTCCGCGACTGCTGCTTCTGGGCCAGCGCGGCGTTGAGTATGCACAGCACGCACACGGCGGTGACCGCGAACTTTTTCATGAGTTCCCCTCCGATTCTCATGCAATCAGAATCCTTAATATTCTGCTGATTCCTCGACCCTGCCGGCCGCTCAATCGGTGACTACAAAATCCATGCTTCTAGTCAGCGTCTGAGCCTTTTTGTCGGCGAGCGTATCAGTGATCAAGAGCGTGAGGGTGTAGCGGCCCGGTTTGACTTTGCCCACTCCGAGCTGCCCAATTTTTATCACCTGGTCGGCCGCTTTCGTTATCGCAACCTCTTCAGGCTCGCTCTTATAGATGACATTTCCGTTCTGGCTGACAACGGTCTGGGTCTGCACGCGAGGCTTGCCATCCTTCAGTTTCGGGTTGTAGACAACGACCGCAAAGCGGAGGTCTTGTTTTCGCGAAATCCGTCTGCTGGCGGAAAGCGGAGTGGGCGCTTCCGCCTTGATCTCGCCCGGCGGGGCGGAACCGAGAAGGAGGCTGCTAGCCGCGAGTCTTCCTTTTGAAAGATCGGGAACCTCCAGGTACCGCGACAACGTTCCAACGTTGCCCGTGCCGTTATCTCGCACCGCGAGTCTGACCTGATAGACGCCGCGCGGCAGTGTTGTAGTCGTCGAGTATGCAAGCCCGACGCCCTGGCCGGCTCGAGACAGTTCGTCGGCTGTTAAGCTTGCCGTAATCGTGTCGTTGAAGCCGCCGCGAAGCTTGCCCAGTTCATCAAAGACAAATCCGTCTATCTCGTAGCTTGCCTGCTGCTTGCCGTTGACCTCTTCAAATTTGAGCTTTTTGGGATCGACCACGACGCTGATATCGATCGCGCCTTTGTCGGGCGCCGCCGCTTTGTATAGCACCATCGCTTCGAGGTCGATCTCGCGCCGCGCTATTGGAGCTTTGATGGCGCTCAAGACTTGATCCTGTTTTGTCACCGGCGCCGCGGCAGGGCGGTCTTCACGAGCGAAATAGCCGCGGCGGTTGTAGACCTTGAGATCTTTGTTTTTGACTTTGATCTCCACCTTTCGAAAGTCATTTTTGAAATTCGGATCGGTGGGAGTATAAGCCGCGAGGTAGTATCCATCGCTCGCGCCTACGATTTGCGCGAGACCCTCATCGAAGTTGTTCTTGTACAGGATCGGTATGCCTCCGGTCTCATTCGCAAGAACTCTGAGGCCCTGGTGCGCCTCCATTGTGTCAAATGGATTTTTATCGCCGAATTGAGCCTTGTCCGGCACTCGTCCAAATCCCGAAGAACTTCCGCCTCCCAACGCGCTCTTCCCGGGCGTATTGTCAAAGCTGGCTACACCCGAATAGGCCTGAAGCCCTCTGATGTCCATCGTATTGATCGCCACGCCCGCGCGCGTCGCCTTGTCGGCAAGATCGTTTATAAAGTAAGAAGTGGAACCGGGCGACGTGCCCGGATTGTTGCTCAGAACTGGAAGTCCGCCCGAAATCAAAACCATTGATTTGCGGCCCGGCAGCGGTTTCATGCATTCAATCAAAAAGCTGGCCACTCCGAGGCTCATATAGGAGCGAAGAGTGGTGTTCGTTTCGTCAAACGGGCTGGCGACGTCCACGCTGTCCCCGGACAAAGCTACTGCGCCGCTGAGATCGCCGGGCGCGCCCGAGCTGGCCGCGGCCGCGGAGAGGCGCTCCGTGTCGGGGTTGTGAAATGCGCTCAACGGATGTCCTGAGACGGTGATTGACGCGATTGCGCGCCTGAGTAGTTCCTTATCGCTTGTGAACTGCTCCAATAATCCTTTGCCTCCCACCGTGCGCACTATAGCCACAAGATCGGTCGGCTGCATTGTCTTGTCCACGAAATTCGCGAGCATTTGGCGAAGATACGAAAGGTCTTCATACCTGATCATCAGGTCGTCCACGACGAATGCAAATATTCTCCTGATGTCATTCTCGCTCGGTCCCTGACCTGTGATGGTGTTGATGTTTTCAGGCCTGGTCGACTCCGAGGGAGCGGCCCCGTCTACGGTTCGCGTCCCTTTTATCGCGTCGACGTACTCGAAGAAACTGATTTGTTGCTTCTTGCCGTTTTCATAGATCTCAAAATCGTTTTTGTTCAGCCCCGGGACGACGTGTCCCTTCTTATCCGTGACCACTACATCGAGTTGGACTAACTGGGTGCTGATTCGGATCATCTGATCCTCGGCGTTCTTTTTCGATTTGTCCTGCGGAAACGCGAGCCCCGCGAGGAGCAGAACCGCTATCGCGATCGAAACTCTTCTACGCATTAGGAAACTCCCTGAATTACTAACTGTAAATATTCCACTTGAACCGAAGTGATGGAATTATATCACCGGCGAATGACCGGGCAAAACTGGTCTGCGGACCTGGAGACTACGCAATGCTCGGGTTAAGAAACCGCCTGTTTACGGCAATGGATTTTCATACATTACGGCATCAACGACTCTTAAACGGAGACGTTCACCGTCAATGTTCCGTACCCGGGACGAGGCGATGCTTCTAGATGCTTCTAATCGAGCCGGCTATTTGATAGGTTGAGACCATGCCGGTCAAGTAGAAGCTCCAGTAGGCAGGCGGACCGGTAACGTATCGCAATCGCCCTCGCGGCTTACAGAAGAATTCAAGACGGCGTCACACTCTGGAAACGACCAGAGCATAAGCTCGTCTGCCCCCACTCGACAGCCACAAAGTAGCCCCTGACCAGACAGGAAGAAAAAACCGGAGGAAAAGAATGTCCATAGTAAGTAGACGACTGCTTTCTTGCATCGCGGTGCTTGTACTCTGCTTTGGAGCGATGCATTTAGGCGTGCCAACCGGCGGTGTCGCCAACACCGTCGTGAGCGCGCAAGCACAAACCCTGACGGAAGGCTTCGAGAGCGGCTCAAAGACCAGCTACACATCCGCCAACGTAACTCTCGGCAGCGGCGTGTGGAACATGAATGATGCGTTGATCGGCAATCTGAGCACGGATCGCCGAACAGGCGCTGCGTCAGCCCGAATCCGCAACACCGGAACCGTCTCAATGGTGTTCGATCTTGCCGGCGCGGGCACGGTTACGATTCAGCACGCGGTATTTGGAACTGATGGCTCCAGTTCATGGGAACTCTGGTTCTCCGTGGACGGCGGCGCCGCTTACTCGAAGCTCGGCGCTACGATCAACACGGCTTCGACAAGTCTTCAAACGGCGACGTTCATCGTCAACGTTTCCAATCCGGTACGGATCCAGATAAGAAAAGTCTCGGGCGGCGCGAACCGCATCAACCTCGACAATATCTCGATCAGCGATGACCAGGGCGCAAACCCGCCCCCTGATTCGGAACACCTGACACTTGGCAACCCGAGCAATGCAATCGCCGACGTCAACAATCCCTTGAATTTCCTTATGATCAAGGATCAGTACGCGATGAGCTACAACCGGGATCGAGGAGAACCGAACTGGGTTAGCTGGCATCTGTCGGCGAATTGGCTCGGAAGCGCGCCGCGACAGAACGATTTCAGAGCTGACACGACGCTCCCCGCTGGTTGGTATAGAGTTCTGGCGACTGATTACAGCGGCTCAGGATTCGACCGCGGCCATATGTGTCCCTCAGCCGACCGAACGATCACGATAACCGATAACTCGGCTACGTTCCTGATGAGCAATATGATTCCGCAGGCGCCGGACAACAACCAGGGGCCGTGGGCCGATCTCGAGAATTACTGCAGGTCGCTGATAAGTCTTGGCAACGAGCTGTACATCATCTCGGGTGGAGACGGGAGCAACGGTACTGTCGCGAATGGCCACGTCGCGGTGCCCACGTTCACGTGGAAGGTCATCGTCGTTTTGCCCGAAGGCAGCAACGATGTTGCGCGCGTCAGCACATCGACTCGCGTCATCGCCATCGATATGCCTAATACTCAGGGCATACGAAATAATGACTGGAGGCAATACCGCACTACCGTTCACGCCATCGAATCCTTCACCGGATTCAATTTTCTGTCGAGCGTTCCAACCTCGGTACAGAACGTGATTGAAAACGTCGTGGACAATCAATGATGTAAGCGTTTCAACACCTTTGTCATAGCCCCGACGCATACCGATATCGTAATCGTCATTCGGAGTGCGTCGGGGCTTTCAGTCAAGCGCCATGTTCGTGAGTCTTGTTTTGTTCGTGAGTCTTTCTTGACATCTACATTCACCGAAAGTAGTGTCGCAAGCTGTCCATCGCATCCGATGAAATGCAAAACGCGGATATCAAAGAAGAGGTGAGTGAATGAGAAGTTCATTGCCGACTGTGACCAGACGAGGAGTGATCGCGAGCGTTGTATCAATTGCCTTGTTCCTGATTCCGGTTGCGTCTGCCGCCTCTGCGCCGGTAACCGAACGGCTCCCGGAAAGCCGTAGCGATGCAAAACAGATTGTACTGACAGGCCCGGTCACCGGCGGGAATCACGGACAATCCTGGGGCGCGGCGCCGGCAAAGGATCTGACGGCCGCCGGCTATATGGAAGAGGAATACTTTTTTGGAGGCAAGGCAACGGCCTTCGCACAGGAAGGCTCCTGGAACATCGATGGCGTCTGGCCGGTCAAAGCGGCTTCGGAGGCTGATTACAAGGTGAGGATGCTCGTGCGACGGCCGGCCGACGCACGCAAGTTCAACGGAATTGTGGTAATGGAATGGCTCAACGTCACCGCGCTGTCGGAAGGCGCGGCCGACTTTATACAGATGCAGGAAGAGCTGTTTCGAGAGGGATACGTCTGGGTCGGCGTAGGCGCGCAAGCGGCAGGCCTCAATGCGGCGCGAACCGGCCTGAAAGCGTGGGATCCGGCCCGCTACGAATCGCTGTCGCATCCAGGCGATGCCTATTCCTACGATATCTTCTCGCATGCAGCGCAGGCGATTCGCCGGCCTGCAAAGTTGTCGCCGCTCGGTCCGCTTCAGGCCAGGAAGATCCTTGCTACGGGCCGCTCTCAATCGGCCTTCCGGCTCGTTACCTATATAAACGCGATTCATCCCATGGCTCATGCTTATGACGGCTTCCTGATCCATAGCAGAGGCGCGCTGCCGGCGCCGCTATCCGACGGTCCGGATGGGAGGGCGCCGTC
Organism: Blastocatellia bacterium AA13; assembly: GCA_003222245.1. Lineage (GTDB taxonomy): Bacteria > Acidobacteriota > Blastocatellia > UBA7656 > UBA7656 > QHVH01. Next base: position 201,793 of record QHVH01000007.1, on the reverse strand, counting down.
CAACTCGCGCGTGCGCTCCGACGCGGATGTTCCGGTACTCTGTCTGCAGACGGAAGGCGATATGATCACTCTGCGCTCGCATCTTGCGCGTCAGGATCAGAGCAATCATTTCAGGCAGTGGGAGATTGCCGGAGCCGCTCACGCCGAGGTGCCGAGATGGGTTGTAGAGACTCCGCCTGCGCTCGATCTGGGGCCCGGCTGCAAAGATCCGGTCAATGCTGCTCCGCATCATGCGGTTGTAAAGGCGGCCCTGCATGCGCTCGCGCGCTGGGTGCGTGACGGAATAGCGCCTCCGCAATCGCCTCGGATAGAACTGGACGATGTGTCCGCCGCCGATCCGATATCGCGAGACAAGTACGGCAACGCGAAGGGCGGCATTCGGCTGCCGGAGCTCGAAGCTCCGACCGCGACCCTGAGCGGCAGAACTAATTCACCGGCAGGGCAGGCGGGGTCCGGAAAATTGAACTTCTGCTTCCTGTTTGGGCTGACGCTGCCTTTCGATCAGGAAGCATTGAAGGCGCTCTATCCGAGCCATGACGGCTACGTCAAGCAGTTCAACAGGGCGGTGGCCGCGCTCGAGCGCGACGGTTTCTGGCTAAAGCCTGAAGCGGATCAGGCTCGGCAAGCAGCCGAGCGGTCTCACATCGGCGGGTAGATCAGCTCGCGAGCTGCTTGCGAAGGATTAGCTGTGTGACGCTGCATCGGGCTGATGCTAAAATGAGCGGGCATGATTATTGGAATCAGCGGCGGCACGGGTTCTGGAAAGACTACGGTCGCTAAAAAAATCGTAGCCGAAGTTGGAGCGCAGAACGTCGTCTTTCTTCCCCAGGACGCCTATTACAGAAACCTCGGCGACATGCCTCTCGATCTTCGCCATCGATTCAACTTCGATCATCCGGATGCGTTCGACACCGAGCTGTTGATCAATCATCTCGAAGCACTGCGCGCCGGTGAGTCGATAGACCAGCCGATTTATGACTACGCTACGCGTTTCCGCAAAGCGGAAACTATTCACCTCGAGCCGCGGCCGGGGATGATACTCGAAGGCATCCTCGTTTTCGCGAATTCTCAGTTGAGGGGCCTGATGGATCTTAAGATTTTTGTCGACGCCGACGCCGATATTCGATTCATTCGCCGTCTTGATCGCGATGTTCACGAGCGCGGCCGCACTGTCGAATCAATCATCAGCCAATATACGACCATCGTCAGGCCGATGCACCTTCAGTTTGTCGAGCCCTCGAAACGATACGCGGACATTATCATTCCGGAAGGCGGTTTCAACGACGTTGGAATCGATCTTATCACCGGCAAGATTCGCTCGACGCTGGCACGCTACGAGGAACAGGTTTCGGAGATGGAGCCCGTTCAATAGACCGCCTCCCGAAACAAATGAGGCCTGCAACATAGCGCCCGAGACATTACGAAGAAGATAAGGCAGCAGTCATGATCAGCGACGAAGAGTTAATTGAAAAAGCGCGCCTCGCGCGGCTATCCGCTCATGCCCCCTATTCGCACTTCAAAGTAGGAGCGGCGCTTCTGACAAGCGACGGCAGGGTATTCACCGGCTGCAATATCGAGAATTCGACTTACGGGCTCAGTATGTGCGCGGAACGAGTTGCGATATTCAAAGGCGTGAGCGAAGGCATGTCGGAAATCGCGAAGATTGTGGTTGTGACCGATAGCGAAGACGTCGCGCCGCCGTGCGGCTGCTGCCGCCAGATGACTTGGGAATTCGGTTCTGAAGATACGGAGGTCGTCACGGCGAACCTGAGCGGGGAAGTGCGTACCTATCGCATCAAGGAACTGCTGCCGAAGGCATTCGACTCGCGTTTTCTGGAAGGCGTCGGTTAGCGCGCGCGAAAGCCCTGCTTGTAGATCACGAGTCCGGCCGGACGCACTCCAGCACGGCGCCTAGAAAATAAAACAGCATCAGGAGACTGGATTGAAGAAGAGCATCGCACTGCTTCTACTTGTCGCGATTTTCGGCGGAATACCTCACAAGACCATTGCCGTCGAAAGGGCCGACTTGATCATCCAGGGCGGAACCGTTGTTACGATGAATGCGGCCTCGCGGATTATCGAGAACGGCGCCGTCGCTATTCGCGGAGAACGCATCGTCGGAATCGGCGCAAAAGCGGAGATCAACACGCGCTTCAAATCCGCGCGAATAATAAACGCCGCCGGCAAGGTAGTAATGCCCGGCCTGATCAACACTCATACGCACGTGCCGATGGTTCTCTTTCGAGGAATCGCGGATGATTTGCTCCTTCCCGAATGGTTGCAGAAATACATCTTTCCGGCCGAGGCCAAGAACGTCGACGAACAGTTCGTGAGATGGGGAACGAGACTTGGCTGCCTCGAAATGATCCGAGGAGGCACAACGACTTATGTCGATATGTATTACTTCGAGAGCGCAGTCGCCGAAGAAACGGTGAAGGCAGGCATGCGAGGAGTGTTGGGCGAAACGGTTCTCGATTTCCCAGCCCCGGATAATAAGACCTGGGACGCGGCCATAGCCTATGCCGAAGCGTTCGCGAAAAAATGGAAAGGCAATTCGCTTATTACGCCGGCGATCGCGCCTCACGCGCCTTACACGGTTTCTACCGATCATCTAAAACAGACACACGATCTTGCCCGAAGGAACGACATCCCTCTCATTATTCATGTTGCCGAGGACTCGGCGGAAACTAAGACGATTCAGGAGAAGTACGGAGCGACTCCCGTGGCTTATCTGGCGCGCATAGGGCTCCTGGATAATCACACGATCGCGGCTCATATGGTGTGGCCGACGGATGAAGACATTAAGACGCTTGCGAGCAGGGAAGTCGGAGTAGCTCACTGTCCGCAGTCGAACATGAAGCTCGCTGCGGGCACGTCGCCCGTGCCGAGGATGCTGCGCGCCGGAGTGGAGGTAGGTTTGGGGACCGACGGCGCCGCTTCCAACAACGATCTGAGCATGTGGGAGGAGATGGACACGGCCGCGAAACTACACAAGCTGATTTCAAAGGACCCGACAGTGATCAACGCGCGTGAGGCGATCGAAATGGCTACGATCAAAGGCGCCCGCGCAATCCATCTCGATAAAGAGATCGGGTCTCTTGAAGTTGGGAAGCGCGCGGATCTGATAATCGTCGGAATGAACAGTGAACACCAGACTCCGATGTATAACATTTATTCGCATCTTGTCTATGCCACGAAAGCGTCTGATGTGGAAAGCGTCATTGTAAACGGCCGGGTCTTGATGTTGAATCGACGTGTGCTTACTCTGGATGAGCTTCTGATTCGAAAAAGAGCGAACGACTACAGGGATCAAGTTCGAAAGAGCCTTGCCGCAAAGTAGGGCCGTTCCCGGTGTATATTTGCAATGTGTAGACTCTCCGGCGTGTTGTAGACTCTCCGGCGTCGCTGCTAATCATCGATGCTGCGATACTTCAGCTTGAGGTGAACAAAATGACTGTATCGAGGCGCTGGACATCGGCGGATCTCGAAGCTTTACCCGATGACGGAAAGCGTTACGAGATCATCGACGGAGAACTGCACGTGTCGAAACAGCCAAGCTACTATCACCAACGAATAGGATTCAAGATCGGGACGTGCTTGGAAGCCTGGAGTCTGAGTACCGGCGCTGGCGAAGTCAACATTGCACCTGGAATCATTTTTGACGACGACGATGATGTAGCACCCGATTTAATCTGGATCAGCAAAGCTCGTCTCGCTACTGCTCTTGGAGCCGATGGTAAATTGCACGCCGCTCCTGAGCTTGTGGTCGAAGTGCTCTCGCCCGGTCAGGTTAATGAGCGCCGCGACCGCGAAGCAAAGTTAAAACTCTATTCGCGTAGAGGGGTTCAAGAATACTGGATTCTTGATTGGCGAAGGCGGCAGGTTGAAGTCTATCGGCGGTCGAACGCGCAACTCCAGTTAAGCGCCGCTTTGTTTGAAGCAGACTTACTTTCAAGCCCGCTGCTTCCCGGCTTCTCTTTCGCTATAAGCGACCTGTTCAAAGACATCCCACTGCAGGGAGCGCAATAGGCTAGACCAACAAAAGCAGCCTACCTTAATAGATCATTACGCTCATACACAGTTTTACACGGTTTGTAAGGTCAACGTGTGCGTGCTACCTTCTCACCTTCGATTCACGAGAAGGAACCCTGCATGCCATTTGAAGACCTGAGAGAATTCATTCGCGCGCTCGAAAAGAAACACCAACTCAAACGAATAAAAACCGAAGTCGATTCTGACCTCGAAATCGCGGAGATTACTGACCGGGTTTCAAAACAGGGCGGCCCGGCGCTCCTGTTCGAGAGTGTTAAAGGCCATTCGATCCCGGTGCTCATCAATGCGCTCGGCAGCCGGGACCGCATGAAGATCGCTCTGGATATCGACGACTACTCCGAAATTACTGAACGAATCAGCGAGCTCACCGACGTCAAAAGTCCACAAGGCCTGATCGAAAAGATCAAGATGATTCCGAGGCTGGCCGATCTCGGCAAAATGTTCCCGAAGATGGTTAAAGATGGTCCCTGTAAAGAGAGAGTTCTGCGCGAGGGCAAGTTTTCTCTGTTCGATTTTCCGATAATAAAATGCTGGCCCGAAGATGGGGGACGCTACATTACGATGCCTCTCGTGTTCAGCAAGAACCCCGACACAGGCAAGCGAAACTGCGGAATGTACCGCATGCAAGTCTACGACGAGACGACTACCGGTATGCACTGGCAGATTCACAAAAACGGAGCGCAGCACTTTCGTACTCAGGTCCGCGGAGGAGGAGGAAGGCTCGATGTAGCGGTGGCAATCGGCGCTGATCCGGTGACCGTGTTTTGCGCGATACTGCCGCTTCCCGAAGATCTCGATGAAATGATGATCGCCGGCTTCCTTCGCGAAAGGCCTGTCGAGATGGTCAAGTGTGAGACGGTAGACGTGGAGGTTCCGGCAAACGCGGAGATAGTGCTCGAGGGCTACGTCGATACGAGCGAACGCCGCGTAGAAGGTCCATTCGGCGATCACACGGGCTACTATTCACTCGAAGATGATTTTCCGGTCTTTCACATAACCTGCCTAACACACCGCAAGAACCCGATCTATCAAACTACGATAGTAGGCAAGCCGCCCATGGAAGACTGCTGGATGGGCGAGGCGATTGAACGCATCTTTTTGCCGCTGATGCAGCGCCAGTTTCCTGAAGTCGTCGACTATCACATGCCGTTCGCGGGCGTGTTTCACAATATGATGATCGTCTCGATCAGAAAAGACTATCCCGGTCACGCGCGCAAGGTGATGAACGGCATCTGGTCGCTGCCGCAAGCCATGTTCACGAAGGCGATCATCGTTGTAGACGATGACACCGATGTGCGGGAGATGAACGAGGTCGCGTGGCGGGTGCTAAACAACATCGATCCGGAGCGCGACATCCAGTTTATGCTCGGGCCGGTCGATCAACTGGATCACTCATCTCGGCTGCCTAATTTCGGATCGAAGATGGGAGTCGATGGAACTCGCAAGTGGAAGTCCGAAGGCTTTACTCGTCCGTGGCCCAGAGAACTCAGGATGTCTGAAGAAATAAAGGAATGTGTCGATGCTCTTTGGCCGAAGCTGGGTCTGTAGATCTCATTGCATCTTGATCGCGGCGCTTGCTTCGAGTATCGAGGCGCCGAAATCGACCCCCGCCGCGCGAGAGAGGATTTGTTTCCGAACGGGAATGTTAGTATTTGCCCAGCGCCGCAACGAAGCGCCTATGTCGCGCCTTCAGCGCTAGAAGGGTATGCGCGCCGTGACCAGGGGCGGCGCGCTACGCGCTTGCCCCTGATGGTATTTTATAGTCGGCCTTTCAGGCCTACATAGGCACGAACTTTCGATCAGGTACGGGAACAAATGTCCAAACTCCAGAGACCGGTCCGCGGCCAGAATAAAAGGCTACGGCGAGAACGGGAACTCCGGTGACAATGTGCCATCCGAGTTGCGGACGCGAATCACGCTCTTACCGATTCCGATCGCCTTGCCTGCTTTCTTGACGGAAAGCGTCGTAGTCGTGCCTCCTGCGTCCTTCTTTGTTTTCTGTTCCAGCCCATTGATCAACACCACCGCGCCTTCGTCGAAGCCCTCGCCCGCGACGGTCAAGGTCTTGTCAATCAGCACCGCGTTCTTGATCAGCGGAGCCCTTATTTGGATCACAAACGCAAGCGGCGCGGCGTTTGATTCAGCTTGCAGAGTACCCGCGGTCGTGGAGAAATTCATCGAGCCCGTCGTGCCCGTGAAGCAGACTCTTCCGAACTTATCTAGCGCAACCGAAGCGCCGTGATCGTCGCTCATTCCTCCAATGTAGGTCGAGAATAAGAGCGCCGACCCGGCGGGGTTTAGTTTTGCCAGGAACGCGTCCTCAGGACTGTCTCCGGTACCGACGTACACATTCGCAGGGCGCTTCGGATCTACGACGATGGCATTGACCGATGGGCGCAATAGGCCGTCATCGCGCTCGCTCCACGAGCCGCCTCGATCCCTGGTGATGTAGAGACCTCTCTTTGTCCCTACAAAGACGGTTGATCCGTCGTTCGAGCCAACGGTTATACACCGAATTTCATCGGCCAGCCCTCCGTCAACATTGCCGCTCCAACTCACTCCTCCGTCCGTGCTTCGGGCGATAAGGCCGTCGCTGCTTCCCGCCAGGATCGAGCCATCCTGCGAGGCCACTGTTAACGCCGTTATTTTTGAGTCGGTCAGCGCGGTTGTTTGCCACGTAGCGCCGCCATCGGTACTCTTTACCACGCCGCCGTGTTCGAGCGCCTTTCCTGACGTAAATCCGGCGTAGAGAATCGAGTCATTTCGCGCATCGATCCCGAATGACAGGTTGGCGACGCCAGTTAATCCGGTTGGACTCCATGTCGATCCCGCATCGGTGCTCTTGAGAAGAGTCTCGGCGTTGTAGCCGACTCCGGCGTACAGCGTTCCTTTCTCAGACGGATCGGCGAGCAGCGCCCGCGCGGCATAAGTTGCAGCCGGAGGGTCCGACCAGTGTCGGCCTCCATCCGTTGAGCGCCGAACCCCTGCCGAAGACCCGGCGTACATTGTCGAGCCGTCAGCGTCCACCGTCAGGGCGAATATTTTTTCACCGGTGAGCCCGGCGTGATTCCATGTCGCGCCGCGATCTATGCTTTTGAACACGCCGTCATCCACTGTTCCCGCATAGATGACTGCCGTATCGTCGGCGGCCGTAACCAGGCAGGTCACGTTGGCGCTGGTGAGCCCCGTCCGAACGGCATTCCAGTTTGCGCCGCCGTCGGTGCTCCTGAATGAAGGGCCGCCGCCGTTGAACTGTTGAAACGGATTGACGACAGGAAAATCAAACGAACTGGTAGCGCCTGCAACGTAGACGCTGCCGGTCGAGTCGACCGTGATGCTCGCTATCTCATCGTCGCTCCAACCGCCGAGATACGTCGAGTAGATCAGAGCAGTGCCGCCCGCATTCAACTTCGCAACGAAGCCGTCGTTTCCCACAGCGCCAGCGGATGAGGCGCCCGCGTGTGAGCGTTGAAACGCGCTCTTGCTGGTCGGAAAATCGCGGCTGCTGGTTTCGCCTGCAACATAAGCGCTCCCCGAGGGGTCTACGGCAATGGCATAACCCTGATCGTTCCCCTTGCCGCCGATAAAAGTCGAGTAGACAGGCGCCGCGCCCTTCTCATCCAACTCGGTGACAAACACGTCGTATTCACCGCTTATTGTGGTCTGGAACGCTCCTGAGGTGATTGGAAAGTCTTCGGCCGTAGTGTAGCCGGTTACATACGCATTGCCGTTAGCGCTGACCGCGATTCCGTACGACAATCCATCGCCGTCGCCCGCGAGATATGTCGAGTAGTCGAACGCGGTTCCATCCTGATTTACTTTCGTGACGAATGCCGAATAGTAGTCGCTGCCTGCTTCAGTCTGAAAAGCGCCTTCGGTTGTTGGAAAATCGGATGAGGTCGTGAACCCGGTAACGTAAGCGTTCGAAGCCGCGTCGATGGCGATGCCGGTCGGAACGTCGATACCGATTCCGCCAAGGAGTGTTGAATAGATCAGTTGTGATCCGTCAGGACTCAGTTTGGCGATGAAGGTATCCAGAGCATCGCTGCCTCGCGTTGTTTGCGCGGCTCCAGGAGTCAACGGAAAGTCGAGCGAGTAACTTTCGCCTGCCACGTAGGCGTTGCCGTCCTTATCAACCGCTATGCCGACGACGGAATCCACGCCGCTCATTCCGGCTATGAAGGTGGAATAGATGAGCCTTGAACCTTCGGGATTGAGCTTGGCTACAAAGGCTCCCGAGAGCGGACCTGTTTGAAAGGCGCCTTCGGTTGTAGGAAAGAGGCCGGCGCTTCCTGCTACGTAGACGCAGCCGGTGGAATCGACCGCTACCGCGGATCCATGTGCATCCGCGTCTCCGGCAAGCGGCCTCAGCGGATGATCTTGTGGCACCCTCTGTTCCGGCGATAGGTAGCTGTACATTGCCGCTTGCTGAAAATCGTCTCCTCGCATTGTCCCTCGTTTATTTTGTTTTGGATTTCACCTGCTCCTTCTATATACGTTCTAATTCAAACCAGGTTACTCCATTTCCCAAACCAAACGAGCCTTTTTCAGCAGCCTGCTAGAAAGTAACTGCTCTTCGATTCCCGTTTGTCGACGCCTTCTGGTTGTACTTGCGCTGCTCCGACAAATCTCATCTTCAGACGCGTCGTTTCGGAAGTATTCTCTCCTGGTCCATGATCGTTGTCAGACTCGGAGCGAATCGTCAGCATCGCTTCATTGGATGACAGAACGATTTCAGCGCCGGGTCGGCGTGATACGAAACTCAATCGGCCCTCGTTCTCTGCTTTACTATCGGGACCTGGCTGGAAGCTCAAGGGAAGGTCATTCAATGCCAGGGCGGCTCGCGAGTCTTTGAAAGCAGGGGCGGAGGAAGTCCGCCGGTCACGACTGATTTCTCCGGGGTTGAGACCTGACGAATTGACAGGTCTTGCCGGCAAGCTCACAAGAAGTAAATTCGCGGCGATGAATAACGATGTTATGAATGACAATAGGCGAGGTGAACGGCGTCCCAAACCGACCATCGATCCCTCCTTGTGGAAATTGCTCACCCGATTCTGCTGGTTCCCCTGTCTCTTTTCAAGGTCGTCGCTCTAACATTGGCTTTGTCGCCTGAGCAGAAACATTCGGTCAACGCTGCAACAAAATCCGGGTGTGGCGTTCAATCAAACGGATGCTCAAAAGACAATCCGGATGATCTCGGTAGCATTGTTCGACGGCTACTCCGTATTGTGACAGGTACTCCAATAAAAGTGTCATTGAGGAACGCGCTCTCATGAAAACTATAATCGTATTGGTACTTCTTCTCGCCTTCGGGCTTGCGGTAACTCACGCCTACCAAATTCCCCAAACAGATTACGACAGGCTCAAATCAGAAGCCGAACAACTCTATGTTGACGGCTCATATGGGAAATCTCACGACGTCTATCTAAAGATGCGTGCTCTCAACCTGTCGCCCAAAGACTCACGATGGGTCGATTTCAGGCTTGCCGACACCGAGTGGCGCGCGCAGGATGCAACACGCACTTCGGACAATACGAAATACGAAGAGGCCCGCCGAGCGCTTGAGGCGCTTGTTCGCGATACCACCAGGGTCGAGGATCACGACCCCATCTGGGCGGAGGTTCAGGAATCGCTCGGAGATTTCTGGTGGACGCGAAACTCATCAAAAAACTGGGGCCAGGGATGGCAATTCTATCAACAGGCGCTGGATTGGTGGGCGGGTTCCGCCGACATAGACACCGCACGCGATCGATACTTGAAGATCGTTTGGAAGATCGCCAAGCCAGCTTGGAACGAGCCGTACTACTATTATGGCTACTACGGCAATTTTATCCCGCGCGAAATTCTGGAAAACGGATTAAAGATCGCGAAGACGACAAACGATCAGGCGCACCTCCATTACCTGTTGGCGATGACCATCAGAGGACAAGGCGGAAGCGATGACGAACAACAGCGCGTGCCTGAAGAGTTCGAAGCCGCCATCAAACCGGGAAAGACCACCGACTGGTATGACGACGCGCTCTACTATTACGCCGAGTGGATGGTCAGCTATGGCCGTCGGGTCCAGCTAGCGAATGGCCAGTGGACTAAAGAGTCCGATTACCCGAAAGCCCTCGAGCTGCTTCGCCGTTTCGCGAGCGAGCATCAAAAAGGCGAGAGCCGTTTCTACGATCAGGTGAAGAGCCAGATAGAAGAGATCACCGCGGCTTCGGTCAGCCTCTCTGTTTCCAGCGTATTCTTGCCGGACTCCGAGATCCAATTCGATACGACTTGGCGCAATGTCAAACGAATCGATTTCGCTCTCTATAAAGTCGACCTGACGCGCGACGTGCGTTTCTCGAACAGGGATGACGGCGACGACGACGGCTCCGGTGTGTATCACATCGTCACGAACGGCCGCGACCTTGTGAAGTCCTGGGCGAAGGACACGGGCGATAAAGGCGATTATGTGCCCGGCCAGGAGCTCGTTCGCCTGGACCGCAAGCTGCCCGCGGGCGCTTACGCGATGGAGGTATCGAGCGGTAAAGTCAAGGCTCGCGACCTCATACTTGTAACCGACACATCTCTCGTTCTGAAGACATCCGGCACGAAGGCTCTGGTCTACTACTGCAATGCCGTAACCGGCGCGCCTGTTGCGGAGGCGGCGGTCAAGCTGTGGCAGCAGACCTACGATGGGAATCGCTATGTATGGGTCAATAGCCTCAAGAGCACGAATGCGGACGGTATAGCGGTATTCGATCTGAAGAAGACTATTTACAACGGACAGGTCTATGCGACTGCCGCGCTTGCGGACAGGCAAGCGTTCGCGAGCGGATACGGCCGGGGCTATGTCAATAACAACCAGCCCTGGAAGATCTATGCTTTTACCGATCGGCCCGCTTATAGGCCGGGTGAATCCGTGCAATGGAAGTTCGTCGCAAGGCTCTACGCTAACGGCGTGTACTCGACTCCCGCCAACCAGACGATCGAGTACGAGGCGGCCGACTCTAGAGGGACAAAAGTCCTCGCCGGCAAGGCTCCATTGAATTCATTCGGGAGTGTGTGGGGTTCGCTCGATCTCAAGGACTCGATGGCGCTGGGCGAATACCGCGTCACGTTTTGGGATGCGGGCCGTCACAACCAGATTGGAAATGCGGTGCTCTTTCGATTGGAGGAGTACAAGCTCCCGGAATTCAAGGTGAGCGTCAAAACGCCTGAGGAGGACGGCAAGAAGAAGACTTTTCGAATGGGCGAGAAGGTCGGCATCAACATTCAAGCCGACTATTACTTCGGCGGGGGCGTCGCCAACGCCACGGTTGAGGTGCTGGTCTATCAAAATCCGTTTTATCGCTACTGGCATCAGTCTCACGAGTACGAGTGGTATTACGACGACAATACGCCTCGCTACTACAACTATGGAGGCCGGCAGGGACAGGTGATCAAGCGTGAGGTTCTCAAGACGGATGCGGCGGGGCGGGCCTCTTTGACATTCGATACGCCCCGCGGCTCACAGCAGGATTTCGAGTACCTGGTTGAAGCACGCGTGACCGATTCGTCGCGTCGAGAAATAGCCGCCAGCAATACGGTGAGAGTAACGAGGCAGCGATACTATGTTCAGGCGCACACCGGGCATTATCTCTACAAGCCTCAGGATAAGGTGGAGGTGGATATAAAAGCCCTCGATGCGAACGACCAGCCTGTTTCAACCGAAGGAAGGGTCAAGGTCACGCGAGACTATTGGTACGAGATATGGATCGATCCCAACGGAAATGAAGTGAAGGGGGCAGGTCTCAAAGCCTTGAAGGATCGAGGCGCATTCCCGCCTCCGGTGACCTCGGGCACGCGTCCGTGGCAATTGAAGTTTCAAGGCTACGAGCACGAAGACGTGACGAGCCTTGTTGTGAAGACGGATGCGCAGGGCGACGCGCAATTCAGCTTTACTCCCGGACGGGAGGGTTACTATCGCGCGGCGTGGACCAGCGAAGATAAAGGCGCGGCGCCGATCACCGGTGAAACCGCGGTGTGGGTCGCCACCGGCGCGAGCACCGATCTCGGCTATCGCCACGGCGGTCTCGAAATCATAGTGGACAAGGATTCGTTTCGGGCGGGCCAAAGAGCGCCGGTGATGCTGGTTGCTCCGACGAACGATCGTTATGTGCTTTTCGGCGTGGAAGGCGAGGAGATTTACAATTACCAGCTTGTCCATATGACGGGCGCTGTGAAACTGATCGAGTTTCCCGTGGAAGACAAGCACGTTCCGAACGTACTTCTGAGCGCCGCGATGGTAAGCGACCGCCAGATCTTCGTCGATACGAAGCAAGTCATTGTTCCTCCGGTTGAGCACTTTCTCAGCGTCGATGTTAAGACTGACCGAAGCGAATACCAGCCTCGGGAAGAAGGCACGCTAACGGTTACGGCTCGAGACGTTGATGGCAAACCGGTCAGCGCCGAAGTCGCGATGGGACTGGTAGACGAATCGGTTTTCTACATTCAGGGCGATTACGCAGGCGATCCACGGCAGTTCTATTACGGTCAGAAACGCCAACAATACGTGCAGACCACGAGCACGTTTCAGCAGAAGAGCTATACGAAACTTGTTGAGGGAGCTAACAAAACGCTTGTCGACGACCGCATTTCTCAGCTCCAGAAGGATGAAGAAGGGCGAGCTGTTAACGGCCGCGGACCTGGACGGGGCTATGGCGGATCCGCGAACGGCGTAATCGACGGAGTCAACGGCGCGGATAGAGCCTTTGGAACCACCGAAAGTGTGACGGTTACCGCCGGCGCTCAATCTCTGGCTTTGTTAGCTCCCGCTTCGGCGCCCGCGGATTCCTTCAAAGCCAAAGCCGCGAAGGAGCTCGATGCCGGCGCGCGCGATTTTCGCAAAGACGCCGCGGGTAGAGGAGAACCGGCGGTTCAGGTGCGAAACGACTTCCGTTCGACTGCGCTCTGGATCCCGGATGTGATGACCGACAAGAACGGAAAGGCGTCGGTGAAAGTGAAGTTTCCGGATTCGCTGACTGGCTGGACAGCGACTGCGCGCGCGGCGACTGACGGAAATCAATTCGGCATAGGCCACGCGACCGTGCTGACAAAACAACCGCTCATCTGCCGCCTCGAAGCGCCTCGCTTTTTTGTGGCAGGAGACCTGGTGACCATCTCCGCCGTCATCAACAACAACACAGACGCTCCGATGAATATTGCGCCTTCAATCGCCGCCCAGGGAGTCATGGTTACGGGCCTGATGCACGACGGCAAGCCTGCCAAAGGTGAGCAGGGTCCCATCAACGTAGCCGCCAATGGAGAAGCTCGCGTCGACTGGCTTGTCGCGGTCAAAGATCCGGGAAATGCAATGTTGAAGGTCTCCGCGCGAGGCTCGAAATTCTCGGATGCCATGGAAAAGAGATTCGTCGTATACGAACACGGCATCGAGAAATTCGTCTCGAAGTCGGGCAAGGTTCGCGGGGAGGAAGTGACGGTCAAGCTCAATATCCCGGCGGAACGAAAACATGATTCGACTACGCTGACGGTTCAGATAGCGCCGACCATGGCTGTTACGATGCTGGACGCGCTTCCGTACCTGATCGACTATCCCTACGGTTGCACCGAACAGACGATGAGCCGCTTCCTTCCCGCCGTGATAACTCGAAAGACGCTCTCTGATCTGGGCTTCAAACCTGAAAACATAATGGGCCGAATCTTCGGCGGCATCGAGCAGGACACGGCCAATCAGACTCATCCCAGGGGAGCGGCTGATCTTCGCAAGCTCGATGAGATGGTCAAACAAGGGCTCGACCGCCTGTACGGATTTCAACACGCGGACGGAGGCTGGGGTTGGTGGAAGGATGGTGAAAGCGATCATTTCATGACGGCTTACGTCGTCTGGGGTTTCTGCCTGGCCCGGAGCGCCGGCGTCGACATCAAATCCGACGTGCTTCAACGCGGCGCGGCTTTCCTGGACAAGACATTGGTCGATGAAGAGTTGAATTTCGATATGCAGGCATTCATGCTGCACGCGCTTGCGGCTTATCACGAGACGGCAGGCCTCCGCGACGTTTCGCGGTTCCAGGACAAAGCCGTTCAAAATCTGTGGGACAATCGCGACCGGCTGAACGCATACACTCGATCGTTGTTTGCGCTTGGAGTGCATTACTTCGGCTATACCGATAAAGCCAGGACGTTGATCGCGAATCTCGAGAACGGCGTGAAAATAGACTCGGCTCCGGATACTTCGATCATTCAACGCGGTCCTCAGCAGTCTCACGATGCGGTGATTGGAACCGCTCACTGGGGTGAAGACGGTGTGTACTGGCGCTGGTCGGATGGCGGCGTCGAAGCGACTTCATTCGCGCTGCGGGCGTTGCTCGCGATCGACCCGAAAAACAAGCTTATCGAGCCGGTGACTAATTGGCTGATCAAGAACCGCCGCGGCTCCCAATGGAGCAACACCCGCGACACCGCGATCACAATTCTCACCTTGAACGATTACTTGAAGCAGAGCGGAGAGATGTCCCCGAATGTCGCCTATGATCTCGTAGTCAACGGACAACCCGTCGCTTCCAAGCGGCTCACGGCCGAAGATGCCCTGAGCGCTCCGAGTAAATTCACCGTGGATCGAAGATATATTCGCGACGGCGAGAATGACATTCGCATAACGCGCCGGGGCGGCGACGGCCCGATTTATTTCGCGGCGAATGCCGAATTCTTCAGCACGGAAGAGCCGATAACGGAGGCCGGCAATGAAATATTCGTTCGCCGCGATTACTACAAACTGGTCGGACGACCGACCCTGCTGAAAGGATATGCGTATGAGCGGCTGCCTCTGCGGGACGGAGAAACGGTTTCGAGCGGCGATGGGGTGGAGGTCGTGCTGACCGTCGAAGCAAAGAACAACTACGAATATCTCCTCTTCGAGGATCTGAAGCCCGCCGGGCTTGAAGCAGTAGAGATTCAAAGCGGCGAGTCTATGTACGCGAAAGAGTTGAAGTCCGGCGCCGTCGCGCGGCTGTTTGGAGAACATGGTTCCGCAACAGAGTCGAACTCAACTAAGCCTATCGCCCAGCCCGTTGCGCTCGTGGTGAAGCAGAATAACCGAATGAATTCTCAACGCCGGATTCAAGCGTCAGGGCAGTTGGATAACGAAGACTACACGGGAAGGACTCGATGGGTTTATCAGGAATTGAGAGACCGGAAGGTTGCAATGTTCATCGACAAGCTTCCCGAGGGCGTCTGGGAAATGCGATATGATTTGAGGGCTGAGGCGCCGGGCGTCTTTCACGCGTTGCCGGTAGTGGGCCACGCTATGTATACACCTGAGATCAGGTGCAACGGAACCGAGGCCCGGATCAGAGTCGAAGACAAGCACTGATAGGATCAAAAAAAGCGGTTCTAAGCCGAGGCTGCGTAAAAGAAGCGTAACGGCTGAAGGCTCGACATAAGCGCTTCGTTGGCGCGCGCTGAGCAAAAGCTAACAAGCTTATTTTGAAACGCACAATTCGCGCTTTCAGTGCTTGGAGCGGCTTGCTGCTCGATACGCAGGCGTCGCCCCGAACTATTATATTTCGCGTCTTTGGCGCTTATGAGTTGTACCGACAAGCGTGCTCTGCTCCTGAATATGTCCCGACTCCCGCGGCCGATGCGGCCCCATCCCTATTCATCCTCGCGCCCCGTTGATTCCAAACGGTAATTCTAGTATTCTCGAAATATGAAATCGGACGACGTGGAGCGATTCGCGGATATGTTCGCCGCGCTTGGATCGAGCGCCAGACTGCGGATAATGCGGCTGCTGATGTCCGCTCACCCGAACGGAATGATCGTCGGAGACATTCAGGCGGAATTGGATATCCCGGGATCGACGCTGTCGCATCACCTGGAAAAGCTGAAGATGGAAGGCCTCGTCGACAGCCGCAAAGTGAAACAATGGCTCTGGTACTCGGCCAACTCTCAGGCGCTCCAGGGACTTCTATCATTTCTTTATGAAGAATGCTGCACTCGTTCAGGGATCGTGGAGCCCGTAAAGATCACTTCATCAAAAGCAAAATCAAAGCGATGACAAATTGTGGCGCCGACGGCCAGAAGACCGCCCTGGCTACATACCTGAGTTGAAGCTTGAAGGACGCAAAAGGAGAATACAATGTTTGAAGTACAACAAACCTCGCAATCAACGGAATCGACGACGATATCAGCGGTTGCGCAACCGCTGATCAAGGTTCATATCGCGCTCAATGTAACCGATGTAGAGAAGTCGGTAGCGTTCTACAGCGCCATGTTCGGCGTGAAGCCGGTCAAGCATAAGCCCGGTTACGCGAAGTTCGATATAGCCCAGCCCGCTCTGAACCTCACTTTAAACCACGTCAATGAAGTTCCGACGGCAGGCGCGCTGAGCCATCTTGGAATCCAGGCGCCTTCCACCAGCATGGTTCTTGAAGCAAGAGAACGGTTGAATAGTCGCGGATTGACTACATCCGATGAAATGGAGGCGGACTGCTGCTACGCGTTGCAGGACAAGATTTGGCTCACGGATCCGGACGGCTACCGATGGGAGGTATTCACGGTCAAGATTGACGACACAAGACCGGAGCTAAGAGCAGGGCTGGAAAAAGAGTGCTCGCTGCCATTGGCGAAACAGAGTTGTTGCGCGTGATTCATAAGCCGCCGCGATGCAGGCGGGCTGCGAACTCCATATTAGCGCGTGTCATTGGAGACGGCGGGCTAATCGCCGTCTCCAATATTGAGGTCTGAGGATGGAATCCGCGGAACTCGGGTTCATGTCGCGCAAACGCAAGTCGCGTGCGGATTTGTCTGGTTCAACGTAATAGTCTGAAATATTCCCGGCGCGAGTATCAGAGTGATCGTAGCTCTTCCCGTCAGTTGACCAATATTAAACCCGGCGCTCAACCTTCTGTCGGGTCTGCTGTCACTCAACATTGAGATCCCACTGAAGCTGAATACTGATCCCGTGCCCGAAAGCGTGAAGCCGTCGCGACAACGTGTGTACGTATACGAACCCGTTTGAGAATTGAACTGAAGCGTGTCGCCCGTCTGATCGTCCTGGATGCACATATTCAACGGCACAACATTGACGGTAAAACTGCACATCGCCATCGCGCCGAGCGAATTGGTCGCGGAGCACGTCACAGTCGTCATCCCGAGAGGAAAATCAAACGGAGAGGTAATCGGCGTACCGCCCGCCGTGCATGTAGGTGTCAGAGGCCCATCGCACATATCGCTAGCCGTCACAGTGAAGGTCACCGATACCGTTGATTGACCGGTAGGCGCGAATATCGAGATGTCTCCCGGACAATTGATAGTGGGAGGAATGCCGCCTCCAAATTCAAAGGCTCCGATGTCGACGTGAGTACAGACTAGGCGCGGAAACCCCGGCCCACGCTGATCGGTTTCGAGGAACAGAGGCGAGCCCAGCACGGAGTCGTCACCGGCGTTTATTGCGGGACTGCCCACCAGCAGTTCGTGCGTTGCGGTCGGACCTCCGTTGTTCTGAAGCGGCCCGAGCTTGGGATCGCCCGACACTGTGGGGCTGCAACTCCCATCCTGGATCAGATTATTGAGATTGGTCCCCAGCGTCCCTGAGTTAGAGCAGTCTCCACCGCCGAGGCTGCCGGCGATTATCGTATTAGTGAGGTTCAGCGTTGAGCTCGCCTCATTGAGGATGCCTCCTCCAGTCGGAGCCGAGTTACCGTTGATCGTGCTGTTCACGATCGTAGTCGTGCCTTCCGAGTTGAAGATACCGCCTCCGTTCTGCGCGAAGTTGCCGCTGATTGTACTGTTGATGATCGTCAACGCGCCGCCAATGTTGGCTATGCCGCCTCCGTCCCCCGGCGCACTGACGGCCTGGTTCCCATTAATAGTGCTGCCTATGATAGTCAACGTTCCGTTGTTGGAGATGCCGCCTCCTTCAAAGCCCGAGCCGGCCTGAGCGTTTCCATTGGTGATAGTCACCTGGTTTAGCGTCGACGTCACGCCTGGGCTTATCGTCACGACGCTTGCCGCGGCGCCGCCGTCGATGATCGAGCCGGTCGTTCCATCTCCTTGTATAGTAACGTCCACTCCGACCGTCACGTTTTCGAAGTACGTTCCCGGCCCCAGGACTATCAGATCACCCGCGCTCGACTGGCTGAGTGCGTATTGGATAGTTGCGCACGGCATATCGGGACTCGTGCAGTCGTTGCCGTCGCCGTCCGTTCCACCCATCGCGATGACTAAACGATTTTCAGCGGCTTTCACCGGCCAGTGTTTTCCGCCCCAGGCGACCACGGCCGCAAGTACGCAGGCCAATAGAACCGGCATGATCCACCAACGCGAAGCCCGCGCCTTCATTTGAGAAGAGTGCCTCTTAGATCCTCTTATTTTCATGATTTCCTCTTGAGTTTTGCGCGCAACAGGGGGGGGGAGCGTGCATGCGGTTAAAGCGCCCTAATACTTGCATCAGAGCGGTCGTCCGTCAATGCCAAGTCTTAAATGGGGTGCGGCATAGGCGGGGCTTTCTTGAGTAATAACACCCACAGGGAGAGTACGAAATCATCCAGGTCCAGCCGGAAACACACAGGTTTGAATTAGACTCTCTCATTTCGGTTGACCGCGCAACATTTCATATCCATAGTGCCATCCAGCCCCCGCCCCAGAGCCGCGACTGAAGAATACATAGTGGAACCCTCTGACGCGGCCGATCTACTGTTGAATGCTTCCGATATCCGCAGGGCGTAACCGAGCGCATACTCGCCGAAGACGATGTCTGCTGACGATCCTGGTTGCGGTCTGGTTCCAAAGGCGAATATTGCGGCCGCTTGATCGGGGCAATGTCGACGCGGGTCGATGCGGGCGTCGGCGCAGGTTAGACAGGAACTCGACCTTGTGATACTTTGCTCAACCTGCACGGCCTCTTCAGTCCTGAGGCGCTATCCGATCGATGGCTCACGAGATTACGACAAACTCCGCTCATGGCTCGAAGAAGAGACGCTGGCGCTGTCATGAGATCTCACGAGTGGAAGGCTTGAGCGACGCCGTGTTTGCTTTGGCCGTCACTCTTCTGGTCGTCTCGCTCGAGGTGCCCAGGACGTTTAATGAACTGTCCGAAGCAATGCATGGCTTTATTGCTTTCGCCATCAGCTTCTTCCTTCTATTCATGGTGTGGTTCTATCAATACAGGTTCTTCAGGCGGTATTCGCTGCACGACCATTTCACGGTCTGGCTGAATGGGCTTCTGCTTTTCGTCGTGTTGTGTTACGTCTACCCCCTCAAATTTCTTTTCTCAACGCTGGTGAAGCTCGTCACCGGCACGGGCGTCGAAGTCAGACTGTCGAGCGGCGCAGTCGAGAGAATAGAAGAAATCTCTTCGAGCGTACTTTGGACTAAAGGCCTATTGCCCGGTTGAAAAAGATATCGCCTCAACCGGGGCGTGTAGCAACAGCATCTGGGAGGAAACCGTCTTGAAACTTTTAAGAGTCATTCTCGCCATAAACGTAATCGCGGTTATCGGCCTCGGCCCCGCGTCCGCTTTCACTCAGGAGAAGAAGCCTGCCGCTGAGAAGGCAACGCAGGCCGGGACGAAGGCCCCTGACCCACAAAATGCCGACCAGAAGAATGACGAACAAAAGAAGGACGAGCCGAAGAAGGAAGAGCCGCGGAAACCCGATCCGATGTCCTCGATGACCTTCTTAGGATTGCGATTGAGATCGATCGGTCCGGCAATAACGTCGGGCCGTGTCGTCGGATTCGCGGTGAACCCTAACGATCGGGCGCATTACTATGTGGCGGTTGGGTCCGGCGGCGTTTGGAAAACGACAAACGCCGGCACTACCTTCACTCCCGTATTCGACGACGTAGGTTCCTACTCCATCGGAACGGTCGAGCTTGATCCAAAGAATCCGGCTACGGTCTGGGTCGGAACCGGCGAGAACAACAGTCAACGAAGCGTGTCCTATGGCGACGGCGTATATCGCTCGGATGACGGTGGCCGGAGCTGGCGAAACACCGGCCTGAAAAAATCGGAGCACATTGCAAGAATCGTAATCGATCCTCGGAACTCGGATCACGTGTACGCGGCTTCGCAAGGGCCGCTGTGGGGACCGGGCGGAGATCGAGGTCTGTTTAAGACTACCGACGGAGGCAAGTCCTGGAAGCAGATCCTGACGATCAGCGAGCACACAGGCGTAACGGATCTCGTCCTCGATCGCGAGAACCCCGACACTTTGTACGCGGCATCCTATCAACGCAGGCGTCACGTATTCACGATGATAGACGGCGGCCCGGAAAGCGCGATCTACAAGTCTACGGACGCGGGAGCGAGCTGGAACAAGCTGAGAGCAGGTTTGCCGACCGCGGAAATGGGCAGAATCGGTCTGGCCATCTCGCCGATCGATTCCAACGTCATTTATGCCACGATCGAAGCAGCCGATAAGAAGGGTGGTATCTTTCGCTCAACCGATCGGGGCGCGACCTGGGAGCGGCGCAACGAATTCGATACAACGGCGATGTATTACGGACAAATCATTGCCGACCCAAAGAACGTAGACCGAATCTATGTGCCCAATACTTATAATATGGTTAGCGACGACGGCGGACGCACCCTGCGCCGTCTCGGCGAGAAATCCAAGCACGTAGACAATCATGCGTTGTGGATCGATCCGAACAACACGAACTATTACCTGGCTGGATGCGACGGAGGCGTTTATGAAAGCTTTGACCGCGGCGCCAACTGGGCCTTCAAAGCCAACCTGCCCGTAGCGCAGTTCTATGATGTAGCCGTCGACAACGCCGCGCCTTTCTATAATGTGTACGGCGGCACTCAAGACAACTACAGCCTTGGAGGTCCGTCGCGTACGCGAAGCGCCTCGGGCATCATAAACACGGATTGGTTTGTCACTCAGGGCGGGGACGGCTTCAGATCCCATGTCGATCCGGAGGATCCCAATACCGTTTACGCCGAATTGCAGCACGGAGTACTGGTGCGATTCGACAAACGGACCGGCGAGCGGATGGGAATCCAACCCAAGATCGGACGCGGCGAGGACCCGCTCCGATACAACTGGGATACGCCGTTTATCATTAGTCCGCATTCACACACGAGACTCTACTACGCCGCCAATAAACTCTATCGCAGTGATGACCGCGGCGACACATGGCGCCTTATAAGCGGCGAGCTGTCTCGCGCGCTCGACCGCGATAAGCTGCCGGTGATGGGCAAAGTGTGGGGCCCGGACGCGGTTGCGAAACACGCGTCGACTTCCTTCTATGGCAATGCTGTCGCGCTCGCGGAGTCGCCGAAGAAAGACGGACTGATCTATGTTGGAACCGACGACGGACTGCTCCAGGTTACCGAAGACGGCGGAAAGAACTGGCGAAAGATCGACAAGTTCCCGGGTGTTCCGGATATGACTTATGTCAGCCGGACGCTGGCATCGGAGCACGATGTGAATACGGTCTATGCTTCATTCGACAATCATAAGAACGCGGATTTCGCTCCATACCTTTTGAAAAGCACGGACGCCGGCAGAAGCTGGACTGCGATTAAAGGGAACCTCCCCGCTAATGGTCCCGTGCTCGCCATCGCCGAAGACCACGTCAACCCGAACCTGCTTTTCGTGGGAACCGAGTTCGGTCTCTTCTTCACGATCGACGGCGGCCAGAAATGGATTCAGCTTCGAGGCGGAATGCCGGTCATTTCGGTGCGCGATCTTGTTATTCAGAAACGCGAGACCGATCTTGTGGCCGCTACGTTCGGGCGCGGCTTCTATATCCTTGACGATTATTCGGTGTTGCGAGGGCTCAAGCCTGAGACGTTGGCTAATGAAAGCGCTCTTTTTGGCGTAAGAGACGCCTTGATGTACATCCAGTCGCAGCCGCTCGGCGGACGCGGCAAGAGTTTTCAGGGAGAGTCGTTTTATGCAGCCGAGAATCCTCCCTACGGCGCGGTGTTGACCTATTATCTGAAAGAGTCGCTAAAGACCAAGAAGCAGTCGCGTCAGGAAGCCGAGAGAAAAGGCGCCGCGCCTTATCCCACGCGCGAAGAATTGAGCGCCGAAGAAGAAGAGGAACCGCCCTCCATCGTTCTTACGATCAGTGACGCGACAGGGCGCGTCGTTCGGCGGCTGAATGGCCCCGCGGCAGCCGGAGTCCATCGCATAGCATGGGATTTGAGATTTCCCTCGTCCACCCTTTCCACGCAGCGTCCTCCCGACAGCGAAGATGATTCTTTCGGCGAAGCGCCCTCCGGCCCGCTCGTCATACCGGGCCGTTATCAGGTCTCAATGGCCAGACGAGTGAATGGGATATTGACTCCGTTGCCCGGCCGGCAGCAATTCAACGTTGCCGTCGAGGGTATCGCCGCGATGTCAGCGGCGGATCGGGCTTCGCTTGTGGAGTTTCAGCAAAAGGCCGCGAGGCTCCAGGGCGCCGTCATCGGAGCAATAGGAGCGGCGGCGTCGCTTAAGGTTAGGCTGACGGCAATAAAGCGGGCTCTTCGCGAGACGCCCGCGGCGGAGCCGCGACTGTCGGATGACGCCGTTGCTTTCGAAAAACAAACGAACGATCTGCAGCGCGCCTTGCAGGGCGATGCGGTGTTGCGAGCGCGCAATGAAAACCTGCCTCCATCGATAAGCGAACGCGTCTTCGGCATCTTGAATGAGCAGAGAATGTCGACATCGAAACCGACAGCCACTCAGATGGAACAATATCGAGCCGCGGCGGGTGACTTCGAACAGGTGCTTGCGAGGCTGCGTAAATTGATGGAGAGCGATTTGCCGTCCCTGGAAAAGGCTATGGAAGCCGCCGGCGCGCCCTGGACGCCCGGCAGGATTCCCGATTGGAAGGACAATTGAAACTACTTGCGAGCGCGCGGCGCTGATGAAGATGGAGCGCCTGAGTTCCTTGAAAAAATACCGGCGACCGGTCGGCGCTTGTCGCGCGTTGCCAATCGCAGCATTTACTTGCCTATTGACGCGCGTCACAGGGTGTCATTGCCGGCGCCGCTGCTCAATTGCGCCGCCAAGCCAGGCGCTTGGAATTGCGGTAATAACCAGCGCTATCGGATACCAGACGGCAATGAAGACGCCATAAAACCACCCGCTTTAGCGGCCTCCATAACGGATCGTTAAATTTCATCGTAATGCGTTCGTCAAAAAAGAAATCAGTTGATCCAGGAGCCCAGGCGCAAGCGGACGTTTCGGATCTTCCGATGCCGCATCGTTGGCAGCGCGATCAAGCGGCGCATTCTTTAGCTCGTGGTTCATCCCTGTTATCACCACAGGCTTTGCGCCAATTGCTTCGGCCAATTTAGAGCGGTCTTGTTCATCGCCCGTTAAGTCGGTTGTTCCCACCACGACCAATACCTTTACATTCAAGGAGGGCAGTTTTGTTATCTCGGCTGCCGGATCGTAGCGAAAGAGCGAGATCAAATATTCCTGCGCGCGAGGTTGAAAGAGCCCAACCCACAATTGGTCGGGAATGCTTGGCGGGCGCGTTGTTACGGTTCGTCCTGCGCGAAGTTCCGCAAAAGCACCGCGCAAGCCCTCGAGGGCTTTCGGCGAAAGTTGCTTGGCGCGAACAGCCGCTTCCGTCTGACTGATAAGCACCTCGTCAAAACGGCTTCCGGCGCCGGCTAAGGCAACGAGCGCACGGGCTCCTCCTCGCTGGGCCGCGATTGTGCCGACCAAGGCGCCTTCGCTGTGTCCGATGATTCCGACGGCGCGAAAGCGTGTGTCGCCGCACAGCCATGCAACCCACTTCGCCGCATCGTCTACCTGTGTCTCAAACGTGTTGGTCGCAATGCGTGCGTTCGCGCTTTTTGCCACGCTGCGTTTGTCGTACCGCAACGAGGCGATTCCGCTTTTGGCCAGTCCTTCCGCAAGAAGACGCAGACAATTGGATTTTCCTGATAACCCGACGCTGTTGCCGTCGCGATCCGTCTGACCAGAACCCGCGATTATGAGAACAACTGGAAACGGAGCTTTCCCTGAAGGAAGAAGAAGCGTTCCCCAGAGCGTGCCTGTTGAGGTATCAAGCGAAACGTCGCTCGACTGAAGGTCATCTCGCTCCACCGGCGGCCTGGGTATGAAGGTTTCACCGAAGACTGCAAGAAGCAATCCCGCCGACAAGACAGCAACGAGGGCTGCGCGAAGCCAGTATTTATTGGCGATACGGATAACATGATTCATAAGCATTATTCATAAGCATTTCTACGGCCGTGGCCCTCTGTTCGGCGTCGAGGTCGTAAACGGATTCAAGAACCCACAGAGTTTCGGCAAGAACAATATGTGAGATCCAGGCGCCTTCCGCGACGAAGGACTCCGCGACTTTTACTTGTTTCTTATCGTCGCGCGTGACCAAACGTACCAGGACGTTGGTATCAACCGTCCCATTCCAGAACCGAGCCGGGGCCGAGTCCGAGTTTCCTCCGCACCTCGGCGGGAACGGAGATTTGTCCCTGCGCTGTCAGCTTCGATTGTGCTAGCACCATATGTTCGAATCGTTGCACATTACCCACGGTAATGGCTACTTCCACATTGTAGATGCGCCGAGCGCGCGGAAATCACCGGCCGCGCGAACGGCATTGGCAGGGCCACAAGAAGTGAGTAACGTCCTCTGAAATAGTTGTTGTTGAACCAAGCCATACTCGCTGGAGCTCATGGCTCGATGATTCTGGATCCGAATCTGAACTGTAGTTATTGAATCTTTGTGTTCGCTTTCAATATATCAATTGCGCGATCCGCAAGCTTGAATAGATGCGGGTGCGCCCGGTTCCCGTTCGTCAGGATCGCGAACCCGAGCTTCTTATCGCGGTTGCCGAGCAGAAACGCCGTATATCCCGGAACGCTGCCGCTGTGAGCGAAGTAGCGCTCTCCGTTTCGTACTTGAACCCACCACGTTAAACCGAACCCTGCCGTCTCATTGCCCCAGATTCCTTCGACAGGCCCTTTGAACTTCTCATACTGCAGGGTCATCATCTGCTCGAGAGTCGCTTCGCTGATGAGCGGCTTGCCTTTGAAAAGCCCGCCGTTAAGATTTGCAATTAACCAATTCGCCTGATCCAGCACGGTTCCATAGACGAGTCCGGCCGGCCACACCGAGGCCTTGAGCCTCTGAATCGCAACTTGGGCTCCAGTCTTTGAATCGATGACGTAGGGGAGCGACAATCGCTCTTCAATGTCTCCTTCAGGCGCGAAGGTGGTGCTGGTCATCTCAAGCGGATCGAATACATGCTCCTGTATGTACTTTTTATAAGGTACACCCGAGAACTTTTCTACGAGATACGCGACAAGAGAGAACGCCATATTCGAATAGACTTCCGACTTCAAGGGCGGAGCGGTCGCCTTAAGGGATCGAGCCAGATACTCTCTCAACGGCGGCGGAGCGGTGTCGCCCCACACCGTGTAAGGGCCGAAATCGGCGGGCAAACCCGATGTATGCGTGAGCAGGTGTCTGAAGGTCACGGCATTCGCAGGATCTTCATTCTGAATTTTGAATTCGCTCAAGTAGTCGTTGACATGGTCGTCGAGCTTGAACTTGCCCGCCTCCATTTGCTGAAGCAGGGCGACCGTTGACATCGCCTTGAAGGTTGATCCGATCAGATAGACCGTGCTCGGCACGGCAACCGTACGCGCCCAGAGATTCGAATAGCCGTAGCCGTGGGTCCAGATCACTCGATCGCCTGAGATCAATGCAACGGCGCAGGAAGGGATCTTGCCTTCGAGCATCATTCGCTGTATCTCCGGTTCGAGCTCCGCGGCTACGCGGTCGATATTGATAGACTGGGATTGAGCCCATCCAGGGCCCGCCGTTGATAAGAATACCAGCAGACATAGAGCGGGGATGATGCATCGTTTTGTTGTTCGCATAGAAATGTCCGAAGTTTCGATCGGTGTTCAGGGGTTCCGTCCGTCGATCTTTCCAGGGCGGCGCCGGCGCGCGGACATTTGTCCGCATGTTCGTGCTCAGGTAAGGCCTGAAAGGCCGACTATAAAAAGCCAGGGGCAAGCATGAAGCGCGTCGCCCCTGGTCACGGGGCCAATGCCCTTCCAGCGCTGAAGGCGCGACATAGGCGTTTCGTTCAGAGCGGAAAGGAGCGTTCGATCGCTAGCAAATTACTCCTGCTGCCGTCAGTTCCACTGAGCCCAGAATGTTGCTGAGCATCGAATCCACTGCGTCGCGCTCGAACTTCCGGCCAACGGTCATAGTCAAAACTCTCGAACGAACTTCGCCGGTAATTTCCTTTTTAAGAAGACGGCAGAAAGCGGCGATCACCTCCGGCGCGAATTGCTTGCCGATGTTCCGCTGCAATTCCACAAGCGCCTTTTGAAGCGGCAGGCGCGATCTGTAAGGCCGATCCGTCATCATCGCATCAAACGAATCCGCTACCGTGACTATCTTAGCTCCGAGAGGAATCTGATCGCCCTTTAACCCTTGCGGGTAGCCTCGGCCGTCAACCCGTTCGTGATGGCACTTCGTCATGTAGGCAATCTCGCTCCATGGATGGCCGATGCTGGAAAGTATCTCGTAGCCTGTCATCACGTGCTTGTTCAACTCGAGGAACTCCGGCTCGGTCAGGGGCCGCGGATTGTTGATGATGGCCCTGTCGACCGTGATCTTCCCGATATCGTGAAGATGACCCGCCACGCCGATGTACTCCAGCTCGGTCCCGGTCAATCCCATCTCCTTCGCTATGGCCTCGCTGTAGCGGGCTACACGATCCGAATGCCCGCTGGTGTAGGCGTCCTTTAAATCGATCGCGGCTGCAAAGGCGCGTATCGTATCGTGGTACATCTGGCGCATACCGCGATAGAGCCGCCTGTTCTCCTCGGCTTTTCTCTTCAGCGAGATCATCAAGCGATGATTGTACATCGCGATGCCGATATGTCGTGCGATCGTGCCGATGATCGCGCGGTCCTGTTCGCTAAGGCCGTCGCGATCGAACTTCTCGGATATCAGGATGACCCCCATCAACTCGCCTCGCGCGACCACGGGCGCAACGGAACTCGCTCGAAGCTTTTTGAGGAGCTCGATGTTGCGTTTCCCGAACTCCGCAAGACCATTTCCATCGGCTATCGGCGCGACCGGGGCCGAGCGAGACGCGAGGTACTCGGCTTCTTCGTCTCCAAGAGTGATCTTCTGACCTTTTGCAGTCTTGCTTCCCTTCGCGGCAATGACTTTCAACTGAAGCGGGCGATTGCTGAACCGGGCTATTGCGCCCCTGGAGATTGCAAGCGTGCCGAGCATCGTGTGAAGCGAGGCGTCCATTACCTCTTCGAAATCGTGAGTCGAGCTTATCTCCGCGCCAAGATCCGCAAGAGCGCTCAGGCTGTGCAGCAGTTTTCTTGTTGAAGGTTCCATCGGTCCTCCGGTGATTGGAACAGCGTCAGCATTGAGCCGCGCCGGTTAGCGAGCAGAATTGTGAAAGCGCTTCTTCTTCCGTTTCGCTCAACTCGACTTGAGAAAGCAGTCCCAGCACATCGAACAGCTCCCGGTTTGACGGGCTGAGGTTCGACAGCAGGAGCTTTCCACTCTGCTCCCTGACAGACTCGATAACCCCGATCAGTATCGAGATCCCGATGCTGTTTATCAGCTCTGTTCCTTCGAAGTTGATTATGACGCTGCGGACCCCTTCGGAAAGCAGCTCGAGACAACGGCTTTCGATAGCTTCGCCCCGCAACTGATTGAGATACGTTCCCGGATACAACACGGCGGTATCGTCGATCAGCCTGGATTTGATCTCAACTCGGCTCATACGGCCCCCTTTAGCGTACAGACCAGCCGTGACAGACTCGGCCGCCTGTGCTGATATGCGATGAACTTCTTTTTTCCTGCCCTTGGGGCTATTGCTGAGTGTCGGTGCGTTTAAGGAACTTTGTCATTACTAAACTGGCGCCGTCGTCCGTTCGTTCAAAGGTGCAATCATCCATCAAGGCCCTGATGATCTGAAGGCCGCGGCCTCGTTTACCTGGCGAAGTAGACTGAACCGTATCATCAACCGGGGCGAATTGGTTTCCTTTGTTCAAAACGGTTATTACTAGACGGTCTTCGGTGACGCTGAACCGCTGGTAGATTTTGCGATCGGGGCTATCGCCGTGCTCGGCTGCGTTCAAGCACGCCTCTATCAACGCGGTCTTGATTTGACTGATGGCCTGCTGATCGAAATCCGCCGCCCGCGCGATTTGTTCCACCGTTCGGGCGGCGATCAATTCGGAGTCGTCTTCGATTGGTATCACCAACTCGAATTGGCTGGCCGGTCTGACCGCGGACGACTGCTCATCCAGCTTGCCGAGGTAATCACATAATAAGTCGAGCTGAAGGTAGTTCGACGAGTGCGCGCCTCGGTCGACGACTCTCTCGAGCGCGTCCGCGGTGAATCCCTCTTTGCTGATCAACCAGCGAACGATCTTGCCTTGCCCTGCAGCTTCGTGCGAAGGAGGCAAAGCGTACCGAGTCGAGAAGGTTCCGCGGCCGGTGGCCGAGATCATACGGCTGTCGATCTCATCGAGCATATCCACGCCAACCGGTTCTCTGGAATTTATCAGCGCGATGAGCCATTGAGTCTCGTTGGTTTCACTGTAGATTCCCCCATCGAACCCGCTCGCGGAAAGCAGCCTGTACGTCGCTCCCGGCCGCTCGTGAAATCCGAGATCGCTTACGTAGACGATTTGAGCAAGCCTTATTTTGCTTTGCTCGTCATCCAGCATGCGGCGGGCATTGGCGCGGCTCGCGCCGTCATATGGGTCGGCGAACTTGTCGTGTTCGAACAAGACAGCCGGCACGTTTTGAAAATCGAAGCGAGTCAACAACTGAACCAACTGCGATTCCACCGCCCGGTTATAACGCGACATCATAAGCCGGTACGAATGCTTCAGCTTCTCGCCCAATAACTCCTCGCCCGCAATAGGCCGGCGGCGGCCCGTCACTTCGCTCCGGTATCTGTGCCTGATGTAGTCCGAAAGCACGGGTTCATCGGTTGCGGTCACCAATCCTGCTTTAAGCTCGAGTAGCTCGTAGTCGCTCAGCCGCTGAACGAGTAGCTCGGCGCCCTGATCACCGACTCGATCGATTATTGTGTTGACGGGGATCGGCCGCCGCGCCTCTGAAATGGTTCCTAGAATTTCAATCGCCGTCCGCTGCATGTCGTGGCCCGGCGCTATCTCGCGCAGCAGGGCATCCATGTAGCCGCCAATCCTCCCCTCCAATACTTCGTCGGTGTAGACGCGCTCAAATTCCATGAAGGTCTTTAATGAGGACCCCGTCGAAGCCGCGGCCGCAACGATTGCGCGAATAAAAAACAGATCACCTCGCAGTTGCTGAATCATCAATTCGGTCGTGGAATCGCTGATCGACACCGCAAGCGATGCTGCCCGCTTCTTAATAAGTTGTTCGAGCGCGTTTTCGGAAATCGGCTTCAAACGAATGACATCAAGGCTGTCAAACAGCGCTTCGTCGGCCGGCAGTAGACGCGAAAACGGCCGGCGCAGGCCGCTCAGCACGTAAGAACCAGCGCGTGATTCGGATAGCCCTCCGGCGGCGGGTGAGGTCATCGAATGCAACAACTCCCTGCGGCAAAAGGCCATTTTCTCGTGGAGCAATAGGTGGGCGTTATCCAATAAGAGAAACATCGAGAGTCCGCTATTGGCTTCGAGCAGAGCGGGAGAGGAAACAGCAATGCGCACCATTGCCTCCTCGTCTGAGGCCGCGCGCGATTCTACAAACCGATCGACGAGCTCCTTTACCCACGCATAGTCATGCGGCGAGGCGGACTTCGAAAAAGCTTCGAGACTCTCCCCGGAAACCGGCAATCGATTATTGCCGTCTCGAAAAGCTATGAATTGCGAAAGCACGTGCGCCAGATAATCCGCGGCGAAACGCGCGGGTTCCATTCGAGTCTGGCTGAAGGAATAAAAGAGGGGAACGACACTCGATTGAGCTTCGAAAAGCCGATCGTAGCTCTTACGCAGGAGCTCGCTCTTTCCGACTCGCGGATTTCCGAGTACGACGGCCGTCCGTCCGGCCCGCGCCGAAGGGCGAGCGCCGCACAGCCGATCAAGCTCGGACTCCCTGTCTAGAAATTCGTCTTCGGAGAGGCGGCTTAACAAATGGACCCCTTTCATTCGACTCTCTCGCTGCCGGGCGGATCGACCGATGCATGGTCTTCAAACATCACGACGCAATTTCGGCCGTTTGTTTTTGCTTGATATAGCGCTCTATCGGCGGTCTCAATAATCGCCAGCGGAGACTGCCGCGATACCGCAAACGACGATACGCCGATGCTGATGGTGACGCCTCTCATCTGCTGTCCTTGATCGGTTAAGTATTCCGTTTTGCCGACCTCTTTTCGAAGTCGTTCCGCGATAAACATCGCATCCGACATCTCGGTTTCGGGAAGAATAATGCAGAACTCATCGCCCGCGAACCTGGCAGGCATATCGATGGCGCGGACGCATTTGCGTAGAGCCTGAGCGGTCCTCGCCAACACGCTGTCAGCGTTCGTGTGCCCGTAGTGATCGTTGAAAGTCTTGAAGCGATCGACGTCGATAATCATGAAGGTGAGCGGCGTGCCATGCCGTTTTGAGCGCTCAACCTCCTCGAACAGGCGCTCCTCCAGATAGCGCCGGTTTGGCAGGCCGGTCAGCGGATCGGTTAGCGACATCCGCTGGAACTGCTCCGCCTTCTTGTGCCATTCGGTGCGGTCGATGAGGAGCGCGATGTGCGGAGCCATCATCTCTATGAGCGAAAGGTCGTCCCGATCATAAGCCGTGCCGTCGACTCGTCCCGTCAGATTGATCACGCCCACTTTGCGAGGGCCCAGAGTAATGGGATAGCTGATGAACGATCGCGCGGTATAGCCGCTCTTCCACTTGCGAGAAACTCTCGAATCGCTGTCTACGTCTCGGACCATCATGGCCGAGCCGCTTGCCATTACGGCTCCGGCGATTTCCTCGCCGAGCTTCACCCGCACTGGCGTAGACAAATTGGGTTTGAAACCCACCGCGGCTTCCAACGAGAGCTCTTCTGCTTCATCGTTGAGAATCATGAGCGAGATTCGTTCGGCGCTCATTATGTCGCCGAGCCGGGTCAGCATCGAGTCGTAGACCGATTCCGGCGCATGCGCCAGGGCGACATCGCTGAGAAAGCTCGACAACTGAGCAGCGGTCCGATCCCGGCTTTCAAGCTGATCGGTCAGACGTATGATTTCCAGATGAGCGTCGAGCAGGCGCTTGGGCACTCGAGTGGTCTCACGCGGAGGCTCCGGCGCGGGAGCCGTCGGGCTCGCTTCGGCGGCGCTCGCGGACGCGCTGGAAGCCACGAGCTGAGCCGCTTGATTCAACTCCCGCTTGTCCAGAAACTTGATGTTGCGCAGGCACTCGCCGGTTCGAACTGTTTCGAGATCGCCATACTTCCGAAGGAACTGCTTGTATTCGACCGAAGAAGTAAAAGCCCGGCCTCCAAGCACCGTCGCTCGCCGTCCCTGAATCGCAAGAGGAAGAGTGAAACAATGGAGCCCTGCGTGACATTGAAATTGAGCGATGCCATCGACCGCGGCTTCCATATCCGCGGCGCGACCGCATTCCAGCGCGCACAACTCAGCGTGCGGAGCGGATGCTCTCATTGCTTCACAGATGCTGTTATTGTTTTCGGCGCGTCCGATCGGTTCACTCTTTTCGTCAAGCGTGAGAAGGGCGATACCGATACCCTTCGCGAGCGATTCCTGAAGAAGGAACCAGCTCGATAGTGAGGCCCGCGGGCGATTCTCATTCTCGCGGGGGCGGTATCTTTGTGCTACCGGCTTGTTCATTCTGGTTGGAACCCTTTAGTTGCTACGGTTCCATACCTCCGCAACAGGTGACACGTTGTCCTGCAATAAGGCCAGGAAAAAACAGCAGCAGCGTTATCGGATCCTTGCTGCTGATCGATTGGTGCTATGCACGTCGTGATTCAGGTTTCCCAAAGTACCATATGAATAAATGGTTTTCAACAACATTGTTAAGGTACCGGTTTAGGTTATGACGTGATCCCGAGCCCCTGGTCACCGGACCGTATGAGTCTCGATCGGATGAGCCGGAGCCTGAAACACCTTTGTATGTTTGTAATCAAGAGTGCAATCCAATTTACCGGTAGTGGATCCAATTGGCTCACTTCGATCTTTTGCTCAGACGATCGAGAACCTCAGAGGCAGAGCGCGCTCTGGACGGGTCCTCGCGATAGCGTTTGAAGCGGGCTTCCGCCAGTTCCAGATATCGTCAGTCGGCGCACCCGTCAACGACGGTCACTCTTTGCAGGTTTGGCGCGGCTTTCCGAATTACTTAACGTCTCTAACGACCAAATGAATTTTCATGAAATTAAGCGCGCTCTGAATAATTTCACGAGACCTGTCATCGTCCGTTTGTGTGTCAAAGCCATGAACTCCTTGCGGATGATTAGCGACGATGATGGCGGCATTCTTAGAAATCGCCTCCTGGATGAAGCGGTCAATCGAATCATTCATCATAGGAGTTTCATCTAAACCCGCTCGCGCAATAAACATCGGCGCAATCTTGCCAGCGTCACTTGCCAGGTAGGTAATAGGGGAAAAGGTCTTTACCGTCTCCGGCTTCTCGTGAACCGTGTACAAGTCCGATCGCTGAATGTCCAGGAGCGCGTAAAATGCCGCCATGCATCGTACATATTCTGGTTTTTCACGCATCGCTATGCTCAACATCGGACCTCCGCCAGAATACGCCGCCAGACAAATTCGGTCTTTATCAATGTTGAGAGAATCAGCGTTAGCGCGGATGTAGTTGATAGCAGAGCTGAAATCGCGGGCCGCTTCTGTCAGGAGAGGGTTCGGGTATCCAAGGCGGTGCGTGAAGGCAACGCCGACCATGCCCGAAGCTGCGACTAAGCGCCCCCATGATTTATAAATCCCCATATTTTTAGCAGGACTTCCCGGTGGTACGTTGCCATGAATGAACAGTACCGCTGGGCGCCGCTCGTCCTTTCTGAGATGCGGGGGAATATAAATGTCCATCAAGAGGCGTGGATCGTTTTCGGGCGTGTACTTCAAATCCGATTTAACGATAACCTCGTCCATTCCTGGAATATGGTACACCACGGGCATCAATGCTATCTCGCGCATACTATCTTCGAACCTCGTAACGAAGCTCCACCATACCGCTCTTGTAGGCTTTCACGTCCGCCAAGTGGAGGGCGGTGTCTCTGTCAAGCTTCTCGAAGAATTGGATCCCATCACCAATCAAGATCGGCAGAATCGAATAACGAACTTCGTCGGCAAGTCCGAGGCGAAGGCATTCGGCGGAGACTACACCGCCTCCAACAAACCAGATGGTACGGAAGGTGGTCCGCAGACGCTCATTCACGAACTGCGCGAGATCGCCCGAGTAGAACTCGACGGTATCCCGGGTTCGCGGCAGTTCGCGATGAGTAAGGACGAAGGTGGGTTTGTCGCCGTACGACCACCCAAACCCTTTGGCCTCAAAACTCAACGCGGTCTCATACGTTCGCGATCCCATGACGTAGCAGTCGATCGTCTTGAGGAACGCCTCGACGAATCCTGGGTCCATGGTGTCCCCGTCTACGAATTCGTCTGACGTCTCGAGCCAATCGACGCTCCCGTCCTTTCGAGCGATGAAGCCGTCGAGGCTGGCCGCCATGTGGATTGTTACGTGGGAATCATTGTTTTCCATCGTTTCACCGTAACGTTGGAGGGCGACGGCTCGGAGCCGTCTCCGGCGTGAGGCCGCCTAAACGCCTGGTGTAACCGCGCCGCCGCCGAACACTCCTGGAACTTTATCATACTCGCTTAGGCGATTCCGGTTCACGCCTTTGTTAGCGTCGCCCATCACTACACGAACTACTTATCTTCAATCTTAAACCTGTGCATTATGACTTCAGTCAAGTCCGCGGGAGATCCTCCTTTTTGCATCTCCTTTTTTACTATTTGTTTTTGTTCCGGCGTCAGAACATTGACGATCTCCCAAATTGCTTGGCCCTTGATGGCCAGCAATTCCCATGATGCTTCCTTCATTTCCAAACTCAACTTTGAGCGCAACTCTTCATCAGGTTTATCCGCCAGCATGTTATCGTAAATTTTGCGCACGAGACCGGCTAGCCTCACGGCAGCAGTTGCAGCCTTTTTCTCACTTTCAGTTTGTATGTGTTTGATGGCCTGCTTCTGATCCGCGCTCAGAGCTTGCGCCGGATCAGTCTTTTTTTCATCCTTTTGGATTGTCTGAGCCGCTCCCACAGGTGTGAAGATCCCCGAGGTAAGTACAAATAAACAGAAGGTGAAGATCAGCCTGGTTTTCATCATTCTATCCTTTCAATTGGCACTGCTTATGTAAGCCTTAAAGGCCCACTATAAAATAGGCAGGCGCAAGCGCGTAGCCATTCATAAGGATGAGCCCCACCTCGCGCCACAAACGTCTCAATATGTTAGATGGCGGCCTTTCCAAATACTACTTCTTCTTTCCAGCCCACATCACTTCGATGCTGTCGGCCCATAGCTCTCCCATGCTACTTCCGGGTAATTGGATGAAGAGCCGTCGAGCAGCGGGCAGTTCTCCTTTTTCAAGTGCTTATCGAAAAAAGCCAGCGTATAGGCGGTCAGGTAGCCGGGCGATATTGCTGCAGCCCCAGGCCTCTAAGAACCCGACGTGAGAGTTGCCCCTCATCCGGCTCAAGCATCTCAAAGACCTTCACGAGACCCGCCGATGTTATCACATCGACTTCACGATATTGATCCGCGGCCAACTCGCGCCAACTCGCTTTCGCGGGAGAGCGCACAGCTTAACTGCCGCTGTCATCTGCTTTCTCTCCCAAGTCGGTTTGTCAGAGTGTCTCGTGACAAGATACCAGATGGAAGTCTGCCCGCTTTCGCGTGAGGTTCTTCGATGAATGGTTAGAACGATCCCTGGCCGTTCTCGTTCGAACCTTCGTCGTTCTCGTTTGAACCCTCGACGTTTTTGTTTCAACCGTCAAACGTTCTTGTTTCAATCGTCGATCTTCTCGTTTCAATGTTTGCCGTTAAGCACGCTAATCTGAGGGCGCTATTCTGATGACCTCCTATTCTGATGACCTCCTTGACAATAACTGACGCTTAAATTTAGATTGCGCACAACATTTTCGTCGGAGAACTCAAATCGGATGGAAACAAAAGACGCCGAACAGGTTAAGGTCGACGACCGAAAGATCGGGTCGCTCTTCCGCGTCAAATCGATGGATTCGATCCTGAAGGACGCCGACGAGCCCGAACATCAGTTGAAGCGCGCTCTCGGACCTGTTCAGTTGACGCTCTTCGGCATCGGCGCAATTATCGGCGCAGGCATCTTCGCTACTATCGGCACTGCCGCGGCCGGAGATGCGAATCGGCCGGGCGCTGGTCCGGCGTTAATGCTCTCGTTTGTTATCACCGCGGTAGTCTGTGCATTCACCGCGTTCTGCTATGCCGAATTCGCGTCGATGGTGCCGATTTCCGGATCGGCTTACACATATTCATACGCGACGCTTGGCGAGCTCGTAGCCTGGATCATCGGCTGGGACTTGATCATCGAATATGCGGTCGGGAATATCGCGGTAGCCATAAGCTGGGCCAATTATTTCAAGACGCTTATAGCCGGCAAGATCGAGATAGGCGGTCACGTCCTCTTCGGAGGCTACAATTTTCCGGACTGGCTGTCGATGGACTACAGGACCGCGGCGAAGGTTCCCGGCGTCTACGAAAACGCTCCACATGTATTCGGAGTGCCGATCATTTTCAACCTGCTAGCGGTGCTCATCGTCGCGGCGATAACGATCGTGTTGATCTGGGGAATACGCGAGAGCGCCAGGTTCAACGCGACCATGGTCGTCATCAAGATAATAGTGCTGACCTTCTTCATCATCGTTGGTTTTACGTATGTGAAAGCAGAGAACTACACGCCTTTTAATCCGAACGGATTTGCCGGGTTGAGCGCGGCGGCAGCAATCGTGTTTTTCGCGTACATCGGCTTTGACGCCGTGTCTACCGTAGCGGAAGAAACCAGGAACCCGAGACGGAATCTGCCGATCGGAATCATTGCCTCGCTGATCATATGCACGATTTTCTATGCGGTCGTGGCGGCGGTGTTCACCGGCTTGATTTCTTATCCGGATCTCAAAGCCAAGCTCGCCACCGAACAGGCGGAGCCGCTTACGATGGCGCTTCAACACGCGGGGCAGGTCTTTAATAAAGATCTCGGATGGGCTATTGGAATCGTAGCGTTCGGTTCGGTTATTGCGCACACCGCGGTCTTGCTGGTGTTTCAACTCGGACAGCCGCGCATCTTCTTTTCGATGGCACGAGACGGGCTGCTTCCTCCGGTGTTTTACAAGGTGCATCCGAAGTTCAGGACGCCGCACATTTCGACAATATTAACAGGCGTTTTTGTAGCAGTTTTCGCGGCGTTCGCCAGCATTGACGAGATGGTCGACCTTACGAATATCGGAACGCTGTTCGCATTTATTCTGGTCTGCGCGGGAATCATCGTCTTACGAAAGAGGGATCCGGACAGGCCGCGGCCGTTCCGCGTGCCGGGTGGATTGATCATTCCAATCCTGGGCATCATTACGTGTCTATATCTCATTTATTATTTGCCGCCGACGTCGTGGCTGAGGTTCGCGGCCTGGCTGAACTTCGGATTCGTGATCTACGTGGGTTATGGATCCGTCCACAGCAGGCTCACCGGACGCCAGCATAGCGACAGGCCGGCCGAACACGACGCGCAGACCGCCCGGACCGGCGCGATGCTTGCGCTCATCGGAGTCGCTTTGCTGCTGGTAATGCGGGCAATGGACGTAATGATCGAAGCGGCAAAGAGCGAAACGAATGCAGGTTCATTTGCCGGCCTGAGAAGCGTGACGCGTAGCGCGCCATGGCTCGAGGTGTCGTGGTTCTTGATCGTGCCGCTGGCGCTGAACGCGTTTATCCTCTGCCCGATAGTCATCAAACGCGCGGCGAGATCGCGACGCGAAGGACTGGCGGCGGGTGAGGCTGATATGGCGGGATCGAGCCGGGCGATTGCGGCCGGACTCGCTCTCGCTTCCATCGTCTATCTGCTGCTCGTGTTGTTGCACAATCTTAAATGATTCAATCAATGCCTGGAGGTGATATTGATGGCAGACATCGCCGCTACGGTTGTGGATAAGCCGGCCGGGTTCATCCGGGGCCTCGGCCTCCTGGACTCGACGATGATTGTAGCCGGCTCGATGATCGGGTCGGGCATTTATATTGTCTCGGGTGAAATTTCGCGGCAGGTCGGCTCGCCGGGCTGGCTGCTCGTGGTCTGGATTGTAACCGGGCTTCTGACGATCATGGCCGCGCTCAGTTACGGAGAGCTTGCTGCGATGATGCCGAAGGCAGGCGGCCAGTATGTCTACCTCCGCGAAGCATTTTCTCCATTGTGGGGCTTCTTATACGGATGGACTCTCTTTTTGGTCATTCAGACCGGAACGATAGCGGCGGTGGCGGTCGGATTCGCGAGATTCCTGGGTGTCTTGCTTCCGAGCATCGCGGAGAACAACTACATTATCTCGCCGATCAGGATCGGAGGCGGCTACGCGCTGTCATTCTCTACGGCTCAGTTGATCGGCGTTCTGATGATCGCGCTACTGACGTTGATGAATACCTGGGGACTGAAGTTTGGAAAGCTGGTTCAGAACGTATTCACGATAACAAAGACTGGCGCGCTCATAGGCTTGATCCTGTTGGGTGTGATTCTTGGATGGGACGGCGCGGCGGTGAAAGCAAACTTTGGGAATTTCTGGGGCGTGAGAGGAACCTTGCAGGAAGTCGGGCAAGGCCTGACAGCGGCCACCGCTTTTGGATTGTTTGTCGGTGTTTGCGTCGCGCAAACAAACTCGCTCTTCTCCGCGGATGCCTGGAACAACATTACGTTTACCGCGGGCGAAGTAAAGAACCCGCGCAAGAATATTCCGCTTTCGCTGGCTTTTGGCACTTTTCTTGTGATCACCCTGTATCTTCTCGCGAACGTAGCTTACCTGGTGTCGCTTCCGCTCGAGACTATTCAAAATGTGCCTGCCGATCGAGTCGCGTCGGCGACGGCCAACGTCGTATTTCCCGGTTACGGCGCGCTTATTATGGCGATCGCGATGATGATCTCGACCTTTGGCTGCAATAACGGGCTTATTCTGGCGGGAGCCCGCGCGTATTATGCGATGGCCCGTGATGGCCTGTTCTTCAAATCATCGGGAAGCCTTAATAAGCAGCGCGTTCCGGCGTGGGGCCTGGTAATTCAAGGGATATGGTCCGCGCTCCTGGTGTTGCCGCGAACAGTCACCGAAAATCCGCGGACTCATGCCGTTACCTACGGAAATCTCTATAGCGACCTGCTTCAATACGTGATTTCCGCCGCATTGATTTTCTATATCCTTACTATAGCCGGGATATTCCAGTTGCGGCGCAAGCGGCCGAACGCCGAGCGGCCGTATCGCGCGTTCGGTTATCCGGTGGTACCCGCCCTCTATATGATCGGAGCGGCTGTCATCCTCGCCGTGCTTTTTACTTATCAAACAAAGACGACCTGGCCCGGACTTGCAATTCTGGCCACCGGAATTCCGGTCTATTTCCTGTGGCGCAAGTTCGGCACTCCTCAACCGAGCCAGGAAGCTGAAGAGTAAAGAGATTTCTGAAAGGCCTCGTCGTTCAAGCTTGATCGCTATTTAAGTCCAGCAGAGCAGTAAAGAACGGGCTTGTTAGGGCAATTGTAACAAGCTTGACTTTGCACAGCCTTATAAATAGGATGGCAATCCTTCTTTAGTTCAGCATTACTCAAGCATCAGCGCGAAGTTTCGGTCGGACGAGCAGTTCCACTCTCGGAGACAGGAGAATACTGATGGCGAGTTCACTCTTAGCTAGGAAACCAATCGCACTGTTGAAGTCGGAAGCGGCTGAGACCGAGCATGGTTTGAAGCGTACTCTGGGCGCATTGAACCTCACCACGCTTGGCATCGGCGCGATCATCGGCGCGGGCATTTTCGTGCTGACCGGAACAGCCGCCGCCAACAACGCCGGCCCCGCAATCGTACTTTCGTTCGTCCTTGGCGGAATAGCGTGCGCGTTCGCCGGTCTGTGTTATGCGGAAATGGCGTCGACTGTCCCCATCGCGGGGAGCGCTTATACATACGCCTACGCGACGATGGGTGAGTTCATAGCCTGGATCATCGGCTGGGATCTCATCCTCGAGTATTCTCTTGGCGCGACTACGGTGGCGATTGGTTGGTCAGGCTATGTGGTCAGTTTTCTCAAGGGCGTCGGAATCAATATTCCGGAGCAGCTCACTCACTCGCCGTACAACCTACCCGCGGCGTTGATCATTGTTCTGGTGACGATTCTGCTGGTGATCGGCATCCAGGAATCCGCCAACGTCAACAGCGTGATCGTCATCGTGAAGATCGCGGTTGTGCTTGTCTTTATCATTGCGGGAATCGGAGCGATTTCGACGGCGAACTGGGGGCCGAGCTTCATTCCGAAGAATACCGGTGAATTCGGTCACTATGGTTGGAGCGGCATACTGAGAGGCGCGGGCGTCGTATTCTTCGCCTATATTGGTTTCGACGCGGTTTCGACCGCCGCGCAGGAAGCAAAGAATCCGCAGCGCGATATGCCGATCGGAATACTCGGCTCGCTCGTGATCTGCACGATTCTCTATATCCTGGTGGCGTTTGTACTGACCGGCGTAGTCAGCTACACGAAGCTGAGCGTTCCCGACCCGATCGCCGTCGGCATCGATGCAATCGGTCTGAAGTGGCTTTCGCCGGTTGTGAAGCTGGGCGCGATCGCCGGCTTGAGCTCGGTGATCCTGGTGATGTTGCTCGGCCAGCCTCGCATATTCTTCTCGATGGCCAAGGACGGCCTTCTGCCGCCGGTAGCGGCCAAGGTCCATCCGCGATTCCGCACGCCGTACATCACTACCATCATTACAGGAGGCGTTGTGGCAATCGCGGCCGCCGTGCTTCCGATCAACATCGTCGGCGAGTTGGTCAGCATAGGAACTCTGCTCGCGTTCGCGATCGTATGCGCGGGCGTCCTCGTGCTTCGCATCACACAGCCGGAGGTTGAACGGCCGTTCAAAACGCCGGCTGTATGGGTTGTTGCGCCGCTCGGAGTGCTTTCGGCATTTGCGTTAATGCTTGGACTTCCCGGCGATACGTGGCTTCGGTTGATAATATGGATGGCGATCGGATTGCTGATTTACTTTCTCTACGGAATTCATCACAGCAAGATCTCGCGTAGATAAGATCGATCGCGGCCAACGGAGATCAAATGGGCAGCGAGACGGTTCGCTGCCCATTTGCACATTCAGCCGATCAGAGGTTAGCTTGACTGACGGCCTTTCGACGTATACCCTTAACTGAGCTGTGAAGTCACAGAGCGTCATTCGGTGTGAGTGGTAAACTGGACTGTCTTAGCACAATACCACCCGATGATTTTAAGCGGTCGCCCTCAACTAAAGCACACTACGATTCTTGATTTACATTACTCATCCATCCCATCAAAAGCGCGGCCCCGGGTGCGGATGCACTGGCATGACTTCTTTTGGATGGTAGCGATGTCGTCGGTCTATAGAAGCAGAATCAAGGCGCTGATCAACGCGCTGAATATGATCCCCGCTGGCATTCAAGCCCATCGCAACGGCTGCGTGAACTTCAAAATGAACTCAGCGGCCTTGAGTCGACCGGCTGAGAAGCGAAAAAGCAAAACAGAACGCTTGGCGGATCAATAGTATTAGTGCTCCGCGAGCGAGTTTTTGGGAGGTAGGATGAAAATCGAAGTTGGTAGAACGATTACGTATAACGATACCGACGCCGCAGCGAAGTATGGGACCGGCGTGGTGATGTCCGTGACGGAGAATGAATACACGATTTTGTGGGCGCGACGGGGTCCGACTAAGTACCGCCGCTCTATCGTCGATCAACAGCTTTCCGAAGTCTTTAAACAGGAAGGCGGCGCTTCAGAAGGCGCTCCAAAGGAGCGGCACATTCATCTTGGGCCATCGAAGCAGGTTATTGCGCTGAATGAGAACTACGATCGGGATCGACTGGCCTTGTTATGCGCTAATCTGGAGGGATCAGGCGTCGAAGGCGCGGTGGAAGTTGCGAAGGGCATAGCAGCGGAGTTCACCTCCAGAAAGTTCACGCTCAGGCCCGGCAGCAAAAAAGTGCTCAAGGCGCTGGCCGATTTATGCACGTCAACCGCGCCAGGAGCGTCGGTCGCTGAAGCATGTGAAATCAGCAGAGAGTTGTTCTTCGGCCGCATCATTCAGAAGTCTGACTTTGCGTAGCGCCATCAAAAGCTCCGTCGGGAACTTCGGCTCTTTTCAACCTGGCCTCGTGTTCTCGATTGGCCATAGTCGTAATCTTTCTAAGCTCCGAGCCCTTGATTCCGAAGAAGGTCGCCATCTGATGTATTTGGGCCGGGTTGACGAAATCCGAAGGATC
The DNA here is from genome assembly GCA_003222245.1 of Blastocatellia bacterium AA13. Taxonomy (GTDB): domain Bacteria; phylum Acidobacteriota; class Blastocatellia; order UBA7656; family UBA7656; genus QHVH01. The sequence goes on along the minus strand of QHVH01000007.1, from coordinate 160,297 downwards.
GGAACAGAAGTGGTCGATCCCGGGCTCGAATTCCCTGCACGCGGGCCGTTTCGGGGTCTTCAGCCCTAACCGGCAGCCCTGCGATTCAGTCGAATAAATGCAAAACTCACAAATCACCACTTAAACTCTTCTACCTCCATCGCGGGGCCCGCTTCCTTTCCCATGTTAAGTTGCCACATACCTATCTGGATGAGTTCATCAAAGGGCTCTTCGGGCCCCACATAGTTCTCTTGTCCGGCTACTACGAGCTGCAAGCGCTTCGAGCGAGGTTATTACCCATCCAGTAAGCGCTCTCATCACGCGGGAGAGGTTCGAAAATAAACTTCAGGCAATCCGCTCACAAGCACGTTGCTTGCATCGAAGCGCGCTAACCTTAACACCGCTTCATAGCTCGCGTCCAGATAATGCACCTGATCCCGTTTCAATCTAGATCTCATCCGTGCCTCGGGGACCATTATTGAGCTACATTCGCTTGCCCGTGGGAAAAATACGCGGAAATCAAGGTCGATTTTTTATTCCCGTTGAGCTTGTACGCCCGACGAATGCGGGATAATATTCGCGCATTAACGAACGCGGTGGTTTCAAGTTTTACTCGGGAACAGAATAGATTTACTCGGGAGCAGAATAGAAAAGAAGTGGACCGGGGTGATCTCTGTCGGATCCTTCCCGTCCGATGGCTCGAGCGGGAGATAGAGGCGTGAGCGCTCACTCATGCGGGCTGATTCAAAAGGCGGAAGGCCCAGCTATGTAAGCCGGGTCCGTAAGCGTCCGTAAGCCCGGGTTCGTAAGCAATGTTCGCCACCGACGCGTCGGCGCATTGCGTTCTCCCGCTGTTGTCGAGGCAGCGGAATGCGAGCATAAGACGAGGAATAGAGGCATGTAAGAAAATAGATAAGGCCCACAGCTTCTTCGCTTTGGCCGGCTTGAGCTGTGGGCCTCGATAAAGCCATCACACGGTTTGAGTGCGACGGATTCGTGTCTAAGACGATCAGGAATCGGAAAAGGTCTCAAAAAAATTCTCCTGACCACAATCCGCTAATTTTGTGCTCACTCCTTATCCGCGCCGCCAACACTCGCGTCGGAAGATTCGTGAATGGACAAGCGTAAGAGCCGGCCATCCAAACAGGAGGGCTGACACCGTGGACAATGTCGCCAGGAAGGATCTCGCCGGACCCGAGACAATGGGGGTTTGGCGCTCTCAGATCGGAGTCAATTTCGCGCCGCTGGCTATTGCCGCACTCATCGGCTTGATCAATCTCGCAACTCCGACGGCGGACTATTTCTGGGATGGAATTACGTTCGCGTTCCAGATCGAGAAGGTAGCAGCGGGTGAGGCGCATGTGTCATTGCTTTTCCATCAGAATCATCTGCTCTATAACGCGCTCGGTTATCTCTTGTACGTAGGAGCACACGGTGTGGGAGCCGACATCCGAGCACTCGGGCTATTGCAAGCTCTGAACATGATATTGGGTGCCGGCGCGGCGGCCGTATTTTTCAAGTGCGCGGAACGCATCACGCGAAACAGTTATGCAGCGCTGGTCTGTTCGATTGGACTCGCCTTCTGCGCTTCGTGGTGGAAGCTGGCGACCGACGCGAACGCTTATATACCGGCGGTATTCTTTGTACTTCTCTGTTTCAACAATCTCTCCGGGTCGAAGCCCCGATGGCACGTAGCGGGTCTTTTGCTGGCCTCGGCAATGCTGGTGCACGAGCTATCGTCCTTATTCTTCGTGGTCGCGCTGGTGTCCGTAGCGGTGAACCGTGCGATCGCACATAAAGCCAGATTTGCTCTTTTGATGAGCGGAGCGGCCTGGTCGATTACGGCGGCCGTCTATTACGCCTGCGCCGCCCTGATTCATGGGATGTTCAAGCCGTTCGAAGTTATCGAGTGGGCAGCTTCGAACCCGAGTCGCTCTCCGATCGTCTGGAATCCGATTCCCGGAATCCTCACGACGCCGAACGCGCTTTTCGAATCGGTCATCGGCCATCGGTTCGCGTTGTTTTATTCGCAACGAGACAGCACTGCCTGGATCACTGGAGCGATCGCAATAGCCGCGATCGCTTCATGCTTGTTTATTGGAATACGCAAAGTCGATTTCAGAGGGTTGAAAGCGCTGTATGCCTTTTCACGAGGCGGCGCAGCCAATCTCAACAAGCCTGCTCGCCGAGTATGTGCGGTATGGCTATTTACATATCTGGTCTTTCGCTGCTTTTTCGAGCCGCAGGATCCCTATCATCGCGTATTCTTCCTGCCTGCGCTGGCGTTGGCGCTCGCGACATTGTTGGCCGACTATTGGCAGATCATAAACGCGCCTACTCAGCGAGCGCTGGTTGGATTGCGGCGGCTCGGGATCATCGCGCCGCTTGCTCTGGGCCTTTTCAACCTGGCCTTTTTCATCCTTCCAAACACGAAGTCGAATGCAAACCGTTTGGTTGAAGCGGCTCGGGCCGCTCGAACCGTGTGGGATGAAAACACGATCGTATACTTCGCGGGCCACAGCGAAGTCGATACCACTTTTCAATATTTCAATCCGTCAACAAAATGGCGGAAGCTGTCAGTCGTTCGAGTCGCGGAACTGCAGCGGGAAGCAGGCGCCGCTTCGGCTAGAGGCGCCACGGTATGGCTCAATAGCCGGGCTCTGTCTCTGGCCGATGATGAATGGATAAGAGAGCACCCATTCGCAAATCAGATAACAGTCGACGCCGGTTATGCACAGGTGCACTACGTACAGTTGGAGCCTCATACAACTTACCAGTGAGCAAGAAAACAATACTCCAGCGCTTCTTGCTTTGATGTCACTGAAACCGCCGGAAGCCTATTGCGGCGTGAGTAAAGACCCTTCCAGGCCCGCAAAATGTATCGATTTCAAGATCAGGACGCCTGTGCCCGTCAACACCTTGAATCAACGGGCGGCTCGGTCTAAGATGCACGCACGAATTCTTGAGATACTAATGAGAAACCTCTCGCGAAGAGAATTCAGCATGGGTCTCGCCGGCGGTATGGCAGGATTGAGGTTAACCGGCTCAGGAGAAAAGCTGAAGCCTTCCATCGTCGGCGGCATCGAAATCGGAGTTCAGAGCTACACGTTTCGAAAGTTCAGCCTGGAAAAAATGATCGAGGCGATGAGATCCGCCGGTATCTCTTACGTCGAGCTGTGGGACGGCCATCTGAACCCCATGAAGGCTACAGAAGCCGATTTCAAGGAGACCAGGCGCAGATTCGATGACGCTGGAATTACTGTAGGCGCTTATTGCGTCAACTTCCCGGTTACCGCGAACGACGAATACCTGGATCGAGGGTTCAATGGCGCACTGCTGCTTGGGGCGAAGGTGATGACCTCGTCCGTCCGAAAGCCGCTTGTTCCGCGGCTGGACGAGTGGTGCGGGAAGTATAAGATGAAGCTCGGCCTGCACAACCACTGGTTTGGAGAAAAGTGGTATCGAGGCGACCGAACGCAGGAGTTCGAGACGCCTCAGGATTTCGCGGATGCCTTGAAGGGGGCTTCGCCGTACCTCAGCATCAATCTCGACATCGGCCACTTCTACGCCGCCGGATTTGATCCGGTGAGCTACTTCCGGGAGCACCACAGCCGCATTGTAAGCCTGCACCTGAAGGATCGCGATCGCGATGCCGAGCACACGCACAAGCGCTTCGGACAAGGAGCTACGCCGATAGTGGAGATTTTGAGAGAAGCAAAGAAGGTCAAATTTCCTTATGCGGCTAACATAGAGTACGAGATGGAGCCGGACGATCCTAGCGGCGCGGTGCTCGAGTGCTTTCAGTACCTGAAGCGAAAGCTTGGATAAAGAGACTTCCTCTGTTGCGAGTCCACGAAAACAAATGCTCATCCCTTCACGAATCGATCGAAGAGAGTTCATTGCACAGGCGATAGGAGCGTCTGCTGCTGCGTCGCTTCCGCGGCCGGGCACGGTATTCGCTAAGCTCATCCGGTACGTCTTTCAGTTTGTATCGACATGATCCTGACTCAGATCCCATTCCTGGAACGGATGGAGCATGTCAAGCAACTCGGCTATCCCGCCTTCGAGTTCTGGGAGTGGAAGAATAAGGACATCGAGGCGATCGGAAAAAAGAAATCAGAGCTCGGACTCGAGATCGCTACGATGATGGGTTCGGGCTGGAAGCAACTGAACACCGAAGAGGCTCGCAAGAACTTTGTCTCGGATATTCAAGCGTCGCTTGCAACCGCGAAAAAGCTTGGCGTCAAGACCCTGATCGTAACGACAGGTTTCGAAGATAAGCAGATACCCCGAGCGCAACAGCACTCTAATTATGTAACGGCGCTGAAAGCAGCGGCTCCGTTCGCCGAGCAGGCAGGAGTGACTCTGATACTCGAGCCTCTGAACACGAAGGTAGACCACGCCGGCTACTATCTTCATACCGCGAAGGAGGGCTTCGAGATTCTCGATGAAGTCGCGAGCCCCGCCGTAAAGATGCTCTTCGACATCTATCATCATCAGATTATGGAAGGGAATGTCATTCAGGACATTACGAAGAACATTTCCAAGATAGCTCATTTTCACGTGGCCGACGTGCCTGGGCGTCACGAACCGGGCACGGGCGAGATAAATTACTCGAATGTGTTTCGCGCTATTGCCGCGAGCGGATATCAGGGTTTCGTGGGTCTTGAGTTCAAGCCTTCAAAGTCGGCGGACGATGCGCTCAAAGAAGTGTTGAAGATAAGCGCCGGATGATTGAGCGGGCCCAAATGCTTCGCTCGCGTGGTGTTTCCATGGCAAAAGAAGAAATCTACGATGCGATCGTCGTCGGATCGGGCGCAACAGGCGGCTGGGCGGCGAAGGAACTCACCGAAAAGGGAATGCGAGTGATCGTCCTCGAGGCGGGACGCAAGCTCGATCCCGAAAAAGAGTTCAACGAACACACCTGGCCATATGAGGTGCAGTATCGCGACAAGATTCGAAGCGGCGAGCTATATGGCAAGCGCCAGCACGTTCAATCGAAGTGCTACGCGTGCAACGAGTACGGCCATCAGTTCTTTGTCGACGACGTCGACAACCCTTACACGACGGCAGACAAAAAGCCGTTCGATTGGATACGGGGCCGGCAGGTTGGAGGCCGCACCATAACGTGGGGACGCCAGACTTATCGTCTCTCCGACTATGAGCTCAAAGCGGCCAGCCGCGATGGCTACGGCGACGACTGGCCGATCTCATATGCCGAGCTGTCTCCCTACTACGATAAAGTTGAAGAGTTCATCGGCGTCAGCGGTTCTTACGAGAACGTTCCCAATCTGCCCGACGGCAAGTTTCTGCCGGCGATGAAACTGACGTGCGGCGAATGGGCAAGCCACGTGATAATCGATCCAGCCGGCGGCAAAGCTAAAGGCATCGCAATTATCGATCAGGTTACTAAAAAGGCCGAAGAAGTATTCGGGAAGGTCGTCATCCTGTGCGCGTCTACGATCGAGTCGACTCGATTGCTGCTCAATAGCAGCACGCGCGAGCACTCGGCGGGTTTGGCGAATTCCTCCGGCGTTCTTGGCCAGTACCTGATGGATCATATTTTCCAGGTCGGAGTCGGCGGATATATTCAGGCGGCCGCGAACTATCCGTACAACAACGATGATGGGCGTGCGAACGGCTTCTACATCCCAAAGTTCAGGAACGTCAACGAACGGAATCAGAAGTTTATTCGCGGCTATGGCATCCAGGGCAGCGCCCAGCGAGAAATGCTTCCGACAAATCTCAGATCAATTCCCGGGTTCGGCTCCGAATTCAAGAACGCGGTGAGAAACGCGAAAGATCCGGCCCCGTTTCGCATGGGCATCTGGGGCGAGATGCTCGCTCGCAAGGAGAATCGCGTCACCATCAATAAGGACGTAAAAGACGCGTGGGGAATACCGGTTGCGCACATCGAATGTTCACACGGAGACAACGAGAAGGCGATGGCGCTCGACGGCCTGGAGTCGCTCAAGGAAATGGCTCACGAAGCAGGATTCGCGGTTACCGCCGCAAGCCCATATCTTGCTCCTCCAGGGTTGTGTATTCATGAAGTCGGCACGGCTCGAATGGGAACGGATCCGAAGACCTCTGTATTGAATAAGTTCAACCAAAGCTGGGACGTCAAAAACCTCTTCGTCACCGACGGGGCTTGCTTTGTATCGATCGGATGTCAGAACCCGACGCTCACAATGATGGCGATCACCATTCGAGCTTGTGACTACATCGTGGATGAGATGAAGCGGGGCAACCTGTAAGCCTTCATTTGGGCGCTCGGATTCGAACGCCAGACTCTTTCCTCTGAAATCAAAATGGCTTTCATACCTGCAACAAGAATCAAAAACGTACGAAAGAGCGCGATTCGACGGTTATACGACAGCGCGCCTCCGGGTTCCATCAACCTCGGTCTTGGCGAACCTGATTTCCAGACCCCTGATGTCATTCGCAATCGCGCGGTCGGCGCGATTACTGAAGAATTCAACGGCTACACTCCGAATGCGGGGCTCGCCGATCTGAGGGACGCGATAGCGGCGTATCATCAGCCTGATTCAATTCAGAGCATTTCTAGAGATTCGGTGTGCGTTACCAGCGGGGTTCAGGAGGCCATGTTCGCTGTTGTGATGGCCTTCGTTGAGCCCGGTGATGAGGTGCTGCTGCCCGATCCCGGCTTCCTGGCGTATCCAACCGTCGTCGAGATTGCGGGCGGAAAGGTGACCCGCTATGAAATGCCGGCTTCGCGCGGCTTCGCCTTCGATCCTGCGAGCTTCGACCGCGCGGTGACCGAAAGAACGAAACTTGTTTTTGTGAACTCGCCTTCGAATCCGACCGGCCAGTCTCTTACGGACGACGATTTCCAGTTTATAGCGGAGAGGCTTAGCGGCACGGGAGTGTGGGTTGTAACCGATGAGATTTATCGCGAGCTTCACCACGGCCGGCGGCCGCCTTCGCTAAGCTCGTACTACGACAAAACGATAATCCTGTCGGGCCTATCAAAGATGATGAGCATGACGGGTTGGCGCATTGGTTGGGTCATAGGTCCCGAAGACGTAATCGCAAGCATCACGGTGATGCACCTCTATGTGACGAGCTGCGCGGCTACGGTTTCGCAAAAGGCGGCGAGCGTCGCGTTCACGACCGAAGGCAGGGCTGCAACAGAATCCATGCGGCGAGACCTCATGGATCGACACGATGTGATGTCTCGCGCAATAGAGCGCGAGCTCAAACTCCCATTCGTGCGGGGCCAGGGCGCCTTTTACATCATGCTGGATGTCTCGAAGTATGGTCCGTCGGAAGAGGTTGCTCAAGCGCTTTTGAATTCTCGCGTGATAACGGTTCCGGGAAGTGCATTCGGCGCTCAGGGCGAAGGCTACCTGCGGCTTTCATACTCAATCGCACCCCATCTGATCGAGGAAGGCATCGGTAGAATCGCCGAGGGACTTCAGAAGAAGCGGTAAGGCGCTGATGCGCTAAACCGGAGCTTCTGACTCTTCGTCGCTCACTTGCTGAATACTGATCGCTGACCGTCTGCATCCAGGAGGCATAATGAACTCGATGAAATCAATAAAGCTATCAATGCTCGCCGGGCTCGCAGTAACGTGTCTGCTTCTTTCCGTCTTGTCACAGAGAAATACGGTCGACGCTCAGGAGCACGGCGCGAAATCAAGACCTGCTGCTGTTTTTGAGGGTCAGGACACAATGCTGCGGCCGGAAGGCTATCGGGAGTGGGTCTTTGTCGGCAGCTCGACCGGTTTGAGTTATCTGCCTAACGCGCCCGCCGACGGCGAGAGCAAGCGCGAGGACATCAAACACGTCTACATCGATCCTTTTGCCTATCGAGAATTCTCGCGCACGGGAAAGTTTCCCGAGGGCACGGTGATGATCCTCGAAGTGGCTCGGGCTGCTACAAAGAATGAGCCCGGTCTGCAAGGTTCGTTTGCGGGCGAATACATTGCTCTCGAAGCTTCGGTGAAGGACAGCAAACGCTTTCCTGGAGGGTGGGCCTACTTCAGTTTTACGGAAAGGGGAGGCAAATCCGTCGCGAAGGCCAAGCCCTTTCCTGAGGGAGCGTGTCTTTCCTGCCATCAGAAAAAAGCCGCGACGGATCACGTCTTCACCCAGTTTTACCCGGTGCTGAATGCGGCCCGGCCAAAGTGACGGCGTTATTATTACCAGTTATCGAAACCGATTAAATCCTCATAGGTTTCAGCTCGCCGAATCACCGAGGCCTCGCCCGATTCGCGAATCATCACCGCGGCAGGTCTGGGCCGCCCGTTGTACTGAGAGGACTGATCCAGCGCATACGCTCCGGTATTTAACAGCGCGAGAACGTCGCCCGGCGCAGTGGCCGCTGGGAGCAGCCGGTAGTTCGGCAAGCGCGTGCCCTTTTCCAGATCGAAGTAAACATCTCCCGAATCGCAGAGCGGACCCGCGACTTTGTATGGAGTGTCGTGCTTGTCGTCGGCACGAGAGGCTGACACCAGGTGGTAATACCATTTGTACATAGCCATTGATATTGCGAGCGAGTAGCCCGCGTCGGTCAGGAGCCATGTGTCGCCGGTCTCGGGTCTTTCTTTAATGCTGCACACGGTTGTAAGCAGCAGACCTGTATCGCCGATGATTCGACGGCCGGGCTCGAGTACTATTGTCAGCCCCTCGAGTAACTCCAGCTCTTCTTTGCTGGTCGGATTGGCTTCCTCAAACGCAGCTCTCAGCACATCAGCGGCATCGAGTTTGGCGGAAAGCATGTCTCTTTCGCGGTCTCCGATTGCCGACGCCATCGTGGTCTCGCCCAGGTAATCAATTGGGAGACCTCCGCCTATATTGATGTGTCTTATTTGGTGACCGGTTCGTTTGCTCAGATCGACCACGAACTTCCACATCTCGGCGAACGCACGCGCGAACGGTTGAAGATCCGGGGTCTGCGATCCGACGTGAATATGGACCCCCACAAGGTCGATCGCATCGGACGCTCGAAGCGCGCGCGAAAAAGCTTCGTCGATCTGGGAAGGTGAAAGACCGAACTTGGACGATAGCAAGCCGGTCTGAAGTCCTATGTGAGATCGCGTGATGATCTCGGGGACAATTCTTATGGCAACGTTGGCGCTCCGGCCGATCTCGCGAGCGACCCGAATGACCTGATCCAGCTCGAAGAGCGAGTCAACATTAATCGCGAGAATTCCGCGGTCTATCGCGGTGCGAATTTCTTCATCGGTTTTTGATACACCGTTAAAGATTATTTGATCGGGTTTGAAGTCGATCCTTTGCGCCTTGAACAACTCGCCGCCCGAATTTACTTCAATGTCGCCGCCGGCGTGAAGCACGGTCGCAAGCACCGCCATATTTGAATTGGCTTTCGATGCATAGCAGAGCTTCACTCGCGGATGAACTGATTCCAACGCCGTCCTGAGCCCCCGCGTGTTGCCGCTGATCCGTCTCTGGGAAAAGACATACAGAGGCGAGCCATACTGCTTCGTCAGCGCGAGAGCGTCGACTTCGTCGATGATCAAATGGCCCTCTCTTGAGCCGAGATGATCCGCTTGCCAGGGCCGGCGTTCTTCTTGTTTCTCGTTCATCAGTGGGCCTTTCTAGCGTTGTTGAGTTGGATGATTCTAGGCGACGAGGGCTGAAGTGGCAAATAGCCGGGTTTGTTTAGAGCGTTCACCCGCACACTGATCGTTAACTGGCGGTAAAGAGCGGGAGTGGAACTCCCGTCCATCCCTTCAATTTTTGATGGTTATTGTTGAGTCGGGATTCTCACGGGGCCATAGGATGATCCCGATAGCTTCACAGTGGGTCTCCTGATTTGACTTCTCATCTCGATTGCCATTGAATACCGGACGATGAGCAGCCTTATTTTAATCAGACACGGACAGGCTTCTTTTTTTGATGACGACTATGATCGGCTTTCCGCGATCGGCGAGGAGCAGTCCCGGCGTCTGGGAGCTTATCTGCTCAAAAGAGGCATTCGCTTCGACGAGGTATTCGCCGGACCCCGGAAACGACAGATCGATACCGCTCGCTTGATCGGCGAAATGTTTGACGCCGCGGACCAACCTTTCCTCGCCCCAGTCGTGATTGACGGGTTTGACGAATACGACGGCGAAGGCATCATTCGACACATCTTGCCTGAAGCCGCGAAAGAGGATCGGCGGATACGGGACTATCTTGATCGATATGAGAAGAGCTCCGACAACGATGAGCGCCTTCGCAGCTTTCAGAAAGTGTTCGAAGCCGCGAGCACTGTCTGGCTCGATGGAGGCATCCAGTCTCCGCTCGTAGAATCGTGGCGTGCATTTCACGATCGAGTCAGGAGCGGGATTGAGCGCCTGACTTCGCGAGCCGACCGCGGGGTCAGAATCGCGCTCTTCACCTCCGGCGGTCCGATTTCGATCGCCGTTCAGATGAGCCTGCAAGCTCCGGAGCGCACGGCAATCGAGCTCAACTGGCGGCTTCGAAATTGTTCGATAACCGAAATCGTATTCAGTAATGGAAGACTGTCGCTTGACTCATTCAACGGCATTCCGCATTTGAATGACGCTTCTCTGATCACCTACCGATGAATGTTAGCCGCGAGCGAGCGCAATGGACGCTTTCGTGCGTGACCTGCCTTTACCGAGTATTGCGCCGATTAATAGCATTGCGATTACGCCTGAGGAAACCATGCTTAGTTGTTCGGCGCGCAGCCTCAGGGGTGTATTCCTGAATGTCACGCGAACCGTATGCTCACCCTCGGGAACATTTATTGAGATGAGACCTGTTGTATTCTCTCTACGGATTTCCGCTGACGCGCCGTCAATTTCCGCGGCCCAGCCGGGGAAATCGTAGGTCGGGATCCGCAGAGTGAAGCGTACTGGAGATCTCGTTAGGACAACGCGCTCCTGCGGCTTCCATTCAAGGAGAGTTGCGGTATCGCTGCCGATTGCGGCCTCAACCACAGGCTCAAGAGAATCAACTGAACTCGAATCCGGAGCAGGAGTGAAGTCCTGTTCGATGAATCGATCCGGCGGTTCGAATGCGACTCTCAGGCTTGAAGCAGATCCGCTCGCGAATATTCCGAAGAGAATAGTTCCAGCGAGGAACGTGGAGATCCAGACCACGCGACTGAATTTCGTTGGGCGATGAACAGCTTCCTCAAATCCCATCCCCACAAGCACGGAAGCCGCCATCGTCAGTACGCCGAGCCATCGCCAGGAGAATGCTACGGAGTCGAATCTCGGAAGGCGAGCGGCGATGGAGTTGCCGAGCGAAGTCATCATCAGAACAGCAAAAACTCCGACTAGCACCCATCCAACCCAGGGAGCATTATTCTTTAGGCTTGCCGGCAGTCCGATCGCAGCCGATATCGCCGCCACGGCCGCGGTTGCGATAGCCGTTATGCCTAACATAGCTCCGAAGCCGCCGCCTGAGATCAATCCAGGTATGTAGCTCTCGCTGTATTTGAATTTGTCGAGGATCGTATGCTGAATGTAACCGGTTTCGAGCAGAGCAGGCATAGCATAGAACGATGCGAGTCCAAATCCGAGTACGGCAATTCCAGCGGCTGTGAGCGCCGGTCGTAGGCTTCGCGACATAATAGCCCAGCAGATTGCATATATCCCGAGAGAGAGTGTGAAAAGATATGCTTCCGGAGGATGCGTGAGTATGAGCAGGGCGAAAGCACCTGAACCGATCGCGATGTAGAAGCTGTTGCCCTCTCTTGCGGCTTTTGTAAAGGAATACATCACCGCAGGCATCCAAACGAAGGCAATTAATTCAGGGAAGGCGCCCCGGTGATAAAGATCGATCAGATGGTATGGGGCCAGGATGTAGACAACCGACGCGGTCAGCGCGGGGACTCGATTCACAATAAGTCTCAGATAGCCGTAGAAGCACAATCCGGAGCCAAGGCTCGATGCAGTCGCTACCGCAAGCAGCGAGGCTTGCCAATCGTCGAGCACCCCGTGGGCTGCTGAAGCCAGGTAATAAAAAAACGGCGGATAGAAAATCGTCGTAGCCGCGCCGTATCCATCATTCATCCGTCCGAGCCATCGGGGAAACCAGACGCCCGACCGCAGCACTTCGTCGAATGCGATCATTCTCATCCAGTGAATGCTGATGTCGTGAGACCGCGGCATGCGGCCCGAAGCCGCAAAAAAGAAGGGCGCGACTGAAACAACGGCAGCAAGGCTCAGGATTGCGAGATCGGAACGTCGTGTTGATACCGCGCTGTGTTCCTCTCTCATCTAGCCAACCGGCGGCGAGGCCCCGCGGTTCAGCCTTCGCCTTAGTCCCGTTCCGGCAACGAACCAGATCCAGATAACGAGCATTGCGGCGATAGTGATCCATTTACCGCGGCGGCGAGCGGGCGTGTCCAGATATTGCAGCGTTATCTTATGAGGGCCTGGGTTCAGATCTATCTGTATGTCGCCGACGTCTTCTCCGGTTTTGATCTCGGCGAGCTGCCCGTCGACTCGAGCCGTCCATCCGGGAAAGTTGAACGTGCGAATGATAAGCTGGTCGCCTTCGTCATCGGTGACCTCGGTTTTGATGGCCCGATTCTGCGGATCCCAGCGCTCGATCGAAACCTTTTCGTCGCCGCTTGCTAATTCGGCCTGGGGTGCATCGGGCAGATCGGTTGGATCTTCCGGAGCAGTGCGCGGAATGATCGCGTAGTTCAGATGTTCTTCCTCAGGCTCGAAGGCCGGAGCAGAATAGACGACCGCTACAACCTGGAAAACAGTGAATAGGATTCCTCCGATAAGGACGATACACGCAGCAGACGTACATAACGACGCGATGATTCGCTTCCGTGCCTTCCACAGGCTCAAACCTGCTTCCACGCTAGCTCCGATCAATAACGCGGCCATCAGAGTAGTGATTCCAAGCATCCGCCACGAGAACACTCCAATGTCGATTCTCGGTATTCGGCGGCCAAGCGGCTCCGACAGCGAGGTCATCATGAAGGCAGTGACTATGCCGACAATCGTCCAGGCAATAACGCGCTCGCTGAGTAAGCGAAGTTTGGATTTGCTGAAGCGAAGCGCAAGCGCCGCGAAGAGGCCGGCCAGTAGTATCGCGCCGATGTTCACCAGCCATACGTGATCCACAAGATCAAAGAAGGCCCTGTACTGCATGGTGTAGCCTGTAGAAGCGAACACGTAGCTTTGATGATAAGGCCAATTTTCGGAAACATATTCGTGCCTGATCAGCTCCTGCTCCGCGGCGGCCGGATACAGATAAGCGGCGGAGAACGCCAGACCGATGACGGACGCAAGACCCGAAGTAAGCAAGCCTTTCAGATCGCGCCGCATTATTGCCAGCACCGCCAAAAAGACTCCAAACATCAATGAAAACTGATAAGCAGTTGGAGGATGCGACCACACGAAAGCTCCATAGCTCACCGCAAGCCCAGCCATGTTCAGCAAGGTGCTCGCGAGGCGCGATGTCTTAATCGGTTGCGGCCCGCTTTCAGAGTCGTGGATTCGCTTGCTAAATAATTGCTCGCCGAAGATCAGCATCAGGGGCATCCATATAAAGCCCATCAGCTCGGCGAGCGCTCCCCTTTGATACTGATTCAACAAATGATATGGAAAAGCCGAGTAGGCGATCATCACCGCGACCGAAGCGGTTCGCGACATACTCCTTCGCGCATAAACATAGATCGCCGCCAGCGAAGCAATCATCATGAACAGGTGCGCGCCGGCGATCGCGCCCAGCCAATTGTGAACTATCAGATAAACCGCGGATGTCAGGTAATACACGCCGGGCGGATAATAGCTCGTAGTAGGAGCGCCGAATCCGCGGTTAGTGTCCTCTTCCCATCTGGGATAGACCTCGCCGGCCTTGAGCCCGTTGTAGAAAGAGACCGCTTGGTCGTAGTGCAGAATCATGTCATGGGTGTCCGGCATCCTGAACGTCCAGCGGCTCTTTCCATCCGGCGGCTCGCCCATGAAAAAGAACGTCATTACCGAAGCGGTCGAAACCAGGATACAGATAAGCCCGACGATTAACGGGCTTACGATTTTTCTGGAGGAGGAGACGGGTTTGTTGTCAGCTCGAATGGCTGACTCTGTTGCGGTGGTACTCATATGAATGAGCGGGCTCCGAGATTAACTCGGCGGCCGTTATCGTTGGACTCCTTCACGATGTCAGACGTGTTCGCCGGCGTATTCGCCGAAAACCAATCGCAGTCGATCGCTGATCTCTCCCAGCGTTGCGTAAGACTCGACGGCATGGATGATATGCGGCATCAAATTGTCGTCGCCGCGCGCGGCGCTCTCTACTCCATCGAGCGCTTGCCGCGCCTCCAGATCATCGCGTTCCAAGCGAATCTTTTGCACGCGCTCGACCTGCTCCAACTCGAGCCGTTCGTCGACTCTGAGGACCGGAACCGCGGTTGACTCTTCCGTGACGAATCTATTAACGCCCACTACGACTTGCTCTTTCGACTCGACGGCTCGTTGATAGTCGTACGCGGCTTTCTCGATCTCGCCCTGGACATATCCGAGCTCTATGGCCCGGAGCATGCCGCCCATCTTATCGATTCGGTCGATGTACTCGGAGGCGAGTCGCTCCAGCTCATCCGTAAGATGCTCTATCGCATATGAACCGCCGAGCGGGTCCGCGGTCGCCGCGACACCGGATTCATATCCGATCACCTGCTGAGTGCGCAGGGCGATGCGCGCTGCATCTTCCGTGGGTAGGCCGAGCGCTTCATCCATCGAGTTTGTATGAAGCGACTGTGTGCCGCCCAGCACCGCGGCCATTGCCTGAATCGCGGTTCGAACGATGTTCACTTCGGGCTGTTGCGCGGTCAACGACGATCCGGCGGTCTGAGCGTGGAAGCGAAGCATAAGAGAACGCGGATCGCGAGCGCCGAACCGGTCTCGCATTATGTGCGCCCACATTCTTCGGGCCGCCCGAAATTTTGCAATCTCCTCAAGGAATTGGTTGTGCGAATTAAAAAAGAAGGCGAGCCGCGGCGCGAAATCATCGACGTTCAAACCTGAGTCGATTGCGGCTTGAACATAAGCAATAGCGTCCGCAAGAGTGAATGCGATTTCCTGAGCCGCGGTCGAGCCGGCTTCGCGAATATGGTAGCCCGATATGGAAATCGTATTCCATTTAGGCGCTTCCCGTGCGCAGTAGGCAAAGATATCGGTGACGATCCGAAGGCTTGGCCGAGGCGGATAGATGTAAGTTCCGCGGGCTATGTACTCCTTCAGGATGTCGTTCTGAACGGTTCCCGAGATTCGATTCGGCGATACGCCTTGTTTCTTAGCTACCGCGATGTACATTGCGAGCAGGATCGCAGCGGTAGAGTTGATGGTCATCGAAGTCGAAACCTTATCGAGAGGTATTCCTTCGAACAGGCGCTCCATGTCCGCGATGCTGTCAATAGCAACTCCAACCTTGCCGACCTCGCCTCTTGCCAGAGGATGATCCGAGTCGTAACCCATCTGGGTGGGTAGATCGAAGGCAACAGACAAGCCGCTCTGCCCCTGCTCTAGCAGATAACGATATCGCGCGTTGGATTCCGCGGCTGAGGCATAGCCGGCGTACTGGCGCATCGTCCAGAGCTTGCCTCGGTACATTGTCGAATAGGGGCCGCGAGTGTAGGGGAAATCGCCGGGATCGCCGATGGATTCGTATGAGCTCTTGACGTCGCTCGGGCGAAAGGTGGTCTCCATCTCGATGCCCGAACTGGTCTCGGCGCTCTTGTCAGCTTGTTTCGTGCTCATCTGAAGGTCTCGTTTGACGAGATTATCAGAACCCGCCGTGCTTGCAAAAGAGCGAAGTGAATCACGAGCAGCCGACGCGCGGATTCATCAAAACAGCGAGAAAGATCAGAATCCCGCCGGTAAATATCAGCGAGTGAGCGTCGGCCCATTCCGCGCCGAAGAGTCCGATTATCCGCCAGCTTGTAACATTGAACAGGAGAAAAGATCCCACAATGATGAGCCCGAAGATCACTCTTCGTGATCGGGTCCGCGCGCTGAGAAATCTCCAGATTACCGCTGTGACGGCGGGGATAATTATGACGTAGTGGTCTTTCCAACTCAGCGGCGACAAGATTACCGCAAGGCAGAAGAACGGCGCGGCCGCTTCAAGCTCAGTCGCGCCTCTACGAGATGCAAGCCACGCGGCAGCCAGCAGCACGAGAGATATTATTATTGTTATCGGTCCTCTTGGTACTCGATTCGAATCTTCGCTCTCTTGATAGAGTCTCAGCTCAAATCCACGCAGCGATTGATTACCGGAGTACTTGAGATCGAATCCTTGCCCATTCGCAATCGTGCGATTGAAGAAGGTCTGTGCGCCCTGCCGTGCGTCTCGGCCAAGCCCCGCAAAGCTCATCGCCGCGACCAGCGCGATCAGGCCAACACACGCCGCCGCGTATTTAAATCTCAACCGAGCGAGATGGTAGAAAATCAGCACTATCGGCGTGACCTTCATCGTCGCCGCAAGAGCGAGCATAAATCCGGCCGCGGTCTTACGATTCTTGGAATACAGGTAGACGTGGGCGACTGCCAACATCATTACTATGGTGTTCACCTGGCCCATATAAAACGTATCGAGGACGAACCGAGCAGCAATAAGTACCGCTCCGGCAGCGGCGAACATTTCCAGTGAACCCACAGGAAGCGGCTGATTCTCTAAATTCTCTCGAGGGAACGATCTCGCGAGCATGCACATCGCAAGGGCAACCGCCGCCGCGCTGATTAGGAACCAGAGGTAAGCCGCGACTGGAATCGGCAACAGCGCCAGAGGCATCAGCAACTCGGCCAGAAGCGGCGTGTACAGGTACGGCACCCATTCGCCTATCGAGTTTTGATAAGGGTCTCGGCCTTCGACCATTTCGGCGGCGGCAAAGTAATATACGCTGAAGTCGTTTCCGTAAATCGTGGGGTCCGGACCCGATCTACGCGCGTAATACAACCCCGCCAGGAGAACGCCCGAGATGATGACGGCCATAAGAAAGATAGCCGCGGTTCGTTGTTTACTCGCCCTTTGATTCGCTCTCTCGCGCTCAATCATCGACTGATCCTACCGATTAGCTGACATATAGCGTCTGAAAAAGGTTCGACGTAAGAATCAGAGCAAAACGTGATATTAGGATCACCAAGGCCTTTTCGGAAACGCTTTTGGCGGCGTGTCTCAAGCTAAGTGTGGTTGACGTGTCATCCGCTGCCGTGAATAATCAAGCGCCTGTTCGGAATATGAAATGCGCGCGATGATTCTTGCGGCGGGATTCGGGACTCGGCTGTGGCCGTTGACCGAAGACCGCACCAAACCCGCCATACTCTTCCTTAATCGGCCTTTGATTGCTTACTCTGTCCAGTATCTTGCCGATAACGGTATTCGCGACCTCATCGTAAATTTGCATCACGAACCCGAATCCGTTCGCGCCGTGCTCGGAGATGGATCAGATTACGGCGTAAGCATCCATTACTCTTTCGAGGAGGAGATACTGGGAACCTCGGGCGCCATCGATCGGGTCCGAGACAGGCTCGCCGCCGATGATTTCGTCGTGATCAACGGAAAGATAATTACCACAATCGATCTCACCGAAGTCATCAAGACTCATCGCGAACGGGAGGCCCTCGCTACTCTCGTGCTGAGACCTAACGTCGCCCGCGAGCGGTTCTCAGAGGTCATCACCGATGACCTCGGTTATATAAAGCGCTTCGCCGGATTCCCGAAGGCGTCCGAGGAATCGCGGCAAGCCCCTTTGATGTTCACTGGAATCCAGGTGCTATCGCCTCGCATTTTCGACTATGTTCCGCGAAATCAACCTTCGCATTCGACCATCGATGTGTACCCGAAGGCGATGGCAGCAGGCGAAAGAGTAATGGCGCATGTCAGCAGCGAAGATTGGTTCGAGCTGAGCACCCTCGCGCGCTACATCGACGTTAGTTGTACTTTTATGCGCAAGAGCGGACTAAACCGGATCACAGGAAACGGCTCGGTAATAGAGCCTGGCGCAGTTGTGGCGGACTCGGTTTTATGGGATCGCGTCGTTGTCGAGGATGGTGCGCGTCTACGTCAGGTGATAGTGGGTGATAACGTGCGAATACCCGCCGGCTCTACACTGGAGCGGGCGGTCGTAGTGCGGCGCGATATTGTCAAGGACGTCGAGCGAGGGGAAGTGGTCGGAGAGAATCTGGTTGCGCCAATCGATTGAGATACCCTGAATAATCGTTTCGTCGGAAATGATTCGTATACGAGATCAATGGCCGAACCGTCGAGTCCAGTAAAGGAATTTGTTGCCGCGCACTTCGGTGTTCCGACCGCGGATCTTAACATTTCCAGACTCACGGGAGATGCGTCCACGCGATCCTATTTCCGCGCACATACTGCCGGCGAGACTGGATCGATTGTGATAGCTATCTACGATGCGCCGTTCGACGACACGCGGACGGCTGTTGAACGGCTGAGATCTCTCGAAAGAAAAAATCCACTTGCGAAGCTGACGTTCGCGAACGATCCCTGCGCCCATATCGAGGTTACTGATCTCTTGGTCACCGTTGGGTTGCCGGTTCCGAAGATTCTAGGAGTCCTGGGCGCCGAAGGCGCGATGCTTTTTGAAGATGTAGGCGACTCGCGTCTTCAAGATTGGCTTGCCGGAAAGTCAGAAGATACGGTGACAGCAGCGTATACTCAAGCGCTGGAGTTCATTGTGACAATGCAGGAGGCGACTCCGGAAGCTTGGAGATCGGGCTCTATCTGTTCAAATCTGGCATTTGATGAAGCCAAGCTGAGTTGGGAGCTCGAATTCTTTTTTGAGAATTATTTTCTTCGATATCTGGAGGCGAATCTGAGCGAGTCCCGAACGATCGCGCTAAAAGGTGAGTTCCGTGATCTGTGCGCCGAGTTGGCCGCGCGGCCGCGGGTCTTGGTTCATCGTGATTATCACACGCGAAACCTGATGATGCATGAAAACAAAATCTACATTATCGATCATCAGGATGCGCGAATGGGTCCGGCCAGCTACGATCTTGCGTCGCTGCTCGAAGATCCGTATTCAAAGTTAGATCGCGTGATTGTGAGCGGTCTTATTGAGAGGTTCCTGGAACTCAAGACTCACTCATCGGAGCCTATCGAAGACCGGAGTGAGTTCCTAACTGAGTACTATAAAATGACGATTCAGAGAATGCTGAAGGCGATCGGCACTTATTCTTATCAAGCCGCCGTAATGAAGAATGAAGCCTATGTTCCGTACATAGAACCAGCGCTAAGATCGGCCGTTTCGGCTCTGGAAGTGTTGAGTTTGTATCCCATCATCCGCCGCGCAATCGAATACTCAAGAGCGAGGCATTGAGTAACTATCGCTTGTCGATTGGAACATACTTGAGGTCGCGCGGGCCGATGTATTCCGCGCGAGGCCGTATCAGCCGATTATGGTCGTACTGCTCCAGCACATGCGCCGTCCATCCTGAGATCCGGCTGCACGCAAAGATCGGCGTGAACAGGTCCGTCTGTATCCCGAGCGAATAGTAGGTCGAAGCAGAGAAGAAATCGACGTTCGGATTCAGACGCTTCTCGCGGAGCATTACTTCCTGCATCTTTATGGACATCTCGTACCATTTCTTCTGGCCCGTCCGCTCTCCGAGCTGCCGCGACATTTCGATCAGATGGGTCGCGCGTGGATCCATGGTCCGATATACGCGATGCCCAAAGCCCATGATCTTTTCGTGTTCGGCGAATTTCTTCATCAGCCACGGCTCGACGTTTTCTAAAGATCCGATCTCCAGCAGATTCTTGATCACGCCTTCATTCGCTCCGCCGTGCAGCGGCCCCTTCAAGGTTCCTATTGCCGAAACGATAGCGGAGTACATATCCGAAAGCGTGGCGGCCGTTACTCGGGCCGCGAAGGTAGAGGCATTCAATTCATGATCCGCGTGAAGGACGAAGGCCACATCCATGGTCCGCGTAGCGACGTCGTCCGCTTCCTTGCCCCACAGTGTATAAAGGAAGCTGCCGGCGAGCGAAAGATCTTTCCTCGGTTCTACGGGCTGTTGTCCATTACGAACGCGGTGAAACGTGCCGACAATAGTTGGGAATTTAGCGGTCAGCCGCACGGCGCGGCGAAGATTGGCCTTGCGAGACATATCCGCGCCGTCCGGATCGTAGAAGGACAATGCGGACACCGCGGTTCGAAGCGCGTCCATCGGATTGGCTTCTTTTGGTGTATCTTGAATGAGTCGAATGATGGGATCGGGCAGCGCGACTTCTCCTCTCAATTGGGAGCTTAGCTCGTCCAGTTCCGCCTTGTTGGGCAATTTTCCGTGCCATAGCAGGTATACAACCTCTTCAAAAGCGGCGTGCTGCGCCAGGTCGTGAATGTCGTAGCCCTGATATATGAGCCGCCCTTCGATTCCGTTCACATCGCTGATAGCAGATTGCGCGGCAACTATACCCTCGAGACCCGCCTTGGCCACGTTGCTCTCACTCGACATATTCAGTTTCCTTTCGCTTTAACGATGGGGCAAGATTAGCGTGCGCTACCTAACAAGCTAGAATAAAAGACCTAGCAAAAGCTGTCAACGAAACGCCAAAGCGACGTGATGCTAGACCGAGTTTCGCTGAACGGCTGTTGCGGTGCGCCGCTTCCGTTTTTTCAGCAACCGGATGCGGCGGCGCTCCCGGACTTCAATGCGATCGCGGACCTTTCCGTAAAACTTTGTGAAGTAGTCGTACATGGACAACAAAGCGAATACGACTACTATCCACAGCATGAAGCGTCCGAGTCCGTAACAAAGAACCCTGAAACCTTCCGCGTCGATGGTTCGATCTCGAAGCGTAGAAGCGATTACGGCTGAGGCTTCTTGAAAGGACGCAAACGACACATCCGGCCGCACTCTCGGAGGAGGCTGGAGCCCGGAAGGACCGCCGGGAACGCTGCCGAGGATCAGGAGCGTAATCGCAACCACCTGGGACAACATCTTGAGCTTGGCCTTCTTTGAAGCCGAGATGGTGAAGCCCTCGGCTGCCGCGATTGATCTCAGACCCGAGACCGCGAACTCTCTGCCTATTATGATGACGATTGCCCAGGCGGGCGCCAGCTTGTTTTCGACGAGTGATACAAGAGCGGCCGATATAAGGAGCTTATCGGCGATTGGATCGAGGAGTATGCCGAGGGTGGAGACTTGCCCGCGTCTGCGGGCGATGAAGCCATCGAGCCAGTCCGTGATTGAGGCGCCTATGAAGATGGTCAATCCGAGCAACTGTTGCGGCACGCCTACCCATTCGCTCGGCAGTTTCGTAAGCAGCACAACCACGAGCAACGGCACTATGAAGATTCTAGATAGGGTAAGCGCATTTGGGAGATTCAAAGCAACTTCTCCGATTTACAGCGGCTATTTCTTTAGAACGTGTAAGCGCCCGAACTTTCGAAGCTTGACTATATTTTGGGCTTCAAGAAGTTGTCAAGAATTGTTATCGCGGGTGAGTTCCCTTGATCCAGTTAGGCCGAGCCGCCATAAAGCCGCTCAGCCCACGAGGTCGCGGGATTCGGACTCATGAATGCTAACCTTGATCTATCCACGCTAATCGCCGGAGCAATATCGATCGCAGCGGCGTAAGAGCTGCTTTGCGAATCCGGCATCGATGCCTCGCACGTGGTTACCCGTAGATACAGATGTTCTAACCCACATTATCCGAGATCGAGGAGCCCGCAAAGCCTCCCGTGTCCATTAGCGTGGCGCTATGAGCCCTTCTAAGCAATAATCTCCAGCTTGAAAGCGATTTGGCCGTTAATAGGGCCAAGATCGTTGTCATCCATTGTAAGCGCGCCCCCTCGAGAGCTCTGTCTATATGTTCTCCTTTCCAACCAAGCTGAAGAACAATCGCGCGCTCGCCGTAGGAATCCTTGCGACTTCGGTCTTTCTTGTTCTGGCATTCATCCTCTTCTATTTCCTCTATGTCAGAGGCAGGATTAACACAGAAAGATCGAATCAGGCGGCGGCCGCGGCAATATTGGTCCGAGAGAGCAAGCTCAGGGCGCCTGCGCTGGATGGGATCAGCCAGTGCTTGAACGCTTCGAGGATTTGCGCGGTAGACCGATTTAATGGACTTCAGTTTATTGCGACATCGGGCGGGCTAATCGCGCTTGATGAGTCCGGAGCCATCAAACAACGCTACACAACGCTGGACGGATTGCCCGACAACGATCTCACCGCGCTCGCCGTTTTTGAAGAGAGGCTGTTCATCGGTACCGCGACGGCTGGGCTGCTCGCATTCGACGGCCGAGAATTCACACATTATCAGTTCGAAAAGCCGCGAGCCGCCCATGTAACATCGCTCGCGGCGGCGCCCGGATCGCTCCTGATCGGCACAATCGATGGAGGGCTGTTCGAATACGACGGCGCGCGTTTCACAAGAAGGATCAACGGCGCTTCCGGCGGAGACTTTGTCAGAGTGACCGCGCTGCTGCCTTACGAATCGCGCATCTACATAGGCACCCAGGACACGGGATTATATCTCTGGCGCGAAGCGACGCTCGAGCACATAAGCACGCCTGAAGGCTTGCCCTCGCCTCACGTCACCGGCCTGGTCGTACTTCCGCCGCGCCTGTCGGATTCGGGCAAGATCGCAGTGGCTACGGATTTTGGAATTGTGACTCTGACCGACGCGAATGAGATGAAGCCCTTGTCCTCAAGACCAAACATCACGTCCTTGAGCGTGGCGGGCAACAAGCTCTGGGCGGGTCTTTTCACGGGAGGCGTGATCGAGGTGAACCCCGAGTCCAATGCGAGAAATCCGCGGAGATCCGCCGCCGCCCAGGGGGTTCAGCATAATGGCTTGCCGGCTTCGGCGCCGACAACGGTGTTCACTTTCGACGGCTTGTTGTGGGCGCTTACTCCACAAGGCGCTTTCTCTCGAGATCCGGAGAGTGCTGATCAAACGTTTCGGCCGATCTCCGCGAGACTTGCCTCCAACTGCGCTCTGACGGGCAGTCATATAACCGCGCTTGCATTCGACAACGCCGGCCGTCTTTGGGTCGGTTACTTCGACCAGGGCATCGATATTGTGTCCGCTGGCGGCGGCGAGCTAATTACTCACATTGCTGATGAGCGGGTCAAAGAGGTCAACTTCATTGCGCGCGATGATTCGGTCGGACGAATGATCGTAGCCTCATCGCGCGGTGCTGTTGCGCTGGGAGGCGCCGCGGGTGTTTCCATCGTAGAGGCATTCAATCATCAGACCGGACTGGTGAACGATTCGGTCGCGCACATTTCATTGGCTGATCCCGACGCGGCCGCGCCCGAGGCGCCTCAACCGCACGGACGCGCCCTGATCTTTGCCACAGCGGGAGGCCTGACAACGATTTCGGAAGGAAGGTCGCGATCGCTGACGGCGTTTCACGGATTGGCCAGCAATCATCTCTATGCATCAGCAACCGCGGGTTCGAAGCTCTATCTGGGCACCCTTGCGGGTCTGGTTGAATTGGAAGGATCAAGGGTCCTCCGAACCCTGAAGGTTTCGAACTCGCGCTTATCGCACGACTGGGTGACGGCGCTTTGCGCGGCGAGCGGTTCGCTCTTCATCGGCACTAATGGAGGCGGAGTCGATGAACTGCTGCCAACCGGAGAAATCACCGGTTTCTCGGATGAAATCGGCAAGTTCGAAGTAAACCAGGGCGCGTTGGTTTTCAGCGACGATCATCTTTACGCCGGCACGACTGATCGGGGCCTTTTGATCTATAATACGGCCACTCGACGCTGGACCAGGATCAACGAAGGTCTCACTTCGAGCAACGTAACCGCGATTGCAGCCGATGACAGGTTCATTTATGTCGGCGCCTTGAATGGCTTGACTCGAATCGAGAAGCGCGCTTGGTAAGACGCTGGAGCGATGGATAACGCGGCGTTTGAACCGCGTGCCGAGTGAGCTCAGGGCGAGCAATTCCGCCCCCTTTCGATACCCGGATTCTCGAAAGAGAAGGGAAGCCTTAAGGAGGGGAGGGCGCTGAGGCCAGCCCCTACAGTGAGTTCTAAGCCCCACGTCGCACTCGCGTGACGCATATCGGAGTCGGCGGCGGATTTCATACAGCCGCTACAACCGGATCACAGGCTGTAGCCCGCGGTCCTCAACATCCTAATCAAAATATGACGAACATACTCTCAATCATTCGGCGGCTGGCGCGAATGACTTCAATTGTGGGCTTGCTGATGCTCGCGCCGGTTTTGGCCGATGCTCAGTCAGGCGTGCTCATTCCTTCCAGCAAAGACGCCCCCGATCCGTCGGTGCTCTCTTTGGACGAGATGGTGGTGAATGTTTCGATTGACAACCAGTTCGCGAGGGTACGCGTAATCCAGATCTTCGGCAATCACACCGACCAGGCGCAGGAAGGCAAATATATTTTCGCGATTCCTACAACCGCCTCCATATCCGACTTCGCTGTGTGGGATGGAGACGTGCGCATCCCGGGCGTGATTCTGGAAAACCGGCGAGCGGAAGAGTTGTATCGTGATCTCGCGCTTCAGGAGATCGACCCCGGATTACTCGGTCAGGAAGGGGAGGATCAGGACAGCACGGTCTTCCGCGTGAAGCTGGCCCCTATTCCGGGTTATGGAACAAAGCGCCTCGAGCTTGAATACAGCGAAGTGCTGCGAGTCGAAAATCTTGAATCATTCTTTTCATTCCCGTTCAGGCCGGCGGACTACGGCGCTCAGAAAATCGGCCGGCTGCAGATCAGGCTTCAAATAGCGGGCAAGTTCCCAATGACCGAGCTGAGCTTCAAGAGCACGCAATATCGGCTCAGCTTCATCGAAAACAGGCCTGAATACAAATCGGCCGGCTTTGATGCGAATGACGTCGATCTAACGGAAGATCTAGCGTTCAGCTACGGCATTGCGGTTCCTGAAACCGCGTTTGAATTCCTGGCCTATCGCGCGATGGAACGAATATCGGCGGATGAGCTGAGGGATCCTCGCCTCGCGCAGCGCGAGCCGGACGGCTACTTCGAGGCTTCGGCGGTATTCAACGAAGGCAGGCGCGCGCCGGGGGAAGCCGAACCGGCGCCTCCGCGCTCGGTTCTCGTGATGCTCGATACATCGCTTTCGATGAACGGAGAAAAGCTCGATCGAGCCTTTGAAACCGTCGAAGGCGTGCTGAAATCGCTGACGCCGCGGGACACCTTCAACCTCATTTTATTCAACGATGAAGTTACGAGCTTCAGTAAAGATGCGTCGGCGGCTACAGCGTCGCAGGTCGAGTCGGCCCTCGGCTTCGTCAAGTCCAGTTATCTGTCGGGAGGAACCGATTTCGCGGCCGCGTTGGAACGCGCTACGGGAATGCTGAAGGCAATGCCTTCCAAGGGTCAGCGATCGCTCGTTTTGATTACGGACGGAAACTCCTCGCTCGGCACGACGAAGATGCGATTAATAGTCGATCGCTTCAATAAGGCCAATGAAGCCGGGCCGCGCGCAAGACTCTGTGTTTTTGGCATTGGAACGGACACAAACATCGGGCTGCTTTCTGAGCTGGCGCGATCGTCTCGCGGGTTCTTCGACTGGACGCGTCAAACGGATGACCTCTCATTCAAGCTGAAGTCGTTCTTGAGCAAGGTCGGCCGCGAGCCGATTGACTCGCTCAAGCTCCAAGCGAATGAGTCGGCGAATTTTTATCAGGTCTATCCCGATTACGACTCGACAGCCTACGACGGAACGCGGCTTTCGTTCGTCGGACGCTACAAGCGGCCCGGTCAGGCGGCGCTTTCCATAACGGGCAGCAGTTCAGGCAGGCCGCTCAGGTTGTCGCAGCAGGTGACGCTTCCCGATAAAGACGATTCGCATCCCCACGTCGAGAGGCTGTGGGCCCGGGCTCGTGTTGACGCGCTTCTGAGACAGATTGCGCTCGAAGGCGAAACCAGAGAGGCGATCGACGAAATCATAGCGCTTTCGAAGAAGTACAAGTTCGTCACGCCGTACACGTCGTTTCTGGCCGCGCCTCGCTCGCTGCTGCGCCCTCGAGTTATAAGACCGGGCGACCCGGTGCTGAAGATCCGAGCCGATCAATCGATCACCGAAGTGACCGCCGTTTTTCCATTTGGTCTGACCAAGCAGCTCTCTTACATCAAGAGCGAGGACATCTGGGAAACGCGATTCATTGCGCCTCGAGAGATGAGCGACGGCGTCTACAAATGCCGCCTGATACTGCTGGATGTAAAAGGCCGGGCCTATCAGGAAGAGAAGAGCTTTGTGATAGACAGCAGACCGCCGCGGCTCCAGGCCACGCTCAGTCAGACGCTTGTTCACGCGGGAGACGAGTTGGCTATCACGGTGCGCGCCGACAACGATACAAGAGCCATTGCGGCTCGCATGTTCGGAGCGCTGCCGGCGCCTGTTGTTTGGAGCGCGAAGGCGAAAGCGAGCGTCGGCTATTTGAGAATACCGGCCGCTCTGCCGTCGGGTTCCTACACGATTCAAATAACAGCGGATGATTTTGCTCATAACTCCAGCACGATCGAAATGACGATTGAGGTTGTCGGAAATGGATGACAGGGATCAGACACCTTGGAAAGCAATAGTCTGATTCAGGCTTTGGAAGGCATTTATGCGCAAACGAATTTATATAGCTACCGTTATGATATTGGCTGCGTCATCCGTCGCGGTCGCCACGTTGATGGGCCAGCGGTCGGCGCGACGCGCCGGAGCGACACAGCGCGCGTCGGCTGCAGCTCAGACCCGACGGGCCAATCAACCGATCCGTCCGGCTGATCCGAACCTCGCGCCTCGCCCGATGGTTGACGATGCCCTATATGCTTCGCAGGAATTCTTCGGCGAGCAATCCTCAGTCGCGCGTCCATACTCCGAAGCGCTCGATCGCGTTAACACGCTCGCTGCGAGATATCCAAAGGACAGCGTGCTCCCGTTGCACGCCGCTCGTCTGAGCGAAAAGCTTGGCCGGTTTGATAAGGCTGCCGACGAAATGAATCGATACGCGGAGCTTAAGCATCGCTCCGCTGATGCGCTGCGCAGGCTCGTCTCCTTTTATGAGAATCGCGCCCGTTATGTGGACGAAGTAAAAACTCTCCGAGAGCTTGCGCGGGCGATGCCGGTCGATGAACGTTCTGCGACCTATAAACGAGCTGCCGATCTGGTGCGATCGAGGTCGCTTACGGAATTCAATCCCGCTGATTTTTTCGCGGAGCTTGTAGCAGCCGACGAATCGAATCCTCAGCCGGTCAAGGACTATGTCACCGAGCTTCGCCTCGCGAAGAAGCCTCGCGAAGCG
This sequence comes from Blastocatellia bacterium AA13, assembly GCA_003222245.1. GTDB lineage: Bacteria > Acidobacteriota > Blastocatellia > UBA7656 > UBA7656 > QHVH01. The sequence continues at coordinate 133,099 of QHVH01000007.1, read as the reverse complement.
ATAGCCGTGCTCGACAAGTACCAACCGAAATTTCCCGCCGAGCTGCCTTACTTTCTGAAGAGTCGGGCATCGATCTTAGAACGTACTGCCGGCCGTCAAGCCGCTGAAGACGCCTACTCGGCGGTGTTCGAGCCGGCGTGGCCCAGGCAGGCGATTACCGATTATCTGGAATTACTAAGAAGATTCGGGCGCTATCGTGTAGTAAGGCGGGCGCTTCAAGAACAGTTTCGCAAAGGCGCGAGCGATCTGGCCGCAGTTGGAAGGCTCTTCAGCTTCTACTGCTACGAAAAGAATTTCACCGCGGCAACACGTATTCTGACCACGCTCGAGGAACGCAGGGCCGGCGGCGCTGGAACTGCTTCCACAGTCGGCGGGACCAACTGGCCGCCGCACGATCTTGAGGTCGTGACTAACTTGTATGCGTCGATCGGTAATTACGATCAAGCAGCCCGTTATTTGTACACGCTTTATCTCGCGGGAGCGCTTCAAGCCGGAACCGAAGCGCGCGAGGAAGCTCTTTTTCGACTCTTCAAAGCGGTGCTAGACGCGGGCGACACGCCGACGCGATTCGGCGCGGGCGACCTTTCTTTTTATAAAGACATCGCGGAGGTTGATCAGCACTCCGGATTTCTGAATGGCGTTTTGTCGCTCGTCCTCTCCGACACACAGCCCGCTTACAAATATGACTCGCAGGACAAGGCGGCCGCGGGCTACTTCAATCGCGCGTTTGCATATCGGATCTTCATGGCGTTCAAGAGCGAGTATTCGAACTCGAAATGGCTCGAAGAGATGTATCTCGGCGCGTTGAACGTCTACTCCGCGATCGGCGAGTACAAGCGGATGATAGAAGTAGGACGCGAGTTTCAGGCCCGTTATCCCAACTCGCGTTTTTACAAAGACATCTCGCTGCGAATCGCCGACGCCTATGTCGCGCTGAAAGACAGGGCAGGCGAACGCACGGTGTTGGCCGCGTTGCTCGATCGGCTTGCGAAGAACAAACCCGCGGGCGCGACGCTGTTGATGTCTTCAAAGGAGCAGTGGCGCTACGGTTCAACTCCGGTTATCGACAAACTGATAGATAAAATCAGGTACAACATCGAGGCATACAGCGATACATACAATGCAACAGAGAAGTCCGATTCGAGCTCCGAAGAAGAGAGCAACAGCGAAGAGGAGCCGAATCAGGAGGAAGAGAGCACGGATTCTAGTCAGGCTCCGGCCGCGACAGATTACAGCAACGCGCTGGAACGTTACGTCGGTTCGCTGGCCGCGGAAGATAAAAAGACAGAAACCGCGGCATTTTTCTGGGGCGAGATTAAAAAGCACCCGAAAGAGCAGGGGCTTTATGAGCGCTTCCTGAACTGGCTTGGACAGGCGCAGTTGGTCAACGAAGAGCTTAAGGCGTACAACTCCGCCATTCGCCAATTTGATTCGAACACCTGGTATCACCGCCTGGCGCGCTGGTACGTCCGAGAAAAGCGCGGCCGCGAGCTGAATAGATACTCACGCCAGCTCATCTCAATCTTCAACGAAGAAGAGATCACGGACTACCTGGTCCGGTTCGCGGGCTACGGAACCGAGCCCGAAGGCGACAAGCTCGATTGGGACGAGAAGTTCGCGTTCGACTTGTATAGCTTCGCTCATAACCGATTTCCGAGAAATCTTTTCTTTGTCCGAGGCATGCTCACCTATCTTGAAAAGACCGATCGAGCGCGATGGGAAAAACTGTCGGCCCAGTATTATTTCGCCGATCGATCGGTCCGCGAGCCTTACCTCGCGTGGCTCTTCAGCAAGCAGCAGCTTCGGGCCCGTTACGACAAAGCTCGCGCATCGATAGGCGCGAGCGAGTTCTCCGCGTACAAGGTCTTTGCGGCGGACGCGGCGATGTGGCTCTCGCACCACGATGAAGCGCTCGATGCCTATAGGACGCTGGCAAAGCTCTATCCTGGCGAAGCGCAGTACGCTGGAAGGCTCGCGGATCTGACTCGGTCATTCGGCTACGACTCCTCAAAGTACTATGAGGAGTCGGCCGCGGTTCTTTCTTCGATCGCTGACGTATACCCGTCGAACCACGAGTACAGGATCAAGGCCGGCGAGGTCTATGCCCAGCTCGGCGACTACGAAAAGGCGGGGCGAGAATGGGACAAGCTGGTCAAGCAGGAGCCCGGCGAGCGAAACACCTACCTCGAAATCGCAACCGTCTATTGGGACTACTTTCAATATGACGCCGCTATTCGAGTCTTCAACGATCTGCGAAACGTTACCGGAGACCCGACAATCTATGCTTATCGTCTTGGCGCGGTGTACGAAGGCAAGGGGGACATGGATTCGGCAATCGCCGAATACGTCAAAGTTCTTTCGGAGCCCGGCGACGGCCGCTCGACGGTAGTGACTCGGCTGGCGCAGCTTGCGCCTCGAAGAGGCATGTCCGACAGGATCACGGCTCAATTCAACAGCGCGCGAGCCTCGAAGCCGAACGACTGGCAGCTCATCATTGGCTATGCGGAGTATTTGACAAAGAGCGATCGCTTGCCGGATGCGCTGGCCCTTTTGCGCGAACAAATCAATAAGAGCTCGGATCTGGCTTTTCTCGAAACGATTCGCGAGATGTTCCATACATCGCTTCGAACCGGCGACGAACAGTTTGCCATCGAACGGCTGGCGTCGCTGGCGCGAGATGAGCGTGAATCGATGATGTACCGCTTGCAGCTTGCATCGTTTCTCGAGCGCCACAATCAATCCGACAGCTCGATCGCCATCATCGATAAGCTCGATGCCGAATACCCGACCAACGCGGGAGTCATCGAAGAGTCCGAGAAATTCTACTGGCGAGCCGGTCTGCTTGATCGCGCGCTCGATCTCTACAAAAAATCGATAGACAAAGCTCGCGGCGCAAGCCGCCGCTCGCTCACGCTGCGCCTTGCGCGCAGGCAGATGGAGGCGGGCCGGCTCCCGGAGGCCGAGGCTACGCTTCGCACTCAGTATGAGACGGATCATTCGGACACCGAGACGTTCGGCGAGCTTGTCAGCGCGCTTGGAGCCGAAGGCAAACTGGCCGAGCTCACGGAACTCTATAGATCGGCTTTGCAGGAAGCTCGCACGGTTCAGCTCACCGACGAGATGCGCTCGCGAATTGCGGATCTTCGCTCCGGGATGATTCGCCCCCTCGATAAGCTCGGCCGCTATCAGGAGGCTCTCGATCAACACATCGAAATCGTGAATTTGTTTCCAGAAGACACGGAACGACTCGGCGCGGCCTATGAATACGCGCAGAATCACGATCTCGCCGCGCGGCTTACGTCTTATTATGAAAAGCTCGCGAAGGATTCATACAAGAATTACCGGTGGCAGCTCGTGTTGGGGCGTTTGAAAGAGCGCCTTGGAGATCTCGAATCGGCATCGGAGCAATATCGGATAGCGCTTGTCAACGAACCGCAGCGCAGCGATCTTCGCCTGTTGCTTGCATCCGCTCTTGCGCGCCCGACGCGCGGAACGCCCAGATACGACGAGGCCATTGCCGTGCTCCGCGAAGGTTGGAACCTGTTCGGCAAGGAACCGAGCTGGCTCATCGAGATTGCGCGAATTCAGATTCGGCAGGGCAAGCGCGCCGACGTTAGTCAAACGATGCGCCAGGCTCTCGCTTCAACAAAGAATCCCACCGCTCAATCAGTTCTGTTGATCGCTTCGCAGCTCGAGGCGTGGGGAATTCACGATGAAGCTGCTCGCGTCTTCGAGCAGGGTTTCGCTGTCGGAATCAAAAATCTCAAAGATGAATATATCGCTCCGGATCTGAACGGTTATGTGCGAGTGTTGGTTCGGACTCAGGAACCGGCCGCCGCGCTTTCAAGAGTCGATCGCCTTCGCGAACAGTTGGACGCCATTGCGAGAAACTCGAAAGATTCGGACAGTTATCGGGCTCGGAGCCTTGTGACGTCGATCGATGCGACTATGCGAGCCCAGTTCGGCGTCGAAGTCGTGGAATACGCGACTGCCCAACAAGCTGTCGCGCTGGCCGTAGCATTGAGGAGCGCTACGGCTCCGTTCACGACATACAATGATCGGGAAACTCTGGCGCGATATCAATCCATCGCGAGAGCGTGTCTGCTTGTAGAAGTTGAAGAAGAGATTCAAACCAGGATCAAGGATGCCGCCTTTCAGGCCCGCACCAACGCCGATGACACGCGCTGCTACAACGAGCTTCGTTCGCTCATCGCCTTCTACGATCGGCACGCGGCCTTCGTAAAAGCTGCCGAGGTTCTGACCGCGCAGCAATCGAAAGATCAGTACAAGAATCGCTTCGACTATGGTTCGGAGATCGCCGCCCGCTACAGATTGTCCGGCGACACTGATCGCGAGCTCGAATGGCTTCGCCGCGTGTATGCGGGCGCAAGCGGCGAGCTGACGGCCAACAATAATCCCGCGATCGATCGCTATCTCTCCCTTCTGATTTCAACCGGCAAGCGAGACGAGCTGGAACAGCTTGCGGCAAAGTTCAGTCCATACGAGCTTCAACTGATCAATTTTCTGATCGAGAAAAATGAGAGTCACCTTGCGCGAATAGCAATCGCGCACGCGAAGCTGCGGCCCGCCTGGGTCTCATCCCGAAGCGCCGAAGTCGGACTCGCGCTCAAAGAAACAGGTCCGGAAATTGAAGACTTCTTCAAGAGCGCGCTGAACATCGCTCCAATCGGCCAACAGGTCGGCCGCCGCGTCGATACGTCACAGACGCTCGTCGGGCAGGACTGGTTCCTCAGCGCACGAAACTACGGCTACTGGCTTTCGATGGCGGGCCGCGCCGACAGTCGTAAATACGCGGTCGGCGAGATTGAAGGAAAGCCATCCAGCACACGCGCGCAGCTCGAGCTCGCCGCATTCTATCTCGATCGGAAGGACCCGAACCGCGCCGCCGATCACGTCGCATTGGCCGATGAATTGAGTCCCGGTCCGCGAAATGTACTTGTAATGAGAGGCGCGGTTGAGCTGGCGCGCAAGAACAGGAGCGGCGCTCTTGAAGCGTGGGACTCCATCATCTCTCGCCGCGCTTCCGCGGCGGACGCCCAATTGTACCTGCGGGTGATGAGCGAGAACGGCTTGCTCAGGGAAGCACTGCCAAAGCTCGAGAATTTCATCGTCTCCTTTGTCGGCCGCGAAACCAGCCGTAACTCAAATAGTCGCGCGGAGACCGTTAAGCCGCTCGTCGAGCAAATCGCCGAGCGAGCCGCATCCAGCAAGCTCACATCACAGGCTGCCGAGGCCCTTTACGCCACGATCACGGCCCTGCCGAGCGATACGGTGATCGGGCGAACGATCATCGAGGAACAGTTGCTCCCGGATGCTCATCTCGCAAGCATCTATCGGGTGATTCACACGCGCATGTCCGATCTGGCAGCCGCGCTGGTCGGGACGCCGGAGTATGACGGCGGTCTACAGGTCGAGGGCCAGTACATCATTCCGAGTCAGGCTCTGGCCGAGCTTCGCCGGCAGTATCTCGATTATCTGATCAGGAACAACTCGCTGAATGAAGCGCGATTACTGATCGATTCAATCAAGCGCGAGCAAGCCAACTTGATGCTGCCCACACAGGCTGGTTCGGCGAACGAGCCTGACGTCTATGAACACTACGAATGGCTCCCGCTTGCTTCGGCCTTGATCGAGTTGCGAAGCGGTCCCTCGAACGCGGCAAAAGCGCTCGCGATTCTCAAGCGTTATTGCGGACTCGAATTAACGGGACCGCAACCGTCCGGCGTAACTCGCGACCGGGATCATTGCCTCAGGGCGTATGCTCTGCTCATGGCCGAGCACAAAGAAGCCGACGCCGACGCGCTTCTCTATGACGCATATCGCGCGGATGTAAGCGGGCGAGGCAGTCAGGGGATGGAAGCCGCGCTGGCGGGGCTCGCCGAAATAGAAGCAAGACGCGGAAGATTGCAGGAGGCCGGACGATGGCTGAAGCAGTTGGCCGAGCGCTCGGTTGATAACAGCAGATTGCTGCAACTCGCGGCCGAAACCGCCGCGCGCATCGGTTTATTCGAAGATGCAATTACGTACCGGAGTCAGCTCGCAACCGTCCTTCCTCAAGATGCCGCCAACAGACTCGAGCTTGCACGCACAATCGCGGCGGCGGGCCGAAGGGCTGAGGCAGTCAATCAGTTGGCGGCGCTTGCTTCCGACGATTCGAGCCCGAACACGGTTCGCGCGCAATCGGCCGAAGCAGTCAATCGAATCCTTCAGACGAATCGAGGCGATCAAGGCCTGCGCTCAGCGGCAGTCGAAATACAACGAGGAGCGCAGTCGAAGACCGGGAATTCGGCCGCACAGCTAATAGCCGCCGCGATAGCTGAAGGTTTAGGCAACTTCGAAGAGGCGAAACGGTTCTTGGCGACGATTGAAGAAGGCTCGCTTGCAGCCGCGGCCCATCTCAAGCTCGGCATCATTGAACGAGCTACCGGCAACAGCCGCGAAGCAATTCGACAATTCGAACGCGCGCTATACATCGATGCGGACGGCGAGGTTACAAATTCGATTGCATTGGCAGCCGCCGATCCGATGAGCAGCACGCAGCAGGGCCCGGCCTCCCCCCGGGCAGCGCTCGTCGTTCTCTATGCCAACGCCGGTCTTGATTCGGCTGCAATCAACCTTGTGTCGCCGGAGCAAAGCCGCGAAGGGGGCGTCCCTCAAATTGCGCTCATTTCACTTCTGACCGCGGCCAAGGGCGAGCGCCAAATCGCGTTCGAGCCTTCCCTGGCGGTTCAACGCCGTTCATCGCGCCCGGCGTTGGCGACCATCGACCAATTGAACCAGGCAGCGCTCGCGAATACTGACCGCTTGCGAGAGGCTGTAGTCGCTTCTTACCTGCGGCTGGGAATGTACGAACGCGCTCGCGAAGTTCAACGAACCAGCCTTTTCGGATCTCTCACGGCGGAGCAAAAAACCGCGATCGAGAAGAAGCTCACCGAGATCACCACCGCCGAGGCGGCGGAGCGCCTGCGCAAGGCCAATCTCTTTCACGTGAGCCGTTCTAACGCGACTGATTCGATCTATGCGGCGAAGTTCCTCGTCGATCGAGAGGAGAATTGATATGAGAACGGATGAGACTCGCAACGCCATGACGCCGGAGCCGCCTTCGATGTTGCGCGATGCGCGCTGCAGGGTTATCACGCGTCTTTCTCAATATGGAAATCGCGGCGATCTCGGCCGCTCGCGGCGGTCTTTCTCGGCTTCGGCGGCGGTATGGATCGCGCTGATCATTGCCGCGCTCTCCTTGAGATCCGATGGCCAACAAGCCCAGCCGCTTGAAGATCAGTTAAAGCTCGCGCGAGTCATGCCTCGCGGAGCATCGCTCTACGTTCAGGCGCGGGATCTGTCGGCTCTGATGAAACGATGGATCGCGTCAAAGACCAGAACCGACTTCTACGGCGGTCCGAGCTATTCCGCGTTTACCAAATCCCGCATATACCTGAAGCTGGACGCGCGCAAGACCGATTTTGAAAAGGCGATCGGATTCGATCTCAATGAAGAGCGGCTCGCCGAAATAGCGGGCGGAGCTTCGGCGGTTGCTATGTACGACATAGGCAAGACCGAGCTTGTGTTTGTTACGGAAGTTCCCCGTGCGCAGGCAATAGCGACGGAACTCTTCAAGCAGGCTCCAAAATTCGAGGAGCGATCGGCCGAAGGAGCGCCTTACTATGCTAGCGAAGTCACTACTGACGGAGGCCGCCTCAAACAGCAATTCTGTTTCGCCTACGCCGACAATAAACTCATCATCACTACGGCCGAAGGACTGATTATTCGCGCCCTGCGGAACATTAGAACTTCACAAACGGCCCCCGACTCACTCATCGGCGATGTTCTTTCGAGTGCTGCTCGCATCAAGGATACGAGTCCCGCTGATCTCACGATGTGGCTGGATCAGTCGAGGCTCAACGACAATCTCTACTTCAACGCCTACTGGCTTCATAAAAACGAATCCGAGCTCGCGCGATTCGAGAATGGCATCGTCAAGATGAGGCTAACGAGTCGAGGCCTCGAAGAACAGAGATGGTTCACATTGAAATCCGCGCCGCACGCCGATGAACAGATTCCCGCCGAACGCGCCCGGTCACTGCTCCATTTTGTTCCCGCCGGCGGCCAACTCGTGAGATTGACGGCGGACCGCGCTACTCGCGCGCGCGCGATAACCGACACGCTCATAGGCGCCGAGCCGCGCCCATCGACCCCGACATTTAAGGCGGCATCAGAACAAACCAGCGATCACGAGAGCGAAGGAACGAGCGAGAGCGCTGTCAGCAAGAGCTCCGAGGTATATCGCCGGCTTGATTCCCGCTTCGACAGCGATGTGGACGATGAGGAGTTCACAGGTTCGGCGGCCAGGGCTCAGGCAATATCGTCTACGCAAACCGTGAAGGCTTCGCTGGGCCAGCGTATCGAGACATTGCTCAAGCTGTCCGGTTCGGCCGCGTACTGCGATGTGATGAGATCGCGTCTGGACCGCGAGAAACTCTTTGTCGGCTTCGATCGGGCTTTGATAATTGAGCTGTCGGAAGTGGGAGGATTCGATCGCGCCGCCTTTGAAAAAGCGGTGACCGATGAGCTGCGCGCTCGCTTCGTCGTATCCGGAGCCCCGCAGAATCTCGCGTGGCAGGAAGAGAATGGAGTTCGCTATGTCGGACAAACAGCCGGCGGTCAATCGCTGCTCGGCGCCTCCGCGGCGTACGCGATCTCAGGAAAGTACCTCGTGCTCGCTTCAACCAAAGACATTGCGGCGGACGTTTTAAAAGCTGCCTCGTCTCCAAAAGCAGCGGCCCTGGAGATATCAGGCACAACCGATTACTTTGCGGTAGTGAGGATCGCCGACGCGATGCCGCTTTTCGATAAGCTGATGTCGACGCTCGACGGCAAGACGATTAATCCGGTCAAGACCGACGATTCCGAGCCTGAGGTAAAATTCTTCAGCGACAACATCTCGAGCTTGATAAAGGCGCTGGCTTTTCGCGAGGTGCGTGTAAGACATGAGAGTCAGGGAACTGAGCTGCACGAGAACCTCCTGTACTCGTGGTAAGGGACGTTTCGAATCTGTATCGACGGATATACTGGTTGTTATTGTTTCGAGGATCCCCTAAAACCTGCCACACGGCCATAGCCGAACGCACGGCAGATGTTTCTAAAATCGCTATTGTCCTACGGCGGATTGGAAGGGTATGGTTGCCATCATGGATTGGGCTTCGTGTAATGCCGTCGAACGTGACTCTAAGAAGGTAAGCGGGGCGTGGCTTTTTCGAGACTCACGCGTACCGGTGACGGCCTTATTTGAAAATCTTGAAGGCGGCGCCTCGATCGAGGACTTCCTGATGTGGTTCCCTGGCGTTTCCAAGGCGCAGGTGGAAGCAGTTCTTGAATATACGATTCAGAGCCTTAATTGCGATCGTCAGGCCGCCTAACAATGAGGCTACTCTTTGATCAGGGAACGCCAGTTCCCCTGCGACATCATTTACTCGCTCATTCAGTCGAAACCGCCTACGAAAGGGGTTGGAGCACTTTCAAGAATGGCGATCTTCTTTCCTCCGCTGAAGCTGATGGATTTGATGGAATAGTTCAATCCAACATCCTATCTCGCCCATTAGACCCAGGATTCTCATCGACTCGTTTGCAATCGCATACCTATTTCTAATTGTTCTTGCTATAGTTCCGGCGGCAAGAACGTCACTGCCATTGCCGAAATAAACAAAAAGAAAATACGACCGAAGCTGAGGACTATTGACCATGAAAAGACTTCTCGTTTGGCTCGTTGTCTCTCAAACCCTATGCGCTCCGTTTATCGCCGGCGCTCAAACCACCGCCAGACCCGAGGCAGGTGAGCGGCATGAGTTCGTGATCTCGAATTTCAAAACCGAGAGCGGCGTGACGCTGCCGCAGGCGCGAATTGTTTACGGCACTTTTGGTCATCTGAACGCCGCGAAAGATAACGCGGTGCTGCTGCCGTCGCACTATATGGCGAATTTTCAAGGATACGGATGGCTTATCGGGCCGGATCGCGCCCTTGATACCTCGAAGTTGTTTCTGATCGCGACCGAACTGTTCGGAAACGGCCGTTCTTCTTCTCCGAGCAATACCCCGGAGCCTTATCACGGCCCAAGGTTTCCTGTCACGACCATCAGAGACAATGTCGAAGCGGTGCACCGGCTGCTCACTGAAGAACTCAAGATAACCCACCTTCGTGCGATTGTCGGATTTTCAATGGGCGCGCAACAGGCGTTTCAATGGGCAGTCAGCTATCCGACGTTTGCCGATCGCATTGTCGCAACGTCCGGCACGGCGAAATGCTATCCGCACGGAATCGTCAGACTGGAAGGACAGATCGCGGCAATCACATCTGATCCCACGTTCAATAACGGCGACTACACCGCTCCGCCGGCTCGCGGCCTGGAAACGTTCGGCGTGGTGTGGCTCGGATGGCTTTACAGCCAGGAATGGTGGCGAAAGGAACTGTGGAAACCAACCGCGCAGCCGGGCGCTACATTTGAGCAGTATTTTCAAATGAGACGCAGCCGCTTCATCCCTGGCGCGGACGCGAACGACCTCATTCTCCAGATGCGAACGTGGGAGAAGCATGACGTCGGTACGACGTCTGGGTTTAATGGAGATGTCGAACGCGCGCTCAAGTCAATCAAGGCTCCCTTCTTGTACATGCCTTCGGAAACCGATCTCTATTTTCCGATAGGCGACGCGCGCTATGAAGCTGCTTTTATACCGGGAGTGTCGTTTGTGCCGATCCCATCGCTGTGGGGACATACGGCCGGCGCGGCAAGCAATCCCGCCGACGCGAAATTCCTGAATGAGACGATAGGGCGATTCCTGTCAGGGAAGTAGGGAAAAGGGAGCAGGAGAGGGGATAGGAAATACTCCTTCAAAGATGAACCTCCGCAAAGAGGGGCGGCCGCGGCGGGCCGCCCAGACAAATTCTCGCGCACCAGGGCTAAGCCTCGCCATACTCCTTCAACAGCTCTAACAACTCCTCGGCGCTGATTTGATAGCGCTCGTTGCAAAAATGGCAGATCAATTCCGCGCCGTTGTCCTTGACGAGCATGTCTCTAACTTCGGCTTCTCCCAGCGCGGAGATTATCAAGAGCGCTCTCTCACGCGAGCACTGGCAGTAGAATCGCGGTTCGGTCTCTTCAAGAAGCGAGATTTCGAGATCGCCTAACACTGTCTCCAACATTTCTTGAGGGCCAAGACCGGAACGAATCATCTCGGTGACTGAAGGCGTGTCGGATAAGATGTTTTCGAGATGGTTAATCAAATCTTCGTCGGCGCTTGGCATCATTTGAACTATGTATCCGCCCGCCGCTGCAACCCTGAGTCGCTCGAGTGAAAACTCCGGTGAAGCAACCGGTTGGTTAAACGAAGCTTCATCTTCATCTACCTTCATCAGCACGCCCAAACTGACCGCTGAGTTGATCTGCTCGGACTTTGCGAGATAGTAGGCGAAATCTTCTCCAATCTCACCCGAGACAATCGGCACCGAGCCTTGATACGGTTCCTTCATCAAGCCGATTTCGAAGCCCGCGTCGCGAGTGACATACATCGTACCGCCGCCGACCAGCGCCCTTACGTCAAACTTGCCGTAGCTGTTCATGCTGGTCACGTCGGCTTCGGGATTCGTTACATAACCGCGCACGCTTCCTTTCGCGTCCGATTGCGCGATTATGTTTCCGATTGGGCCCTCGCAGTGAAACTGGACCGTAATCTTTTCGAGATCTTTGAGGCTGCTGCCAAGGAGCAGGCCGCCGGTCAACACCCTGCCCAGCGCTACCGATGCAGTGGGAAAAGTTCGGTGCCGGCGACAGGCCTCTCCCACGAGCGAAGTCGTAACCGCCGCCATCAACCGGATCTGATTATCGGCCGCGGTTGCGTGCACCAATTTGTCCGTCCTGTTTTCCACTTGTAACTCAGCTAGCGCACTTCGGCGATTGCCCCGACAACAATCCAATCGCGTGAGGAAGAGTGTGCCGGATTGCGATGAAGTTCTCGTACGCTCCCCGGCGGCTTCCCGGTAGATTAACGATGAGCGTGCGTCCCCGGATTCCGCATACGGCGCGAGACAAAGGCGCAAGCGGCGTCGAGTCGAGGCTGCGCTGCCGCATTAGCTCGGCGAGCCCGGGAGCCTCTTTCTCGATGACGGCTCGCGTGGCTTCCGGAGTGTTGTCCCGAGGCGCGAACCCCGTGCCGCCCGTCGTACAGATCAGGTTGACGACTCCTCCGTCGGAGTATTCACGAAGCCGCGAAGCAATTAATTCCAAATCGTCTGGGAGAATTTCGGTCGCCTCGATTTTAGAGCCGAGTTTCTCGAGTTCGGCTACCACAGCCGGTCCGGACTGGTCTTCGCGCTCGCCGCGAGACGCGGAGTCGCTTATGGTAAGTACGACCGCCCTGATTTCAACTCTTGCCATGCGATGAAGTAGTATCGCAACCGCGCCTCGCGTTTGTAAATGGATCGCGAGGAGTAGTAGTCGAGAGAGAACGAAAAGGAGCCTACGATGCGTAATATTCCGTGATGAGCAGCGCTTCGCTCGCTTCACCGCGGTCTACTTCCCGCAGCGTTCCGGCGCGGACGAAAATGGCCGCCGCTGTCCTCATCGTTGCTAACAAACGCCTGCTTGGTTATGATCACTCCCGTCTAAAAACAAGAGCCTTAGAATGATAAAGACGATTGAATGGACCGGCGAAGGCGTTGTGATGATAGACCAGCGGCTGTTGCCCGGCGAAGAAGTCTATCCCATATTCAGAACCTGTGAAGAAGTCGCGCAAGCCATCGAACAGATGGTAATCAGAGGCGCGCCTGCGATTGGCGTGGCCGCGGCCATGGGCTTGGCCCTTGGGCTTAAACAGTCGAAAGCCGCCGGAGACGCGGAGGTCGAAAAGGAATTCGATCAGATGTGCCGGCGCATGGCTCGCACCCGTCCAACCGCCGTAAATCTCTTCTGGGCCATCGAGCGGATGCGATGGCGTTTCAACCGTTCAAGAAAGGACGGAGGCTCTCTGGATCAGATCAGGTCGGCGTTGATTCAAGAAGCCTCGCTGATTTACGAAGAGGACATAGACAGCAATCGCAAGATGGGAGCCTTTGGAGCAGAGTTGATCCCCGAAGGCGCGACGGTTCTAACGCATTGCAATGCCGGAGCGCTCGCGACCGCGGGCTTTGGCACCGCGCTTGGAGTCATCAGGGCTGCCGTCGAATCCGGCAAACACATCAATGTTTTCGCGGATGAAACAAGACCTTTTCTTCAAGGCGCGAGGCTCACCGCGTGGGAACTGGCCAAGGATGACATTCCCGTAACGCTGATAACGGACGGTATGAGCGGCCATTTTATGCAGCGCGGCCGAATCAATTGTGTGATTGTCGGAGCGGACCGGATCGCGGCCAACGGCGACGTTGCTAACAAGATCGGAACTTACATGGTTGCGGTGGCCGCTCACGAAAACAATATTCCGTTTTATGTCGCCGCACCGTTGACGACGATCGACCTCACGCTCAATTCCGGCGAAGAGATTCCGATCGAAGAACGTTCGGAATCCGAAGTAACCCACGTGCGCGGCGAACGCATGGCGCCGCCCGGAATAGCCGTCGCCAATCCCGCTTTCGACGTGACGCCGCACAGATACATCTCCGCGATTATCACTGACAATGGCGTGGCCCGCGAGCCATACGACCTGAGCTTGAAATCATTGTTCGCGGAATTGGAAACCGGATCACGCAAGATCGATTAGCGATCTCGCATCAATGATCCTTTAATCAAGAGAGAAGATGGAGCTAGAGCATATAGTCGGACAGTTACTATTCATCGGGCTGCCGGGGCCGTCGCTTGATGCGGATACGCGCTCGACGATAGAGGCCATTCAGCCGGGCGGATTCCTGCTAACTGATCGGAACATCAACAGCGCGCCGCAGGCGGTCGAGCTTATAGCCTCGATCAGAGAACTGTCGAAGGTTCCGCCGTTCATCGCGATCGATCAGGAGGGCGGGCGCCTGGATCGCCTGAGAGCCATTTATTCGGCGATGCCGACGCCCGATCTGCTGCGAGCCTCTAACGATGCGTCCGCCGCGGCTCGACTGGGCGAGATAACGGCCGAGGCCCTGCGAACCCTGGGGTTCAATCTTAATTTCGCGCCGCTGCTGGATATTTCTAGTGACGACTCCGTTGAAAATGGATTGAAAGGCCGCTATCTCGGCGGCTCAGTGGCCGAAGTCGTGCGGCTTGCGGGCTCGTACCTGGAAGGACTTCAGCGGGGCGGCGTGATAGGAGTCGGAAAGCATTTTCCCGGACTCGGAGTTGCCGCGGTGGACCCGCATTCGAGCCTGCCTCAAATCGACGACTCGCGAGACCAGCTCTCCAGAATCGGAATTCGGCCTTATACGGAGCTCTTCAGCAAGATCAATGCGAGGCTCAACGCGGTCATAATAGCTCACGCTCACTATTCCGCTTTCGATGGACCCTCGCCGCTGCCGGCGACTCTTTCTCGCAACGTGGTCACAGGCCTGCTAAGGGAAGAACTCGGGTTCAAGGGTCTGTCGATCGCCGACGACATGGAAATGGGAGCAATCACGTCGAGCCGCGATTCCGGGGAAGCCGCGATAGTTGCGTTTGAGGCGGGAGTCGATATGGTGGTCGTTGGCTCCCCTCAGGATCGGGTAAGAGCCGCCTGGGAAGCCGTTACGGCCGCCGCGCGCGAGGGCAGGCTCAGCAAACAGCGCCTGAACCGATCTATAGACCACGTTGCCAGCGTCAAGTCAATGACCTCTCCGCCGCTTCAATTCAATGAGCTGGTGGTCGCGCGGCTCAAAGAGAAGCTTGGCGAGTTGAACGCCGGGCTTCAACACATCCGATGAAGCAGCGAAGTCTCGAATCTTGATGACAGAATGCCGAGAGCAGCCCACCGGAAAATCTTCTTTCACCCACTCATTTTTGCATTCGCTATTTTAGTCCTGGCGACATGCCCGGCCTGTAAAAGGAAACCCGCCGCCGATACCCTCGTGATCGCTATCGAGACTGTTCCGCGGGGCTTTGATCCTCGATTCTCCAGCGGTAACTCAAAGTCCGCGCGGATTATGCAACTGCTCTACGACACGCTGCTGATCAAAAACGAGCGCTTCGACTTCGTCCCCTCGCTCGCGGATCGATTCAGCGAAACGGATGATAGTCGAACCTTCACGTTTCACATTCGGCCCGGAGTAAAATTTCACAACGGCAAAGCTCTGACCTCGGCTGACGTGAAGTATACGTTCGACTCTATAGCGTCGCCGGCTCTCAAATCGCCGATGCGAGGCGTATTCGATAAATTCGCTTCGATTGAAACGCCGGACCAGGAAACGGTCATCTTTCACGCGCGCGAGCCCTTCTACAGCTTCATTGGGAACCTTCCAGCGATCGGAATTGTTCCCGAGGGCGCTGGAGTTGAAAACATCGACTCCCCGATCGGGAGCGGACCATATCGATTTGTCTCATATAGGGAAGGCGAGGCGGTAAAGCTTCAGGCGAATCCCGACTATTGGGCGGGCGCGCCGATAATCCGATTCGTGGATGTCAGAGTCATAAGCGACAACGGAACGCGGCAGGCTGCCATTATGAGCGGCGAGGTCGATTTGGCGTATAACGCCGAATTCGATCCGGAGACGACTCGCGCGCTTGCGGGCAGGCCCGGGCTTCAGGTAATTGAAGGCAACGGAACCAATATCGCTCACCTGGGAGTGAATCTGACGACGCCGCTCCTGGCCAGCCGCGAAGTTCGACAGGCGATTGCATGCGCAATCGATCGACAAGCCATTATTCACTCGCTTCTCAGAGACCAGGCCAGAGAGGCGGATTCAATACTGCCTCCGGAACAATGGGCCTTCGAATCCGACATCACGGTCTATAACTACAATCCGGATTGGGCCAAGACCCTGCTCGATCAAGCCGGCCTGATCGATCCGGATGGAGAAGGCCCCCAGAGCCGGTTTGAGCTGACCTTGATGACTTCCACCAATCAGCTCTCGCGCAACATAGGCGCCATCATTCAAGACCAGCTCAGGCGCGTGGGAATCCAACTCAATCTCAGTTCTCTCGAAACCGCGACTCTGCTCGACAAGATATCGAAGGCGCAGTTCGATCTTTATTACCTCATCAGCGTAGGCGGAAATCAGAGCCCTGATATCCTTCAGTTTGTCTACCACAGCCGCTATCAGGACGCGGGATTCAATGAAGCGATCTCGAAGCTCCGAGCGGAAGCTGATCCATTGAAGATGCGATCTATATTCGAGGAGCTGGATCGGATCCTTGCTCGCAGGGAATATTGTCGCGATTCCGAAGTCTACCGGCTCGC
Organism: Blastocatellia bacterium AA13; assembly: GCA_003222245.1. GTDB lineage: Bacteria > Acidobacteriota > Blastocatellia > UBA7656 > UBA7656 > QHVH01. The sequence continues at coordinate 116,743 of QHVH01000007.1, read as the reverse complement.
GGCGCGAGCGGCGGCTCTTGCGGAGCCGAATGAAGGAGCGGCCAGGAAGCAACTCTATCTCCGTATCAACTCGATCCTGACGGATCGGGGAGGCGCGAATCGGAGCCGCTATTGCAACCCTCAGATGAATGCCTGGATAGTCGAAGCCGAGCGAATCACGGATCGCTCCGGCAAAAAGTCTCTCTATTCATTGGTTCAGAAGACCGCTTCGGACGACCTCCCGCAAATCTATTTATGGTATCCGGCCAACGTGCTCATTGCATCGAAGCGAGTTGGAAACATCCAGATCGAGCCCTCCGGTGCATGGTTTTTTGTTTCTACGCTCACCCTCAGTTGACGTTTCATCGACAGAATCCAAACGCCGCGCCTCCTCCGTAGTTGAAAGTGACAAACGGGAGGAGAAAGATGGAAAACGCCGATTTAATAACCGTGAACGATAAGCCGCTTCGATTCGCTGCTCTTGTATATTCGACGATTCTGCTCGTCGCAATGTGCATCGGGATGTATGGATTGTTCTCGCTGCTATGGCTCGCCAACGCCTCGATGGAGAGGGCAAGCGCGGCGGGTTCGCTGCTTCACTAACAAAGAACCACCGTGGTCATTATTCCGCCTTCTCAATCCTCGACCGCGCGTAATATAGTTGTTGCTAGAGCAATTCACTAATCGTGCCGATTGAGAGGTTGATCAGTTATGACCCGGAAGCGCTTTTTCTCCGGTTCGGCAGTATTCTTCTTCACGATTTCTTTCATAGCTCCATCATTCGCCGTAATGGACGATTTCGAGATGATCGTGCAGAACGTCGAAAAGCACTATCAGGCAAAGCGAAAGAAAATCCCGCTGCTCGGAATAGCGAACCTGGCTTCAAAAGTAATTCAGCCGTCGGGCGTGAAGAGTTTCAAAATAGCCGTTTTCGAAGAACAGGATTTTGCACCAGGACAGCGTGATCAGGAATTCTACAGCGAGATAACCCATTCACTGGATGCGAAGTGGAAGCCTCTGGTTCGATCCGGCAGCCGTGGGTCGGGTACGCGAACCTTCTCATACAGCCGCGAAGCCGGCCCGGATCTTGAGCTGCTCGCGGTCACTCTAACCTCAACCGAAGCCATTATTACAAAGGCCAGGCTCAGTCCGGACGCCGTAGCAAAGTTCATGGACAGGCCCGAGCTGCTTGGCTTATCGCTCGCGGGCGGCTCCAGTCGATTGTCCACCGGTGCGGATACAACCGAACCAACAATCGGAGGAAAGGGAGACGGCCGCCGGTCGTCGCTTCAGGCTTTACGCGATCCAAATCTCTCCGGGCAGGCGGCCGCCGATTCCGGAACGAAACCCACTTTGCATAGAACATCCCCGGATGATCCTGAACCTGATACGCACGCATCGAGTGATCCTGCCGCTGATAAAACGAGCTCCGATGAAACGACGCTTCACCTCGAGGCGCGGCTTGTCAATCTCAACGTGAAAGTCTGCGATCACGCAGGCGCGCTGCTGGGAGGGCTCGACAAACAAGATTTTAAGGTATTCGAAGATGGAATCGAGCAGCACATATTCTATTTCGAGCCGATCACCGCTCCGATCAATCTTGTGCTGCTGCTTGACCTGAGCGGCAGCACTCAGGACAGCCGAAAAGTCATGATCGAAACCGCGCGCAGGTTTATCGATTCGCTCGGCACTCAGGATCGAATAGCGCTTGCCGCGTTCACGCGAGACTTCGTGGTGCTGTCGGATTTCACTTCCGACAAAAAGCATTTGAGAGAGGCCGTCGCCAAGGTCAAGGGCATCGAAGGCGGCACGGCTTTTTACGATGGAATGTGGTCCGCTATGGATCTGCTTCGCAAGGTGAAGGGGCCGCGAAAGGCCGTCGTCGTCCTGACGGACGGCGTCGACAACTCGCTATTAAAAGCCGGCTACTTTCCATCCAGGCACGGCTTCGAACAGCTTCTGGGCCGCGTTACTGAAGAGGACGCGACAATTTATCCGATTTATCTGAGCGACGAAGAGATGAGACTGCGCCGTGAATTGACCGATCGCTCGAATGATGACCGGCAGCGCGGGCGGATCGGCCGCAGGCTCCAGACTAACCTCCTGGCGCGTCGCCAGATCGAGAAGCTTGCGGAAGAAAGCGCCGGAACCGTCTTCGTTGCCGAACAGGAAAGAGATCTCGACGGAGTATACCAGCGCGTTGCCGCGGAATTGAGAGTCGTTTACACGATTGCCTACGCTCCCAAAAACGACGATCGAGACGGTAAATATCGGAAGCTCAACGTCACCGTCAATCATGATGATGCGGTAGTAGTGAAAACCCGCCGCGGCTACTACGCGAAATGACTGCGTTTTACATCGGTCAGTCGCAGTGAGAGCGCTTGTAATGAAAATCGATTCCTTTCTCGACACCTTTGCTCGTGCCTTCTATGCGAGCGAATAGAGTATCCTGTGAGGATCGCCGATAGATGATTCGCTGCGGAAAATCGTGCGCCGGGTTTTCGAAAACGGCTTCTTTATCAGAGCTCCGTATTAGTTTGAACGAGATGGGAGCCGCTCCCACACCCAGCGAGACGCTATAGGAAATCTCTCGCATGGTGTCGGTGATCCGCGCATACTCTAACGAACCCTGGAATTTTTGCAGCGCTCTCGAGCGGAAATACGTCTAAGAAACATGGGCGAGATCGTTCGCGTTTCTCCCCGCGTCGCGGAGTATGTAAATTTCTTTTCAGGAGGGTTCAAAACAATGTCCACACAGCAGCCTAATCATTTCGACTTACATGGACACGGCACACATATCGTCTACGACACCACCAGCTTTACCGGCAAGCCTCAGTTCACATACACGACCGGAGGTCATTCTCAATCCTTCACCGGAGATGAAATTCGCACACAGGACAGCGAGATCGGAACGCTGGTGACTGTCACAATCTTCAAAACCGTCGACACGGGTTCAACTACGCTTACATTGCTCGTGCCGCATGTTAACCTGGTCAACAATAAGAGCCATATCAAGACGGAAGGTATAATAACCGTCCATCATTTCTTCGCTTCGAATCCGGGCTTGATTAAGGGCCAACTCGAAACCTATCAGACGATCGCTCTTCAGGGCACAGCGGCGCTTCTGGAGTTCTGATCCCCCGGCTGTCGACGGCGAGGGTTCGTAGTATCGCGTTCAAAGCTCTCCCCATTCCGGAATGCATCTACGAACCCTCATCAGTCGGCGACGTTAAAGTCTTGCAGCCTGCGCTCGCGGCATCGCATGACCTTTCGCTTATTCTCTCAGGGCATTAGATCCCTGGAGCCTCCATGCTGCCGGTCGTGCACCAGCTTCAAGCCGAGGAGTGTCAAATCCGGTTCGACTGATTCTATGTGGGTCGATCCCTTCGCTATCAATGGGGCGAGACCGCCTGTCGCAATCACCTTTGGCTTTTCAGTCAACTCAGCCATCATCTTTTCGAGCACTCCATCGACAAGGCCGACATTGCCATAGTAGAGGCCTGATTGAATACTGGCAGTGGTGTTTCTTCCGATAACGCGATCTGGACGCCTGATATCTACCCTGTGCAATCTTGCGGCCTGTTGAAAGAGCGCGTTCGCTGAAATCTGGATGCCGGGACAGATGATTCCTCCTAAATACTCGCCTTTCGCGGATACAGCATCGAAGGTGGTGCCGGTTCCAAAGTCGACTATTATCGACGGCCCTTTGTAGAGATCGAACGCGGCAACGGCATTAACAATCCTGTCGGAGCCGACTTCCGCGGCATCTTCGTAGAGGATTGGCATTCCAGAATTCTTTGCCGTCACAAACAGCGGCTCGATTCCGAAATACAATTCCGCCATCTTATGCAGAGTAAAATCGAGCGGCGGCACCACCGACGAAATCGCGATTTTGCCGACGGCCGGTGAGTCGAAACCGGCTAGTTGAAGCAGCGTCCGACACATGATTCCGTATTCATCGACGGTCCGATCGCGCTGTGAAGAGAGTCTCCAACTGTGGGACAGCCGGTCGCCTTCGTAAAGGCCAAGCGTCGTGTTCGTATTTCCAACGTCAAGTACCAGGAGCATTAAACTACCCTCGATTCACTCTGCTTTTCGGAGACTGATCTCGCCCGCCGTAATAATCCGGCGAGTCCCCGCTTCCGTTTCCAGTATGAGCGCGCCCGACTCGCTTAATCCGCGAGTGATGCCGTAGACGGTTCGATCGCCGATGAAGAGCCGCACGTGAGCGCCGCTGGAGTAACTCGACCGCTCCACCCATCGCTCGATAACGTGATCAGGCTTGTTGATTGCCGTGTTGTATTCATCTTCGATCAAGAGAAGAAGCGGCCGGAGAATCTCATCGGGCGCGATCGATTTTCCCGTTTCGATATACAGCGACGTTGCCGAGTTCTCGAGTTCCCCCGCAAAATGTCTCTGCAACAAGTTAATGCCGATGCCCAATATTGCATATCGAAGGTGTTCCCCTTCGCTGGCGGACTCCATCAGAATTCCGGATATTTTTCGGTCTCCGACCATGACATCATTCGGCCATTTGATATCACACTCCAAACCGTATTCCGAATTGAAGACATCTCGAACGGCGACAGCGGCGGCAAGAGTAATCACCGTCGCTTCGGCGATCTTTATAGAAGGTCTTAAGATAAGCGATAGGTATAGTCCTTCGGATGGCGGCGAATTCCACGACCTGCCCTGCCGCCCTCGGCCGGCTGTCTGTTGCGCCGCGACGATGATTGCACCTTCGGCCGCCCCTTTCATTGCCAGCTCGCGGGCAAGATCGTTGGTCGACGGCAGGCTGTTGAATCGGTAAGCGGTTGAGCCGAACGTAGTCATGCGAGGGCGTCGCGATTGATTCCTTCCTGAGGTCAAATCAGTCGCGCAAAGCGAGCTCAACGAAGCGATTTGTTGCATTGAGAGCGGCTTTGACCGCGACATCGATCTCGCTGCCCGCGATCTGACAGCTCCCGAACAACTGGACGTGACTTCCTTTGTAGTCGAGGTTCACGAGAACGGCGATCAGGTCTTTTCCGAGCGCGTTCACGCGATCAAGGTCCGCGAGCGCGCAGGAAAATCTGCCCTCTACGGCTTGCTCGATGGCCAGCAAGGTTGCTCTCGCGGCGGCTCTCAATGGCCCGTCGCCCTCTCCGCGGGCCCGCTCCGTCGTTTTTATTTCGGAGCCTGCAAAAGTAAAAGAGACTTCTACAAGCGAAACGCCGTCAGTATCGGATACAAGCTGGACGCGGTCAAAACGGAGTCGTCGATAGTTCCTGTTTATCACCAGGTCACCGTTTTAGTTCTGTTCTGGAATCAAGACGCCCGTCGATTGGAGGCCCTCCCCTCAGGCATCGGGCCATTAGAGGGAAGCGATCTTAAGGCTAATGTCTACCGCGGGAGCAGAGTGAGTGAGCGCGCCGACCGAGATCATATTGACACCGCATTCGGCAATCGCACGGATTGTCTCCAGCGTTACACCTCCCGATGCCTCGATGATCGTAGCAGGCGCTTTCTCACTAATCAACGTTACCGATTTCGTCATATCGGCGAGGCTCATATTGTCCAACATGATTACATCGGCGCCCGCTTCTATTGCTTCGAGGACCTGCGATTCTCGGCTGACCTCGACTTCGATTTTCATCAGGTGGGATACCGAGCGCCTGGTGATCTCGACCGCTCGCCTGACGCCCCCGGCGATTGCAATATGGTTGTCTTTGATGATCACGCCGTCGTCGAGACCAAAACGATGATTGAAGCCTCCGCCGACCGTTACGGCGTACTTTTCGAGCATCCGGAGGCCAGGGGCGGTCTTTCGCGTATCGACGACGCGCGCGGCGGTGTCCGATATTGCATCGGCGAACCGCCGCGTAATGGTGGCAATTCCGGAGAGGTGTTGGAGCAGATTGAGCGCGGTCCGTTCACCGCTCAGAAGCACGGCTGCCGGCCCTTCGATGCGCGCGAACTCGGTTCCCGAGGTGATCGCGTCTCCATCGTAGGAATGGGACTCGACCTGAATGGATCCGTCGAGCGATGCGAATACGGCTTCGGCAATCTCGAGCCCGCATAATATGAGATCTTGCTTGGCGAGGAACCGGCCCCGCGCCCGCGCGCCGCCTCTTACAATCGCTTGAGTGGTAATATCGCCGCGGCCAAGATCCTCCCTGAGAAATTCAGCAGCGATCGAGAAAACCACGCCAGGATCAAGATCCATATAGTTAACCAAGGGAGCGCAGCGTAGATCTCAACTTCTCGATATCAACCAGCAGCTCGCTGTGTCTGAGCCGAGCCTGTTCGACTACTTCGGCAGGCGCCTTATCTACAAAGGATTCGTTCTGAAGCCGCGTTGCCAGTCCCGATGCTTCATTCTCTTTACGATTCACCTCGCGGCTTAATCTTTCGCGTTCTTTCGTCACGTCAATGAGGCCCTCGAGTGGAACGGCTATCTCGATTCCGGAAACGATGTCCCTTGCGGCGTTGTCCAATTGAGGGATCGATTCGCCGCTGCTTACAACATGGACCCGCGCGAGCCGCTCGATATAATCGAGATTGCTCTGAATCAGAGCTCTTGCCCCCGCATCGTCGGAGCTTAAGTGCACCGCGATCCGGCTGCTGTTGGGAACGTTGAATTCAGACCTGATGTTTCTAATCCGGGTTATCACGTTAATCAGCGTCGCCATTTCGGCGCGTGCTTCTTCGTCGTCGGCCCCTTCGCGAGCCTGGGGAAAGGGCGCGATCATTATCGATTCGCCCGAATGCGGAAGCCTTTGCCAGATGTCCTCGGTTATAAACGGCATCAACGGATGTAGAAGCCGCAGGCTGGATTCCAAAACATATAGAATCCGGCCGCGCGCGTTGCGCACCTCCTGGGTGTCCTCAGAAGAGGCTACCAGAGCCTTCGACAGCTCAATGTACCAATCGCAGAAATCGTCCCAGAAGAAATGATAAAGCGTCTGGCCCACGTCGTTGATGCGATAATCTTCCAGGGCTTCGTTCACCTGTCTAATTGTTAAGTCGAGCTCCGACAATATCCAACGATCGGCAAGAGCGTCCGAAGGAACCCATTTCGCCTCGATCCCCGAACTTTTTTCGACATTCATTAGAACGAATCTTGCTGCATTCCATATCTTATTCGCGAAGTTGCGCGCTTCCTCGACCTGCTTCTGCTTGCCTTCCTTCATGCCGGCAAACCGAATGTCCTGGCCCTTGGCAGTACGAACGAGAAGGGAAAATCGCAGGGCATCAGTGCCGTAAATCGCGATGAGATCCAGAGGATCGACGCCCGTCCCCAGAGACTTGCTCATCCGCCTGCCTTCCTCATTCAACACCGTCGCGTACACATACACACTCGAATAGGGAATTTCACCCATGAAGTCGAAGCCGGTCATGATCATTCTGGCCACCCATAGATAGATGATCTCTCGGGCGGTAACCAGTACGGAGGTTGGATAGTATCTATCAAGATCGGGTGTTTTATCGGGCCATCCCAGCACGGCATGCGGCCACAACGCCGAAGAGAACCATGTATCGAGTACGTCTTCGTCTTGAACAATGACTCGTCCGCCTGCTTTTGAAACCGCCTCCTGCTCCGAGCGTGCGACTATGTACTCTCCGTCGTCGGTTTTCCAAACGGGAATACGGTGTCCGAACCACAACTGCCTGGAGATGCACCAGTCCTTGATGTTCTCCATCCAATCGAGGTAGACCCGCTTATACCGCTCGGGCACGAACGAAATTCGACCGTCTCGGACGGCTTCAATGGCGGGCTTCGCGAGCTCGCTCATCCTAACAAACCATTGCTCGGAAAGAAGCGGCTCGATCACGGTGTGACAGCGTTCGCAGGTAGCCGTTGGAATAGTGTAGTCGTCGGCCTTCTGAAGAAAGCCCTGAGCCTCCAGATCCTCGACAACCAACTTTCTCGCTTCGAATCGATCCAGTCCCGCATAGCGAGCTCCGGCATCGGCGGACATTTTTCCCTGCTCGTCGATAACGACGATTTTTTCGAGGTTGTGTCTGAGGCCGACTTCAAAGTCGTTCGGGTCGTGAGCGGGAGTCACCTTCACGACGCCCGTTCCGAACTCTGGACTGGCGTATTCATCCGCGAGAAAAGGGATTTCGCGGCCCACCAGCGGCAACAAGATAGTGCGGCCGAACAAGTCTTTGTATCTTTCGTCCGTGGGATTCGCGACAGCCGCGGTGTCGCCGAGCATCGTTTCCGGGCGAGTCGTAGCTACAAATACGTGGCCCGATCCGTCCTTGAACGGATACTTGATATGGTAGAGCTTTCCGGCGCGATCGGTGTGCTCGACTTCAATATCCGAAATAGCAGTGAGGCATCTCGGACACCAGTTGATTACGCGTTTGCCGCGGTAGATGTGCCCTTCGTCCCACCACCGAACAAATTCTTCGAGAACCGCTTCAACATACTTCTCGTCCATCGTGAATCTGGTTCGATCCCAATCGAACGAGCACCCGAGCGTCTTTAGCTGCGACAATATGACTCCGCCGTACTGGTGCACCCAATCCCAGACGCGTTCGATGAATCGCTCGCGCCCGAGATCGTGGCGAGTGAGCCCTTCTTTTCGAATCTGCTTCTCGACGACGTTCTGCGTCGCGATTCCGGCGTGATCGGTTCCGGGCACGCAAAGCGTGTCGTAGCCCTGCATTCGCTTCCATCTAATCAGGCAGTCCTGGATTGTGTAACAGAGCGCATGCCCTATATGGAGCGAGCCGGTCACGTTCGGCGGTGGAATCGTTATGCAGTAAGGAGCACCCTCACCGCGCGGCTTGAAGTAACCTCGCGAGTTCCAGAATTCGCACCATCTATCTTCAGTGCCTCGGGGTTCATAAGCTTTTGGAATGTCAGTCATATATTGATGCCTATAGACGCCATGATCGAGACTTGAAATATGATTACAACCGCCATCGCACGTGTTACAACGGCTGCGTCTCTTTCAAACTGATTGCTTATTAAAGGGGATAGTTAACGAGCGGTCAACCTTCATCAATATAGCTTGCGCGATAATAACTTGCGCACGTCAGGAGAAGAGACTTGATACCAGGCCAGATGATTGACCGAGATTAGCGGCTTGATCTCACAAGCAACTAAGGAAGATGAAAAGAGAGCGACGTCAGCCGAGGAAATGAGATCTTGAAATGAGATCTTGAAATGAGATCTTGAAATGAGATTCGCTTTCGCGCCGGATGTTATCTTCTTGAAACCTGTTCGCGAGTCATCCGCTCGATTACGCGTTCGACCGCGTCCGGAACCACTTCCCATGCGATCTCCTTGACGACCGACTCGGTAATTTCCGATACGACACGTCTGACGATCTCGTCGATGACGGCCTTCGAGACGAGAACCGCTCCACTCGCGGCCGCGCCCTCATCCGGCGGGCGAATTGCCTCCGGACTGGCCGTTTCAACCAGGCTTGCGAGATGCGCCCCTTTAGTTTCTACGGCTGGAGTCTCTACAGGCTTGGACTCCGTCACTGTGCTGGCCAGCGCGGCGAGAAACGGCATCCGCGAATCGGGCTGAACTGCTTCCGCGGTTTCCGCGAATGCGGCCGGAAGCTCGCTCAGTATCGGTTCATCGGGCAGCGCCTCGGCCGCCGGCATGAAAGTGAAGGCGGAGTCGCCCTCTCCCAGGATCGGCTCCAGAGGCTCGTTTCTTATCGCTTCCGGGCTCATTTCATTCGCGGATAGACTGCCGCCGGCGATTTCGGCAGCCGGTTCCTGCCATGCGCCAGGCTTAGGTGCGTTTTGCGCGGCGCTTTCAACTCCTGCTGGAGCGAAATGGGTTTCCGGCTGAGACCACATATCGGAAGTCGTGAACTGCACCTCGGCCGAAGACGGAGGAACCGTCTCAGCTTCGGTTGTGAAAGCAGCTATCTCAAAACCCTGCCCTACGTCGAAACTCTCCAGCGCGGGCTGCGGCCTCGATTCGGAGACGATGCTTGGCTCGGAAACAAACGGTGATTCGGAAACAAACGGTGACTCGGAAACAAAACTGGACTCGGTTGAAAACTCGAAACCGGCTCCGCCTTCGACAGGCGCGCTGAGGTCGGGCGTTTCGAAATCGACTTCGACCGCGGAAAATGTGGATGGCTCGACGATGATAGGCGTGGCGTCGAAGGGGTCGCCGTCTTTGAATCCATCGGAGCTTGAAGAACCATTTGGACCGAATTCAGTATGCGAGATGGCAAAGTCCGCTGTGCCCGCATCGAGCACTTTCGGCAGAGGCTCCACCTGGATAGCTTCGGGTGCGCTCTCGACTATCTCGAACGATGCGCCGGTTTCCACCACGAAGTCCTGTGAGACCTGCGAACCGCCGCTATCAAGTCCGAAATCCATGCCGGATGCGAAGTCCGTTCCCGAGAGAATGTCGCCGCTCTTTGTTGAAAGAGATTCCGCTAGCACATTGTCGAGCGGATTATCGTCCAGCACTGCCGGCGCGGGCTGACCAATCACCGCCGAAGTTTCATCCGGGGCCTGTACTTCCACGAAGGCGAATCCGCCGGCGTCATAAGCGCTGCCGGTTTCCGGTTGTGAAAGGGAAGGCGTCGGTTCGACGGCAAATGGATCGCTGTTCTCGAAAAAGGAAAGAGCCTGTCCCGCGCCCGCCTCATTAAGAGGCTCGCCGGCAAAGGCTCCACTCGGTTGCGGTGCCGCGAATTGACTTATGGCGGGCGCTTCAAAACTCAGGGTCTGTTCGAAAACCGGAGCTGGAGTAGCTGCTTCGCGAACCCATCCCTGTCCGTCATCGAGTGAAAGCGGATCCTCCAGAGCGGCGGTTCCGCCAAACGCTTCGCGAGGATTGAATCCGAAGTCCGGAGTCCGCGGCCTGGGCTCAATCGGGTCCGTGAGTTGAAAACCGTCGGATTGAAAGGCGAGCGGATCGAGCGGCTTCGTATCGAAGTTCTCCCGGTGCTCGAGCTTCTTTGTTGGCATCGTAGCCTGGCGCGCGGGCTTGCTGGCCTCGATCAGATTTCGAACCGTATCGACGAGCGTACGAGACTCAAAGGGCTTGGTCAGGTGGGCATCGGCCTTAACGCGCCGAGCTTCGCTCTGATCGAAGGGCTCAAAGGCTCCTACAAGGAGCACGACCGGAACATTCTTAAAATCGGGATTCTCTTTCACGTACTCGCAGAGCTCGTAGCCGTTTTTGCCGGGCATGAAGATATCCGCAAGCACCAGGTCCGGATTTACTTCGCTCATCCGGCGTTCGGCCATATCGCCGTTGCTGACCGTGACAACCTCGATGCCTTCGTCCGCAAAGGTCAGGTTGACAACTTTTTGAATCGTTATACTGTCATCGGCCAGTAGAATTCTATTTGCCATTTTCAACTCCCCTTCGAAACACACGGGCAGGGCTATTGCTTATCATGTAATCACGCAACGGCATCTATCGCAGAATAAAGTATTCGCCGCGAGTCTAGATCATCACTATCGCCCTATCAAGCTTTGGTGGAGGCCAAATCGCGCGAAAGCTTCGGAACTCAACTCCTCACAACAAAGGGGCTGATCGAAGATTTAGGAGTAACGACTGGGTGGCGCCGGCTTGCCTGCCGCCAGCTTTTGCGCCGTTACGAGCCGAATATTATCACAAAGGAAAAATCTTGTCTCTAGTTTTAATAAACGATTAGCGGCTCCGCGATTTGTGAGCTTTTACGTCGCGAGATAGCTCAAAGCACTCACACGAATGCGCGAAGACGCCAATAAAATGGGGCATCACGGACGCCGGCTCGATTGGGAGCGCCTCAGCGAAATCGTACATTCCCCTCCTTGGAACGCGTTGCTCTAACCGGCAAGCTATGCGCCGCTTCGTCGACCGAGCCGCACGAAAACAAATCGGCGGTAATCCGAATATCGTCTATGTACCAGCCCGCATAACCGTCCTTGACGCCTGTTGCCTCGTCGAAGCCGGCCAGAAATCTAATCTTGATTCGCATTCCAGCGAAGTCGTCAAGATCGATTACAACCTGACTGAAAATGCCGGGGCGTCCGCGGGCCGTCCACGCAAAGCGGTCGCCCAGTGGATTCGAAGACACCCCGGTTACCTTTCCGTCATAACCGCCGGTTATAATCCGCGAGCCCAGGTCCTGCCAACTATCGCCGCCGTCGCTCGATATCTCGAGCACGCCTCCATCGAAACCAGGCTCAAAGTTGAATACCTGAAAAAACGAGAGCCTTACGCGGCCGGCCTCCGCTGGAATCGCGATCTTCTGCTTTCGAAGAAGCGTTGCCAACAGCGAGTCGTCCTGGTCGTTCCCTCGATCTACCGCGCGGTAAGAGCTCACGCCGCTATGCGCCAGATTGGATGCGATGGAGAAGCTCTTCATCTTCCAGCCTGCGATGCCGCTGTCCACATCGTCGCTGAATAGAATTGCTCCGGAGCCGGATGCGCGGCCGACGCGGATCGCAACGGGCAGCTTTGTGATCCCAAAACTGGTCGTGAGCTGCAGTTCCAACATCGCCGCCGACCCGCAACGCAGGCCGGATGGAACCGCGAGCTGAAAAGGCGTCGAGTTTGCGGCTGAAGCCCCGTGATCAATAACCGGCATAGCCGCCGAAGCCGCCGCGCCTGTAGAAAACTTCAACGACGCAGCCGTGATCGCAGCGGCTGCGTTCTTCGATACGTTGTTGACGGCGATCGTGATTCGAGCCGTTTCACCGGGTATAACCGAGTGGTCGGTAGAGCCATTCGAGTGTGTCACCGTTACGCTCGATGCGACTCCATCCGATTCGGCAACCTCGAGTACAGGCGCCGGCGTTTCTCTCGCGTTAGTCATCACGAGAGTGAAGTCCTGATCGAGATCGGCATTGTTTCCAGGGACTCCGTCGCCAGCTATGATCATGGGCCGCACCCGAAGCACAAACGATCCGGTAGTTCCCGCGGGCAATCTGATCCCTTGAACGTTGTTAAGAATGTCCGGTTGCCCTCCCGGCGCGGAGTATTGACCGTTGAAGTGATTTCCACGATAGAGAGCGCCGTTGATCACGAGCTCGAGATCGAGTTGATTAACGTAAGGCGCGTTGGTGGAGCCGTCGCCGGGCGGATCGGTCCAGGTGAGCATCGCTCTCAGCTCTTTCGAAGGATCGGTGATTACTCCGGTGATCTCAAATGCAGCCCCGCCGCTTTCCGAAAAAATCCTGTCGGGGCTCTGGTCGTATATGATTCGGTCGGCCGTTTCAAAAGCACGGCCGAGATTCATCAAGCCCCATCCCTGACGCGAACCCGGCAAACTGCCACCTCCGAGAACGCCCGTCAGATAAGTAGCAGAGTTCAAGAGCAGGCCTTTCACCAGCGCAGGGCTCGGGTCCGAATGAATCTGGCCGCGCAGCCATTGAAATGCCAGAGCCGCGCCGCCTGCGACGATGGGCGTTGAATGACTCGTACCCGACGACCACGTATAGAGGGTCTGGCCGGTCGGGAAATAACGATTGCACACGCCGAGATCACGGGTCGTCGTATAAGCGCTGTCCTGCGACGCCGCTCCCTGAATGTGAGTACCGGGCGCGACAAGATCGGGTTTGGCGCGTCCGTCCTGAACGGGTCCCCCCGAGGAAAAGAGCGCCATATCCACGGGATTGTCCGCTTCGCTGCTTCTAACGCCGCAGCCGTCCGTCACAGGCGCTCCATTGACATCGGTAGGCCTGAGATTCTCGGATGCTCCTACAGCGATTACGTTCTTAGCGGAACCCGGAACATCGATCGACTTCGACGATAGGTCTCCTTCATTCCCGGCGGCGAATACAATAATCATCTCCTGATTGCCGGGTGTTTCCAAATCGGCGTCCCTGGCAAGCGAGTCGAAGATCGCGCAGTCGTCCGCGTAGAGATTGCAAAATCCCAGACCGAGATCGCAGGCGCCCCAGCTATTCGAAGTGATTCGCGCCCCCTCGCGATAAGCGTCTCGAACAAAATCGAAGAAGCTCGCCTGAAAATCTCCGTTGTCGGCGAACAACTTTGAAGCTCCTACTCGAACTTGCGGCGCGATCCCGAGTCCGTAACGGAACCCCTGGGGATCTGCGAACGGCGATTCCGACTTGTCGCTGAACCCGCCCATAACGGAAGCGTTCAGCGTGCCGTGGCCGCTCGGGTCATGCGCAGGGGCCTCGTGAGGGTCGCCAGTCTCGTCGTGCACGTAAGCCACGCGAGAGGCTCCCGAAGGATCGTGAAAATCGGGATGCAGCTTCGCGGGATCGGCTGAACCCATATCGAGGCCTGTGTCTCCGATATCGACCGCGAAGTCGAATGCAGCCGGCAGACCCAACTGGGCGAGAAACGAGCTATAGGTCGGAGTGCTCGACGTGCTTATCGACGCATTGTTGACTGCATCCTGAGAGATCGAACCGGTGATGATTTCATCGGCTCGCTCGTCTCTTAACCTGATCTCGGCCCAGGGCTCGATCATCATTACTTCCGGAATTCCGGCCAGCTCCGTCACTCTCACCGGATCGATCTTGACCTTCAGGTGAATCGTTTTGCCGGAAACCAGAGGCTTCATCAGAAACCTGTTCGCGATTCCTTCTATCGAATGAATCGCAGCCAGTGACTCTTCGGCATTGACGATTTGAATCGAAGCCGCGATTTCGCTGGTAGAAGCCATATCGATCATTGGGTGAATCTTGTAAGCGGGATGAAAGGGGCTTTCCCATTGAACTATTTCGCCTCTGGCGCGAAGCGCCTTGAGTCTCGCGATCTCTGATGATGAGGCCCAGACCAGATAAGTATTATTGGGTACGTAAGAGACGACCTTCGCGCCGGTCGCTTTGATTGCTTGCATTGACCTGCGATCAGGCGGACCTGCGAGCTGCACGAGGTGGAGTGAATGAATCAAGCTCGAAGGCTGACGCAAATCGGATGGTATTAGCGGTTCTGGGCCGGTTGTGTCGATCTGGCCGCGCTTCAATAGAACGATATTGAAGTCGTCTCGCACGGCGATGCGTTCAAGCTCCGCGGGTGTGAGCGAAGATAGCTGCTCAGCGGTAGCGTCCACCAGATCAAAGGTCGCGTAATGCCGTCGTGGAGATCCGTCTAGCGAGGCCATTAAGCTGTCATTGGAATGCGCGACACGCGAGTCAATCCAGAGCTTGTGGCGGCTGCCTGGGCTCCGGTAGGACAGTGGGGCCGCCGGACCTCTGAGCTTTGCGTGGGCGTGCTGTCGCAAATCAGACCTGAAGTCCTCGCGCTTCGAATACGTGGCGGCTGAATGGGCGCCCAACATCGCCGCGCCGGAGATAAGCGCCGCCGCAAAACTAGCTCTTACCGCGAAACCATTCATCAGGTGTTCCTCATCGCCGGATTTCAGGCTGTTCTTGCCCAGGGCGTGATCGTGCAAATCCCGCGTGCAGCTTCCCGTGCCGCTCCAGAGATAGGGTTGTACTCTATCTGAACACCGCGCTCTGTCAAGCTTCTATATGAGCTCCATAGCGTTCTGATATGTTCCGGCCTCGACTGTTGTTTTCTGCGATTCGTTCCTTTAGAATTCGACTGAACCACATAAGGGTCATGGGCTTTGTCGTCCGCGCTCCTGCTGTTGTTCGCACCAAAAAAAACCGGGAGAAGCTAATGAAGTTGAAAAGACGCTTTCTGCTGTTTGCGATAGCGATGGTGGCGCCCCTCCTTTTTGCCGGTGCTCACCGCGCGCAACGAGTCTCACTCGCGGATGATGATGATCTGCCGAAGCGGGAAAAGCTCACCGGTGATTTCATCAACGCGCTCCGCATAGCAGAGGACAACTACGCCGGACGAGCCGACTACGATCGGCTTGCAAAAGGCGCCATTCTTGGGATGCTGCACACCCTGGACCCGCATTCTTCCTATCTTGATCGAAAAGAATACGAGAAATTCCTTAACGATCAGCACAGCCGATATTCGGGCATCGGCTCGACCATAGCCCAGCGCAATGGTCAAGTTTTCATTATGTCGCCGTTCGATGGAACGCCGGCGTATAAAGCAGGACTTCGCTACGGCGATCAGATTGTCGAGATAAACGGCGAATCGGCCAACGGCTGGAGTTCGCTTCAGGTGTCCAATAAGCTCATCGGCCCCGAAGGTACGCCGGTTACGGTCAAGGTAACTCGCCTTGGCGAGAGCAAGCCTCTTGAATACCGGTTGGTTCGAGGGACGGTGCCGCTTCTGTCCATCGTGAATTATTTCATGCTGAACCGAAACGTCGGATACATCAATCTCCAACGAGGGTTCAATACAACAACGCCGGAAGAGATGCGCGATGCGATTCGGGATCTCAAGGGGCAAGGGATGAATTCGCTCCTCCTCGATCTTCGCGGAAATCCCGGTGGACTCGTCGACGCGGCCGTTAAGGTCTCAAATAATTTTCTCTATCGCGGCCAAAAAATAGTATCCATGCGCGGACGGCCCACCTCGTTCCCGTCGCGCGAGATAAGCGCCACCAATACTCAGCCTGAAGATTTTCCGATTATAGTGCTCGTGAATCGAGGAACCGCGTCGGCGGCGGAAATAGTCGCCGCGTCGCTTCAGGATCACGACCGCGCACGTATAGTCGGCGAGAACAGCTTCGGCAAGGGGCTTGTTCAAAGCGTCTGGCAGCTATCGGACGGCTCGGGACTCACCCTTACCACGGGCAAATACTATACGCCCAGCGGAAGGCTGATTCAGCGGGATTACAGCGGGCGCTCCTTTTATGACTACTACCTGCAGCGAGGCGATAAAGAAGCCGTTCAGCAAACCGAGGAGAAACATACCGACTCCGGTCGAACCGTCTACGGCGGCGGCGGAATTAATCCGGATGTCCTCGTGAAGGTGCCCGCTCACGACATCGAGCTGCAAAGAGTCTGGATTGAATCGGTATTCGATTTTTCAAGACAGCTCGCGGCCGGCGCAATTCCGGGGTTCCCCGATCTGAAGGTTACGCGGCCTATTGAGCGGGGCCACCGCCTCCAGCCTAACGACTACGTGGTCGGCGATAAGGTGATCGCGGCTTATAAGACCTTCCTGCACGATAAGAAGGACGCGAAGGAATCCAGAGTCGACAAGGACGTAGAATTCCTCAAACGGCAAATCCGATACGAAGTAGTGACCGCCGCCTACGGTCAGGAGATCGCTTATCAGGTTCTGCTTGATGGCGACGCTCAGATGCAGAAAGGGCTCACCGAGCTTCCAAAGGCGCGAACGATGGCGGAAGACGTTCGCCGGCAATGGACGGCGCGCAGCGGCGGCTTGAAGCGAGACTGACTCGGCTGTTAATACGCTTGAAACTACGACGGCCCGGACTAATCCTCCGGGCCTCCTCTTTTCTACAAGAACTCTAAGGGCGGATAGTCCTCGATCAACTGGACTCGATAATCTATGAACGACAAGTGGTATGAGAACTTTTTTAAGGGCATCGTCCTGGATATGTGGCGCAAAGCGTTGCCTCCTGAACATACTCGCGCTGAGTTGGATTTTCTAACCGAGAAACTCGGCCTGACGGCCGGCATGTCCGTTTTGGACGTGCCGTGCGGAGCCGGACGCCACGGTATCGAGATTGCCTCGCGAGGAATGCAGGTGACCGGCGTCGATTTTTCGGGAGAGATGATCGCCGAAGCCCGAGCCAATGCCGCCGCCGCTGGTGTCGAGGCCGAGTGGCGCGAAGCGGATATGCGCGATCTGCCCTGGGAGGGACGCTTCGATGCGGCCTATTGCTTCGGAAACGCATTTGGTTATCTCGATAGCTCGGGAACGAGAGCTTTTCTTGGGGCCGTCGGCCGAGCTCTCAAAACGGGAGCCAAATTCATTGTGGATAGCGGTCAAATAGCCGAATGTGTTCTGCCTAATCTGAAGGAGCGGGAATGGGCCCGAGTAGATGACATCTACTTCCTGGAAGAGAACAGGTACGACATCGAACATAGCTATGTTGAGACTACCTACACGTTCATTCGCGATGGAAAGGCCGATTCGCGAGTCGGGATTCACTGGGTCTATACGATTCGGGAGGTGCGCGAAATGTTCGATCAAGCAGGCTTCGACGTGCTCTCCTTGTATTCGTCAATCTCAGGAGATGAATTCCGGCCGGGTTCGACGTACATAATAATCATCGCAAGGAAACGATGACCGCTTTTCGCGGACCTGGCCTCTCTGGAAATCAATGCCTATGTATTGGTGGAAGGCAGGAGTCAGTTAGCAGGCGACTACGCTCTCTCGTCCCGACTGCTTACTTCACGATTAGGGAGTGACGATCATGCTCGATGACCCGCCCGATCACTGTTGCCTGAGGGTAATGCATACGTAGTCGCGTCAAGAGATCATCCGCTCGCTCCCGCGGCGTCGATATTAACAAGCCTCCCGCGGTCTGCGGGTCGTAGAGAAGGTTCCCCATTTCTGCGCTCACAGCGGCGGCAATCGCGATATCTTCGCCGACGTACTCGCGATTAGACTTGTCTCCTCCAGTCTTCACCCCGGCCCGAGACAGCTCCAGAGCTCCCGTAAGCAACGGCAACGCAGTCGAGTCTATCTCGATAGTAGCTTTGCTAGCGCGAGCCATTTCGAGCGCATGTCCTAGCAGCCCGAAACCAGTCACATCCGTGGCTCCCTTGATTCCGAAATCGACAAGCGCACTTGCGGCTTCTCGGCCCGGCGTCAACATCACTTGAAGAGAATGCGCCGCTGCTTCTTCATCCGCTTTTGCGAATTTGATGGCAGTCGATATGATTCCGGTTCCGAGAGGCTTGGTCAGAATGATCACGTCACCCGCGCGGGCGCCGGAATTTGTCGCAACCGTATTCGGATCTATCAAGCCTGTCACGGCGTAGCCGAACATGATCTGCTGATTGTCGACGCTGTGCCCGCCCAGCAAGACAATTTGATTATTCGTCAGCACATCCAACCCGCCTCTCATGATCTCGGCGAGGATTGAAAGATCCGTTCCTTTTTTTGGAAAACAAGTGATCGCCAGCGCGGTGATCGGCCTTCCGCCCATCGCCCACACATCGTTAATCGAGTTCAGCGCCGCAATCCTTCCATAATCAAACGGGTCATCGACGATCGGGGTGAAGAAATCAACGGTTTGTACCAACGCGAGATCGTCTCGAAGGCGATATACTCCTGCATCGTCGGCGGTATCAAAGCCGACGATTAAGTTGGGATCGAATGGCTGTTTCGGTAACCCGCCCAGAACCTGAGCGAGCGCGCTCGGCGGAAGCTTAGAAGCTCAGCCGGCGCACGAAACCATTTCCGTTAATCGCATACGGTCATTTAACGATATGAACGGTCAGCCGTCCAGAAGAACCTCGGGACGCTGATTCTGTGGATTGTGCCCTTCTACGCGGCGCGTTCGTGAGAAGGCATATTTTATGACTGATCCTGTTTGCGTCTTGACGATTATGTTTATGCGAGTGCGGAGATCAGCCGCGGAGCCTGATAGCGATTCCGGCGCGACTTGCTCTCGAATTGCGAGGGGCCTTATTAATAAAGCCGCATGACCTTCAAAGAGCCTCGCTCGGTTCAGGTAGTGATCTTCGCGGATGAGGACAAAGGGCGAGAGTATCTGCTGTTGAAGCGGGTGGAGCACGCGGGCGGTTTCTGGCAGTCCGTGACCGGTTCGCTCGAACGCGATGAGACTCACTTGCAAGCGGCAGTGAGAGAAGTGAGGGAGGAAACGGGCATCATCGCGGCGCAAACCGATTTAATTGATCTCAACCTTGTACATACTTTTCAAATAGCTCCACAATGGCTTGCAAAGTATGCTCCAGGAGTTACACACAACGAGGAAGTCTGCTTTGCGCTGCGGCTTCCGGCGCGCGAGATTAACGTAGTCCTGGATCAGATTGAACACGTGGCTTTCAAGTGGGCTTCATACGAAGAATCCGTGGCGGAGCTTCGATGGGAGAGCAGTCTCTCCGCCTTTCGCGCCGCTCAGGCTCTCATTCCCGACTGAAAGAACGGGCTCGACCAGCGCCAAGCATGCGGCAATAATAGTCTCTTGCCTATTTCAGACATTTCACCGCAACGGATACTCGCAGCTTTGCCCAAATCCAACCGGGACGCTTTGACCGCATCTGAAATCCTGGAACAACTGGATGTGTCGGCGGCGCTAAGAGACAGGCTGTTAGACTACCTGACGGCGTTCGCTGCATCGGGTCTTGCTCACACGCGAAACGGCCGCTACTGGCGCAAGGCCGCGCCAGACCTCTTCATGGCGACGATAAGCGTCGCGCGCTCACGAGACGCATTCGCGATCCCGATCGATGAAGTTCAACGAAAGCGCGGTGATTTCTTTATCAGCCCTCGTTCGCTCGGCTCCGCGATGCACGGCGACGTCGTGATCGCCCGCAAAGCCGGTTCCGACCGCCGCGGAGAGTCGGCCTCGATAGAGGCCGTGCTCGACCGCGTCAATACGACGATCGTCGGGCGTCTTACCAGATTCAAGAAGGAATGCTTCGCATCGCCTGTCGACGAGCGGCTGCTCTATGACATCAACGTAACACCGGCGGATTCCATGAACGCTCGTGACGGTGATTTCGTGAACGTTGAGATTACGAGGCCTCCGATTGCGGGCCGTCCTCCAGAAGGCAAAATCATCGAGGTGCTCGGTCGTGAAGGCGAGCCCGGGATCGACATCGAAATTATCATCAGAAAGCATCGCTTGCCTCACGTCTTTCCGACTCGTGTCGTGCAAGAAGCAGAGGCGACAAGCGGGCAAATCACGCTCGACCAGATAGCCGGTCGGCTCGATCTGCGTGATGAGCTGACGGTCACGATAGATGGAGAGACGGCAAGAGACTTCGACGATGCAATATCGGTACAGGAACTCCCGAGCGGACGCTGGCGGCTTGGGGTTCATATCGCGGATGTCTCCTATTACGTCAAAGAAGGCGGCGCGTTGGACGAGGAAGCTTATCGGCGCGGAACGTCAGTCTATTTTCCGGAGCGCGCCATACCGATGCTTCCCGAAAATCTGTCGAACGGAATCTGCTCCCTTAATCCCGACGAAGATCGGCTTACTATGTCGGCGATAATGGATCTCGACCGATCGGGCAGGCTCGTCGATTACAAGCTTGCTCCGTCGGTAATCCACAGCCGCGCTCGTTTGACTTATACCGAAGTTAACCGGTTCGTTCTCGATCCCGCGGACGCTCGCCGCACTCACGATGTCACGGAGATGCTCGGGCGAGCGCACGAACTGGCTCTTATCTTGATCAAGAAGGCCGTAGAGCGAGGGGCGATCGATTTCGATCTTCCGGAAGCCGAGCTTCTTTTTGACGATGACGGACAGGTAGGCGGAATAGTCCGGGCTGAACGAAACATCGCGCACAGAATCATAGAAGAATTCATGTTGCTTGCTAATCAAACCGTCGCTCGCCACATTGAGGCCCTGGCGGCGCCGATGATCTACCGAATTCACGAAGAGCCCAACGAGACGAAGATAGCCGAGTTCGCCGAAATTGCTCATTCATTCGGCCGAAAGTTTTCAATGCACGGTCCAATTCCTCAACGCGGCTTTCAAAGCCTGCTTCGCGATGTTGAAGGCCGGCCGGAGGAGCGCATGCTGTCGTACCTGATGCTTCGCTCCATGCAGCGAGCCCGCTATGCGGCCGAAAACCGGGGCCACTACGGGCTGGCGATGAAAACGTACACTCATTTTACCTCCCCGATCCGGCGCTATCCCGATTTAGTGGTTCATCGAATACTGCGCGAGCTTATCGAGAGCGGCCGAACGAACCCTGAACTGTCAGGCATCGACATGGGAAGCAGAGTCGCGTTGAAGCGCGTGGCTGCTTCGATTCTGGACGAGGAGCGCGAGCGCGAATTGAGAGCTTCGCTTGAACAGATTGCAGCTCAATCGAGCGACCGCGAACGCCAGGCCGATGCGGCCGAGCGGGAGCTTATGGATTGGCGCAAGGCGGAGTTCATGGCCGAGCATGTTGGAGAGGAGTTCGAAGGCATCATCTCCTCGGTAAAAGAGTACGGCTTCTTTGTCGAATTGAACGAGGTCTTCGTCGAAGGCCTTGTTCATATCTCTACGTTAAAGGGTGAGTACGAGTATGAGCCTCGCAAGCATCGGCTGGTCGATGCACGCGGTAAGCGTGTTTATCGCCTCGGTGAGCCGGTCATAGTGCGCGTCGACCGCGTGGATCGCAATCGGCGCCTGGTGGACTTTTCAATTGCATCGCACAAAGGCTGAGAATAAGATTGACCCGCAATCCACAGCATTTGAACATCAACCTGGAGGGTTCTATGAAAGCCATGGGCGTGCTGTTTGTGCTTATCCTATCAGCCGGATGCAGCGTCCGTTCAAGTCTCGCCGTGGAAACAACGGGAAACGGTAAGCTTGACGGCAGCTCTCGTTTCGAGCGAAACGGCTGGGTGTACGTACACCTCGAAGGCGCTCCGGAGCGCATAGGTTATCAGCACGGCTATCAGCTTTCGGCGGAGATCGACGACATGCTCCGCGTCGTGAAGCCCTTTCTTCAGGAGACTACTAAGCGAGACTGGAATTTCTACCGTGATGCTGGAGAGAAGTTGTTATGGCCCACGATCGATGAAGAGTATCAACGCGAGATCGACGGCATAGTCGAAGGAGCCGCGGCAAAGGGAGTAAAGGCCGATCGATGGGACATCGTGGCGTTGAACGCGCTCGAGGAGCTTCCTTATTACTACGTGCCAATGCTGGATAAGCAGCAGTCCCAGCCGGCATCCACCCATTCGCCCGGCAACTGCAGTGCCTTCATTGCGACCGGCAGCTATACAAAGGATCACCGAATCGTCATCGGACATAACAACTGGACCAGCTACATCACCGGCTCGCGCTGGAACATTATATTCGACATTAAGCCGGAACGCGGTTATCGCATCATCATGGATGGGATGCCGGGCGTTATCGCCAGCAATGACGATTTCGGAGTCAACTCAAACGGCATCGTCATAACGGAGACGACAATCACCCAGTTCGAAGGGTTCGATCCGAAAGGCAAGGCCGAGTTCTTTCGCGCCCGCAAAGCGATGCAGTACAGCAGCTCGATCGACGATTACGTAAGGATCATGCTGGATGGAAACAACGGCGGTTATGCGAACGATTGGCTGGTCGGCGATAACAAGACCGGTGAGATCGCGCTATTTGAGCTCGGCTTGAAGGAGCACAGCGTTCGGCGCACAAAGGATGGTTACTTCGTCGGGTCCAACTTTCCTGTCGACCCAAAGCTGACCAGGATCGAAACGACTTTTGACGTGAACAACAAGCAGAACTCGCCGAATGCTCGTCATGCCCGATGGGAACAATTGATGAGCGAGAACAAAGGAAAAATCGACGTCGAGATCGGCAAGAGAATGGAGTCCGACGGCTACGATGTGATCGAGAAGAAACAAGGTCCGAATGAGCGGAGCCTCTGCGGATGCGCGGATCAGTCGCCCCGCGGAATACCCGAGTGGGATTGGGGTAAGTTCTATCCGGGCGGAACCGTTCAGGCGAAGGTGACCGATTCCTCCATGGCGGAAAAAATGCAGCTTTGGGCGGCTATGGGACATCCCTGCCGATCTGATTTCATCGCCGAAGATTTTTTGAAGCAGCATCCGGAATACGGTTGGATGCGCGGTTTGCTGCGCGATATGAAGACCCAACCCTGGACGCAGTTCACCAGCGGAATGAAATGACAATCGGAAGACGCCTAGCGGAAGGCGCCTGGCTGTCGCGCTATCTGGAATCTTCCGCTCTGCCCTTTGGGCGCTGATTGGATGCGAGAATTTTTTTGCGCATCCGGATGGAATTGGGAGTTACTTCTACCAGTTCGTCTTCTCGAATGAATTCGAGAGCTTGTTCGAGTGACAACTCGCGAAACGGAACCAGTCTCATCGCGTCATCGGCGGTCGAAGCCCGCATATTCGTAAGCTTCTTCTCCTTGACGACGTTGACATCGAGATCGGTGTCTCGCGCGTTCTCGCCTATGACCATTCCTTCATAGACGTCGGTTCCCGGACGCGCAAAGAGTTCTCCTCGCTCCTGAAGATTATAGAGCGCATATGTCGTAGCCATACCCGGTCGGTCGGCTACGAGAGCGCCGGTGATCCGCTGCGGTATCGCTCCCTGGTATTGATCCCACCTCAGGAAAATCGTGTTGAGCAATCCCGTTCCCTTTGTGTCGGTCAGGAACTCGCTGCGAAACCCGATAAGACCGCGCGACGGCGTCTCGAATTCCATTCGAACTCTTCCGGTTCCATGATTGGACATCTTGGTCATACGCCCGCGACGCCGTCCCAGGGCTTCGGTTACGACTCCGATGAAAGTTTCGGGACAATCGATGACTACAATCTCGATCGGCTCGAGCCTGTGACCGTTTTCATTTCGAGTTATCACTTCGGGCTTTGACACCTGCAGTTCGTATCCCTCGCGCCGCATCATCTCTATTATGATCGCAAGCTGAAGCTCGCCCCGGCCGGACACTTTGAAGCTGTCCATTGTGTCCATATCGTCGATTCTGATTGCGACGTTGGCAAGCGCCTCTTTATCCAACCGTTCACGAATTTTTCTCGACGTGACGTATTTGCCTTCTTTGCCTGAAAAGGGGGAAGTATTGACGCCGAAGATCATTGAGATCGTCGGCTCGTCGACGGTAATTGGCGGTAGCGGTTTGGGCTCGTCCGCGGACGAAATGGTTTCGCCGATCGCAATATCCTCGATGCCGGCTAGTGCGACGATTTCCCCCATATCCGCGCGTTCGATCGGGGACTGCTTGAGTCCCTCGAACGCATAGAGTTTTGTGACGCGCGTCTTTTGAAATGTGCCGTCGAGCTTGCAGATTGAAACTTGATCGCCCACGGCAACCGATCCGGCAACTACTCTGCCGATCGCCAAACGGCCCACGTAGTCGTTGTAATCGAGATTCGCCACCAGCAGTTGAAGAATCGTGTCGTCATCGCTCGAAGGTGAGGGAATCGCCCGAATGATTTCGTCGAACAACGGCCTGAGATCGACGCCCTCATCTTCTAATCGTTTTTTTGCGAGGCCCGCCCGAGCGACCGCATAGATGATCGGAAATTCGGCCTGTTCTTCGCTCGAATCGAGATCGATGAATAGATCAAAGACTTCGCTTACGACTTCGTCGGGACGCGCATCCTGCCGGTCGATTTTATTTATGACGACTATAGATGGAAGATTGAGCTCGAGCGCTTTTGAAAGAACATATCGCGTCTGCGGAAGAGGCCCTTCGCTTGCGTCGACCAGCAGCATTACGCCGTCGACCATCTTGAGCACGCGCTGCACCTCGCCTCCGAAGTCCGAATGTCCCGGCGTATCGACTATATTGATCTTGGTCCCGTTGTAGCGGACGGAGGTGTTCTTGGCCATGATCGTGATGCCGCGTTCTCGCTCCAGATCCATGCTGTCCATTACCCGGTCGACAACTGCTTCATTGGATCGATACAGTCCCGATTGCCGAAGCATCGCATCTACAAGAGTGGTCTTGCCGTGATCTACGTGAGCAATAATTGCTATGTTGCGGATATCATTTCGTAAGCGCACTACTACATGTCCTCCAATCGTCGTACAAGCGAACCGACTATCATAACAGAGACGGCGAATTAGTGTCAGGCGGTGTTGCTCCGATTGAAGGAATGTCAGGCGCGTCGCCTCGCTATGCGTATTCGGAACAACAATTCGGAACGAGTTTTGCCGAATTCTATTGCTTTGATAGACTGTTCCGGCCTGCATTGATCCCGAACCTGAGCATAAACCCATTTGAGTATGACGAAAGAAAAGATGAAAGAGGCCGGTGACCGGCTCGACGCGTTGCGGAACAAGAATGAGGCTGCAATGGCCGGCGGCGGCGCGGCTCGTGTTCAACGACAGCACGAATCCGGGAAGCTTACGGCTCGCGAGCGTGTCGAATTCCTGCTGGACGACGGAACATTCGAGGAGTTCGACCGATTCAAACGACACCGGTGCCTTGATTTCGGTATGCAAGCTCAGCAATACCCCGGCGACGGAGTCGTAGCGGGGCACGGGCTTGTGGACGGACGGCGTGTCTTTGTTTTCGCCCAGGACTTCACGGTCTTCGGCGGATCGTTGTCCGAAACCAATGCCGAAAAGATCTGCAAGGTCATGGATCTGGCGATGAAAGTAGGCGCTCCGTTGATCGGGCTGAATGATTCGGGCGGAGCACGAATTCAGGAAGGTGTGCAATCGCTCGGAGGCTATGCGGACATCTTTCTACGCAACACGCTTGCGTCAGGCGTAATCCCGCAGATATCGGCGATTATGGGTCCGTGCGCGGGCGGAGCCGTTTACTCTCCGGCCATCACCGATTTCAATGTGATGGTGAAGAATACGTCCTACATGTTTATAACCGGTCCGGACGTCATAAGAACCGTGACCCACGAGGATGTAAACAAAGAGCAGCTTGGAGGCGCGGTCACGCACAACACGGTATCCGGCGTGGCCCACTTTGCCGCCGAAGACGATGAAGACTGCTTGAGGCTTGTGCGCGAGCTTTTATCTTTTATCCCCTCGAACAATCTCGATGATCCCCCGCGCATCGATTCCAACGACCCCGTTGCCCGCGAGGACGAGCGGTTGAATTCCGTTGTGCCCGAAGCGTCAAATCTTCCATACGATATTCGGGACGTTATACATCCTGTCGTGGACGATGGATATCTCTTCGAAGTGCACGAACACTATGCGAGGAACATCATCGTGGGCTTCGCCCGTCTCGCTGGACGTTCGGTTGGAATCGTCGCGAATCAGCCTGCATACCTTGCCGGCGTACTCGACATCGATGCTTCTATAAAGGCTGCCCGCTTTGTTCGTTTTTGCGATTGCTTCAATATTCCATTGATAACGTTTGAGGATGTGCCTGGATTTTTGCCGGGAGTTCAACAGGAGCACGGAGGAATCATACGTCACGGAGCAAAGCTGCTTTTCGCATTCGCCGAAGCTACGGTCCCGAAGATCACGGTCATAACTCGCAAGGCATACGGCGGCGCTTATTGTGTTATGTCTTCGAAGCACATTCGATCTGATGTAAATCTCGCATTCCCGACCGCCGAGATCGCGGTGATGGGAGCCGAGGGAGCGGTCGAGATCCTTTATAAGAAGGAGATCTCCGCCTCGCAGAATCCCACGGAAGAAATGCACGCGCGCGCCGAAGAGTTTCGACAAAAGTTCGCTTCTCCATATGTGGCGGCCGAGCGAGGTTTCATAGACGAAATAATCGAGCCTCGTCAGACTCGTCTAAAGTTGATCAGGTCGCTCGAGCTATTGGAGACGAAGCGCGATCAGAACCCTCCAAAGAAGCACGGAAACATCCCGCTCTAATTAGAGATGTTTCGATAGAGGCCCCAACGAGGCTCCCGCAAGATGCGACTATTGGCCATTTCAGATTTGCACACGGATTTCGCCGAGAACAGGAGACTCGTCGAGCAGGTCGCCAGAGCCGACTACAAGAATGACGCTCTTATCGTTGCTGGTGATATCGCGGATCAGCTCGAAATAATCAAGAGGACGCTCGGCCAGCTTCGTGAGAAGTTCAAGACCGTTTTTTTTACGCCGGGAAATCATGAACTCTGGGTCCGAGGCAGTGAATGGAACTCTATAGAAAAGCTTTTCAAGATTCAGGCATTGTGCGAAGACCTGGATGTTCATTGGCAGCCGTCGAAGGTTGGCGGGGTATGGGTCGTTCCTCTCTTTTCCTGGTACGATCCGGCATTCGATATCGAAGAACCGGATGAAGAGTTGCACGGATGGGCGGATTTTCACCTGTGCCGCTGGCCTCGCGAAATGGGGGAGAAGTTCGAATATTTTTTTAAGCTGAACGAGCCGAATATTCGCGCTTACGACGGTCCAGTAGTCTCGTTTTCGCATTTCCTGCCGCGCATAGAGCTTCTTCCGCCACGAGACACCCTGAGGTTCAAATCGCTTCCGAACGTGGCGGGGTGCGGGTTGATCGAAAATCAGATCAGACTGTTGAACTCTGTAGCGCACGTCTTTGGCCACAGTCATATAAATCTGGATCTCGTGATTGATGGAGTGCGCTACGTGCAAAACGCGCTATCTTATCCGAAGGAACGGCGCACTCCCGGACTTGCGTTCAAGGAAATCATGAGGCTGGAGCCTTTTCTTCCCGCGGATCAGAGATAGCGGTCCCTCAGTCTGTGTTCGCGGTAAGTCTCTCCTGACGCATAGAAATCGTTCGCGGAGTGATCCGGCCTGGAGTTGAATTTGTCGTGGGCAGCCGGGCTACTTACTCTCAATTCTGACGTGCAACTAATCGAGGATCGCCATCGTTGAGTTTAGGTGAAAATCGTGTTGTAATCAGAGCGGTTCGTAATTCTGAGCCGCGGTTGATTGAAAGATTGTCAGTAATGTTTGGAGGAAGTCGTCGTGGGGTCGGCTTTTTTGTGCAAGCCAAGCCATTGAAAGGGAGTTGTGCTTATGAGCGGTAATGTAGGTGACCAGCGTAATTGGCTTGAGAAGCTCGGGGATAAAATTCCCGGCTACAGCGGATATGTAGACCGAGAACGTCGGCGAGACATCGACAAACTCCAGCGCGATCATCTTGCCGATCAAGTGCGAGCCATTAAAGGCCCGGCGAACGACGTGATGCGAGAGTTAAGCTCCGGCGGCCGCTTATTCGAAGTGGGCCCCGTCGACAGAATCCTGAAAAAACTCGATCAACTCGAAAATCGAATTCGCTTCGCGAGCTACGGCTACACCGGCTTCTTCGACGTAGTCAAAATCCATGCTGAACAACTAGACGCGATCTATCGATTCGACCTTGCCCTGGTCGAACAGGTGGATAAACTAGACGCAAAGGTTCGCGAGTTGAAGGCCCAGTCCGCGACCGCGGACGGTCTCAAAGCCTCCGCATCCGAAATAGACACTTTCCTCGACGAATTGGAGCGGACCTTTGACGCCAGACAGGGCGCGATAGGCCAGACTGGCCAAGATGTTCCGCCCGGCCGGCCGCTGTTCAACGGCTGAGCTACTACTTTGATCAACCAGCGAAGGTAGTCTGATGGAATGTGCCAACTGCGGTAACACTCTGTACATTGGGCAAAGGTTCTGCCGAGCTTGTGGCGCTCCGAGCGGCCAGTACAACGAGGAGAACCTTCCTACTCAGATGATGCCGGACGGCGCTGGTGAGGAACCCGCCAAAGGCGATAGCTGGCCGTTGGGTTCTCAAGCGCAGCCAGGCTGGCAGGGTAATACATCTCCGGCTGGCCGTCCGAATACAACGCCGGTTTATCCGGGGCAGCCTTACTATACTCCGCAATCGCAGCCGCAGTACCCCGCGGCCTATCAACAAAAGAGCGGCGGCCGGTCGGGTTGGGGTTGGATACTTGCCTTTATCGGAATATTCCTATTCGGGGCGATCTTTCTAGGAGTCTTGATGATAGCCAGGACTTTCCGCGGAAACACTCCAAGGCCGACTCGCATAATGACAACCACGCCCGCCGTTGCTGCCGCGGGTGAGACCGTGCTTTCGGACGACGACGCGGTCATAGGCGGCGACACGACTACATATTCCCAAACCTATCCTCTGGACAGTGACGGCTCGTTTTCGCTGACGAACCTGAGCGGACCGGTCACGATCGAAGGTTGGGACACCGAAGACAAAGCCGAGGTCCAGATAGTTAAACGGGGCGGCAACACCAGGGACCGCAAGAACACGCAGATTTTTGTTGCAAACGACGCTATGACGCCCGATGCGAACCGGCTCTCGCTGAGGGTGGGCGGCCCGGTGAGCAGCCGCGTGGATGTCGAATTCATCGTCAAGCTGCCGAAGGACATCAAGACCGTTACTATCAGTTCGAGCAACTCGTCGCTCAAGGTAAAAGGGGTCAATGGCAAAGTGACTTTGGCGACCAGCAATGGCTCCATCGAGGTTGCCGGCGACATCACCGAAGCCGACGTGCGGACAACAAACGGGAGCATCAAGGCGACGGTGAGCGGAGACGGAGTCGAGGGCCCGCTGTCGTTCCAGACGGTCAACGGCAGCGTCTCGCTCGAGATGGGGCCGGATTTCAATGCGATGCTGGACGCTGTCGCCGATCTCGGCTCGGTGAATGTGACGGGTGAGCTGCCCTTGACTATTGAAAAGAGGATTGTAGGTCAGAAGGCGAGCGGCAAGATCGGAGACGGCGGAGAGCCGCTGACCATTCGAACCAAGACCGGAAGCATCAAGCTCACCAAGCAGATCGTTGAATGAAATAGCGAGCGAAATAGCCCACAAGGAGACAAGATAGAAATGGCACTTGAGGTTCTGCAATTTTTCGATTCATCAGGCTCCCAAATCGTGTACAGGATACCTGAGGGCGGCGCCACCGACATCAAGATGGGCGCGCAGCTAATAGTTCAGGAGAATCAATCCGCGGTCTTTTTCAGGGACGGCAAGGCCCTGGACACCTTCGGTCCGGGCAGACATACGCTGTCCACGATGAACGTGCCGATACTCACGAAGCTGCTCTCGATCCCTTTTGGAGGCACGTCTCCTTTCCAGGCAAGCGTCGTCTTCATAGCTCGGCATACGTTTCAGGACATGAAATGGGGCACCAAAGAGCCCATTACGTTTCGCGATACGGAGCTGCGCTTCGTTAGACTGCGGGCTTTCGGTAAGTACTCGATGAGGGTGGCCGATCCTCAGTTGTTCGTCGGTTCGGTGGTAGGCACACGCGGTAAGGTCTCTACGGAAGCGGTCGGAGATTTTCTGCGCGACATCATCGTTGCTAGATTGAACGATCTTCTGGGCGAAAATCTCAAGACGATCTTTGATCTGCCGCAGTACTACGACGAGCTTGCGGCCGGTGTTAAGGCGCGAGTAGCCGATGACTTCAGCAAGCAGGGACTCGAGCTTGTGGACATGCTGATCTCGGCGATTACGCCTCCCGAAGAAGTGCAGAAGATGATCGACGAGCGCTCCGGCATGGGTGCGATCGGAGACATGGGCGCCTATATGCAGTTCAAGGCCGCCCAGTCCATTCAGGATGCCGCTAAGCAGCCGGGTGGAGCCGCCGGCCAGGGGATGGGATTGGGACTCGGGCTGGGATACGGCCAGATGATGGCAGGCGCGATGTCGGGTCAAGGAGCGCAAGCTGCCTCCGGCGCCACGGGAAGTGCGGCGCAACAGGGAACGCCCTGCCCTAAATGCAATACCGTCAATTCGGCTGGAACAAAATTCTGCTCTAATTGCGGCTCGCAGATAACCGCGCCTTCCGCTGAATGCCCGGGCTGCCATGCGCAGGTTCAGGCAGGCTCAAAGTTCTGTCCGAGCTGCGGTCAATCCGTTCTTCCACAGGCTTGTAAGAACTGCCAGAACCCGGTTCCGCCGGGTTCGAAGTTCTGTTCCAACTGCGGTACGCCTGTTTAGTGATGGCAAGCCTTGCGTGATAGTAGAGGCGGCCATCGCTGGCCGCCTCTTTTTCATTGGAGCAGTCGTTTACGCCGCACGATATATCCGGAAGGATGTTTGATACATTTTTGACATGCAATCGCGTGTTGGATAGCATCCTCGTTTCCGCCATTGACGCGATTCTCAACATGCTGGAGGTAGAATGTTCCGTCTCAAAAACACGCTGACTCGCACGAAGGAGGAATTCAAACCCCTTGAAGATAACCTCGTGAGAATGTATGCGTGCGGGCCGACCGTTTACGACTATGGTCACATCGGCAATTTCCGAACCTTTGTCGCGGTCGACATCTTGAGGCGGTATTTGAAATATCTCGGCTATCGAGTCCAACACGTCATGAATATTACCGATGTCGAGGACAAGATAATCCGAGATATGAAAGCAGCCGGGAAAAGCCTTCGTGAGTTCACTGAATTTTATACTCAAGAGTTCCTTGACGACCTTGACCGGCTAAACATCGAGCGTCCCGAGGTGATCCCACGCGCGACAGAGCACATATCGGAGATGTCAGAGCTGGTTGAGAGGCTGCAGGAAGGCGGCAAGACTTACGCGAGCGACGGCTCAGTCTACTTCAGCATTTCATCATTTCCTCAGTACGGAAGATTGTCGGGCCTCAAGCTGGAAGGAAATCTCGCGGGCGCGCGTGTAGACGTAGACGAGTACGATAAGGCTGACGCGCGCGACTTCGTTTTGTGGAAGGCGCCCAAAGACCCGGATGAGCCTAGTTGGGAGACGGAATTCGGCCCTGGCAGACCAGGATGGCATCTCGAATGCTCCGCGATGTCGATGAAATATCTCGGAGAATCTTTCGATATTCACTGCGGAGGCGTCGATCTCATCTTTCCTCATCACGAGAACGAGATCGCACAATCCGAGGCTGCTACCGGCAAGACGTTTGTCCATACATGGTTCCACGTTGAGTTTCTACAGGTCGAAGGCGAGCGGATGTCAAAGTCGAAGGGCAATTTCTATACAGTCCGCGACCTTGTGGACAAAGGTTTCTCGCCCGATGTGATTCGTTATCTGCTGTTGTCCGCGCCATACAACACTCAATTGAATTTTACGATTGATGGCTTGCGCGGCGCGGCAAGCTCACTGGAGCGGCTGCGCAATTTGCGCCGGAGGCTTGCCGAATTGGCCGCCGCGGAGGGATCGGATTCCTCCGCAATTGTGGCCGTCAAGAATGCCGAGAGCGGTTTTGCAGCGGGCATGGACGATGATCTAAACACGTCGGCCGCGCTTGCGGCGATCTTCGATATGGTTCGCGAGCTGAATACCGCGTTGGACGAAGGTAAAGTGCTCGAGGACGATCGCAAGGCGGCTCTTGAAGTGTTCAAAAAGATAGACTCCGTCCTCGGCGTGCTGGGGCCTTTGGAGAAGCCAATGCTTGATCCCGAGATTGAGTCATTGATCGAACAAAGAAACATGGCAAGGCGAGAACGCAAATTCGCTCGCGCGGATGAGATCAGGGCCGAGCTTCTGGCGCGCGGAATTGTTCTCGAAGATACTCCGCAAGGAACAAAGTGGAGACGGAAGTAGCACGTATCTGTAATCCACTTCGCCTCTTTTTTCACGCTTCCCCATATCTGTTCTGAATTGTCCCAGTCACTGCGGCGTCGCTCTGCACAACGATGTCTACGGGCGCGAGCAGTGTCACTAAGTGTGCCGGTGAATATGCTGAAATCGCCCTTTTATCGCTGAACCCTTGTCATCGCGACTATTGCACGCCAAATGCATAAAGCCTAATCGTGAACCAGGAACAAAGGATTCAAAATGCGTGGGCTGATTTTTCTTCCTCTAATGCTAGTCGTAGTGTCTGCAGAAGCATACGGACAGGGCTATTTCGAATTTCTTGGACCGGCGCAAGCCGCTCCTGACCGATACACATCTCGCTATCATATCCGCTACAACACTCGCGGTTTCGACGCTCCCTCCCAACACAATACAAAGAAGATGATCAAGAAAGGAGCTTCGGACTCTGCTGTTCAAGAGATAATGAGTTTTCCGAATTCACCGGACGAGATCGCTCAGTGGATCGACGATGCCTTCGAGAAAACCCGTGCCGAATTCATGGCCTGCGGAGGCGATCTCGCAAGCCGCGCGCTCTCGGTCTCAGCTTCACGAGTATATGTGTTGATCGAGCCGTCTGCTTTTCATGTCGCCGAGCTCGGAATCGACGTAGCGGGAGTTTATTATCCCTCGTCGCACGAGATTCATGTCCTCAACGTTTACTACACGTGGGGCGGCCAGTATAGAGGCTGGCTCCGCCACGCCCGAGACCTCTTGAGGTGGGAGATGGAAAATTATTTCGGAACTGAATGCAGGATTCAGGCGGAGCCGCGGACCGATAAGTGGCCCTGCGATGCGCCGCGGCACTGAGGGCGAGAGCGAGAGGCTTTCGGTGTGTCTCTATTCGCTGAGGGCTCCGCGGGAAGTCGCAGGATTGAGAATGTTCTCGATTTCCTTGCGGACCTCAGCGTAAGGCTTGTCGACCACTTTGTTTGTCTTATCGCGCCAGCCTCTTACAAGCTCGCCCGAAATCTCAAATCTGCCGTATTGAAAATTGAGCGTGCGAAACAGGCCGCCGTCGGTGATCAGGAATACCAGCATGTCCTGACCTTGCCTGTACTCATCTTCGGCGCATCGGACATTGGAACGCGCGGCGACGTTCAACTGCTTCAGAGTAAAATCTCCGTCTATGACATCGACGGGCTGCAACAACGCGATCTGTCCAAACGGACCTCGCCTATTGACGTCTTCGGCTCTGACCACCTTCACTCTCGCAATGAAGGCTGCATTGCGCGTCAATTCTTCAATCGGCATGATTCTCAAGCACGGGCGAGACTGAGACAGCCCTGCCGGCAGAGCCAGTTGAAGTAACGCGATAATTATTAAAAATCTCTTCATGAACCAACCATTTTTCTGTCAATTTGGTTCGACCTGATCGCTTTCAAAGCGCCTTGTCGACGGGGGCCTCCCGCACTCTCTAAAGGGCAGTCTATCCGATCTCTTCTTACAGAGGAATCTCTGGTCACTGGGGCCCAGGAAATTCAACACCCGCACCGGCGGGAAGTTCCTCAACCTTGCCGATCAAGCGGAACCTGGGGACGCACGTTCTACTGTTTCCACGGGCTCTTGTCGTGAAGGCCGCCGGCGGCGAAGAACCATCGTCACTACTATCGCCGCGGCGATAATGCATGTCGCGATAAGAACCTTCAACCCGTTCTCGGCGATGATCTTTCGAGCATCGTCTCCGAACCTTACGGCGAGCCAACCTTCGATTAGAAACCGGACGAAGCGTCCGCAGAAAATCGCCGCGATGAACCTGCCGGTCTTCAGCTTGAAGACGCCCGCCGACAAAACAAACGCCTTGAAGGGGAACGGCGGGGGCAGGATAGCGGGAACAAAGACGGCCAGCATGTCATATTTGCCGAGGAGATTCTCAATGCGCTCCCTTCTCCGCGGGTTTATCTTCTTCAACGCCTGCGCACCCGCTCCTCGCGCGATTCTGTAGAGCACCGTACATCCAATCGTGGAGCCCGCGGTTGCCACAAGTGCGTAGACGAGCATTCCGCTGTGGTTGGCTGCGCTCAGCGCAATCATTGCCAGATCTGGGCCGCTTGGCAATGGTATGAGCGCGGAATCAAGCAGCGATATTCCGAATAAACCAACCGCGCCAAAGGAGAGCAGCCAGACGCTCAGCGCATTCAAACGGCTTCCAAGCCCTACTGCTCCGCTCACGTAAAAGCTATTGCTCAAGGGTCTCTCTCGCACGCAAATGTGTGATTCTAGCCTATCAGGGCTGAACATCAAACCTCGATCCGAAATAAAGACCCAGCCTGCGACACACGCCGTTAGACCGCGCCGCCACGGATTACACTTTGACACAAACGCCCGGCGAAATTGAGATCGCCGGGCGTGATGTTGATGCAGCCAAAGTAATGAGCTATTTTTCGATCGCTTTCAATGGGGCAGTGATAACGCCTCCGTCGCCGACCTGTGCCGCCGCCGCCTTGGGATCCTCGTCGACTTCAAAGAGATCGCGATATTGTTCGGCAAGCGGTCCAACCAGGGCTCCTCGCGCTTCCTTGGCGAAGATCAGTTTTCGCTGTTCCGGAGAATAGTCGATTTGCACCAGATCTCCGGTCAGTACCTGGCCGGTGGCGACTAGATTCGATATTGGGTAGACAAGGAATCTCTCAATAGAGCGTTTCAGGTGCCGCGCGCCGTACTTATAGTCTATGCCTTCCTCGAGCAGGAAGGACTTCGCGTCCTCGGAGCAGGTGAAAACGAATTTTTCGCCGGCGCTCTTCATTATTCGCTCCTGAACCATTCCGAGCTCTAGATCGAGAATCTGTCGAAGGTGATAGGATTTCAAGCTCCTGAAAACCACCACCTTGTCGATGCGGTTCATGAATTCAGGCGAGAATTTGCGCTTGGCTGCTTCCGAAGCGGTCCGATAGATCTTTTGGTCCACCTCCTCATCGACCAGATTCTTGCTTCGCGCGGGAGCAAACCCGATCGCGC
This sequence comes from Blastocatellia bacterium AA13, assembly GCA_003222245.1. GTDB lineage: Bacteria > Acidobacteriota > Blastocatellia > UBA7656 > UBA7656 > QHVH01. The sequence continues at coordinate 80,886 of QHVH01000007.1, read as the reverse complement.
CCGTGATCAACTCGCTCATCTCTTTCGCGCCGAGGTTCGACGTCAGAAAGATCATGCAATGCGAGAAGTCGACGCGGCGGTTGTCACCAAGGGTCAGGGTGGCCTTATCGAGAATTCCAAGCAGCAATTGCCACAGCGCGTCGGACGCCTTTTCAATCTCGTCGAACAGGACAAACGTCAACTTGTCGCGTTCCGTGTGATACTTGTCCAGATTCTCCTGAGTAAGCATCGGCGACGTTTCGCGATGTCCGAGATAGCCAGGAGGGGAGCCGATCAGCTTTGCGATTTCGTGTGAATGTTGAAATTCCGCGCAGTCGATTTTGACCACCGCCAATGGATCTTCAAAGAGAACCTCGGCCGCCGCTTCTACTACTCGGGTTTTTCCGGAACCGGTCGGTCCCAGAAATAACATTGTGCCTATTGGTCTCCCGGGATTTTGCATCCCGGCAAGGAAAATTTGAAACAGTTCGGAGATGCGTCTGACCGCTCTCTCCTGTCCCACTATCCGCGCGGACAATTTCGATTCGAAATCCTGGGCCCGAGGGCTTTTCATCTCGGGATCAAGAGGTACGCGCGCCTGCGTTTGCTCGCTAATCTCTTCCACTTTAAACTCCTCGCCAGTCAGGACGGACGATTGCGCACTATTCAAACACGATGCCCTGATGAATCCGGGCTCCGATCCTGAATGACAAACAACGTCCACCTATAGATGAAGAGAAACCTGGGAGCGTTGGATAACGCTACTCTTCCGAGAATTTTACCAGATCCGCCAAGGCCAATCCGGGGGTTTCGGAAAGCGGTGAACCTTATTTAAGCCAACGACCTTCATTTGTCAAGCATAATCATCTGAAACATCATCCAAGTGAGTACCATTCGCTGACTGGGCGAGCGCCTTATGGGTAGGGGAGATTAAGCTAAGCTCATGACTGCATTGGCTCAGCAACTCCGGCTCGGGGCGGTGAGATAAAATGGGGAAAATACCTCCCCGAAAAAGAAGGTGACTGTTGTTACTGAAAAAGCGAGCGGAAGATTGAGGGCTTGAGAGAGATTTGGGGGCCGATAATGAATTACGAGCGCGCAACGAGCTGTTTGTGCCTGGCGGAATGTGATTTCGGAGCGGTGATGACCCTGATCTTTACGGTCCTTCTTCCGAATCTTACGGCCTGTTTGCGGCTCGGACAGTAGATGTCGATCCGTTTCCCCTTAACCAAAGAACCGGTGTCGAGCACGGTGTATATGCCGGAATAGACTCCAGCTTGAATATGAACTACGGTGCCGATCGGAAGTACGCGCGGATCCGCTGCTATTACTCCAGGTCGAGTCATCTCGCCTGATGCGGTTCGTCCGTTCAAGCTGTACGCGCTTGCTTCGAACTCACCGACGTTGGTCCAGAATCTCTCAGAGACAGTCGCCGCTAGACTCTCGTGAGTATTCAGCAGAAGCTTCGTCTGCTTCACTTCTTCGTCAGACGGTGAGTCGTTTGGAAGTTCGCTTGATCCCTTCGAATCAACGGTCCTGGTTGTGCTCGCTTCTTTTGAAGCTTTGTTTGATGACGCTGCGCGCGATTCAGCCAGCGTATTGTGTTCGGCGAAACAGACACCGCCCGCGATTACGGCGAGAGCGGAATAGTGAATCAGGCGCGTCTTGAGTATCGTTTTCCTGGGGGGCCTTCTGCTCAGAATCAACCGCCTTGCCGCGTTCATGTCCCTTCGGTGCATAGCGAAACAAAAACGCGTTGTAAGTTTGACCTGCATCCGCGACGAAGCATGGCTTCGGAGCGAAAGGCCGGAGTATAGCACGATCGTCAATCGATCGAAGGCGCGGATATGGCATCCAGTGCCGGTTTCACGGCGGAAGGAGTCCTTTACTTGTTCAGTGAAAGCAGGTTGTTCCGAAGTCTTGTGAAATTCTTGTAAATTCTCTAAGCCTCGTAAGTGTTGACGATTAAACTGGCAGCAAGTTGCGCTCCACATTGATGTTTGTGAGATGACAAATTATATAGATAGACCTGTCGTGAGCTACTGCGACTTGATGCGTGTCCAATAGCGATCATAGACGGAGACCGCCGCGCCCACGTCTCTTATGAACTCGCATCGATCGAGCATCTCGCGCGATGGATATATCGCATCGTTGTTCAAGAGCTCCGGTCGTATATAAGCTCGCGCGGCACGATTGGGTGAGGAATAGACAGTCTTGTTCGCGATTTCAGCAGCGACTTCGGGTTGCAGCACATAGTTTATAAAGCGATGCGCGAGCGCTGCGTTTCGCGCGCGTGAAGTCACGCAGAGATTGTCGACTGAAATTGTGCAGCCCTGTTTTGGAATGACATAAGAGATTGAAGAATCCTCCAGCATCGCCTTGGCAATCTGGCCGTTATAACCTTGAACGAGCCATGCGTCTCCCGACAACAGCAATTGATCGAATCCTCCACTGTCGTACGCGCGCACGAGCGACTTCTGCCGCGCCAACAACGCTGCCGCTCCTGCTATCTCGTCTTCATCGATAGAATTGAGAGACTTGCTCTCCATCTTCAAAGCCGCGGAGAAGTTTTCTCGCATGTCGTCCAGCATGGCGATTCGATCGCTATAGCGCACATCCCATAGCGACTCCCAACCAACCACGGGCTCAAGAACCTTGTCTTTGCGATAACCGATTCCCGTAGTCCCCCACAGATATGGAATCGAATATTCGTTGCTCGGATCATAGGGCAACCCGACGAGCGCCGGATCGAGGTTTGAGAAACTCGGTATCAAGTCGCGATTCATCTCTTGAATCAAGCCCTGCTCGCGAAGAACTAACACCATGTAGTCGCTTGGGACGACCAGGTCATAGCCGCCGCCTGCCTGGAGCTTGGCCAACAGAGCCTCATTCGAATCATAGAGCTCAACGTTGAGCCGGGCGCCGGTCTGTTTTTCGAAATTGTCGATCACGCTTTGCGGAAGATAGTTCGACCAGATCAAGAGGTCGAGCTCACCGCCCTGGCTGTTTTGGGCTCTCCCGCCAGCCGCAAACGAGGCTATGAGCACGACTGCCAGGGCGCCCAGAACGGCGTTTGTCTTTGTCAATCTGCTTGCCGCAATCCTGAACGAGACAAATGCGAGCAAGACGGTAACGACCAGCAGCACACCGGAGATTGCGTTGATCTCGGGGGTGACCCCTGTCTTAACCATTGAATAAATCTTCACGGGCAGCGTCGCTGTTCCTGATCCCGTTACAAAGCTCGTAATCACGTAGTCGTCGAGCGAGATCGTGAATGCGAGAAGAGCCGCGGAAACCACCGCCGGCAGGATCATCGGAAGAGTGACCGTGAAGAATGCCTGAAGCGGCGCGGCTCCAAGGTCCACCGCGGCCTCTTCAAGACCCGTATCCAGAGAGGCGACGCGGCTTTTTACGACGAAGACCACATAGGACATCGAGAACGCGACGTGAGCAGCTATTATCGTGCTCATGCCGGCGGTCATTCGAATTCGGGAGAAGAAAGCGGCGCTCGCAAAGCCTACTACTACCTCGGGCATGATTATCGGCAAGTAGAATATGGCCTCGGACAAGGGCCCCCATCGCTTTCGTCGCGTGTTTCGCCTTCCAATCGCAAGCGAAGCGGCGGTTCCGAGTGCCGTGGAAATCACGGTGGAAATCACGGCGATAATGAGGCTCGTCCGAAGCGATGAGATCAGCTCAACGTCGTGCCAAGCCAGTACATACCAGTGCCAGGTAAATCCCCGCCACACGCTGCTGAATCGCGATGAGTTGAACGAGAGGGCAATTAAAGCCCCGATTGGAACGTAGAGAAACAGATACACCCCCGCCGTAATCAGCGACAGCGCCGTAGGTCTTTTAACTCTCGGCTTCTTTGTCACCATGCTCAATTCGGGTTATGTCTCTATGCCGGCGACATCATAAATGCCCGTAAGATACATTCGGGCGAGTATACCATCACAGAAACAAAACGGGCGCGGCGAATCTAATCGCCGCGCCCTCGACAATCTCAATGATTTGCCGCGACTACAATGAATTCAGAAAATCGATGAGCTGATTCTTCTGAGCGGTCGAGAGAGCCGCATAGTTGTTGATGACAGCCGTGGCCTGGCCGGCGTGGCGCAGGATGGCTTCATTGCGGTTCACTGTCTCGCCGTCGTGCATCAGTCTGTCGCGAGTACGCATACCCCATAGCGGCGGCGTGCGCACTTGATTTCGAGTGCCCTGGCCCCCGTTCTGCACGATTCCATCGCCCGTTCCTACGTTGTGCAGCAGGAAATCGCCAAACGGATGGTAGGTCTTGTTGCCAAGAGCAGCCGGAACTGTAAATGCGCCGCCGTTGATGACCGTTCCCGCGGGAGCGCTGGTTATGTTGCGAACGTGGCAGATGTTGCAGCCGATAGCGTCAAAAAGCGCCGAGCCGGAATTAGCGCTGGCACTGATCGCGCCTCGCGGCGGAGCTTTGAGAGCTCTCATGAAAGCCGCAAAAGCACTGACGTCGACGTTACCTGCGTCTTCAGGATCGGGAACTGTATCAAACGCCGCTACAGAGTTTCCGAGCGAAGTATTCTCTGTCGGTTGCAGATTGCTGGTGATGCCCATTTCGTTTACATAAGCATCGGCAGAGAACGAGAGCAGACTAGCTTGCTGATTCTTCCAGCCGAACCTTCCCACCCTGACTTGACCAGGGGCCTCAAGCACCGGCACCTGAATGAACGAGCCGCGTTGTGCAGCCGGCTGAGAGTTTGAGATCGCCACGAATGTGTTGCTGTCGGTGGCTTCAACAAAGCCGTCGCCCGTCAGGTTCAAAGAAGTACGGAACGTACGAACCTCGTTGCCGCCGGGAATGCGCTCCTGGATCGCCGCATTAATTGCACGGTCATTATTTAAAGAGCCGCCCGCCTGATCAATGAAGTTCACGCCGTCAAAGTGGCCCGCCCGAAGCTCAGTGATCTGGCTGATGGCGCCCGTAACTGGGTTCTGATGGCACTCACGGCAGGACTGAGCGTTGTAGACTGGACCGAGACCGTCGGCAACCTGTTCGACCTCTTCGAACAAATCCTTATTTGCGTCAAAGCTTGTCTGGTCAGTGAATCCATTGGTTAGATTGTCGAAGCCTGTCGGGGCTTCAGTGACGGCCTGGGCTGCGCTTGAAAAGGAGAACGGCAACGCAAGCGCGAGAAGACAAAGTGCAGCACAACAGATCTTTACTACCTTCATAGGGATAATCCTCCATCCTTTGGGGCTTGGGCGTACAGACCAAGTCACAGGTTGTCGGGCCGCTTTAATCCGCAGCCTCATCTAGTTATAAGTGGACACTATGCCTCTCTGCCGGCTCTCAAGACGCCGTCGAAAGTCTTGAGCTCCGCGACAGGACGCGGTCATAAGGGAGGCGCAGGCACCGGAGCGGTGATGATGCGAGCTATTTAACTATGGATCCGCCGCGCTAGTTATCTGCTAACACGACCGATGAATAAAGTGTAGGAAGATTTCCTACACTTCGCTCACGCATGTGTTTTCGCGTGAGTCGGTGTTTAGAGCTACTTTCAAAACGATGCCTTATTCCCTGGTGGCGCCGATTATAGGTCCAAATGCTATTCTTGCCAACCCCAAAATAGGGAATAAAGTATTGTATTTTCATGCGCATTCCGAGAAATTGTCATATAGTTCTCCGGAATTCATTACCCAGGAGCTGATTGAATGCACACCAAACGGACTGTTTCGGCCCTACTGATCGCTGCCGCCATTCTACTGGCCTCGTCTCCGATCGCGATGGGCGACGGCAAGCCTGTTGACTTGAAAACCTTCAACGCCTTCCGGGTCTTCTATGATTATGACAAGACGCTCCCGCTTGAAGTCCAGATTCGTGATGAGGCATCCGTGCCCGCGTCGGAGAATGCGCCCGCTCATCGCAGAATCACGCTTTCTTTCATGAGCACGCATGATGAGCGGGTGCCCGCTATGTTGTGGGTTCCGGCCGAAGGCAATGGCCCTTTTCCATGTGTATTCTTTTTGCACGGGCTCGGAGGAAATAAAGGCCAAGCTTCTCTGTTCAGTGTGGATCTTATGAAGCAGGGGTATGCGACTATGTCGCTCGACGCCGCATACCATGGCGAGCGAGCGCCCGGCAAACAATCTATGTATGGAACCACCTTCTTCAGATTGCGCGACGGATATATGCAGACAGTTGTCGATTACCGCCGCGCGCTCGACTACCTTGAGACGAGAAGCGACATCGATTCGAAACGCGTAACTCTGATGGGAATCAGTATGGGAGCCATCATGGGATCGGTGCTGGCGGGCGTTGAGACTCGTATCAAGTGTCCGATCCTAATGGTCGGAGGCGCCGACCGCGGTTTGATGAGCCGGCTGTCTCAGATTGAAGTGTGGAAAAAGATCAGGGCGGAGAATCCTAAGCTGGACTTCGACGAGATCTCCAGAATCATGGCGCCGGCCGATCCGCTGAACTTCGTCGATAAGATTTCACCCCGCCCTGTTTTGATGATCAATGGAACAAAGGACGAGATCGTACCGGTTCCCGCCAATAAGCTGCTTCAAGCGACGGCTAAGGAACCGAAGAAAATTGTCTGGCTCGAGGCGGGCCACTCTTTACCTCGGGCTCAAACACTTCCGATAATTTTGGATTGGCTCAAATCGCGCCTCTAGCCCAGACCCCACTCATAGGACGCTCTAATATCGTTCTCGACATGGGGTGTAGGATGCGCGGAGAGGGGCGGGGAGGCCCGCCCCCTACAGAGCGATTTCATTTTACGTGGTTATTGACTCTGAATCACTCGCAACCGGTAGTTGAAGCTTCCCGCGAAAATGCTCACGCCGATAAAGTAGTTTCCGGCCGGAAGCTGCACGGCGACCTGTTCGCTCGCGCTCTCAGTAGCGCCAAATCCCATCATGCTCGCATCACCGAGCGGTATCTTCTTTCCGGGAAAGGCGTCACTGAATATGTAGAGATCCATATCTCCTGATCCTGAAATTGGATCGAGCGATAGGAATACCGTTTTCGGCGCCGTAAGCGTAAACGTGTAGAGATCGTTTAACAATCCGACGCCCTGACCACCAGGGAAGATTACTCGCAGCTTGGCGGCGTCCTGATCGGTTCCGCTGCCGGTAACTTCGGCCGGTATCGCTAGCGACTGCGCCTTGGCGGCTTTTTCGTTTGGCTCGCGTTCGCTAACCGCGACTAAGGGAGCGTTGCTGAAGCCGGCCAGAACTATGTCCGTACCGCCCGCCATCTGACCAGCATTCACGGTTACCGAGCCGAGAGTTTGCTCTTTCACGATGAGCGGGACCTGAGTGTCGAGCGGGCCGATCCCTGAGCCTCCGGTCGCGTTCGGATTGATTTGCACGACCTCGACCATGTAGTCGCCCGGCGGAAGCCCATCGAGCCGGTATCTGCCCGGGCCGAACTGCACGCCCGTTACAGCGCTCGAAGCGGTAGCCAGTGAGTCGGTTGCGTCCTGCGCCGGAGGAGGAAGCGGTACTCCATCAGCGTCGAGCGGCACTTGATTATTCGGGAACGAAACCGTGCCCGGCGCCGGAGGATATGCGCCTTTGCTAATGCGCCGCGCAATCACGTCTATTCCATTCACGGGAATATCGCCCGTACTGGTTCTGACTACGACGCGGCCTTCGATCGCGCCGTTCGGTGACCCTGGATCAGAAGCAAAGAAACCCGGAGCGGGATACAGGCTCGACAGCGCGTTCTTCGTGTCCATATCGAGCGACGCGATAAACGCACCTGAATCCTTGAAGCTGTTGCGCAATTGAGAGCCTACGGGTGCGTTGAAGATGAACGGATAGACCGTCTCGGTGAACGGCGCATAGAGATCAAATATCTGGCCGGAGTTAAAGCCGGGGGGAAGCGATGCGCTCGCCGAGTTTGCTGCTATGTTCCCGTTGATTTGTGAATGATCAAGCGGGCCGGCAAAATGCCCGAACTCATGGGTGAAGACACCCAGGAACGGGATCTTTCCTAATTGGGCAACAAAAGCGCCGTTCAGCACCACGAACCCTTCGACCTGAAAATTGTTGATTCCATCGAGTTGAAGCGGCCCAAAGAACCCGAGAACGCCGCCTCCGCCGGTTATCGAACCGTCGCTGTCGAACACGATCGGATTCTGAAAAGTCGGTCTTGTCGAAGAGGTAAACTTTCCAAAGTTGGATGAATTCACATCGACAGGCTGCCGCGAATCGGGATCGATGATGGGACCAGCATTGGAAAATCTGATGTTCGCGGTCGGAATTGACGAATACAGTCCGAAGATTCGATCGACTAACGCTGTGGCTTCGCTGTTAGACAATGTTCCGAGCGGGCCGGAGTCGACGTGATAGAGTACAGTTCCACTCGCGTTCACGGTCTGGGAGTTAAGAGGCCCGCCTTGAGTCAGACCTCGCGGCCAGCGAATCGGCGTGCCGTTATTAACGATCAGCGGACCGCCCGCTCGCGCCGAAGGGCTCAGGACTATACCCGAAACAGCGAGGGCGAAAAGGGCAATCAAGGGCAGAATTCGAATTAATTTCTTATTGCGAGTCATTGAATAACAACCCCCTTCTCACCGCCGTGCGCGGCGACGATCTGGTCGACGAGGCCGAGGAATTGATCCAAAGGAAGGCTTCCTCGCTTGCGAACAAGGCTCTCGGTATTGATACCGCCCGATGAGAGATCCAGCAGCGGCTGGTCGCGATCGGGAAATACGACCCGAGCATCCTCCGCTTTCAACTTCCAGCCATTATAAGGCGCGGTAAAGAGACCGAGATTGTTGATGCTGTTTCGCGCGAGCTCGTCGCCGGACGGCATCGTCGAAACAAGGAAGGCGCCTTGATAGAGGCCGACTGGATAGGTCACTTTGCCGCCGAGATAATTTGGGATTAGGAAGAGGACCTGGCGGTCTCCAACGGCATATTCGCTCATCCCGTGAAAGCTCTCCGGAGTGACTGCCCGGCCGTGCATCGTCATCCCGCCTTGCTTCGCCAGTTTTCCTTTTGTGGTGTGGCCGAGCTGTTGAAAGGTCAACAGTCTTGGGACGCGTCCCTTTATCGCTCGCTCTACCTCGAAAGTGTAGGTCGTAACGGGCAACGTGCCCTGTGCGATTGTATCTTCCCCTTCTTCAACCGCAACGCATTTGCCGAGGAAGATCCGATCGGCGGTGGCCGTCATTTCCTCCAGATTGAAGCGCAAGACCATATGATGGGCTTCAGAAGATTGAAACCCGACCAGGCCGAAGCCTGCTATCACGACGGCCAGCATACCGATCCGTGCTTTTGACATAAAGATTACCTATTTCCCTGTGACTGCTTCGCCAGTAAGAATCTGAACGGTTCCTCGACGGCCGACCGCCAAACCATGCGCGGCGTCGACCGCCTTCACCGCCATCAAATCGTGAGAAGAGACCGCCGGAACCGGCGACCATGATCTGCCGCCGTCCGAAGAACCCACCGTAGCGCCTTTTGAGCCTACGGCCCAGAATATTTTTCCATCAACGCTCGTCACTCCGTTGAGAGTTTCGGTGGTCCGTGAATCAACCGAAACCCATTTCACGCCGTCATCGCTTCGGAGTATGTTTCCGGATTCGCCAACCGCGACGATCGGCGCTCCGGCCTCGGCTGCCAGTCCGAGTAATGCCTTTCCCGAACCCTGGACTTCCGGCTTCCACTCGCGGCCTCCGTTTATTGAATGAAGAATCACGCCGTCTTCTCCAACTATCCACCCGTTTCGCGGGGAAACGAATCGCACGGTCCAGAGGTCTTCAACGCGACCGGTTTGAATACGTTCCCAAGTCCCGCCGCCGTCGACGGTCACGAGCACTAATCCACTTGCTCCGACTGCCCACCCGTTACGTTGATCGGCGAAGAAGATGGAGTTAAGCACTTCGCCTTCCTGCTCTCCGCGAAGAACCTGCCACGAACGGCCGCCGTCGCTGGTCTTCTGGATTCGCCCGGCGTAACCGGCCACCCATCCAGTCAATTTGTCGATAAAGTGAACGCAAGAGAGTATCTCGTTTGTCTGGGCAATCGGCTGCCATTGCTGACCGCCGTCTTCCGTCTTAAGAATTGTTCCGTTCGTTAGCCCCAGATCACCCACTGCCCAACCAGTTCCAGCATCGACCAATTCAACGCCGAGAAGATTGATCGCGACCGGGGCGGTTCCCGCGTACCAACGGGGAGAAATGTTCGATGAGGAGTGCTGTTCGACCTTGCAGGAAGCGAGGCTCAAAAACAGCACGATAAAAAATAGTCTCACTTAGTTCAGCTCTGGAACTGGCCGTCCGACAATACCCTAAAGCCAGAGACAGTGAGGCTATCACAACTCTTTTCTACTTTCCACGGTCGGACAACATCTTTAAACATCTTGGTAAAGTGTTCGCCCAATAATTCTATAAGGGCAACAAACCATATTTGACTGGTCCGAATAATCTAATGTGATCCCACGGTCGCGGAGACTCGTAGTCTGAGACTCTTCCTATTCCGGTAATCGGCGTATCTCTGAGCCGGGCTCGGCAAGCTTCGGACCGGGCTCCGCAAGCCCGCAAGCTTCCGAGCCTTTCACATTCATGAATCGTCAGAGTATTGTATGCGAATGCGTATTGCCCAGGACGACGCCCCACACGAGAAATCGATCGACCGATTCATCCGTCGAGTCGTTCTGCTTACCGCCATACGCCGCTCCTTGATCTCTCTTGCCATTTTCGGTTTTACGTTGGGTCTAATCGTCTTGTCGATGAAGGCCGCGAGCAATCGCGAGCCCGGCCGCTTGATCTGGCTGTTACTCGGAATAATTCCCTGCGTTCTCATTTCGATAATCCTCGCGCTGCGACGCCGGCCTCAGCGAGCGGCTGTTCGGGCGATGCTCGACCTTCGCAACGGCTGCGGGGGACTGCTGATGGCGCGCGAGCGCCTGCCGCTTGGCGAATGGGATAGAAAACTATCGCGTGTCTCGGAGCCTCGCCTGCGTTTGCGCGCAAGCCGTCCGACGACGATGGCGGCGGCTTCGGTATTGTTCCTCGCGGGGGCCTTCTTTATTCCGCTTCGGCCTCTCATCGTGACCGCGGATTCTCCGCTTGATATTGCGCGCGAGACTCAAGAGATCGCTTCTGATATCGAGCTGCTGAAAAAAGAAGAGATTGTGAAATCGGATGAGGCTGCATCGCTGGAAGAGAAGCTCGACTCTGCAGTCAGTGAAGCCAAGGGCGAAGACCCTGTAAAAACGTGGGAAGCGCTTGATCACCTTCAAGCCGAAGTCTCAAAACTCGCTCAGGAATCCGCTGATAAAATGGCTCGCGAGAACGAACGGCTGGGTCAGGCTCAAGCGCTAGGCGAAGCGTTGTCGAGCGACGGCTCTACCCTTGATTCGAAGCTGATGAGCGAAGCGATGAAAGAGCTTCAATCCCAGATGCAAACCGCCGCCGGTGATGGCGAATCAGGCAGATCGCTTCCTTCCGAGCTGAAGAACGGATTGAAGTCCGGCTCACTCAGTCGTGAGCAGATGAAGCAGCTCTCCCAATCGCTCAAGCAAATGCAGGGCGACATATCGAAAAAGCTCGGCGAGCTGCGCGATGCGCGAATGATCGACACAAGCACGCTTAAGCAATGCGAGAACGCCGGCAAATGCGACGGCGCCGGGCTTGCCCAGTTTCTCAAGGAGAACGCGGGGAAAATGTTGGTGGGCGAAATGATGGACTCCTGGGGCAAGGGAGGCATCAATCGCGGCCGCGCCGACGCCCCGATGACCTGGACCGATCCTTCGACTGAAAAAGGCGCGAAGTTCAAGGAGCAGGTACTGCCCTCTTCGCTCGCCGGTTTGAAGGACAGTCAACTGGTCGGGCGCAGCACCGGCGCTCCTGATCGCTCGAACGCAGGCGCTCAACAGACAGGCGCCCTCAGGGGCGCGACCGCGGGAGGCGGATCGGCGGTCACACAGACGATTCTGCCTCGGCACCGAGCGACCGTGAACCGCTACTTCGAGAGGCGTTAATCAGCGCTTGCGAACAATACTCGTCGGAGGTTCCCTTTTTCTTTTTCAGCCCCTTTCCTGATCGACAACAAGCCGAATTACTTATCCGCGTTTTGATGTAGAATCCGACCGGCCGCGGCCCCGCAACCGAGGAGTGCACGTCACCAGATGGAAGAAGAACGCGAACAGATACTGCAGCCCGTCGAGCTGAAGCCCGCCATTGAGTTAATAGAGAAGACGCTCGAACAACTCGACAGGATTCTACTTGGCCGGTCCGATCTCCACAGAATTGTGCTCGTAGCGATCCTGAGCCGCGGACACGTCCTGTTGGAAGGCCTGCCGGGCGTCGGCAAGACGGCGCTCGTGAAAGCGCTCGGGCAAATACTCGGTCTGGAGTTCAAGCGAGTGCAGTTCACGCCCGACTTGATGCCTGCCGATATTCTTGGCGCGCACATACTGCAGGAGAGTGAAAACGGGAAACGAGAGATGAGCTTTCATCCGGGCCCGATTTTTACGAATCTTCTGCTGGCCGATGAGATCAATCGCGCCTCGCCAAAAACACAATCGGCCCTCCTGGAAGCGATGCAGGAACAGGCGGTCACGCTCCTGGGCGCGACCAGGAAACTGCCCGATCCTTTCTTTGTGCTGGCATCGCAGAATCCGATCGAGCTCGAAGGAACGTACCCGCTTCCCGAAGCGCAGTTGGATCGATTTCTTTTCAAGCTCGTCGTCAACACGGTCGATACCGAGGTGCTGGATCGAATAATCTCGACGCGCCGCAGAGGCGAAGCGCCCCGGCCCTCCTGGACCATCAGCGCGGATGCATTGAATCTCGTCTTCAATGTTATGGATCGCGTATACTTGCCTTCGCCGGTTTCCAGATATATCTCCAGGCTTGTGGCGGCGACGCATCCCACCGCGAGCGAAGCAACTGAACTCGTGCGGCAATACGTTATGTATGGAGCCTCGCCTCGTGCGGCAATCGCGCTGGCGGAAGCGGCCAGGGGATTCGCATTGATCTCAGGCCGGCCGACGGTCGGATTCGAAGACGTGAAGTCGGCCGCTTCCGCTGTGCTCAATCACCGGCTGATTCTGAACTACAAAGCGCGTTTCGATCAGGTGGACAGCTTCGCCATCATCGATAGCCTGCGGTCGGGAATGGATGAAACCGGCCTCAACCTTCCATCTGAAATAGAGATGATCAAATGAACCGCACGTCTAAGTTCGAAGCTCTATTCGCCGCGGCCATATTAACGGTGCTGATCTCAATCTCCGCGCGGGCCGAGCGCTATGGCGAAGTAACGGTTCAGGTCGGCGGTCTCGCGAATTCGATACGTACTCACGGTTATCAGGAGTACAGAGTCACACTCAGCAATATGTCGGCGCGCAACAGGCATCAGGTGCGCCTCGTCCTGCCCGAGCGCGGCTACTACGGCGGCACGGTCTCGCGCACGGTGACGGTGGAGCCTTCCTCTACACAGACAGTTTCGATCTTCAGTTCGTTCACAATGGGCGGCAACGGTCTGGGGGTCGAAGTTGACGGCGAACCGCAGCGCGACGTGATTTCAATCAACCTCAATGGATATTCGTATGAGATACGGCCTTCGGTGTTGATCAGTCAGGGCGCGGCAGCGCAGGGGTTTTCGACAAAAGCGGCAGGCGTTCTGAAAAATCCTGACGGTAAGGAAACCTTTATTGGCGCCAGATCAGAAGCGCCCTCGACGGACTGGAGCGTGAACTGGCTTGGGTATTCCAGTTTTGACGGCGTGGTTGCAACGGCCGATGAGTTGAGAGCAATGCCCGAGCCGGCCTTATCGGCGCTGACCAGGTATGTCGAATGCGGAGGCACTCTGCTAGTGCTCAACGCGTGGAAGCCTCCTGAACCGTGGCGGGCCGAAGGGCGAAGTATGAATGGACTGATCGAATACTTTGCCGGGTTCGGCCTCTTCCTCGTGGTTGCCGAGCCTTCGAGCGGTTTAACCGAGCCGGTCTTGCGACTCTTAAAGGAGGAGTGGACAAAGAGCCGTGCTCCGTGGAGTTCTCCCACAGCCTCGTTCGATTTCGCCAACACGAGTTTTCCGGTTATCGAAAACGCCAGCATTCCGGTGCGTGGCCTGCTCTTGATCATGTTGCTCTTTGTAATCCTGATAGGGCCGGTGAATCTTATAGTGCTCACAAAAAAGAAGAAGCGGATCTGGCTTCTCTTTACGGTTCCCGTCATATCGCTGGCCACGTGTCTGGCGGTTTCGGGGTACAGCCTGTTTTCGGAAGGATGGTCGGGCCGAGCGCGATATCTCAGTTTTACCGTTCTCGATGAGAGATCCCATCGCGCGTCGAGTATCGGGCTGAACGCATTCTACTCGCCGCTGACGCCCGGCGATGGACTCAGATACGGCACGGAGACGGAAGTAACGGGCCGGGACTTTAGTGCCGGGTATTCCAACGATGGGAGTACGCACACCATCGACTGGACGGACGGACAACATCTGGATTCCGGTTGGGTGACGGCCAGAACACCGGCTCAGTTTATGATCCGCCGCAGCGAGACCCGACGAGAGCGAGTCACGATGTCTCGCACGGCGGATGGCTCGGTTTCAATGATCAACGGGCTCGGGGTTCGAATAAGAACTCTCTGGGTAGCCGATGAGCGAGGCTCTGTGTATACAGGTTCGGACATCGCGCCAGGCGCTGCCGCAACGCTTACGTTCAACAATACGCCGCGGCCGCCGGCGCCTGGAAACGGCCTCCGGAGCAAGCTTGGCGACGCATGGACCGGCCTTGTGGAACCGGCAAGCCACCTTGCGCTGCTGCGTCCCCGAACCTACATAGCCGAACTGGAGGGGTGTCCATTTCTTGAAGAGGGATTGCGCGGCCTACGGCAAAAGAGGTCCGAATCCGTTGTGTACGGAATTATGAGGACGGGCGCGAATGAAGATTGAAGTCAGCCATCTCAAAAAATACTTCGGCGCGACTCGAGCGGTGGATGACATTTCGTTCACGTTCGCGGCGGGCCAGGTAGTCGGCTTCGTCGGTCCGAATGGCGCGGGAAAGACTACGACGATGCGGGTCCTGTCTACGCTCGATGAACCGACGGAAGGCGACGCCACGATTGACGGCGTCTCGGTAGTCGAGGAACCTGAGCAAGCCCGTAAACTGGTCGGATATGTTCCAGATGCGCTGCCGGGGCATCGCGATATCTCGGTGCACGACTACCTCGATTTCTTCGCGAGGGCTTACGGTATCAAAAAGCCGAAGCGGTCCCTTGTTATCGGAGGCGTAGAAGAATTCACGAATCTCACGGGTATCCGCGAAAAGACTTTGCACGCGTTGTCAAAGGGCATGAAGCAGCGGGTAAGCCTCGCGCGGGCGCTGCTGCACGATCCGCCGGTCTTGATCATGGATGAGCCCGCGGCCGGGTTGGATCCGCGCGCAAGAGTCGAGCTCCGAGAGCTTCTCCGCGTGCTGGCCGGCCAGGGCAAGGCGATCTTGATCAGCTCCCACATACTTACCGAACTGGCGGAGATTTGTAACGCCGCCGTGATCATCGAGCAGGGAAAGCTGCTGATGGCGGGCGCCATCAACGAGTTGATTTCGACCGATGCGACTCGCCGAACGGTGATAATACGGCCCTTGGGATCTCCGGAAGGGCTTGTGCGAGACCTCCTCGAAATGCCTCACGTGGAATCCGCCAACCCGGCCGGCGGCGAAGTCGTAGTCGAAGTCAGCGGGTCGGATGAAGTATGCAGCGATATACTCATCGCCCTAATTCAGCGGGGCTATCGGCTCGCCGAATTTAAGCAGCACAGGGCGGGGCTTGAAGACATCTTCATGAACGTAACGAGAGGAGAGGTGCAGTGAAAGCCGAAGGAGGGGTAATCGGCCGATTGGACGATTGGTTGAACCCGATCGTGGTGAAAGAGCTGCGGCAGGCGGTTCAGGGAAAATTCGTCTCCGCGGCGCTCATCCTGCTTCTTGTCGTTCAACTTGCGGCGCTTGGAATATACATAGTCAGCAACGGAGACTTCGCTGATAGGTTCGACGCGGGCCGCACCGCATTCATGTTTCTACTGGGCATTCTGCTGGCGGTCTGTTTGATATTCGTGCCTGCTTACACCGCGATACGGCTTGCCCTGGAGCGCGACACGAACGTCGACCTTCTGTTCGTGACTACGATCAAGCCGTCGGCAATCGTATGGGGAAAGATGTTCGCGGCGCTCACGATCACGGTGATGGCGTTCAGCGCCTGTCTTCCCTTTATGGTATTCACCTACTGGCTGAGGGGCATTGATCTTCCGTCGATCTTTATTCTGATGGCGATCGCCTTCCTGATGGTCACAATAGCCGTGCAACTTGCCACGTTCGTGGCCTGTATTCAGGCAGGCCGCGTGTTGAAGATACTGCTGAGCCTGCTGGTGTTCCTGTTCTTTCCGCAGGCCTTCGTAGGCTTATTGAGCTGGTCTTACTTCGCGCTTTCGCACGGTGTTGGAAGCCGCCTTACTACGTGGGATTTCTGGGGTCCGGCTTCAACGGTCCTTCTGATTTCTTCCGCCGTTATCGGGCTGCTTTTCTCGCTGTCGGTAGCGATGATCAAGCCGGCTTCGTCGAACAGAGCGTTTCCCGTCAGGCTCTTCGCTTCGTCTTTGTGGCTCGTCAGTGGAATCGCGTCCGCCGCAATCGGATATTTTCAGCGCGACTCAACGCCGCTCTCGGTCTGGAGCATACTCAGCGTTCTCGTATTTGGCGCGGCCTTCTTCGTCGGCGTGAGCGAGCGGGAACAACTCGGCCCTCGGGTCACAAGGAAAATACCCGACGGTGCTTTGCGGCTTCCAGCCTTTTTTCTTTTCAGCGGCGGAGCAAACGGAGTCGCCTGGTGCGCGTTGATGTGCTTAATGACTTTCGTCGTCGTTCAACTCCTGACGAGTAAGTCGACGACTCTCAGCGCGGGCGGGTCGATGTCCTCCAGCCAGGCCTGGACGGCGGGTCTGGCTCTGTACGCGTTCGCATATTCGATGGCCGCGCTCTTTATCAGGCGACGGATGTTATCTCGGTGGATACGGCCGAGGCTTACCTGGGTTGTTGGATTTCTGCTGCTAGCGGCGGGATCGCTGCTGCCGATCCTGCTCGGCTACCTGATCGTGTTCGGCAATTTTCGAAAAGCCGAAGACATAGGCGGATGGCTGGTCACGAATCCCTTCGCGCTCGGAATAGATTCCTATCGCACGGTCTATATCACCTTCGCCGGGGCCTGCTCGATCATAGGGGCTCTGATCAACGCCGACTGGTTCATCGAACAGATCAAAGCCTTCCGGCCGCATGTGGGAGAGCCCGCTACGATATCGCTCGAGTTGAATAGATGAACGAAACGCTTCATAGCTGTTTGATCGCCGGAGAGCAGGCAGGAAGCCGTTTGGTCCTGGCCCCGCCGCGCGGATCGCCTGTCGGCGCGGGAGGCTTGCATCTCAGCAATCTCGCCGGCAGCTCCATCGAATTCAGGGATCATCGGGAGTATCAACCGGGCGATGACATCAGACGAATCGATTGGAATGCCTACGGAAGATCGGACCGGCTGATAGTGAAAGTGTTTCGAGAAGAGGTGAGCCCTCACGTCGACATAATTCTCGACGGATCCCGATCAATGGCGCTTGAGAACACCGCGAAATTCGAAGCCGCGGTGGGGCTGGCGGCGCTGTTCGCCTCCGCCGCGTCGAACGCGCGTTTCTCGCATACCGCATGGCTCGCCAGTGAGAGCTGCCGCCGCATCGAAGGAGGAAGCGGGCGCCCCGGAATATGGCAAGGTATCGCTTTTGACTACCCTGGCAATATCGCGGACTCGCTCGTGAGAACCAGGCCCGGCTGGCGGCGACAGGGAATTCGAGTCCTGATCAGCGATCTACTCTGGCTGGGTAGTCCGCTGTTGAGCCTCCAGAGCCTGTCGCGCGACGCATCCGCCGTTTTTGTTATTCAGATTCTTGCGGACGACGACATCAATCCGCCCGCTCAAGGAAATCAGCGGCTCGTCGATTCTGAAACTGGACAGACTCGCGAGCTGTTCATAGATGCGGCCGCGCGAGCGAGATATTCCAATGCACTCGAGCGACATCAGCAGAACTGGCGGCTGGCCTGTCAGCAGGCCGGCGCTTCGATGACGGTAGTCACCGCCGAAGCCCTAGTAGCGGATTGGAACCCGACCGAACTGATCGCCGCCCAGATTCTCGCGCTCGCCTGAGATCGAGGAGCTTCGCGGTTCAAACACACAATCGAACATGTCCTTTGCATTTCCACTCGCATTCATCGGACTACTGGCCGCGCCGGCCCTCACAGCGATCTATTGGCTCAGGAGCCGAAGCCGGAAACGAACAGTCTCGAGCCTTATGCTGTGGATGGATCAGCGCCAGTTGAAAGAAGGCGGGCTGCTGATTGACCGGCTTCAAACGCCACTCCTTCTTTTGCTGGAGCTTCTCTCGATTCTGTTGCTGGTCCTGGCCGCGGCCGGCCCGATGGTGCGAGCCGGAACCGCCGCGGCTCCGCTCGTCGTGGTGCTCGACGACTCGTTTTCGATGCTCGCCGGTGGTAAGAGCTCTCCCCGGCATCGTGGGGAAGAGTCGGTCAGAAGCGAGATTCGCGCCGGCGGTTATAGCGCAATTCGGCTGGTGCTCGCGGGAACCGCGCCCCAGATACTGGGTGAGGCAGCCGAAGGCGGCAGCCGGATGAACGCGCTTTTCGATCATTGGAAGTGCTACTCGCCCTCCGCAAATCTCGAAGAGGCGATTACATTCGCTTTTGCTCTGGGAGGAGACCGCTGCCGCGTTCTTGTAGTCACCGATCACGCGCCCGCCGCCGAACAGATAGACGAACGACTTGAATGGCGCGCCTTTGGTCGTCGTGACGACAATGTCGGGTTCGTGACCGCAACGAGGACTGATCGCGACGGTCAGGATCGCTGCCTTCTCGAAATCGCAAACCTCTCCGACCGCCAGTCGCAAACCGATCTCGTCGTCGAAGCCGCTAACACCGGCGGCTTTCGCGAGATAAAACGCTCGAGACTCAACTTGAGCCCGAATGGAACTGAGCGAATTGTTTTGACGCTTGCACACGGCGCCGGAGAAATACGCGCGCGGCTCGGCGATGACGCGTTGAAGATAGACAACGAGGTGATGTTGGCGCCCGAACGCGAGCAGGGAGTTAGAGTGGAGCTGGCTATGAATAATGAAGCCCTGCGTGACCTCGTTCAAAAGGCATTCGAAGCAATTCCGTCCGCGGAGATGGTTTCAAGCGCTCCTGATCTTGTAGTGACTGACGAAGCGGCGAGTGATGTTCGCCCCGGGTCATGGATCCTTCGATTCATTACCGACCAGCCCGCCGAGAGCTTTATCGGTCCGTTTGTAATCGACAGAAATAATCAAATAGCCGAAGGCCTTTCGCTCGACGGCGTTATATGGGGCGCGGGTAAGTCGCCTGAATCGACCGGCGCTTTACTGATAATGGCCGGCAATATTCCGCTCCTAACCGCGACTGATCGCGCGGACGGAGCTCGTGAGATCCGATTTTCGTTTCGACCCGAGATGTCGACGCTTCAGCGAACACCCGCGTGGCCGGTCTTGATGTGGAATATTCTTAACTGGCGCGCTTCAGAGATGCCCGGTGTTTCACCGTGCAACCTGAAGCTCGGCTCAGACGCGAAGATCAAGCTCGCTTTTGGAACCACGGCAGTCAGCGTCCGCGAGCCCAGCGGTTCATCGCGCGAGCTGATCTCAGCGGACCGAATAATCACTTTCAACGCCGACGAGCCCGGCGTTTATGAAGTCACCGCGGGAACCGCCAGGTATTCGTTTGCCGCCAATGCGGTCAGAAAAGAAGAGTCGGATTTGCGGCAAACAACCTCGGGAAACTGGGGCAGCCTCTTTGCCTTGAACGGTCTCGAGCAAGAGCAGCGAAGCATCACGTGGATATTCATTCTTCTGTTGTTGATTGTACTGGCCTGTCACCTTGCGCTGGTGTCGCGCGACCTGTCGGCGGGGCGAAGCGCGGCATTAACGTGAATCCCGATCAATTTGTTAGAGCAGCAGCTTCTGTAATACAGCAAGCGCTCTCTTGAGGCGCCCTGGGCACGACGCGCAATGATTCTTCACCACGCATATTGGCTGATCCTCGCGATTCCGGTTGGAGCAGGGCTATGGTTTTGGAAGCTGCCAATGCCGCTCTTGCGCGGACTCCGGATCACCGCCGTGGTGATGATACTTCTCGCGATGTGTGGAATCGCGGTGACGCTCCCGGGCCGGGCCGGAACCGTCGTAGTCATTGCCGACCGCAGCGACTCGATGCCGCCCGGCAGCGATGCGGCCCACAAAGAGGCAATCAACTTAATACGCGGCGCAATCGGCTCCGACCAGCAGCTTGCCGTAGTCTCGTTCGGACGCAGCAGCTCACTCGAGCACACGAGTCCCTCATCTGAGTTCGCCGGATTTACCGGAGACGTCGGCAGCGATGAATCGAATTTATCGGATGCCCTGGAGAAGGCGCTCGCTCTTATACCGCCTGATGCGCCCGGGCGAATTCTGATCCTCTCCGACGGAAGGTGGACAGGCAAAGATCCCGCGAACCTTGCGTGGCGAGCGGCCGCTCGAGGCATCGCGATCGACTATCGCGCGCTTGAACGCTCGGCGGCCAACGACCTTGCCGTAGCGAGGTTCGAAGCGGCTGGAGCCGTCGCCCCAGGCGAGGCGTTTATGATCAACGCCTGGATTCAATCTCCTCTTCAGCAGGACATCAGCTACGAGCTGACGAGGAACGGCGCGGTCATCTCCGCGGGCAAGCACACCTGTTCGTCCGGATTGAACAGGCTGACCTTCAGGGATATAGCGGGTGAGCCCGGCGCCTGCTCTTATACATTGCGTGTAGCGGGACCCGGCCAGGATCCAATTCCTGAAAACAACACCGCGCGCCTGTTGGTCGGCGTACGAGGGCCAAAGCCGGTTCTCTTACTAACCGCCTCAGCCGATTCCGGACTCGGCAGGCTGTTGAGTGCAGGCGGGCTCAACGTCAAAGCGCGGTCGCGGGAATCACTGCAGTGGTCTTTGGAGACTCTCTCCAACTACTCGGCGTGCATTGTCGAAAATGTAGCAGCGGACAAGATCGGCGCGCGGGGAATGGAGAACCTTACGGCGTGGGTCAGAGATTCGGGTGCGGGATTGATGTTCAGCGGCGGCAAGAATTCCTACGGCCCTGGAGGTTATTACAAATCGCCGCTCGAACCCATTATGCCGCTGTCGATGGAACTGAGGCGCGAGCACCGAAAGTTGGCGATGGCGATCGTAGTCGCAATGGATCGATCCGGCAGTATGGCGATGGCCGCGGGCGGCGGCCGCACCAAGATGGATCTCGCGAATCTCGCGGCGGTCCAGGTGCTCGATCTGATGTCGCCCGTGGATGAATTCGGAGTAATAGCGATCGATAGCGCGCCGCATACGATTGTCAACCTTGGGCCTCCCGATAATCCCGGCGCCATTCGCAATCAAATCCTTCGCGTGGATTCGGGAGGAGGCGGCATATTTATTTATGAGGCTCTCGCGGCTTCGGCGGAAATGCTCATAGGCGCGAAGGCCGGCACGAAGCACATCATCCTGTTCGCCGATGCCGCGGATTCGGAAGAACCGGGCAAGTATCAGAAGTTGATCGAGAAGTGCAGCGGCGCTGGAATTACGATTAGCGTCGTCGGTCTCGGCAAAGAAAGCGACCAAGATGCCGATCTGCTTCGCGATATAGCGCGTCGCGGCGGCGGACGAGTCTTCTTTACCGACAATCCCGAAGAGCTTCCGCGACTGTTCGCTCAGGACACTTTTGTAGTTGCCCGAAGCACGTTCGTCGATGAGCCGACGCCAATCGAGTTCGCGGGTGGACTCATCGGTCTTACCGGAAAACAGTACCGCGGCCCGCCTTCGCTGGGCGGCTACAATCTATGTTATCTGCGGCCGGAGGCAAATCTCGGCGCGCTCACGCTGGATGATTACAAGGCTCCCATCATTGCGTCATGGCAGGCAGGGCTTGGCCGCGTCGTCTGTTACACGGGCGAAGCCGACGGTGCTTATGCCGGAGCAATGGCGAGATGGAGAGATGTAGGCGATCTCTTCACCGGCCTCGTACGCTGGACCGCGGGTGAATCGAACATGCTGCCGGGAAACCTGCTGGTCACCCAAGAGCTGAAGAACGGCGCGGCGTCGATCACACTCCATCTCGATCCTGAACGCGAGTCGGAGCCGTTTACTGAATTGCCGGGGCTCACGGTTTTGAAGGGAATCGCGGGTTCAACTCCGCGAACCGAGAAGGCCGCGTTTCAATGGATGTCCGCCGACACGCTTGAAGCAACGGTCGATCTTCGAGGAAACGAGACCGCTCTTGCGACTGTAGAAGTTTTCGGCGCGGGAAAACTGACCTTGCCTCCCGTTTGTCTGCCCTACTCCGCCGAGTTCAGACCGGCGGAAGCCGACTCTGGGTTGATCGCTCTATCGAAGATAGCGAGGGCGACAAGCGGCCGTGATCGTGCGAGCCTGGGTGGTATTTGGAAGGATCTGCCAAGGCGTCCGCGGTTCTTTGAATTGACGCCCTGGCTTCTCGGGCTTGCACTGGTGAGCTTACTGCTCGAGGTCCTTGAGCGGCGCACCGGGCTTGTTTCGGCAAGCGGCTCAATTAACCTTCTGACTCGCCGGCGAACAGCGGAACGAAGAGCGGAACGGAGAGCGGATCGGGGTCCCGCGCAATCGCTCCGCACACCTTTGACACGCGCTACTGATATACGGGCTATTGCGAAGGTGAAATCGCCCGCTTCGGAGACACGGAAATCGACAGTAGAAACAGTAATCTCGCAGGAGCAGCCTCCGGAGCTAACCGCCGCGCTTCGACAGGCGAGCCGCCGCGCCAAGAGCCGCACCGACCGGGAAAGATAGGCGTCTGCCGCCTATCTGACACCTGGCGCCTCTTCCGTCCCTGGCGCCTGACACCCCTCCTAAACTCCCTTCAGCTTCAGGGCGGCGATTCAGTCTTCGTTCTTCCAAATCTCTCTTTAACCTGTTTTGAGTCGTCTCGCAGCTTATCTGAGTCACCTCGCAGCCTGTTTGGCCGCGTAGCGACGTTTTGATTTTAGGCAGGCATTCAATGCCTGCATTGCTCGGCTAACTAACAGTGGTTCAGCTTGGAATGAGAATCTGATCCGTTGCATTCCAGGCATCCTGGCTGAGGCAGGTCGGTAAGGGAGCTCGCTCCCGCTCTTTTTTATATAAGGCCGTCTTCATTGAAATCTCTCACATCTTCGTAAGCACGACTGAACCGTGAAGATCAACAGAACAACGCCGCGTGATCTTCTGCCATTTACATCTCAAAGGGATGTTCTGATTAATAGGCCCTCGATCTATTGGAAGGTCAGAGCGCCGCGATGCGACATAGTCCGTAAGCAAGGCTGAACACCTCGCGTTGCTGTCTCATCTGATCTAATAGCGTATTGAGCGCTTGTCGCAAATTGAGCTTGTAATCTATACTCGTCCGCGTTCAAAGGAACACGGCGCGGATAAAGAGTAAATGGCGCCGCTTGCCGCAGCTCAGGACAACAATCCGAACGAGGAGACCAATGTCGGGTCCGAGACTTCTCGATCAGGTGCGGAGTGATATTCGCGGAAGACACTATAGCCCGCGCACCGAGAAAACCGATGTTGAGTGGATCAAGCGCTACATTTGGCAATGGGCCTTTCCGGCGCCCACTCGTTATTTTGACAGAGAAGCTGGGATCGAACGTAGATACCATCTTCATGAGACGGTAGTACAGAAAGCAATGCGCCGTGCCGTCCTTGCGGCCCGTGTCGGCAAGCTCGCCACCCCGCATGTTTTGAGACATTCTTTTGCAACCCATTTATTGGAAGATGGGTTCGACATCCGCACTATTCAGGAGCTGTTAGGACATGCGGATCTGAATACGACGATGATTTACACGCACGTGCTGAACAAAGGCGGGCGCGGTGTGCGAAGTCCGGCGGACACTCTCTGAGTTGTTATTAGGTGGATATCCATTAGCTATGACAATGAATGAATCAGAGAAGAAGTATGAGCTTATTGGGAAGGATGCCTTGCTTTGGCTTGAAAAAGCCCAAGGGTTAAAATACTGCGCTCTCATTCTAAAAGATCAGCTTCTCGCATCAATAGATATACCACCAAATCAGAGGCGGGTAGAAACCAATGCGCTATTCGATTCCACACTCTTACTACTCGGCCTAGCCTTCGAAAACCTCATAAAGGGCGTATACATTGCCCAAAATTCAAATCTTGTTGATAAAAAGCGGCTCAATCGATCACTGTGGCAAGCGGACAACGGGCATGCGATTGCAGAGTTTGCAAAGTCTTTGATACCTCTAGGTCCAGATGAGGAAGACCTTCTCCAACGTTTACAAGAGTCTATCGTTTGGGCAAGTCGCTTTCCAATTCCTACAAAGTCGAGCCGATACCATAACAGCATATGGCCAGTTAACAAGCGACGCCTCAGCACGCGGGATTTTGAAATAGCTGAGAGTCTATTTCAAAATCTGGAGCGGATACTTATCAAGGCTCGCAACGCGAATTCATCCACCTAACAGGGCGTTGCAGCGGAGGCCGCGGCGCACCGTTCTCATGTGTTCTTTCAATGCCGTTCGCGGCCCCGCTGAACGCAGGCGTTAGACCGCCAGCCGTCTCACCTTGACTGCATTCTCGTTAAGGTATATACATAGGCTAAACACGATGTGATGGGAGATTTTCTATGGTGTCAAAGGTTCAAAGATGGGGGAATAGCCAAGGCTTAAGGCTGCCGAAGCATGTATTGGAAAGTGCTGATATTTCTGTCGGGGATGAGGTCGAAGTCATTCCTCAAGAAGGCCAAATTACCATAAAGAAATTATCGAAAGGGAAATTCGACTTGGCGGAAATGGTTTCTCGCATGCCTCGCAATTACAAGCCTCATGAAGAATCATTGGGTAAGCCAGTCGGCAAGGAAGAATGGTAAATGGCAAAATACGTCCCTCAGAAAGGAGACTTCATCGCCCTGTCATTTGATCCGCAATCCGGGCACGAGCAGAAAGGGCGGCGGCCCGCGCTGGTCATCAGTCATGATTTGTTTAACCAGCACACGGGATTGGCCATTGTCTGCCCAATAACCAATACGAACCGCAATATTCCATTTCATTTGCCGGTTCCTGTCTCGTCATCCCTGACAGGCTTTGTTATGGTAGATCAAGTGAAATCTATCGACTTCACAGCGAGAAAAGCCAAGTTCATTGAGAAGGCTCCAATGGAACTTGTCGAGGATACTCTAGAAGTTTTAGACGTCTGTACCAAGTAGCAGTCTAACAAGGCGTTGCAGCGGAGGCCGCGAAGCACAATTCTCATGCTCCGGCCATTGCCGTTCGGCGGCCCGGTAAACGCGGGCGTTCGGCGGCGGAAGACGCGCATATTCCGCGCTGCAAACACCGTCGAACAAGCGATGTCGCCGAGTCCATTGCCGATCCGAACTCTTACGGGTTCAGGAAAGACAGATCGACTGCCGATGCCATCGGCCAGTGCTTCATCGCACTCGGCAAGAAGCGTTCACCACAGTGGATTTTAGAAGGGGACATCAAAGCCTGTTTCAACCAAATCAGTCCATGAAGTAAGAAACCAGTGATTCATAGCTTCTATTGAGACGTCACCGGGCCGCTCCGATACGAGCGACCTCGCGGATACTCGAGAACGATGGGCTATTCGCGATCATGGGTTCGCTCCGGTGGTTGGAACTTCTCATCGTTAATGCGCACGTTCTGCTTAACTGAAGTGATTTTTCTAGTGGATGACTTGCCGGGGCTGGACCATCGCGTGCTAAACGGCAATCGCACGAGGCCGACCCTTGTATAGTCGTCAAAATCCGCTTGCATATAGAGATCTCCCATAGCTGTCTTTGTAACAATCACTCGTCTCAAGAGGAGCCCGTTTGTCTCGTCAAAGAAGAATCGTTCAGATTTTCCGTCCGGTGCGGTCGCAATCACCATAAAGGCGGGGCGCTTTCCAAGCCTGACTTCGCCGCCGATTATAGGGTTCTTGTAGCGCTCTCTTATGGAGATCGCCGGATAGAACTCAGAGTCTCGGATGATGCGAGCGACTGAATCCGAATCAGGCTCGCTAATCGCTTCGCCCGAACTCGTCCAGGCTCTCTTACCATCGAAGCCCTCGCGGCTGATTTCAGCGTTTGATTTTGAGACTATAAGCAATTTGTCCGGAGCCTTCCGATATAGCGCGATCCGAGACGAGCTTCGATCCGCGTTGATGGTTAGAGCATTGATCGAGAGGGTTGTGACTGATGCTAAAGCTCGCCTGCCTCCCAAGGCACTGATGTATTGCTCGATTATCTGATCCGCCGAAGGCAACGGGCGGCCGCTATCGATCAGGGGAAGGGAATCGGAGGTTGCAATAATGCCGGCAGGCGGCGACGGCACGGGAGCGATTTGTCCGCGATGACAGGTGTAGCAGGTGACCTCAAGAGAGCCTCCGAAGCTCGACTTGTTCAAGTCGAGAGTCATTTTGATCATATTGCGGGAGACCTGCTTGGCTACCTTGTCATCTTTGGCGTAGGCGCCTGAGTGGCAATAAGCACAATCAACACCAAGCGCCGCCGACATAAAATCCATCGCGCCCTGAATCTGCGATGCGGGAAGGCCCTTCAAGACGCGGATGTTTGAATAGACTTGCTCAGCCGGCTTCTCTGAAGCCGGCGACTGCTCGTTGACCGGCGTCATTGAGTTGACCGGCGTCATTGAATTCAACGGCTGAAGGCCATTAGCTCCGGTCACAGCGAATTGTCTCGAGATCACACCCTGGAAATTGAGAATCAGAAAGAACAGGATCAGCACGATCTTCAATGTTCGTTTCGCGCGTACCCCGTAGGCATTTGGTCGTGGCGGAAATGGGGGCTTCTTGAGCAGAAGCCGCCGAGCATCGCGAAGGTACTGACTGAGGTTTTCCATCCCTGTCTCCGTTGAAGAAGGCTTGTTCAGGAAGTGTGATTACAGTTGCCGGACGTACTTATCCTGGCCGTACACCAATCGGCGTGCCAATGTGATCGCTCTCGAATGGCCTGATTCTGAGGAAAATTCAAATCCAGTTTGATTCTCATGTTCGCTTCTGGGAAACCGCTTCCCGGAATCGCGCAGCCCAACTTTAGCCGAGCGGGGTTAAGCATATTGCGCGCCTGGTATGGAGCCTTTGTCGTTTCAAGCCTCGCCGTTCTTGTTTTAACGCTCGTCGTTGTTGTTTCAACCATTGGTGTTGTTGTGCGCCCTGGGTATCGATCAGCGGCCGAGCTAAACCGCGGCGCGGGCATCCTGCCGCGCTGCCCGGCTCTTCAGTGGGCTTGGGCGGGCCCTATCTTATATCTGAGCCGCTTCTCTTCATTTCGGCCGCGGGCTGTAGCGTCACTGACCGACATGGTATTCTACTCAACTTCAAAAATACTCAACAAAATGGAGGAAGAATGAAACGGAAAGCTTCAGCAGTCTGGCAAGGCAGTCTCAAAGAGGGCAAGGGAAACATTTCGACCGATAGCGGCGTCCTGTTCAGCGCCCAGTATTCATTCAGCACGCGCTTCGAAGACGGCGTGGGCACCAACCCCGAAGAGTTGATAGCCGCTGCCCACGCGGGTTGTTTTTCGATGGCGTTATCCGGACAGCTTACGAACGCCGGCCTGACGCCGGAGAGCATAAATACAACTGCAACGGTAAACATGGAAAAGACGGATGCCGGGTTCACGGTGACCGAAGTTCACCTGGATGTGAAGGCAAAGGTTCCGGGCGCGAGTCAGGAAGCGTTTGACACCGCCGCCAACAATGCGAAGAACGGATGTCCTATCTCTCGATTGCTGAAAGCAAATATAACAATGACGGCGGTGCTCGAGTAGCCGCCGGCGAATGGCTTCAGACATCCGGGGAGCCGGGTGTGCCGGCTGCCTTTTCGAGTGCGGCTTCGAGCCGCGGGCCTCGGGCAGCGAACGGCAGACTCGGCTCCGACGAACACCGTAACTGGATTCAAACCCGTCGCGTATAGGCTTGCGGCTTCGAGTATTTCCAACCCGCCGGAACCCGCTCAAAACCGGCGCGAATCTTCGCAAAATAGACCGATGTTCTCTTGTATCTGATCCGCGGTTGTGATTGAATCGCAAATCATCGAAAACAAGAAGCGGCTCTTGGGCCTATGAGAATC
Source organism: Blastocatellia bacterium AA13 (assembly GCA_003222245.1). Classification (GTDB taxonomy): domain Bacteria; phylum Acidobacteriota; class Blastocatellia; order UBA7656; family UBA7656; genus QHVH01. Next base: position 52,703 of record QHVH01000007.1, on the reverse strand, counting down.
GCCCGTCCTTTTTCTCAAGCGCGTCATAGGCCTGAGCAATCTTCCCAGGACAGTGGAGCGGCTGGAGAAGCACGTTAGGCAGCGAGAGCGGGCCCGCGAATTCGGAAGAAGCGGCGAGCCGCACGTGAGCGGAGAACTCGGCTTTATCTTGCGCCTGCTGCGGTTGAGTTAGTCAGATCAAAAAAGGAGCGACTATATGTGGATCAGGAAGGGACAACGAGACCAGCTTAAGGGTGTGGATTCGCCGATGCCCACTCAGGTTGTTTCTAATGAGGAGTTCACGCCTCGAAAGCAAACGCCTAAGCAGAAACAGGTCGAGCATTTGATCGGCGAGATGGCTGCCGAAAAATCGAAGAAGCTCGGAATGGATCGGCGAAGCTTTATGGCGAGCGCCATGGGGCTGGCTACGTGCTTCCTGGCCTCAAATAAAGTCTTCGGCAACGCCTTCGAAGTTGATGAGATCGAGACCATGGAGTCGGCTGCCATAGATGAGAAGTGGCCCAAGCAAGACTACTTCATCATAGACGTGCAGTCGCACTTCACGAACGGCGTGGCGATCCCAGGCTTCCGAACCATGGAATTCGTGAAGAACATGGGCTTCAACCTGAAAGAAGACGTCGCTTCTTATGGTTTTAAGAACTTCGTCAAAGAGATGTTCTTCGACAGCGACACGTCGATAGTGGTTATCTCCGGAGTTCCCGGCCGTGAAATCAATCGCGATGCCAAGGGCAATCAGCTAGAGGGCCAGGGCCGCACGCCTGGGGGCAACCGCGTCCTGCCAAGCTGGCTCATGGCCGAGGCGAGGGAAGAGCTCAACAGCCTCGCCGGTTCGCAGCGCGCTCTCTCGCAGGGCAATCTGGCGCCGAACCACTACTGGAACAAGACCACGAACTCGATCGACAAGACCGCGCTGATCGAACAGATGGAGCGCGAGCTTACGAAATACAAGATCAATTCGTGGAAGTGGTATTGCCACACCGACCCCGGCCAATCCGGAAACGGATTCCAACTGGACGACGACAACGCATTCTTCTTCTATGAAGAGACACGCAAGCGCGGCCTCAAGCTGGTGAGCGTTCACAAAGGCTACTCCTATCAGTCGCGAACGCTGGGTCACCTTGCGAATCCGAAAGACGTCGAGAAGGCCGCGCTTAAGAACCCCGATTTCAACTTTGTGATCTATCACTCGGCGCTTCAGCACGGACCGAATGAAGCCAACTGGAAGACCGCGGACGGCTACGATGCCACGACGGGCGATTTTGCATGGCACAACGTTCTGATGAATATCAAGAAGCGAAATCCGAAGATGAACAACGTGTTCTGCGAGATCGGCAGCTTCTTCAACATCCTTGTCGTAACCGATCCCGAAATGGCGATGCACGGTATAGGTAAGAACATCAAGTACTACGGCTCCGATCACGTCATCTGGGGCACCGACTGCCTGTGGTGGGGTTCACCGCAGTGGGCGATCGATGCATTCAAGCGATTCCAGATCAGCGACGAGATGTGCGAGAAGTTCGGCTACAAGAAGATCACAAAGGAAGACAAGGCGAAGATATTCGGCCTGAACGCCGCGAAGCTTTACAAAGTCGACATGAAGGCGAAACGCAAGCCTCTGCCGCCGGACGCGCTGGACAAGCTCAAGACGGCTTATCTGGAGAGAGGCGGAATGCGAAGCAACGCCGCGTATGGTTGGGTGCGAGCAAGCGATTAAGACTCGCGCGGCCGGTTTCAAAATAGGGCGGTCTTTCAAGGACCGCCCTATTGCTTATCAAGACTAAAAGAGCGGGAGAGAGCTTCATTCCTACCTGTTGCCGCCGGCGCCGCTCAGACTCGTAACTCCTGCTCTTGATTTTATCGGAACGCGCGACGGGAATTATTAGAAACTGTCATTTAATCCGGACTCTCGAACTGATCTCGACTCTCGAACTGATCTCGACTCTCGAACGACACGTTCACGAATAGAAACTCATACGACGAGGCTAATCATGCGAATAAAGATTGCTCTACTCACGGCTGCGATGCTCCTCATTTCAAGCGCGACAATAGGCGCGCAGAAGTCGAAGAACTCGACCGGCGCCAAGGGCGGCTGGACGAACTACGGCCGCGATATCTCAGGCGCCCACTATAATCCCGACGAGACCGCGCTGACGCCGGGTACGGTTGCGAAGCTCAAACCGAAATGGGTCTTCGAGACGGAGGGCGATGTATCGAGCGAGCCTACGGTGGTGAACGGAGTCATCTATTTCGGTTCGTGGGACGGCAAGGAGTACGCTCTCGATGCCGCTACCGGAAAAAAGATATGGGAGTTCGACTGCAACAGTCCGACTCGAAGCGGCGCGGCCTATGACGATGGAGTCGTCTACTTCGGTGATTTGGCGGGCCGGCTCTACGCGGTAGATGCAAAAACAGGCGAGCAGAAATGGAAGGTCCGGATCGACCAGCATCCTGATACCGTCGCCACAAGCTCGCCGATGATCTATAGGGGAAGGATCTATATGGGTGTTGCGTCCCACGAAGAAGGCGCGAACCTTAAGAATCCGAATTACGCGTGCTGCACGTTTCGAGGCGGCGTGATTGCTCTGGATGAAAAGACGGGCAAGCAGATCTGGCGCTTCTATACGATTCCCGATGAGGCGAAAAAGATTGGCGAAGCAACCGGACGCGGGGCTATGGGGCCCGCCGGAGGCGCGGTCTGGGGAACCGTTTCTCTCGATCCCGCTAATAATCGGCTATACGTGGGAACCGGAAATCAATACACCGGCGATCCAAGCAAGTTCACCGATTCGATAGTCGCGCTGGATCTCGACACAGGAAAATCGATCTGGTCGTACCAGGCGACGACGCCTGATGCATTCGTGGTCGGCTGCAGAAACTGCGGACCCGATTATGACTTTGGAACTATTCCGCTGTCATTCAAGGGAGCGGGCGGAAAGCGACTGATCGGCGCCGGTCAGAAGAGCGGCTGGTTTCATGCCGTGGATGCTCAAACCGGCGCGAAGGTCTGGAGCACTGAAGTAGGCCCTGGAAGCGCGCTTGGCGGCATTGAATTCGGCAACGCTACGGACGGCGAGCGAGCGTACGCGGCTCTGGCTCATCGCTCGGGAGGCGCCGTCGCATGCCTGGATGGCGCTACAGGAAAAATACTCTGGAAGACGATGACTCCGGACAAGCGGCCGAATTACGGGCCGATTACGGTAACCGGCCGCGGAGATAACAGGCTTGTGTTCTCGGGCAGCACCGGTGGATTCATGCGTGCTTACAATGCGAAGGACGGCGCAATCCTCTGGGAATTCGACACCGGCGGAGCGATTGCCGGCGGTCCGACGGTGGTGAACGGCGTCCTGTACGTCGGCTCGGGCTATCAGTTCCTCGGCGTCGGCAAGAAGAACAACAAGCTGTATGCCTTTTCAATCGACGGCAGATGATCGGAGCGACAAAGGGGCGAGATATGAAAGCACAGGCGCCGCCCTCTATGATGACCAGGGTCGGGCCGCTGCCTGGGAATTGATTTTCGGCGGGCCGCGACGCCGGAGGCGCACTATGTTTCTAAGAGCTCGTTGGATTTGGATCACCGGGATCTGTTTCACCCTGCTCGCTTCGTCGCTCGGTCTTGCGGTTCCCGCGGGGCGGCAGGGCGAAAAGGTCACGCTGGATCAACTCGTTGCCCGCCATCTAGAATCGATCGGCCAACCGGAGGCCCGCGCCGCCGCTAAGACGCGATCCGTGAGCGGACCTATCAAGATGACCTCCAGGATAGGACGTGTCGGGCTGCTGGACGGAAAGGGTGTGATTGCTTCAGCGGGTTCGAAGCTGCGATATAGCATGGGCTTCAACGCGCCGGATTATCCTACCGAGCAGATGGCGTTTGACGGACAGAAGATTACTACGAGTTTTCTTCCCAAAGGCGCCAGATCTCAGCTCAGCCAGTTTCTGGATCAACAGAGCATTCCGCTCAGAGAGGGCCTGCTCTGCGGCGCTCTATCCTCGTCCTGGGCTTTTCTGCGGCTCGATCAGTTGCAGCCGCAGCTTCAATACAAAGGACTGACCAGGGTCAGCGGCAGACAGCTTCACGAAATCGCTTATAAAGCAAAGAAGGGTTCGTCCGATCTTAAGGTGACGGTCTATTTCGAGCCGGATACGTTTCGACACGTTCTCACAACTTATAAATTTCAAATCGGGGCCAGGCTCGGCGTCGGACCGAACGACTCGAACCGTATAGGAGACAGCTACTACACGCTGACCGAAGAGTACGGCGACTTCCGAGTCGTCGAAGGACTCACGCTGCCTTACAAGTACAAACTGCAGTTGAGTGTTGAGACCTCCAACGGAACCGGTCTGATGGATTGGGTGCTGTCGGTCGAAAAGGTATCGAACAACGATACCTTTGATGAGAAGCTCTTCAGAATCGATAAGGTTTCATAAGACCTCAGAGGATTGATATCCCAATGGGCAGTCAAGCAAGAGCGTTCTATTCGATTCAAGGTCTCATACTCCTGTTATTCCTGATCGCGTTCGCCGGCTCCGCCGCCGGATGGCTCCGCGGAGCCGGCGCCTCAAGCTCTTTGCAAGGAAATCAGAAGATTGATCCCGCGGCGTGGGGCAGCGATCACGCAGGCAAGCCCGTTCCTGAGTTCGTTCACGGCGATGAGTGCCTGTTCTGCCATCGCAACGACATCGGCCCCGGCTGGCAAAAGAACGCTCACGGCATCGGGTTGCGCGAATCCGAAGACGCGCCTGATTTCGCGGCCCTCGCAAAGGCTTCCGGCGCGCCGCGATCCGCTGCCGAAGCGTCATATTTTATGGGGAGCCGCCATCGAGTCAGATTGTTGAAAAAATCCGGATACGGAAAGTTCGCTCTTCTGAGCGCTCAGGCCGCCCTGCGCCCTGACCACAAGCTCCAAAAATGGATCGACGCCGATAACGCCCGGTGGGACGCGACAAAGTTCGGGGATAGATGCGCGGGCTGCCATACGACCGGTGTCGATTCGACGACAAAACAATTCACGGGATTCGGTCTGGATTGCTATACCTGCCACGGCGTGGTGGATTTGGATCACACCAAGGACACATCTCTCATCTGGCTTTCGAAGAAACGCAAAAAGGACACGCTTGCCATCACTTCGATCTGTGCTTCCTGTCATCTGCGCGAAGCAAAATCCCGCTCGACCGGCCTCCCTTACCCGAACAATTTTGTCGTCGGCGACAATCTGTTCAAGGATCTCAATGTTGACTTCTCGAAAGCGGACGATCAGAGCTTGAACGCGGGCGATCGTCACATATATCGCACCGTGCGAGATATTGTCGTAAACGGGGCGGACGTGCCTTCGTGCATAACCTGTCATCAGGTTCACGCCAACACGAGCGCCAAACACAAGCTGCCTCCGCGCTCGACGATCTGCCTGGATTGCCACAACGCCGAAGGACCTCTGAAAATTACCAAACCCTACACCGTGAGCAGCGCGGTATGCGAATATTGATTGCTTACCAGAAGAGAAGGCTTGCCTGACAAAATTCCCATAAGCATCTGCGTCGATATTGAACCGGACACTCGCTGCATCGACCCTCGCGAACGGGTTCCATGGACCGGTTTCGAAGAGCTGCATCCCTATATGAACCGGCAGCGCGAGCTATTGGAGAAGGCGACAGACGGGGCGGTTCGCTTTTCGTGGAATCTCAGGCTCGATCCGCAAATCGAGCACGTTTATGGAACCGCGGGCTGGGCAGTCGAGCGGTATATGTCTCTCTTCGAGGCGCTAACAGCCGAAGGCGACGAGATAGGCCTTCACCCGCATGCATGGCGGTGGTCCGAGAAAGAGGATTGCTGGATCGGTGACCACGACAACGACGAGTGGATCGAGCACTGTGTGCGGCTGTCGAATCGCGCATATCGCGAGTGCTTTGGAAAGGCCCCGCGTGTGTTTCGATTCGGCGACCGGTTCATGAGCAATCGAATAATGGGATTGTTGGAAGAACTCGGCATTCTATGTGATCTCACGCTTGAACCCGGCCATGCGGCGACGCGTACCTTGAGCACGGATGAACGAACGACCGGTTGGATCCCGAATTATCGCCGAGTTCCGCATGCTCCGTATCGGCCTTCGCGTCGGAACTTCAGGAGACCGGGCCTGCGGACTTTTCGTAAATTATGGGAGATGCCCGCCAGCACGGGCCAGCCGAGGGGAATAATCCCGGGCCTGCCTTATCCGGCCCCGAGATGGCTCACGATGATCATCGGCTTTCCGTTTCCGGCTGTGAAGCAGATATTCGAGCAGAGATTGAGCGATGTTCGTCCGCACATAGTAGCGCTGGCCCGGACCGACGTCACCCGAAACCCATTCACGAAAGAGCGCCTCGATTTGTTCTTCGATTTTCTTCTGACGCACCCTGAGAGGGAACGCTTTATGTTCGTGACGCCGCTCGAAGCATTGAAGGAGCTAGCCGGGGAGACGTTCAATTTCCGGCAGGCTCAAAATCAAGCTCCACGCCCGACAAGTTTATCCCTCACGCGATCCCGATAACGGATGCACTCCTCGAGGACTTTTCGATATTCCCTTATCTCCACGTCGCGCTCGCAACATAGGAGCATCAACTCGCCGTCGTCTCGAAAATTGTCATCCCACGCAATCACTTCGTCGTCCGTCCACGCGGGCGAGTACCCGCGCATTTTATCGTCGGCCATTCGATCGAAATAGGCGCGCAGGTTGACGCCGGTTTCATCCATCGGTTCATCGGAAGGTTCTTGTTCGAAATTCCAGATCGGTTGCTCCATTATTCCAGTGTATCCTTGATTGAGATTTCGGCCGATAGAGTCCTATGTACGGGACACCGTCGCGCGATTTCCATTAGCCGCGCGCGTTGCTGATCGCTCAAAGGACCCGACAGCTTGATGCTTCGATCGATCCTCGTGACAAAGCCGTCTTTAGTTTCACAATCGGCGCAGTCTTCCGCGTGAATGCGGGCATGGTTGAGCTTCACTTCTACCGCTTCGAGCGGAAGGCCTTTTTGCCTCGCGTAAAGAAGCAACGTCATGGATGTGCACGAGCCGAGCGCGGCCAGTAGAAGTTCGTACGGACCGGGCCCCGCTCCATAGCCGCCCGCTTCGATGGGTTCATCCGATATGAAGGTATGAGCGCCGGCCTTGATGACCTGTTTGAGGTTTTCGCTTGAGGTTACTATGACATCCGGCATTGGAAGCCTCTCGACTCTTATCAATTACCGCGGGGCATCAGGACTCTTCTCGGAAGCTGAACAACTCGCTGCGTGCGTTCTATTATTCACTCCGCGCACGCGGCTCTTCACCGTTGGCCTCACCGGCTATCCTTTTCGTTCGGCTTTGGCTGGTAGTACTTTCTTCCGCGAAGATTTTCCGGAAGACAGTCCATCTCTTCGGCTTTTCCCGATTCGTAATCGTGAGCATACTGGTATTCCCGTCCGTAGCCAAGACCCTTCATCAAACCCGTTGGCGCGTTGCGGAGATGCAGCGGCACCGGCTGCCGTTCAGTTTCGACCGCATCCTTGTACGCGGCTTGATAAGTCTCGAGCACGGAGTTCGACTTGGCCGCGCGCGCGAGATAAAGCGTCGCTTCAGTCAGCGTCAGCTTTGCCTCGGGCATCCCGATAAAGTGAACCGTTTGCATCGCGGAGGTCGCCACCACGAGAGCAAGCGGATCGGCGAGCCCTACATCTTCAGAAGCCAGTATGACCAGTCGCCTCGCCACGAACAGAGGGTCCTCGCCGCCTTCCAACATTCGAGCCAGCCAATAAACAGAGGCGTCCGGATCCGAATTTCGAACAGATTTGATGAAGGCGGAAATCAGGTTGTAGTGCTCTTCGCCCGCTTTGTCGTAGCGGACGTTCGCCCGTTGCAGGGCCTCACGCAGGACTTCCTCCGTAAGAGTGCGAACTCCGTTTTCATCGCGCTCGACCAGAGATTCGGCGAGCTCAAGAGTGTTGAGAGCGGTTCTGGCGTCGCCGGAGGAAAAGACAGCCAGCGCGCGGATCATGTCCTGACTCGCGTAAAGAGCTCCGCCGCCAAAACCCATCTCCGGGTCCTTCATTGCGTGCTTGAGGATTTCCTCGATGTTTTCGGTGGTGAGTTGATCGAGAACGAATACCTTGCAGCGCGAAAGCAGCGCCGAGTTCACTTCAAAAGACGGGTTTTCGGTGGTCGCGCCGATCAGCGTAATAGTTCCGCTTTCGACGAACGGTAGAAAGGCATCCTGTTGAGCCTTATTGAATCGATGAATCTCATCGATAAAGACGACCGTTCGCCGGCCAGTCGCCTCCCGATAATATTCGGCGGCGTTCATGACCTCGCGTACTTCCTTTATTCCCGAGGTCACTGCGCTGAACTGAACGAATTGAGCGTTGGTTTTCTCGGCGATGATTCGGGCCAGCGTCGTTTTTCCGGTGCCGGGCGGGCCCCAGAGTATCATCGACTGAAGCTTGTCCTCTTCGATCATCCGACGGAGCACTCGTCCGGGGCCGACAAGCCTCTCCTGACCAATGAAATCGTCAAGCGAGCGAGGTCTCATCCGTTCCGCAAGAGGCCTGGATCGCCGCTCGGCTAATAACCGGGCATTGTCCTTCTGGCCGTCATCAAAGAGGCTTGCATTCGGGTTGAAATTCGCTCGGATACCTTTTGGCATCGTGAATTCCTTCTGAGATCAAACATTTTCATAGTAAGGTTTGCCGCGCTTCGATGCAATATCAGCGGTTGTCGGCGCCTAAAGAATTCTGGAAGGAACGCAATGCATATGATTCTGATTAGTTTTTGTCAGGACCTGCGATGAGGTGGTTGAAATCGCAAGGCGCCGGCCCTTCGAGGAAAAAGAAATTGCGGCCGCATCGACCTTCTGCATCGGCTTTCTCCGAGATCCGCTCGATGCGCCGAGCAAGAAGAAGCTCATGTAATTACGAAGCGACGTGGACAATTTCAATGTTAACGGATGTGAGATCTACTGGCTGTCGCGACTCGGGCAGGGTGAGGCAACCTTCTCCAACAACGCGTTTGAAAAATTGATCGGCGTGCGGACGACGCTCCGCGGTGTCAACACGATCAGAAGGATCGCTTCGAAGTACGCCTGATAATCAATTTCGTTGAAGCGTACCGCCGACCTGTCTCTCTATCATTCTATAGAGAGTCTTTCGATCGACCCCCATCAATCTTGCCGCGCGCGACTTGTTGCCGCCGACCGCGCTGAGAACTCGAAGAAGATAGCTCGATTCGAGTTGTTCGAGAGTAGGAAGGTCGCCTTCAGTGATGATGTCGTTCATAACCGACGAGACGCTCGGGGCCGATACGATTTCGGCCGGGAGGTCTTCGAGCCTGATGACGCCGCGTTCGAACGCGGCTAACCGCTGCATCGTGTGTTTCAACTCACGCACATTTCCCGGCCAGTTGTAGCGTTCCAGGGCAAGCATCGCGTCTTTAGTGATCGACAGTTGCCGCCCGTTCAAGCTGAACTGCGCGAGAAAGGCAAGGGCCATTACGGAAATATCTTCGCGTCTTTCTCGAAGAGGCGGGAGCGAAACCAGGACGCCCTGCAGCCGGTACATTACGTCCTGTCGAAACAGGCCGGCTTCAACCAACGCCATCGGATCTCGATTTGTGGCCGCCAGCACTCGCACATTGACTCTCTTCTTTGTGCTGGATCCGAGCTGTCGAATCTCTCCCTCTTGCAGAACTCGGAGCAGTTTGACTTGAAAGGCCTGACTCGTCTCGGTTACTTCATCGAGAAGAAGTGTGCCGCCGTCGGCTTCTTCAAAGAGCCCTCTCCGCGCCGCCTCCGCGCCGGTAAACGCACCGCGCGTGTGTCCAAAGAGCTCCGACTCGAGCAGTGTATCCGGAAGCGCGCCGCAATTGACCGCAACGAACGGCCGGTCGGCTCGCTTGCTTTTCCGATGTATGAGCCGCGCGATAAGCTCCTTGCCGGTTCCGGACTCGCCGCAGATCATCACGGGTAATTCGGTAGTCGCCACTCTAACGGCTGTCTTTACGACGTCGATCATCGCGGGACTGTTACCCAGCAACTCGTTTTGAGAATCCTTCGCGGCATGGACCTCAATGAGTTTCCCTGGAAATCGACGCTGTTCGACGGCCGAAGAAATGGCCTGAAGGACCCCAATCGAGAACGGCTTGCAGATGTAGTCGTTCGCGCCGCGCTGGACGGCTTCGATCGCGGATTCCACGGACGCCTGGCCGGTCATGAGGATGATTTCCGATTTTGACATCATCTCTTCGCGCAAGACTCGGAGGACGTCAAAGCCGGTCATGTCATCCATTACAACGTCGCAAAAGATTAAATCGAAATCCTGAGCGGCGGCCATATTAAGAGCCTGATGTCCACTTGATGCACGGGATACCTGGTATCCCTGCTTGGCCATCGCTTCGCTCACGAGTTCGAGGATGTACTCCTCATCATCGATTACAAGGATTCTCATCGGTTCCTTCCAAAGAGGATTTGATTCGCTATCTTCCTGATCTTCTTTAATCATCGGCAAATCACGTGCCTCCATGGGTTTTCTCCTAAGCGATGCCCAGGATGCGATCCTTAATCGGCTTGTTGGGGAACTGTGGAATATCTCCACATCCAGCAATTCCACGGCGACCCACTTTTCCACGGGTGCAATCGCCGAATTGTAATACTCAATCCCGTCGCGTGGCCAACGTTTTTTCCCCAGGGCGCATTTTTTTGTGGAAGTCCTGATGCGCCGCAGGCGACGACAAATGACTCAGCTCCAAAAGGGCGCCGCGCAAACCACAATCCTAAAGTAAGGTCGCTAAAGCGGTTGAAGGCTCGCTGGAAGGAGAGTCGAGGCGGAATGCGTATTGCTCGTCCGGGTTTGTCGAAACGAATCGAAAATCTGCTCTTGCGGGGGCGCAAGGGAAACATAAAGGAACCGATAGGATACGGGCCATGGAAAAAGCAAATATCTCCATATTAATAGTCGACGACGAGGAGTCCATCAGGGGGCTTTTGATTTCATGTCTCGGTCGAGAATATACGTGCCTTACGGCCACCAGCGCCGAAGAGGCAACCGAGATGCTGTCGAAAACCACATTCAATCTCGTAATGACCGATATAAGAATGAAGGCGGCGAGCGGCTTCGAGCTCTGTCAATTGATTCAGAAGTGCTGGCCCGAAACTGTAGTCATCATGATCTCCGGAATGACGGATATTCAGTGCGCTATCGAGGCGATGCATCAAGGCGCTTTCGACTATGTGACCAAGCCGTTCGATCTGCAGCAAGTGATGCTGTCGGTCGAACGCGCCTTGAAATACCAGGCCCTGGTATTGGCTAAGCAGGCGTATGAACAATCGCTCGAAGAAACGGTCCGAGTCAGAACTAACGAGCTGAGAGTGATGAACGATAATCTCAACGGCATGCTCGAGGCGCTGTATTCGAATTACCGCGCGACGTTGAGGGCTCTTGCGAGCGCTCTCGAAGCACGAGACTTCGAGGTGCGCGGTCACTCGGACCGCGTGGTTGCTTTTTGCTTGAAACTCGGCAAGGACATCGGACTCGACAACATCGACCTGATCTCGCTGGAGCAGGGCGCCCTGCTGCACGATATCGGCAAGATTGGCGTTCGTGACGGAGTGCTTATGAAGCGAGGCCCGCTTACCGACGAGGAATGGATCGAAATGCGCGAGCACATCGGTCATGGACTCAGGATTATCAATGGAATCGATTTTTTGTCGGGCGCGAGGCCGATTGTTGCGCAGCATCACGAGAAATTCGGTGGAACCGGTTATCCGAAGAGACTTCAAGGCGAGGAGATCCATCTTCACGCCCGTATATTCGCGGTCGCGGACGCATTTGACGCGATAACCAGCGACAGGCCCTACAGGGCGGCGCAGCCGTATCGGGCCGCGCGCGAGGAACTCATAGCGAATGCGGGTTCGCATTTTGATCCACAAGTCGTGAAGCTGTTTTGTTCGGTTCCCGAGAGCGAGTGGGCGGCGATTCGCGCGAACGCGGGCAGCCACGACTATGTTGAACAAATTCTCGACAAGCGTGAAATCAGATCATTCATTCTATCGCTCAAACGATCGAGCGATCACACCGGGCCTCTGCGTCCCGCCAATACAGGATCGCTGTCCAAGACTACTTACGGGCTTTCTTCAGGATCGCAGCAGAACTAGTCCGCGAGGCTTGAGACGCTTACTTACGCGACAGGAGCAGCGCCAGGAGCACGAGCCGCCGGACGCCTAACGTGTTACCCGATGGATCGTACCACTCCGCGAGTGTGTGGCAATTGCCGGACGCGCCTCCCGCGCCTATGGTTACTGAGGGGATGCCAAGCGAGATGGGGATGTTTGAGTCCGTCGACGAGCAGTCCAGACGCGGAGAGATTCCAAGCACTCTCGAGCAGTCCATGGCTGCCTGGACGATATGCGAGGCGGCTGATGTCTCACCCGAAGGCCTGGCCCCCACCATCTCGATTGAAGCGGTCAGGCTCGTTCCGCTGATGGTTCGTTGCGAGTTTTCTTCGCGCACCGCCATTTCGACAACACGTCTGAGAAACGCTTCCAGCTTATCAATCTCCTCATCGGAGACCGATCGCAGATCCACCGACATGCCGGCCGATTCGGGAATCGCGTTGACCGAGCTGCCGCCCTCAATCACTCCCACGTTAAAAGCTGTTCGAGGTGAAAAGGGCGCCGGGTATGCAGCGAATCGAGCGATTGCGCGTCCCAGGGCGTGAACCGGATTTACGACCCCAAAGTCGCCCCAGGAATGGCCTCCAGGGCCGCGCAGGGTGACCTTGTACCGCCGTGATCCCAGCGCGCGGTTTGTAATTCGCTCGAGACCTGGACCGTCAAGGGAGATAAAGAAGTCCGCCCCTTTTCGGTACGCGCCTTCGCTGAACAGGTATCGGACGCCTCTGAGATTTCCTTCGCCTTCTTCTCCGACGGTCGCCGCAAACTGAATCGAAGCGGGGGGCCGAATCCCCGCGGCAGTCAAGATTTGCGCAAGGCATATCAGGCTGGCAACGCCGCACGCGTTATCGCCGACGCCGGGCCCTAACAGGCGATTGTTCTCACGGCGCACTTTGACATCGGTTTCCTCAGGAAAAACGGTGTCGAGATGCGCTGAAAAAATTATGACTGGTCCGCCCGTCGCGCCGGGAAGCTGGCCAAGGCAGTTGCCTTCATCGTCGATCCTGACATTCTCCAGACCTGTTTCACGGAATTTTGCGGCGGTGTATTCGGCTCGCGCTTGTTCTTTGAAGGGCGGCGCCGGAATTTCCGATACGCGAATAACCTCGTCAGTAATGTTGTAGTCGTCTATGAGCTCGAATGCGCGAGCGACATCTTGAGTATGCAGAAGCTCATCGAGAACCGCATTGGCCTGCCGATCGGAAACGTACTGTGCTCGCTGATTTTCAGCGTGGAGGTGAGAATTAGGTCTCATACGTGAGATTCCGAAGCAGGGGACAGGGGTTAAACCAGCGCCATGACTTCTTCGTCGCTCAGGACGCAGTCGACTTGCTTGGCGCGTGTGAAGATTCGTTCGATACGCTGTTCGTTCGGTTCGATACCGCGTTGTTCGAGCCAGAAAATCACGTTGGATTTGCCGCTCATCGGGCCTATTTCAATCATCTGCTCGCGTCCGAAGGCGGAAGCGGGCACTCCGGAGTAAACAGTATCGGCGAGCCACGTATCTCCCTTTCGAAAAGCCTTAATGACGGCCGCCGCGTGCACTCCGGTAGCGGTTCGAAAAGCATCGCGCCCGACGATCGGGTAATTTATAGGAATCGGGATGCCGGTTGCCTCACTGACGGTTTCACAGTACCGCATCAGATTCGAAAGATCCCTGTCTATGAGCCCCATCAACTGAAGATTAACAAGCAACTGATCCATCGGCGTATTGCCGACGCGTTCTCCAATACCGAGGGCGCTGCCGTGCAGGCGGTCAGCGCCGGCTTCGAAGGCGACGATTGCGTTTACAACTCCGAGACCGCGATCCTGATGCCCGTGCCAGTCAATCTTCACATCCTCGCCGGTTGCGCTGACGACCGATTTAACGTGAGCGAGCAAAGAGCGAACGCCATCCGGCGTTATGTGACCGACAGTATCACTCACGCAAACTCGTCGGGCGCCCGCTTCGATCGCGGTCGTGTAAAGAGCCCTAATCGTTTCAGGATTCGCGCGAGTCGTGTCCTCGGTCACATACATGACCGGCAGTCCGTGAGCGACGGCGAACTTCACGGCGTCTTCGGTCGCGGTCAGCATCATTTCGAGCGACCAGCCTTCCGCGTATTGACGGATCGGGCTGGAACCTATAAAGGTCGCCGTTTCGATTGGAATGCCGACCTTCTCCGATATTTCTATGACGGGCTCGATATCCGCGCGGACGGTTCTGGCGGCGCAATTAGGTCTTATGTCCAGCTTACAATCGACGATTTCTTTTGCCAGCCGCGCGACGTCGGCTACGGCGCGAGGACCCGCGCCCGGCAGTCCGATGTCCACGGCGTCAATGCCGAGCGAATCCATCAGGTGAAGAATCTCGATTTTCTTTTCTATGGGTGGATCGGTTACGGAAGGCGACTGAAGCCCGTCTCGAAGCGTCTCATCATCGAACTGAATCTGCCTTTGATCCTTTGTGGTTTGCCCTACCAGGTTCCAGTCGTAAATAAGCTCGGTCTTTTCCACGTTCGTGCTTTCCCACAGCGATTACACCAAACGGCGCATTGAGCGGTCAAGCTTATCGCCCGCCTTAGCTTTGAAGCGGATTACAACCTGTACGATGGGGTGTTACTATTCCGCGATTCTGAAAGATGAAAGACGCCGCCGACATTAATTCGAACGCCTGGAACCTGCGCCGGCTGCTTGTTTCATTCGCGGGTTTGTTCATCATCAACCTGGCGCTCAGAGTCTTCTATCTCAGATTTGATTTTGTGAATGGAGACGAGGCCGTACGCGCCCTGACGGCGGTGCAGTGGCTCGATGGGGCGCGGCTGTATGTCGATGCAATCACCGACAAGCCTCCCGGCGCCACCCTGTTCTATGCGGCGATCATCTCGCTGTTCGGACGAAGTATGACGGCGGTTCACCTGGCCGCGATTGTGTGGAACTTCGGCGCCGCCGTGATTGTCTACATCATCGGCGCCAAATTATTCGACAGAAAGACAGGACTATTGGCGGCGTTTCTCTTTGTCTATTTTGGAACGAACTACTTCACGCAAGATACGATGGCGGCCAACACAGAGCTGCTGATGGCGCTTCCGTACACGGCGTCGTTTTTATATTTCGTCAGAGGAGTGAGAAGTGAGGGCCGGTGGAACTTTTTCCTTGCCGGTATTCTTACGGGAGCAGCGGCGCTATTCAAGCAGGTAGCAGTCTTCAATTGTCTCTTCTTTGTCATCTATGAATGCATTCACATTTATCTGGGCAGAGGCCGCGACATTGGCCTGTATAAGCGGATCATCAATTCGGCGGCGCGGCTGGCGGTTATCGCCGCTGGAGTTATTCTGGTCGCGGCGCTTTTCGTCGTATGGCTAGGGTCCACGGGTACGCTCGCGGGTTTCTGGCGCAATGCGGTTGTGCTGGGCGCCTTTTATATCGGCTCGTTGCCGCGGGATCTCTGGCTGAGATTCATGGTAACCCGCAGCCTCGGATATCTGCTCTTTAATATCGTGCTCTGGGCGCTCGCCGCGGTTCCGGTGATACGCGCGTTAAGACACCGGAACGAAGCGGAAGTAATCGGCGAGCAAGGGCGATTATCTTCCGATCTTGTCATCGGACTCTGGGGAGTTTGCTCGCTATCGGGTGTGTTCACGAGCGGCCGCTTTTACGGCCACTACTTTATTCAATGCCTTCCCGCGCTGGCGCTGTTGGGAGCGCGAGGCATCGGCTTAATAGCGGCTCGGAAGAAGCGAACCCGGCGGCTTGCGGCTTCGATACTGGGCGCTCTTTTCTTGTTCAGCTTTATAAGATTTCATCAACGCACGGCCGTCCTGGCCTTCGAGACGCTGAGCGGCGCCCGTACGCGTTGGAGCAAGGCGTGGGGTATGACCACTCGGGAGGATGAAGCAGAGATAATAGCCGGTGAAATGCGGCGCAGAGTCGGCGCCGGTCTGCCGCTTTATATCTGGGGCTACGCTCTTGATGTCTACTGGCGTTCGGGCTGTCGGCCGGCATCGCGGTATCTGACCCCCTATTACTTTACCGGCCACTTCTATCCCGAGGTCACTAAGACAGAGGGGCCGCCGGGCGAAAGATTCTGGCGCGAGGCCCACGAGAGATTTATTGAGGACTTGCGACGGAACCGGCCTCGTCTGATTCTGAACGTCGATGAAGACATTCAAGCGCTGCCCTACCCTGATATCATCAGCTTCATCAACGACAACTACGAGCGAGAAGGTCTTCTCGGCCCCAATCCTGCTCATCAATTCATCGTGTATAGGCTGAAGGATTGAGCGCGAAGCTAATATCCGATTGAATGCCTATCGCGAGAGCGTAATCATTTCGCGAATCTTTCTTACTACCGGCATCATCAACAGCGGATCATAGTTAGTCATCACGACCGCTGTGTATCCAAGATCCGCATACATGCTCAAATCGGAGCCGATTCCCGGCGCGCCTCCGTTGTGACCGATTACGCGCTTTCCATTTATGATCTCTTCTCCAAACCCGTAGGCATACTTTGCGCCGCCCATCGATACCTTTCCGGTTGTGACAAGCTCGGTATATTTTTCGTTTAATAATTTATGATCCCGAAGCGCGACGTGAAATTTCAAGAGGTCCTCTACCGTTGAATAGCCGCCTCCGGCCGGTCCGCCGCGGTTCGGGCGCGTGGCGCCGTTTTCATGTCTTCCGCCATCTCCGGCGCCTTCCGCGGTGTATCCCATCGCAAGATTAGAAGGCTCGGCGGTCATTTCGTAGGCATCGGTATCATTCATCCCGGCCGGCTTGTAGATGTGCTCTCTCACATAGTCGTAATAGCTCTTGCCTGATACTTTTTCGATGATCGCACCCAGTACGATGTACCCGGAGTTGCTGTACTGAAATCTCTTGCCGGGCTCGAGCGGCGCGGGCTCATCCGCGAACAACGCCAGATAATCCGATACACTTCGAATTGACGCTTTCCTGGCGTCGAAACGTGCATTCCAATACGACCCCAAGCCGGAGGTATGAGTTAGAAGCTGGTGAATCGTCACTTTCGCGGCGACCTCTTTGTTTGGATAATCCGGCAGATACTTGCCGACCGTGTCCTCGAATGAAAGCTTTCCAGCCTGTACCAATTGAGCAATAGCGACGGCTGTGAACATCTTGTTCATCGAGCCCAGGTTGAATTTCGTTTCGTTGTTGTTAGCGACATTCTTCGATTTGTTCGCGAGGCCGTATGCTTTTTCAAAGATTGGCTTGCCGTTCTTTGCGATCAATACGACTCCGGAGAATTTATCCTGCTTGACCAGTTCGTCCAGATAGGCAGCGACGGAAGAAACGATCTGAGCATCGGTCATGTTCTTTTGGGCAGACGGCGCCTGCTCGCCGTCGCCGCCTGGTTTCGCGGAAGACTGGTTGTCGTCCGGACGGGACGAGGGTTGGACGCGAATGTCGGCAATCGCATACGGCGTATGTTTTTCGACTTCCATCGACAATCTGAGCCAGCGCTCGTTTTTATTGGATTGAACGAGAACTTCGATCGTGTAGTCGGATGACTGGATCACTCTGACGAGCTTTAGCCCGCCGCTCTGGTTATAGAAATTGAGATCTTCCTGAACGAGCTGTTCGCCGTCGCCGTGTTCTTTGTGAAAACGGCGAAGCGTATCCGCCTCACCTGTATTGAAGGCTGCAAGGAAGCCTGCCAGAGTGCGGCCGGCGGGCGTGTCCGGCGGCTTTACGTCGGCCGCGGTTTGCGCAGCGGTTGTCCCGATTAGGCCGAGCATCAGTGCGAAAATTGTTGCGGTACAGCTTGTCTTAACAAAACCACCTGTTTTCATGAATCCTCCTGGTCGACATCTGACATTGCCAAAAAGCTTGCTGACTCTAAGCATACGTTGATTGAACCTCAATTGTGTCCTGAACGCTGTCAAAAGACGGTAAAGAGTTTGTTAAGAATGTAAATGGCTACCCTGCGTAGCTACTCTAACGAATTACTTCACCATATTGCTGACGCTCTCGACGGAGGTCCCGGTGATTCGGCGCTGAGCAATCATGTCGGCGACTGTATTGCGACTAGCGGCAGAATAGATACGATGCGGTATGAAAGAGTATCGAGTTCTAGCCTTTGTTTCGATACTCTCTTACACTATGCGGGATGGCGTCCGAAGCGCGCGGCGCAAGCGCAAGTCATGGACGCTCAGAATCCGGTAAGAACAGATGTTAAAGAGTCATGGATCCCCTACTCATTATCTGGTCCTTTTGATGTCGGGCGTTTTCGCGCTTTCTCCCTTCGCGCCGTCGATCAACCGCGCCGCCTCTCGTCAAGTAGACCCTCCGTCTCACAGCACGCTGCGAGAGAAGAGCTTGAGCGATACACAATGGTCGGAGGGCGGGACTCTTGGAACATTCGCTCACAGGATGATCAATGGGCGGGCCGTTTGCCTCCAAGCACCTGCTGAGCAAGCTCACGCACTAAGGCAGCGCGAACCCGGAGCGGCTTCGATCTTATTGACACCTCCGGACTCCGCGGGTGTTCCTCGGACTGGCTTGAGAATTGTCCTGCGAGGCACGCCGCAGTTACAGAATTTTCCGGAAGCAATTGATGGACTCCGACGAGCTGCCGCTCAATGGGAGGCGCAGATTCAAACCGTGCTTACGGTTGTCGTGGAAGTCGACTTCGGCCCGACCTTTTTCGGCGCACAAGCGAGCGACGATGTCGTTGACGTTAGCGATGGCCAGATACTCGGGGGCAACGCCCTTTATGCCGGCGCCCTGGCGGATCTGGTTTCCGGGCCTTATCCGAATGAAAAGAAGGCGCTCTATTCATCGCTTCCCGCGAGAGCCCTACCGACCGATCACGGAACATATTCGGGTTTATTAATGTCCTCCGCGACGCTTCGTGCTTTGGATTTGTTGAACCCAGTTGCCGACGCTGATGGCGAGCGCACCGATTTTGGCGCGCCGCCCGCAATCGCGATCAACTCGAAAATCAAATTCGACTTTGACGCGAGCGACGGCGTCGATGGAGACAAGCTGGACTTTGTCGCTCTTGCTACACACGAGCTTGGGCACGTGCTCGGATTCATTTCATCCGCGGGCGGCCGGGATCTCAATCCCACTACGGCAATTCAACCAACATTGATGGATATGTTCAGGATTCGCCCTGAAACGGCGTCGAGTTTTTCGACGGCTTCGCGAGTGCTTGCCTCCGGAGGCGAGCAGGTCTTCTTCGCCGCCGGATTCAACCTTCCTTTATCAACGGGGTTGCCTGATGGTACAAGCGGCGACGGCAGGTCGCCGGCTCATTGGAAGGATGATGAACTGACGGGGCAATATCTCGGCATAATGGATCCGACGCTTCGCGCGGGCGAGCATCAGTCGATTACTAATAACGACCTCGAAGTGATCGACGATCTTGGTTATCAAGCAAAAGCCTTGTTCGATTCAACAACGGTCGTGCCGCTTGTTTCCGGATCGCCGCAGACGGGAAGCCTGTTCGCGCCGCCGCCGGGTCTTGGGGTGCTCAGTCATATTCACTATT
Source organism: Blastocatellia bacterium AA13 (assembly GCA_003222245.1). GTDB lineage: Bacteria > Acidobacteriota > Blastocatellia > UBA7656 > UBA7656 > QHVH01. Next base: position 33,041 of record QHVH01000007.1, on the reverse strand, counting down.
CGATCGTAATCCCCGGCGGCGCGTCCCAGTTGAGGATCGATCTAAGGGGCAACGCCGACGTTGACCTCTTCGCTCGTTTTGGACATCCGGTCATCAACCAGACGCACGCTGTTATCGCGGACTACAGATCCGCAACTCCAGCGAGTGTGGAAACGATCCTCATCAACTCGGCGAGCGCGCCGCCGCTGAGTCCGGGCATCTACTATATGGCAGTAGCTAACTTCGGCCCCGGCGATGCCGATTTCACGATCACAGCGACTACAACGGGAGGCGTGATCGGCCGTGCGCCTACGATCTTCGGTGCTGATTCTCATCTGGAGGGCGATTCTTTGGAGGTCGCCTGCACCGGGATCGATCGCGATGGCGATTTCCTTCAGGCGAATATCAGTGTCGTGGATAGTGGAGGACGAGCCGTCGTTCCATCTGTCATCATCCCCCTTGCCGCGAGTGCTTCGGGCCGTTCAGAGACTCAGTTCACGATCAGAGGGCTGAGCGCGGCGCCGACTGCACAACGCCTTAGCGCGGTGTTGATCGATCGCTCCGGCCATCGCAGCGCGGAGGCCCTGATCGATTTCGGAATCGGGGACCCCGGCGCCGTCTCTCTCACCAATGCGTCCTTCAATGGCTCGAAGCTCACGATGAAAGTGAATGGCTCCGCTTCAAGCTTTCAATTGGAAGTCAACGGACGCATCGTGGCCCCGCCCGCCAATTTGATGATTAAACCATCAGGCGTGAAATTATTGGCGAAGGGAAGCATGAGTCAACTCAACCTTCAGTCAGGTCCTAATCGGATTCGACTCAAAAACGAGAATGGATGGTCGAACATATTCATCCTGCAGGTTTAAAAGTATTCCGCATTGCCATGAACTCCTCGTCGATGACTTTTATGTTATTTTACCTTGGTGAAGGCGATTCTCCTGGGCACCAGTTCCGGCAAGCCGACGCTCAAGCGCAACGTGAGCGCACTGGCTGTGGTGCGTGAGGATGAATGGATGCTCTTCGATTGCGGGGAGGCTACGCAACACCAGATAATGCGCGCCGGCTTGCGAACCAGCAGGCTCACGGCGATTTTCATAACTCACTTGCATGGAGATCATTTCAACGGTTTACCTGGATTGCTTTCGACTATGGGTCTCGACGGGCGCGAACGGCCGCTGGTTATAGTCGGTCCGCCCGGTATCCGCGAATACCTCGACGTGCTGTCGAGACTGAAGACCGTATTTGTAAATTATCCGCTGGACCTGCGCGAGATCAGCGCATCCCGGTTCAGCGGGATTAACGGCGGCGCATCGGGAAGGGAATCCGCCGCGGTGAACGACTCGTTGAAAGGTACACTGATCGTGCACGAGACTGAAAGGTACGCGGTAACTACTGCTCCTCTTGATCACAGGATCTATGATCTCGGCTTTCGAATCGAAGAGAAGCCTCGGCCCGGCAAATTCAACCTCGAGCGTGCGCTGGCCCTGGGGGTTGAGCGCGGCCCGATGTTTGGGCGGCTCCAGGGGGGGACACGAGTTCGTCTCAATGATGGCCGGTCGGTAGATCCTCGTGATGTACTCGGGCCGTCGCGTCCCGGTAAAAGCATCGCCTACTGTACGGATACGAGGCCCAGCGCGGAAGGCGTCCGCCTTGCACGCGACGCTGATCTCCTCATACACGAGGCCACTTACGCAGGTGATCTGACGGAGGAAGCAGCGATGTACGGCCATTCAACCGCGGCTCAAGCGGCGACGGTCGCCCGAGAGGCCCACGCCGGACGATTGGTCATCACGCATTTTAGCTCCCGTTATAATGGACACGATGCGCTTCTCAGTGAAGCTCGATCGGTATTCGATCAGACAATCGCTGGAGAAGACCTGCTGGAGATTGCGGTATAAACCCATCGATATTGGATCTGACGCATGATTCTCGGAACGGGCATCGATTTAGCGCATCTTTCGCGCATTGAAGAGGCAATGAATCGCCTCGGAGACAGATTTCGCGATCGGATTTTTACCGAAGAAGAAATCCGATACTGCGAGAGCAAATCGCATCCATTTGAGAGCTACGCCGCGCGCTTCGCGGCAAAAGAAGCGGCTATGAAGGCGCTGGGCACGGGTTGGTCGAGCGGCGTCGGGTGGCGTGAGATTGAAGTTATTACATCAGACCATGGTCCGCCCAGAATTCGACTTGCCGGAAACGCTTTGAAACGCTTCGAACAGATCGGCGCTTCCACGATTCACCTTTCGATAAGCCATTCGGACGATCTTGCGATTGCACAGGTAATTCTAGAGAGCGAATAAGAGGCGGGTTTATGTGGGCGGCGTCATCCAGGCCGCAACCGCGGAGTCTCTTCGTATTATGGTCTCGTTGCGTTCGGGGCCTGTAGATATCAATGCGACGGGAGCTCCGCAAAGCTGCTCGATTCGATGTATATACTCTTTTGCGGCGGCGGGAAGCTCGTCGAACTCGGTGATTCCGGTCGTCGCCTGTTTCCAGCCCTGATGTGACTCATAAATCGGCTCACACTCTTCGAGCACGAAGGAGCTATGGGGAAAGTCGGTTATGACTTGATCTTTCCAGCGATAAGCTGTGCAGATTTTGATTTCTTCGAACTCATCCAGCACGTCCAGCTTCGGCAGCGCGAGCGCATCGAACTGGTTCAACATTGTTGAATACTTAACGACAACGGCATCAAACCAGCCCGTTCTGCGCTCCCGCCCCGTGGATGCACCGTATTCATTTCCTCGTTTGATCAGATACTTTCCGGTTTCGTCGCGAAGCTCGGTGGGGAAGGGGCCTCCGCCCACCCGTGTAGTGTATGCCTTGGTTATTCCGAGCGTGCCGGTCACCAGTTTTGGCGAAAGCCCTGTTCCAATCGCCGCTCCACCGGCGGTTGCGTTAGAGGATGTGACGTATGGATAGGTTCCGTGGTCTACATCCAGGAGCGTGCCCTGAGCGCCTTCGAGTAACACCGATCCGCCGCTCGATACAACCTCGTTGAGCATGACGGCAGTGTCTCGAACAAAGTCCTTGATAATGGCGGCTTCGGCGAGAAATTCATCGGCCGACTTCTCAGGCGGCAGAGACTCCGCGCCCAGAGAAACGAGCTCCCGATTTGCGTTTCGGGTGTTCTCGATTATGCGTTCGCGAACGAGATCCGGGAACAGCAGGTCTCCGGCGCGAATGCCCACGCGGGCTGCCTTGTGCTCGTAGGCCGGACCGATTCCGCGCATCGTGGTACCGACGCCGTTCACGCCGAGCTCTTTCTCACGAGCGCGTTCGATGGCTGTATGATAAGGGAGAATCAGATGCGCTCGGCTGGATATGAACAGCCGCTCGCGGCAATCTATGCCATTTTGATTGAGCTGATCGATCTCTGCTCTCAGCGCTTCCGGCGCCACTACCGTACCATTGCCGATCACGCAGATGCAATCGGGGTGAAGAATACCAGAGGGAATCAAATGCAGTACAAACTTCAAATCGCCGATTCGGACGGTATGGCCTGCGTTGTGACCGCCCTGATATCGCGCGACAACCGAAAAATATGGCGCGAGAATATCGACGACCTTTCCCTTTCCCTCATCGCCCCACTGCGCGCCTATAACGACGATGTTTTTCATCATATTCCCGATATGGATTCAGTTGAGTCTACCCAGACAGACATACAGGCGCACGGCTGGAACTGCTATGCGCCTGTATATCGGACCTCTTTTACTTAGTTGCCAAGAGCGCGGTCGATCATCCTGGAGATGTTTTCTTTGGATGTGGTGCCCACGACGCGATCCGCTTCGTTGCCGCCCTTAAACAGGATGAGGGTCGGGATCCCCTTAATTCCGTATCGTTGAGCGGTTGCGCCGCTGTCGTCGACGTTGAGCTTCACTACTTTAGCCTTATCGGCGTATTTTTGCGCAACTGACTCGACGGTGGGAGCCAGCATCTTACACGGCTGACACCATTCGGCCCAGAAATCGACGAGCACCGGCTTGTCGGCTCTAATGACTTCCTGTTCGAACGTGTTATCCGTTACCTCACTCACAAAGTCGCTCATAGGTTCCTCCACAGTAGTCGTTCCAGCAATGAAGAATAATAGCAGGTCCCGGTTTAAACGCCCACCGCACTGGTGTCCGCGGCGAGCCGTTCATAAAGCTCGCCGTAGCGGGCCGCGGATGCTTTCCAGGAGAAATCCGCCCGCATTGCGTTTTGCATCAAGGCGCGCCAGAGCTCCTGATCGGCATAGACCATCAGCGCCTCATAGGCTTTTTCCAACAGGCGTGTTGAATCGTACTCGTGGAACTTGAATCCGTTTCCCTGTCGGGTTGTGCGGTCGAAATTGACTATGGTGTCGTCGAGGCCGCCCGCCGCGCGGACTATCGGGATGGCGCCATATCTGAGAGAGTACATTTGATTCAGCCCGCAGGGCTCGAAGCGCGATGGCATCAAGAACATGTCCGATCCCGCTTCGATCTTGTGAGCAAGATCGTTGGAAAAGCCTATGTACAGTCCTAACTGGCCAGGACGCCGATCACGAATCTCCCGCAAGCGCTTTTCGATGTACTCGCTGCCGGATCCCAATACGACGAGCATTGCGCCGCGATCCATCAGGCGGTCCGCCACATCCAGAATAAGATCGAACCCCTTTTGATCGGACAAGCGGGAAATACACCCTATGACTGGCCGGTTAATGTCTTCGGGCAAGCTGAAGCTTCGAAGAAGGTCTCGCTTGCACTCCGTCTTGCCGCTGGTGTCGTCAGGGGAATAGCGGGCCGCGATCAGCGAATCGTTCGAAGGATCCCATTCGTCATAGTCGACGCCGTTGAGGATTCCGAAGAGGACGTGGGATCGAGCCCTGAGCAGTCCTTCGAACTTCTCCCCGAATTCTTCGGTTTGGATTTCTTTGCTGTACTTTGGGCTGACCGTTGATATCGCATTCGCAAAAACCAGCCCGGCCTTTAAGGAACTCACATCACCATAGAACTCGATTCCATCGTCCGTGCGATTCAGCCATTCCGGCAGGTCGAGCTTCGGCAGCAGGCTGGGTGAAAAGACCCCGGGAAACGCCATGTTATGAATTGTGAAGAGTGTTTTGGTCCGAGAGAAGAAAGGATCGTTGGAATAAACAGTCCGGAGATACGCACAGGCGAGGCCGGTCATCCAGTCGTTGAGGTGCAGTATATCAAGCTGCTCTCCAAGCGCCTTTGCCAGCTCCAGAACAGCTCGACTGAAGAATCCAAAACGCTCCGCGTCGTCCGGTTCACCGTAAAGTCCCGGTCGAGAGTAGTACTGCGGAGCATCAATGAAGTAAACGGGAACTGGACCGGAGCGATCTACAAAGACTGAAACCGGGCGTTGCTCGAAGTCGAAAGGAACCATGAGAGCTCCCGGCATCTGTTCGCCGAGGCCGCTAATCTTTGGCAGGTTGTATCGCGGCATAACCACGCTGACGTTGTGCCCGGTCTGGGCAAGCGCCTTCGGCAGCGCGCCCGCCACATCGGCGAGTCCGCCGGTCTTTGCGTAAGGAACTACCTCGCTCGCGGCCAGAAGGATGTTCACTAGTTAGTTCTCCTCATGATTAATAGTAGTATGAAACCAAAGTCGCGGAAGTGTCTTCGCTGACAGCCGTCAGCGAGACCAGGGTTGCCGTTGAAAAGCTGTAATGTACCCCGCGGTTGGTGTTCTATGTCTGCATGGAATCGAGAAACTCGGAGTTCGACTTTGTCTTGCTCAGCTTGTCCAGAAGCAATTCCATGGCTTCGGTCGCTGAAAGCTGAGAGAGCACGCGCCGGAGCACGAAGATTCGATTGAGGTCCTGCGCTGAATGGAGAAGCTCTTCCTTACGCGTGCTTGATTTGTTGATGTCCATTGAGGGGAAGATGCGTTTTTCCGTCAACTTGCGATCCAGGTTTATCTCGAGGTTGCCGGTGCCCTTGAATTCTTCAAAGATCACGTCGTCCATGCGCGAGCCCGTATCGATCAATGCGGTCGCGATTATCGTGAGCGAGCCGCCTTCTTCAATATTACGAGCCGAACCAAAGAACCGCTTCGGTTTTTGGAGCGCGTTTGAATCGATACCGCCGGACAGAATCTTGCCCGACGGAGGTACGACCGAGTTATGCGCCCGCGCGAGCCTTGTTATCGAATCGAGAAGGATCACGACGTCGCGTTTGTACTCGACGAGCCTCTTGGCTTTTTCAATGACCATATCCGCGACCTGTACGTGGCGGGTAGGCGGTTCGTCAAAGGTCGAGCTGATAACCTCGCCGTGAACTGATCGCTGCATATCGGTGACTTCTTCAGGCCGCTCGTCTATTAGGAGAACGATCAAGGTCACTTCAGAGTGATTGCGAGTGATCGAATTCGCGATGTTCTGAAGGAGCATCGTCTTGCCGGTTCGAGGGGGGGCCACGATGAGCGCGCGTTGACCCTTTCCAATCGGCGTCATCAGATCGAGCACTCGCGCGCCGAGATTGTCCATATCGGTTTCAAGGCGCAGCCTCTCGGCCGGATAAAGCGGGGTCAGATTGTCGAAGAAAACGCGTTCGCGAGCGATCTCCGGCGGCTCGAAATTGATCGCTTCGACCTTAATCAGGGCGAAGTATCGTTCGCCTTCCTTCGGCGGCCGTATCTGTCCTGAAATGGTGTCCCCGGTTCTCAGGTCGAATTTTCGTATTTGGGATGGGCTGACATAGATGTCATCGGGCCCGGGTAGGTAGTTGTAATCCGGCGCTCGCAGGAATCCGAATCCGTCGGGGAGCGTTTCGAGCACGCCTTCGGAAAAGATCAGTCCGGATTTTTCGGTTTGCGCCTGCAAGATTTTGAAGATGATCTCCTGCTTGCGCATTCCGGTCGCGCCTGGAATATCCAATTCCTTCGCGATCTGGGTTAGCTTTGAAATGGACATCTCCTTCAGTTCGCCTATGTCCATCAACTCATTTATTTCTTCTGCCATAAATTCCTCTGCAATCTTCAGTCTCGGGCCGCCGGCCGCGGTGACCGTGTTCTGATCCGCGACACCCATCGGTCCTTGGCAGGCCCGCGTCGGGATGTACGGTTTAGTTTCTGGTGGGTCAATAGCTGCTCTTCTTCACGGAATTTCTAAGGGTGAGGTCGTCAAGAGCCCAGCGTCTTCGCGATTTGCGCCCATACAGCTTCGCGGTTGCGTCTGGTCACCGACGAATACGGGATAACGGTGGTTCCGATCAATTTATGTGCCTGATTCATGCCCGACTTCAATTGATTGGCGCTGAGCTTGTCGGATTTAGTTGAGACCACGACAAACGGCTTTCCGGTTCCTATTAGCCACTCTTTCATTTGCAGGTCGAGGGTGGTGGGGCCGCGCCGCGAATCTGTGATGAGAATTGATAGCACAAGGTTTGATCGAGTCGCAAGGTAGTGCTCCACCATCGGTCCCCAGGCGCGTCGGATGTGCTCCGGCGCGCGAGCCCAGCCATAGCCGGGTAGATCAACAAAGTAGAAAGAGTCATTGATGAGAAAGAAATTGATTAGCTGAGTGCGTCCCGGAGTCGAACTGGTCCGCGCAAGTCCCTTGCTATCCAACAGACTGTTGATCAAGCTTGACTTGCCTACATTAGATCTGCCGATAAAGGCTATCTCCGGCCTTCCATCACGTGGATATTGTTCAGGTCCGGGTGCACTCGTTACGAAAACCGCGCTCTTAATTCTCATCGGCCGACAAAATAAAAGGTTCTGATCGCCGAAAAAAAACAGATTGAATGATCAGGGGTATCGGGAACGCAGTAAGTAAGGCGCCGTTTATGGCGCAGCGTTTTAGGAGGACGCGCCTCCGTTTACTCGATAACCTGGTTGCTGGAAGGGGCGTCGCCTGACGGCGGTTGCCCCCAGATCGGAACCGGCGTCCTGTCGACTTCTGGTTTATCCTTCGACAGGGGCAATTCGAGCGCTATGCTCCATACATCGTCTATATATTCAGCGGTGTGGATGCCAAGCGCCTGTTTCACGTCGTCCGGCACTTCTACCAGATCGTCCTTTGGAATCGCTCCCTCCGGCACATGAAGATGCAAGTCGAGTTTCTTATAGAAGTCGGAAGCGAGTCCAAGGCTCTTCGAGCGCGCCCGCACACACGAGAGAGCGGCGTGCGCGGATTCCTGCATCACCTCTCCGAGCTTGCCCGTAAGAGTTACGTTGCCGCGGCCAGGCATCAGCGTCGCTTCGATGTGAAGCACTTCTCCGCCGGCTTCGGTCCACGCAAGTCCGGTCGAGACGCCAATCTCGTTTCTTTCGATTGCCGCTTGCGGCCTGAATCTGGTCGGTCCCAGAAGTTCTTTCACTGCTTCCGCTGTGATTATTGTCTTGAAACCGTCGGCATCGTCCGAGCTCAGGATTTGGCGAGCGATCTTGCGCAGAACCGCGGCGATCTCGCGCTCCAGATTGCGAACGCCGGCTTCTCGCGTGTAAAACTGAGAGATAGTTGTATAAGCGTCGTCGGCGAACTGAACCTGCTCCTCCCTGATCCCATTCGCTTCAAGCTGTTTTTTAACGAGATGCCTTTTGGCGATCTCGAGCTTTTCCCGTTCGGTATAACCCGGCAGCCTTATTATCTCGAGCCGGTCTTGCAAGGCGGGCGGAATAGTATGCAGTACGTTTCCGGTCGCTATAAACATAACCTGCGACAGATCGTACTCAACGTCGAGATAGTGATCGTGGAATGTGGAATTCTGCTCCGGGTCCAGCACTTCGAGGAGCGCCGCGGATGGATCTCCGCGAAAATCCATTCCCAGTTTATCGACTTCGTCCAGCATCATTAACGGGTTTATCGTACCCGCCTTTTTCATCATTTGAATGATCTGGCCGGGAAGCGCTCCGATATAGGTGCGGCGATGACCCCTGATCTCTGCTTCGTCGCGGACGCCGCCGAGGCTAAGACGGACAAACTTCCTGCCGGTAGCTTTGGCAATCGATTTCCCGAGGCTGGTTTTGCCCACTCCAGGAGGCCCGACAAAGCAGAGAATGGATCCGCGGGGTTTCTCCACGAGTTGCCGGACGGCGAGATATTCGAGTATGCGATCTTTTACCTTCTCAAGCCCGAAGTGATCGGCGTCCAGGATCTCCTGAGCGGCTCGAATATCGCGAACCTCTTCGGTCTTTTCTTTCCAGGGCACCGCGAGCAGCCAATCGAGGTAGTTTCTTGATACCGTGCTCTCGGCGGACATGGGAGGCATCTGCTCGAGCCGGCGAAGCTCCGCCATGGCTTTTTCGTGAGCGTCCTTAGGCATGCCTGCCGCTTCGATCTTCTGTTTCAGCTCTTCAAGCTCGGCTTTTTCGTCTTTGCGCCCCAATTCTTTGTGAATCGCCTTGATCTTCTCGTTAAGGTAGTACTCTTTTTGAGCGCGCTCCATCTGCCGCTTTACGCGGCCGTGTATAGCGCGATCAACCTGGATTTTTTCCAGCTCGATCTCCAGGACTTCTACGAGCCTGACGAGTCTGTCCTGAAGTGAGAATATTTCGAGAAGGCCCTGTTTATCCTCAACCGCTATTTTGAGATTGGATGAAACGGTGTCGCACAGTCGGGCAGGATCGTCATTGCGCAAGGCGGCGGTCAAAGTCTCCGGGTTGGCAAGGTCGGTGTACTGGCGCACGTATTGATCGACCAGCGAGCTTACGCGCCCGACCAGTGCGTTAACCCGCGACCGCGGCTCAGGCGTATGGGCGGCTTTGCGGAGCGTAGCGGTCCAATACTCGCCGTTGTCCTCGATTCGAACGAAGCGCGCGCGCTCGACGCCCTCGACCATGACCTTAATATTTCCATCGGGCAGTCTGACGTTGTGAGTTATTCTCGCGATTGTTCCTACGGTATAGACCTGGTCGACGCCGGGCTCATCGACGGTTGCGTCGTGCTGAGTAGCCAGAAATATAGTCTTATCGCCTTTAAGCGCCGATTCAAGGGCGCGCACGCTGGCCGGCCGTCCGATTACAAAGGCGACCATCGTGTATGGGAAAACGACTACGTCCCGGATGGGCACCATAGGACATCGCACGACGTCGTTAGGCGTGTTGTCAGTGAACTCATTCATCGTTATCGTCCCAGATCCCGAACTTCACTCCAGATCCCGAACTTCACTCCAGATCCCGAACTTCACTCCAGATCCCGAACTTCACTCCAGATCCCGAACTTCACTCCAGATCCCGAACTTCACTCCAGATCCCGAACTTCACTCCAGATCCCGAACTTCACTCGCATCGCTTACCAGGCAGCCGAAAGATGGAGGAGGAGCCTTCATCCAAAGTCAGACTAACTCACGGCCTTCGCGAACGACCCGGTGATCAAGCTGGGATATGCTATCCCGCCTTCTCCAGCACCGGGAACGACGCTCTACGCGTTTCCACCATCTCGCCGGTCAAAACGAATTCCTTGACCTTCTTGTATGACGGAAGCATGTACATGACGTCTAGCATCAGCTCTTCCAGGATCATTCGCAATCCGCGTGCTCCGACTTTTCGTTCGCAAGCCATTCGAGCCACCGCGACCAAAGCTTCGTCCGTGAAGCGGAGTTTGACGCCCTCGTACTCGAAGAGCTTCTGATACTGTTTTACAAGCGCGTTCTTCGGCTGCGTCAGAATTTCAACCATCGCTGCTTCATCCAGTTCGTGGAGCGTTCCCACGACCGGAAGCCGCCCGACGAATTCCGGAATCAAGCCGAATTTTATCAGGTCTTCCGGCTCGATCTGAGCCAGCGTATCGCTGATCCGCCGCTTAAGCACGCTCTTGACGTTGGCATTGAAGCCAAGCGCCTTTTTGCCGATTCTCTTTTCAACCACCTTTTCGAGCCCTACGAATGCGCCGCCGCAAATGAAGAGTATGTTGGTGGTGTCGACCGGAAAGAATTCCTGGTGCGGGTGTTTGCGCCCTCCCTGGGGCGGTACGTTGGCCACCGTACCTTCAAGGATCTTCAGAAGAGCCTGCTGAACCCCTTCGCCTGAAACATCACGAGTGATCGAAGGGTTCTCATCCTTGCGGCAAATTTTATCAATCTCATCGATATAGATTATTCCGGTCTGCGCGCGTTCGATGTCGCCGTTGGCTGACTGGAGCAGTTTAAGAATGATGTTCTCTACGTCCTCGCCCACATAACCGGCCTCGGTCAGAGTCGTCGCATCCACGATGGAAAACGGCACGTTGAGCATTCTCGCAAGGGTCTGCGCAAGCAGCGTTTTCCCGGTCCCGGTGGGCCCGATCAACATTATGTTGGATTTTTGGATTTCAACGTCGGAGGAGCGGCGCTTGATCATGTCTATTCGCTTGTAGTGCTGATAGACCGCGACCGCCAGTTTTTTCTTGGTTTCGTCCTGTCCTATTACGTAGTCGTCGAGGAATTCCTTGATCTCGACCGGTTTCGGAAGAGGCGGCCGCCGCGCGGCGGTTTCCTGCTGTTGATCATCGGTAATGATCTCATTGCAAATATCGATGCACTCGTTGCAGATATATACGGTGGGTCCCGCTATGAGTTTTTTGACTTCATTTTGAGATTTTCCACAAAAAGAACAGCGTAGTGTATCCTCGCCTCGTCTCATTCATCACTCTTTCTGATCGAAAATTCGTCTACCCTGCCGGTCCTTACTCTCGATGAGAGATAACCTGATCAACGAGTCCGTACTCCTTGGCCTGATACGCGTTCATTATCCGGTCGCGCTCTACGTCCCTTTCGATCGTCTCGATGTCCTGCCCCGTGTGCTTGGCTAGAATTTGGCTGGTTAGTTCCCTCATCCGCATGATCTCTTCGGCGTGAATCTTAATATCGCTTGCTTGACCGGATATCCCGCCCATTATTGAAGGTTGATGTATGAGGATTCGAGAATTTGGAAGTGCAAATCGCTTTCCGGCCGCGCCAGCCGCCAGAAGAAGCGATCCCATCGACGCGCATTGACCGAGGCAAAAAGTGATTAGATCGGGTTTGATGAACTGCATCGTATCATAGATGGCGAGGCCAGCGGTTATGGAACCGCCGGGACTGTTTATGTAGAGTGAAATGTCGCGATCGGGATCCTCGGCTTCCAGAAACAGAAGCTGAGCCACTATGAGATTGGCTATGTTGTCATCGATAGGAGTACCGATGAATATGATGTTGTCTTTGAGAAGCCTTGAATAGATATCAAAGGCGCGCTCGCCGCGCGCGGTCTGCTCCACCACCATCGGTACGAGAGCGGCATGAGGTGATCGAGCAAAACCCACTGGACCGGAAGTCATAGACTCAGATACTACGCTCATGATTTGATATTACGATCGAGATTTAATGAACCAGTTCCTTCGAAAGGACAAACTGTGTGAATCGATGCGGGGGTAACTCGAACGATAGAGCAGCATGTCAATCCAGAGCTCCCTCTTATGCTCCTTGCTCGCCCTCGCCGCTCTTAGTGGCCGCCTCGTTCAACCCGTCCACCTCCTCGACTCGAACGTCGGCGGAAGCAATCAAAAGATCCAGAGCTCTTTCATTTCTGACCTGCGCTTTCATACTAGCCACGGCTTTTTCCTTTGTCAAGCGTGCTCTCAAAACAGCGGGGTCTTCCCCCGTGCTTGCCGCTGCTGCCTGAATACGCTCGTCAATTTCTTCGTCGGTAACTGTTATTCCTTCGAGGTCGGCAATGCGATCCAGGATAAAGGAAGCTTTGAAATCTCTCTCAACGCCCTTTTGTTGCGCCTCCTGAAACTGGTCCCACTTGATGTTGAGCTTTCTGAAATCGACTCCGCCTCGCGACCACTGCTGTATAAGCGAAGTCATTCGAGATCGGGTCTCCAGCGCCACTATTCCCGACGGAAGCTCGAATCGATTCCGGTCCAAGAGAAGATCGAGCAGCGCGTTGTTAAACTGCTCTTTCGATTTTGATTCAGCCTGCACCTCGAGCTGCGACCTGAGCTCGCTTCGAAACTCCTCAACAGTCTTCTCTTCATCGGAAATGAGCTTGAGCATCTCCGGCACGTCGGGAGGCTCTTTGATGTTGATCGAGGCGACTTCGCCTTTATAGCGAACCGCTTTGCCCGCGAATCTCTCGGAGTGGTAGTCCTTCGGATAATTGACGATGAAATCTCTCTCGTCTCCGACATTGACCCCCAAAAAGGCTTCATTAAAATCCGCGATCAGGCCTTTCTGGCCCAACTGTACGTTGAAAGGCGCCTCCGGAATATCGGGCTCGCGTTCGCCGCCGCCGGTCCCATCCGAATCGGCTTTGCCTTCGATTGCATCGCCAGCCTCGTCTGATCTTGGTTCTTCTGCTTGTGTTTCGTTTGCATCGGCCGGCTTATCAGCAGTATCGCCATCGGCGGTCTCGCCATCCGCCGTTTTCCTCGCCGCATCCTGTTCGTCACCTTCGGAATTCTGAAACCACCCTGCCAGATTAGCCGAGATAAAGTCGCCGGCTTGCGAGGGTCGATCCTCGACGGGGACCATTTCGGCATAACGCTGTTGGAGGTCTTCGATCGCGGCGTCAACATCGCGATCAGTTACCTTGTAGACCTTTCTTACGAGCGGGAGTCCTTTGTAGCTCGAGAGTTCAAATTCAGGGGCGACCTCGACGTTGATGGTCGCACCGAGCGAGCCATCCAGACCATGTCGCACGTCGCTCACTGAGGGCTCGCCCAGCACCTTGAGGTCGTTCTTCTGAACCGCGTCGGCGAAGCCGCGAGGCAACAGGTTCGATGTCACCTCATCGGAAAGGTCCTTCTTGAAACGCGTTTTGATTACTGACACTGGCACATGGCCCGGACGAAATCCGGGTACGTTGACGCTTCGCGCGAGCTGGGCCGCTACACGGTCCGTTTCGCCCTTTACTTCGTCTGAGGAAAACTCGACGACTAATTCCTTCTTGCAGTGCTCTTGGTCGGCAACAGTTATTCTCAAGCTTGGATGGCCTTTCTTATGGGTTTCACCGCGGTTAGCAGTAACTGTTCATCTAAGCACAAAACATTCTATACACGCTAAGGAAAAACAAGAAATACCGCCGCGATTTGATGGGTTCTGGTGCGAAAGGGGGGACTCGAACCCCCACACCTTACGGTACCAGATCCTAAGTCTGGCGCGTCTGCCAGTTCCGCCACTTTCGCACGCGATTACCTTAATAGATGACCTGGCGCTTTGGCAAACAACACCCTCTTCGTATCTGCCTTATCTGCATCAGTCACGCCTCCCATCCCGGCCTTCTTGACACCGCCTCAACGCGAAATCTAAGATGCCCTTCAAACTTAATCAGAAGCGAGCGAGATAATGAATCAGACCATGGTGTTGTTCCTTCAAGCTCCAGGCCAATTTCCGAGAGCATCGGGTGATCTCCCACTTTCGGCGCCCGTCTACGGTTACATTCCAATAATCATCTTCTTTCTCGTCGCCGTAACGGTGCCTCTTGCATTGCTCGGGGTCTCAAGGCTCTTGCAGCGGCGTGTATTCGAAAGGCAGAAGCTCCTGCCATACGAATGCGGAATCGATCCGATAGGCGACGCCAGGGACCGATTCTCAGTCCGGTTCTATATGGTGGCGATGCTGTTTCTCGTATTTGATGTCGAAACTGTGTTTCTTTTTCCATGGGCCGTGATTTACGACAAGCTTGCGATCTTCGGACTCGCGGAGATGCTCGTCTTTATAGGAATTCTGGTGGTCGGTTATTACTACGCCTGGTGCAAGGGCGCTTTCGAGTGGGCGTAGTGTGTTACACAAGGGTGCTATGACAACTCAAAAGGAACAAACGCTGGAGTCATCGAGCGGAATCATAACTACCAGCATTGACTTCGTCTTTAACTGGGCTCGGAAATCCGCCTTGTGGCCGATGACTTTCGGCCTCGCCTGTTGCGCCATCGAAATGATGGCGACCGGTGCGTCTCGCTTTGATATGGATCGCTTCGGAGCCGGCGTGTTTCGGCCGAGTCCTAGGCAGTCCGATTTGATGATAGTAGCCGGAACGCCGACGTTGAAAATGGCTCCGGTCATCAGACGGGTGTGGGATCAGATGCCTGAGCCCAAGTGGTGCATAGCAATGGGAGCATGCGCTTCGACCGGCGGGCCGTTCCCGACATATGCGACGCTGCAAGGCGTCGACAGAATCGTGCCGGTGGATGTCTATATACCGGGCTGTCCGCCACGGCCCGAAGCCCTGCTTTATGGATTAATGAGGCTCCAGGACAAGATCATGCTCGAACATCCGACGCGCTTTGTCTTTGGCCGCGGAAATGTAAGCCAGGAAGAGGTCGAGTCCGCCGAAGCGGCAGAGAATCACGCGCCGTCAACCGCTGCTTAAGAAGCTTCTCAATCGAATCCAGTCCGAGGCGCAAGGTGAGTCCCTTGCGCCTTTCCTGCATATGAGGCCTGCGATCACGCGAATGGCATCCGGAAGAGACACACTCGAAGCCAAGATATCCGAGCGAATCCGCCGAGATGGTCCCATCAGGTTCCGCGATTTCATGGAGATAGCGCTTTATGATGCTGAAAGCGGCTATTACAACACGCGCCGCAATAAGATAGGCCCAGCCGGCGACTACTATACTTCCGGCAATGTACATGAGGCGTTTGGAGCCACCCTTGCCGTCGCTTTCGCAGGGATGTGGTCCCACGAATACGCCGAGCCCCTGACAATTCTCGAGTTTGGCGCGGGAACAGGGCAGCTAGCATTCGATATCATCAGCACGATGAAGCTTGAGCGGCCGGACATCTTTGTCGAATTGAATTACTTGATACTTGAAAGAAGCACCGCGATGCAGGAGTCTCAGCGGCGTTTGCTGGAGCCCGTTGATCAGAAAGTCAATTGGGTTCCGTTTGAGCCCGCATCGAATGCCGATCCTTTCCAGGGGATCGTCTTTTCCAATGAGCTAATCGACGCCATGCCGGCGCATCTCGCTCGAATTCACGAGGGTCGTGTCCAGGAAGGCTATGTCGATCTCACGGCAACAGGGGCGACAGGGGCAACAGGGGACTCGCGGTTGGAACGATCGATTTCCGCCGCATTTGCAATCTGCTGGGAAGAACCGTCGGATCGCGCTATCGAATCGTATATATCGGACCTCGGGGTCGATTTAGCGGAAGGTCAGATGCTCGAGGTCAATCTGGATGCGATAGCATGGCTAGAGCGCGTGTCGCGAATATTAAATAGAGGCTTCTTGGTCACGATCGATTACGGAGATATCGCGGCGCATCTCTACGGCCGTGACCGCTTCGGAGGCACACTTCGCTCTTTTTCAAGGCACCGCATAGCTGAATCACCTCTTTTGAAAGTTGGAGAGCAAGACATCACCTCGAGCGTGAATTTCTCCGCGTTGATAGAGCAGGGAAGGCAGCTTGGGTTCGAGATGGTGAGTTATGAACGCCAATCGTCCTTCTTGATTCGGAATGGATTGCTGGAGCGCGCGGCTGGCCTTTGCGAATCCGGCGATAATCGCCCGGATACCCTGAGCAATCGGCTCGCAATCAAAAATCTTCTGGTCGAAGGCGGAAGCAGCGATAACTTCAGGGTCCTTGTGCAGCGTAAAGGAGTTGTACGCCGGCCGACTGAATCCTCTTAGACAAGATCCAGCTTTATAGCTGCGAGAGCGAACATTGCATGTGACCATGCGAGCGGAACCGCCCAGATAGGCTCGCCGCTTCTACGATCAATCTGCTCCGAAAAGAGCCCAAGAGGAGTCGCATGATTAACCGTCCATTCGAGCAGCTTGATTCCGCGATTCATATCTCCGCATTGAGCATAGTATAAGGCAAGCCAGAGGGTGGTCAGTATCCAGGGGTTTCCGCCGATGTAGCGGTCCCCTTCATACCTCAGCAGTCCGCCTGTCTTTTTGCACCAGAGTGTTTTTCTGATCGCGCGTACGGCGCCCACCATCTTCGGGTCTGAACAATCCAGCACGCCGAAAGGAAATGACAGTCCCAGTACACTGCTATCGATCGTAAGGTCTCGAAGCTGAATATATTGATCCCTGCCTTGCGATGAAACACGACCGATGCCTTCCGATTGCTTCCCCCCACGGTGTGCTTTAACCGTCTTGTTGATCGCCCGAATAAAAGACTTTTTATCCGGTTCCCAGTAGCTGGCGATTATGGCGCTCCCTATTTTACCGGCCGCGTTTGACCACTTCTGTGCCTTTGTTCTTTTGCCGAGCGCATGCGCGAGCGCGGCAGCGCTCTTTAATCCACCTGCAACAGCCGCGGATGAGTACGCGGCTTGAGCCGTATATTCCTCCCATATGTCGATGCTTGCGCGGGGTAATCCATTTTCAGCATCGACGCATCCCATCAGATATTGAGCCGCGCGTTCGACGGCGGGCCAGAATCGCCTTAGAAATACTCGATCTTGAGTAAGAGAGTAATGCTCGGCCGCGGCCCACAGAATCGCGCCGGTCTCATCGATTTGAATCAATCCCCAGGACGGTGCGACCTCTCCCGTTGAGTAGTGCCGTTGATACCATACGCCTTCCGGCTGTTGAACCTTCGCCGCGAATGAAAAGAAGGCTTCGGCCTCGTCGTAGTGACCGGCAGATCCAAAGGCGTGAGCAACAAACGCCCCGTCTCGTCCCCAGATATACCCATAGCCTCCGCACACTCGGCGTTCTCGATCAAACTCCGGGGCCGCGATGATTGCTCCTGTCTCGCGATCAGAGAGCAGCTTCATCGTCAGAAGGGATCGATTGTAGAGTCGCCTGATCTCAGGCAGTTTCTTTAGCTGTGCCGTAGCGCGTCCCCGTAATACGGTTCGCTTCTGAAGGCGCACTCCGTGTCTCGGAGCCGACGCGCCAGGCTTTATCCATCTCTTCCACTGCTCCAGGAAAGAGATGGTAAGGTCATCGGCGTTTTCAGCGACTAGAGATCCGACTCTTGCGAGGCCGTCGCGGATGGAATGCGCAAGTACCACATAAACGTCTAATCGGCCCGGCTCGCCGGGCTTTAATTCACCGAGATCCCAACTCAACATCGCGTCGGGTGATTTGTGCTCAATCGGATTGGACGGGCTCGAAGCTGTTTTCGTAAACAGGAAGGCGCTCGATCTCTCGCCATGAACTCCACAATGATACGTCGAAGGAGATTGGCTTGCGGCAGTGAGCAAAGCAATGTCGCGTCGGTAGAACACCAGGGCGGTTGATGGCTCGTCGATAAAAGCCGTGTTGTCGTAGATGGACTCGTCGAGGCGACAGCGTTGATAAAGCACGACCGAAAAACGTCGAGGCGACTTACCCAGATTTGACACCGCCAGTCTGAATACGACGGCTTCGAGTCGCGCTGGAACGAAGACCGTGGAGGCGACCGAAGTCCGATCACGTTTGGATATCGACTCGGTAATAAGCGCGGTTGAGTCCTCTATGTAAGACTGCTTGTGAGACCATCTGCGGTCGGCCATCCAGAGAACCCGGCGAGAGCGCTCCTGGATCCTGAGACCAAGTCGAAATTCTTCGATATGTTGTCCGAAATCGATGTGAGGCCAGAATAAACGGCTCAGCTCACCTGATGCGCCTATCACGGCCAGTACCTTCGCATCTCCGACCACGGCGCTGTAGTCAGTGGAGAGGTCGTTAATAAGGTCCTGCGATTTCTTAGAGGTCATTCTCTCTATCACGACGCGAGCACAAAGTAGTTCTTTGCTCTCGATGAGTGTTGAAGGGAACTGGATTATAGTGGCGCTGGATTGAGCGGGCAAAGGAGGATGAATCGGTTGAGTACTTCGCAATATCTTCGGCTGTCGCGGGATATCCTGCCGATTGAGAGCCGCGAGCGCCTGGAATATAATGCGCGCCTGATGAATAGCCCCGATGTCCCGTTCAATCTCTACGATTACTTTTTCGGATCTTCCGGCCTGGGAAACCTCGCCAATAATGATGCGATCCATTTTAGAGGCGGAAGATTCACATACAACGAACTTCGAGACTATGTTGACCTATGGGCAAAGCGCCTCGTCTCGGCAGGTGTAAGGAAAGGCGATAGGACGGCCGTGCTGCTCTTTGACTCGCCGGAGTTTGTCGCGTCTTTTCTCGCGAGCGCTTCGATCGGAGCTATCTGTGTGCCGATCAATACGTTCCTGCAAGCGGACGAGATTGGCTTCATTCTCCGCGATTCAGGCGCGAAGCTGATCGTCAGCGAATCGGACCTTGCGCAGCGATTGGAAAACACCGAGCAGCCTGTCGCGCTGCTCGATTCCAAAACGCGCGAGTACATCGCGCCTCCCAACGCTGACACGGGTCTCCGTGAGCAGTCGCAACTAACAGCTAGTTCTCCGGCTTTCCTTCTTTATACATCGGGCAGCACCGGTGTACCGAAGGGCGTGCTTCATCGTAACGGCGGTATTCCAGCAACCGTGGAATCTTACTCTAAGACTGTGCTCCGCTTGAGCGCGGCCGATCGGATCTACTCGGCATCGCGGCTCTATTTCGCATATGGTCTTGGGAACAGCCTGTCGTTTCCGCTCGCCGCGGGAGCGTCGGTAATACTGGACGATGAGCGGCCTACGGCGGATCGAGTCGCGAAGATTTTCGAGAGAGAGAGGCCATCCGTTTTTTTCGGCGTGCCCGCCCTCTATAACGCTTTGCTCGAGTTTAAAGCACGCGGCGAAAAGCTGGATACAGGCTCCTTGAGGCTCTGCGTCTCCGCCGGAGAAGCGCTTCCCGCAAGAATCTTTGAGGAATGGAATCGCGCATTCGGTTTATCAATCCTCGATGGAATCGGGTCCACGGAAATGTTGCACATATTCATTTCCAATCACGCTGGGGACGAACAAGCCGGCTCCACGGGTAAGGTCGTAAAGGGTTATGAGGCCCGGCTTCTCGATGATCAGGATCACGAACTGGCTGGAGAACATACGGGCAATCTATGGATCAAGGGCGAGAGCGCGACATCCGGGTACTGGGAGCGTCCGGATCTCACCGAAGCCGCTATCCGCGAAGGCTGGGTGAAGACGGGTGATATATATCGCCGCGACAAGGATTCTCGCTTTTATCATCTTGGCCGATCCGATGACTGCTTCAAAGTAAATGGACTCTGGGTCTCACCAATCGAAGTCGAAGCCGCTTTGCTGTCCCACGCGGATGTAGTCGAAGCGGCTGTGGTTCCGGACATCAATGCCAGGGGACTGGCAACCGCTCGCGCCTTCGCGGTCATCCGACAGGGGTGTGCGCCGGAAAGTTTCGCCGGCGAGCTGCGGAGCTATCTTAGAAGCGTGCTCGCCCCTTATAAGGTTCCATCGCGCATCGACTTCATAAAGGAGCTGCCTCGAACCTCTACGGGAAAAGTCCAGCGATTCAAGCTCAAAGAGCCATTCAATTAATCAAATGAGACGAAAAACTATTCTACTGGCATCTTCTATGCTGTTGCTGTGTGCTGCCCGCGCAAGCGCGCAGCAGGGTTGGTCAAAACTGCAAACGCTGAAGCACGACGGCGGACCCGCCGTCCTGAATGCCGTGGCATACGATGGAGAGCAGGTCTGGATCGTGGGGGCCGGAGGATTGATTTCAAGGTCGGACGATTACGGACGGAACTTTCAAGAAGTCAACGTCGGTGTTAAGGAATCCCTGAATGACATTTTCCTGCTCAAAGATCGAATCTGGATTGTCGGCGACTCCGGCCATATTCTAATCAGCAAAGACCGAGGGCGCACTTTCAACTTGAACGTATTCGCCTCGCGAGGACGGCGTAAGTCCAAGCCGACCGATCTCTATTCTATTCAGTTCATCGATAGAGACCGCGGCTTCATTGTGGGAGATGAAGGGCTTATATTGTCGTCGCTCGACGGGGGATCGACGTGGAGCGAGCAGCGCAGCGGCACGACCGCGCAACTTTTTCAGATGAGTTTTCAAGGACGGCGCGGCTGGGTCGTCGGCACAGGAGGGGCCATCCTTCACACTGATGATGGAGGTCGAAACTGGTACCCTCAGCAGTCGGGCGTGAAGGGCGATCTCAACCGTGTGTTGATGATCAGCGAGACTACGGGATTTATCGACGGAGACAACGGAATTATCCTCCGCACGGACAATGGCGGCGCAACATGGCAGCGAGTTCCGATAAGGCTCAAGGAGCAGTTGTTTGGTATGAGCTTCATCGATAGGAATACTGGATGGATCGTGGGATATAAGGGCGCGGTCGTCAGGACCTATGATGCGGGCCGCACGTGGATCGAACAAGAAAGCGGGACCGGTAATGACCTCTTTGCGGTTGCCTTCAACAACCATCGAGGATTTGCCATCGGCCGCGACGGAGTCGTGTTCCGATATTTCGAGAGAAGATAAAGCTCGGCCGGCAGCGGGACGAGCTTCAGGGACATCCGCCGACTTGAGGCAGCGAGCCGATTCGACGTGAACGAGCAGGCGAATTCCTTTCTTGATTTCCGAAAAAAAGGGCCGGGCGACTTGCCCGGCCTTCAGCTTATAGCTTCCTGGCGTAAATCACTCCACCACTGTCAGTGTCAGAGGGTTGGAGGAAATTCCGCTCGGGTTACGAACCGTAATCACCAGCGTCGGCTGGCTCTGATAAACCTGTTTGAGCCGCTGACCAAGTGAACCTACGGAAGTCTTCGGCACTACCCACTTGCCCGCCCCGTTGTCTTCGAGGAGCCAGGTTTGTCCATTGATCACCAGAACGGCGCCAACCTGTATGTTGGAGCCGGCCTGGTTGCATTTGAACTTACCACTACCCACGCTCGGGCTGATGATGATGGGCTGAGTGCCAATTATGAACGCACCGCTCAGGCCGATTCCCGTTACGCCTGCGTTGTTCCGAACCTGAATTCGCAGCACGGCCGTTCCGGTTTCGATGCCTGGCGCGGTGGCATTCGTGTTGTTGATGCCTTCGGTGGCTGCGCCGGTTCCGAGATTGAACGGGAACGTAGCGCCGCCGTTTGTCGACAGGTCGATCTGGAAGGTCGTCAGCCCGCTTCCACTCGGATCCGTGGTTGCGAATCTCACCTGGAAGGAAGTTCCGGATGGAACCGCGGAGCCGGTTGAAGGCGCCTGAACAATAACGACCGGAGGTTGGGTGTTCTGGCCGATCCCGGTCAACGGTACGGTAACCTGTGGATTGATTGGATCGTTGCTGTTGATCCTCAGTTGATCCACTTTGGTTCCCGATGTTGTCGGCGTGAAGTTGACGGTCAACGTCGTGTTCGTCTGAGGCTGCAGCGTGAAACCGTTCGGCTGCGGCAGCGAGAACCCGAGTCCGCCCGTCGCAAAGACCAGCGAAGTAACGTTCAGAGGCACCGTGCCGAAGTTGGTTATGACAAGCTGCCGTTGAACCGTCTGATTCAAAGCGACCGTCCCGAAGTCGAGCGAGATCGGAATGACGTTGATCCTCGCAGCTCCTCCGGTACCGTTCAATGCAACGTTGGTGGTTCCCGTGCAGCTATTGGTTATGACCAGCGTCGCGGAAACCAGAGTGGCATTTGTCGGCGTGAATCCAACGGGAATCGTCGCCTGCTGTGTCGGATTGAGGTTAATTGGCAGCGGTACGGAACCAAGCGAGAATACGGTTCCGCCCGGCGTGATCGACAACGCCGTAATCGTGACCGCGGTCGAGCCGGAGTTTGTGACGACTACGTTTTGGGTCGTCGTCTGGCCGATTGTAGCGCCGCTGAAATTCACCGCGCCCGGATTAACCGACAGAGCGCACTGACTTCCACCGCTCACGATCTGGGCGACTCTTCCGTTGGATAGCGGAGAAGTGCTTCCATCGCCAGTCGTAATCGTAGCCGTCAGGAAGAGCGTTTGTGTTTGAGCCAGGAACGGTTGAGGAATCTGCAGGTTTGCAGACCAATCGACCGCGTTTGGATTACTCGGATCGACCTGGAACGAGGTTACCTGACCAATGAACGCCTGCGCCTCCGAGAGAGCCTGCGTAGTTTCAGAACCTCGTTGGCTTACGAATATCTCGATGACCGAGTTATTGATGTTTGCGGTAACCGCATTGTTGATGAAGTCGGCCGTTCCCGTAATCGTGCTCTGGCCAGAACTCGAAACCGTTGTAGCCGAATCAATCTTGATCAATGTTGTAAGCGGCGGATTTGGGCCCGGCGCAATCTCAGCATTGGTCATGCCCTGTTGTCCCGCCGAGTCGACGATCTGAGGAGTCGCAGGAGCGATATCAGGCGGATTCAAAAATACGCTGTTCTGGCTGAACTTGTTGAAATTCCCGGTTGAACTGTGAGTGATGCCGGAAACAGTGTTGTTGTCATTGTTGAAGGCGATGTTGTTGAACAACAGCCTGTTCGCAAAAGCGGTACCCTGAATCAGCACGCCGCCGCCCTTATTACTAACCTGACGTCCATTCAGGAGGTCGGTCGGGGCGCCGCCGCCGGTGCCGAGATTGTTCGGGCCGATGTCGTTATTCTCGATGAGGTTGTTGTTGGCTCCTCCTTGAAGAATAAGGCCGACTCCCGCGGATGCCACGCCGTTACCCGAAACCTGGTTGCCGCTGACGTGTTGTGCGCCGCCTATCGTGTTGTTGTTTGCTGAGAAATCCAACACAATTCCGTTCACGGTATTCCGTAGCTGAACTGAACCGGTCACGTTCACGCCGACACGGTTCGAAGCGACGATGTTGAACTGAGCCTGATTATCCTGACTCGCTATCGAAATGCCGCTTCCCGTATTTCCGGAGATGACGTTGGACGTAACCTGGTTGAACTTCGAATTGCCGTTAGCGCCGCCGGTGCCGATCGAGATGCCGCCCAGCCCGTTTCCGAGAGGGTTCGTGTCCGGTCCTAACCGGGTAGTACCGGATGGATCGGTTCCGATCTTGTTCGCGGTGACGATCGTGTTGCTGGTGATGTTGCCGATGACTTCGACTCCAAACCTGGTGTTCGCACTGATAGTGTTTCCGCTAATGGTATTACCCGTGGCTCCATTTTGAAGCAGAATCCCATTCAGTGTGTTCGGCTTTGCGTTCCCCGGACCGTCGATGCCGATCCGGTTCCCGGAGATAACGTTATTTTGCGGAGTCGAAACCGACTGCGACACGCCGTTGACGATGATGCCATTCGTAGTGTTCGCCGCGATGAAATTGTTTGTCACACTCTCGTTGATCGAGCCGCTATTGAATTGAATGCCGGCCCCCGTATTCGCGAGCGCGGTGATCGTATCGCAACTGAGGCCGATGTTATTGCCGGTTATCACGTTTCCGGGACTAAACACCGTAATAGCGTCGTTGCTGGAGCCGATTATGCTCAGGCCTTTGATCGTGCAGTTGGGCGCCGACGACGTAATGATGAATGTGCGGAACGTTGCTCCGCCGTTTACGACGACCTTGGGTCCGAGAGTGTTTGTAACGCCGCTTGCGGTCGTATTCACGAGCGTACCGTCAATATTGGTTCCCGGCGCCAGGATCGGCGGCAGATTGCCGCTCAGATTCAACGACCAGAAGGTGTTTGACGGGCTGCCGCAGTTAGACTTGGGGCTGAAATTCACAACGTTCGCAACCGGGACAGTTGAAATCCCGGCGAAGCTGATCGTCGCGCCCGTGGTGCCGTGCGCAACGTTGTCGTTATTTATAGCCGTGATGGCTTCTCGCAAGCTGACGCCCTGATTGCCTCCGGGCACTCCGTTGGCGCCGATCGTCGCCAGCAGTCCCGCTATATCGCACGACGGACAGTCGTTCTCGTCGGCGGTTGTGTTGACCGTCACTGTCACTGCCTGAGGAGCAACCGCAAGGACGATTCCGCCCCCTGCTTTTGCAACCGCAAGACCTTCAATAGCGTTCGGTCTGAAGTGCCCCTTCGCGAGCACCAGAGCCTCCTGATCGATGTCCATCGGCATCGGTTCGGAAAATCTGTTTCCATCGCGATTCAGCAATACGGAAATTTGTTTTGATGCGGAGTTGATGACGGCCAGATCGACAAACGCATCCGCGTTGAAGTAACCCGCGATCAGACCGTTCGCGCCGGGGCCTGCGTCAAAGTGACGGGCCTTCGAAAAGCCGTTCTCGAGTTTCGTATTCCAAACCGTGATTCCATCGGAGCCGGATACTGCTATGTCGGGGAAGTGATCGCCGTTGATGTCGGCTACTTCTAATCCGGTAACGGCGCCGGACCGCGCCAATCGCCGGTTGCTTTGAAAGCTTCCCTGACCGTCTCCGTACATCACGCTGACGGCGTTGTCACCCGCGACGACCATGTCGAGCAGGTGATCGTTATTGAAATCCGACAATTTCACATCAAACACGCGCCCAATACCGTCCACTGAAAGCGACCGTGCTTCAATCGATCCTAAGTCATCCTGCCCAAGCGCGATGCGAACAGTATTCGCCTCGCGGTCGACGAACACCGCATCGTCGATTGCATCGTGGTTGAGATCCCCCACGGAGACTTTGGAAATATTTCCTCCGAGGCGAAGCGCGGGACCCTGTTCGAAACCACCCTGTCCATTCCCGAAAAGGAACTGAGCCGTTCCCTCTTCACCCGAAGTGACAATCAAATCGCGGAACCCGTCTCCATTGAAATCGCCAAATGCCGCGGCTTTGACAAGAGAAGAATGAACCGGATAAGACTGAGGCTGGCCAAGCTCTCCCGATGAAGATCCGAGGCGAACTCGGACGCGCGGTCCTTCAGCCGTTTGATAGGCGGCGACCAGGTCGGCCATTCCGTCATTGTTAACATCCACCTGAAGAAGATCGGTCGGCGTTCCGCCTTCATTTTCGACTTGGTCGCTCTGAAGATCGGCGGCGTCGGCATATCGCAGCTCGCTCGAGCGGCTGCTTGCATGCAGCGTCATCCTGGGCTGGCCCAGGCTTGCCGGAATCGGCTTAACGCTGGAAGATCGAAGGCCGCTCGCGCTCGTCGATGTTAATCTCGACATGCAGACGCCAAAACTAAGGCAAGCGAGGCCAACGATGACCCATAACTTTCTGGTCCTATCCATTTCAACTCCTCCTTTGAATTTGGAGGCACGACTCTACGCCGATGAGAATGGGAGTCATGCCCTGCTGAATCTCATGATCTCCTTTGAGAAAATCAACCCTAAAGTCCCTATTTGTGACTTGACCACTCGTGCTATATGATTACCGCGCACTAAATTTCCACTTGTTCGTAACAGTGCCTGAGTGGACCCACTGTTACTCTCTCTTTTGAAAAAGGCAAGCCCTATGCCAAGTAGCCTCAGCGTGCGATGCGTGTGCGTACTCCATTTCTTACAGGTAATTTCAAATTCAAGCAGTCAATTCCGTATAAAGCGAAGGCTTGGTTCCCTCATCGGGTGAAAGCAGCGCGATATCGAAAGACCGAACGAGATCTTTCTGCCCTCAGGCCAGTCCGCATCTTTCGATTCCAAGCCAAGGATCGGAACAAACCGACTCAGAACAAATACCAACGGGTGGGCCGGTTCATTTTTAGAGGCCGGATTCTAGCAGCAAGCAAGGATCAGAGGCAAGGATAATCTCTTTTGAGAGCCGTCTGGCTCCCATGATTTCGAAATAGTTTAAATATGTGGAAAGTTTGTATTGACTCTTAATAAGCTTTTTGATATTTTGGGGCCCGTTCCGAATCAGGCTAGGAACGGAACCAGTACTTAGGGCAAGCGCAAACTTTGCTTTAACCGCTTCTGAAATGAACTCCGAATAACCCGCAGTTAATGAAGAAAATTAGCTCCGCGCTTTGGCAGGCAAAAGGACTAGTAGATGTTCCAACCGCTTTACGTCAAGAGCCTCAATACGGAAGAAATAGAGGCTCTCAAAAGTCAGGCGGATTCTCGAGACAAAACCGACGCCTGGCGCGCTGAAGTAGTCCTCCTCTCAGCAGCCGGAAAAAACTCAGCGGAAATCAGCCAGGCTCTTGGCTTTCACATTTCTAACGTCAAAAAGTGGATTCGGAAATTTAACGAGGAGGGTCTGGACGGTCTGGCCGCGCGCAAACGCGGACCACGCAGCGGCCCCAAGCCGATGTTTTCGCGCACTCAGGTCGACGGAATCCTGGCCCTCGCGAGAACAGATCCGGCCGAATTAAACTTCCCGTTCAGAAAATGGACCCCTCAGAAGATCGCCATTGCAGCGATCGATCGAGGAATAGTCGACACTATCAGCCATGTAACCGTAAGGCAGATTCTAAGACGGAATGGAGACGGCGCAATCGCCTCTATCCGGGAAGAGCCTTCATCATTCTCGGGCTTTTCGAGATCGGAACGCTTCAGCACTAAATTCGATTTGGGTATCGACGCATTTAAGCAGTCGGCTTTTCGTGAAGCAGTCGATTATTTCTGCGCCTGCCTTGAGCACAATTCGCCTTCTCCGGATGAAGAGGCCCTTACGCGATGCTTTCTGAGCCAGTCTCTCGGAGAGCTGATGCAATATGAAGAGGCATATCGAGCGATCGAGCGATATGACGATCCTAACAAATATCAAGCGTTGCCGCCGTCCAGCCGAGCCCGAGTAAAATTGAGAATCGGCGCGGCTTATGCCGGCGTCAAGAATTATCCTAAAGCAATAGCAACGCTGAATGACGCGAAGAAGCTTTTTCTTGAATTGCAGGATGATCTTGGAATAAGCGAAACGCATTACAATCTCGGAAAGTCGTATGCGCAATTAAATGAATTTCGAATAGCGCGGGATCACCTTGAGACGGCAGTCTCATACCAACGGACTATACAGGACAGAGAACTCCTCGCCAGGATATATGACAAGCTCGGCTTTGTTGATTTCGGCGAGGGAGCATTTTCAAGTTCATACGATAAATTCAGGACGGCCCTGGAATATGCCGACGGCTTAACAAACCCAAGCTTACTTGGCACGATCCTGGTGAACCTGGGAACGACATATGACGAGGGATCTCTGGGGGCTCGCGAACAGTCGTCGGTATATTTCAAACAGGCTATCGAAAATCTGGAGCGAGGCGGACAAAAGGACCTTCTCGCGCTTGCTTATAACAATCTCGCCGACAATCTGAGGGACTCCGGCTCCTGGGACGAAGCATTGGCGATTCTCAAGAGGGCCATTGCGCTTGGCGACGAATATCCGGACGCCAACGTCAGGGCGATGGCATACCACACGATCGCCGAAATCCTCTGCGCCAGAGGAGAGCTCGACGAGGCCGCAAAGAACATCAATCGAGGTCTTGAGCTCGTCGAAGGAAAATCAGACAAGTGGCTTGAGAGTAACTTACTCAGGCTTCTGGCAAGGGTGCATTGTGTCCAGGGAATAGCAGAGGATTCTCTCAAGGAGCTTCGAACCGCTCTGCGTCTTTCGACGGCTATCGGCGATCTCCACGGGGTCACTCTGGCGCAGGTTGGACTAGCCGAAACACACTTCGAGCAAGGCGGATTCGAACAAGCTCGTGAATATCTGGAGCTCGCCCAGGCTCGATTGAAAGAGGAAGAATCGCTCTTCATCTCGGGCCTGATGCAGCGATTGGCCGGCCGCCTCGAAGCTGAAGCTGGACGATTTGTCGAGGCGAGGCAGCACGTTTCTCAGAGCATTTCAATCTTTACTACCACGGATGTGCCGTATGAAGCCGCGAGAAGTCACTACGCGATGGGACGGGTGCTGTTCGCGGATCAAGACTTGGGCGGAGCGAGAGGGCATCTCGAAAAGGCAAGGGAGGTATTCGAATCGCTTGCCGCCGCGCCGGAGCTTCAGATGACGCTGGCGGCGCTCCATGAAATCCTGGATTTTCAATCAACAGTACCCGCTTCAGTTCGATCTGATTTGACGAGTGCCGAGGAGAGCCGCCGAATCTCTTTGTCACTACCCGCGTCGCCTGATTCCAAACGCATAGAGATGGCGGTCGATGACAGAAACGATGTGCTATTGATGCAGCGGCTAATCGAAGCTTCGGCGTCAAGAGAACTGCTCCTTCAGGAGCTCGCGTCGGTGATTGTCGAGAGTTTTCCCGTAGCCGCTGTGATCGTATACAGACTCGTCAATCAAGATCCGCCGCAGGTTGCCCTCAGCGAAGGGATTTCGCTGACTGAGGCGGAACTCGTTGTGAAGGGTCTCGATGCCAGGTTGATTGAGGAGGGTGGACAAGCCGAGGATGGGTACATGTTTTTACTGGGGATTGTCGAGCGCGACGCGTTTGTCAGCCCAAGACCGGGACAGGGACCATCCCTGGCTGTGTACGTTCGTTTTCAAAAAGGCGCCAATGCCAACGACAGAGCGCGAATACTGGATCGCCTCCAACCGCTGATGCGACAAGCCGAGCTTGGCTTGGAAATGTGTTCGTTGCGAGCGGCTTCTCGCGTGACGGTATCGTCGGTAGTTCATCAGAAGACAAAAACGGTGATGCCGGGTTTCATCGTCGGCAGCGCGTCCATGTTTGACGTTATTGACAAGATTCACAAAATCCGCACCAGCGATGTTACCGTTCTGATCACCGGCGAATCCGGCACCGGAAAGGAACTCGTCGCTCGCGCCATCCACAAGGAATCTGCCAGGGCCGGCGGTATTTTTCTACCTTTCAATTGTACGGCAACCCCAAGAGACCTTATTGATAGTCAACTCTTCGGACATAGACGCGGTTCGTTTACGGGCGCGATTACGAACTATCCCGGTATTACCAGAGCCGCTGACGGCGGAACGCTGTTCCTTGATGAGATCGGAGATCTCGCGCTCGAAGTTCAGCCGAAACTTATGCGGTTTCTCCAGGAAGGCGAGATTCAACCGCTGGGCGAAACCAAGCCCGTGAAGGTCGACGTCCGAGTGTTGGCCGCAACTAATTCGAATCTGGAACGAGCTGTCGAGGAGGGAAGATTTAGAGAGGATCTCTTCCATAGGCTTAATATAATTCGTATTCATGTTCCACCACTAAGGGAACGTAAGGAGGAGATCCCGATTCTTGCGAGCCATTTCCTTGAGCACTTCTGCACCCGCTCCGGCAAGCAGGGAATAGCTCTCGGCCAGCACGCGATTAATGCTCTGTCCGATTACGACTGGCCTGGAAATGTCCGCCAACTGAGAAATGAAATCGAGCGCGTGATAGCTTACGCCGTCGATAGCTCTCAGGTCGAAATCGGGAACCTGTCTCCTGAGATTACTGGACCGCGACGCTCTGTGGGCCCAATGAGAAACCTCACTCGACCGGGAGAAGTTTCCAAGCTCAGCAGCAATGGCTCCCGTGCCGCGTGGTTCGCCGGTTCTCTTCAGGATCCGTTAGCGAAAATACCGGATTCCTTTCCTTCACTGGACGGTCCAGTGAAGTTGAGAGATGCGACGTCGGCCCTTGAGCGACAAATAATTACGAATTCGCTCAGTCGCAACCGGAACAATCTCTCGCGCACGGCTCTGGAACTGGGGCTTTCGCGGCGGGGACTGCGGCTTAAATTAGCGCAATTGGGAATCGTGAGGGAGTCTTCTTGAAATGAGTTGTATTGGATTATTCGAGCCGAATAAGGACTCCGCGCTTCCTGGGCAGTTGCTTTCCACTGGCTACATAGTAGCCGGAGAGTCGGATACTCGGTATGCGTTGGTCTACCTGATTGCCGATTGAACGGCTATGCGTATTGCTGAGAAGGCTCTGTTTGTTTGACTTAGCGAAGGCCGGATAGTCGCTAAGTATTCTGAGGGGGTCTAGCGTCAGCGGCATAGTATGTGCAAGAGCCTCCCCGACGATTTCTATCTGATGACTGACTTCTTGAGTGGCATTATGCGAGATCTTAAAAAGAGCATTGTGGCGTTTGGGCTGTTTAAGCTAATGAAGAGAGGTTCTGCTTTCGCCATAGTCCTTTTATCAATAAGTTTATTCCTGACAACATCACATCTGGCATTGTCTCGGGCGAGTTCTTCTGCTCCGAGTGTTGCGACCGTTTCGGTACCTGGCGTTGCGGATTCAAATAATGTCATTTTTGCATATGGCGGAAAATATGCTCTTTTTGCCGCCTATGCTCCCTCGGCGACGAACTCTTCGGAATACATATCGACTGACGACGATAATCACTTTGTGTTCGGTCTGGACACGCGGACTCCGGGCGCGGAGTTAACAAGGACCGATCTCCGCTTATACTATCCGACCACGGTTAAGTTCGACGGTGAAAGCAGCAGAGTCTACGCGCGCGGCACGAGATACGTAAAAGACGGAAGTGACCTGTCGCCAGTAGATAGCGTCTCTTATTTCACGCTGAATAAATCACTGCAGCCGGACGGCGGTGTGGTGACATTTGATATCCCTGGAGTAGGAACAACTTATTCGACTGGCGCTCCTCCGGATCTAGCGTTGGGCCGGGTGGATCAACGCGAATACCTCATTTTTGCGAGCGGCGCCTCCATTTACACATTCAATATAGCCGTTGGGTATACATATCAGCTTGACCTCGTACCGCCCTCGCGTTACAGCGAAAATTATTCGATTACAAACTTTTCTTTCGATGAGAACAACTCGCTGCTTACTGTAGTCGTCTGTGGCCGCAATTTTAAGAAAGGGAAGTGGCAGTATTTCTCTAACATTTTTTGCTACAGGTTAGTCGGAAACGGCACCTTGGACCTGGTCAAGCAGGTACTGAGCGAGTCATTTCCTGAGGCCGTGAACGGTGGTATGACGGCCATGACGCCCGATAGCAATGTCGAAATAAGCCCTGATGGAAACCAGGCCTTTTTTGTGACCGATGATGGTTCAATTTGTTCATTTGAGCTTGATGGCGCAAATCAAAACGCGAATGTGGTTAGGATTGGTTGGTCTGCTGAGCTGGCGGTTACGGATGACGAGAATCGAGGGCCGCGGTTTATCAAGTTTGATCCGGCAACTAACAGCCTGAGTGTCGTGAAGTCTGGTTATTCGGTAATGATCAGGCGCCCGATTTTTGGCAGGCCCGGAGGGAATGGAATCAGGCGTCCCATATTTGTTCGCTCCGTCGAATCGCCTGCGCTTTTGCTAGGTCAGTTGAATAAGAAAGGCCGCCTTGTCGACGTTAAGGTAGAGAGCGATTTCGGAGGGCCGGAACTGGGAATATCCAACGTTGTTAGTGTCGGTCCCGGCAAAGGCATGATTGCAGCCTATAGCGGGAACTTGCTCTCAGTAGATTTTGAAAAGCGATCGGTAGGCCTTGTCGGTGGAATTGGCCCTCGGGCTAACTCGCTGACCTATGATGCCGAAGCAGCAAATTTGATAGCGGTGAACTCAGTCAATTTCGACGATACGGGGAAGATGATTAATCCTGGAGCTGTGGCAATTGCCAGACTCTCAGATGACGGCACTCCGGCCGCTAGCCTCACAGCGGTGGTGTTGTCACCCTTCTCGTTAGGCGGCCATTCCGGTATCGGAATTCGGCGCCCTTGCGGACTTACTGGACGATGAGTGGGATATCCGCAATCGGTTGTTAAAAAGCAGTACAGCAGGATCTGTCTAGGTTAGAGCTAGATTGAATCGGAAATACTAAGGGCAGTTTTGTGACTGACCTCGGGTGGTTTGTACGGGAATTTATGTTTACAGGTTTTAGATCAAAAACTCACGGAGAAGCGATAATGAAAAGAAGAAGGCTAATAGTGACTTTGATGGTGGCACTGTTGGCAGTGAGCGCGCCAATAATCGGCCTGAGGTCGGTGGGTGCAGCCAAGAAAGCCAACGAGTACGGCGGGAAGGCGGCGACGACGGCAGGGATGCCGGCTGGGCCAGTGGTGCCGGAAGTGACGGCGGAAGCGGCTGGGCCGGACAAGAGGATGGAGGAGTTCGGTCAGTCTACGGAGGTAATGAGCAGACTGGGCTTTGATCGGCCGGCCGGCGTTAAGGATATGACGGCATTCAGCCAGCAGGTAGCGACATCGGCGACCCAGGGGTTGGCGCGAAGGTTATCGGGAGCGAGTGGAGAGATCGCTCCGCAGGCTGGGGAACCGGAGAACATAAACGCGGGGTCGGCTCTGTCGGCGGCGATAATAACGACGCTGGGGGGAAGAGACACGCAGTTTGACGAAGTGAGCTTGTTAGGAGATTGGGACGGGCTTGAGGATCTGGCGGCAGACCACTCCGGGAAAGTCGATGATTTTTCGGGGAAGGTGCCGACGGTGCCGACCGGGCCTAGCAATTTCACGCTGACGCGAGCGGCGATGTCGGAGCACACGATCGCCAACGGGTTTGCGCAAGACATTTTCTACTACGGGGATTCGTTTGGGAACCTGTACGTATCGTCGACGACGAACGTGACGCAGGCGACGCCGACCCCGAACGTGTTCGCGATC
>QHVH01000067.1 GCA_003222245.1 Blastocatellia bacterium AA13 | reverse complement strand
CGAGGTTGTGCGCGAGGGCAGCTTCAAGCATGTAAAGGAGCTGTCTGATGAAATTCTTGGCTACTTAGCGGATCGAAATCTCAATCCGATTCGCTACACCTGGAATGCAAAAGGCGAAAACATACTGCGCAAAATCCAGCGCGCTAAGCAGGCATTACCTGTATAGCTATTTGTGAAACAGTACACTAGCTTATGCTCTGCAAAGTAAAGTAAAACGTGGCTCCGTTTCCAACACTGCCGGCGGCCCAAACGCGGCCGCCATGCCGCTGCACAATTCTCTTGACGATGGTGAGGCCGACGCCCGTACCCTCGAACTCGCTGCTGGAATGAAGCCGTTGAAACACACCGAAGAGTTTGCCCGCGTATTCCAGGTTGAAGCCGGCTCCGTTGTCTCGAACGAAGAACACATCTTCATTCTGTTCGTATATGACCCCGAGCTCAATTCGAGCCTTTGATTGTCTCGCCGAAAATTTGTAGGCGTTGCTGAGAAGGTTTTCCAGAACTATTTCCACCAGCTTCGTGTCGGCTTCGGCGACGAGTTCCCCCTGAATTACGAACTCAACCTCACGCGCAGAATCTGATTCTTGCAAACGAGAACTGATAGTCCGGGCCACGGCTGTAATATCCACGGTCGAGCGGCGCATCTCCGCCATTGTGATCCGAGAAAGCTCGAGGAGATCCTCGATCAACTGTCCCATTCGTTGAACTGATTCGCGAATTGCGCTCAGGTAATGGCTGCATTGATCGTCGAGCCGGCCCCCGCTCTCTTCGGCTAGGGCGAGGCTGAAGCCGTCGATTGCTCGAAGCGGCGCGCGAAGATCGTGTGCGACGGAGTAACTGAATGCTTCGAGCTCGCGGTTGGCGGCCTCGACCGATGCCTTCGCATCTTCGAGGTCCCGATTATGCTCAGCCAGCTTGATATTGGATTCTATGTAGCCCCTGAAAGCCGCCTCGAAAGGCACAAGCATGCCTGCCAGCAGTTCATTAGTCAGAGGCTCGTCGGCGCGCGCGTTCAGGATCTCCAGCGGAGCGTTACCGACCTCCGGCAGTCCCAGCCGGTTTGCGAGTCCCGTAATCTCACCCAGCATTCGGTCCAACAGCCGGGCACGATCTTGGGCTAATTGCTTCCCTTCGATGGCCTCGCGCTGGCTGTTTTTTAGCTCGGTGAGATCGCGAACGGAGGCGAGCAGGGCAGGCTTATCTTGCCACTCGAACTGGACGACTCGCATTTCACAAACGCGCCAGCCGGCCTCTCCGGAGATGCCTATTTCGAGCGGTTCGCCCTGCTCGATTGAAAAGCCAAGAGGTTGACCGATGAAGTCCTCGCGGTCTCGCCCAAACAGCGCAAGAGCGGCTTCGTTGACATAGTTGACCACTCCCGAATCGCTGACGACCAGTATAGCGTCGGGAATCTTGTCGAGAAGCCCTTCAAGCTGCCGGTGGGTTTCCCGCGCTCGAATTCGCTCGATGGCATAGAGAACGCTGCGCGAAAGCAGCGGGCTGTTTGACTCTTCTTTTGTGAATACCTCGTCGGCGCTTTCTCTAATGGCCTCATTCCTGAGGTCCTCATCCATGAATCCCGAGACCACGATGATGGGCACGCCCCTGGCTACAGTTCTGATTCGCCGAAGCGTCTCGATGCCGCGTGAATCGGGAAGGTTGAGATCAAGGATCACGGCGTCCGCGGGGATCGAGGTGAGAAGCGCTGACGCTTCGGCCAGGCTCTTGACGTGCCGAAGATAGAATACCGAGTTGGTTGCCTCCGTCAGCCATTCTCTTACCAGATCGGCGTCGCCTGGATTGTCCTCTACCAGCAGGATCTGGTGCTGAGACGCCTCTTTGTGACTTTGGACATTTTCCACATACATCATAATTCTCTTTCGGAGCCTCCGCCCATATTCCCAGCGCGGAGCGGAGTCTCGGGCCGTATACGCAGAGGGGCTGGACAAGAAGCGCGTCAGGCTCGTGAAAGGCGCGTGCAGCGCATCGATTTTTCTTTTCAGGGCAATTTCACAACGGTGAACCAGAAGTTCTCGACGCAGCGAACGATCGATTGAAACGCGCTCAATCCAACCGGCTTCGTCACATAACAGTTCGCGCCGAGGTCGTAGCTCTTCAAGATGTCCTGTTCGGCGTCGGATGACGTCAAGATGACCACGGGAATTCGCCGGAGCAATTCCTCGGCTTTGATCTCCCGCAGGACCTGCCTGCCATCTTTTTTTGGAAGGTTGAGATCGAGCAGAATGAGATCAGGCAATTCCGTCTTTGAATCCCTGGCCGCTCCTCGCAAATAGTCGATCGCTTCAGCGCCGTCGATTGCGAGCTTAATTTGAAGACGCAGCTTACCTGCCTCAAGTGTTTCCATAGTAAGATCGGCGTCGGCCTGATTGTCCTCAACTAGTAGAATGCGAATAGGTCTGGTCATATTCCTCCCCCCTCCGCGGGCTTCAGAGTGAAATAAAATGATGTGCCCGCGCCCGGCGTCGACTCGATCCAGATGCTTCCGGCGTGGCGCTCGACGATTCGTTTTGAGATCGCGAGCCCGATTCCGCTTCCATCGTATTTGCCGCGTTCGTTGAGCCGCTGGAACATCTGAAATATGCGATCGGCATACTGCATTTCCATTCCGATACCGTTATCCGTTACGGAGAATAGCCATCGGTCTCCATTCGGAATCGCCTTGACGACCACCCGTGGGGGCGCATCCGATCTGAACTTAATCGCGTTGCCTATTAAGTTCTGAAATAACTGACGGAGCTGAACCTCATCGGCGAGCACGTCGGGCAGCGGGCCAAACTCGATCGAGGCGCCGGATTCATGAATCGACCTGTCGATAGATTCGAGAACACCCTGGAGAACATCCGACGAGCGAACTTTGACAAGCGGCCTCCCTTGAGACCCAACTCGCGAATACGCGAGCAGGTCCGCGACCAACCTTTGCATTCGGCGGGCTCCGTCCGAGGCATAATGAATGTATTTGTCGGCCTTCTCGTCTAGCTTGCCTTGGTAGCGCTGGGCAAGGAGCTCTGTGTAGTTCGCCACCATTCGAAGCGGCTCCTGGAGATCGTGCGAGGCCACGTAGGCGAACTGCTCGAGCTCCGCATTGCTGCGTTTCAGTTCCGCGTCTCTACGCTTGATCTCCGTTATATCGCGAGCAATCGAAGATGCCCCGGTTATTTCGCCGAGTGTACTGCGAATCGGCGACAGAGTGACGGAGACTTCGATTTCGGTTCCATCCTTGCGCTTTCTCACCGTTTCGAAATGACTGACGCTATGGCTCTCGCGGATTTGCTCTCGGAGACTAAGCTCCGCCTCCATACAGCGCTCCGGGATGATCATCGCGATGTTCCGGCCTATTGCAGCATCCGCCGTATAACCAAAGAGTCGCTCCGCGCCGAAGTTCCAACTAGTTATGACGCCGTCGATGGTCTTGCCGATAATCGCGTCGTCCGAGAACTCAACGATTGCGGCAAGCTGTTCGTGGGCAGCCTCCGCTCGCTTGCGCTCGCTTATGTCGATAATGGAAGCAAGGGTCACGAGGCCTTCGGCGGTTTCGATAGGGTTGAGGCCGATTTCTATCGGCATCTCGGTTCCGTCTTTGCGCCTGCCGAAGAGCTCGCGGCCCGCGCCCATCGCGCGGGTCTTTGGTTTTGCGAGGAAGCCCTGCACGAATTCGGGGTGCTTTTGTCGAAACCGTTCCGGAACAATATCCTCGATGGGGCGGCCTATGAAATCCTCGCGGCTATAGCCGAACAGATCCTCAGCCTTGCGGTTGACCAGGGTGATTCGACGATCGGCGCCGACCATCAGCATTGCGTTAGGCGCGGCCTCGACGGCGAGCCGAAAGCGCTCGTCCGCATGTTTGCGCTCGGTTATATCTATGATCGAGGCTAGCGTGAAAAATCCGTCGGGGGTTTCTATGGGATTTAGACCTATTTCAATCGGGACTTCGGTTCCATCCCGGCGCCGTCCGTAGAGCTCGCGCCCGGCTCCCATGGCGCGCGTCTGCGGAGCGCTCAAGAATTCACGGACGTGTTCCGAATGGCCCTGTTGAAATCGATTTGGGACAAGGCATTCGATTGGTTTGCCTATCAGATCCTCGCGGGCATATCCGAAAAGCTCTTCGGCGCTCTTGTTCACCATCGTGATGAGCCGGTCGTGATCGACCAGAATCATCGCGTTGGGCGCGGCTTCCACGACGAAGCGAAACAGCTTGTCCGCGAGAGTTCGGTTTTCGAGTTGATCGATTGGTGAGGACTTAGACAACTCCTATGTTCTCCATAGGAGAGACTGCGTCCGTCGGTAAGTTTTTCCCTGGTGAGCGAGATCTTTCGTTTCGTTAAAAAAAGAAATCCAGGTGAAGGTATCACACCGCACAATCCGCGACAAGTGTGCGCCGCGCTCTCTCAGTGTGCGCCGCGCTCTCGGTACTAACCGAATTGGGGAAAGTAAGTCCAACTAAGGCGGCGTCAAAAAATTACTTCCCATTTTTCTGATGCCTTTATCGGCTCGAATAAGTTTTGATTGGCTCTTCCACGCCGCGGGCGCGGCGAATGAGTTAGTCCGGGCAGTAGCTATAAGAGAGGTGTCGGTAGTAAGATGCTTTTTCTTCAGACCTGACCGCTAACTACTGAGAGAGGCCATGATTCGACATATTGTGTTCTTCAAATTTCACCCCGAAGTCACCGAACAACAGAGAGCATCCGCGTTGGCTGAGTTGAAGGCCCTTCCCGCCAAAATACCCGTCATTCGAGAATTTGAAATTGGCGAAGATGTTGTTCATTCGCCCCGTTCGTGGAGCTGTGCGCTTGTCAGCGTTTTTGAGGATCTGCAGGCCCTTAACGAATACCAGGTCCACGGGGACCACGTCGCGGCGGCCAGGGGCTTGCGTGATCTCTGCGAATCCGTCGCGTCGGTCGATTATGAGTTTTGATTATGAGCAGCAAAAAACGAAAAGCGAAGATCATCGGTGTTCCCATGGATCTCGGCGCAGGTCGGCGCGGGGTCGATATGGGGCCCTCCGCGATTCGAATCGCGGGCCTGAATCAATCAATCGTGTCACTCGGCTATGAGTTAAACGATACGGGAAACGTCCACGTTCATCCCCCCGAGGCGATAGTACAAACAAATCCGCGCGCGAGATTTCTCACCGAGATTGCCGCGGCCGCCGAAGAGCTCGCCGAGATGGTGGAACGTGCTCTTGACGAAGGCGCGCTGCCCGTCGTGCTGGGCGGCGATCACTCGATAGCGATCGGAAGCGCGGCCGGGGTTGCGGCTTACCATAAAAAACGAGGCGAGCGAATCGGCATTGTCTGGCTGGACGGCCATACCGATGTGAATACGCCGGAGACCTCTCCGTCAGGAAATATTCACGGAATGCCGCTCGCATCTTTATTAGGGAGCGGGCCGCGCGAGCTCACGCACATCGCGGGATTTGCGCCAAAAGTGCTGCCCTCAAATGCCGCCGTCATCGGCGCCCGGAGCGTTGATCCCGGCGAGCGCGAGTTCGTCAAAGCCAATGGGATTCGCGTTTTCACTATGAGCGAGCTCGACGATCGAGGAATGAGTGAAGTGATCGAAGAAGCGATACAAATCGCAAGTCGCAACACCGCCGGCTTTGTCGTAACGATGGACATGGATTTCCTCGATCCTTTTTATGCGCCGGGCGTCGGTACGCCCGAACGCGGTGGAGCGACCTATCGCGAGAGCCATCTCGCTATGGAGAAACTGGCGGATTCCGGCCGCGTGTTGTCGGTCGAGCTCACGGAGGTGAATCCGCTTTTCGACACCGCCAATCAAACAGCGCAGCTTGCGGTAGAGCTTATTCTCTCCGCGCTCGGCAAAAAGATCATGTAGCCGCTACTCGACATCAATGAACAGTGAACAAACAACGAACGACAAGTGACAATAACCAGTAGCAAATGATCAGCAGCAAATGACAAATGACAGGAAACTCCGAATAGGCGTGATCTTCGGCGGGAGATCGGGCGAGCACGAAGTCTCTCTTCGCTCAGCCGAGTCGATCATCAACGCGATTGACAAGACCAAGTATGAAGTCGTTCCCATCGGCATTACCAAGCACGGCCGATGGCTGACGGCCAGGAACGCAAGCGCGCTTCTCCCTCAAGCTGTAATGGCTTCTCAGGAACAGCGGTCCGTCACTATTGTCGGCGATCCCACGCGACGTGGCTTGATGGGACTGGATGCCGGTGAGCAATCTCGCTCGAATGAACCTCTCGACGTTATCTTTCCGGTTCTGCACGGAACTTACGGAGAGGACGGCACAATTCAAGGTCTACTTGAAATGGCTGGAGTGCCGTACGTCGGATGCGGAGTTCTGGCGTCGTCCGTAGGAATGGACAAAATCCTGATGAAACAGGTGTTCGAGCGCGCGGGTCTTACTCTCGCCGACTACGAATTTTTCCTGAGATCTGATTGGGAGCGGGAACCGGAAGCGATAGTCGCCCGCATCAATTCGAGACTTAGCTCGCCTGTATTCGTGAAACCAGCCAATCTTGGCTCCTCGGTCGGTGTAAGCAAGGCTTCAAACAACACTGAGCTGCGAGAGGCAATTAGCGACGCCGCTAGATACGACCGCCGAATAGTTGTGGAGCAAGCCGTCCACGGGCGTGAGATCGAAGTCAGCGTGCTTGGCAACGACAACCCGATCGCAAGCCTGCCGGGAGAGATCATCGTCGGACATGAATTTTACGATTATGCCGACAAGTACATTGACAATGCGTCGAGAACCGAAGTTCCGGCGAAGCTCTCGAAAGAGATTATCGAACGGATTCAAGCCGATGCTGTAACCGCATTTACGTCGATCGACGGAGCCGGACTCGCTCGCGTTGATTTTTTTGTCGAGCACGAGACCGAGCGCGTCATCATCAACGAGATAAACACGATGCCCGGCTTTACCCAGATAAGCATGTTCCCGAAACTATGGGAGGCGACGGGGATTTCATACGCTGAGTTGATCGATCGACTGATCGGTCTCGCGATCGAACGCCACGCCGACCGCTCTCGCAATCTGACTAGTTACCAAGCCCGATAGAGCTGTGAGAGAACCGTCCGGTCACCTGACTTCCGCGAGCCTGCGAGAAATGGAGTATCTGTATCGAGAATCGGTTCTTGCCGAGCTTGCGAGACACGGCGTCATTCCGAGTAATGATACGTCCCCGGACCTTGTGCATGACTTCGTGAGCGATCTGTACCGTTATGAGATAAGAGCTCTGAAACAGCGAATGGTGTCAGGCCTCATCCCGAAAAATCAATACGCGGCGTATGTTGAAGAGCTACGGAAACGCTATCCGGTGCTTTCGCTTCCAAAAGAGCTGTGGGCTGCCGCCAGGTGAACCGTTCTCGAGAATCCGGCGGCGAGTATTCGAACAACTGGTCCAACTGGTCGCGTCGAACATACGCATGTGAATATTGTTTGATATTCTGGAGGCTCACTCGAGTCCCAGGAGCCATAACAGGAAAGACAATTCCAGCGAAGCGTCCTCGATTATTTGCTTAGCGGCTGCCCGCCGGAGTTACCGGCCTTGGTGTCGTACATCAGGAGGACCAGCCTGTCCGAAGCGGTCGCGTTTTGAAGACGCGCGGTCATCTTGCGTGCTTGCAACGGAGGCACTCTTTATATCCGATCGTAAAGAGAGGCAAGCGCCGGAGGCCGTCGTTGGCTCACGGAGCAATAGTGGAAGTGCAGCGCGTGATTAG
This sequence comes from Blastocatellia bacterium AA13, assembly GCA_003222245.1. Taxonomy (GTDB): domain Bacteria; phylum Acidobacteriota; class Blastocatellia; order UBA7656; family UBA7656; genus QHVH01. Next base: position 8,325 of record QHVH01000067.1, on the reverse strand, counting down.
AGTGCTTCTTTCTTAAGCAGCCGAAGAATCGAGCGCAGCTCAGGTGCGATGCGGTGAAGCTCTTCCCGATGGGTAGCGGTCAGACGCTCGATCAAAGCCTCGCCGCGGCATGTCATCATGACCGGCGGGGCGATCGGTTCGCTGTTCGCTCAGTTCTTCCATCTAGGGTTTCGAAGATTTGTTTGAGCGATTGCCGATTCCGTGGATGTGGCGGCCTGCCATCGGCGGATTATTTGTAGGCATAGGCGGTTTGATAGAACCTCGCACCTTTAATAATTTTGATTGAGTGGTCGGGAGATTCCCGGATTAATTCTTACCCGGTCGCAGGATCACTCGTTCTTCTTCCGTGGGTGTGGTTGCGACGTGACTTACCCCTCGCCTGACGAGGTAGATCGCCGCGAAGATGATAATGGCGCCGGCTACCTGCCCCCATCTCGGCGTTTCGCCGATCCCGATCCAGGCCACCAGCAGCGCGATGATGGGCGTTATATTCGAGTACAGCGCGGTGCGAGTAGACCCGATCTTCTGAACACCGTGATTCCAGATTATGTAGGCGAACCCAATCGCGAGAACACCGCTGAAAAACAGACCGGCCCATGCCGTTGCGCCGGCAGCGCGCCAATTCTGCGAGCTCAAGGAGGGGAATGATACGAGCAGTAGAATTGGTGTTCCGGTCAACATCATTATCGTAGTCGTTTTCAACGCGCCGTACTTATGCACATATGTTCGAGTCAGGCTTGTGTAGAGCGCCCAACATATCGTCGAGGCTATCATCAGAAAATCTCCAAGGTGATCTTCGCCGATCGAGACGCCCTTGGGCCCGCTGATTATTATCGCGGTCATTCCCGCGAACGCGAGCAGTAGTCCCGCGACTCCCAGTCCCGTGAAATGTTCCTGACGTCGCAGCCAGCCTATCAACGCGGTGAATAATGGCGTCGTGGCGAGTATCAGGGCCGCGTTTCCGGCTCGAGTGTGAGCCATTCCGAAGATGAAGAGCGATTGATATATGGTGTTCGCGAGCAGGCCCAGCAGCCACATTCGAGGCAGATCGCGTTTGTCGACCCTGATATTCCGTCCGCTGGAATACGTGAGAGCCAGCGTGAGTCCGGAAGCAATCACGAATCGCAATGCGTTGAATGACAACGGGAGAAAATCGACGAGCGACTGCTTTATTACGGTGTAATTGATGCCCCAGATCAGGCACATCAAGAGAAGGAGCATATCCGCGCGGCCGAATGAATGGGCGTCGCTCTCGCCGCGTACGGGAGCGCTCATCGCACTTTCTCCAGCGCGGCGTGCTTTGCGACGAATTTCTTCGGGCCGTATCCCGGAAAAGTAACCGTGAGCTTTGCGTCCTCACCGGCTCCCTCGCATCTGGTAACAACGCCGCTGCCGTATCTCTCGTGCCGAACCCGAAGCCCGACCTTGAAATCACCGGCCTCCTTTGTTGTAGACGGTGATTGCGGCTCGGAGCGTCCGCTTCGATGTGAAGCGCCTTTTCGCTTATTGAAGAATTCGTGGACGCTATCGACGGAGTTGTAAGTCTTGCCCTGGTAGCTGGAAGTGCGTTTAATCGCAGGCGCCGAAGATTGTCCGGGCGAACGCTGCTGCTCAGTGAACGAGTCCGCGTAACCAAGCCATGAATTTTTGCCGGGCGACAAATCTTCTATCAGCTCGCGGGGAATTTCATTTAAAAAGCGCGAAGGCTCACACAGCGACTCATCTCCGAATACCCATCGCTTCATCGCGTGGGTAATATAGAGGGTTTTCTGTGCTCTCGTGATCGCGACATAACAGAGCCGCCGCTCTTCTTCGAGGTCATCGCCGGATGACGCGCGCGAGTGCGGAAATATCCCTTCCTCCAGTCCCGCCATGAACACCACCGGGAACTCGAGTCCCTTTGCCGAATGGACGGTGAGCAGCGTGACGCGCGCATCTTCTCTGTACTGGTCGGTATCCGAAGCCAATGCCGCGTGATCGACGAAATCGCGAAGCGTCTCGTTCTGGCGTTCGGCTTCCACGGCCGCATTGACGAGCTCTTCGATATTGAGCAATCTGCCTTCGGCCTGATCGGTCTTTTCTTCACGGAGCGCTTGAACATATCCGCTCTCAAGCGTCGCGGCTTTGACGATGTCGGGCAATGATTCTTCTTTCAACACTCTCTCGATCAGCCCGGTTATTATTTCGCGAAACGTCCGAAGCGCGCTCAACGAGCGAGGCGAAACCAATCTCTGCTCAATGACGGCAGGCATGGCTTCCCAGAGTGAAAGTCCTTCGGCAGCCTGTCTCTGAGCCAGGGTATCCAGCGTTGCCTTGCCGATCCCGCGCGGCGGCTCGTTTATGACGCGGGAGAGGGCCATATCGTCGCGTGGATTCATTGCGAGTTTTAAGTAGGCGATGATGTCTTTTACTTCGGCGCGATCGTAGAAGGAGAAGCCTCCGACGATGTTGTACGGCACGCCTCTTCTTCTGAGGGACTCTTCAAAGAGCCGTGACTGTGCATTCGTTCGATAGAGCACGGCTGAATATTGTCCATGGCGGAGATGCTCCTGGATTTTCTCGGCGGCGAAGGCGGCTTCGCCTTCCCCATCATAGGATTGGTAGTAGCGGATCTTATCTCCCTGCGCTTGCGGGTCGGCTGAATAGAGTTCCTTGGGAAGGCGTTTTTCGTTGATCTCAATTACGCGATTTGCCGCATCGAGAATTACCGGAGTAGATCGGTAGTTCTGTTCGAGTCTAACGGTGCGAGTTCCCGGGAAGTCGCGCTGAAATCCGAGAATGATGTTGAAGTCCGAGCCGCGAAACGAATAGATGCTCTGATCCAGATCTCCAACCACGCAGAGGCTGCGGCCGCTCCAATGCGACTGCTCAATCGCTTTATCTTTAGAAGAGAGAGGCAAGCCGGTTATGATCAGCCGCGCCAGATCGTACTGAATGTGATTGGTGTCCTGGAACTCGTCGATCATCACGTGCCGAAATCGGCCGTGGTAGTACTCGCGAGTCGGCCCGGATTTATCCAGAAGATCGACAACTTTGATCAACAAATCGTCGAAGTCCATTGCGTTGGCTTTGGCGAGCCTCGGCTCATATTGTTTGTAGACGGCCGCGACCTTTTCTCGCCGTTCGGTCACATACTCGGCCTGATTTTCGTAAGCGATAGGCGACAGACCGCGATTCTTCGCCCAGCTTATCGACGAGAGAGCCTGTCTCGGCGTGAGCGACTTATCGTCTATAGAGAGATCCTTCAGTATGGCGCGCACGAGGCGGGCCTGGTCATCTTCATCATAGATGGTGAAGTCTCTCGTGTAGGGACCGTTGAGCTTGTCTATGTTTCTTCGGAGGATTCTCACCGCGAGCGAGTGAAAGGTCGAAAGCAAGGGTGAAGAAATCATTTGTCCCTCGTTAAGGTGACTTTCGACTCGCGACTTCATCTCCTGGGCGGCCTTGTTGGTGAATGTGACGGCCAGTATCTGGTCGGGCCGGCAAGTGTGGCTGGCGATCAGATGGACTATACGATGAGTGATCACTCGGGTTTTGCCGGAGCCGGCTCCCGCGATGATCAGGATTGGACCTTCGACGGTATGAACCGCCTCCAGTTGTTGAGGATTGAGATCGGCTTTCGGCATTTTTGAGGGCTCGAGATCCAGCGGCGGCGAACAGATCAGACAGTCATCTGATCAGATGCTGAAGAGCTTTAAATTGGGCGGATTCGGCCGTCTTCATCATCTCGAAAAGCGCCATCTCCAGGTTGGACGGGATCGCGCCCGCCTGTGTCAGCCGCGCCAGGGCAACTTCTTTGCTTTCCGGTTTGCGCGACGTGATGCAGTCCACGAGCAGAAATACATCGAGATCCTGTGACAGCAAGTCGAGCACGGTCTGAGTGACGCATATGTGCGCTTCGATCCCGCAGACGATGATCTGCTTCACGTTGCGGCTGATCAATTCAGATTGGAAATCTTCGACTCTGCACGAGCTGAAGCAGAGCTTTTCAATGATCTTGGGAGGCTTGGGAAGGTGGGGTATTATTTCCTCGGCCGTGCGCTTGAGGCCTCGCGGATACTGTTCCGTGACGATTACAGGCACTTCGAGCAAGCAGGCGCCTTGTACGGCTTTTGCGATTCGAGCGCTGACCGCTGAGAAATCGGGAATCACGGTCCTAAATGCTTCTTGCATGTCTATGACGACGAGCGCGGCCTTCTCGCGGCACAGTCGCTTGATCTGGATCATTGCTTGCTCCAATGAAATCTGTACGAACCTGAGATGATCAATGTAGCTTGCGAGCGAAAGATTGACTATAACAGCGGGTATTTTGAGCGGCAACCATGGGCTCTGAAATGGGCTCTAGAGTGCTTGTAGAGACGTGTGTGGAAATCTGATAGCAATCCGTGGAGAGGGTGTGAAGGGATCGATTAGGCAGGTTAAACGGTTCCGGTTTTGGGAAGGCGCAATCCCAAAACCGAACACCAAAAGGCCTTTTGATTTCAGGTTCCTGGGACTAAACTAAGTGCCGCTAAGATTTGGTCGCTTACGCCACGTTGGCACGTCAGTTGGGTATAACCGGACGAGGGCAATATGGATATTCCGAGAAAAAGTCAAACAACAAAGCGTAACATCAAACGGGCTGTTTATTCCTTGCTCACGATCGGCGCGGTGGCCGCGATTACCGTAGGGGTTTCAAGGCTGAAACCGGCGGCGCCGAGCGTTGATCCAAGCACGGTACTGTTTGATACGGTGAAAAAGGGCCAGATGCTCCGGCAGGTTCGCGGTCTCGGAACCCTGGTTCCCGAAGAAATCAGATGGGTGCCGGCGATGACGCAGGGCCGTGTCGAACGCCGGTTGGCCAAACCCGGCGATGTGGTAGGCGCCGACACGGTTTTGATGGAGCTGGATAATCCCGAAATTAAGCAGGCCGCGCTCGATGCCGAATCACAGTGGCGCGGCGCGAAGGCCGACCTTGCCAGCCTAAAAGTGCAATGTGAAAAAAAGGTGCTGGATCAGCGTTCGACGGCGGCGTCGGTCGGGGCCGATTACCGATCGGCGAAACTTCAGTATGAAGTGAATGAATCGCTCGGCCAGCAGGGACTGATGTCCAAGCTGCTTGTGAACCTTTCCAAGATTAAAGCGGAGGACCTTAAGAATCGCGATAACATTGAGGCGGAGCGCTTGTCGATTACCGCCGACGAGATAAAGAACCAGGTTGCGGCGCAGGAAGAGAGAGTCTCGCAGCTCGAACAGGCCGCCAAATTGAAGAGGACACAGGTTGAGCAATTGAAGGTGCGATCGGGTATCTCGGGCGTGCTTCAACTGGTTCAGGCGGAAGTCGGTCAACAGGTCACGGCGGGTCAAAATCTAGCTCGCGTCGCCGATCCCAAGAGGCTGAAAGCCGAGTTGAAGATTGCTGAAACCCAGGTCAAGGATATCCTGATCGGCCAGCCTGTCTCCGTCGACACTCGAAACGGAGTAATTCCAGGAAAAGTCATTCGTATTGATCCGTCCGTTCAGAACGGTACGAGAACGGTCGACGCCGAGTTGACCGGCGATCTCCCGAAGGGAGCGGTTGCGGATCTCAGCGTAGAAGGTACGATCGAGCTGGAGCGGCTTGACGACATTATGTTCGTCGGAAGGCCGGTGATGGGGCAGGAGAACAGCACTATCGGGCTGTTCAAAGTCGAGCCGGATGGAATCAACGCGGTTCGCGTCCAGGTGAGACTCGGGAAGAGCTCGGTCGCCACGGTTGAGATTAAAGATGGGCTTCAGATCGGGGACAAGGTCATCCTCTCCGATATGAAGACCTATGACAGCACTGATCGGATCAGATTGAAGTAACGGAGAAACCAATGACATCTTCAAGCCAGCCTCTCATAAGGCTCGACGGCGTACAAAAAGTGTTTTACACGGATGAGATTGAGACTCACGCGCTGTCCGGCATCCATCTTGAGATCAACACCGGCGAGTACATCTCGATAGCCGGTCCCTCTGGTTGCGGAAAATCCACACTCCTTTCGATACTGGGGCTGTTGGATTCTCCAACCGGCGGCAGCTATACGCTAAATAATAATGCGGTGGCTGATCTGAATCCTTCGGCGCGAGCTCGCATTCGAAATCGCGAAATCGGGTTCATCTTTCAGAGTTTTAATCTGATAGGCGACCTGTCCGTTTTCGAAAATGTCGAGCTGCCTTTGACCTACCGCGGCATGAAGTCCAACGAGCGCAAGCAGCGGGTCAATGAGGCTCTTGAGAAGGTCGGCATGGCTCATCGCGCCAAACACCTTCCCAGCCAGCTCTCCGGCGGTCAACAACAGAGGGTCGCGGTTGCAAGAGCGGTTGCGGGCAGGCCGTCGATACTTCTCGCGGATGAGCCGACTGGAAACCTCGATTCACGAAGCGGCGAAGCGGTTATGGAGCTGCTCCGCGATCTTCACCGCGAAGGCGCTACGATCTGCATGGTGACGCACGATCCCAGATATGCGCGTCATGCCGATCGCGGAATCCACCTCTTTGATGGTCGAGTCGTCGAAGAGGAGGACGGCCGACTCGAAGCCAGCGCGGACTAAGCAAAGGAATCCTGTGCAATTGAATAGAGTGACTCGTGCGCTCTTTAGCGCCTCAGTATTGCTCTGCCTCACGCTCCAGATTCTCGCTCAAGAGAAACGGCCGCCAATAATAGTGTTTGGCAGCGATTCGCCGGAGCGGGGTACTACGCGGGTTGGTTATTGGGACAACACGAAGAATCGCGGAGCCGGACAGTTCGCGATTGATTATGGCAAGCCGATGTGGCGCAAGGAGTACGAAGAGAGCGGCAGGTTCGACAAGATGACCAGGGGTCAAGTCTGGCGTCTCGGCAGTAATTTTTGGACGGTGCTCGATACTGATCTGCCGCTTAAGATCGCCGGGAAATCGATACCGGCAGGCTCGTGGTATCTAGGATTGGAAAGATCTCAGGATGGAGCGGCCTGGTCGCTGGTCTTTATAGATCCCGCCAAAGCCAGGGCAACCCATCTTGATGCGTCGCAGATACAACAAGCGCCGATTGCCTTCAAAGTCCCGATGACTTCGGAGAAGAGCAGCGAGATGCGCGAGAAGCTCGTCATAGATCTCATTTTCGAGAAGACAAAGATGAAGGACGTGGTTTTGAGAATTGCGTGGGGAAATTTGCAATTGAGCGCGCCAGTTCAGGTTCCATAAGCTCAGGTTCCGTAGGCAGGGAACGCGGTCGGGAGGCAAAAGGCAAAAGGCAGAAACCGTGAGATTGCAAGCAGAGCGCTTTTGAGCGAAGCCTGAGGAACGGGTCTAATCTCTATCTCTATGTTCCTGCTTTTTGCCCTTTGCCTTTCCGCCTGACTCGCCAGGGTCATACAGGTCACGATGGGAGGTCGAATATAGGAACGTGAAAAAAGGAGGGCTCCGACTTTCGCTCGTCGCTTTGAGCTGAAAGACGATGCTGATGGAACAGCTTATTCAGGATCTGCGATTCGCCTTCCGAACGCTTCGACGCCAACCCTCTGTAACCACGACTATTGTAATCACGCTCGCTTTCGGTATCGGCGCCGCCTCTTCGATATTCAGCGTAGTCAACGCCGTGCTTATCCGGCCGCTTCCTTACTCGGATCCTTCCAGACTCGTAATAATCGACGGGAACTTCCTCAAGCTCGATATGAAGCAGCTCGGCGCGTCTCCGCCCGAGTTCGTGGAATACCGCGATCAGACAAAATCATTCGAAGAAATTGCCGCTTTCAATAATGTTCGGCAGAACCTCGGCGGAAGCGAGAAACCGCGGCGTGTAACCGCCGCCCAGATCACCGGCGGATTGTTCCGCTTACTGAGAGCGGAGCCTGCATTCGGCCGCTTATTTGTTCGGAGCGCGGAGCTGGAAGCGGCGCGAAATTCGGTCGTGCTTGGCGCGGGACTGGCGGCCCAGAGATTTGGCTCGATGTCGTCCGCCGTAGGTCAACAGGTGTTGCTTGACGGAGTCACTCACACGGTCGTTGGAGTGATGCCGGAAGGGTTCGAATTTCCGCATCCCGATCTTCAATTCGCCGAGCGCGCCGATCTATTCCTCCCCTTACCGCTCGCGCCTGAGATGCTCGAGCAACGCTCGAGATACAATTTGCGAGTCATCGCTCGACTCAGCCCGGGTGTCTCTCTCGATCAGGCGCGTTCCGAGATGGATGCGCTTGCCGGCAGTTTTATTCAGCAGTATCCACGTTCATATCTGGGGCCCGGAGGCGAAGATGGGGGCTGGCGAATAACAGTCGTTCCGCTGTCGGATCAAATCACAGGCAGCGTTAAACCCGCGCTCTTGATTCTGATGGGCGCGGTTGTTCT
>QHVH01000046.1 GCA_003222245.1 Blastocatellia bacterium AA13 | reverse complement strand
GCTCCGAGCACCATTGCTTTCAGCGGAGGTACGTTGGCGGCAAGCGGTACTTGCAGCTTCTCTGTTACCGTAACCGGCGCTTCGGCCGGCGTATGGAACAACACGACGGGGGCCGTCAGCTCCAGCGAAAGCGGAGCGGGAGCTGTCAGCAATACCGCTACCCTCACCGTGATCGGAGCGCCGAGCATCAGCAAGGCCTTTGACGCGGCTACGATTCCTCTCAATGGAACCAGCGTGCTCACCTTCACCGTCAACAACGCGAATACGACCACGACTCTGACGGGAGTTAACTTCACCGACACGCTTCCGTCGGGGTTGACGGTTCCGACAGCGGGCCCGACGGCGGTCTGCGGAGGAATGTTGTCGACTACGGCCCCGAACCTGATTTCCTTCACCGGCGGATCGATCAATCCCAGCAGTAACTGTCAGATCACCGTAACGGTCACGGGAGCAACCGCGGGCGTCAAGAACAACACAACCGGCGCGGTTGGCTCCGCCAACGGCGGCACGGGCGCGCCGAGCAATACGGCTACGATCACCGTCGTCGCTCCGCCTTCAATCAGCAAGGCATTCGGCGCGGCGAACATTCCGCTCGGCGGAACGACAAGCCTTACCTTCACGATCACGAATCCGAACTCCACGGTCGGGCTGACCGGAGTTGGGTTCACCGACACGCTGCCTGCCGGACTGACAACACCCAGTACGAGCGGCAGCCAGTGCGGAGGAACGTTGACGGTCAGCTCCAACGTCATCACGCTCTCAGGAGCTTCGATTGCGGCCAGCGGAACGTGTACCTTCAGCGTGACCGTCACCGGCGCAACCGCGGGCGTCAAGAACAACACTACCGGCGCCGTTACATCGACCAACGGTGGAACCGGAGCAACCAGCAACACCGCAACCGTTAGCGTTGCGAGTGCTCCGACGGTGACCAAGTCGTTCGGAGTCTCAAGCGTTTTGGTTGGAGGAACCACCAGCTTGTCCTTCACCGTTTCGAATCCGAATGCATCGCTTGGTCTGACCGGCATCAGCTTCACTGATACTCTGCCGGCCGGAATAACGGTGGCGACTTCCAGCACCTCAACCTGCGGCGGCACGCTCACCACTACCGCTCCGAGCACCATTGCTTTCAGCGGAGGTACGTTGGCCGCAAGCGGTACTTGCAGCTTCTCTGTTACTGTAACCGGCGCTTCGGCCGGCGTATGGAACAACACGACGGGGGCCGTCAGCTCCAACGAAAGCGGAGCGGGAGCTGTCAGCAATACAGCTACTCTCACCGTGATCGGAGCGCCAAGCATCAGCAAGGCCTTTGACGCGGCTACGATTCCGCTAAACGGAACCAGCGTGCTCACGTTCACCGTCAACAACGCGAATACGACCACGACTCTGACCGGAGTTAACTTCACCGACACGCTTCCGTCGGGGTTGACGGTTCCGACAGCGGGCCCGACGGCGGTCTGCGGAGGAATGTTGTCGACTACGGCCCCGAACCTGATCTCCTTCACCGGCGGATCGATCAATCAAAGCAGTAACTGTCAGATCACCGTGACGGTCACGGGAACAACCGCGGGAGTCAAGAACAACACAACCGGCGCGGTTGGCTCCGCCAACGGCGGCACGGGCGCGGTGAGCAACACGGCTACGATCACCGTCGTCGCTCCGCCTTCAATCGCGAAGGCATTCGGAGGAGCGAATGTTCCGCTGAACGGAACTACGAGCCTCACGTTTACCTTGACGAATCCGAACTCCACGGTCGCTCTAACGGGGGTCGCCTTTACGGACACGCTCCCGAGCGGGTTGACCGTTCCAACCGCCGGCCCGACCAGCGTCTGCGGCGGAACCTTGACGACGACTTCGCCGAACATCATAACGTTCAGCGGAGGGACAATCGCCGCAAGCGGAACCTGCACAATGAGCGTGACCGTCACCGGAGCCACGCAGGGTCTCAAGAACAACGTCACCGGCGCGGTTACGTCGACCAACGGCGGGACAGGCAACACGGCTAGCGCCAGCATATCGGTCGCTTCGCCGCCGACTATCACTAAGGCGTTCGGCGCGGCGACGATACCGATGGGTGCAACCACTTCGCTGACATTCACGATCACCAACTCGAACACGTTCGATATGACCGGAGTGGGCTTCACCGATACGCTTCCGGCGGGATTGACCGTGGCCAGCGGAACCTCGACGACGTGCGGCGGCGGAACTCTTACCAGCACCGCCCCGAGCACGATCACCCTGGCGGGAGGCTCTATCGGCGCAGGCACTAGCTGCACCTTCAGCGTCACCGTCACTGGAGTCACCGCGGGTGTGAAGAACAACACGACGGGGGCGGTAACCTCAACCGAGAGCGGACCTGGAGCTGTAAGCAACACGGCTACGGTGACGGTGCTCGCGGCCCCAACGATCGCCAAGCAGTTCTCGGCGCCGACTGTACCGTTGAACGGCACGGCCACGCTGACGTTCACAATCTCGAATCCGAATGGAACGGCAGCGCTAGCCGGAGTCGCCTTCACCGATAACCTGCCGGCCGGGTTGCGAGTCGCGAGTTCACCCAACACGAGCACGAGTTGCGGCGGCGCTGTGACCGCGACAGCCGGAACGTCTACGATCAGCTTCAGCGGAGGCACGGTAGGCGCAGGTGGAAACTGCACGATCACCGTTGACGTTACGGGCATCACGCCAGGCGTCAACAACAACACCACCGGCGCGATTACCTCATCGAACGGCGGCACTGGAACTACCAGCAATACCGCGACCATCACGGTCGTCGCGCCGCCGGTCATTATGAAGGCGTTCTCCAGCCCGACGATTCTGTTGAACGGCACGGCGACGTTGAGCTTCACGATAAGCAATCCGAACTTGACGGTGGCTTTGACAGGAGTCGGGTTTACCGACGCGCTGCCGGCAGGGCTTCAAGTTGCAAATCCGCCAAACGCGACGAACACCTGTGGAGGCGCGTTCACGCCGGCTGCAGGCGACACGACGCTCACCTACACGGGAGGCTCGATAGCTCCGAATTCGTCGTGCACAATCTCGGTTGTCGTCACCGCGACCGCGGCCGGAATAAAGAACAACATCACGAGTGCTGTAACGTCGGCGAATGGAGGAACGGGCCTGCCCAGCAACACGGCTACGATTTCGACATTCGACGTTTGCTTGCAGGACGACAACGATCCGGGCCTGATCCTGCAATACAACTCGACGTCGGGAGACTACCTGTTCACGAGGTGCGGCAAGAAGGGCTTCACCGTACTCGGGCAGGGAAACATAAGCTCTCCAATGTTCTGCCAGCGCAACCTGGCAGATTCGCGGCCAGACCGTTTAATAACGACAACGTACGATTCCTGTGCGAAGACCGGCAGTGCTTCAGTCAGGATTACGAGAAACGGGATTACCACGACTTACACCATCAACGATCACAGGACTGACGACAATTCTTGCGGCTGCCCGCTATAAGCCGCGGCCCAAGTAAGCTGTTAAACAACTCAGGGCGCGAAGATAATCTTCGCGCCCTTTTTCTTAACATAGATACCGATTGGCCCGCGCCAAATCGCTCAAGAGAGTTGAATAATCTGGTGATCATCGCACTGGCATCGCTTCGCGTAGCCGCCTCCATTGACGACGGCCTGGATAAGATCAAGCAGTCCATATCCGAAGCAGCGGTGCAGGACGCATCGATCGTTTGCTTTCCGGAAGCCTACCTTCCCGGCCTTCGCGGACAGGATTTTGAAGTTCCGCATTTTGATGAGAGCCATCAAGAGCGCGCTCTAAATGCCGTATCAGAGTGGTCGCGAGCGAATAAGATTGCTGCAATTCTGGGGATGGAAAGAGTGACGGGAGAAGGCAGGCAGGTAGCCGCGTTTGTCATCGACGGCGAAGGACAGCTCCAGGGACTTCAGACGAAGAACCAACTGGATCCGACCGAAGATCGCTTCTATGTACCCGGAGCCACGCGACAACTCTTCGAGATCAAGGGCCTCAAGTTTGGCATCGCAATTTGCCACGAGGGATGGCGCTATCCTGAAACGGTACGATGGGCCGCCGTGCGAGGCGCCAAAATCGTATTTCATCCGCAGCATACCGGGAATAATCGAGAGGGCGTCCTTCTTAAAGAGTGGGGCGCATCGGATGGACGGCCTTATTATGAAAAGGCGATGGCCTGTCGCAGCATCGAGAACACGATCTATTTCGCCAGCGTTAACTACGCGCTCCGTTATCAAGAATCAGCGACGAGCCTGATCGCGCCATCCGGCGAATGCGTGGGTCATTTGCCTTATGGACAGGAAGGTCTGTTGGTACACTCGATAGACCCGGATGCAGCCACTGGCTTGCTTGCCTCGCGATACGCTCCCGAGCGCTGTCAAGAATCAATGGCGGAATGACCGGCGAGGTTCGCGGTCATATCGGAAAACTCTTATTGAAAATAGAGAAAGCTCGTGCGGTTTAGAGCGAAGAAGAACCTGGAAAGAGCGAACGTGAAACAGAAGAGGCAAGAGACTGCCTGATACCGAACGGACACCCTGATGAGACTAACCATTTCCGGCACACATTAGTACGGAAAGAACACCTTGATCTCGCAAAGGAGCATAACCTATGGCGATCACACCATATCTCTACTATGAAGATGTAGCGGCAGCTTTGAAGTTCTTAGCGAAGGCATTTGGGTTTGAGAAGTACGGCCCTCAAATGCGAGGGCCCGACCGCAAGATCGTGCATGCGGCAATGCAGTTTGGCAAGGACGTCATCATGATGGGTAGACCGCCCGAATACCGCAATCCCAAGCGGCTCGGTCAGGCAACACAAAGCCTCTACATCAACGTGCCGGATGTAGACAAGCACTTCGCGCGGAGCAAGAAAGCGGGCGCGACCGTACTCGAGGAGCCTTCCGATACGGAATATGGCCATCGCCGCTACGGCGTCGCGGACCCCGAAGGCCATCAATGGTATTTCGCTCACGAGATCCGTCGGTCCAAAGCTGAAGGGAACACATCGGCGAAGTCACAAGCAAAACGGAACATGTCGATAAAGAAGGCGGGGAAAAAGGCGGGCGTTTCGAATCGAGGTAAGGGAACTGCATCGTAAAATAGAAAAGGCCGGCTGTTTCCGGCCTCTCCATTAAATTGTTTTTCAGGACGGCGCCGGTCTACCAGCGCGGTTCCCGTCTCTGGCCGCGGCCGCCGCCGCCCCCTCCTCCTCCGGCGCCCCGCCCGCCGCCGAACCCGCCTCCGCCGCCGGTGCGCTCCGGACGAGGACGCGCCTCATTCACGTTGATGGCTCGCCCATCGAGCTCGTATCCATTGAACTGCTCAATCGCCTTGGCTGCAGCGTCGCGCTCCATCTCCACGAAGGCAAAGCCTCGCGATCGGCCTGTGTCTCGATCGGTGACGAGCGTGGCCGATACGACTTCTCCAGCCTGCGAGAAGAGGTCAGCTAGCTGGTCCTCCGTCGTTCTGTACGACAGGTTTCCTACGAATATTCTCATGTTTCTCCTGATTGTATTGAGAGGAACTCGCTCGACCATCCGGCAATCAGTCTAGCAGCAGTACGTGGCAGGACATTATCCGAACAGAGATCACGCGCTCCTGAAACCTAAAAACCCACGGCGACACCTACGTCCCCGTTTTTTTAACCCGGCCATAGTATCAACAGCCCCTTGCTTTGTCGAGCATTTTGTTATCGAGTTTAAGCCCGACCGGTTGTGCGGATTACGAACGGTCTCCAGTGCTCTTTCAACGCAATAAGCGGGGTCCGATCGCAGTGTTTTGCTCACAAAGTTCGTGTCGCCGGATTCACGTACCGGAGTTAAATCTATAGCCGATCCAGGGCTCCGTCAGAATGTATCGCGGTGTCGCGGATGCAGGTTCGATTTTCTTTCGTAGTTGGCCGACCAGTACGCGCAGGTACTCTGTTTGCTCCACGAAGTTTCCGCCCCAAATTGCCGCCAGCAGCGTCCGGTGAGTGAGGACCTTTCCCGAATGACGAACGAAATATAACAGCAGATCATATTCCTTTGGCGTCAAGTGAACCTCGCGATTCTGAACGGTCACGGTTCGCGCTTCAAGATCGATTCGAAAGTCTCCGGTCTCGATCAGGTTCGTAGTGGATTCCAACGCCGCTTCCAGCGTTCGACGCAACGTTGCGCGGATGCGCGCGAGCAGTTCGTCCATTCCAAAAGGCTTCATTATGTAGTCGTCGGCGCCTGAATCAAGCGCCTCGACCTTTGTCTGCTCTTCGCCCCGTACCGAAAGTATGATGATCGGAACGCTGGATATCTTGCGCAGCTTGCGGCAGAGATCCAGGCCGCTCACATTCGGCATGGAGAGATCCGTGATCACCAGGTTCGGGGACCAATCGCCAAAAGTTTCCAGAGCGGACTCGCCATCGGCCGCGCTGCGAACTTCATATCCGTGAGTAGTCAGGCTGCGGCGCAGCACGCGGGTAATCTGCGGCTCGTCATCAACGATAAGAATTCTTTGCTTCTCGTCCACAATCTCGCTCTTTTCAGCTTGTGCTCGTTACACAGTTTTCGTTTCCTCGATCCGCAGGGTAAAAGCGAATCTAGCTCCCCGGTTCAGGCTTGTATCTTCTATCCAAATGCGGCCGCCGTGCGCCTCAACGATGGCACGCGCGATGGCCAGTCCCATTCCCATGCCCGGCGGTGTTCGCGGCGCCCCCGATTCACCGTCTCTCATCACCCGAAAGAATTTGTCGAAGATGCGTTCCCTCAGATCGCGAGCCACCCCCGGGCCTTCGTCTTCGACCGTCACCCGCAGTGTGTCGTCGCCCGCGAGTCCAGCCGAAACCATAATAGTGCTGCCGGCTGGCGAATACTTCGAGGCGTTATCCAGGAGCGTGAATATCACTTCGGTTACGGCCCGGGCATCGACTCGAACCAGCGGAAGATCGGCTTCCAGAGATGTCTTTACGATATGGCCCCGCGTGAGCGATTCCGCGCGTTCGAGCGCGGTGAGCACGATCTCATCGATAGAACTAAGCCGCGGATTAAGGTGCATCTCGCCCGCTTCGATTCGGGCCATCTCGAGCAGGCCTTCCAGGAACCGGTTCAGCCTGTCAGCTTCTTCGTCGATGACTTCGAGCATCTCTCGGCGGCCTTCATCATCCAGAGAACCCTCACCGTGGACGGCAGGCTCATTCAGGAGCGTCGTCACTGATGCCTTGATCGAGGTCAGGGGCGTGCGAACATCGTGTGTTACCGCGTCCAGCAGCGCGGACTTGAGTCGTTCGCTCTGCTTAAGCGCTTCGGTGCGGCTTACTTCCTTGAGGAAGCGCGCCCGCTCGAGCGCCAGCGCCGTGAGCCCGGCAATCGCTTCGACCGTATTCTCCTCAAGACTCTGGGCCCGCAAAACCAGGACGCCGATCGGCCTCGCGCCCATCTTTAACGGGCCATAAGCGACATCACGCAGGCCTTCGTTCGCATCTTGAGGTGAATTGGAGATCAGAACTATGCCGCTCTTAAACGCGTGCTCGATCATCGCATCATCCGGCCTGAACAAGAGCTCGGCGGAAACAGCAAGCCGATGCCATTGACCCATTTCATCCGGCGCAAGCACTCCGCAGTAATCGAGATCGAACACTTCTACGACCTGTCGTGCGATGGACGAGACGGCTGTTTCCGAATCGGGAGTAGCGATGATCGCACGGCTGAGGTGGTAGAGCTTCATCACTTCTTCGCGCCGCCGCTCTGCCTCGCTCGCTCGACTTCTCGCTGCTGACGACAACTGGCTTGCGGTCACCGCGGTGACGAGAAAAGCAAACAGCGCAACCCAGTTCTGCGGGTCTTGTATGGTCAACGCGCCGACCGGCGGCAGAAAGAAAAAATTGAAGCAGAGCATACCCGCTATCGATGCAGCGATGCTCGGGCCTAAGCCGTAGCGCGAAGCGATTGCGAGTACGACCAGCAGCAAGCTCAACGCCACCGTCGTCGCGTTGACGCCCGTAATAAACGCTTTATACAACGCGGTCATGAACGCGACTCCAGCGAGAGCCACTCCATAAGCAATTACCTTCTGACGGAAATTTCTCGCCATCGCTCGATTCATTTTACAGTCGCGCTGCTCTTGAGGCCTCCTTTTCGGATCGGGTTTTTGAATTCAGATCGCGCCCCTTGCACTTCCAGGCAAAGCTGCCCGGTTCAAGACCGGACCTTCCGAACCGCTCGAATGCAGTCTCCCGGCCATTAATTCCGAGAGCCTCCCTCCCGCGCGCGCAGCCACCTCCGGATTGCGACAATAGACCATATCGCTTCGACCATCCCGAATGGCCATGCCCCTTGAAGAAATCCATATGTCGAACTGAGGGCACACGCGGCGGCGAAGGCCAGGATGAACCAGTGGCTGCGACGCTCGAATGCGTAACAGACCAGCATTGCACTAACCGCGAATAAGCCGAAAATCGTTAGACCATCCATAGCCTTGCACCGCGTCCGCGCAAGCGATGACTACAACTTGACCAGCAAGGCGATCGTGAACCGCCTCTCATACTTTCGTAGATCGGGAACCCATCCCGGAACCAATGAGCCCGGAGGTCCTACGTTCCCGCCGGGCGGAGTTATGCCGCCTTCACCGGAAAAGTACGGCACATTCGCCGCGCGATGGTTGTACTCGAATCGGAAAGTGGAGAACTGCTTCGGCATCCAGTCAAACGTCACCGACGCGTCCCACGCTTTATACTTGTCTCCAGGGCCGGCAGTGAAGTACGGCGTACCCGAGAACGCCGTTGCGCCGTTGATCGGCGGGATCAGCACGAGGTAGCGTCCGGGATTCGTGATCGCTCCGCCGCCAAGCGTCAAAGCAAATAAATCCTTGTGGAACCAGAGACGGTTGTAAGCCATGAAGCCCAGGAAGTACTGCGACGGATTTTGCGGATCAGCGCTTCCGCAGTTCACCCCGGAGTTCTTGCCGTACTCGCATCCAGCATCGAAGGTAAACGTAAAAGCGGCTTTGCTGAGATTCCTATCCGGCTGATCGAGGTATTCCACCTGGATGCTGTCATCCGTGTGTATGCGCTTGCGGCCGGGGATTCCAAGCGTATCCGTGCCCCAATAGTTATTCAACACGAGCGAAACCGCGCCGCTGGGACGCCACAGAATCTGTCCGCCGATGCCCGGCGCCTTATTGAACTTGCCGTACGATTGCCATCCATTGATGATCCACGGCTCGATCTTGAGCTTTTCGCTTGGGAAGATCTGAATGCGCACGCCGTTGAAGAACCACGGTGTGTTCGAAGATACATAAGAGGGCTGATAAGACCAGTTGTCGAACTGATAATAGCTGTAGAGTCCGACGTAGGACATGAAGATGCCCGCATCGACGTTGATGCCGTTCAGCTTGTCGAAGTGATATCCGCCATAGGCCTCCGAGATGTATCGATAAGCGTTGTCGAGCTGCCACTGCCCGCGCCCGGTACTCGCGTCATTGCGCGGAGTGGTCTGTGAATACATTCCGAATTGCGTCATCAACCTTCCGCGCACGTTGTTCCAGTGGAAATCGCCTCCCACGCCGATCTGGGTAACCTGTACCTCGTCGGAGCGAAAGACCTCGCTCGAACCGCCGATCGTGTGATCTTGCGGATGGTTGAAAGAGTAGTGGTAGGCCGTGTCAAACCTGATCTCGCCTGTGAAAACCTTGGTATCGATCGGCGACTCCTTCGTGCGCGGATTACCCGTTAGCCATGTGAAATCCGCGAACGCGAAGGGCTCCTTCTTCGCCGGCGCTTGAGTGCCTTCGGCGGACTTTGCTACGTCGAGTTTGCCGGCGGCCTTGCCGAGGTTTGTTACATCTTCGGTCCCCGCGGGATGGGCATTTGGAGTCATTGCGCTTGCATCGGGCGGCGCCGCGGTCGGTTTTGCGGATACGTCAGCCGCTAAGCCGCCGGGCGAGCGCGACTCTAACTCGGCCAACCTACGTTCCAGCCTTTCGATTCGATCGAGCAGAATCCGCTCTCGTTCAGCCAGGTCCGGGGCCGCCGCGGTCGATGGCGCGGCTGTCACAACGGCCGCTGCCGGAACCGCCGCTTGCCCGGGCTGCCCCTCGGTTTTTTGCTGGGCAAGCGCGTTGGCCGCAAGAAAAAAGGCGGCACTTGCCGCCAGGATGAATTTGAGCTCAGCTTTCCTCATTCCCTTCTTTAGCTCCTTTCGTGTGTTTGTTCGTGAACAGTCCTCCTCACTACCCAGCACATGGCTACAAGATTGCGAGACCGGCCCCTAAGATATCCCTGTTCATAATATTCGATCCCGTTTTCGTCTAGGCGCGGCGCACGCCCGCGCAAGCGTTAACTCTCAGCGTAGCATCGGCCATATAAGACTGAAGTAAAAAGAGGCTAAAGAGTTCATAAGGGAACAAGCGGGCAACGCAGTCAATGATTCTGAGGAGCAAGGGTCGAGGCCCAGGCTTTTACTGAAATCAACCGGATACTCATCATCGCCAATAAAACCGTGCAGTATCGCTATCCGAGGCGGGCTCAACAAACGCGCGCCCGAATTTATTAACGGAATTTATAATGGTGGTGGGCTTTGCATACATCGTCTATACTTCCGCTCCCCGTCGGCTCTTCTAATGGAGGTCGATCCAGTGGTTCTGGAATCTTCTGTAGCTCGCATTCAACGCGACAATTAAATAAGGTTTGGAGACGTAGATTGATGCTCAATTTGGATGAACTCTTCCGGTCGCGCGACTTTGGCGCATTGCGCGAAAAGCTCTCGAATCTCTCGCCGTCCGATCTCGCGGCGATGATTGGAGATTCCGAGCCTCACGAGCAGGTTATTCTATTTCGCATTCTGCCTCGCAAGCTCGCGGCCGCGACATTCGAATACCTGCCTTTAGAAAAACAGCATGGCCTATTATCGGCGATGGCTCACACCGAAGCCGCCGCGATATTGAACGAGATGTCGCCGGATGACCGCACGACTCTGCTCGAGGAACTGCCTGGTGCGGTCACAAAAGAGATGCTTCTGATGCTCAGCCCCGAGGAACGGGCGGTGGCGGTTTCGCTTCTGGGCTATCCTGAAGAAAGCATCGGTCGATTGATGACGCCCGATTACATAGCGGTTAAGCCGGATTGGACAGTGCGCTATGTTCTCGACTACATCCGAGAGCAAGGTCATGATAGCGAGACACTGAGCATCATTTATGTCGTGAACGAACAGGGCGAGCTAATTGACGACATTCGGATCAGACAGTTTTTGCTCTCGCCCCTTACCAATTCCGTAGCCGACCTGATGGACAATCGATACGTCGCGCTTCATGCAAGCGATGATCAGGAATCCGCCATCGCGATCTTTCGGCGTGAAGGCCGTTACGCGCTGCCGGTGATTGACTCGGGTGGCGTGCTGATCGGAATAGTAACAATCGATGACGTGCTGCGCGTAGCGGATATAGAAGCTACCGAAGACATTCAAAAAATCGGCGGCGTTGAAGCTCTTGATCAGCCTTATATGCGCGTTGCCCTTTTTCAGATGATAAGAAAGCGGGCGGGCTGGTTGGTGATCTTATTTCTCGGCGAGATGCTCACCGCCACCGCTATGGGCTACTTCGAGCATGAGATACAGCGCGCGGTCGTGCTTGCTCTATTCATTCCGTTAATCATATCGAGCGGAGGCAACTCGGGCTCGCAGGCCTCGACTCTTGTAATACGCGCGCTCGCGCTTGGGGAAGTCAGCCTTCGCGACTGGTTTCGCGTGATGCGCCGGGAGATATTGCTCGGTTTGGCCCTGGGTTCGATTCTTGGAACGATAGGCTTCCTGCGAATCACTATCTGGTCCGGTTTCTCTAATATCTACGGACCACACTGGCTGATGGTGGCTCTGACAGTCGCGATCGGTCTGATCGGCGTCGTGATATGGGGAACGCTCGCGGGCTCCATGCTGCCGTTTATGCTGCGTCGACTCGGCTTCGACCCGGCGGCGTCTTCAGCGCCTTTCGTAGCTACTCTGGTAGATGTGACAGGGCTGATTATTTATTTCAGCGTAGCCGCCATCATTCTTCGAGGCAGCCTCTTGTGATCGTATATAACAACACGAATTGGCGCGCGACTGTTGTTGCCAGGGCAGCGATCTAAAGTTAAATCAATCACGCACGAAGCGATCTCGACGGCGCCGGCTCGAGAAAACCCCAAAGGGGTCTCAACCGCCAGCCCAGGGTTGGCCAGGCCTATCCGGGGTGAGATCGCCGTGTCGTTTCCAACCCCGAAGGGGTTGCAGCCTCCAGCCCGGCGGTTGCCGTACTCGGCTACCCTGGGGAAGGGCCATGATTGGCGCCAACCCCAACGGGATTGTGGCTTCCAGCCCAGGGTTGCCGCGTACGGCAACCCTGGTCACGCCGCCAATTCTCGCTCGCGCTGAAGGCGCGACATCGGTGTTTCGTTGCCACATCGAGAAAAGGCCAACGATGTTGTGATGAAACGCTCATTTCGCACTTTCAGTGCTCGGATTGATTGGCTGCTCAATACCCAGGGCGCTGCCCTGGGCTTTCATATCTAGCGCCTTTGGCGCTTACTAGCTGCACGACGCAAAGTCCTGTCTTTGCCTCTGAATTGTCAAAATGCCGATGCAGCATTGAAGCGCCTGCCCGCTCCCCTTCGGGAAACAATCCTCTCTCGCACCGGGGCTGCGCTGCGCTGGCCCCCCGGCTGCAGCGGACAATATCTGATCTAAGGCTTTGCCGCGCTCACTCTGATTCTCACTTCAGTATTTTTTCCTGAAGCTCGATTGCCGGCGTAATCTTCGGCAATAATTCTTATGATGTAGTCACCCGCAGGCAGCAGCGAAGTTCGCAGCACACCGCGGCGTGCCGCCCCATCGCGCACCTGATTGGTGACGATGTATCGGAACCTCGTAGGCGTGCCGTAGGCGCTTATACCGCTGCCCGCGGCATACACAATGCTCACTGCCTCATCAGGAGGTAGCCGGTTGAACTCCATATTGATCAACGGCTGCTCGTAGCCGGGCGCCGGCGAGCCGTCGTCTCTCAAGAGCTGGTAACCCATTCGATACAGTCCCAGCTTGCGAGAGCGGACGTTGCCATCCGTCTGGTCATAAGCCGCGGCTATTATCTGAACGTCTCCGTTGATCAGAATGCGGCCGCCGACTTTATCTTTGAATGCGCTGCCGCTTTCCGCGGAAATCACTTCGATTCCATTGGGCTCAATTACTGGAGGGACCGTGTCCTTGTATTCGGCCAGCGGAAACGCAATCGGGTTCGTCTGAGCGTTCCAGGGACCGTAGTTCATATGAACGTGGTAAAGACCGTTCAAAGCGCCTACGGCATCGCCCACGTTGAAACGTGCGCCGCGCCGGACTCGAACGCCGATCATCAGACCTTGATCGTCGCGCCTTGGCTTAAATTTTTTCTCATCGAGAAGCCTGTTCGATTTATCGCGGCCGATGCGCACGTGAATATAGCTCACCAGCCCGACTCGAATTCCCTCCCCCGATCCGCCAAAGCCCCAATTTGCCATCGGGCTGCTTACTCTTTCATCGAGTACCGACAGCGCTGCCTCGCCCATAGCCCCACGAACATCAAGCCCGCTGTGAAGATGATCGAGCGCTGCTCCATCAAAATTGCCGCGCGCCTCTCCCATCACGCCTGTTATTTCGTGAAGCTGGTTCTGGGGTGCAAGAGGCCACGGATTGGCCTTCACCGATCTGAGATATTCGTCGATGTTCGGTGTCATCGGCTCCGCGGGTTCCGGCTGGCCGCCGGATACAGGCTGCACAAGCAAGTCTGATTCGCGCGCGGCATCGATCTCAGCCTCGTCTACCAGCAAGACTTTCCTTATCAGATAATTTTCGGTATCGGCGACATAAAGCGCGCCCTTACCGTCTATCGCAATTCCCGACGGGCCGTTGAAGTGAACCTGGCTGCCGGAGCCATTCTTAAAGCCCGGAGCTGAGCCTGCAACCGTGGATACGAGACCATCAGGAGTGATGCGCCGAATACGGGAGCCTGCCTCCTCGGTAACGAAGACAAATCCGTCATGCGTCACCAGGATTCCTACGGGATGATCGAAGGCTGCTTCAATTCCGCTTCCCTCCGCGCGTCCGCGTATGCCGCCGGCGATGGTCACAACGTCACCTTGAGCAGAAACCCGCCGTATCGCGTTGTTGCCCGTGTCGGCGACAAAGATGTTGTGCTGTTTATCTACCGCGACGCCGCACGGCGTATCGAAGCGAGCGCTATCGCCGATGCCGTCCTTCATTCCGGGCGATTCTCCGCCGGCGATAGTTGCGACTTGTCCCTCGACGGAAATTCTCCGCAATCGATCGTTATAGGCGTCGGCTACTATGATGTCTCCGGTTTCATCTACCGCGACTCCGATGGGTCCGTCGAACTGCGCGCTATCAGCGGGACCATCTTTGAAGCCCGCGTCTCCGGTTCCAGCCACGGTCGAGACACGTCCTTCACGATCCACCTTGCGAATTCGATTGCTGCCCGTATCGGCGACGATGATGTTGCCTCGTTTGTCGAGAGCGATACCGGAAGGAGAATTGAATTCATTGGCAGCTATCGTTTCGACTCTGCCGTCGCGTGTGATCCTTCTGATCAGGTTTCCCGCGCCGCCTTCGGAAACAATTAAGTTGTCTCGATTATCGATCGCGAGCCCAAAAGGATTGATAAACATCGCTGAGGCAGCAAGGCCGTCCTGGGTTCCCGGCGAGCCGCTTCCGGCCAGAGTCGTAACCTTTCCTATCGCAGTTCTCGAAGTAGGGACAGGTTTCGCGCGAGATCTCAGATACCAAAACGCGACCCCGGCGGAAGCCAGCAGGATCAAGACGGTTACAGAAAGGAGTATTTTCTTGTGGGACTGGAACAAATTCACTGATTAGTTCTTTATCTGGAGCAGCATCCGACTGCGAAGAAGATCAATTGATCAAAAAAGACATTAAAGCGTGAAGAGGGGCGAGCCCCTGTGCTCGCCCCTGCGTTTACTCCTAAGTATGCCGTGAAACTGAATTTGATCCGCTGCCCGTTGGCAGGCTTCAAACTTCGTCTCAACGCTTCCCAAGCTTGCTCACTTCATCGAAGTAGCGCACGAACATCTTCATTCCTCCCGAGGCCATCCCCCAATCGAAGTTCTCATTCTTCGCGTGATAACCATGCTCGGGAAGCGAGAGTCCAAGAAACACGATCGGCGACTTCAGGTATTTCTTCATCGTGACCACCGCCCCGATCGAACCGCCTTCGCGAGTAAAGGCCGGAGCCCGTCCGAATGCCGCCTTCATAGCCGTCGATGCAGCCTCTGCATAAGGCCCTTCGAATTCGCCGATGTACGGCTCGAGCGCCGCCAGGAACTCGGTCTTGATGTCGGGATTCTTCTGCTGCACAAAGTTTCGAATCAGCTTGAATATCTTCCGAGGCTGTTGATCGGGAACCAGCCTGCAACTGATCTTGGCCTGCGCGTAATACGGCACGATCGTTTTAACGCCCGGACCCTGATAACCGCCGGCGATGCCGTGTACTTCGAACGTAGGCTGCGCCATGATCGCTTCGAGCACTCGCTTCGGATCATCGAACCGCAGCTTTTTCAACTCGTGCGCTCGCTTGAATCCTTCCGTCGTGAAGCCCGAGTCCAGAAAGCTCTGAAGCTCGCGTTTCGTAGCTCGCTTCACCTCATCATAGAAGCCCTTGATCCGAACGCGGCCGGTCGAAGCGTCGAAGCATTCGTCGATGATCTTGCACAATTCCGCCACGGGATTTCGAGCCGGGCCTCCGGTGAGCCCTGAATGGACGTCCTTAGCTCCGGTCTGCAAAGTCATGGTGAACATCATCGCGCCTCGCAGGCCATACGGCACCGCGGGCTGCCTGCGCGAAATCCAGATCGTGTCGCTCACCAGGACCGAATCGGTAGCGAGATTCGCGATATTGTTCTTTATAAAATGCTCGAAGTTCGGGCTTCCGATCTCTTCTTCAAGCTCCCAGATAAAATTGATGTTGAGCGGAATCGAGTTCTGTACGGCTGCGCGGACACCCATCAGCGCAGTCAGCGCGGGTCCTTTATCATCGGTAGTGCCGCGTCCTTCATATCGATTATCCTGCTTGAAGAATGTGAACGGCTCGCGCCGCCACTCTGAAGGATCGGCCGGCTGGACGTCGATATGATTGTAGATCGTTACGGTAGGATTGCTCGGCGCTGTCTCGATTCTGCCGAACACCACGGGATTGCCGGGTGTCTCGAATATCTCGGCTCGAGCTCCGATTGACTCGAGGTACTGGCGCGCCAACTCGGCTCCCCGCCTTATATCGGGTTTCCGATTGGGCTCCATGCTTATGGTCGGAATTTCGACAAGCTGAGCGAGCTTGTCTTCGAATTCAGAACGGCACTCACGCACAGCCAGATCGAGGCGCCGGGACGCGGTATCCTGCACTGCCATATGTAGACACTCCTATGTGTTACGAGTCGAGTGATTATGATCACGAGTTATGGCGGTGTCAAGAAATGGCGCGGAGCGTTTTGTGATTGGGCATGTGTTCGCGGCCGGTTCAGGTCTCTCATCACTTGTCGTTTGTCACTGTGAATCTGGCGGTTGTTGGCTGGTCATTCGATCAGAACATTCGAATTCCTGAGCTCATTATGGGCGTTCGTGTATCTGCGGGCCTTCCCCTTTGGGCCTTCGCGCTTTGCAATCGCACGGACGGAGATTAGCTGTTGCGCATAGCACGCTCTTGCTTTGCATCGCCAGCGCCGGGTGCTGCGTGTTTTCTCGCGAGGCTCATCGACGAATGCGCCCCGCTGCAACAGCGGCTCTTGCCGCATGCGGACTCACCTCGCGGCTTCGCCTGCGCCGAGCGCCGGTCATGTGGCCGTTTTGATAGTAGCCTTCAACTCTCTTCGACAAAGTATTCCTGTGAATTTTCAATTCGTCCGCGGCTTTGGAGAGGTTTCCATTTGTTCTCTTCAATACGCACATTATGAATTGCTTCTCAAATTCCTTTACCGCATCGTCGAACGTTACTCCCCGGTCCACCATCTCCATGACCAGGGCCTCCAGCCTGCTTTTCATTCCTATCGTCCTCCTGCGACGGTGGACTCGTCACTTCGCGTTGATCTTATTCCAAAACCGCTGGACTATTTCGTACCCACCGTAGAACTGATCTTTGAACTCTCGTGATGTCAAATAGGCTATGGCTCTTGTTCCTTCGAGCAGCACGGGGGCTAGCCTTGCCTGCTCGACGGCGTCGAGTCTAACCGGAAACGCTGTAAGAGCGAGATAGATAGCCGAGCAGATCAGCCACGCTCTGATCAATCCGAACACCGCCCCGAACACGTGATCTGTCCAGCCGATCCGCAGCCGCTTCAAACCGCCGCGCAAAACACGCGAAAGAAACACTCCGCCGACGAGGGCGGCCACAAACAGTGTAATGAACCCCAGTAAGTGGGCTGCCTGGGGGCTCGCCCCGAAAGGACGGTACAGAACTGCCGGATACTCGTACCAATACGCGGCGAAAAACAGCCCACTAATCACGGCCGCCAGCGATACGGCGCTCCTGACAATTCCCCTCAGGGCTCCGTAGGCAACCGACACGACCACTATAGTAAGGACGACGTAATCGAGGAGAGTCATAGGATTGATTGCGGATTGAGGGTTGCGGACTCGGGATTTCTATCCCGCGTTCCCCATCCCGCGGTTCGCAATCCACACTTCGAGATCTCTCCCCGTCAGAAGCTTGAATGCTTCGAGGTACTTCTCACTCGTTCGTTCGATGATCTCACGGGGCAGCTCGGGGCCGGGCGGAGTCTTATCCCAGTCGAGGCCTTCGAGGTAGTCGCGTACGTACTGCTTGTCGAACGATTGTTGCGGCCGCCCCGGCCCGTATGAATCCTTTGGCCAGAAACGTGATGAATCGGGAGTCAACACTTCATCGATGAGAATTATCTCGCCATCCTTGGTTCCGAACTCGAACTTCGTGTCCGCTATTATGATTCCATTCTCGAGAGCGTAGTCCGCCGCCTTCGAGTATATGGTGAGGGTTAGATCCTTCAGTCTGCGCGTCGCGTCCTCGCCGATTCTATTGGCGACTTCTTTCTCGCTGATGTTGATATCGTGTCCAGTCTCCTCTTTCGTCGAAGGAGTGAATAGCGGCTCGGGCAGGCGGTCAGATTCGGTCAACCCTTCAGGAAGCCTTATGCCGCATACCTCGCCTGTTTTGCGATACTCCTTCCAGCCCGATCCGGAGATATATCCGCGAGCCACGCACTCGATCGGAAAGACATCCGTTTTAACAACGAGCATAGACCGCCCCTCGAGCTGGTCTCGATATGGATCGAGCTGCGACGGATACTCACTTGCCCTGGTCGATATCAAATGGTTCTTAACGACATCGCCAAGCAGCTCAAACCAGAAGAGCGAAAGCGCCGTGAGAACGAATCCCTTGTTCGGAATTGGATTTGGAAGAACTACGTCGAATGCGGAAATTCGGTCGGTTGCAATGATGAGCAGGTCCTCTCCGACGCTATAAACGTCGCGAACCTTGCCCCTTCGCCGCAATTCTAATCCAGGTATTTCGGTCCGAAGTATCGAGTTGCGCACTTTATCCTCTGAATCACCGACTGAAGAAACGACTTGAGAGAAGCACCGATGAAAGAACCGTAGCTGAAAGAACGATCGCCAACGGAAGCGTTCTCATAGAAGAAACGACAGAGCTTGATTGGAAGCGACCGACCGAGGCAGAAGCTGTCCAATGACGAAACAATTCCGCATACGCTGCTGAGAAACTATGCTGCTGAGAAACTATGCTGCTGAATAACAGAAGCCTGAATGGCAGACCGCATTATCGGCGCGAGGCGATTTCATGTCAAGAGGCCAGACTATAAAAAACGTTAGAAAGGAGAAAAAAATATCGGCGAAACTCTAACTCTAACAAAGCACGTTGATGCTGGGTGAATTTGTGACACCACGACTCTTTTGATCTGCTCTGGAAGCCAATTTCAAGGCGCGGCGATTCCTTCAACAAGCGTGATGCGGTACACACCCGCCTTCGATCGCCGATTCATCGCGAAGTTGATGTGAGCTGTCGCAATGTACCGGAACCGCGGCGCGCTTAAACCAAGTTCATGGTTCGAGCGCGTAACTGAAAGAGTCAATCCTCTTCGCTTGCGGCAGGATCAGCGTTAGGTTTGCTTACCACTCGGTTAAAGTGATTGCTCCGCTTATGCGCGCGGACTATAATCGAGTCTTTCATCAGCGCCGACGGTAAAACGGCTTCGCGACAGCCGGGAATTCCGAAACACTACAATGGATTTTCAACTCGTTTCTTCATACAGCCCTCAAGGTGATCAGCCTCAAGCCATAGAGGCTCTGGTGCGCGGAATCAAGGACGACCTCAGGCATCAGGTGCTGCTTGGCGTCACCGGCAGCGGCAAAACTTTCACTCTCGCCGCTCTTATCGAACGTGTTCAAAGACCGGTCATTGTAATGGCCCACAATAAGACTCTCGCCGCGCAGTTGTACCAGGAATTCAAATCCTTCTTTCCGCACAATGCTATCGAATACTTCGTGAGCTACTACGACTACTACCAGCCCGAGGCCTACATACCGTCCACCGACACCTACGTCGAAAAAGAGTCAACCACAAACGATGAGATCGATCGCCTTCGGCTTTCCGCTACGCGAAGCCTGTTCGAAAGGCGCGATTGCATTATCGTCGCAAGCGTGTCCTGCATCTACGGCCTGGGCGATCCCGACGCGTATTACGGAATGGTCAAGTTCGCCGAGGTCGGCCAGCAGCTCTCCAGAACCGCTTTTCTTCGGTCGCTCGTCGAGATTCAGTATCAACGAAATGATCTCTCTTTCGAACGCGGAACTTTCAGGGTTCGGGGCGACATCGTCGAGATCTATCCGGTCTACCAGGAGCGCGCGATTCGAATCGAGTTCTGGGGAGATGAAGTTCAGTCCATTTCCACCATCGACCCCCTGCTCGGCGAAGTGCTGGCAACGCACGAGCGGCTGCCGATTTACCCGAAGTCGCATTACGTAATGCCTCAGGATACGCTCAAGCGCGCAATCTCCACCATAAAGGCCGAGCTCGAGGAATGGGAGCCTCAACTGATCTCTCAAGGAAAGCTGGTGGAAGCTCAGCGGCTGCGGCAGCGCACGATGTACGATATCGAGATGCTTCGCGAGCTTGGCTACTGCAACGGCATCGAGAACTACTCGCGCCATCTGACCGGCCGCCTGCCCGGCGAGCCGCCCCCAACTCTGCTCGACTATCTGGCTCGCGACGCAATCGCGATAGTGGACGAGAGCCATCAGACCATCCCGCAATTTCGAGGAATGTACGCGGGCGATCAGTCTCGCAAGCGGACGCTGGTCGAGTACGGATTTCGACTTCCATCGGCCCTGGACAACCGTCCTCTCAACTTCGAAGAGTGGGACCAGCGAGTGGGCCAGATCGTGTTTGTCTCCGCCACGCCGGGCCCATACGAGCTGACAAAGAGCGGAGGCGAGATTGTCGAACAGGTGATCCGCCCAACCGGGCTCATAGATCCCATTGTAGACGTGAGGCCCGTTCGCGGTCAGATTGACGACCTGCTCAACGAAATACGGCTCCGCGCGACTCGCAACGAGCGCGTGCTGGTCACAACGCTGACCAAGAAGATGGCCGAGGATCTCACGGAGTACTACGCGGAGATCGGCGTGCGAGTGCGCTATCTCCATTCGGAGATACTCACTCTCGAACGAATAAAGATCCTTCGCGATCTGCGTCGCGGTGAGTTCGATGTGCTTGTCGGAATAAACCTGCTTCGCGAAGGGCTCGATCTTCCGGAGGTATCGCTCGTCGCCGTCCTGGATGCCGATAAGGAAGGCTTTCTGAGATCGGAGATATCTCTGATACAGACCATTGGCCGCGCCGCCCGGAACGTCAACGGGATGGCGATCCTATACGCGGACAGAATCACCGACTCAATGCGGCGCGCGTTGAGCGAGACGGATCGGCGGCGCGAAAAACAATCGGCCTACAACCGCGAAAACAATATCGAGCCGCAAACGATTGTCAAAGCGATCGACTCGACGCTCGTATCCATCGTCGAAGCCGACTACTTCAAGATTCCGCTCGATCTGGAAGAGATGATGGATTATTCTCCGGCCATGATCGGAGCTACCATCGCGCAACTCGAATTCGAGATGCGGGAATCCGCCGCGAAGTATCAATTCGAGCGCGCCGCCGAGCTGCGGGATAAAATCAAGGTGTTGAAGGAACGTGAGCTCGAAGTCAAATAACACTCGAAGCCAAAATGAGACCGCTGTCACGGCCGGCTTTTCTTAGATCGCATTCTCCAGAGAAGATATAGGTCCGGCGCGCCTTCATTTTTACAAATCGTATTTCTTCACAATGGACCTATCGGGTAGGAGGGAGCCTCGCGGCTCCCGTCCTCCCACACCACCGTACGTACGGTTCCGTATACGGCGGTTCATGAAGTACGCTGGAATTTGAGCCGTTGATCTAACAGCGACACCAAACCGCAGCGATCAAAGTACGACTTGGGAAAGGCTTCGTTCATGTGCGAGGCCCCGGCATTCCACCAAGGTCCTCGCCCATTCATAGCTGACTTCAGCGCCCGATCCCTTTCAAGTCCACGCTTCATCAGTCCCTTTGCCCGCGCGAAGACTCGCTTCCATTGCCGCCAGATCACGCATCTCAGCTTCCGGCGTATCCAGCCATCCAACTCCTCGAAGATTCCCTTCACCTCTGCCAGCCGGAAGTAGTTCATCCAGCCTCTGAGCAGCGGTGTCAGTTCTTCCTCGATGAGTCTCCCAATGTTGCGTCCTCGTCCTCTCCGCAGAATCTCCCGCAGCTTCATCTTCAGTCGTTTCACCGAACTCTCCGCTACTCTTATTCGCGGCTCCCGGTGCCACGTCATCGTGTAGCCCAGAAACTTCCTCTTCCACGGCCGGTCTACCGCGCTCTTCTCTTCATTCACCTTCAGCCGCAATCGCTTTTCAAGAAATCTCGTGATCGACTCCTTCACTCGCTCTCCCGCACTCCGACTCTTCACGTACACGTTACAATCGTCAGCGTACCGGCAGAATTTGTGCCCTCGTCGCTCCAGTTCCTTGTCCAGCTCGTCCAGCAGTACATTTGACATCAACGGACTCAGCGGCCCACCCTGGGGGGTCCCCTCCCGCCGTTGTGTCACTACCCCGCCTTCCATCATCCCGGCTTGCAGGTATCTTCGGATCAATCGCAGTACTCGCTTATCTTTGATTCGCCTCGCCAACCGCGACATCAGTATGTCGTGATTAACTCGGTCGAAGAACTTCTCCAAATCAATATCTACAACCCACCGCCGCCCTTCGCTCACATATGCTCGTGCTTGTCGCACCGCATCTTGTGCACTCCGGCCTGGCCGAAAGCCATAGCTTGATTCGGAGAATTCCGTCTCAAAGATCGGGCTCAGTATCTGGTGCAGCGCCTGTTGTATCAGCCGATCTATTACCGTCGGGATGCCAAGCTTTCGCACCCCTTTTCCGTCCGCCTTCGGTATCTCTACCTTCAGCACTGCTGACGGTCGGTACTCGTCTGTCAACAACTCTTCCTTGATTCGCTTCCATTCCTCCTTCAAGTACGGCTTCAGTTCTTCAACCGTCATCCTGTCGACTCCGGCTGCGCCCCTGTTGCTCATCACTCGATGAAGCGCGGTTAGCATGTTTTCCCTCTCGACCACTGCTTCCATCATCTGCTCGCACTCCGGGCTAGAGTCTTCTCTCCTTGCCGTGACCTTTGACGCACCCACCCCTGTCCCTCGTGGATTCCGTCCGCTACCTCCAGTGTGGGATTCGGACTTCTCAGCCATACTTTCTGCGTCTCCTACGATCCTCGAAACTTGAGCCTCTCTCCCGTTACTTCACGTTCGGGCCTTCGCTCCGGTCGTCTGAGCTACTTTGCCCTCTGCTGACTTCTGCCAGCCCTTCCCGTCACCTCTCGATGCCGGTAGTTCAAGACAGGCTGACAGATCTCCCCGGGTATTGCGCACTCACCTTCACGCTTATGCCCGCCGCATATACGTTCAAGCTTTCCGTACAGGTATCGGACTTTGAAGATAATCGCCTTCTCATCCAGCTTGCACGCCTCTATGCGATTTCTGTTCGTCGGGCCAGCGCTTTGCCTGCGGCTTCCTTCAGATTCCACCTCACGATGGACACCCTTGCCGTCCGGCTAACTATTCCCCCTGTCGGGCTAGTAGAGGACTTTCACCTCCAAGTGAGCTTCGTTATTCCGTTAAAAACGGAATGCTCCTTCTTAGAACAGGAACTTCAACTGGAATCTCACCACGCGTCCGCCGCCGTCCGCGAAAGTAGGATTCAAGAACCGCCCCGCGGCCGAGCCGAACACGCTCGCCGAGATACCCTGTGCTGCCGGGGCGAACGCGCTCGAGCTCGGAGTCCCGAGCTGTGGATGATTGAAGAGATTAAAGAACTCGGTGCGAAATTCCAGCCGAGTGCTTTCGGTTATGACGAATCGCTTCTGCAGATTGAGATTCGTGTTGTTGAGGCCGGGCGTCCGCAGCGTATTCCTGCCGAGGTTGCCCGTTCGGCCTGAGTTAGCCGCGATGCCGATGAACTGCGCCGTTCGTGGATCGATCGCCGCGTTGTTCGCATCAGGGTTGATGAAGCCGGTTGGGCTTGCCGCGCTCGGAACCGCGCGCACGCCTGGCTGACCAGCCGGGTTGAAGTCAGGGCGATCCAGGTTTCCGCCTATGCCGTCCGCATCCTGGCCGTTGACCACCGTCAGCGGCACACCGGTCTCGAACGTAGAGACGCCCGACACCTGCCAGCCGCCGACTGCACGTCCAAGAAAACCCTTCTGCTCTCTCATGAACGGAAGATCATAGACGTATGTGAGCGACGCTCTATGCGTGCGGTCAAAGAATGAAGGCCCGCGCTCGAGCGCCTGTCCTCCGAAGATCGAAGGCACGGCGGCTTGTTGCGGCAGGTTTGTTTGAGCGACGCCGAACACCTCACTGGCGTTGTCCAGAAGCTTCGAGTAAGTGTAGGCGCCGGTCAGCGCCAATCCATTCTTGAATCTCCTGGAGACGTTGAGCTGTCCCGAATGATAGATCGAGCTGCCTCCGTTGGTTCTAATAAGCCGCGACCCTTGCACGTTATCCAGTCTCCCGGAAGGCGTGCCGGTGAAGCCGGGAGGAGTGATTCGCAAGGCAGCCGGAACCGACGGATTGAGATCCTCGTTGATGAACAGCCTCGTCCCCTTCGAGCCGACATACGATACGTCGATTACGAAGTTGCCCGGCAGTTCCCGCTGAAGCCCGAGCGACCAGCGCTGATAGTAAGGATTCACGAAGTCCCGCGTAACGAGAGTCTGTGAATCGAGCGGCGAAAGCGGCCTCGCGACCAACGGGAGCGATCCCGACACGTTCGCCAGTCCTCGCGGGCTCGCCGCGGAGACTACCGAAGGTACATTGGTCGCGACTACGTTCGGCGATGAGGTTTGAGCATTGGAAGCGATGTTGTTGAAGAATGAATCGTAGCCGATCTGGTAACCGGTTCGAATCACGCTCCGCTTATCGCCAAACAGACGCCCTAAGATTCCGCTCTTGAATGACGGAGCGTAGGCGACTCCGATCGTCGGCGCCCAGTTGTTCTTATCCGGATTGACCGTGTTCGGCTCGCTGAACGGACCGGTAAGAGTAACCGGGTTGACGTTGAACAAACCCGTGAACGCCGAAATCTTGATTGAGTTGATCGGCAGCCCGAAGTATTCGTAGCGGACGCCGAGCGTGAGCGTAAGCGCCTCATTCACTCTCCAGCGATCCTGAGCGAAGTATGCCTGCCTCAAGAGCTCCGGATAGTATGCGGGACTCCCAAAATCACGCCGAGCGCTGCCGCCCGAGCCTCCGAAATTGTCGACGAAGTTGGCAAAATCGGATCGTCCGGTCGACGATCGAAAGGTCAACAGTCCTCGCTCGACTATCGGCGCGAACTGGCGCGACCTCTGCTTCAGCAGTTCCGTGCCGACGCGGAATGTATGATCACCGCGCACATAGCTCGCGGTGTCTTGAAGCAAATAGTTATTTGCAACCCGGCCCTGCGGAATGTTGCTCGCCACGCCCAGCACCGAGAACGGCGCGCCCGGATCTATGCCCGGCAGAGTTTGCGCGAGCGGATCGGCGCCGTCGTTCGGGAACGAAAGCGCGATTCGGTTGTAAGCCAGCCTGAGCTCATTCGTCATTCGCGGCGAGAAAACATGGGTCTCCGAAACCAGAAAATTCTGATACCGATTCTGGTTGCTCGTAATAAATCCCGGGAATCCCAGCGCCGCGATCGAAAAGAACTGATCGTCGAACAGGTATCGCCCGGAGAGCTGATCCTTTTCACCCAACCTGTGATCGATTCGCGTCTGCCACTGCCGATCCCGCCCCGTGTTTGGAATCGCCGTTACGGCTGTGCCGAATTGTATGTCCGGCCTGCCGCTGCCGAGCGCTTGGGTGAAGAATTGAGATGTAGCGTCAGCGCCCGCCGTCGCTGCCAGATAAGTATCCACCAGCGCGTTTGCGCCCGCGGGAAAAACAGACCGCAACGCCGCTCGCCCGGCGGGCGAGATCGTTACAAGCGAGTTGGTGAACTGAGAGTTGGTCCTGTTCTCCTGATAGGCTCCGAAGAAAAAAGTCTTCTCACGAATTATCGGTCCGCCGATCGTGCCCGAGAACCATTGGTCAGTGCCCGGCAGCGGGCGCTCTCGGGCTTGAACCTGCGGGTTCAACGCGGCCGTGTTCGATCTCGCGTCGAAGCGAGTCGACTCGATCAAGTACGAAAGACTTCCGTGATATTTATTCGTACCGGCTTTCGTTATCGTGTTGATCACGGCGCCGCCGGCTCGGCCGAACTCGGCATCGTAGTTCGAAGTCTGAACGGAGACTTCCTGAACCGCGTCGGGGTTGGTGATCTGAAAAGCCTGCCCGGCGACCGAAATGTCGTTGTTCTCGGTGCCGTCTATCAGGAAATTATTCGAGCGGCCTCGCGAGCCGTTTACTGAAAAAGTGCCGACGCCGAAGCCGAATCGATTCGACGAAATGCCCGGCAGCGTTAACGCAAGCGAAACCGGGTTTCTATTCGCAACCGGCAATTCGGTTATACGGGTCGCATCGATGTTGCCTCCCCTGACCGGCGCTTCCTTCTGAAGCGTAACTCCGGGTTCGGCGGTCACATCGATCGTTATTGCCGTGCCGGACGGCGCCAGTTGAACGTCTACTTGTGCGATTTGATTCGCACTGACCTGGATGTTGGTTTTGGTGAGATCGGCGAAGTTGTTCGCGACGATCTTGATGGAATAAGTGCCGAGATCCACCGCATCGAATCTGTAAGCGCCTTCGCCGTTGCTGACTGTGGATCTTGTAACGCCTGTTTGAGTATTTGTGAGGGAAACGGCGGCTCCCGAAATGACCGCGCCTGTCGAATCGGCGACAATCCCTGTTACCGCGCCGCGGCTGGTTTGGGCCAGCACCGGCATAAGGCTCGAAAATAGCAGCAGAACAACCGTGAAATGGACGGCCATTCTGAGCGTTATACTTCGTTTCATTTATTTCTCTCCTCAGTTTTTGCTCGACCCGAGATATACGAGCAGCCAAGAGGCACGGCTGCACCCAAGTCGAGAGCCAGTTGATTGAGCAGATGAAAGAAGGACGTGTTAGATGTGCGAGAGTCCCGGTAAGGATTCTTCCACTGTAACTCCTCCGTTCGATCATCCCCTGCAAATTTCGGCAGGGCTCCGAAGACTCTCTAATGCGCCATTCCGGTTCTTTTTATTTCTTCTTGAACGGAGCCTAGTAGAAGTTCTTGCAGCGCGAGTACGGGATTGGGATAAAGAGAAGAGGAAATGTGACGAAGCGGCCTACGAGCATGATGAATTCCCCGCGCTTATTTGTGACGAAGCGGCCTTACTGCGTGACAGACTCGAATGGGTGACAGATAAGACTTCATCGGCTATTGACAGTTCTAATTTTGAGCGCTGAAGGACAGACAGCCTGCACAATGTGGCCGGTCATTGTTTCTACAGGCAATCGACAAGTTTTCATTTTGAGCGCTGAAGGCGCTGGATATGAGAGCCCAGTGCAGGCGAAGAGTCGCCCCTGGGGCTATTGTCAGCGTTTCGTTTTAAGAGCCCACGCGGGAGATAGAGGACCAACTACACGCCCCAATCATATTTTCAATTCTCGTACATTTGGTATTCAGTACGAGAATCACGAATCACTCCTAACCGGTGAGATCGACCGCGAATTGTGAGAGTCCAAACTGCAACAGCGTTCTCGCGATCATCTCTTCAAACTGCAGTTATGCACCGAAGATTCCGGGCGGGACGCTCACTTCATAAAGATGCGAAGCCGAAACTCTTGCAAATCGCTTGACGGTTTTGCCGTTTGCTCGCCTTGAAGTGAGACCGTAAACTCGCCAGGTCGTAGTTCGTCTCTCTTTATTTGCACTGTTAGCTTATTGCCTGTGGGCCGAAGCAGCCGCTTATCGATCATTGCCTCTCGTGTTCCTGGTGCTCTCAGGGACACTCGATAGAAATCAAAGTGAGTATACTCTTTTAACGGAATACTTATTTGGAGGCCGCGGCCACTCTGGGGTACGGTTACTTCTTTGAACATGCCGGTCGATCCTCTTGCGATAAATTGGGTTGCTAGCAGAACCGGGGTGTAACCCGACGAAGCGGGATGAACGGCTCCAGTTGCTGCATTGAATGCATTTTCGGCCTCTATGAGTCTGTTACGTTCTACCTTCAACTCGTTCTCTAACGAGTCCGTGAGTAGTTGCCGTTCCTCCTTTTCTTTTTGTGCGGCACTGTTGCGTGCAGCCATTTCTATGTATCTCCCTTCGGATTTCGCTAACGTGTTGCGGAGGCGGCGATTCACCGCCAACAATCCGACAATGGCGATGAGAAGCGCGAGGAAAATCGAAGCAGCAAAAGCGTAGGTCCTGCTTCGTAGCAACGGCATCCAGGAGCGGCTGATGTTTGATTGTCTGGATGAGACCCTCTCCGGAGGCTTAACTTTTTTTTGGGTAATCCGCTCGATTAGGACGCGGGAAAACCGGACATCTTCGCCCCTCGACGAAAAAGACTCTTTGAACGCATCGCGTTGAGCGGCCGGCAATCGTCCGCTCAAATAGTCATCGATCAGCGAGTCCTCGACGGCGAGCAAATGATCGAAATGCTCGCTCTTCGAGAAGTACTGTTCTTCCACCTGTGTCCGCTCCTCTTCTGTAGATAGCCCAAGAAGATAGCGTACCAGGAGCGCCTCTTGCTCGTCCGTGCCAATCACAATATCAATGGTCCCTATTCATAAGTGACAAATGCCGGCTATTAATTTCTCTTCGAATTTAAATCAACGCGACCAATACAATTTTGATAACACTCCCTCAAATCAGCCTTAATTCTATGTACTTTCGTTCTAAGCGCCGCAAGTGTAAGACCCATTCCTACCGCCATTTCTTCACGATCTTCGTCCTCGCGATAGTATTGTTCAAGGAGGCTCTTTTTGTCATCAGATAGTTGGCGCAGGGAATAATCAATGCAGTCCCCGTCGGGGAGCTTGTAAGCG
Organism: Blastocatellia bacterium AA13; assembly: GCA_003222245.1. Lineage (GTDB taxonomy): Bacteria > Acidobacteriota > Blastocatellia > UBA7656 > UBA7656 > QHVH01. The sequence continues at coordinate 13,767 of QHVH01000046.1, read as the reverse complement.
GCAGCCTGCTTCTCGTTCATAGCGATTTCGAGGTCGACGTTAAATAGCCTTTGCTTCACGGCATCTCTTACATGCTCGCGATAGACGTTTAACGCAACGCCTCTGACGTAGGCAGAGGGAGTCGAGACCTGTTCACCTCCAATAAGCCTGATGACGATTCTCCCGATTGTTTCGTCCGCAAGACTCTCCGCGTCACCGCACCGTCTAGCCTGAAAGTATCTGACGAGCTTTGAACGAAGTCTTCGAAGTCTATCAACGGAAGAAGTAGATTCGGGCTCGCAGCACAACAGAAACTGCTCAACAGCATCGTAGTTTGTCGCCATTCTTATTAAGCTCTAGGCGGATTACCGCAAACCAGCAATCTCCAAATGGTGGCAGGGAAACGGTATTCCGATGATATCTGCTTGCTCAACGTTGATGAGTGAGCATCGTAATGAACTCCCGAAGCAAGCTATGTTTACGAAATAGACTCAAACAGAGCACACAAATCGGTAGAGTGTGTCACATCGGCGGGCGTTTGGGTAGTCAGAGCAAGGGAATGAGAGGTCTTAATTAAACATATATTTCGCAACCAACCCATCTTCATTCATGTCTCGGTTTCAGGTCTTGGATGAGCGATGCAGATGGCACGGTGCAGGCGCCTTTTTTGCTGCTCAGAAAATTTTGAGCCGACAATGAAATAAATCGGCCAAGATTGTCACAATATGTCTGTAGGCCTGAAATTACATCAGAGACGGACGGGAGGAAAAATGAAAACGAAATCCAGAGCAGTTAAGGCTCGGCAGGCATCTCCTGGTCGAGATAACGATCCGACACGTGGGATGATGGATGACTGGACTCGCAGCGCGAAAGCAAAGCCAATTGCGATACCGGAGAAGCAAGGCACAAGCGATCATTTGCTTAGCGGGAACAAGACGCTGGCAGTTACTCCGGGCGAGACGCGAGGTACCCGTGATAACTGGCACCGCGGAGTAGAAGAAGATGGGCCAGTCGAAAACACGCGAGGCACGCGTGAGGACTGGACGCGCGGGGTGAAAACTCAGTCAGGCAAAGGCGGCAGGAGCAAAAGCAAACTTGTTCCTGCTGCCAATTCATCAATCCGTAAGGCCTCTGAGCGTCGAGAAAACGATAGGAGACCAGGATCCAAGGGCGGCGGGATGCGTTGATGGTTCGTGGATTGCGCGAAAGCTAAACCGGCCGCGCAGCATGCGTGAGTTGTAAGCAGTCGAGCTTTCTGAGGCAAGGATAGCCGCTACGTATCGTGAGTCCGGTTTGCAAGACTACGATGCGACCCTAGGGGGTAGCCTTGCCACAGATCATCTCTGGCATGGCGGATTTTGGTATCTGCACTACAAGGCGGGCATCAAGTATGATGGTCAATCATAAGTACAGGATTTTACCTGGTTAACTTGAATCTTTAACTCCATTCGAATAAAAGTAGCCCAACCGGATGAGGTCCGGCCGGTGGGCAAATGAGTCAAATCTACAATCTGACGGCTGGAGCCGGTACTTCTCGCCTTGCGGTACTGTTCTGTTCGTTGCCTCTCTTTTGGCTAGTCGAGCCCGCTTTGTCGGCGATGAGGGTAAGTAGCGCCGGCAAGACTGCGACTAGCCGGTTGGCGCATTTGCGGCGGAAAGCGGCGCCAAAGAAAGCAGCTATGACGGCGCAGGAAAATCTTGCTAGAGATCGAACTACTGGGGAGGGCTTGGTCAACGAAGCCATCCATCTTCGCAACGAATGGAAGGAGGAGTCGCTGAAGGCCGCCGCCGAGAAATACCGCTCGTCCATACCATTGTTCAACAAGGCCGGAGATAAAAGAGCCGAAGCCCGCGTGCTGCTGGGCTGGGGAGAAATCCTCGCGACGCTCGGTGAAGAAAACCAGGCCCTTGATAGATTCAAACGCGCGCTAAAGCTCGCCGCTGCCTCCGGCGATGTGAAGCTGCAAGTCGATATTCTCAATCGCCTCGTGGGATCCGAAATGATCAGAGAGAAGGCCGACTCCGTATCGCATGCAAATCAGGCTCTCGATCTGGCGGAGAAATCCACTTATGTTCGCGGGAAAGCCGACGCGTTGATGAACCTCGGCCATATTGCGATGTATGGAAGGGATCCTGATAAGGCTGGAGACTACTTCAACGGTGCGCTCGAGCTTTATGAAGGTGAGAGCAATCCGGAGGGACAAGCCGAGACGTTGAGTAATCTCGGCATCGCATACGGAGATTCGGGTAAGGTCGAGAAGGCTCAAGAATATTTCGCACGCGCCCTTGTTTTCGCTGCACAGGCCAACAATCCTCCGAAAGAAGCTCGAATCAACCTTGCCGTGGGGTTGTCACTCACGGTGAAAGGCCGGTGGCAAAAGGCCCTCGATCTTTATAGGCGCACTCTGTTGCAAGTCAGACAGTTTGGAGACCGGAAGTTGCTGGTAACGGCGCTTAACGGAATCAGCGATCTCAATGAGGCCATGGGAGAGCTGGATCAGGCGTTAGCGGGTTTCGAAGAGTCTTTGAATCTATCCCGCAAGATAGGCGATCCCGGCAACCGCGGAACAGGGCCTTCTCTATTCCGTTCGCGCGATCGATGAGGGCACACGCTTTGTCGGCTCCACCGACGTCGACGCTGATTCCGCGGCGTTGCTCAAAAAGTGGGTTGAAGAAGTCAATCTGATTGGCGGAAGAACGTCGCGGGGATTTGGCCGCGTTCGCCTTCAAGTCAGGACACAATCGACACTCCCGCCGGTAAAGCAACGCATCGAAGAATTCAACAAGGTATATCGCGAAATGGCGCGCTCTTTGCGCTCTTTGACCCACTCGCAGATTGATATAGACAAAGAATTTCTCGTCGTATTGAGGCTACACTCCGATGCACTGCTACGAGACTCAGAAGGGAGACAAACCCTTGCATTGGACGGCGCTATGCTTTCCGATCAGATTCGCTCCGCCCTCAAACCAACCGATGGATGGATCGAACCTGAGAAGATCACTCTCTTGGCACAGTTTGTTCGAGGTCTGCAGGTAAGCGGTTGGCAAACTGCCTGGAAGCTGCCTAGGGAAGTCCTGATGGCATCGAGCATGGGCGGACTCTACGTCTTCTCTGTTCGGTCGGCTTTGGCGGATATCGACAGGCTTGCCGCCGGATTAGACGCGTTGGAATTCAATGGCATTGGTGAAATGCGTGAGGACGGATATGGCCAGATAGTCGTATGCGATCCATTCCACCTGGAGGTAAACCCCTTATGAGTACCGCGAAATCCGAACTGAAACTACGAAGTGAAATCGATAAAAAGATTGGAGAGCTGGTCCTTAGAGCGGAAAAAGTCATCGAAGACCTCCGAGATAAGCTCAATCGGATCGAGAATAATCAGATCAAAAACGTTCTCGCGGTCGCCAACTCCGCGCCCCATTCAGCCATCGTCACGAATTTTATCCGCTACCAGATGGGAAGGCAGGGCGCTCCTCGAAAAGCATGGAGCGAAAGCGGGCTCGGAGAAAAGGTCATCCAGGAAGTAGATGGAAGAGTAAGAGCTCTGGCGAGCACGGTAGCCAGTGCGGCCGGATGCGCCGACGTCGATTATGTTCATGCAAAGCTCGTGAGTCTCTTTCTCGGCTTCCTGAATAGGAGTTTCGTTTTTGCAAAGGCAAACGGAGGTAAAGCCCATGTTCAGCAGGTTCACGTCAAGAATAAATATTAACGGTGATCTCATCGCGGAGACCGGATTGCATATTGGCGCCGGTGCTTCATCCTTGGACCCGGCCGCAACCGACTCCCGCGTTATTCAGGACGCCGGCGGAAGACCCTTTGTTCCCGGATCATCCTTCAAAGGGGCCCTACGCGGACATCTGGAAAGTATCATAAGAGCGCTCGGCCGGTCTGAGCCGTGGACCTGCGATCCGCTCGCCAATCCCTGCATTCCGGCAAAGCGACAAAAGGGCGGAGTGACTATGGAGGATATTCAGCAGCTTGCTGAAGACGGCTCTCAGGAAGACGGCCGCACGAATTACGCCGAATACGACAAGCGCCTCACCGAAGGGATCGTAGCTAATTCCTGCTCCGTATGCAGACTGCTCGGATCTCCCTGGCTCGCGTCCAGAGTCCTTATAAAGGATTTATTCATCGATGAAGAGTCCTGGGCGGGCCGTCTCGAATTGCGGGACGGAGTAGGAATTGATAGAGACACAGGCGCGGCCCGCCAAGGAATCAAATACGACTTCGAAGTAGTTCCGGCGCGGGCTCAATTCGGTCTCGAAATGACCGTAGAGAACGCCGACGCGTGTTCCTTCGGGCTACTTGCCATCGCTTTGCGCGAGCTCGAGCGTGGGGCGATTTCCGTCGGCGGCAAAACCACCCGTGGCCTCGGAGCCGTCAAACTAAAGCTAAGCCATATCGACGTCGTAGGTGAGCTCGCGGGAGATCCGCAGTACGCGCTGGCAAGCTATCTCATTTCCGGCTCGGCGAAAAAGATGACAGGTGAGCCAATGCAGCAATTCATGACCACAAGTATTGAGAAGCTTCTCAACGGGAGGTGAGCCAATGCATCGAAAACTTCTAAACGAAGCACGACTGAGCCTGTCGCTGACCGTTCAAGGCCCGCTGCTGGTCAAGTCCGGAACCGAAAACTGGGACCCTTCTATTCCCGATATGCAGTTCATTCGCACACTACGAGGGGATGGCAGGGAAACCGTCTTCATTCCGGGTTCTTCGTTAAAAGGAACCCTCAGGAGCTATACGGAGAAGATTGCTCGCACACTCAATGTCTCCTGCTGTGATCCATTCGAAGAGCGTGGCCGGGATCAGTCGTGCGGGAAAAAACTAGACGCAGCTGCAAAACAGAGCGATTCATTCGCGATTTATCGAGGCTCCTGTGTCGCCTGCAGGATCTACGGTTCTACAACGCTCGCCGGCCGGGCGCAATTCGCTGATTCCTATCCCACTGCCGACCTCAGTCCGAACCTGACCAGGCGCACCGCGGTAGCCATCGATCGGATATTGGGCTCCGTCTCAGCCGGACCATTCGAGTTTGAGGCTCTGATGGCCGGAACCTTTCGCACGGAAATAAGGTTGACGAATTTCGAGCTCTGGCAGATTGGACTGATTGGATTCGCAATACGCGATCTCTGCCTCGGGCGAATCAAGATCGGCTATGGCAAATCGCGCGGCCTCGGCGACGTGAACGCCACTCTTGACGCCCTGGAGTTGAGATCGATAACAAGCGACGGCATTCAACAGGCCAATGGAAAGTTGAGCATTAAAGGCATTGGTGCGCTGTTGAATGAAAAAGAGCGGGAATCATACGGAATCGCCGCCTCCGAGATTCCGCCCGCCACAATAGATTCACCAATCGCTCCCAAACCAGAGTTGATCGGCTCATCGATTGAATTCAGGCGAGCGGCCGAGGGCGAAGACTGGGCGGCCCGTGAAGCTGCGCTTCTTTTCAATGCGTGCATTGATAAATCGTGGACATCCTACCGCGACGCAAATCAGGTCGGAGCGCCACCAAGATGATTGAAGGCATCGTTGCTAGCTCATCAGGAGACTGGGTCAGAGTAGTCGAGATCATCGGTCTAGTCTCAGGCGAATCGTCGATCTTGCTCGCCGAAGACTCGAGCCCTCTGTTGCGGCCGCGATTCGAACCGCTCGATCCGAAGACGCTGTGTGCACCGCTGCCGCGCGGAAGGGTCTTCAATAAGACCGCGGAAATCAGGTGGAGGCAAACCGGTGAAGGACTGTTCACAATCACCTATTTGTCCGAAACCGTGAGCCTTCCCGAAGAACAGGGATTCGTTCGAAGCAATATCAAATACAACTCCGTTCATCGTAGTCATCAGAAATTGTTTGGTAAGCGCAGCAATAGACTGAGCGACTGGGTCGAGGTGTCGGTGCCCGGAATCTCACAGACTTATCACCGCTTCTTCCCCGCCGAACCTCTTCCTTCAGCGCTACAGATCGATACGGTTGACTATGTTCTGGACGGCCTTGTTTGCCTGACGCGCTTTTGCGGGATCTCTGAATTTAAGGGGTTATAGAGGACGCAATGTCTAAATACAAGTCTGGGCCGTTCGATACAGACCCAAAACCATTTGGGAAAATCGATTTCCCCTCCACGGTTTCTCGTCGCGAAGTTACCCCCCACAATAGGTTCAGTGAGGGCTATACAGGAAGACTCAACTGCGCAATCAAAGCGCTAACACCGATACATGTGGGATCCGGTGTTTATGAACTTGTACGTCAACAACCGATTCGCGGATTAATCTCATACAAGAGCGAGATTCGAATCCCCGGCACATCTCTGAAAGGTGCTATCAGATCGATTGCCGAAGCGATCTCGCATTCGTGTGTCCGTATCAAGGATGGAAAAAACAGAGATGCGCCCGAGCTTTCGCTACCGGCGCTCCGAGAGTGCCCAAAACTAAACGCTCATTCGCGTAGTGAATACCAATGCACCTGCTGCCGTATCTTCGGCGGATTGGGCTATCAGGGGCGCGTCCACTTCTCGGATGCGGTGCTCGTCGAAGGCAAGATCAAGCTCCACCAGTTAGAGTCGCCGTTTACACCGCATCCGGAAGCGCCCGGATACACCGATCAGAACGGAAGGTATAACGGTAGAAAATTCTACTATCACGGTATTCCCATAGAAGATCCGAATGGCGAGCCGTATCAAGTCGCGGCGCCAGAGTCCGAATTCGACTTTCATCTCGATTTCGAAAACCTGCGCGCTGAAGAGTTTTGTCTGATTCTAACGGCTATGGGTGCGCTTGACGACATCGTCATAAAAATCGGCGGTGGCAAGGCTGGCATGATGGGCTCGGCAGCGATTTACCTCGATCGTCTTGAGCTTAGAGATCCCGCAAGGTCGTTCGGGGAGTTTTCCGCCGCGAGCCTGATAGTGGAAGAGGAGGTCATTGAATTCCTGGCTGCAAAAGTCGGCACTGCAAATTCACTGATCGACAACAACGCATTCGAACGGCTGAAAGAGATCTGGGGATACCCTTCGTCTAGATCGGCGCCTCAAAACGCTTATTGACTTACAAGGAGACCGCCTTGAACGAATCAAACGCCACACTGACTCCACAGGAGCATATTGCACTAGCAAAGCAGCTCTGTCATCGCCTCGAAAAGTCATCCTCATTGGCAGGTCCGGTTGGAGAGTCAACAAAAGTACAAGGCGTAGATCCAAATGAATTGAAGAAGCTCTATACCTTCCTTATCAGACATCGAAATCTGAATCAGTTAATGAAGCTTATCGACAAGCTTCCCGAATCGAATTTCGCGAGACGAAGCGGCAAGACGCCCGGTTATCACAAGAACATAAAATCATCGATCGACGCGGCCTTTTATCGCCTTCCCGTTGACGACGCAATTCAGATTCTGGGGTGGACTTGTCGTCTGTTGAGGCGCCCAAAAGAAGGTCGGAGATAGATATCAATTTCGGAGCGTAAAATGGCCAGGCAAAACATACTGATCTCATCACTGGGCGATTCGCCGGCTGTGGTTACTGAAGCAATAGACAAGCTGGAAAGCGAAGAAAACATCGAGCTTGCTATTGTAATAACGGTCCGAACGAGCGACTACGAGTCCAGGCTCGCAGAGGAAGACGTTCTGACCGATCACCTGCTGAGCTATTACAGCGGCCGAATTCTCTATGTCCCCTTAAGCATCTCTCCCGAGGAGATAGAGAGTCAGGAAGATAACCTGGAGTTTCTCAGCCTCGTAGCGCAGCAGCTCAAAGCGCTGAATGATTCGGCGGATGTTTATTTATCGCTTGCGGGCGGCCGTAAAACTATGTCGGCGATGATGGCGCTTGCGGCCCAGATCTACGGCGCAAAAATGCTCTTTCACGTTGTCTACACGGAAGTAGATCACAATCCCGAACTCCAATGGCATATGAAGCCGGAGCAGCTCCGAGATCTTGGCAACGATTCGGAGAAATTTATTTCACTGCTTCATCCTCCTCTCGCGAAAATCCAGCTCGTACGATTCCCGTTCGTAAGCCTCTTTCCATTGCTCGATGATTTACATCGCGCGCTCTCAGGGAAACCAGGCTCGGTTGACGGTCGAGCCCGGGACCTCCTTGAGGCCAGCAGATTAATGACACGAAAGGGATCGGAATGGACTATCACAAGTTCCGGACGACAACTCTTCAAAGTTATGGAGGACATGCGAAACCCCTCCGAGATATCCAGCATAAGAGAACAAATAGTAAAGAATCCATCTAGGGGAGGCGAGGAACTCAGCCGTTTCATGAACCGTCATCCGCAGCTCAAGTCTAAGAAAGATGATGTCGACACTCTCAGAACAATCCTTGGCGAAGCTGAGGACGAATTGGATCTAATCCCTGATGACCCACTTTACCGGATCGAGAAGAAGCGAGCTGTACGGTCTTTGACAAAAATATGCTCGTTAGTCGAGCAATTTCTGAGTACCCTGGACGATGAAAAAAGACCCTAAAGTTTAGAGCGGAGCCTCTGATAGCGGATGGCCGACTGAAAATGAACTGAGACTATCCCTTCATAGAAAGGACTATACGTAATGGAATTCGAAGAATCAGCACACGCTCTACTGATCGGCATCGGAAAATATAAATACCAGGAGCAGGGTCTGGCCGAGCTTCCTTCCTGCCCGAATGACTTGCGTGAGCTTGCATCCCTGCTCACCGATTCTCAAAAGTCCGGATACCTGCACCAAAATGTCTCGGTCTTAAGCGGGAAGGAGGCAACAAAGAAAAAGATAGAATCTGAGCTTGCTAAGCTCTCCAAGAGAACGAATGAAGATTCGACCGTCTTCATCTACTTCTCCGGTCACGGCGGTCGGGTCAAAAGAGCCAGAGGGGTTCGAACATATCTCTGCCCGTTCGACTGTGACCCTGATCATCTGGCCGATACTGGTATTTCCGGTGAGGGTTTCAGCAACGCGCTTTCAGCTATTAAGGCGCGAAAACTGCTCGTGATTCTCGACACCTGTCATGCAGCCGGGTCGGCAACTCTGAGGGAAATCGGCGGCGAAACGTGGCATCCCGGTATCGACAAGAGCTATTTGGAAACTCTTGCGGCCGGGAGCGGGCGAGTCGTCATAGCATCATCAAAAGCAGATCAGCCCTCGTACAACCATCCTACTGCGAATCATGGTCTGTTCACCTGGCACCTGCTCGAAGGCCTCCGTGGCAAGGCATCGATTCGTGGTGACGGGCGGGTAAATGTCCTGGACCTTTTCTACCATATCAGCGAGGAAGTCAGGGGCGCCCAGCCTGGACAAGAACCTGTGCTACAGGTCAAGGACCTCGATGATAATTTCGCGATTGCTCTCGCCACCGTGACGAGGCAGCTAAGGGAGCCCGTCGTATCCGACATACTAATCACAATCCGAGAGATTCGAGAAATGATAGTCACCGATCCTAAGAATGGCGCAAAGGCGCTCAGCGAGCTTGTATCGCGGACTTCCAGGTGGCAATCCGAGAAATCCAAGATCGATCTAAAACGGTCGGCGCTTAAAAATGCGTTAGATGAAATCGACCTGCTGGGCCCGGGCCCGGAAATCAAAGTGGAAAAGAATCGAGCGATCCATTCGTTGCTCTCTGTCTGCAACGACCTTGAACGCGACGAAGCGCAGGCGCCCGGATAGGATATTAGCCTCTATGTAGATCGCCAGCGTTATCCGCCATCGAGACGACCTCTTTATTGGCGTGGTTGCGTGGTCTTTGACAATTTAATATTTCCTTTTTTTAACCGAGAATGCAGTGCACCAGCGGTTCGGCGCCCGGCGCCCTGCTCCTCAGGTTGATGGGAACCAGTGGCAAAGGCAGCCCGCGAACGTTTTTACGCAAACCTCCCAGGGTTTTACACAGCTCGGAGGTTTGCGTAAAATATCCATGCTCGCAGGCTCTAAGAGCCTTATCAATCAATGGCATCGCGAGCTGAAGCACACGAAGCCGCGTTCATTAGCGGATTGAGACGCTTCCACGAGTCCTTCGAGCGGCGTTTTCCCTTGCGAAGCACACGAAGCCGCGTTCATTAGCGGATTGAGACCGAAGCTTGGTTCCCGGCAAGCCGCCGCACGGTGCTTGAAGCACACGAAGCCGCGTTCATTAGCGGATTGAGACGTTGCAGGTATAGTAAGCACGAACTCGACCATCACTTTGAAGCACACGAAGCCGCGTTCATTAGCGGATTGAGACGCGTGGGAGTGGACGTTTAGACCTCAGACCCGGTGGCTGAAGCACACGAAGCCGCGTTCATTAGCGGATTGAGACACGATACTCTGATCCGTGCTGCCGGTGGCGACACTGAGAAGCACACGAAGCCGCGTTCATTAGCGGATTGAGACTCTTTGATTACACGCTGTGATATACTCAACGAATGAGGAAGCACACGAAGCCGCGTTCATTAGCGGATTGAGACATTAGAAAGGGCAGCCAAAAGGCATTAAGGGTCATGGAAGCACACGAAGCCGCGTTCATTAGCGGATTGAGACTTTGGTGTCATTGCCCGCCTCCCTCGATAAGCTGAGAAGCACACGAAGCCGCGTTCATTAGCGGATTGAGACTATAACGTACTGGTCAGATAAACCGCATCTTCCAGAGAAGCACACGAAGCCGCGTTCATTAGCGGATTGAGACTAACACGCAAGCATCTCACACATTGACTTCTGATCTGGAAGCACACGAAGCCGCGTTCATTAGCGGATTGAGACCCGCAGTAACCCCGGCTGCAGGAGACTATTCATTCTGAAGCACACGAAGCCGCGTTCATTAGCGGATTGAGACTTTGGGCGATTTGGTGAGAAGCATCATCTTTATTATGGAAGCACACGAAGCCGCGTTCATTAGCGGATTGAGACCCGGAGCCTCGCGGGGCGCGGGAGTGGGCTCTTTGGCGAAGCACACGAAGCCGCGTTCATTAGCGGATTGAGACCGTTCAGGTTGAGTTGGCCGACGAGGGCCGGGTAGGAAGCACACGAAGCCGCGTTCATTAGCGGATTGAGACTTCAGATTGTGGTATGACCCGACCAGATCAGCGCGGAAGCACACGAAGCCGCGTTCATTAGCGGATTGAGACTAGATCATACGCTTGACGTGTTTGTGCATCGGGTCGGAAGCACACGAAGCCGCGTTCATTAGCGGATTGAGACTAGGGTCCGCGAGGTCTACGTTTTTGGGGTTCTTTCGGAAGCACACGAAGCCGCGTTCATTAGCGGATTGAGACGCGTGGTAGCTAGAACAGCGGCCGCTGTCACGTTCAGAAGCACACGAAGCCGCGTTCATTAGCGGATTGAGACGCCGAGCCTCCATAGATCACATCGCCGAGCGTGGTGAAGCACACGAAGCCGCGTTCATTAGCGGATTGAGACGAAAGTAGACCAGCTCTGGTTCCTGAATATGCTGATGGGAAGCACACGAAGCCGCGTTCATTAGCGGATTGAGACTTCTTTTGCAGTTCCTTAATGCTCTGAACAGCGGCCGAAGCACACGAAGCCGCGTTCATTAGCGGATTGAGACACGAAACGACGTCTGAGTACACCAACGGCTATACCAGAAGCACACGAAGCCGCGTTCATTAGCGGATTGAGACAAGGGATTGTCTACGTCTCGACACAGAACTCTCTGAAGAAGCACACGAAGCCGCGTTCATTAGCGGATTGAGACTTTTAATCTGCTTTACACTTGCCGCCGATGTCTAAGAAGCACACGAAGCCGCGTTCATTAGCGGATTGAGACACCGAAAAGGTTCGATGCCACCCGCAACAAATCGGGTGAAGCACACGAAGCCGCGTTCATTAGCGGATTGAGACGCTGGCGCAACCGTTCCCGGCCTCTTCGTTGAATCGGAAGCACACTAAGCCGCGTTCATTAGCGGATTGAGACACGACGGCTTGCAGCGGCGTTAGTATCCCGCGCGAAGAAGCACACGAAGCCGCGTTCATTAGCGGATTGAGACTTACGCTTTTCGACCCGCAGGCGATGGCCCAGGACATCGGAAGCACACGAAGCCGCGTTCATTAGCGGATTGAGACCTCTGGTTCCTGAATATGCTGGTCGATGGAAAGATCGAAGCACACGAAGCCGCGTTCATTAGCGGATTGAGACTCTGTCCGCGCTGTCCGCAGTCGGGCGCGATGTTGACGGAAGCACACGAAGCCGCGTTCATTAGCGGATTGAGACATTTCCAGTGATGGAAAAGGCCGCGAGCGATTGGGAAGCACACGAAGCCGCGTTCATTAGCGGATTGAGACCACCGAGCTTCATCGATCGCGTCGATGAAGTGAAGTCGAAGCACACGAAGCCGCGTTCATTAGCGGATTGAGACCTGAAATCGGAGTCGACGGCACAAGCGACGGCGGGATGAAGCACACGAAGCCGCGTTCATTAGCGGATTGAGACAGGCGCTCGCAAGCGGCGCCTTCTCCCGGACCCAAGGAAGCACACGAAGCCGCGTTCATTAGCGGATTGAGACGATGAATCCGTACTGCCGAAAGTGCAAGACGGGAACGAACCCGTGGATCGGCGCGGCTGAATTCGATTGAGACGATGAATCCGTACTGCCGAAAGTGCAAGGGCTCGCCGAAGCACACGAAGCCGCGTTCATTAGCGGATTGAGACATCTTCCGTACCCACTCATCTACGCGGGAAAGCCAGGAAGCACACGAAGCCGCGTTCATTAGCGGATTGAGACTAATACTCGCGGTAGCCGGTCGATTTGGCTTCCACGAGAAGCACACGAAGCCGCGTTCATTAGCGGATTGAGACTACCGCTCGCGCCGCATCGATCACAACGCCAGACGAAAGAAGCACACGAAGCCGCGTTCATTAGCGGATTGAGACGGAAAAACAACACCCACGAACGTTACGAACGTTAATAGAAGCACACGAAGCCGCGTTCATTAGCGGATTGAGACCAGCAACATCGGGTACAGGTCACACCGCAAGTTTTTCGAAGCACACGAAGCCGCGTTCATTAGCGGATTGAGACTAGCTGAGCCAGGTCAACGCCCTGGCCTATTCTATGAAGCACACGAAGCCGCGTTCATTAGCGGATTGAGACCTTCGCACGTGATTCTGTAGCTCATACCGCAGATTCGAAGCACACGAAGCCGCGTTCATTAGCGGATTGAGACGAGAAAGGCAGAGTTCAAGTGCGCCGATCCTTATAGAAGCACACGAAGCCGCGTTCATTAGCGGATTGAGACCTATATCCGTCGAAGGCGGTCGGATCACGATATCCGCGAAGCACACGAAGCCGCGTTCATTAGCGGATTGAGACATGCGAAATATAAATACACAACGCCCACCACGGCGGGAAGCACACGAAGCCGCGTTCATTAGCGGATTGAGACCACAAAATCACCCGTTCTTTCCGGTCCCTATACATCGAAGCACACGAAGCCGCGTTCATTAGCGGATTGAGACAGGAACATTGTCACCACTCGCCTTACCTGTATCGTGGAAGCACACGAAGCCGCGTTCATTAGCGGATTGAGACAAGCCGGCGTCTCCTCAGAAAAAGAGTTCTTCTTAAGAAGCACACGAAGCCGCGTTCATTAGCGGATTGAGACCAGATCGCGTACAATGTGATTAACATCGTAGTGACGGAAGCACACGAAGCCGCGTTCATTAGCGGATTGAGACGTACTGGCAACACGAAGCCAGTATACTCATTCTGTAAGAAGCACACGAAGCCGCGTTCATTAGCGGATTGAGACCGATAGAGTTAACTGGCCTCCAGTACCATCATCTTCGAAGCACACGAAGCCGCGTTCATTAGCGGATTGAGACGCCGTGG
>QHVH01000045.1 GCA_003222245.1 Blastocatellia bacterium AA13 | reverse complement strand
TCACGCAAGGCCCGGCAGGAGGCCAGCAAACCAGAAGCTTCAGCTACGATCTGCTCTCAAGGTTGACTGACGCGACCAATCCCGAGAGCGGGCATATAAATTATCAATACGACCTGGCTTCTAATCTCGCGCAGAAGAGCGACCCCCACTCTACCACGACGTATACGTATGACGCTTTGAACCGAGTATCGACTCGGGTGTATTCGGGCGGAACGCCTGCGACTCCATCTGTTACCTACAACTATGACACTGCGATAAACGGAGTAGGCCGGCTTGCATCAGTAGTCACGACAGGAGTGTCGACTTATACCTACACGAGCTACGACGCCCAGGGGAGGCCGACGGCTTATAGTCAATCTACAAACGGTCAGACCTACGCAATGGCGGCAACCTACAACAACGCGGGGATGCCGCTCACCGAGACTTACCCCTCAGGGCGGGTAGTAGCAAGCAGCTACGACGATGCCGGAAGGTTGTCCACAACAAAAGCCGCCAGGGAGAGAAATTCCGGCGGCGCATTAGTCGACGTTAATAAGACCTATGCCGGCTCGTTCAGCTACACGGCTCACGGCGGGGTTGCGTCCGTGCAGTTGGGCAACGGCTTGTTCGAGCACACGAACTTCAACGCGAGACTGCAGCCGACCCAGATTGGTCTGGGAACCACGACGACAGGAGCAACCTCAACCAGCGTGCTGGGACTCGATTATTCATTCGGCACGACAAACAACAACGGCAATGTGTTGAGCCAGACGATCACGGTTTCTAATGGAAGCGGCGGAACAGTGTCGATGGCTCAGAGCTACAGTTATGATCAGGTGAACCGGCTGTCCGCGGCTACCGAAACAGTTGGAGGTTCGAGCCAGTGGAGCCAGACCTATAACTATGACGTGTTCGGCAATCGCTGGGTGAATTCATCGACTGGATACCAATTGAGTCTGCTGACACCAACGGCTACCAATCACATCAACAGCCTGAATAACCGATCGCAGATGGGCTCGAGCCATTATGATCCGGCTGGAAACCTCGACATCGATGCGACCGGGAGCACGTTCACCTACGATGGAGAGAACCGGCAAGTCACGGCGACTATCATCAACGGCCAACCGGCTACATACAGCTACGATGGAGACGGCCACCGGGTAATGAAAACGGTCGGAAGCGGCGGATCAGCCGTGACAACGGTGTTTGTCTATGATGCAATGGGGAAGCTGATCGCCGAGTACCGCAGCGATTCAGCCCAGCCTCCAAACGGAGGCGGCACAAGTTATTTGACAACCGATCACCTCGGCAGCACGCGAGTGGTGACGAAGCAGGACAAGAGCGTTCAGGCGAGATACGACTACCTGCCGTTTGGAGAAGAGCTCGGCGCCGGCATTGGCTCACGGTCCTCTGCAATGAAGTACAGCGCCACCGATGCCACCAGACAAAAGTTCACAAGCAAGGAGAGAGATAGTGAATCAGGGTTGGATTACTTCCTCGCGCGGTACTACTCATCGGCTCAGGGAAGATTCACCAGCCCCGATGAATTCACCGGCGGGCCTCACGATCTCTATTATCTCTCCGATGCGCCGGTAAACCCGACGTTCTACGCGGACCTTTTCGAACCTCAGTCCTTCAACAAGTATCAATACGGATACAACAATCCTCTGCGCTATGTTGACCTTGACGGCCATCAGCCTGGTGCGGCGGCAGAGGCACTTAGTCTCGGTACGTCGGTAGCCACCGGAGCTCGAGTTGGGTCAAGGTTCGGACCATGGGGCATCGTAGGCGGAGTGGCGGCCAGCGTAGCATATTTCGTCGTGATGAAGGCCGTCGAACAAAATCCCAACATGGACGACTGTCGTTCATGTGCGACCAATCTCGAAGGTGCACAGCACCGCCTTGCACGAGATGCAGAAAACGAAAGAAACGCTAAGGAACAGACTAGCCAGCAGACCCAACCGCAGGGTCAACAGCCGGGGCAGCCCCAAGGGCCTCGGTTCGAACCGAGCGATAAACACAGTCCAAAAGACAGAGGCAAAGTGAGCCGCGGTCCAACCGATGGACAAGCGGCCCTGGACAAGTCTGTCCAGGTAAAAGGGACATCCCCACGGAGAGTCGGTGTCGATAGGGACAACAAGGAGATCGTCGTCTTGGATCAAACACGAGAAGGCATTTACCATGGACACGTGCGGAGTTGGAACGATCTTACCCAACAACAAAGAAACACATTGATAAAGGCAGGTTTGGTAGACAAGAAGGGCAGTATTCAATAACAGAGAAGACAGGCGGAATTGATGAAATATGAGGCCCCCAAACCGATCTCGAAGGAATCCGTGCTGGACCTGCTTGACGGAGCGGATGACATCGCCCCGGAAGCCCTCATCCGTGCTGCTCTGACAATAGGCGACCGACAGTGGGTTGAATCCTCGCTCATCAAGGCGTTATCTGACCCGAGACAAGAAGTGCGTAGAGCAGCTCTACTCGGGTTCGGACATCTTGCCCGACTATATGGTCAGTTAAACCTAAAAATCGTCGTACCCTTGTTGAAGCAGTACGTCGGAGATGACGTACTCGGTGGTACCGCTGAAGATGCACTTGAGGATATCGCTATTTTTGTGAGGCCAGGTTCCGACCTCGACTCTTAACTACTCGAAGATCTGTGATCATTCCAGCTTGAGGGATGGGATATGGCCTGCCATCTTCCGACGAGACCGATTCGAGCCATGCCACACTCCTGAGTTACTACTGGCTCATCTGGACTGTCTGAGCTTTTCTCTTTCGAGGAAGGTGTCGAGGAGTTGGAGAATTTGCTTGCGCTGAGGCAAGGGAAGCTTCTCGACCTGACTGAATCGCCTCCAAAGGCGATTGTCGCGCGCCCGGCCACCTTCTTGAGCTTTTCTATCCCCAACAACTGATCCGCAGAAACGCCCAGAGCCTTCGCCAGGACCGTGAACAGATGTGTAGGCAGATAATCAGATTGCGTTTCGTAGTACGCTACAATGCGCTGAGAGATGCCTATCTCAGCAGCAAGGTCGCGCTGGGAGTAACCCGCGGCCTTTTCGCAGTTCGGCCAGGCGCTCGCCAAAACTTCCGCCGTTTGTCTCCGCACTCTTCGGGATGATCACCCTCCAGCTAGGGCCTCCGCTATTACTGCGGTTCTAAACAAAGGGTGTAAAATAGATTTCTATTGCGGCATATTCAGCACTAATATCGTTGCCTCAGTCGTGCTTACTCCTACCCTTATGCGAGCCATTTTCGAACTCGGAGCCGACCTACAAATACACTTTTACGCGGAGGATTCTTGCGACGAGCGTGATTCATCGCTAATTCATCCTCTTTCCCCTGGAGTCAGGCGTCGAGGAGAGTGTATTCCTGTTTCTTAAACGGCAACGTCCTGAGGCAGACGATCACGGCAGCGGCGGGAAAGTGTCCATTGGTTCAGAGCTACAGCTATGATCAAGTGAACCGGCTGTCGGGCGCGACCGAAACAGTTGGAGGGTCAAGCCAGTGGGCCATAAGGATACCTATGATGGTGAAAGTCAAACCATAACGATTCAATCGGACACCGCAGAGAGAGCCGAAACAGCGCTGCGACTCTGGTCTTCCTACAACCCCCGAATGAAAGTGATACTCGGCAGTAGGGTTGGCAAGTAACCTTCACGATTTAGATCTCCGCTTTTTCCCTCACCAGCTTTGATGAATGTGTCGATGGACGATCTTAAGCAATGTTTTCTGTTGTGGGATCGGAAGCGACTGAATCTTCCGCAAGATGGGCGGCAGTGCGTCAGCCTCTTGCTTGATCGTGGATGAAGCCGCCAAGATCATAAAGAGAGGCGGTGGATGAGCGTTTCCGAAGAGATAACCGATTGCGCCATTACTAGGATGAGGGCAGAAGCTCATTATTGCTGAGTCGAGCAGAAGGAGATCACGCCTTACGCAAGGAATTACTTCTTCTTGATGACAATTTCAAACCACGTTTCGAAGCGATTTCATGTCCTGCTGCTTGCCGCCGCATCCATCGTGTTTGTATGGTCGGTGATCCGTCCGCACGACCTCTTCACGTGGTTCCTCGAGGTCATTCCCGCGATTGGCGCCGCTGTGATTCTGCTGTTCACATATCGTCGCTTTAAGTTCACTGATGTCGCGTATGCTTTGATGGCTGTTCACGCGTGCATTTTGATGGTTGGGGGGCATTACACTTATGCGGAGGTGCCCTTATTCAACTGGCTCAGGGATCATTTTCATCTTAGCCGCAATCACTATGACAGGCTTGGCCACTTTGCGCAGGGATTCGTGCCCGCGATAGTAACCCGAGAGATATTGCTGCGATTGTCGCCGCTGAAAAAGGGAAAGCTGCTCTTCTTTCTTACCGTCAGTGTCTGCCTCGCTATCAGCGCGGCATACGAATTAATCGAATGGCAGGTGTCCGTGATGACCGGAACGGCTGGAGATGCCTTTCTCGGAACTCAGGGCGATCCGTGGGACACGCAGGAGGATATGGCGATGGCGTTGATTGGCGCGATATCGGCTCTGTTGTTGCTAGGGCGTCTTCATGACCGCCAGCTTTCAAAAGCCGATCAGCCAAGAAGTGGCTCGAGCATGAACTCCCGATAATTGACCATGGCAATTGAGCAGAAGCGGTGGAGCGAGCTATTGGTCTCCCTCTGAAATCCAAGGATCTTTGGCCAGTCATTCCATATGTTCTCTGACCAAGAGAACGGGTTCTTACTTGCACCAGCCGGGTCCCTTTGCTAGATTTCAGTCACTTTACCGTGGTTATTAGACGAAGCACGTTAGCAATAGTCATACATCCATTTTCGCGCGCCCTTAGCTTGGCGCGCGATTTCATTTTGAGGTAATAACCATGCACATTAGCGAGATTACAGAGGCGCTAACCTTCGACGACGTAGCGCTGGTTCCGGCGTATAGCAGCTTAGTACCGGCAGAGACCATTACGACCACGCGGTTCACCAGAAACATTCCGCTCAACATACCCATTTCGACCGCCGCGATGGACACCGTCACAGAGTCTGAAATGGCGATCGCCATGGCGCAGCACGGCGGAATCGGAGTCGTTCACAAGAACCTCTCAATAGATGCGCAGCGCGAGGAGGTCGATAAGGTCAAACGCAGCGAGTCTGGAATGATCGTCGATCCGGTTACCATGACCGCTGACCGGCGTATTTCGGATGCGGTTGATCTCATGAACCGCAACAGCATCTCCGGAGTGCCGATAGTGGAAGAGCATGGGCGGCTGGTCGGAATTCTCACCAATCGCGATCTCCGGTTTGAAACGCGCCTGGATCTTCCGATAACCGAAGTGATGACCTGCGACAATCTGATCACCGCTCCTGAAGGAACCAGTCTGGAAGAAGCAAAGGCAATTCTTCAGAAGCATCGCGTCGAAAAGCTTCTTGTCGTCGACGACAACTATCGGCTCAAAGGCCTGATCACCGTCAAAGATATTCAAAAAGCCATCAAATACCCGAACGCCTCCAAAGACGGCGGCGGCCGGTTGCTGGCGGCAGCAGCAATAGGGCCCATCGGCGACTATGTGGAGCGAGCAGACGAACTGGTTCGCGCCCGTGTCGATGCGCTCGTGATCGATACGGCTCACGGTCACACGAATTCAGTCATAGCCGCGGTCAAGTTGATGAAGAGCCGCCATCCGAAGATCGAGATTGTAGCCGGTAACATCGCGACTGAGGAAGCTGCGCGCGATCTGATTTCAGCCGGAGTCGATGCGATTAAGGTCGGAATGGGGCCGGGCTCAATTTGCACTACTCGAGTCGTCAGCGGCGCGGGTGTGCCTCAAATCACAGCCATCATGGATTGCGCGCGAGCGGCTCGAAAATCGAATGTGCCTATTATCGCGGACGGAGGAATAAAGTATTCGGGCGATATCACCAAGGCCATCGCGGCAGGAGCCGACTCAGTGATGATCGGTTCTCTGTTCGCGGGCACCGATGAAAGCCCCGGCGAGATAATTCTCTTTCAGGGTCGATCCTTCAAGGCGTATCGAGGCATGGGATCGATCGCGGCGATGAGGGAAGGCAGCAGGGATCGTTATGGCCAGGCCGGCGAGCCGCAGGCTTCCAAGCTCGTGCCCGAAGGGATTGAGGGCCGCGTTCCTCACAAGGGTCCGCTTGGCGGAATGGTTCACCAACTTGTCGGCGGGCTTCGCGCCGGAATGGGCTACTGCGGCTGTCTTACGGTGGGCGACCTTCAAGCGCGCGCGCGATTCATCAGAGTGACTTCCGCGGGTTTGCGCGAGAGTCATGTTCACGACGTGATCATTACCAAGGAAGCTCCGAATTATCGGATCGAATAGCTGGGTCGGCCTTCGCAAGCGAGTCCGACAATCCATCAATTGGAGCAATATTACTGCGCCAGGTTTTCTCCGGCAGCAGGTTTGATATTCCTCCGACCGCGCACCTACAATGATTAAGCCCTAAACGCGAGCGGCGCGCCGCTTGCTCTAATACCCATTATTGAATCCTATGAGTGAACGCCGCGCGGCCCTCATTTTCAATCCTCAGTCCGGCCGTTCGAGCCGCAGATTGGAGCGAGTCAGGAGAATGTGTGAGCTTCTGGCGGCGAAAGGAATATCGATCGACGTGCGAGGTACGGCTGCACCGGGCGATGCGGTTACCCTTTCTCGTAAGGCGGTTACTGAAGGCAAAGACATGGTGATTGTTTACGGAGGCGACGGAACGGTTAATGAAGCGGTGCAGGGCATGGCGGGCAGCCGCGTTCCGCTTGCCGTTTGGTCGGGAGGCACCGCCAACGTTGTCGCGCGAGACCTCGGGTTGCCCTCTCGTATCGAAGCTCTCTCAAATGTAATCGCGGCGGGTAAGGAACGGAGGATCTCGCTCGGGATAACTCGCTCGAGTGACGGATCGGCCCGCTATTTCGTGATGTTCGCCGGAATCGGCTTGGACGCCTCGATCTGTCGCGCGGTTAATCAAAAGCTCAAGCGCAAAGTAGGCGAATTGGCATTCTGGGCCGCCGGGATAAAACACCTGTTTGCCTGGGAGCCCTCGCCGTTTCGAATAGAGATTGAGGACGTGAAATACGAGGCTGCGTTCGCCCTGATCGGCAACGGCAAAGGGTACGGCGGCGGTATCGTGATGACTCCGGGCGCGAGGCTTGACGAGCCGAGCTTCGAGGTTTTTATTCTTCCGAAACACCGGCGCAACGCTTCCTACTTGATGGATCTGATCTTATGCAAATCGGGCAGGCCGGAGCGTTCTCGCGGCATCTTGTTGAGAGGAGACAGAATCACGGCTTCTTCAGCCGGAGAAATATGGGTGGAAGTTGACGGCGAAGTATTTGCTACTCTGCCGATGACTATAGAGGCGGCCCCGGATGCGTTGTCGTTGATTGTTCCATAGCAGTATCGCTGTATAGGAGGTGTCCCTTGATGAATTCATTAATGAGTCCGGTCTCATCCTTAACGGCATTGATCGTAGCGGCTTCCGTGGGATCCGCATTGGCGGCTCCCCACCGCTTCTCAAGAACGTCGATTGTGCAATCCGCTCCGGCGGCGGCAAGCGACTCGAGCGAAGAATTCAATCGGCTTCGGCTCGAGGGTAATGAAGCAGTTTACAATCTGGAGTACAAAACAGCTCGGCAAAAATTTGAGCGGATGACAATGATAGCGCCCGAACACCCAGGCGGATATGTGCTGCTCGCGAATAATCTATGGCTCGAGACGCTAAATGCTCGACGGCGGCTGTCGGCATCGCTCTATTCGGCGGAATCGTTTTACGCGCAGACCAAGACGAGCGAGAAAGCTGATTCCAAACGGACGAAGGAATTCGACGATCTGATCAACAAGGCCATTTCGGTCAGCGGAACAGCTCTTAAAAAAAATCCAAAGGATGCGGAAGCCCTCTACTATCAGGGCGCGGCGCTCGGATTGCGGGCGGGTTTCGACGCGACGGTGCTTCGCAGTTTTTCGCGCGCAATAGGCGATGCTAATGATTCGATACTGCTGCAACGAAGAGTGATCAAAATCGATCCGGGCTACACCGACGCATACACGAGCATCGGGCTCTACAAGTACATTATCGACGCCTTGCCCTTCGGGTGGAGGTTGCTTGCGAGGTTCGCCGGATTAAAAGGCTCGAAGAAAGAAGGCATCGAACAGCTGGAACTCGTCGTCGCAAAGGGCTGTCTTGCATCCGACGACGCCCGAGTGCTGTTAATCGGCATCTGCAGCCGCGAGGGCCAGTTTGACAAAGCGCTGGATAATCTCGGAGCTCTTGCAAAGAAATACCCGCGCAATTATCTCCTGAGCATTGAGCGAGCAGCGATGCTCTATCGACTTGGCAAACGGGAGGAAGGGGCAAAAGCTTACGGAGATCTCCTCAACCAGGAAGTGGTGACGCGCAACGCGGTCGATCTGGTGAATTATCAATGGGGCGAATCGCTGTATGCGGCGGGTGATTATGCGGGCGCGCTCAAGCGCTACGAAGAAGTCGTTCGATGGCCCGCGTCCAACTCGGATCTGGTAACGCTTGCGTATCTGCACTCCGGTCAAGTAATCGATTTGAGCGGTGATCACGGCCGAGCGAGCGTTCAGTATGAGGCGGTGCTCAACCGCGAGAACGTATTCGATTCGCATGAACGGGCAGGACAATTCTTGAAGAAGGCCTACGGAGGCAAGTAAGTCGAACGTGTGTGTGATGTGAGTGACCGGAGTCCTGCCGCCGGGAATCGAGACTCCGGCGATTGGAATTCGACACTGCGTAGCGCGCGTGATAAGAATTCTAGGGCGCGTTTATTAGCATTGGGAGATCCGGAGTAAGATGATTCGAGTGAGGTTTCTGTCGGCGGGAAAGGCGGCGGCGATGCTGCTCTTCCTCTCGATCACGGCCGCCCTCGTCGGCTACCTGATATTCCGAAACAAACGACCGTGGCAAAAAGCGGATAGGCCCGAGTTGCGAGGCAAAGTCGTAGCGGTACTGAACGACACTCGCTACGTGCACGAAGTAGGCGGCAAGGTCCGGTTCATACTCACCTCCGGCGCCGACAAGACCTTTCAGGACGGTACCCACGAGCTTGAACAGGTCCGCCTCGAGTCACACGGCGTCGACGGAACCAGAAACGATTCAGTGGTCTCCGATCGGGCTCACGTCAGCGACCCTTCTGATTTGAACAAGCTCGATGCCGAGTTCATCTCCAACGTCGTGGTTCATACCTCGGATGATCTGATCATCAAGACCAACTATCTCCATTACAGCCAGAACGAAAACAAGGTCGATACCAAGGAGCCGGTCGAGTTCGAGCGCAAGACTATGGCGGGCCGCGCGACGGGCATGCTGGTCGAGGTGAACGATGAGCGGGTTCATCTGCTGAAGGACGTCGACGTTACTATCAAATCCGAGCCTCCGGCGAATGCACCGAATCAAGCGACCACCGCGGCTTCTCGGCCTGTTAAGGAAGCTCGTTCCGAAGAAACACCCGAAGAACGCGAGGCGCGAATAGCCCGAAAGCGCGCTCGAAAGGCTGCTCGCCGTCGCGCGGCCGAAGAGGCGGCCCGAAACCACACGGAGATTGCCGGACGCGCTTCGGAAAAGCCGGCCAAAGGCGCGGCAGCACAGGATCCCCATTCGGCGAATGCGCCGAAGCCGCCCGTCAGGATTCGCGGCGTCGAGGCGCTGCTCGAAAAAAAGGAACACCGGGTTACGTTCACGGGTTCCGTGATCGTCACGAGGGGCGCGGATGAAATGAGGGCCGATAAGATGACCGGGTTTCTTGATGCTCTCAATCACTTCGAGCGAATGGAGGCTCGCGGCAGCTCGGCTCTCAAGCAGACGGATAAGTCTGAAGTCACATGCGACGATATGGATTTCTTTTTCGGAGACGATCATCTCTTGAATCGAGCCGAGGGCCGCGGGAATGTATATGCGCATTCACTCGGCGAAGAGCCTATGAGGGAATCGCGCTCCGATACCGTCGAAGTGACTTTCGTACAGGGACCTGATGGAGCGGTCGCGGACACCGCAACCGCTGCCGGAAACTCCTCGTTACACGTTCAGGCTCCGAAGCCGCGAAATGAAAAAGACAATCCGAACTCCCGTCATTTGACCGCCAATGTAATAACGATGCAGTTTTTTCCTGGCGGAAAGATGATCAAAACCGCGAATGCAGTCGGCAACGCGGTGATCACCGTGCTTCCAACGAGAGCGGAACAGAAAGCCGATAAGAAGACCATTCACGCTCCTCAAATGTCGGCGCAGTTCTTCGAAGATGAGAATCGAATTCACCGATTCGAAGCCGGCGGCGGAGTGAAGACGGAAATAGAGGCGATGGTTGCCGGCGCGCACCAGCCTCGCATCACTACCAGCAAGCGGCTGACGGCGGATTTTGCCGAGGACTCGCAGGACATCGATCAGATAATTCAAGAGGGAGATTTTAAATATGTAGAGGGTGATCGTCACGGTGTTGCTGAACGGGCGGTCTATGACGGACGCGACGACATAGTACATTTTCGCGGCAAACGGCCGATGGGATGGGATAGCAAGGGGCGGACCCAGGCGGACGAGCTCGACTACGATCGTGGAAACGACGAGATGCACGCGCGAGGAGATGTAAGAACCACCTATTACAGTCCGGAAACAACCGGCAATTCAACACCGCTCAAGAAAACGAAATCGCCCGTATTCATAACCGCGGAGAGGGCGGACGCGAAGAACGAAAATAGCGTGGCTGTTTATACCGGAAACGCGCGCGGATGGCAGGACGACAACTTCGTCAAAGGAGATCGTATCGAGCTCTACAACGATGAGAAGCGCATGGCGGCATTTGGGCACGTCGAAAGCGCGCTTTACACAGTCGAGCGGGAGACTTCTCCAGGGAAGAAAGAAATAGTGCCGGGATTTGCTACAGCGGATCGGATGACCTATTCCGATGAGACTCGGCTCGTTCATTACGACGGGAGCGTTAAAGCGAGGCAGGGAACCGATCACATTCAATCGGCGGCGGTCGACGTTTATCTCAAGGATCAGACGAATGAGGTCGATCATATGATCGCGGAGGGAGCTGTCGTGATGACGCAACCGGGCCGCAAAGGCGTCGGCGAAAAGATGACGTACACGGCGGATGACGGCCGCGCGGTTTTGATTGGAAAAAACGCACGGATCGATGATGATGAAAAGGGTTCTACAATGGGCTCAGAATTGACTTTCTATAGTCGCGATGATAAGGTTTCGGTCGACAACAAACAGACCGCTGGACGCGTTCGATCAACTCATCGTTTGACAAAGGGAAAAGGGAAGTAATAGTGCGAGAGATTGTGGACGAGGTATCTTTGATCGAATCTGCTCCCCCTAGTGCTGAAGAAATAGAACCCCAAATCAGCACAAGAGCTCTCACCGGCATCAGCCTGCTCGGCGCTGAGGGCCTGAAAAAATCTTACCGAAAGCGGCTAGTCGTTAATGACGTTTCCGTAGTAATTCGACAAGGCGAAATAGTAGGTCTGCTCGGGCCGAACGGCGCGGGCAAGACAACGATCTTTTACATGATAGTGGGCCTGGAGAAGCCGGACGCGGGCCGCGTGTTTTTCGATGACAAGGAGATATCGCGGCTGCCGATGTATCTCCGCGCGCGAACCGGAATCAGCTACCTTCCTCAGGAGGCATCGGTCTTTCGGAAGCTGACGGTCGAGGAGAACATTCTTGCGATACTCGAGACGCTGGCGCTGAATAAGCGAGCGCGGCTTCACAAGCTCGAGCTTCTGCTGGATGAGCTGGACATTTCCTACGTGCGGCACACAAAAGCCTATCAACTCTCGGGCGGCGAGCGCCGTAGGACGGAGATCGCGCGATGTCTTGCTATCGAGCCCAGATTCATTTTGCTCGACGAGCCGTTCGCCGGCATCGATCCCATCGCGGTGATAGACATACAACGGATCGTGCAGCGGCTTAGCGCGCGAGGGATCGGCGTGCTGATAACCGACCACAACGTGCGTGAAACGCTGGCTATAACGGACAGAGCATATATAATAAACGACGGCCAGATAATTCGCGCCGGCACCCCCGCCGAATTGACGCGCGATGAAGAAGTAAAACGTGTTTATCTGGGCGAAAATTTCAGGATGTGAAAAAAAGAGTATCCCGCGGCGCGGCGGGACACGGAAAGTCCTGCTTTGATTTTTAGGTATGTCGGTTAAGCCTTATCTAACTACCAGCCTTTCTCAGCGGCTCGTGCTGACGCCGCAAATGCGCCAGCGCATCGAGCTGTTGGCGATGACCAAGCTCGAGCTCAGCGATCTGATTACAACCGAACTATCCGCCAATCCCGTGCTGGATGAGTCCACGGGCCCTGATGCGGCTGAAGAATCCGCCGCGATGAATGACGAGATAAGGGCCATCGATGCGACTACCGCCGATTATCGAGTCAACGGAGAGGCCCCTGCCGCCGAACCCACGACCGAATCGGCCGGAGATCCGGGCGCTCTGTCTCAGCAGGAGCTTACTTCCTCGACGGACGCAGCTCCGGTGGATGGAGAGTTCGAGCCGGAGAGAGAACGGGACTCGTTCGAAGAAATCGATTTCGGTTCGACGTTTGAAGATTATCTCGATCCCGGATACAAGACTCACGAATACGAAGCCCGCGATGACGTATCGTTCGAGAATATGCTCACGCGGCGGCAATCGCTATGCGAGCAGTTGATCTGGCAGCTCCACCTGACCGAGGTCTCCGATCAGGTACGCGAAGCGGGCGAGGCGATTATCGGTAATCTTGACGAGAGCACCGGGTTCCTCGATGCCACGGTCGAAGAGATCGCCGCGATGGGGCCGTGGCCGATTGAGGCCGTGGAGGAAGCGCTCCGGGTCGTCCAGTTTCTGGATCCTGTCGGTGTCGCCGCGCGGGATGCCCGCGAGTCTCTCTTGATCCAGTTGCAATATCACGGCTTTGGAGACCGGCTCGCGGTGCAGATGGTGCGCGATCACTTTGAAAGCCTTCAAACCCATAAGCTGCCCGAGCTCGCCAAGACACTCAACGTCAGCGTCGAAAGGCTGCTCTTCGAGATGGAATTTATCAAGAGGATGGATCCGAAACCGGGGCGAAAGTTCTCGGCCGAAGACGCGCAACCTATCGTTCCCGAAGTCACGATAGAAAAAGTCGACGACGAATACGTGCTTCGCTTCGAAGACGACGGCATGCCGCAACTGCGGATCAATAGAACGTATCGCCAGATGATGGAATCGAAGGACTCGTCGAAGGAGACTCGCGACTACATCAAAGAGCGCTTTCGTTCGGCGGTCGATCTTCTCAAAAACATCGAGCACCGGCGGCAGACGATCTATCGAGTCTGTCAGTCGATCGTCGAAAGGCAAAGAGATTTTCTCGATCACGGCGTCGAGCAGTTGAAGCCGATGATGTTGAAGGACATAGCCGAGGACATTGGTATGCACCTCAGCACCGTATCTCGCGTCGTAAACCGCAAGTATGTTAATACGCCTCAAGGCGTCTACGAACTGCGCAGGTTTTTCACCGAAGGCATGAAATCGGACAGCGGCGAAGACGTTTCGACCCGCGTCCTCAAATTGAAGATCAAGAAGATGATTGAAGCCGAAGACACGCATCATCCGATTACGGATGACGAAATAGCAAAACGCCTTGCAAAAGGCGGCGTAAAGCTGAGCCGACGCACAGTCGCGAAATACCGCGAACAGATGCGTATACCCGGCTCCCGGGAGCGCCGGGCTATTGTTTGAGTTCGGACCGGCGGCTCCGGCGCGCGACGAAGTACACAATCACCCGCCACGGCCGCATCGGCCCACACATCTTTGACACTCGAGGAGACAAGCTCATGGAGTTTGAGTTCACTGGCCGCCACATTACGATTACTCCGACAATCGAACGGCTGGCGCGCAAAGAGTTGGGCAAGCTTGACCGCATTCTGGATTCAGCGCCGATGAGGGCGCACGTGATCCTCTTTTCCGAGAAACATAGACAGTGCGCTGAAATCGTCGTTCATTGGCGCGACAGCGTGTTCACCGGACTGGCGGAGAACAACGACATCAAGCATTCTATTGCGATCGCCGCCGGCAAGGTCGAAAAACAGATTCTGCGTCTTAAAGAGAAGTTCAGCTCGAAAAGACGCCGCCGAACGGCTACTCGAGATGCGGCGCCCGTGCCCGGCGGCTCAATCGAAGCCGCTCCGAATGCACCTCGCATAATTCAGGCTCGCCGTTATCGCGTGAAGCCGATGACCGTCGAAGAAGCAGCCTCGATCGTCGCGGATTCAGACGATCAGTTCATAGTTTTTCGTGATGCTGAGACCAGCAAGGTAGGCGTCCTCTATAAGAGAACCGACGGCAACTTCGGTTTCATCGAACCATAGTCGCGACGATATTACTTTGATCTGGACTGATCTGGACCGCTAGCGTGCCATCGAATGAAAATAGGGCGGGCCTCCGCGTGCTCGTCCTATTTTGTTACTCGTCCCTCGCGCCGCGCTTTCATCGCTTCCGGAACTGGACTACAGGCGGGTGAGTGCGGTCTACTAGTGTTTCTACTGCTATGCCGGTTTCGATCGCAATCATAACGGGCCTGTCGGGTTCAGGAATGTCGTCGGCGCTGAAGGTCTTCGAAGATCTTGGCTATTTCGCCGTGGACAACCTACCGGTACAACTGATCCCCACCTTCGTAAAATTGTGCGAACAG
Source organism: Blastocatellia bacterium AA13 (assembly GCA_003222245.1). Taxonomy (GTDB): domain Bacteria; phylum Acidobacteriota; class Blastocatellia; order UBA7656; family UBA7656; genus QHVH01. The sequence continues at coordinate 26,617 of QHVH01000045.1, read as the reverse complement.
TCCGGCAAAACCGATCGGACCGCGTTCGTCCTAGACGTTCGGTCGCGCGAATTTCTAAGCCTCTTTCCAAAGATTCACGACGAGCTTATCAAAGAAGGCGCGCACGTGACCGTCTTGTTTCTCGACGCCGACGATTCAGTGCTCCTGCGGCGCTACAGCGAAACAAGGCGGCCTCATCCGTTGCCCGATCAGGATGTGCTCGCGGCAATCAGGCAGGAGCGGGCCCTCCTTTCCCAGATAAGAGAGCTCGCCGATGTGGTGATCGATACGACCGAGCAGACGGTTCACACGCTGCGTGATGTGATCAAGGATCGCTTTGCCGAGCGGGGCTCCGCGCAGGAGATGAAGGTGACGATGGTCTCGTTTGGATTTCGGCAGGGGTTGCCCCGCGAAGCAGACATGGTCTTCGATGTCAGGTTTCTGCCCAATCCGCACTTTGTTCCGCAGCTTCGCAGATTCACCGGTCTCGATAGAGAGGTGATTGAATATCTGGAGGAACAGCAAGAGGTCAGGGAAGCCATCCGGCGCTTCTCGGAGTTGTTGGAGTACCTGCTTCCAAGATTCGGCGCCGAAGGCAAAAGCTATCTTACGATCGGCATCGGCTGCACAGGCGGTCGTCACCGCTCGGTGATGGTTGCCGAGGCGCTTCATGATAAGCTTGAGTCGCTTGGCGTCAGGACCGTGGTTCATCATCGAGACATAAGCAGGGATGCTGAGCGCTACGTCAGTTAAAAACTTTCCAGAATGATCGGAACGGCGCGGGCAAGGCCCGCCGAGTATTGTAGCCATAAATAGGAAGCCATGATCGGAGCCGTCATAGTAACGCATGGGCAACTGGCGACCGAGATGGTTTCCGCCGCCGAGATGATCGTGGGCGAGATAGACCATATAACTCCGGTTTCGATTGGATGGCACGACGACGTGGACGTTGCGCGCGAGCAAATCGCGCGGGCGATCCAGCGAGTCGATAGCGGAGCTGGTGTAATACTCTTGACCGATATGTTCGGCGGAACTCCTACGAATATCGCGGCGACTTTTCTCGTTAAGGACAAGGTCGAGGTTGTGACCGGCGTCAACCTGCCTATGGTCATCAAACTGGCGTCTCAGGATCAGGCCGGCAGCCTGGCTGAGCTTGCCGAGAGGGTCCGAGACCAGGGTCGCCAGCAGATATGCCTGGCAAGTGAAATACTCGCTCCAAAGAAGCAGTAGTTGGAGCCGTTCGGTTTGCCCCATCTCGCATAAATGTCTTCTGCCATAGAGACCAGGCCCGACCAGGAAGTGCTCCTACAGGTTTCCGATCTACGGATCTATTTTGAAACGGAGGCAGGAGATGCCAAAGCCGTGGATGGGGTCAGCTTCGAGATATTTCCAAGAGAGACGCTTGGTCTCGTAGGCGAAAGCGGATGCGGGAAATCCGTCACCGTGTTCTCGATCCTGAAATTGCTCCAGTCCCCTCCCGCGCGATACGCGGGAGGGGAGATCAAACTGCGCGGAAAAAACCTACTGAGCATGAGCGAGCGCGAGTTAAGGCCCGTGCGCGGCAAATTGATCTCGATGATCTTTCAGGAACCGACTTCATCGCTCAATCCAACGATGACCATCGGCCGCCAGATTACTGAAGCTATATTCGAACACGAGAAGGTATCAGGAAGCGAAGCGCGAGATCGAGCAATCAAAATGCTGGGACGGGCTGGAATTGCATCCGCCGAACAGCGCTTCGACGCGTATCCTCACCAGCTTTCGGGAGGAATGAAACAACGCGCGATGATAGCGATGGCGCTTGTCTGCCGCCCGCTTTTGCTGATCGCGGATGAGCCGACCACGGCCCTCGACGTCACAATACAGGCGCAGATTCTCGATTTGCTTCGCGAGCTGCAGGATGAATATCGAATGGCGGTCCTGTTGATCACTCACGATATGGGAGTCGTGGCGGAGACCTGCGACCGAGTAGCCGTGATGTACGCCGGCAAGATCGTCGAATACGCGCCGGTTCACGGACTCTTTGAACGGCCGCGGCATCCATACACAGTTGGGCTTTTCCGTTCGCTTCCATCACTCGGTCCGAGACGAGATGTGCTGCCGACGATTCCGGGAGTCGTTCCTGACCCGCTGCACCATCCGTCGGGATGCCGCTTCCGCAATCGCTGTGAAATGGCCGAAACCGTTTGCGAAGAAGAGCCGCCTCTGCGTGAGATTGAGCCGGGCCATTTCTCCGCGTGCCATTTCGCCGAAAGAGTCTCACTCAACCAATGAACCCTCTTCTCACCGTAGAAAATCTGGTCAAGTACTATCCCATTCGGCGAGGGGTGCTTCCGCGAGTAGTCGGCTATGTAAAGGCCGTTGACGGAGTGTCGTTTTCCATAGGCCGAGGCGAAACATTCGGACTTGTGGGCGAATCCGGCTGCGGCAAGACTACGCTGGGGCGCGCGATCTTGAGATTAATTGAGCCGACCTCCGGCAGAATTGTTTTTGACGGCTGCGATCTGTTGAGCCTGAATGCGAAGCAGATGCGAAAGCTTCGGCGCGAGATGCAGATAATATTTCAGGACCCGTTCGATTCCCTGAATCCGAGAATGACCGTCGGCTCGATGATCGAAGAACCGATCATTGTTCACGGAATCGAGGAAGAAGATGATACGCACGGAATACATCGAAGCAGTTCCGAGCGCGGCGGCGCCGCGCGGAAGCGAGTATTCGAGCTGCTCGATATGGTAGGTCTTCCGCGCGATGCCGCCTCGCGATATCCGCACGAATTTTCGGGCGGACAGCGCCAACGCATCGGCATCGCCAGAGCGCTCGCGCTCCGTCCGAGGTTCATCGTCTGCGATGAAGCCGTATCCGCTCTGGACGTTTCGATTCAGGCCCAGATATTGAACCTTCTGGCCGAGCTGCAGCGCGAGCTGGGGCTGACTTACCTGTTCATAGCCCACGATCTCGCCGTCGTGAAGCACATCACGACTCGCGTAGCGGTAATGTATCTGGGCGAGATAGTAGAAGAAGCGGCGACCGAGGAAATCTTCATTCGGCCCGCGCACCCTTACACACAGGCGCTGCTTGCCTCCATTCCTATTCCAATCCCCAGCCGCCGCCATGCGAGCCGAAGACTCGCTGGTGATTTGCCGTCTCCCTCCAACCCGCCGCCGGGCTGCCGATTTCACACGCGCTGCCCGCTTGCGATAAATGAATGCAGCGCCGCAAAACCCGGCTTGCTCCAGGTATTTCCCGATCATAAGGTCGCGTGCATACGAACTGAAATATCACTCGCAAGCACCGCCCGTCAGTAGCTTCTAAAAGGGAGACTGGATAGTTGACTAGTAAGCATCTGGACGCGTCAGACGAGGGTCCGATTGCAGCGGGACTAGCCGACGATTACTAATCGGCGATCTCATCCTGTTTGTTCTGGAAGCTGCTATTGTTGGAACTCGGGCGGCGTGAATCGATAGTTACTTGCCGTTTGCAAAGAGCATTGGTTGACATGGGTTCGCACACGTCGGCTTGTCATAGACGGAACGGACGGGCTGGGCTAAAGGACTTATGCGGGCCTGTATGATTTAAGTTCGGCTCGCTCTTCGCCTAAGCAAAAAATATTAAAACAAGAAAAGGAGATTAGTACCATGAAACCTAGTCTAGCTTTGTCGGCTGTTTGCTTCTTAGCCTATGTCACGTTGTTGTGGGGCAGGAGGCAAAAAAGGTTCAAGAACCAGAGTATCTTGGCATCTTCTTCTCATTAGATTCATCTACGGGGAACTTGATTCCATTAGAGCGACTGACGCCAGAGTACAAGATAAAGACGAAAGCAATGGGTTTTGGCGGCGCGAAGAGCTTACTCGAGTTCAAAGGAGAGAAGTCTCCTATTAGGTTCAAGGAAGCGCAAAAACTAGAGTTCGTCGTTCTGGTATCGTCGCAGCAGACCGACCCTCAAGGAAGTATTCAGTTCGTTTCTCTGGAGCCCTTAAAAGGCAAACGTCAGATAATAATAGCTACAGCCAATCTTACGAGCACAACCGATAAGTCTGTTATGGGCGATAGAGCTGTTCCCTTCAACGTCACAAAGTACGGCACATCTTCTTTCAAGATTTCGCCCGCACAAAACCTTCCGCCGGGTGAATATACGTTAGGCACAACGGGCACTCACGATGGATTCTGTTTTGGGATTGACCCTGCCAAGCCAAAATAGTAGTGACTGGCTCAGAACTTCCTTTGTGTCCGCCGCCGAAACTTGGGGTGTGGAGCGGAGGGCGCGAAGCGCCGTAGGGTTACTCGGAGCGTTCGGCGCGCGCCCTCGTGTTTTCGCTTGCGCGCCAAAATGGTTGCAGACGGTAGTCAGCGATGCGACTGTGGAACGACGGCCTGCTTGTGCGGACCGGAAGATCCCTTCGAGGGGATCGTATTAGAACAACAACCTGTTAAGAAGCATTCGAATCAGGCTCCGATAGCCGGTTTCAAGGCGAGCGCTTTGGCGTTCGTCCCATGGTCTTTTTACTCTGGCTGCGGATGCGTTAGTAACGATTCAGACATAGCGAACTCGGCTTCAATAAACTCCATGCGCGAACGTGGCGTTCCGGGTTAAGGGTGCCCACTCGGCGACGCGGAATTATATATGCGAGAGGGGCATTACGGACGAGGGACAGGTTACAGGAGTAGGGAGCAGGGGACCGGCGGGAGGTTGCAGGGGACAGGGGATAGGGAGGGAAGTCGATCATCAATCAAGCAATTCCGGGAACTCTACCTTTACGTCGGGTCCTGTGGCGTCGATAATCGGAATGCAGAGCGTCGAGTCAGTAGCGGCGTGCAAGAAGAAGAGCGATGTTTAAGGCGCGATGTCTGCTCAGTCATTCGGTTTCAATTTTGGTCAATAGATTCACAAGCTGGAGTAGCGAGACAGCACGACGTTGGGGTCTCGGTTATTGGATAGGTGAATCATGGAAGAGGGGCTAAGGACGACGCGAGTAATCCACAATATTCTAATCATCCTCACTGCTACGATATTCGCGTTCGCGGTTTCTCCCGATAAGACGCGAGACTATCGAGCCGCGCTTAATGAGCTTGTCAAGCTCAGGCACGTTCAGCAAATGGATATAGCTCCCGAGTGGTACGAAGTCTCGAGGTTTTTTCAAAACGAGTCTGATTTCGGTTTGGAGTTCGGGCTCCGCGGTCTAAAGAAACCTCTTATCGAGTTGTTAGAGAGAGAGGGCCTTAGCGTTGATGACGGATTCAGAATAATTCGACCTATCTACCATCGGCAGCTGGGGTCAGTGGCAAGGCTGGAGGATGTCCGGCGTTTCCTTGTCCACCCAGAGGAAGACTTCCTTGACCTGAGCTCTAAACACGCACAGATTGAGATCGACAGCGCCGTCAAGAGACTTCTAGCGAAACCGGGCGTGCGCCGGAATCTTCGAGGTCGAGAATGCGTCGCGGCTCGCATCTTTTTGCCCGACTCGTTCTATAGAAGCGTCGGCGATCCCCATGATAGGAAGGAGAGCCATACTCTGTACGAGGACAAGCCTGATGCCTCGCTCTCAATGATAGATTACGGTCGAATGGAGCTGAGGTTTATGGATCAGAATGGTCCAATCGCTATGGAGTTGGATGGCACCTTCCCGCTAGAGAGGTGTCACGTGGTCTTCAATCCTGCAGTAAATCCGTTTGGGTCACAGCTAGAAGTCGAATGGCGAGGGCTGGTCCCTGAACAAGGCCGTGCTCTTCCTGCGCTGTCAGCATTCTCAAACGCCGTTGATGGGATGACAGTAGATGAGGCTCGTGCCTTTCTGCAGCAGAAACTCGATGCCCTGCACAATGAGGTAACAGTCTTCGGAATCACCGTTGATGTCAGTGTAGCGGTTTGGGCCGGTCCAGGGCTTACTCTTGCAATTTTGCTATTCCTATTTTCACATCTGCGAAATCTTCGATATGCACTTGAATTGGAAAGCGAATTCAAAGGCTTTCCCTGGATTGCATTGTTTACTGATCGGTTGAGTCGTGTCTTAACCTATTCGTCAGTTGTAGTCCTGCCTGTTCTCTCGAACTCATTGCTTCTACGCAGATCGTGGTTTACCTGGAAAGAACCGCGACTGATTTTAGGCATTGCGGCGGGGATTGGAGTTTGCGTTTGTGCACTGCTTGTCTCAGATGAAATAAGACGAATTCAATCCATAATAGCGGATATGACTGGGATCGAGAGCAACAGGTCTGTTTGAGTGAATGTCTTTATGACCACAGACGCTGAGCGATAAGACTCGCTTTTCATCTCGATGCAAGCTGGAAAACATTGGGAGACAGATTCTCGCCGAATGCGGGGAAACTTGACTCCGATAGATATTTGGGTAAAATCCGCCCTACGCGCCATGGGTCTGAAGTCTAGGCGCTACTCTTTGCGGACACAGGCGTGAGTGCCTACGAGCAATCAATCTGATGTTGTCGAACAGAGAGTCTGAGAATGGGTGGAAGTATCGGGCTTGCTAACCTATCTGGCACTGCCGACGCCTAAGCCATCGATTGAAGCCTTATACGAGCCAATGTCCTTTCTTGAAGTAGATCACAGGAGGTGTATTTCAATGGCTATGATCAATTGCTCAGAATCAGAATGCAACAACCGTGTTTCCGATCAAGCCGTAGCTTGTCCAAAATGCGGATGTCCAGTACGCACATCCGAAGTGGATGGCCTTCGATTCGAGTACGAGAAGCGTCAGCGAAGAATTCAAATACTTTATGCCGAGCTGGCCGACAGAAATCACGTACAGGATTCAATTGATGAAACCATGAGGCGCTGGCCTGACAATGATGATATACGAACAAGCAGTTTGGAGAATCAGCGTATAGTTATGGACCGTATATTTGAGATTTTCAGCAGCATCGCAGATGCAGAACGAGAGATGGCCGAGATTCAAAAAGCTCTCGATGCCAAGTCGCGCTAGCTCTCTTATCTGACGCCGCTTGCTCTAAGAGGAGATAAACAGGTGCGGGCGTTTCAATTTTCAACCTGCGAATTGTTAGAGATGCTAAGACGACTGATCCTGATCGAGCAGTCGCGCTTGCGTGATTGTTTCATCTGATTGGAGACGTGCATCAGCCGTACACGCTTCGGCGCTATTCTCAAAAGTATTTCCGCAGGTTGATCGAGGCGGTAATCTCTGGTTTGTACGAATCAGTGTAGGATCGATCAACCTGCACAGCTTTTGGGATGGTTTGCTTCAAAGCAGTTGGAACTCCCGCATGTATCAAACCGAGCGACGGAGTTGAGGTTGAACCCGGATCTAGCGCGAGAGAAGCTCTCAGAGCTACGCGAAAGAGACTTCGAAAAATGGGCTCGTGTTGAAAGCTTTAATGCAGCAGTGCGTTTCGCTTACCTTGATGGAAAGCTTTCGCAAAACAATGATAAGTCGAGTTCGGCACGTGTGCCGACAGATTACTCTAAAGCTGCGCAGGCAGCGGCGTAGCGTAGGGGTGTGCTGGCTGGATACCGAATAGCGGATCTTCTGAAGGAGCTTTTCCCTAAGTAAAATCGGCGAGGAAATGGACGGAAGTATTAGGCTTGCTAGCGCGATTGGCGCTCGCGGAATCGATGGGTTACTCGCCGTTTTGCAAGCATTGGTTGGGGTCCGCTTCGCACGTCGGCTTGTTATACATGGAGCGGCCGGGCTGGGCTAAAGAGCTTATGCGGTTCCGTATAATTTAAATTCAAGTTAGCTGTCGAGGAGGCCATGAAAATAGACCTCGCACCCAAAATTAGGATCGTTGTCGAGCAAGGTGACGCGTTGGCATTAAGAGTTGATGTGTTGGCGCTGAAGTACGCAAACGCTCTTTATGGCGTCGATCGCGCGGTTGTCCAAGCGCTCGGTGCGGTCGTGCCGGACATTGAGAAACGACTGCCGAAGTATTCCGGGTTCTACATTACGCCAGCCCGAGGCGCGATTGCCGCGAGTCATGTGCTGTTCGTGGGAGTCGGAGATCTTCGTCAGTTAGGATACGGAGAGATCCGAGCGTTTGGCCGAAAGGTGCTGGAAGCTCTGGCTGGAGAAATGCCTAGCGCAAGCCATGTTGCGTTGACCATTCATGGTCCGGGCTACGGCCTCGATGAAGCGGAGGCGTTCGAATCCGAGCTTGCAGGGTTGTTCGAAGCAATCAAGAGTGGTGACTTCCCGGCGAGCCTCGAGCAAGTGACAATTGTCGAGGCTAATAGAGGGCGGGCGGGACGTCTTGCAGCGTTGCTCTCTCGGCTCCTGCCAGACGGGACTGGAGGCCGCGAGGTCCGACTCCTTGCAGATGTAGCAGACCGATTACGATCCGTCGGTTATGATTCCCGGAGCAAACCGCACGTTTTCGTCGCTACGCCATTTGCCGAGGAGATGGATGATATCTTCCACTACGGGATCCAGGGCGCTGTGAATGCTGCTGGGTTCCTATGCGAGAGAGCCGACCTATCAACTTTTACCGGTGACGTGATCGATTGGGTAAAGAAGCGGATTGCAAGCGCGTCGCTCGTTATCGCAGACCTATCAAACGCGAACCCGAATGTTTACCTCGAGGTTGGCTATGCCTGGGGTTGTAATCGTCCAACGATTCTTGTCGTCAGCGACACCTCACACCTGAAGTTTGACCTTCAAGATCAGCGGTGCCTTGTCTACAAGAAGATCAAGGACCTCGAAGTGTCGCTCCGCATCGAACTTGAAAATCTCAAAGCATTGCTTGGCTTCGCACCGACTGGTCTGTCATAGGTGGAACGGACGGGCTGGCCTAAAGGACTTATTCGGGCCTGTATTATTCAAGTTGCGCATTCATGGAGGGAACACTCCGCGAGCGGCACCCTTGATATAAACAGACCGTTCGTGTGAAAGAGGATTCTCCAAACCGGAGCCGGATAGAAACTGTTGATTAGGTTCAATTTCAAAGGCTCGGCGAGGCCCGCTTCTTGGATCTGTGAGAAATCCGGGCTAGTTATCATCATCGCGTCCATACAGGACGCGTGTCGATTGTGTCGTTCCGTACCCAGGGTTTCACGCCCTGGGCTATTGTCATTGCGCCCCGATATCTGGACCGTGTAAGTAGAATGTCATACACAAATGAATGTCACTTTTTACAATTTATTCGGACTTCACGGTATTAAAAACTACGCTAGCGCCGTTTGCAGCAGTAGTTCTAAATTGTTTGACAGCTACGGGAGGAAGACCAAATGAAGACTCTAAAGAAGCTAACGTTGCCGCTCGTTCTAACCTTCGCGTTCCTCGCGGCATTATCGCTGGGACTTTCTGCGTCGGTAAGTGCCCAATGCGAGAATTGTGATCCCGATCTTTGTGGACGATCCGGCTGCTACTTCCTGTGCGGCTGCGATTCTCAGTTTTGCTATTACTGCTGAGTCCAGGGTCAGCGCTCCGAGTCAAAGAAGAGGCGTCATTCGAATGTTGGCCCGGATGATGCCTCAATTACCAAACCCTAACTAAGAGGCAAGTTCGAGACGCAAGCAGGTCGCGTCTGCCAAGCAGCGAATGTTGATGCCTTCGTTGCAAAGAGGAGGTGAAAGGTGAGACAAATCCCGAAACGTTGGCTGCTTACGGCAGGCTTCGTCATTCTCTTACTAGTCGGCTCGCTTGTCCTTTGGCGCCAGCGTGAGCAACGAAAGGTCCATCCCCTCACTCCGATCTTTCCGTCCTCATTGCTGAATCAACCTTTTCCCGTTCCGGCGACTGACCTCGTTGACCTCAACGGAGACAAGTTAAAGGACTCAGAGATGAGGACAGGCAAAGTTGTCTTGGTACTTCTAAGTGAGGGATGTGGGCCTTGCATAGAGGAAGGCAAGTTCCTTGGCTCGCTAGGAGAGACGCGTAGCGATGTGCGCTTCTATGGAATAATGCCGTTTGGGAAGGATCATACCTCGCTTAAATCCGCCGTAAGCCGTTTCCCCTTTAAGTTGTACTTTGATGAAGGAGGTTCGGTGGTGCAGGCGTTGCACCTCGACAAATTGCCGATCAAACTCTATTTGCAAGACGGTGTCCTCAAAAAGGGCTGGGGAGGAGCATCATTCGATTCTGCAAGACAGACCGACTTCAAGCATTGGCTCGAATCTGTTTAGTTTCTAAAGTTGAAACCTACGAAAAAAGTAGGCTTGAGAACAAGATTGCTGCTCAGTTCGAAGTCGCTCGCGAGCTGAGCGTACCGCTCGACTGGACTCTGGACGTTGATTCCATGACCTTCCGCGCCCCTGCCCGCAAATCATCGAATGCCGGCTGAACTCCCCCAAGCCCGGCGCGCTAAACCGCATTTTCCCTGCCTTGAATGACCGTTCAAACCCCATTTTATGCCAGGCCAATGCTCCATTCTTGTCTCACTTCGGGTCCCACCGGCTCCATCGCTCGCGGCTTTTCCCATCGCTTTAGCAGAGATGTGAAAACTGTTTAGCAGAGATGTGAAAATCGTTTTGCAGAAATGTGCAAATTATTTAGCAAATGATCTACAAATCGACAGCTAAGCAGAAAAGACCCGGCAAAAACGATTGAAACTATTCTTCTTGACATCTTACAATCCTATTGTACTATGACAATAGTACAATGATGAAAAGCAGAGTTCTAAATGAAGAGCAGAGTTCGAGATGAAGGCTGAATTTGTATGATGTCGTTTAACATCAAGGCCGAGCATCCGATGCCGCTTCATCATCAGTTGGAGAGGGCCATCAGGTTCGGCATAGCGACCGGCAAGCTCACCATCGGCGATCAACTGCCCACGGTTCGGAGCCTCGCCGTCGATCTCAAAATTAATGCCAATACAGTCGCAAAGGTATATGCCGAACTCGAACGTACTGGAATCCTCGAGACTCGCCGCGGTGTAGGCACCTTCGTCAAGGCTCGTCACTTTGAGGCGGCGAAGGATCGCGATCGCGAACGGGAGCTCAGGGAGGTAGAAGATCACTTCCTCGCCGAGGCGGCTCACCTCGGCTTTTCGGCGAAAGAAGCAATAGAACATATGAAGAACAGGCTTCAAAAGGAGAAATGAAAATGGCAAGATTCAAACTCACGGATACTGAAATGACCCGCGGAAGATCGAATCTCCCCGCATCGAACGCTCCCCGCGCCAACGTCGTTTCCGTAGCCTCGTTTCTCGCGCCGTTTATTCTTGGACTCATCATAACGGCGCTGATGAAGAGTCCGTTTGGCGCAATTATCGGATTCTTCATCGGCATATTCCTGGCTCAAGCGCCGAGAATAGCAAAGCAGTGGGAGAAAGGCGTTGTGCTCAGGCTCGGGCGTTATACAGGCTTGAAGGGCCCCGGGCTCTTCTGGCTCGTGCCGTTTGTCGACTCCGTGTCGGCGTGGATCGATCAGCGAATAATCACAACCAGCTTTGCCGCCGAGCAGACCCTCACTTCCGACACCGTTCCCGTCAACGTCGATGCGGTGCTGTTCTGGCTTGTGTATGACCCTGAAAAGGCGGCGTTGGAGGTACAGGATTATGCACAGGCTGTGAGCTGGGCTGCTCAAACCGCATTACGCGACATCATCGGCAGGACTTCGCTCACGGAGCTTTTGAGAGGACGCGAGCAAATAGAAGAGGAGCTGCAGAAGCTCATCGATGAGCGGTCGACGCCGTGGGGCGTGACGGTGCAATCCGTCGAGATGCGCGATGTGGTCATACCGGACGCGCTGCAGGACGCAATGTCACGCGAAGCTCAGGCCGCGAGAGAGAAGCAGGCCCGAATTATTCTGGGCCAGGCTGAAGTAGAAATCGCGCAGTTGTTCGACAAGGCTTCCGATTCATATCGAGACAATCCCACCGCGCTGCATCTCCGCGCGATGAATATGCTGTATGAAGGACTCAAGGAGAAAGGCGCTTTGATGCTCATTCCGAGCTCGGCGGTCGAGTCGATGGGTATGGGTGGATTCCTCGGCGCCGCTGCGTTGCGGCAGAAACAGCTTACTGGAAGCGGAGCGGAATCGGATGCGTCGTAAAGTAAAGTTCAACACGCAATCTGATACAAACGCAGATCCGTTCTTCAATCCATATAATCGACGTCGATTTCGAGCCCGGTCCCCTGCGATTGATTCCCCATTTCTCTTTCAACTCAATCGCAGAGGAGCCGGAGCGCGGCGCGAAGGAGACCGCAATCAGCATTCCTTGGAATCGACGCTGTTAATTCAACGTCTTGTCAGGACATTGTGCCGATTTACCTCACTCACCGTGGGTGATCGCGCCGCTGCAAAGCGAATTCTGGTTCATACGAAGGTGTTAGGTCAGCTTTGTCCGGATGATCTCGCGAGCAGCGGCCGCTCCCGGTCGACTCCTTCTGCTTGAATCATACCGACCGCTTCGCTAGCGCAGAGACGGCCGTATCCAAATGCAGGATCCCAGTCGCCGCTCATCGAACGATCTTTATGCGCCGAGCCGATTATGATTCGTTTGATTTGATCCGCCGTAAGATCGCCGTCAGCTTCGGAGAGCATCAGGGCCACGGCGCCGGTCACGGCGGCGGCCGAAAGGCTGGTGCCGGATTGGCGATGTCTCAACACCATCGTTCCGGATTGGGCGGCGAGCACGTTGTCTCCAGGCGCGCATACGGTCGGCTGCGGGTGATCGATTCGCCCCCTTACCGGACCCGAACTCGAAAAGTCGGATAGAGGAAGATCGGGTTCATATGCGTTATAGGAGCCGACGACGATCGATCGTCGTCCGCAGGCAACCGAGCTCAGGGTGTATTCGTCGGTGACCGCGTATGATTTATCTTTGGGTTTGACGAATCTCGACTGTCCCAACTCGTCGCGCTCGATCCAGGCGTGAAAGCGGCCGTCTCGAACGCGTTCGCCTTTCAAGCGCACGGACCACGTGCCGGACGGCACGCGTCGTTCGAAGAACAGGTTGATTGAGTTGTCGCGGCCGTTCGGATCGTTAAGCCGATTCACTACCGTAATCAATCCCCCGCCGACCACTCGTTCAAATGTCTGTCCCGGTTTCACTCTTGCTGCTCGTCTGCCGTCGGGATCAATCAACTCGACCGTGAACTGATCCTCATTGGAATACCATATCTCCAACTCGTTGCCGGTTTCGTCGAACCGAGGAATCCGCCATTTGAGATCCACATCTTCGCGACCGGTCACTCGGCCCATTGCGTGGAGCGATCCGCCAAACGAGTTGCCGGCGGAAACAACTACGGCGCGGTTCGGCTTTTCCCAAACCAGCCGATCGATTGCCTGTTCAACGGGGGAGCTTCCGTCGTGCGGGCCGCCGTATGTGCCGATGCTCAGATTGATCACGCACGGCCGATTGCCCGCGTAGTCGAAGATGAATCTAATTGCCTCGAGGACCTGGACGGAATCGCCGAACGTTCCGCCGACTTCTTGAGAAGCCAGTATCGGAGGGCCGCCCGCCGATACATCCACGAATACTATGTCTGCTTCTGGAGCGAGGCCGGCGCAGCCGGACCCATTCCCGTTTCCCGCGGCGACGTCCGTCACATAAGTGCCGTGGGCTCCTGTCTCGAAGAGACTGTCTTTCGGAATCGAGTAGCCGAGCGCCTTGAATGGATCCGCTTCCTCGAGTGCGCGGTCTATCGCGTCTCTTTCAAAGAGGCGTCCGTAGCCAAACTTTTCAGGGCGCCGCGCATCGTCCGAGTACTTCTGATCCCATAAAGCCAGAACGCGGGTGCGGCCGTTCCTCAGCCGAAAGTTCCTGTGCGTGAAGTCCAGGCCGAAGTCGATGATGCCCACGATGACGCCTTCGCCTCCTCGCCTGCCGTGCGCGCCCGACGAAGATTTGTTACAGGAGAGTCCTTCCCGAACGGTCTGTTCGAGAAAGGGCCTGACGCGGGCTGCTGCTTTGAGGCTCAGGACGCAGTCGGATCGGCGAAGTTGTTCGACGTCGCTCTCGCGTCCGGAGATTCTGGCCGTGACGATGGCATCGCGCTCATTGCCTGTCGGCTCGGCAATAGTGATGACCCGCTTGACCTGACCGAGAGCTTTGAATCGAGCAAGGTCGGTGACCCTGACGACGGCTGCAATCTCATCTTCCGCGGCCGACGATGTCTTAAGCGTGAGCGTGTCCTCACGATCAACTCGTCTGCAGTTTCTCCTTAGACGGGGATCCATCTGCACCGCTGCTTCGCGTCCCGTAGGCACGAAAAACCGCCGCCATACGTCGCCGAGCATTATCGATAGCCATGACTCTTTTCGAGGAGTAGGAATCGCATCGGGTCTGCCGTCGAGGTTGGCGTCAAGCAATTCACCGAGGAAGGCATGGCAAGCCATGCAATTGCGGTAGGGGGGCGTTAATGAATGACAGCTTGGGCAAACGATGTGCGTCATATGAATCCTCCTGTGTCGGCGCGAACATCAGCCATTCAGAGAATCGGTCTCACCTAGATAGCCTGCTAAACAGTTTTGCGGAAATCCGTCGAGCGTGAAATCGGCCCGGCCCTCCGGCGGCTCTTTCGCGGCCGCGTAGCAGCCGGTTTCGACCACACGCCTCAAATCGAACTCCTTGCCTGCCGGGTCCTTTACCACCTCATAGAAAAGCTGGAAGTCCGTGCCTTCGATTTCATCCGCAAGCTGGCAGTGGTTCTCGATTGTTATCAAATAGCGAGAGCGCTCTTTCTTCGGCAATTTGACCGAGCAGCGCGAGCCTCCATCGGGCGCTCCACTCCGGGCTATGTTGCTCAGGACGACTTCACCGCCGTCTTTGCAGATGATGTCCGCGTTAATGCCGTAGGCCAGTTTGCCGAGCGCGGTTTTCGAGGAACGGCCTCTAACGGGTACTCGCGCAAACGCCTCGTCGGTCTTCTGTCGCGTATAGAGTATCCCGTCGTTGAGATAAAGCGTGGGCAGCAGCTTCGATCTGTGATTGATCGTGAGTTTATGTCCGTGAAACTCGGGACCTTCCAGATCGGGAATCCATCTGAAGTCCTCTTCGTCGCCTGTGTCCTCCAACCGGTCGAAGGCGCGGCGAACGTACTGCGACACGCGGCTTCCGCATTGGGGGCCGCCGCCGTTGATCGCATTTATAGTGATGTCTTCGTCCAGATTCAGCGAGTGCGGTATGAGGCAAGATCTGATCGACTCGCCGGTCTTCGGATCGAATTCTATTTCTTGTATGTCGAGAAGCGGCCGATGGCGATCACATCGGAGAAATCCAATTTCAAACCGATTGCCTTCGAGCTTGTTGATGCACGAAAGGGCTATGCCGGCTATTGAAATCGTCACGGTTGCTTTGGAGTGATCAAGCGGCATCGTAATTCTCCTTTGAATGACAAGTGAATTCGCTATGCTGAGGCGTCCACAGCAGCTTCGGAGCCGTTATCAGAAATTCGTGCGGCCGCCGATGGCCGCAAAACCAGCCCAGTAATATGGCTGCTTATAGTCCTCACGCGTTGCGTTCCTGAGCATGTTCAGCTGCGCTTGTCTCAGCGCCTCGGCCGTGGTGAGTCCGTCCAAGGCCCGGCGGCGGCGGTGAAAATCGATCATCAGTTCGTCGGTCGCGTAGGCGTCGATGGCCCACAGGCTGGCAACTACGACAGGCGCGCCAGCCGCGATGAATACTCGCGACATTCCGATCATGCCTTCGCCGCCGTAGTATTGCTCGACTCCGCTTTGACAGGCCGACAGAACTACGAGCGGCGCCCGCCGGAGCTTCAACGCATAAACTTCGTCGGCCCGCAGAAACCCGGAAGAGCCGCTCGCGTCCGCATTGCTCTCCTTCGATAGCAGGAGCCTGGAATTCATTGGGTCTTTGCCGTAAACCACGTAGTGCGAAGCAAGGTGGATCACGTCGGAGCGCTCCATTTCGCGCTTGACGCGATCCTTTCGCGCCTCATCTCGCGTGAGCACCAGCGGCGAGCCTTCGGAATAGCAGCCGCTTATCTTGCGAACCTGCTGCTCGGTGGAAGGAAGCAGCGGCAGCGATGGAAACGCCGCGCGATCGAATGCGGCGGCGCCGACCGCCAGCAGCCGCTCGTGATTTCGCGGAGCGGTGTGATCTCCTCGCTCGGAACAGGTCAGATAAACCGCGGCGCTCGGCGCGTGAGTGAGCGTGAAGTCTTCAATCAGGTATCTACCCGACTCGGACTTGAGAGCCGCGAAAGGAAGATTGTTCAAGACTTTGTCCGGCACAATGCATACGCTGCCGCCGTTCTCGGATTTGAGCGCGACTGGCTTGATCAACAGATCATAGAGCTCTCGCGCTTGAGCGCCTTCCTCGCCTTTTGCCGCAAGAATCGCGCGCCGAAAATCCATTACCTTGTAGGTCAGATCATTGAGGTGAATCGGGACCGCGGTGACCGAGAAATTTGACTTTGATACGAGACAGATAAGCAGCTTGTCTTCGAGCGCGATGTATTCCACGAGTTGCGTTTCTTTAGGCAGATCTCGTTGTACTGCCTCGAGCCGGCGCGGCTCGGATGTTGTGATCAGGCTCAGCAAAGATCGCGCGCGCGACGCTTCGGAATAATCAAACACCGCTTGCTCGTCGTTCTTGTTTGTATGCTCGAAATCGATGGCGGCGTCATAGACGCTCTGTTCCACGTTGAAAAAGGTGTTGCGATTGGTCTCCTCGCGAATATTATCGCGGTACTCCTCCAATAGCTGGAGCGTGCGTCCGAGCTCTTCCTGCGCGGCGCTTTCGTTGCCCTCATCGAACAGGCAAAAGAGCTTTCCCTTATGCCCGCCGTATAACAGAGCGGGAAGCTGATCGGTCCGCTTGTGTGCGGGATTGGAACCGGCGTCGGCGCCGGCCTTGTCGGCCGCCTCATTGACATATTGGATGCAGTCGTCGTAGTCGGAAAGCGCCTGAGCTACATCGCCCGCGCGTCGATGCAGAAAACCAAGCTGAAGCTTGGCATATGCTCTGTGAACCGGCGCGGGAGCCGCTTCCAATCCGAGCTGAGCCAGCTTGATCGCTTCCGCGTAATCCTGCCGCCGCGAGCGAATGAGTCCGAGATTAACGTACGATACATAGATCAGCGAGTTGTCGCGTGTCTCGAGCGCGAGCCACAGCGCTTCGCCCGAGTATGCGGCCGCGGCTGAATCGTTAAGCCGTCTCGCAAAAAAGACCTGCGCAAGCTGATCGCATGTGCGCCACATCTGACGGCCGCCGGGCCATCCGCGGCCGGTCTCTTTCAGAGAGCGGTCGAGATTGGCGAGCGCCAAGTCATAGTTGCCGAGTTTCCGGTATTGATCGGCGATCTGAGCAAGACTCCTTTGCGTGTCGTAGGAATCTTCCATTTGCTCGGCGATTTGCAGCGCCTGCTCGGTGTTCTCCAGGGCCTCTGAGTGATCCGCCTTTCGATCCTGCACCATTGCGAGGCTGAACAGGCTCTGCAGAAGGAGCCAGCGATAACCCTTGTCGTCGCAGGCGCGCTTGGTTCGTTCGAAGAGGGGTTCTGCTTTCTCGACTTCGCCGGTTTGAATATGGCAGCTTCCGATAAGGAAGTCCGTCAAAAGCACTTCCCATTCGTCTTCGGCGTGCTCGAATATCGCACGAGCCGACCTGTAGCTTCGGAGGGCGTCGTTCGGCCTAGTGTTCAGGTAGAGCCCGTTGCCTTCATTCAGCCGATTGTGCGCTTCGGCCAGGCTCGGAAGCCGGCGCGACGAGCCCTGATAGAACTCGGCCAGCTCCGAAACATACGGATCACCCTGACGCGCTGCTCCGGCTTCGGGAGCAGAATTTTTGTCGAGCTCGCCCGCATACCGCAATGCCTGCAGCCGAACTCTTGCATCGGCTATCTGTCCGGCATCGGTTAATTTGAAGAAGTCGTCCAGCAGGCGCCACCAGATGAGCCGGCCTCTTATTACCTCGCGATTGCCGCTTACAAGCTTCCACGCCGTGTCACGCTCATGCGTTCTGAATGCGGTTAGAAACCGCTGAGTGTCGTCTTCTTCGGCGATTGAAGATCTCTGCTTCTGGTCCTCGAGATCCGTGAGATGCCTGCGGGCTTCCGCGGCCCACGGAGAAGCCGAATCGAATTTCAGGTACGCCTGCCAGTCCTCTTCTGCTTGCGTCCGAAGCCGCATGTACTCATGGCAGAGCGCGCGGTTGAACATCGGCTCCAACAAACGCGAATCCAACTGAACGGCTTTGTCGAGGTGCTCCAGGCTTTCGGCGAAATCCGACAGGCTGCCATCCACGCCTCCGGCCTGCGCTGCTTTACCTCTTTCTAAAAGCGCGGCTCCGAGATCGCTCTGAACGCGAGCGTTTCCCGGCTCCCTCTGCGCCGCCAGTCCTAGTTGTTCGATCGCCTTATCAATCTCACGTCGGGCCAGATAAAACTGCCCGAGCGCGTGATGGGATTCTCCGTCCTGCTTCTCGTTGACCGCTTCGAAGAAATAGCTGCCCGCGCTATCAAGCTTCGTGGAGTCCGCAACGCTGGGAGCGTTGTCGCCAAGCGTCACGCGACGAGGGCCCCAGTCGAATCCCGCGATGCGTCCTTCGATTGGAGAGTCTTTGAGAGCGGCCTGCAGAGCCTTGTGGCCCTTCTCGCTGAGCGATTGATAGAACGCGATTCGCCAGATTCCGAGAGCGATTCCGCACATCAGCATTGCGGCGATGGCCCCGCGCCAGGCCAGCGACAGAACCGGGCGAGTACGAAAAGTCCTTACCGGTGAAGGTGACTCTCGAAAGGCGGTGTTGGAGGGTTCACTCTCATTTACGTAGCGCCTCAACACCCTGGCCATTCTCAATTTTCGCCGGCGCGCCGGCGTGCTCAGGAAATAGCTTTCGAATTGCTCCCGTTCCTGCTTCGAGAGATTGTCACTGAGATAACTATCGGTGAGCTCGTCCTCGAGTACCTGAAGAAGCTCCACGTACTCGCCATCCAACAGCAGCCGTTCTTCGACTTGTGTCTGCTCGTCGGAAGGGAGCCGGCCCAGCAGATAAGCTCTGAGCGACGTTTCTTCGCTTTGTGCTCCTATCATTTAAGCCTCCCTTCCAAATCGTCCTCAAAGTAATAAGCGTTCGGGGCTCGATCCATTACATCGGGCTCGATTCATTAAATCGCCGGAGCCTTCGTGAGGCAATCGTCTATACATTCCTGAAGAGTGAGCCGAGTGCGATGAGCCCGAATCCTGAGCGCGTTGACGCCGATGCCCAACTCCTCGGCCAGTTGCTTTCGGTGGTCAATTTTTGCCTGCTTGTTCTCGCGGTAGTAGCGAAGAACGAGGTCGCGATTGGCTGGTTTCAACTCCTGCATACAGACGTCAAGGCAGTCGTAATCGCGGTCGTCGGATGGCTCGGGTTCTGGTTGCGGCAAGTCGAGCGGAAGCTCCGCCTGCGGCCGGACTTTAGAGCGATGCTCATAGAAGAGATTATTCGCGACGGTGATGAAGTATGGGGCGGGGTCGCCCTCGTAGGTGTCTGCCATCTGCTGGGCTCGACGAATGACCCGGTTGAAGGTTTCATCGGCCAATTCTTCGGGAGTCTCGCAGCCGCGGCAGCTTAATATGATGACGAGGTGTCGGCGAATCTGTTCGTATTTCTTCCCGGCTTCATCGCGATTCGGGTGAAGCCATGCAAGGAATTTATCGAAGGCCTCCGCGGTTAGCTCCCAATTTTTTCTCATTATGGCTGCCCGTTTCAGGCACTCAAGCGCGCGCGGAAATCCAACCCAACCACTCTTCCTGCAAACCATGAAAGAACATGAAAGAAATAGATCTGGAAGGCTTCAGCGCCCCTCGGATTATAGATCAAACACCCGAATTGGCAACCGCGCCGGGCCCGCAAAAGGCCTCTAAACTATGGTACTGGAACGCCGGCCTCACGCCTCCGATCAGTTGATGTAGATCGATGTTCCGGTCCGTTGAAATACCTCCGGCCCTAATCACTTATACCGTTGGAGAGTGGAATAGGGTCGAGGCATTGAGGCAATACCAATCAAACTAAATCGCTGATTACCTTCGGTTTGATCAGTCTGCTCACCTCGGTCGCTTCTCAAATAGTCGTTGACGCAGCCCGTGTTGAGTGTTTCCCCCAACGATTCAAATCGGGATTTCACCGTTCATTAATGGCAACCTTTCGAGGTGTGTGGAGGAAAGAATGCGGTTACCAATGCACCAGCTAAGCGCCCGACAATTGATTGGTCGGTGTTCTAAGAGGCCCCCGGAAGAACTGGCGTGGCAGGAATTCGTCCGCCGGTTCCATGCGACAATTCATAAGGGAGTCTCGGACGTATACGCCCGGCTCTCAGGCTGTGAGCACAATGTCACATCGCCCGCCGCCGAGGAAGTCGTTCGCGAGCTTGTTCAGGAGGTCTACAGAAGACTCACCCGAAACAACTCCGAGGCGTTAAAACAGGTGAAAGCAAATCATGACGATTCGATGAAGAACTATCTCTTGCTGATGTGTATGAACGTGACCCGCGACCATATACGCGGCCCTGTTCGTCAGGAAGGATTGAGGGACTTGCACACGGCTCCTCGATTCCGCTCGGCTTTCGGGTTGTTGCTCGGCGAAGCGAAGCATTGAAGATTCCTATATCGACGCAGGCTGCATGATTAAGCCGATGCCTGCGTGATCTAATCTTTCCCGCCGCAGGGTGAGGCCCGCCCCATGAAAAGGCGAGGGGTAGGCGCGCCGCCCTGTTTCCGATCCCACCGCCTTTGAGCGCTGAGGGCGCGAAATAGGCGCCTGGCTGCCGCCTTGAACACAGGCTAACAATCTCCCTGCTAATTTCATTAATCAGCCCAATCCCGATTGAATCCGCGTCTCTCGCTTTGACCGCCGTCGCTGGCCGTGATACATGCATCGCCATCAGTGGGATTACCGCCAATGGGACTTGATGTATCCGGGAGATAAAACTATGTCAAAGCAAAGCTCGCCTGCTTTTCGTCGTCGCGCTTCGTTCATTATGATCGCGCTAATCTGCGCCGCATTCGCTGGACTGGCTGTGGCAGCCGTTACGAGGGCGGCCGGACCCGCGGACCGAACCCCTCCGAACGGCAGCAGCGGTACGAGGCTTCTGCGTTCGCCTACTGTAAGCGGAAGCCAGATCGCCTTCGCCTATGCCAATAACATCTGGGTAGTCGAGCGAAGCGGCGGCACGGCCCGACGAATAACAAGCTTCCAGGGACAAACCTCGAATCCTCATTTCTCGCCCGATGGTCGATGGATTGCTTTCAGCGGCGAGTACGCGGGGAACTTCGACGTCTACGTTGTTCCATCGGAAGGCGGCGAGCCAAAGCGGTTGACCTGGCACCCCGGTCCTGATCTCGTGCAGGGATGGACGCCGGACGGCAAGTCGGTGCTCTTTTCGTCCAGCCGCGCGACCGCGGCTCCAAGCGCGGCGCCGCGTTTCTGGACAGTCTCCGCCGATGGAGGCATTGAGGAGCCGATGCCCTTGCCCCGCGCCTATCAGGGCAAGATATCGCCGGACGGCTCCCGCATAGCTTATCGAATGAATAACTCGTGGGATGAAGAACGGCGAAATTACCGTGGAGGACAAAACCGGCCCGTCTGGATCGTTGATCTGAAAAGCTATGATCTGGTCTCGCCGCCCTGGACCGATTCAAAGGACATGGATCCGGTCTGGGTTGGCGATTCGATCTATTTCATCTCGGATCGCGATAGCGTTGCGAACATATGGGCGTATGACACCAAATCGAAGAAGCTCGCGCAGGTCACAAGATTCACCGACTTCGATGTCAAGACGCTTGAATCCGGTGGCGGCGCGGTGGTGTTCGAGCAAGCCGGATACGTGCACGAGCTCGATCCCAAATCCGGTAAAGAACACGTCGTGAACATAACCGCGGCGGGCGACTTCCCCTGGATGATGCCGCGATGGGAAGACGTGACGGGCAGAATGACTAACATCGCGCTGTCGCCCACCGGCAAACGCGCGGTAGTCGAAGCCCGTGGAGAAATCTTCACGATTCCCGCCGAGAAAGGCGACATCAGGAACCTCAGCCAATCGAGCGGATCGGCCGAACGCGATCCCGCGTGGTCGCCTGATGGAAAGTATGTCTCTTACTTCAGCGACAAATCCGGCGAGTACAAGCTGGTGATCGAAGCTCCGGACGGCCTCACGCCTCCGCGCGAGATCGCGATCGATCATCCAACGCACTATTACACGCCGTCGTGGTCGCCCGATTCCAAGAAGCTTCTGTTCACGGACACCAATCTTCACGTGCTGGTGCTCGACATCGCGAGCGGCCAGGTTAAAACAGTCGGCAATGATCCGTGGATGGTGCCGCAACGAACGCTGAATCCTGTCTGGAGCCCGGATTCGAAGTGGGTGGCGTACTCGAGCCGGCTTCGATCGATGTATCACGCAGTCTTCGTGAGCAATGTGGAGACGGGCGAAAGCAAACAGGTAACCGATGGACTCGCGGATGCGGTATGGCCCGCCTGGGACGCGAGCGGAAAATATCTCTGGTTCCTTGCCTCGACCGATTTTGGACTGAAGTCGCAATGGCTCGATATGACGTCATACGATCACGACGAGAATTTCGGGCTCTATCTTGCCGTGCTCAAGAAAGGCGAAGCGAGTCCGCTTCTCCCCGAGAGCGATGAAGACAAAGGCGTGGGCAGCGCTCCTGCCGGCCCTGGCCGAGGACCTCGCGGCGGGGCCGGAGCCGATGCCGCAGGAGAAGCGGATCAAGCTGCTCCGGTTCGCGCTCCAAGAACTCCGGTGAGCGTGACCATTGATTTTGACGGTTTGCAGCAGCGCATCATATCTATTCCGGGTGTTCCGGAGAGACAGTATTCGCAGTTGCATTCTGGAGTAGCGGGCGCCGTTTACTACCTCGAAGCAAGCGGCGGACGAGCCGCGGCGGGTGAATTCGGCGGGCGAGGGAGCGAGTTGCACCGCTATCGATTGAGCGATCGTCGCGCCGCGACTTTCGTCGCCGGAGTCGCCGACTATGATGTGAGCGCTGACGGTCACAAGCTTTTATACAGGACGCCGGGCGGCGGAGGCGGAGGCCGGCGTGGGTTCGCCGGCGCGGGCGGCCCCGCTCCTGCTACGGCGTTGTTCCTGGTCGATGCGGACCGGAATCCTCCGCAAGCCGGGCAGGGCCGGTTGAACGTGTCTTTGCGCATGTACCTCGATCCGAAAGAAGAGTTCAAGCAGATATTCAACGAGGGGTGGCGCAACCAGCGTGATTACCTGTACGTGCCGAACCTGCACGGCACCGACTGGCCGAAGGACAGGGAGATGTATGGCCAGTTGCTGCCTTATGTGAAGCATCGAGCCGATCTCAACTACCTGCTCGATATGATGGGTTCGGAGATCTCCATCGGCCATTCGTATGTGAGGGGCGGCGAAATGCCGGAAGTGCCGCCTTTGAGCAGCGGATTGTTGGGAGCCGATTTTGTCATAGAAAGCGGCCGCTATAAGATCGCCAAGATCTACGACAATGAGAGCTGGAATCCAGAATTGCGCGCGCCTCTGTCGGCCCCCGGCGTGGATGTCTCTGTTGGAGACTACATCGTCGCCATTAACGGAGTTGAATTAAAGGCGCCGGACAACATCTATCGCTTGTTAGACGGTACGGCGAACCGTCAGACATCTCTGACGGTGAACTCCCGGCCGTCGCTTGAAGGAGCGCGACAGGTGACCGTTATACCTATTGTCGCCGAACAGGGGCTGCGCACGCGCGATTGGGTGGAATCAAATCGCAGGCTTGTCGACAAGCTCTCCAACGGCCAGCTCGCTTATGTCTATCTTCCAAACACGGGGCAGCCGGGATATACGAGCTTCAACCGCTACTACTTCGCTCAGCAGGACAAACAGGGAGCGATAATAGACGAGCGGTTCAACGGAGGCGGCTCGGCAGCCGATTACATAATCGACGTGCTCCAGCGCGATTATGACGGCTACTTCAACAACGTGGCAGGAGACCGCTATCCGTTTACGAGTCCGGCGGCCGGCATTTGGGGGCCAAAAGTCATGATCATCAACGAGATGGCGGGTTCCGGCGGCGATCTGATGCCGTGGATGTTCAAGCATCGAAAGATCGGGCCCCTGGTCGGCAAGCGCACGTGGGGAGGACTCGTGCACACGGCTGATACTCCGACATTTGTCGACGGCGGCTCGATGATTGCTCCGCGTGGAGGCTTCTTCTCGCGAGAAGGAAAGTGGGCGGTCGAGAATGAAGGCGCCGCGCCCGATATCGATGTTGAGAACTGGCCGAAGGACGTAATCGCGGGCCACGATCCTCAACTCGAGCGAGCGGTTCAAGAGGCTCTGCGTATGTTGAAGGAACATCCGCTCGATCGCATGAGCAAGGAGCCGCCGCCGCCGACGTGGGGCAAGCGCCGCTTCGAGTGGTAAGTGAAGATCGTATGGAAGGGCCGGGAACGCTTAGCGGTCGAGCAACTTGAGGAATCATCATGCCTCGATGCCCAAGGTGTAATAAAAGACCGGCAAAACGGCTTTGCCCGGCCCTTCTTACCAGTATCTGCCCTGTGTGCTGCGCGCGAGACCGAATGATGGGAATTCGGTGCCCCGAGTCCTGCACTTATCTCGAAGAAGCTAGAAATACAGAGGCGGAGAAGGCCGTTCAACTATTGATGTCGCACTTTGATCCCGCCTACGTGAGCGAGCTCTATGATGATGAAAGCTGTCTGCAGGTTATGATTCTCATCGAAGCGACCATCGCAAACACGCAACGCTACGACTACAACGATCTCGGCGACTCGGAGATAATGGGCGCGCTCAACAACGCCGTGAAGAATCTGGAGACGGCCGAAAGCGGGCTGATCTACGAACACGGAGAGACCTCTCCTCGGGTGCAGGATCTGAGCCTGGCGATTCGCGACGCGCTCGAGGAGGCTATGGCGGAATTGCCGGCGGACGAACTTCCCGATTTGACGGAAATAATTGAGATCATCAGGTTCGAGCGCGCGTTCGCGGAGTTATTGGGAAGGAATGAAAGCAACAGTCGCGCTTTCGTGCGCCACGCCGCGTTGATGACTCCGTGGCGGGAAGACGAAGCGGAACCGAGAGTCATCATCTAAGATCCCATCTCTGGCGCGCGACTTGATAGCGTCTGTTCAAGTCCGGCAGCAAGCTTGAGCGAGTCGAGCGAAAACAACCTTCGCGCTGACATGCAAAACGGAGATGTGAATGCGGCCGGACATCAGTGTTTCAGCCGTGTTTCACAATGATTTTGTATGCAAAGTGAAGGTTTTCGCCTGAACGAATCCCATCAAGCTGACTGAACCGAAAGGTTTCGGTCAATCAGACGGAACCCCATTTCCCTCCATAAATCCCTTCCATTCTGTAATTAAGGCTCTTTTGGGCGGTGATTGCTACTTGGCATTGTGCTTGTATTTGCAGATCTGGCCAGCGAGTGACCCTGGCAGGTTACGTAATCGCTTCGACGCAAACCAAAACGCACTAATCTGGAATCGCAGGAGGAGATCTCAATGAGACCCCGAAGACCGGGTCACTTTACCAGCGTCGCCATAACGTTGGTGCTTGCTGCCGGAATAATGGCCCCCCATCCGGCAGCGGGAGCACAGGCTCAGTCAGGCGCGCAGGCAAAGCTCTCGGATCAGGACCGCGACGGCAAGCTGGCGCCGGAACTCGAGGCGCTCGCGGCGAGCGCAAACAGCGCCGAAACCGTTCGCGTGATAGTGCAGACCGGCGCATCCGCGGAAGACTTCGATCAAGCCATAGCGGAAAAAGGCGGGCATGTTTTCCGCTCGCTGCCGCTGATACATGGCTACGTAGCGGAGCTGCCGATCGGAGCGCTGAGGGATGTCGGCGCGGCGGGCGCTACGGAGTGGATTTCACTCGATCGCCCAACCGCTCTTCAGGGCGATTCATACGATTACAATTTGCTGCAAGCCACCACTGGCGCGCAGAACATTCTGGGCAAACGCTCTCTCTCAATGACATCGGCAGGCGGTCAAGCCGTCGGCGACTATATTCAATCTCTGCCAAACGGCCCGAATGGGAGCGGCGTTACAATCGCCGTACTCGATTCCGGAATCTACGACTACGACCAGGAGCATCAGGATTTAAAACGGCTTGGAGATCCGTCCTCCTCCCGCGTGCTCGCGCACCTCAATTTCGTCGGCAAGGAGAAGCCGTCGGATGAACAACTTAGGCAGGGATACGATCCATACGGACACGGTACTCACGTCGCGGGAATCGCGGCGGGCTCCGGCCGCAAGTCGCTGACTTCCTTAACCTCGGTTGAGAACGTATACGGCGGCCTCGCCGTTAACGCAAACCTGATCGACCTTAGGGTCATAGGCGCGGACGGCCGCGGCTCCATCAGCGACAGCATAGCCGCCATCAACTGGCTGCTATTGAATCGCTCGAAATACAACATTCGCGTAGCGAACCTCTCCATAGGCGCGGCGGTTACTCAATCGTTCAAGAGAGACCCGCTTTGTCAGGCGGTCGAAAAAGCGGTGCGGGCCGGCATAGTTTGCGTAGCATCAGCCGGAAATTTCGGCAAGGACGCAAGCGGAAATCCGGTTTACGGCTCCATCCTGGCGCCGGCTAACGATCCGCTGGTCATCACCGTAGGCGCGGTGAATTCGTGGGGAACTACCGTCCGTTCGGACGACACGATCGCAAGCTACAGCTCGCGCGGTCCTACTCTAATCGACAATGTTTCCAAGCCCGATCTCGTAGCCCCCGGGACACTCATACGATCGATCGCCTCGAATCGCAATTACCTCACGCGGACCAACAATCTCA
>QHVH01000088.1 GCA_003222245.1 Blastocatellia bacterium AA13 | reverse complement strand
TGAGTTTGCTGAGCGGGTTCCAGGCGCTATTGGCGAGATACAGCGGACAGATGGACATCGCGGTGGGGACGCCGATAGCGGGAAGGAACAGGGGAGAGATCGAAGGGTTGATCGGGTTCTTTGTAAACACGCTGGTGATGAGGGTGGATGTAGGAGGAGAGCCGACGGTAAGAGAGCTGTTGGGGCGAGTGAGAGAGACGGCGTTGGGAGCGTATGCGCATCAGGATCTGCCGTTTGAGAAGCTGGTGGAGGAACTGCAGCCGGAAAGAAGCCTGAGCCGCACGCCGCTCTTCCAGGTGATGCTCGCTTTTCAGAACACGCCGTTGCCGGTAATAGAGGCGGGCCAGCTTACGGCTGAGATCGTGGAGGTAGAAGCTCCGGCGGCGAAATTCGATCTTCTGCTCTCGTTGCGCGACACGGGCAGTGATCTTGAGGGAACGATCGGATATAACAGCGATCTCTTCGATCCACCGACCATTCAGCGACTGGTAGAGCATCTCCAGATTCTGCTTCAAGGCTTGATGGCCGACCCCGATCGACGCCTCTCCCGATTGCCTCTGATCAGCGAAACCGAAAAGCGTTTGTTGATCTGGGATTGGAATCAGACTACGGCGGAATATGATCGGGAGATCTGTATTCATGAGGTGATCGACAGCCGGGCGCAGGCGATGCCGGACACTGCGGCGGTTGTCTGCAAGGATCAACGGATCACCTATCGAGAGCTGAAAAAGAGAACCAATCAGGCCGCCAATTTCCTGAGACGACAGGGAGTCGGTCCGGAGGTGCGAGTCGGATTGATGATGGGCCGATCGATCGATCTCGTTGTCTGGATGATCGGCATTCTCAAAGCCGGCGGAGCATATGTTCCGATAGACCCTGCTTACCCGAAGACACGGCGAGACCTGATCGTCGAAGACTCGAACCTCGAGCTTATTGTTAGCGATGAGGACAAGGAAGAGATACGTGGAGTGGCCCGCGTGATCCTCACCCAGGACGTAACATCTGGCGTCAAACAAGAGAGTCCGGACACAGCGGAGAGCGGAGCGGTATCGGGCAATCTGGCCTACGTGATCTACACCTCGGGTTCAACAGGAAGACCGAAGGGGGTGGCGCTGGCGCATCGTGGAGTGATCGGACTGATGAAATGGGCCGAGCGAGCCTACAGCCGGGAAGAACTGCAGGGTGTGTTGGCTACGACGTCGATCTGCTTCGATCTTTCTGTCTACGAGATCCTGGTGGTGTTGGGGTTGGGTGGAAAGGTGATTATCGGACGAAGCGGTATCGAGGTTAGAGAGGAGATTGAAAGCGGAGAAGTGGTGCAGCTCAACACGGTGCCTTCGCTGATTGAGGGAGTGTTGAGAGAAGGCGAACTGAACCGGAGCGTCAAGGTGGTCAATCTGGCGGGAGAAGCGTTGAGTCGTGGACTGGTCGATCAGGTATATGAGCGAAGCGGGGTAAAGCGAGTAGTGAACCTGTACGGACCCAGTGAGGATACGACCTACACGACAATGGAGGAGGAAGAGAGAAGCAGCCGGGCGCGAGTGACGATCGGCCGGCCGATCGAGAACACGAGAATTTACATCGCCGACGAGAAAGGTGAGTTGGCGCCGGTTGGAGCCAGGGGAGAGATCTACATCGAAAGTGAGAGCCTGGCGAGGTGTTACATCGGAAATGGAGCGGCAACGGCCGAACGGTTTGTACCGGAAGGATGGGGCGGAAGAGAAGGAGCGCGGGCGTACAAGACGGGAGACCTGGCACGATATCGCGACGGAATAATCGAGTACCTCGGCAGAAAGGATCATCAGGTCAAGGTCAGAGGTTATCGGATCGAGTTGGGAGAGATCGAAGAAGCGCTGACGGCTCTCAACGGAGTCAGAGAAGCGGTAGTGAGGGTGGTGGAGAATCGAGACGGCGCAAAGATCCTGGTTGGGTACGTGGCAGCGGAAGGCACTGATGAGCCGGCAACGGACGAGATCAGGATGCGATTGAGGGAGAGACTGCCCGAGTACGCAGTGCCGGGAGTGTTTGTGCGAATGCATGCGCTGCCGAAAACGCCCAACGGCAAGATCGATCGAGGGGCGCTGCCGAAGCCGGAGCTTGCAGGAGGCTCGGAATATATAGGACCGCGGAATGCGGTTGAAGAGATCGTGTGCGGGATCTGGTCGGAGGTGCTGAAGGTCGAGACCGTAGGAATCCACGATAACTTTTTCGAGCTTGGAGGGCACTCGCTGTTGGCGACGCAGGTGGTATCGCGAATGCGAGGTATTCAGGGAGTCGAGGTGTCGTTACGGGATTTGTTTACGCATCCGACGGTGGCCACTATTGCGCTTGAGCAGGAGCAAAGCCGGGGACGCGGATCAGTATCAGCAGGTGCAATAGAAAGAGTCGGGCGAGAAGGAGAGATGCCGCTGTCATATGCTCAGCAGCGGATGTGGTTCATCGATCAGTTGGAGCCTGGGAGCGCGGCCTACAACATACCGTGCGCGGTGCGACTGAGCGGACGGTTGGATGAAAAGGCGCTGCGAAGAAGCCTGAATGAGATCGTGATGCGTCACGAGGCATTGCGGACGAGTTTCCCATCGCGGGATGGAGCGCCGACCCAGGAGATCCACGAGAGCGGAGAGTTGGGGCTGGAAGTGATCGATTTGACGAAGGCTGAAGAAGGAGAGCGAGAGGAGAGGCTGGAAGAGTTGTTGGCGGAGGAGGCGAGAAGAGGATTCGACTTATCGAGAGGGCCGCTGATCAGGGCAAGGCTGATGAAGGAGGGAGAAGAAGAGCATGTGCTGATGGTGAACATGCACCACATAGTGAGCGACGGATGGTCGATGGAGGTGATGGTAGGAGAGCTGGCCCAACTGTATGAAGCGTTCCGGGATGGAAAGGAATCGCCTCTTGGTGAGCTGGAGATACAGTACGCGGATTACGCGGTGTGGCAGAGAAGATGGCTGCCCGAAATTCTCGAGAGCCGGCTCACATACAGGCGCGGGCAGTTGCAGGGAGTGGCCGTACTCGATCTGCCTACGGAGAGAGCAAGGCCGAACATAACGACATATAGAGGAGCCTCCGAGAAGTTCCAACTGTCGGAGGAACTGAGCAGCAGGCTGAAACAATCGAGCCAGCGAGAGGGAATAACGCTGTTCATGAGCCTTTTGGCAGGACTGCAGGCGCTGCTGGCAAGGTACAGCGGACAAGATGACATAGCAGTCGGAACGCCGATCGCGGGAAGGAATCGAAGGGAGATCGAAGGGCTGATCGGGTTCTTTGTCAACACGCTGGTGATGAGAGTGAATGTCGGAAGCAATCCGACGGTAAAAGAATTCCTCGGGAAAGTGAGAGAGACGGCGCTTGGGGCGTATGCGCATCAGGACTTGCCGTTTGAGAAGCTGGTGGAAGAGCTGCAGCCGGAGAGAAGCCTGAGCCGTACGCCGCTCTTTCAGGTGATGCTCGTGATGCAGAACATGCCGCAAGCAGGGCGTGCAATGCCCGGGCTAATCATGAAAGAGAAGCCGCTGGAGCCGGAGTCGGTAAAGTTTGAGCTGACGGTGACCGTCGAAGAGCGAGAGGGAGCGATACAGGTAGAAGTCAGCTATGCGAAAGAACTCTACGATGGATGGTGGATAAGACGGTTGCTTGGGCGCCTGGAGCGGCTGCTGGAAGGGATGGTAGAGGATGGGCGGCAACGATTGATGGAACTTCCGTTGATGAGCGCGGAGGAGCGGGAACAGATCGTTGTCGGCTGGAATAATACCGGCGCGCATTATCCGAGCGAGTTCTGCCTGCACGAATTGTTCGAGCAGCAAGTCGGCGCTCGGCCTGACTCGACCGCGGTCGTATTTGAAGCGGAACATCTTTCATACCATGAGCTGAACCATCAAACGGATCGGCTGGCGACTTATCTCCGGCATAAACAAGTAAGAGCGGACGTAAAAGTAGGAGTCTGTCTCGAGCGCAGCGTGGAGATGATGATCGGCTTGCTGGGAGTGATGAAGGCCGGCGGGGCTTACATTCCGTTGGATCCAATCTACCCGCAGGCGCGGCTTGCGTACATGGTTGAGGATGCCGATTGCGCAGTCATCCTGAGCAAAACGTATCTGATCGAGAAGCTGAATGGGATCGAAGCCGAAGTTGTAAGCCTTGATGGTGACTGGGCGGATGCTTTGCCGCGGCGAGATGAGCAGGTGTTCCTACCGGTGAATCCCGATGATCTCGCGTACGTGATTTACACCTCTGGATCGACGGGAAGGCCGAAGGGCGCAACGATTTCACACCGCGCGATAGTGAACCGCCTGGCATGGATGCAAGAGGCGTACGAGCTGAATGAAGCAGACCGTATTCTGCAGAAGACCCCATACAGCTTCGATGTTTCAGTGTGGGAGTTCTTCTGGCCGTTAGTGGCGGGTGCACAACTGGTGTTCGCGTTACCGGAAGAGCACAGGAACAGCGCTTATCTGGTGAACAAGATAATCGAGGAAGAGATAACTACGCTGCATTTCGTCCCCTCGATGTTGCAGCAGTTTTTAAGAGAGGTGGGAGTAGAGAACTGCAAATCGATCAGACGAGTGATCAGCAGCGGAGAGGCGTTATCGGGCGAGTGTGAACGAGAGTTTTTCGGAAAGCTCGAAGCTCAATTGAACAATCTGTACGGGCCGACAGAAGCGGCGGTGGATGTGACGAGTTGGGAATGCGGCCCCGGGAATGAAAGCGGAAGCGTGCCGATAGGTCGCCCGATCAACAACATCAGTATCTATGTATTGGACAAACACCTGGAGCCGGCGCCGGAAGGGGTAAGAGGAGAGATCTACATAGCGGGAGTAGGCCTGGCGAGGAGCTATGTAAACCGTGGAGGAGAGACGGCGGAGAAGTTCATAGCAAACCCGTTTGGAGAAGAAGGGAGCCGGATGTACCGGACAGGTGACGTAGGTAGATATCAGAGGGGAGGAGTGATCGAGTATGTAGGGCGAGTGGATGATCAGGTGAAGATACGAGGATATCGGATCGAGTTGGGAGAGATCGAGAGCGTGCTGGGAGAGCACCGGTCGGTGGCGCAGGCGAGCGTAGTAGCGCGAGAGGACGAAATCGGAGAGAAGCGGCTGGTGGGATATGTAGTAGAGCGAGAGGAGGGAGCGAGCGGCGAGGAGTTAAGGAGATACCTAGAGGAGAGATTGCCTGGGTACATGGTGCCGTGGTCGATAGTGAAGCTGGAGAAGATGCCGTTGACGGCGAACGGGAAGCTGGATCGAAGAGCATTGCCGAAGCCGGAGGCAAGAGGAGAGCGAGAATATGAAGGGCCGCGTAATGCGGTGGAAGAGATCGTATGCGGGATCTGGTCGGAGGTGCTGAAGGTAGAGAAGGTAGGGATCCACGATAATTTCTTCGAGCTTGGAGGGCACTCGCTGTTGGCGACGCAGGTGGTGTCGCGAGTGAGAAGCGCGCTTGGAGTGGAAGTACGACTGAGGGCGTTGTTCACGGAACAGACGGTAGCGGGGTTTGCGGCGGAAGTGGAGCAGGAGCAGGGGAGAGGCAGCGAGGGGATTGCGGAGAGGATAGAGAGAGCAGGGCGAGAAGGGGAGATGCCGCTGTCATACGCGCAGCAGCGGATGTGGTTCATCGATCAGTTGGAGCCGGGAAGCGCGGCCTACAACATACCGTGCGCGGTGCGATTGAGCGGACGGTTGGATGAAGAGGTGCTGCGAAGAAGCCTGAATGAGATCGTGATGCGTCACGAGGCGTTGCGGACGAGTTTCCCGTGACGGGATGGAGCGCCGACCCAGGAGATCCACGAGAGCGGAGAGTTGGGGCTGGAAGTGATCGATTTGACGAAGGCTGAAGAAGGAGAGCGAGAGGAGAGGCTGGAAGAGTTGTTGGCGGAGGAGGCGAGAAGAGGATTCGACTTATCGAGAGGGCCGCTGATCAGGGCAAGGC
>QHVH01000044.1 GCA_003222245.1 Blastocatellia bacterium AA13 | reverse complement strand
TTGGGTGATGATATTACTCTAATCTCTATCTGACTACTGTACAGTAGTCAGATTATTTCTCAAAAAAAGAGAAAGCACAAATACTTCACAAATTTGTCGCCCACCCAAGGTCAACATTCGAGGAGCCCAACTGAATATGGATCGGAGAATGAAACACCTCTGGAGAGAAATAAAACGAATCTTGCTCAAATTAAATCGGGCGCCATCCGGCAATGGCCCATCGCGTTCTGAGTCGGAGTAAGCGTCTTGAAGAGATCTTAGAATCTCGGGAGGATATTCAGCGATGCGCGCTTGTTTTCAATAAGGCTTATGCTAACGTACCTCTGTGCGTAACATCCGCACGCGGTCGTGACCCCGCATCACAAGCAAAATGGGCTTCAATCCGCTCTCCTATTCAGCGACAGATCATACGCGTTCTTCCTGGTGGCTCGTCTACGGTGAAACGAGCAGCGTGCCGCGGGCTGCGTGGCAAGAAGGACCGGTAGCTGCCGGAATTGCGAAGCCTGAGATAAACAGCGGACATAGATTCCTAGTAATTGGAGACGTGTGGCTCAGCAATCGCTCGGAACTGATGAAGAAGTTTGCGGACGCGCGTCACGAGTTGAGCGATTGCGCTTTAATCGCTCATATTTGGGAAGAGCTTGAATCGGCGACGCCCGGGCTTCTCGAAGGCATGTTCGCTTTTGCCGTGTGGGATCGAGAACGGCGCGTCCTCAGTCTGGTGAGAGACCCGGTTGGAGCCCGGACGTTGTACTACACGGTAGGCGGGCCGATTCGATGGATTGCGCCCAGTCTCGCGACCTTGATACCGAAGGTCTCGGCCGAGTTGGATTTGATTGCACTGAGAGACTATCTCAGTTGTGCCTTTGTTCCGGGCGATAGAACGATGTTGCGAAACGTGCGCGAGCTGCGGCCCGCCGCGATCCTGGAGCTTCCCGAAGAGCGCGTTCATACGTATTGGAACATTGAAGAAAGAATCACCGAAGCGGATCAACCTCTTGAAGCTTACGCGGGACGCCTTCGGAGCCTTCTTGAAGAGGTGCTCTCCGAGTACCTGCCTGCAAATGAACCGGTCGGCGCTTATCTCTCCGGAGGGCTCGATTCGAGTCTTGTCGTGGCGCTCGCGGCCAGGCTCCACTCAAAGCCGATTCACACCTATTCCATTCACTTCGGAGCCGATTGTCCCAACGAGCTTGAGTTCTCCGATCTGGTCGCGTCGCATTGCGGCGCAAATCATCGCATTATCGAGATAACTCCGAACGCAATGTGGGATCAGTTGCCCGAGACGATGTCTCTTCTGGACGATCCGATCGGAGATCCTTTGACCGTTCCGAATCTGATTCTCGGGCGAACCGCAAAGGAATCGGTGAATGTAATTCTCAACGGAGAAGGCGGCGACCCGTGCTTCGGCGGCCCAAAGAATCAACCGATGCTGCTCACGAATCTCTATCAATCCGCGATCAGCTATGAGAATCCGCAAGAGGATCCTTCTGATTCGGTTTCAATGTATCTTGCATCATTTCAGAAATGCTCGCAGGATTTGCGCCGACTGTTGCTTCCCGACGTCTTTGCGCGAACGGCCGCCGAACCGTCGATATTCGAATCTGATTTGAACAGTGAAGCCAGCTACGTCAACCGGCTTATGTTCATCAACACGCGCTTCAAGGGGGCCGACCACATTCTGACAAAAGTGAACAATTTGACGAGCGCGCTCGGCCTCGAAGGACGGTCGCCGCTGTTCGATCGGCGAATCGTGGATCTGAGTCTGACCGTGCCTCCGCAATATAAGCTGAGCGGCGCCGAAGAGAAGGCGGTGCTGAAAGCGGCGGTTCGCGACCTGTTGCCGGAAGCGATCCTGAAGCGTCCGAAGAGCGGAATGATGGTACCCGTCCAGTTGTGGTTTCGGCGGCAATGGCGCCGCCGTGCGCGAGCGCTGCTGTTGAGCAGGCGTGCTTGCATTCGCGACTATCTCAATCGCGAGGTGATTCGCGAATGGCTCGATTATCGCGGCGATACGTGGAGCCGCTACGGCGTCAAGCTCTGGCTGCTGGTGAGCCTCGAGCTATGGCTGCGATCCCATCAGCCGAAGCTGTCATAGGCAAATATATAAATATCGTCGCCGTACGACATAGTAGACAACGGCGCCAGCGCGTCCCCGGCGCCCGGAACTCTGCTTCGAGCTATGCCCTGAGTAACCACCCGCAGGAGTACGTGTGGACTGACCGATTCAAGCTCGACGTACTTGCCTTCGCGGAGCCACTGGCCTTCTTCCGGGCGCATACTCCGGCCCGCGGGAGTGGCGAGCGCGCCGGAAGCGGCATTCGCATACGCGGGAGACGTGCGAACGAATACAGACCTGTCGATTATCTGGCGGGGTAAGATTCCGAGATCGTGAATCCGCACGTTCGATCCGAGAAACCAGTCAGGATCAGAAACGAGTCTGTGCGTCAGTTGAATACCCGTCGGACTGGCGTCGTGTAATGCATAGACTTTTAACTCAGGGTTGCGCCTCAGCATCTCCATGATCGTGTCGAACAGATTGTGTGGATATTTATCTATGCTCAAGACGGCGCAGTTGTGCTCGAAGTGAAAGTTATTGGCTATCAGGAACTGTGCTACCGAGGCGTGTTCGCATACTACAAGCCGGTCAAAGCTGTACTGCGTTACGTCTGGGCTCACCTTAGCCGGCCCTCCTTTAATAGCCGGGTTCGGCAGCAGCTTTGTGAGAAAGCCGTTGTTATGCGCCCAGTCCTTGATCCATCTGTCTGTTTGCTCGTGGGCCGCGGCAATTTCCTTCGCTCGATTTCTTCGAAGCCGGTTTCTGACTTTCGGAATCATCAGCAGAGCGCCGGCCGCAAACACCATTAGACCCGGAGTAATTGCCGCCGCATTGCCCGACTGGATTCCAACGAAAAGAAATACGCCGCCCAATACCAGCGCCGCGCAGCCAACGCCGATCAGTGGGTTCTTTAGATTCTGCTTTCGGGCGTTGAAGAAATAAAAGAATTGCTTGGGTGTGAAAAAGAGCGTGTCGTTTACTGATATCCCTGAAATCGCGTTTGCGAAGAATCGATCAGTGAAGTCGATCCCTGGTGTTCGCTTCGGGTCGAATGTGATCGGATGCTTGCACGACTTACAACGCCCATCACTGGCGGTTCGGTCCTTGAGGTTGTTATCCGTTGCGCACCTGATGCATTTCACTTGAAAGGTTCTCCGATCCGATTAGCTGAACAATATGTTTGTGATTATTAAACCTGATGCTCGGTTAGAACGGTGTAGTCCTCGCGCCTCCGAATCAGCCGGTGAGTTCCGTTCTCGATGATTACCTCGGCTGGTCGCGGCCTGTGCAGGAAATGTGACGACATCGCGTAGCCATATGCGCCTACGTCGAGAATCGCGAGGGCATCGTCGATTTGCAGGCGAGGCAGCCGGCAGTTTCGGCCCAGATAATCCCGCGAGAAAGTCGTGTTGCCGCAGACATCGGTAATCAAGTCTTCGCCGACATCCGACGTCATCGATTGAATCCGCCTGTGACCTCCGTGAACGCTGAGCACGGCGATGTTCACGACTGAAGTATCCACGCCTACGATCTGCTTTTCACCTTGCCGCTTTACCGAGACGACCCGCGTCAGCAATGTGCCGCATCCAGCTATCGCGGAGCGGCCCGGCTCGATGATCAACTCGACGGGACGGCTGAGCGCGCGCATCCGCCGTTCCAATTCCGCTCCGAATGTCGACCAATCAAATGCTGATCGATTGGCGTTGTACGGATATCCGAACCCGCCGCCAAAATCCAGATACTCCCAATCCGGCAATAGGGCTCCAGCCTGGCATACCGTTGCTATCGAATCCGCAAAGGCTGAAGTTGAGTTGGTAGCGGTGCCGCGATAGAAATGAACTCCGCTCAGTTTTAGTCCCGCCGAATTTGCAATCTTCACTGCGTCAGCAAGCTCGTGCGCACCGACTCCGATGCGAGTTTCGCCCGTGATTTCCGGAAGATTCAACCTGAGGCCTACGCGCGAACGTGGGGATTTTGTTCGATGCCGCTGCAATTCGCGGAGCATTTCCAATTGCGCCAGGCTGTCCAGATTCAAAATGCCGATCTCGCGCTCGAGCATCAGCCTCATTTCGTCTCGATTGAGATTGCTTCCGCTATAGACGATCTCGGCCGGCGCGAAGCCGGCGTTCAAACCCAGATGAACATCGCCCGGCGTATTCGCGTGCAGCCCCCAGTTGTGCTCTCTGAAGATTCGCAGGAGAGACGTGTTGCCGTTTGTCACGCTGGCAAAACAGAACCGAGTCCGCGGGTAATTCACCGCCTCGGAGATTTGTTCAATCGTCGCTCGAAGGACCTGCGCATCGTAAACGTACAATGGAGACCCGTATTCCTCGAGTAACTCCCTCGCGAGCGAGCGAGTCAGTCGAGTTTCGGGTAATGCTGGTTTGTCGGGCGCTATTATCGAGCTCATTACACGCTCTCGTGATACCGCAATCTGAACTCCTTCCACAGGCTTGAAATCCCGAAGAGATCGAAGTCTACACTCGTGTCGAGATGGGCTTTTTTCCAGGCCTGCCACATCAGCAGCAGCCATAGATTCTCTCCTATGCGACGTCCCTGAACGTGTGCTCCAAAATCACCTTTTGCCAATCGCCAGGCTACGTCCGGTCGGAAGCATCCTTCTTTTTTCAAGGAGGCCGGCCGCAACCACGCCCGGAGGTTGCGCCACAGAGGCCCAAGAAGCCACGCCGTTAACGGTACGCCCATTCCGCGTTTTGCGCGCCAAACGATATCCGGCGGCAGCCACGCTTCGACGGCGCGCTTGAGCAGGTATTTTTCGCAGGCGCCGCGCAGCCATAAATCGCCCGAGATGTTAAAAGTCCAGTCTGCCAACTCCCGATCGCAAAATGGCGTGCGAACCATCAGGCCGTGAACGGATGCCAGATCGGTCGCTCTCGGCTGAATGTTCTGAGCTCCTTTAATCATTAGATTCGCGCGGCGCAGTCGATGCAGCATCGTATGCGTTCGGCTATCGTCAATCGCCTCGTCAATCCAATGGCCGGGAAGGAGTCCGGCGGTTGCCGCGAGAATGTTATCCGTATACACGGATCGCTCGTAGCCGTAAAGCCGATGAAACGTCCGAAGATACTCGCGTCGGAAGTCATCGCCGTCCGGATGGCAGCTTCCGTACACGCTCGATGCGATGAGCGGTTTGTTGGTCCAACCGCCGAAGAGCTGATCACCGCCTTCGCCGTTGAATACAATCGAAGTATCTTTTTTCGCCGCTTCGCCGAGCAGAAAGAGGGGCGCGGTTACTCCGTCGCCGTATGGAACGTCGAGTGCGGCGGCCGTCGCGCTTATCGCGCGTATGATATGCGGCGGGTCCGCGGGTACCTTCACTAGCGGGATTGAAAGATGATTCGCGACCGACTCCGCGCATCTCCATTCCGGGAATCCATAATTCCCAAAGTCGAGCGTGTAAGCTCTGACCTTTATCCCTGCCCTGACCAGCAGCGCCGCTGTGATCGAAGAATCCAGGCCGCCCGACAGAAATACGCCCACGGGCTCCGAAGGCAAGGGATCAAGCTGTCTATGAATCGCATCTTCGAGCAAATTGCTAAGCGACGCGGTTGCTTGGCGTTCATCGCTGATTTGATCTTCAGGCTCAATCCATTCGTTCAGGCGGCTGAAGGTCGGACAAAGAGTCGAGCCGCTTTCATCTTTTTCGACGCTCCATGTTCTTTCGCAGCCCGCATCGACCGAGAATACATCTTCGATCGGAGACAGAGGCGCCGGAATAAACGAAAAGCAGCCGTAGCCGTACAGGGCCTCGGCTGAGATGTCTTCGAGTTTCAGGATCGAGATCAATAGTTCCAGATGAGAAGCGAACCAGATCGTCTCTTCACGGCGCGTCCAGTACAACGCGGCCCGCCCAAATGCATCGCGGCTCAGCTTGAGCTGCGATCTGTCCAATTCGATTCGAATGTCCGAATGCCCGTGGACGCCTGACGTCGAGAGCGAAATTACGGCAGGCCGGCCATCTTCAATACTTGCGTTATTGCCCCAGCAGGCGACCGCCCCCAGTGCTGCGCCTTTATGGCTCGGACGAAGGGGCATCGCGGATAAGAGTCTCCCGTCGCCGCGCGCTTCGCCATGGCTCAGGCTTAGGACCCTGACGCGGAAATCGGTATGACTGAATAGAGGTTCGAGGCCCCAATATCCCAAGACTCTGCCCATAGCTGTTACTCGACCTGAAACGTGGTTGTGCTCAGAATGCGTCCGTCGAATGAGAGCTCGACCGTCCATTGTCCTGACGGCGCGGCGGAACCCAGCCGGCATCGGGCAAAGGTCGGCCACGTAGATTTATCCGTGGTCTTGGTCTGCCAGTGGTTCTCGTGAAAGATTTTCCCCGCGGGATCGAGCCAGCGACAGGAGAGCGAGAGCGTTTCATTCAGCGGAACGTCTCGCAACACGACGTGATAAACAACATCCTGTCCATCGCGCATCACCTTGCCCATATCTCCTCCATCATCCGCCGCTCGAGTGATGCGGCCCTGGTCGGCGGAGACATGTGAGTAGATTGCGCTTCGATGAGCGGAGAACAGAAAAATCGAGGCGATGATTACGATGACGAGGCCAATCGCCGAAATGGACAACAGGATACGCTTTCGACGTTGCCTGGCAATCTCCTCACGCTTCCGCAACTGTTCCATTGCCGTATCAAGCAGGTCGATTGGGAGATCAAGCTCCTTCAGGACCTGATTGACCTGGTCGCGGTCGAGTCCGCGCGCCTGCTGATCCTGGCGCTCTTGCGCGAGACGAGAGAGTTCGGCTACTACCTGTCCGAGTTGAACCTCATTGAGCCTGGTTTCTGACGAAGCGCCTTCCCGCATAAGGACGGATTATCGGCGGAGGTATACGCAGGCGCAAGGCTCTGCGAAGGGCGCGGGTCAAGTTTTGGCGTGATTGGAATTGCGGAAATCAGAGCCATTCTTGTGTAGGCCAGTACTAATCGATGCTGGGAGGCGCATAGCGTGTCTAGCCTTGTTTGCCTCTTGACTGTCGAGAATGTGGCGGAGCTACGGTTCGTCCTCCGATGGCCTAAACCCATGAAAGGGGTAAACAGCAGCGCCCACCAATTGATCTTTCGCTTATCTTATAGCTGTTTAGCGTTTTGTGGCTCTCGATGCTAAAAACCCGCAACGGATCGGCGTGTTTAGACTCCTGCTCGGCCTGATATATCTACCGTCCAGGCTCAAATCGTTGTAGCGCAATAGCCCGCCCAATAGACTACGAACCATAGTAGAGGAGCAAATAACTTTTCGCGGGCACTTGTTGCCAGGAGGGTAATGGTATGTCAGCCGAGTCGAATCGAATAATGAGAACAACGACGATTCGCTGGTACGTCTGGTCTATAGTCCTCGCCACCCTGCTCGCTCCGGTGTTTGCTTTCACGTTGGTTCATGCAGGGGCTGTCGCCGGCCTGCAAGCGCGGCGCATAGATGTCGCCGGTAGTGTTTTGGATCAACACGGCGATGCGATCGCCGGCGCAAAGGTATTGCTGGGGCTAGGCCAAACCCTAGTCGGCGGGGTTACCACCGATGACCGCGGGCGATTTCACTTCAACGGTCTCGGAGACGGCGGCTACACCTTGACGATTTCGGCTGACGGATTCGCAAGCCAGGAACAGGCGTTGGCGGTGGGTTCCGGCGCCGCGTCTCCTCGAGTTTCAGT
Source organism: Blastocatellia bacterium AA13 (assembly GCA_003222245.1). Classification (GTDB taxonomy): domain Bacteria; phylum Acidobacteriota; class Blastocatellia; order UBA7656; family UBA7656; genus QHVH01. The sequence goes on along the minus strand of QHVH01000044.1, from coordinate 94,018 downwards.
AGTGCTCACGCCTAAGATCAAGGACGAAGTCGTTCTGATCGAGGCAGGCCGGGGAGTCTCGCTCGACCCGCAGAGCGCCGCCGGCTCTCAGGTGCTCAAAGAAAAAGACCTGAAGGCCCTGCCCGACGACCCGGACCAACTGAGCGAACGATTGCAGCAGTTGGCGACTTCCTCCGGAAGCGCGCCCGGCTCGGCTGTGGTTACGGTAGATGGGTTTCTAAACGAAGGCCGGCTCCCGCCAAAATCATCGATTCGCGAAGTGCGCATCAATCCAGACCTGTTTTCATCGGAGTATGACAAGGCCCCGTACCAGGGCGGCCGAATCGAGATTTATACCAAGCCCGGCGCCACATCATTCCAGGGCTCGGCTTTTTACAACACCAACAACGCAGTGTTCAACGCCCGGAATGCCTTCGCGCCCAGCAGGCCCGATTCGTCAACGCGACGCTATGGCTTCCAGCTCGGCGGCCCCATAGTGCCGAAGCGCGTCGGGTTTCTTATTGATATCGAGGGCAGGAATATCAATGAATCGGCGCCGGTCAACGCGATCGTACTCGACAGCCGGAACAGGCCGACGCCGCTGGCCGCCAATGTCGCGGTTCCGCAGAGGCTTTACCTGGGATCGATCCGCGCCGACTGGCAGATCAACAACTCGAACACGCTGATCGCGCGCTTCGAAACTAATTCGAATAAGCTGGGCAACCAGGGCGTAGGCGCATTCAACCTGCCCGAGCGCGGTGTCGACATCAGCCTTACCTCGAATGGCTTGCGTTTCACCGAAACAGCCATTCTTAGCAAGTCGATTTTTAATGAGGCGAGACTCGGCTTGACCTTGAGACGCCTCACCCAGAGCGCGGTGTCCGATTCGCCGGCCATATCGGTATTGGGATCGTTCACCTCGGGCGGCGCGCCCAACCACTCTTTGAATCATGATGAAGGCCGGATCGAAGCCGCCGACAGTCTTTCCATAGTCGCCGGCAAACACAACCTGAAATTAGGCGCGCAGATATTCTTCAAGTACACAAAGGAGTCGCGCAGCGACAACGGGATGTTTCTTTTTGGCGGCACGGTCGCTCCCGAGTTGGATTCCCAGGATGGGATCGTGTCGGGACCGGCCGGGCCTGTACTGGTCAACATAACCGGATTGGAGCAATACCGAAGGACCCTTCTTGGGCTTCCTGGAGGAGTGCCGACGAGGTTCTCGACAACCGTTGGCAACGCAACCAATTCGGTTACGCAATGGACAATGGCCGGTTTCGCCCAGGATGAGTGGAGATTGCTCCCGAACCTGGCGCTGAGCTTCGGCCTGCGCTACGAAGGACAGACTAGTCCGTCGGACACGTTCCGCCTGGCTCCGCGCATCGGCGTGGCTTATTCACCTGACAAGAACCGGCGATGGGTGCTGCGGGCGAGGGCTGGAATATTTTATGACCGTCTGCCGGACTCTCTCACTCTCGAATCGCTTCGCCTGAATGGCGCCCAGCAGCAGCAGTTCATAATAGATTCGCCGGGATTCCCGAATCCGTTTGTCAGCGGTGCGCCCGTTACACTGATTCCGACCTTGCGCAGATTGGATGCCGCATTGCGCCCTCCGGCGACGCTTCAGATCCAGTTTGGATTCGAGCGGCAGTTGCGAGGGGGATGGAAGATCGAGTTTAGCCAGTACTGGACGCGTAACTGGTCGGTGCTCCGGTCGCGCAACATCAATGCGCCACTGTTGGGAACCAACCTGCGGCCGCTTGGAGTCGAAGAGAACATTCTGCGATTCGAGTCCAGCGGAAAAGTGCGTGGGCAGGTGATCTTCGTGGGCGTCAATCAGTCCGGCAACAGATTCTTCAACCTTTATTCCGGGTACCTGTTCTTTAATTTCAAATCGGATACAGACAGCGCTCTGATGCTTCCGCAATCCAGCAACAACATAAGCGGCGAGTGGGCGCGGCCAACGTGGCAGGCCAGCCACCGGGGCTTCCTCGGCGGGACTTTGAATCTTCCGCTGAAGGTTCGGGCGTCGACGGCGCTGAGTCTTGCTTCCGGCACGCCGTTCAACATAACGACCGGCCGCGATAACAACGGCGACGGCAATTTCAACGACCGGCCCGGCATTACCGGTCTCGACAACCCAAACGCCATAGTGACGTCGTACGGCGCGTTCGATCCCGGCGTGGTGGGGGGGAATCTGGGTCGAAACACGGGGACGAATCCCTTCACGATGACACTGGATGTGGACGTGAGCCGCGCCTTCGCTTTAGGCAAGGCGAGCGGCGCCGGCGACCATCGTTACCTGCTGACTGTCAACGCGCGCGCGAGCAACGTCCTCAATCACACGAATGTCGTTGGATTCAACGGCGTGCTGGCGTCTCCTTTTTTTGGCAGGGCGAACGGGGCGCTTGGTCCACGCCAGATCGAGATGGGTATACGGTTTAGTTTTTGAACGTACGCTGTTGTCCGAAAGGGAGCCGTGTCTTGAATTGTTTTTGGAGTGCGGCGACTTGTGATCCGGCTACAGTCCTGTGTCCCTTCGGGTCAATTCTCTGAATTAGCCAGCAGTATCACAAGTCGCCGCACTCCAAAACCGTGCTAACCAAATCAAGACACCGCTCGAAGGGGAGCAGGATTCCCGAGAGAACATGAGGCACATTCACATGAGAACAATGAGACTACTGAGAATCGCGGTTGCGCCGTTGGTTTTTGCGGCAATGATCGGTTCCTTGGCCAACATCGGGGCCCGAGCGTCGGGCGCCGAAGGCAATCGAGGTCCGGTTCCGATTATTCCTGTCATCGTCGAGTATGAGTACGCCGCCCAGTACTTCATGCAGTGGATCAGCGACAATCCGAAATATTCGATGATCGAGGCGATAATCGGCGCGGGACAGCCTCGTGTAATTCAGATGATATTGACGGAGACCAAATCCGAGCGCCGGGTGATCTACACCGACTCGGAGTCAAAGGTTAAGGCTCTAACCGGCGCCGGCGAAGAGGCGCGGGCGGCAAAGATAGACTTCAAAGTCGCGAATAACGTCGGTCACCAACCGACGTTCGGGTTCGCGTTTGCCGACGAGCGCGGCAAAGCAATACGCTGGCGCTTCATTCCCGCCGCGGCGGCATCCGCGTTGGGCAAGGGCCTGTCGCCTCAGTCGGACGCGGCTGGACTCCGATTCCGATACCGGGAGCGCGCAACTACAGCCGGAGCAGGAACGGCCGTGCAAATTGACGATAAGGTCAGTGAAGCCGAGCCGTGGCCGGAGGTCAGTTCTCCGCCGTATTTCGTCGCGTATCGCGGCTCTTATGTCGAGGGTATTCATCTGGGAGCGTTACTGGTCGGGAACCGGAATTGGCGCGTGACATCGGCGCCCGCTGAATTGATAAAGGGCAGCACATGGACGCTTACCAGCGACGGCAATCAGACGCGACAGATGGGGATAACCTCGCGGAAAGCCGATGAACTCACCATCAACGAAACGACCGAGTGGGGATCGCTAGACCTGACAGTCCGCACTACAGTTCAGGGTTTGGCTGTGCGCTCGATAGTCATCACGAGCGCCGGCCACAAGATGCGATTCACATTCAAACCCGACTTGGAGCTTGAATCCGAAGGTGTCGGCGCGGCGAAGGCCGAGGTTGCGTTTCAGATCGATGAAGACGATCATGAAAAAGTCTCGCAGGGTACGGTTACAGTCGACAGAGCAAAGGACACCGTGCTTATGCGATGGCAGCCAAAGACTCCGGATTGGGCAAAGTCTCGTTCGCTCACCTCGACGATCACGTTAGACTCACTAGGTTATGCAATTGAGGTCCGGTGAGGGCAGCTTCGCCGCGAGGGTGAATCAGACTGGGACGATGCGGAAACGCCGGGTTATGCCGGTAAGGTAGCTTTTCGATACGCCGCGGGAGGAGTCTATGGCGGATGCATATGCGGTTGGACGGCGCTACTTCCAGCCTATGACGAAAGGGCAGCAATCATCGGGACGCCGAAGATTGATCAAGCTGGTGCTGATCGTTCTGCTTTGCGGGTTCGTCGCCGGGCCGATCATCTTCTCCATATTCAGCGTTATTGGCAGCGGACACTTTCCGGAAATAAGGAGCGCGGCGGGGCTGGGCCGGATGTTGACTATCTCCGGCGGCTTTGGAGCGCTGATGAGCATCTCCTTTTTCGTTACCTGCGGCCTGCCGGCGATTTTCCTGTATCCGGCGCTGCGCCGCTATCCGAGGACAATCTATCTCACAATTTTGACCCTCATCGCCTTTTCCGGCGGTTTGTTGGGATTCCTGCTGCCTTCATACCTGATGTTCTGGCTCTTCGGTCTTAGATTCATGAGCGAAGAGAGCCTGAGGCTGGCGCTCGTGGTCGATGGATCGCTGGCGGTGTCGATCGCACTCGTGCTGGCGGCATTCGAGAAACTGAGAGCCGAGGTTGGGCGAACCGAAAGACTGCTGTACGAGAGCAAGCTGAACGAGCAAACGCTTGCCGAGCGTCATGCGAATGCCCAACTCAAGGCGCTGCAGGCGCAGATCAATCCACACTTCTTGTTCAACACTTTGAGTTCGATCGCCACGCTCTCCAGCATCGACGCTGGTAGGACCAAGGAGATGATCATAAGTCTGGCGGAGGTCTACCGGCACATTCTTCGCAGCTCGAACAGAAATCTCCTTCCGATCGAGGAAGAGATAGAGATGGTTCGCCGTTATTTGAGCATCGAGGAGGTTCGCTTCCGAGACCGCTTGAGAGTCGAAATCGACGCGGCCCCGCTCGGTAACGTCATGCTCCCAGGCCTTGTTCTCCAGCCTATAGTCGAGAATGCCATAAGGCATGGCATCGCCCGGAATCTGAGCGGCGGCTCGGTCAGCATCCGGTTCGAACGCGGCGAACGCGATCTTACTATCACAGTCCGCAATTCGTCCGAGACGCTTTGCGATCTGAGCCGGGAGAGAGTCTTCGTCGAAGGCCATGCCCTCAAGAATGTGAACGACCGGCTCACGACAATATACGGTGACGCCTATGCCTTCACGATAGCCAATGAAGCGTGCAATGTTTGCGCGACGCTAAAGGTCCCTCTCGCGGTGAAGGCGGTCACATGATTGAAACGCTGCTGATCGACGACGAGGAGTTGCCGCGGCGAGAGCTCCGCCAGATACTTTCGGGCGAAGCCGACATCAATATTGTCGGCGAAGCGAGCAACGGATTGCAGGCGGTCGAGCGCATAACCGAGATCAGGCCCAAACTCGTCTTCCTCGACATCGAGATGCCTGGCCTCAACGGCTTCGAGGTGGTCAATAGTCTCGGCTACCTCCCCTTCGTTGTCTTCGTCACGGCATACGATCAATACGCCATCCAGGCTTTCGAAATGAACGCAGTTGATTACCTGCTCAAGCCGGTGACACCTGAGCGCGTTCAAAAAACGCTGGCCAGGGTGCGGCAATCGCTGGAAGCGGCTGACGCCTCTCACGCGACGGCGCTGCATCAGCTTGTGGCGGCCGTCCGGCGCGGCAGCACCGGTTACATCTCGCGCATAGCCGTCCACAAAGGGCAACGCACGGTTCTGGTGAGCCTGCGCGACATCGTTTACATCGGCATGGAGGACAAGCTGGTCTTCGTGTACACCAGCAGCGACCGATACCTGATCAACCGGACGATTTCGGAACTGGAGCAGAGTTTGGAAGGCGAAGGGTTCTTTCGAATAAATCGAAGCTCGCTCGTGAATCTCGAGTATCTTGCGGAGATCATTCCGTGGTTCTCCGGAACGTGTAAGCTGAAACTTGCTGATGGCAGAGAGCTGCCGCTCAGCCGCGAGCGCGTCCCGCGCTTGAAAGAGCTGGTGGGTATATTGAAGCACGGTTCGGGAGCCTGACCGGCCGCTTTCGCGGCCGTCTACCCCCCAGGAAACGTGAGGCTTGAGTGAGTGGGAAAAGCGACAGTGGAACCGCACCTGTCAAGGCTCTTGAAAATGGCCCGTCATCGCATTCCGAGGTTCGTCTCATCGAGATGGAGACGACCTTAGCTTCGCTGCGGTCAGCCCTGGAGATCGTCAGGCTGGGCGACCGGCAAGCGCGCGAGGTGAATCTCCATCTTCAGGAACTGGCCAGCCAGTTGAAAGCGCTCTCGCACTCGCACCAGGACGCCAGCCAGTCCGCCTTTGGAGAGACGGCCGCGCGCATCAGGCCGCCTCCGGGCGTCACCACCCAAAAGAATCAGCTTGTCTATTGCAGCGCCGCTATGCGTGAGGTAGTGGCGATGGCAAGCCGCGCCGCCGCCAGCGGAGTTATCACCCTGATAACCGGTGAAACAGGAGTCGGAAAGGAGCTGATCGCCAGGCTGATTCATCTTCGAGGCGCTCGAAGCGGAGCGTTGCTGGTTCCGTTCAACTGCGCGGCTTTGCCAAAGGATCTATTCGAAAGCTTCTTCTTCGGCCACAAGCGCGGCTCATTCACCGGGGCCACCCGGGATCAAGGCGGAGTGATCCGCGCGGCGGCGGGCGGCACCCTATTCCTGGACGAAATAGGCGAACTGCCGCTCGATGTCCAACCCAAGTTGCTGCGGTTTCTGCAAGAAGGTGAAATTCATCCTGTAGGACAGGCGTGCCCAATTCGAATTGATACGCGAGTGATCGCTTCGACCAACCGCCGGCTCCAGTCCGATGTGCTCGCGGGACGGTTCCGGGCCGATCTGTTTTACCGTCTCAACGTTCTCGTCATCAACCTCCCGCCGCTGAGGGAGCGCCGCGACGACATCCTTGTTCTATGCGATCACTTCATCGAGAAGTACGCCTTCGGACGCGCCATTCAGCTCTCGCCCGGGGCGAAGGCTTGCCTGATGGAATACGACTGGCCCGGCAACGTTCGCGAGTTGAGCAACATCGTGCAGCGGCTGTGCGCGATGGCCGACGATGGACAGGCGCCATCAGGAGCCGATGTGCGCCGCGAGCTGTCCTCTCCCGTGGAGGTCTCGCAGCTCCTCCCGCGGGCCGGCGATCAAATACTCAGGCCCGGGGTTTCTATACCGCCCGGCCTTACTCTTTCCGAAGCCGTCGGAATGCTCGAGCGCCAACACGTTCTGGATACGCTCACCAGGCACGGCGGTAATTTCGCCCGAGCGGCTCGAGACCTGGGCCTTTCCACCTTCGGGCTTCGCAAGAAACACCTGCGACTCTTTGCAACTGGAGCCAAGCAGGCAACTCCTCGCAACATTCACCAACCAGAATAGCAACCGCGGTTGCCGCGGCCTCGATTGGATCAAGCGGCGACGGCGGCGTGTGCGTACGTCAGTATGTTTGATAGTGCGCTTAGAGAGGTATCTCCTCCTCACAAGCACTCTTCATAGCGGCTGGCCTGTGTCTTGCGTAATACAGCGTTAACCTCGGTTCAAGCGGAACAGGTTCAACAATCGTCCAACAGCATGGCTGGTCTTCAGCGGTCTAATCGCGACTTGACGGCTGGTTGGATGATCGTTTGCCCGCGCCGCCGGAACCGACGAAGGCAAATTTCACATCGGAGAAGGAGTTACGCAATGAAGAATGACTTAGTGTGCATGGAGCTCGACATCGAAGTTTTGGAACGCCGAGTTGAATTGATGGCAGCGGCCGGCGGTTGTACGTCGACCAGCACAAGCTGCAGCAACATCGTCGTTACCGACGTTGTCGAAGCCCTGGTTCCTTAAGCAATCACATTCGGTGTTCGGTCCCGCCGAACGCCACAACCCACGATTTGAGCAACGGAGAAGGAGAAACACAAATGAGCAACGAACTAGTAACTATGGATCTCGACATCGAAGTTTTGGAGCATCGCGTTGAAATGCTGGCGGCTGCCGGCGGATGTAGCTCAAGCAGCACGAGCTGCAGCAACATCTCTATTATCGAGATTGCAATCGACATCCTGATTGTGTGATATAGGCGGGCTGTTCGCCTATCGCCAGTGCGATAGCCGATTCGGCGTAATCTCAACCAATGCCGATCGGGGCATTATTCTATACCGCCGCGCGGTGTCGTCTCGTGGCATCGCCGCGGCGGAATTGTTTCTTCACCGCTGCTTTGCTGTTCCGGCTCGGACCAACCGGTGAAGTCAGCTTTAAACGAAACGCAGATCCGCTGTGCCGCAACGGCGAGCAACTCCTCTTTAGGTCCAGCAACGCGATTGGCAACGGCGGTTGCCTGTGGGCGCGGGATCTCGTGGCGAGATTCGGTTTGCCGGCGGCGCCGGCGCCTTTGAATTGCGCGACTTGAGAGCGGGCGGCCTGCTCGTTGAATCTTCGCCTACTCCTGGCCTCTATCTTGCCTTTCCAATATTGACCTCGGTTCAGGCGGAACAGGTTTACTCCTCGTCCAACAAGCCGCGGCGGTATTAATCAGTTTGATCGTGGTTTGCCAATCTCCGGGATAGTCGTGTGCGTGTGTTCCGCCGGATTCTCCGAACGCCCAAATCACAACTGAGAAGGAGAAACACAAATGAACAACGAACACGTGAGCATGGATCTCAACATTGAAGTGTTGGAGCATCGTGTTGAATTGATGGCGGCAGCCGGTAGCTGTACTTCGACAAGCACGAGCTGCAGCAACATCATCGTCACCGATGTTGTTGAAGCGCTGATTCCTTAAGTAGTCAGTTTGGGTCTTCGGCCGTGCCGAGCCTCAAAAAACCACAATTGAGCAATGATAAGGAGAAACGAAATGAGCAACGACCTAGTGACCATGGATCTCAACATTGAAGTGTTGGAGCATCGCGTTGAAATGCTGGCGGCGGCCGGCGGCTGCAGTTCCAGCAGCACCAGTTGCAGCAATATCTCGATTATCGAGATAGTCTGGGACATCATTACCTGTTGCGAGTAGTAGTCGCGGCGCCCGTTGTCGAGGCGAGCCTCGACAACGTCAAAATCTAGTTCTCGCCCTCCGTAAGGGGGGCGGCTGGGTTTGACCATTTATGGATCCTCCGCCGAAAAGCCCGATTCATCGGGCTTACCAGCAGGGTTTGTAGGCCAGTCCTTCAGGGCTGGTCGGCGGTGGCAACCGCTGCTGGCAGCCAGCTTCAAGCGCCTCTTGTCGCGCCCCCCAGCCTCGACCTCACTGGCGGCTAAAGCCATTTAGGAAAGCACGCTCAAGCGTGCCATCGGAAGTCCATCTGTCTGCAAACCAGCCGTAGAACGGCTGGCCTTCCGAAGCTGATCGATACCTTCCAAGCTCATCGATGACCTTCCGAGGTTCAGGTCCGAAGCTTCGAGTTTTCGAGTTTGAATACCAACCTTGGCCTGAGAACGATGCCAGTCAACATCTACTGGTTACGGCTCGGCACACAAATCCAACGGCTCAGCCGCAATTCGTTGTCCCAACCAGTCTCCGGGCAGATACTCGCACCAGCCGAGCAAGACGCGTTCAAACTCGACGCAAGACGCGGCGGCGGAGAAAAAGACTATGCTGAGACCAAGAATTAAAGAGTGCTACGATGTTATACCAGAGGCCGTTGACCGTTATCAGATTCGCAGCTCCGAAGAGACGACGGTGATGAAGGGTGCGACTGTCCAGCAAGTGTTCAGTCATCTATTGCCGCTGCTGGATGGACGAAATACCGAGGACACAATAACCGAGAAGTTGGCCTCAGTCGCCAGTGCGGCGCTTGTGCACGCCGTAATCGAGAAGCTGCGGGCCGCGGGAGTCGTCGAGGAGGCCGCGACCGACCCCGCCAATGGCGATTCCCAGGGACTGTCCGCGGAAGAACTCGCGGCCTATCGACATCAACTGGTCTTTCTCGACCTCACACTCGAGAGAGGATCGGCCGTTCAGGCTCAACTCCTACTCAAGAAAGCCCGGCTATCGATCGTCGGGAGCGGAGAACTCGCCGCGGCGCTGGCTCGCGAAGCCATACGCGCGGGAGTTGGCAGAATTCTCGGGGCCAACCTGCAGCCCGGCAATTCGATCAGTCAGATTGGCCCGCTTGTCAGCTCCCTTGTCAGTTTTGAGGCGATCGGTGTTGAGACCGGCGATCAGCAAGACCTCGAAAACCTTCTCGACGCCGAATCCCCGACTCTCCTGGCGATCGCCATAGATCGCGGCGAGCCGGTCCTGCTTGAAGCAATCAACAAGTTTTCGCAAAGCCGTAATGTCGCTCTCTTGCACTGCGTGGCTAACGGAACGCAGGCGATTGTCGGGCCGCTGGTCGTACCCGGCCAGACTGCCTGTCTTACCTGTTACCGCTTGCGCGTGAACAGTCATGTCGAGTTCTACGAAGAGCAGCGCGCTTTTGAGGCGTGGGTAAAGTCGAACGGACATCGGCGCGCCACGCCGGGCACACCGCCGGCGCTCGCGAATATGGCGGCAGCGATGGCGGCGCTCGAGATCATTAAACACGTCACCGAGGTCTACGAGCCGGAGATCTACGATAGGTTCATCTCCATCGACGCGCTCACCCTTGAGGTCATATCGCATCAGTTGTTGAAGCTTCCACGCTGTCCGGATTGCGGCGGCGGACGTTCCAGCATCCGTTATTCTAGCTGGCAGGAGCCGCGATGAGAGATATTCGGCTTCAGGACGTCGTGCGATCGGGGCTCCCAGCCGCGTTGGAAAAGGGCGCGCGCCTGCTTGATCCTGCTTGCGGCGTGATCAAAGCCATCATCCCTAATACGCTTGAACCGGGCGACCCGCTCATCCACGCGTTCGGCGCACTGACTTGCCGTACCGAGCGTCTCAACTTCAATCCGATGGCGCATAGAATGGGCGGCGCCTCGGTTAATTCGGACGCCGCGTTGGCGGCCACCATCGGAGAAGCAGTCGAGCGATACTGCGCCGCTTATTACGAACCCGAGGAACTGGTCTTCGCCGCCTACAAGGAAGTCGAATCGGACGCTGTGCATCCGTCCCGGTTTGGACTCTTCTCCGAGCGCCAATACGCGAAACCGGGTTGCCTCTACAAGCCGTTCACCACCGACTCGCCCATCACCTGGACTTGGGGTTATTCGCTTCAACGCCAAAAGCCGACCCTCGTGCCGGCCTCGCTCACTTATCTTCCGTTCCGCATCAACCATGCTCACCGCGAGACCCACCTCACCTACACAACATCGACCGGACTCGCCTGTGGCGGCACGTTGGAGGAGGCGATCCTGTCCGGGATCAGCGAAGCAGTAGAGCGCGACGGAGTCACCAGCATGTGGCTCACCCGGATGCGCGCTCCTCACGTCGACATCGACGAAGCCAGCTCGTTGTACGAGACCTACAAGAAAGCGTTCGCGCTGACCGGTCTTCGTTATTATATCCGCGACGCCACTACGGACCTGGGCCTGCCGGTCTTCTTCGCGCTGCTTGTTGGCAACTCCAACTTCGGGCGAATGGTCAATGCAGGCTGTCAGGCCGCGTTATCGCCAAGCGCCGCCATACTGAAGAGCCTAGTCGAAGCCTCGCAAGGCCGGCCGTACCTCAGGTATGCGTTCCAACAGAATCCCAAGTGGGAGTGCGCGCCGGATTTTTCGAACATTCGCGATTTCGACGATCACGCCCGCGTCTATACGAAGGCTCCCCAGATATATGGGGAGCTCGAGTTCGTCACCGGCCCGCGCCCTTCGAAGCCGTTGAGCGCGATCCCCGATCTTTCGACCGGTTCGGTTCGCGGCGATATCGAAGTCTACCTGTCGCGACTCGCCCAACGCGACATCGACGTGATCGTCGTCGATCTGACAACGCCTGACATTGAATCAATCGGGTTCAAGGTTGTGCGGGTCATCACTCCGGGATTGCAGCTTCTGCACGGCGACCACCTGCAGCCATTTCTCGGGTGTGACCGGCTGTATGGTTTGCCCAAAGCGATGGGCCATCGCAAGGACCTCATCAAGGAAGAAGAGCTGAACCCATTTCCGCACCCATTGCCGTAATGCGGCCGCGACAGAGGCGCCAGTTGTGGACATATTAAAGAAGACAAATCGCAAGGACCCGATGCGGCTGATCTACGAAGAGTCGCTCTATTCGCCGTCTGAGATCTACCAGGAAGTGTCGAAGCTCAACGCGAGCAACATCCGGCGCTTTCGGCGGCGGATCGAACGCGTCCTCGGCCAGGAGTTTTTTCTAAGGCGAATCTCGCAGGCATACAAGATGTATCCGACGTGCCCGCGAGTCGTGCTGCCTTCGGGAGCGGAGCTGGTGGAGCCGCCACTCGCGAAATCGCTGAGGGAGACCATCGTAAAGCGAAGATCCGCTCGCGCGTACTCCGGGCAGCCACTCTCGATCAATGACCTCAGCATCGTTCTCAGAAACAGCTATGGCATAACCGGCCGCGCAACATTGCTGCACAACGTGGAGCAAAAGCTCAGAGCGGTGCCGTCCGGCGGCGCGCTGTTCCCGCTGGAACTGTATGTTGCCTGTTTTCGAGTCGATGGAATCGAGCCTGGAATCTATCACTACAACGTGCAGGACGAATCGCTCGAATGCGTCCGTCAGGGCCAACTCGACGGTGAGTTCGGACGAATATGCTTTACGGAAGAGATGTTCAGCAAACTGCCGGCGCTCGTCATGATCTCGGGGCTGCTGAAGAGGTCATCCCTGAAGTATAGCGAGCGCGCATACCGCTTTATGGTGCTGGAAGCCGGGCACGTCGCGCAGAACCTGTGCCTGTCGACGAGCGCCCTCGGGTTGGGCAGCTTGATGATTGGCGGATACCTCGACGAGGAGATCGATCAGCTTCTCGGCGTCGATGGCGTACAAGAGACCGTGATCTATATGGCCGCGGTAGGAGGCGTTTGATGATTACCACATCGGTTCGAGCAATAGTGAAACTGGCTGCTTTTGTGTTTGCAATCGCCGTCGGAGCGGCCTCGGCCAATGGCCAGGATATTCCGACTGGCGGCGCTCCGGTTAGGGGCCAGATCACCGCCGTCGGCGGCGCAACACTCAATTTCTTTCAGCAGTACAAGCGCGTGATGCACCTCATGGATCTCAAGGAAATCTCGCGCGAGGCGCTCGCCGAATATGATAAGGCGGTTGACCTCTTGACCGCGGGCGACAGCGATGGAGCGCTCGACGCGTTGGAGTCGGCCCAGGTGATCGACGTGTTGAAAGAGGAATCCCGCGTGCTGTGGGCGCCTTATTCCACGCTGATCGGCGACCGTGGGCTGTACCCGCGCGGCATCGCGTTTCTGCAAAGGTTGACGCTCGAACACCCGAAGCTCCCGCATCTTCACACGGATCTGGCGGCGACATATGGAATGTACGCGGGCTGGTTGAAAATGCATGATCCACGACACATGCTTGGGGTTTCCCAGTTGTCACTTTCCGAGTATGAAGTTGCGTTGGCGCTGGGACCCGATGCGTTTCAAGCGAACTACGGACACGCGACCTATCTTTCTTATATGCCGGGCAGGGAAGCGGATTGGGAGAAGGAGTTCAGGAAGCTGATCGCGATGCGCCCCGCCGACATGCACGGCTATCCATTCCCGGCGGTATATCAGTCGTTCATCGATGGATTAATAAGGAGCGGCCAGGAGCAGAAAGCACGCCTGGTCTTGAAGGAAGCGCTCGCGCTCTATCCCAAGTCGCCGGGACTTCAATCGCTCGCAAGGAAATTACCGGAGCAGCAGTGAACGCTAAAGGAGTGAATTGACATGGTCAGGAGATTTGCATTTCTCGCCGTAATCATAGCGCTGATGGTGTCGGTTATGAGCGCTCAATCGAACATGAAGATCATCGACTTTGAAACCGGGATGACGAGCCAGGGTTTGAAGATTGGAACGTACAGCGACAAGTCGATGAACGGAACTTCGATAATCAAGGTCAAGTCAACCGAAGGCCCGGCCGGCCGAGGCAAGGCGGTGGATCTCTTCGGCACTATCACCACCGACTATCCGTACGGATTCGCCGGGCTTCACGTCCCGCTGACCACGAACGAGGCGGACTCGATGGATGTCAGCCGCTTCAAGGGACTGCGATTCGCCTCCCGAGGCGATGGGCAGAGCTACATGGTCGTGATGATTACCCAGGGTGTTAAGGACTTCGACGATTTCAGCTACCTGTTCAAATCAACCGCCGGCTGGACGACCGTCGATGTTCCATTCACGAAGTTCAAGCAGATGGGATTCGGCGCGCCGATGAAGTGGTCCGGAAAAGACCTGAAGGCCATCCGATTTCAGATTCAGACCTTTGGTCCGCCGATCTCTCATTACGAGTTCGCAGTGGATGACGTCGAGTTCTTCTAAACACGCAGGGTCGAATCACTCGATCCGAACGGAGGGGATATGACCAAGAGCTTCAAATCGGCTATCGCAAGCTTCGCCCTGATCGCCGGAATCCTATCGGCCGTCCACGCGAGCGTCCGGCCCGGTCCCGCGCAAGCAGGCAAGAGCCTCCAGGACCCAAAGGCAGCGAGGATTCTGAGGAACTTTCAAGCGGGCCGTAAGGTGCTCATTCAAACCAGCGCTTCCCAACCGGTGATGCAGGACTTCGATGAGGCCGAGCAACTGTTCGCCTCCGGCGATTTGGATGGAGCGCTTACAAGGTTGGAAGCGGCGTTAAAGCGCGAAGCGCGGCGCTCCACCTTCCGAGTCATCTGGTCCGCGTACGATCGAATCGCGGAAGACTATGACAAGTTCGACCGATACGTGTCGTTCATGCAGAACCTGGTAAATGCATACCCGAACGTGCCCGATGTAAGGGCGGCGCTTGCTTCAGCGTACGGCGTGAAGGCGGCGAATCTTCAAAAGACCAATCCCGCGGCGATGAAAGATGTGATTCGATACGGGAACCTCTCGGTCGATCAACTGGATGTCGCGCTGGCTATCGACCCGGAGAATTTCATGGCGCGGTTGGGCCGGGCCATTACCAACTCATACTCGCCGACCGGCCTGGCGGCCGCCGAGGAGGATTTCGACAAGCTCCTCTCGATTCAAGTGCTCCGCAAGAACCCATGGTACCCCTACTACATGGTTTACTACTACTACGGCGATGCGCTGAAGCGGGGCGACAGCCTGACGCGAGCGCGCGAAGTAGTGACGCTAGGGCTTCACTACTATCCAGTTAACGAAGATCTAAAGCGGCTGCTCGACGAGGTCAATAAACTGATCGCCAGCCGCTAGAACATTGCTTCACCGGCTTTGGACCCGGCAGTGGCCCCACGGCCCTGGGACTCGAAATGAAAGTTGCCGCAATCATCATCCTGACGATCTCGACTGTGCTCAGCATGTCATCTCGCGTGAGTCCGATCGCAGCCGGCGATCCCTCCAGCGTGTTGATAATCCGCGGCGCACGCCTGATCGATGGCGAGGGCGGTCCACCTCTCGAGGGGGCCGTGGTGGTCTCGCGAGACGGCGTGATCGTCAACGTGTTCAAGGAAGGCGCGGCGCGGATTCCTGAGGGCCGCATCATCGACGCGCGGGGAGCAACGATTCTTCCCGGGCTCATCGACGGACACGTGCATCTGGGCGGAAGCTCCGGCCCGCGAATCTCCGCCGCGGAACTAGCGGGCGGCCGAATCGACCACGATCTGGCCGCGTACCTGTTCTTCGGCGTAACTACGATAAGAAGTCTGGGGGATGCGCCGAGGTTAGCGTTCGGGTTGAAGAAACTCGATGCCGCCGGCGACGGCCGCGCACCGCATATCCTGGCTTCCGGGCCGATGTTGACCGCTTTGGGTGGCTCTCCTCTCGCCGTCGGAGCGAAGACCGCGGCTTCTTCATCTCTCGTGGCCGTCGAGCTTAGCAACGAAGCCGAAGCGCGGTTGAAGGTCCGGGAATTGATCGCGGCCGGCGCTGACGCAATCAAGGTGATCTACGAAGAAGGTCCGCCTTCCCGGCGCGTGCCGATTATTTCCGAAGCGATATTTCGCGCGATTGTCGCCGAAGCTCACTTAGGGCGCGTGCCGGTGTGCGTTCACACCGCGACGTGCCGGGGAGTTCAAGGAGCGATACACGCTGGCGCCGATGGAGTCGAGCACGGAGTTGTTCGCGAGCCGATCGACAAGGACACAATTCAATTGCTGGTCGAGCATAAGATTTTTTACTGCCCGACGCTGTGCGTGATTGAAGCGCCAATAAGAATCGCCGGCGGGTTCAAGCCTGCAACCGATGCGCTGCTAAGCCTGACGGTGTTGCCGGCCGTGTGGGCCAGCATTAACAACCCCGCCAGCGTTAGTTCACAGGCGCGGGAGCACCCGCGGACATTGGAGGCTCGCCAGCGGATGTTGCGGCAGGCGGCAGAGAACCTTCAACAGGTTTACAGCGCAGGCGTTCCAATCAGCCTCGGCACTGATTCGGGTAACGAAGCCACGTTCGCCGGTTATTCAGTGCACCGCGAGATGGAGTTGCTCGTGCAAGCCGGGATTCCGCCGATGCGCGTTATTCAGGCAGCGACGATGACGGCTGCCAGGTATTGCCGGATCGACTCGCGCGCGGGCTCGATCCGAGTGGGCAAACAAGCTGATCTGCTCATCGTCGACGGGAATCCGCTCGAGTCGATCTCGGCATTGCGCCGGATCAAACTCGTCGTAATCGCAGGCAAGGTCGTCGATCGCGAGCACTTGTTCGACGACGAACGTTGAGCGCCGTTGTAAGCATATGCGCCAAACATCAAGAAATCACAGGTCGGGAAGAGGCATTTATGCCCGCTCTGAGGTCTATTTTGAACATACGCCAACGAAGAAGAGCGGGGACGAGTCCCTCTTCCAGACCTGAGAATTATCTATGATTGAACCTGGTGAGCGAGCCTTGGCTTTACTCAAGAAAAGAAAAAGAATGCTCAAGCTGATTACGATCTGCGCGGTCGTCGCCGGGCTGATGCTGGTAGGCTATCGCGCCGCCGACGAGAAATGGTCGGGCGGCATCGACGCGTCCCGGCTTCTGGTTATTCGCGGAGGCCGCCTCATCGACGGCTCCGGCTCGCCACCACTCGACAATGCGGTAGTCGTCATCGTCGACGGCAAGATCCAGAGCGTTTTTCCCGAAGGGAAAGGCCGCGTGCCTCGGGGTGCCAAAGTCATCGACGCCGCTGGCCGCACGTTGATGCCCGGGTTGATCGACACACACGTTCATCTGGTGATCGGCAGCGCCGGGCCGACGTTGTCAGGCCAGGAATACATGCTTGACCGCGTGCTTCACGATCTTCGCGCGTATCTCTATTGGGGTGTCACTACAATACGAAGCGCGGGCGACATGACGGATATGATCCTGCGGCTCCGCGACAACGAGCGAGGCGGGACGATCGTCGGTCCGCACTTGTTGGCCGTGGGACCGACGATCACTTGTGAAGGCGGCCACCCCGCGCGGTTCTTGCCCCGCCCAATCGCCGCCGAAGCAACAAGGGAGTTAAAGAGCCGCGAGGAAGTAAAGCCGGTCGTCGACGCATTGGCCGCCCAGAAGGTCGATATGATCAAGGTCGTGTACGACGGCGGCAGCCAGTGGGCGCGATTTCCAAAGCTCCGGTTGGATCTATTGAAGGCTGTTATCGAGGAGGCTCACCTGAACGGGTTGCGCGTCTCGGTACATACATGGATCCTCAGCGACTTGAAGGACGCCGTTCGCTCAGGCGCCGATGGTGTCGAACACGGAGCAACCGATGCGCTGGATATGGAAGCGATTCAGTTGCTGCGCGACCGCGGCGTGTTTTATTGCCCAACCTTGACGGTGATCGAAAGCAACGCAAGACCACTCAAGGACGTCGACGCCGTCTTGGCTCGCGAGGACGTTCGAAGCACAGTCAGCCTGGTCATTCGCGACGGACTAGCAAAGCACCAGGGATACGCTTTCGACATGAAAAGAGACCGCGATTTGATGAATTACTTTTCAGCGGCCTTCAAAACTTGTCAGCAAAACGTCCGGCTTGCCTTCGAGAACGGCGTGAAGATTGTACTGGGCACCGACGCAGGCGAACCGATGGTCTTCCATGGGCTGGCGTCGCACGACGAATTGCGGCTGCTGGTCGCGTCCGGCCTGTCGCCCATGGATGCGATAGTCGCGGGAACCCGGACCGCCGCGGAGTATCTTGGCGGGGCGAAGGAATTCGGCACGATCGAAGCCGGCAAACGCGCCGACATCCTGATAGTCGATGGCAATCCGCTGGATGACATCGGCTCGACGAAAAACATCTGGCAGGTGATCAAGGACGGCGGCGTGGTCGACCGCGCGCGGCTGTTTAACCGGAACGAATGACGGGAGGGCAATGTGGCTCGCTTCAAGCTAAGGCCGGATATCACTTTCACACCCGACGGGGTGTGCTACCTCGTGTGTGATGAAACCACGCACAGCACGTTTCGCGTCGGCGAGCTTGAATACCAGATCCTCATGCAGTTCGAAGAGAAGTCTAACCTCGACGAGGTGCGCTATCTCTTCCGCGCGCAGCACGGCCGCGAGGTTCCATTCGATATTTTGAAGAAGTTCATCCAAAAGGCGATCAGTCTCAACCTGGTCGAGACCGAAAGCGATTCGCTGTGGAGCCGCTTCGGCCCATCCACCGCCTTTACGCTAAAGATAAAGCTGTTCGATCCCAACCGCATCCTGGACTTTCTCGCGCGCAAGCTCGCACCGTTATTCAACGTCTACGGTGTCGTGGCGGCCGGCGCGTTGCTACTGGCAGCCGCGTTCGTCCTCGCCTTCAACCTTGGCGAGATTCTCAGCTTTGCGCGCTTCGCGTCGTTTGGCCATGTAGTCCTGTCCATAGGGTTCGTAGTCGCGTTTGCCATCGGCCATGAGATGGCGCACGGCCTGATCGGAAAGCGCTGCGGGTTCGATGTGTCCCTCGTGGGGTTTCATCTCCACTACTTCATGCCGTCGTTCTTTTGTCGTATCTTCAGGCGCGGCGACGCAAGCCCGCGTTCGTTGATAAAGGTATTGGTCGCGGGATCCGCCTTGGACTTGATCCTGATAAGTTTTCTCATCCTGTTGTGGCGCGCGCTGCCGGCGGATGCGGCGCCGCGGGTATGGATCGGCGTCATCGTTACCGCGATTCTCACCAAGGTTTTTCTCATCCAGTTGAATCCGCTGTGGCCCTTTTCCGATGGGTATCACATCTTCAAACTGTCGATTCCGCGTTTCGTCCGTAAAGGGAAAGGCAAAAAAGCATGAGTGACCAACTCGCGGTTCTGGTGGAAGACCTGACGAAGAGGTACGGGCGCCTGGTGGCAGTCAACCAGTTGAGCCTCGATGTAACCAGAGGCGAGATCTTCGGCGTGCTCGGCCCCAATGGCGCCGGCAAGACGACGTTGATCGAAGTCCTCGAAGGCCTGCGAATGCCAGACAGCGGGGCAGTGAGAGTTCTGGGGTTCGACCCCCGGCGCGAACTGGACATGATCAAGGAACGCATAGGCGTTCAGCTTCAGTCCTCCTCTTTCTTCCGCAAGCTGCGAGTGGTCGAGGTGCTCAAGCAGTTTCGCTCCTACTACCGTAAACGCGCCGATATAGATGATCTACTCGAGATGGTGGCTCTCAATGAA
The DNA here is from genome assembly GCA_003222245.1 of Blastocatellia bacterium AA13. Taxonomy (GTDB): domain Bacteria; phylum Acidobacteriota; class Blastocatellia; order UBA7656; family UBA7656; genus QHVH01. Next base: position 74,641 of record QHVH01000044.1, on the reverse strand, counting down.
AAGCGAAATAGCTTTATCACCGATCTCTCGGGCGGCCAGAGACAGAGGCTGGCCCTCGCGCTGGCGCTGGTAAACGAACCCGACATCATCTTTCTGGATGAGCCGACGGCGGGACTCGACGCGCAGGTGCGCCGGCAACTCTGGCACACGATAGAGCAGATGAAGTCCGCGGGAAAAACCGTGTTGCTCACCACGCATTACATCGAAGAGGCAGAGCGGCTGTGCGACCGTGTGTTGATCCTGGATGGAGGGCAGCGAATAGCGCTGGACTCGCCCGCAAACCTGATAGCCCATGCTCGGGGTCGCTCCGCGCGGCTGCGGTTCGCGACCGCCAGGCCGTTCTCGCCGGAGCCTGAGGCGACGTTCAAGGTGATTGAGTCCTCCAAGAATGGGAGCTATACCTACACGGCGCAGGTCGGCGATACCGGCCGTTCGATAGTCGAGTTGGTTTCGGCCATAGAACACCAGAAGAACGAGTTGGTCGAGCTTCAGATCAGCCGCGCGACTCTCGAAGACGTCTTCGTCGAGCTGACCGGCAAGGAGATAAGAGAATGAACATAGTATGGCAAGAGACCACCATTCATACAAAAATCTATTTCCGGGAACGCCAGGCCGTGTTCTGGGGCTTCGTCTTTCCACTGTTGCTTCTATTCCTGTTCTGCTCGATCTTCGGCGGCACTCCCGAGCGCTCCTCGTCGCTGGTGGCGGGATTGATCTGCATCAACGTGATGGCGGGCGCGTTGTTCGGAACCGGAGTCATCACGGTGGGAGCGCGCGAACAGGGTATCCTGCGCCGTTACAAGATGGCGCCGGTCTCTCCGTGGAAGATAGTCACCGGCATGGTCGTGTCTCGATACGTTTCTATCACGCTGGCGACTTTGCTGATGCTGGTGCTAGCGCGTCTCGTCTACCACATCACGCTGCCGTCGAACATTCCCGCGGCTCTGCTGGTTTACAGCACCGGCGCCGTGATGTTCTCGGCGCTGGCTTTTGTGGTCGCAAGCCTCGCCCGTTCGCTGGCTGAAGCCAACGGGGTTTCACAGGCGCTGTTCATGCCCATGATGTTTTTGAGCGGCGCGACTTTTCCTTTCGAATTCATGCCGGCGTGGTTGCAAAAAATAGCGCACGTCATGCCGTCGACTTACTATGTCTCGGCGCTGAAGACGGTGATGGCGGCCGGAGGCGGAATAAAGGAGTGTTCTCTTGATCTGACGGTGATGGCCGTGGTCACTCTGCTGGCGGTCATGGTCTCGGCGCGATTCTTCAAGTGGGAGTGATAAGTTGATGCGAATCGGCCTGCTGGTTTTTCTTCTAGCCTGGCTTAATCTTCCGGCGCGGCAGGCCGCCACGCATGACAAAGTGCTGGCCGGACACAGCGGATACGTTCGCTCGCTTGCGTTCAGCCCTGATTCGAAAACACTGTTGTCGGCGGGATGGGACAAGACGCTGAGGGCATGGGACGTCACCACCGGAACGGAATCGCGAAAGCTCGAAAGCCAACACGGCTACATCACCGCGGTGGCTGTCTCTCCGGACGGTTCGCTCGTCGCCTGGGCGGGTGAAGACGGCGTAGTGAGATTAAGGCCGTTCGGCCTTGGCGATCCGATCACCGAGCTTCGTGGACATAGGATGTTCGTCTCGGCTCTCGCTTTTTCGCCTTCAGGAAGACTGCTCGCTTCAGCGGGCGCCGATGCGATCGTAAGAATTTGGGACATAGCCTCCAGCCGGCTGCTGAGGTCGTTGACGGGACATATCAGCTTCGTCGGCGCCCTCGCCTTTTCTCGCGACGAACAGTATCTCGCGTCCGGCGGAGACGATCATGAGGTTAGAATATGGCGCGTCGCCGACGGATCACTCGTTCGAGTGCTGACGGGCCACTCGAGATATGTTTCGGCGGTTTGCTTTCTGGACGACCCCTCACTCCTGGCGTCAGCCAGCGACGATAGGACCATTCGGATTTGGAGATGGGAAGCAGGGAAAACGGTTCAAGTACTGACCGGTCACTCTTCGGGTATGTCGAGTCTCGCCTGTTGCGCGGGCAGCGCCGTTCTCGTGTCCGCTGGTTGGGATGGGAGAATTCTATTGTGGGACTACGCGAATTCCAAACAGATTCAAGTAATCGATCTGGCACCCCAGCCGATCCTCGCCGTGTGCTTATCGCCTGATGGAAAAGCATTGGCCGCCGCCGAAGCGGGAGGACGCATTCAAACGTGGACCTTGTCTCAACCGCATTCTGGGCGGTGAATCGTTGTCACACCTCTTTTGACAAGATTCTCTTTGCGAACTTCGCGCCTTTGCGAGAAATACTTTCCTGGTAAACACGGGCAACCCAACCAGGCGATTGGAACTTGGCTCAATTGTGAACTTCCTGGCGGCCGAGTGCGCCTAGTATTTCAGCAGTAAGCCACGAAGTGGTTGTGGCTTCCAGCCCTTATAAGTATTAGAGCCTATCCAGAATAAGCAGCGTTTTGCGCGGTCCAAACTTGAGAAGGGTTGCGGCCTTCTTGAAGTCAGATTAGATCCGCCTTCGATTTTCGCGATAACCGTCGCGGCCACAACACCGTTGGTGTTGACGCGCTCGCCGTTACAAATCCCAGGGTAGGCTTCGCCAGCCCTGGGCTTCGCGACGCAATCCCCCTTTGGGTTGTCGTGAAATGCTCAGACGGTCGAGCTCAATTTCAACCCTCTGGAGTTGAATATTTCGGATGGTTCCCTGAAGGGGAATGACCGGCTTCGCTGTCGCTCTACAACCTGCTACGGTTCCTCCGGAGTTGATCGGGGTGGTCGGACCCTAATTCACACCTATTGTTTCTTGAATGCGCTTAACTTGATGCTGAATCGCGCGATGTTAGAATGATCGCCTCAATAGAGCGCTCGCCGCGACGTCAGCGAAATTCTATGGCCGAGTCATCACAATGAGGCCCAACGTGAGTTTGCTAGATTCACCGGAAGTTATCATCTTCGGCGCGACTCACAGAGGTATGAGACTCGCCAACAGGCTTGTGGCGCGGTTTAACGTGTTAGTGATCGACCGCGCACCGGCCCCGCCCGAGGCTTCTTCAGGTTGGAATTATGTTCAAGCTGATTTCACCGCTCCTCCGAACGTCGAAGGGGCTCGGGTTGTTTTCGCGGTCACGGATGAAGACAAGCTCAATATTCGGATCGCGCTGGCAGTGCGGCGCCTTTCGAAAACGATTCCCATAGTGATTACTTTGGTGCAGAGCCGATTGGGCTGGAAGTTGATTCGTCACCTGGATCGATTTTCGTTCATAAGTCCTCCCGAGCTGGCCGCAAAAAAGATCGTCGAGGCTATATATGCACCGAAGCCGCCGCTCGCGAGTAGGACGCCTCCGGTAATCGCCGAACCGGCGCCCGAGATCCGTCCTCCCAGGAGAGTCGACCGCCTGATTGTGCGCGCTCTCTCCATCATCGCCTCGCTGGCGGTTCTGTCGACTATTTACTTTCATTTTGCTGAAAATCTGAGCTGGATCGATTCGGTCTACTTCGTGGTTACGATGATGGCCACGGTTGGATTTGGAGACATAAGCCTGCGTACTTCATCGACTCTTTCAAAGATAGTCGGGATCCTGCTGATGATCGCGAGCGTTACCAACACTGCCGTCATATTCGCCCTCGTGAGTGATTCACTGCTCAAGCGGAGGCTGGCTCTGACGTTCGGTAGACGCCGAGTAAAGCAATCAGGCCACGTGCTGGTCGTCGGCATCGGTTCGGTCGGCCTGGAGGTGATAGAAGAGCTCATCAAACGCGGCGAACGCGTCGTGGGCGTCGATGTAAAGGCCGATGGTAAATATCTGCCTCAGGTTCATGCGATGGGCGTGCCCGCCGTCATAGGCGACGCGAAATTCGAGCGAGCTCTTCGCGATGCGGGGATGCCCGATGCCAAAGCAATAATAAGCGTTACAAGCGACGACCTGACTAATCTCGAGATCGGCCTGAATGCCAAACTCTTGAATCCCGATGTCCGCGTAGTCCTGAGAATCTACGATCCTGATCTGGCGCAATCGCTCGCCGAACATCTTGATATCCACTTTGCTTTCAGTATGTCTTCGATCGCGGCCTCCGTGCTTGCGCAACTGGTCGAGAGTGAACCCCAGCCACAGATATGGACAAGCGAAAAAGCTTGAACAGTAGAACCAACAGATCAAAAGAGAGAGAGGTTTGTTCCGCTAGACCGGACTGATAGTCCAATCTTCTACGCCCAGCTCTGGCACGAGATCGAAATGGCGCCGATTCACGGTAACAACCGTAGCATTATGAAAGCGATATCGCCGCTATTCGTCTATCTCGCGTGCCAATGAGTGTTTGCAATCTGCCGATAGCCATAAACTGCTGATAGGCGGCTTTATCAAAGGGCAGGATAGAGAACCGTCCCAGGAACATAATCAGTTTGAGGAGGTCATCGTATAATCTCAAAAGATCTTGCTCCTTCTGATCCGGTCTATCCTTAATTACGTTGACCGCATGGGCAAGAATTTCCTGGGCATTTACGATAGTAATGCGAAGTAGCCCTCGATTACTGGCTTCCCTTATCTTGTCCACGAGGTAGGGATAGTTCAGAGGCTGCTCAAAGTATAACTTCAAAATATTGGTGTCGAGAACATACACTTAATCACTCTCTGGCGTCTCTTCAGTCTCTTGCCAATACTTGTCCAGGAACTCGGGGAGATCCTGCCAGAAATTACTCCCAGCAAACATTCCTTCAAAAGGAATTATTGATTGAGACTCATGAATAATATATTCGGAAACATTGATAGCGTTTCTGGCATCCGTGACTTCTCTAGATTCCAACGGCTCCATATCGCCATTAAGCTTTAGACCGTTGACCGCATATCCATCGGAACTAAGCGTTACTATCTGCGTTGCTCCCATCTCTTTTCTCCTGTGTCGCGAATTCTATTTGTAGTGCGGTTCCGCCCAATGACTTGCCATTATAAGAAACATCAAACCAATAAAGGCCCTCAATCGGCGTATCGAATTCAATCGCTCCGGAGGCTTGAGTTATGTGATATTTCTGGTCAGGCGGGAATTCCGTCGCATCCATACCAAAATCGAGAGCGACGACTAATTTTCCGTTAGGATCGAGTATCAATATACGAATAATCCCCTTATGGGTTTCCGCTGTCTTAGTAAATAATCCAAAAGAACGGGTTCGTTTCTTATTGAGATCGACAAGGATGCGATCAAAAATTCCGGAAAGGTTGAACTTTCCGTTAGCAGTTCTATTTGCAAAATCATAAAAGAGCAAAGACACAAGGCGCGGCTTCTCAAGTTCCTGAACAGTATCGACGTTTACTTCCGGGACACCCTCAGTATCTTCAGCCACCTAACGCCTCCACTCATCGAATCTCGATTCCATAAGAACTTGATCTCACTATACGGCAGAGCGCATCAATCGCCAAATCCGCGCCTCCTCTTCGGATACGCCGTTGCAAATGGACAATTCACCCGTGATAGATCCCAGTCTACGGCCTCATTCCGAGCGGAGCCCCCGCGGGCTGCGGCAGCGCCGAAGACTTCGGAGCGTAAGCAGCAGGGTTCTCGAGGTACTTCGTCAGATCGCGCTCACATTGACGCAGATGGGCCTCGCGGGCAGAGCCGAGATTCGAATCATGTTTTCCCGCGATCGAGGCCCGCAGCCTGGTCAGGTGACCCAGAGTCACTGCGCGAACTTCGGGAGTGGCCTGTGCGTGCGCCCCCAGAATCATCATCGCGTCGAGCGCTTCACGTTGCGCCACGCGCCGCAGCGAGGCCGACATCGCGGATTCGTTCGCCCCGGATGATTTGTCCCACGTGTTTGCCGTAACCGCTGTAAGCACTTCCATCAAAGTGAGGCCGCCGGGTTGCCGATCGGCGAACGTTACAAGCCTCGCGGCCCTGGCGGGCTCGAGCATCTGTTCAAGCACAAGCGCGCACGATGTCCGGGCGGCGGAGAGATGGTCGAACGCGTCGCCCGTGCTCATGTTGAATTCTTCAATATCCCGCGCGTCGGGATTCGGCGCGAGCTCGGCCAGAAGACGCTCCGGTATTGATATATTCGATGGTTGGAGCGCTTCCATCAGAAGCGACAGCACCTCGCGCTGCAGCGCCGCCGGCACGATTTCGGTGGGCGCTACGCTCTCGCCTTTGACTGCGATGTTGTCGTACATTCCGCCGATATAACGGACTCCGCTGTCGATGGCCCACCGATGATGCAGATAAGTCATCCACAACCCCATTCCTCGAAGGGCGCCGTAGGGCTCACCCGGCCTTAAAACCTGTGAACCGTAGCGATCCAACAGAAGCCGCCTCTGCGCGAGCGTTTCTCGAAGATAGAGCGCCGGGCTTTCAAGATCGTCGTAGCGATTCCAGCGAGGATCGGCCGACGGGGTGAAGAGAATGCCCCGGCCGCGCATCTGTCGGATTATTGTTTCCAGCCCGTCGTGTTCGCGCTCCGGAGAAAATTCCGAATATGCATAACGCACGGCGAACTTGTCGTATTCGCCTATGTCTCTTTGATATGCGTCGCTCAGGTCGATGCGGCCGTTCGTGATCTTCACTCTGGGCGACGGGTATTCCATGACGGAGGCGCGATCATTGATGCTGGAGTTCCAGTTGTGAGCGAAGCCTAGACAATGGCCGACTTCGTGAGCCGTAACCAGCGCCTGCCGCAGCAGCACCAACGCTTCTTCAGCGCCGGGACCGGACTGAGCCGCGGCTTCGCTGAGGAGCGCGTCGTAAGGCAGCATGAAATCAGCGCAGCCATCCGCGTCGAATCCTTGATCCGCTCCAATTCGATAATTTTGCCAATAGCCGCTAATGGTTTTGATTCGGTGCGAATCCATACGCGGCTTCGCCACAAGTATCTCGCCGGTGCGGGGATCGGAAACACTGCCCCCGACTGAAAATCCTCGTTCGTCGCGGTTCACCCACAGAATGTAGTTGAAGCGCGAATCCATAGGGTCCATATCCGGCGGCGGATCGAGCACCTGAATCGCGTTGCGGAACCCGGCCGCTTCGAACGCATGATTCCACCAAAGCACGCCTCCTCGCATCGCGGATCGAACCGGCTCGGGTATGCTCGGATCGAGATAGAAAACGATGGGCTTCTTGGGCTCGCTTACAGCCGAGGCGGGCTCTCTTTTTTCGAGGCGCCATCGCCGAATCCATTGAACGTTCGAGCCCTGGTTGTAAGGCGCGGAGTAGTTCTTGAACGATAGGGCCAACGCTCCGATTCGCGGATCGGCCGCGCGAGGGCGATAGCCTTCGGGAAGCTGTACAAAGGAATGATGCAGCCGGATCGTCAGCGCGCCCGGCTCCGGCGCTACGCGGCTGATTAGACGGCCGGGATTGTCTGAGGTGTAGGTGACCGTCGCTTCGATTTCGGTGTTTTGCGGAAACGTCCTGGTGCGGGCGGGGTAGATTCCGCTGCGGGCCGGATCCAGCTTGTAAACGCCTTCATTGCGGCGGCGAAGCTGCGCTTCAAGCTCGATCGCGTCGCGAATGATGAATGGCGTCACATCTATCAAGAGCCGGCCGCTGTCTTCCGATTCAATATTGAAAGAAGCGAGTGTGGACGAAGCGAAAGAGTCTTCGAGGTTCTGCCGCAGAGCGGTATTACCGGCGTCCGCGCGAAAGCGGAGATTCTGTTCCACTAGAACGACTCGCGAACCGTTGCGCTCGAACTGAATAAGCTTCGATCCACTTGCGGCCCCGCGATCCACTCCAAGATCGACCGAGCCTATCCCCTTCGCTACGGTGACGAAGTAAAGCATCGGCTGATTGAGTCGAACTTCAAGGAGCAGGCGGCCCTTAGCGGAGTCGAGATAAAACGGAAGAAAACCCTCCTGACGTTGAAGCCCGGCCGTTCGCTGCGCAACGGGAGATGGGCTCGGGGTCTGAGCGGTAGCGGCGACCGTCCAGGCAAGCAGAGCAATCGCAATGGATAAGACGGATGTTGGAATCTTTCGCATAGTCGGATGCCGTATCAAAGCCTGTGTTGAAATTTAGTTCTCCGAGTACATCGCGAGCGCTGGCATCTTACGATGATCGCTCATCAACAGTCGAGTTCGAGATGACATCGCCAAGAGGATTGAGCTTCCGCTCGTAAGGGAATTCAAGAGAGCCATCGGTCTCTGCCGCTCCCATCAAAATCGTGGAGTTGAATTCGAAGCGAGGAAGTAACTTCGATCGGGTAGCGAAACAAATGTCCAAACTCCAGGCCCAAGGCAACGCCTTGTGAGGCAGGCATTTTAAAAGCCGGGATGTTATTTCTTGACGTTTCCTATATGGTTGCCCCCGAGATGCAGACCAAATTTGGACCCAGAGCCGTCCGGGCAAAAGCCGGAGCGCCGTCGAACCGCCCCGGTTTTGCGAAATTGGCTCGGATCAATGCACCTTGATCAATGCACCTTGATCAATGCACCTTGATCAATGCACGAATCCGGGACCGGACCTCAGAACGGCTTCCGAGGTCGATGTGAACAGAATGTCTGAACCGCTCAACGAGAGAACGTCGATGCGGCACGGCAGAACAGCGGACTTCGCCGCGTCGAACGGCGTTATGCAATCGCACGTCGTGCACGGAAGCGGACAGATCTGATTCGCGATCTGATCCAGAATCACGCGCCGGCGATTGATCTCGTCGAACGTATGCGTGAATGGAGCGCCGCACCTCGGATCATTGATCGTTATCGGCGATCCTGACAGGAACGGCGACAAGATCGGAGGCGATCCAAAGGGGGTCGGCCTGATGTGATAGAAGGTCGTACCGGTCTCGCTCAAATGGCAGCCGCTGCAAGTATTGAACGAGAAATTGAACTCGGGATCACAGGTCGGATTCGGAGGACACAGGAATGTCGGCGTATCCCAGAACGCGACGCCCGCGGGCCCGGCGGTAAAGGAGCTGCCTCCGAGGAAAGGCTGTGCAGCGAAGCTCAACGGGACTACGTGAGTTCCGGCGCAGACCTGTGGGAGATTCGCAGTGAGATATGCCCCGAGCGTGCCGGTATTGTTGAACGACGCGTCGGGAGTTAGCTTGACCGTAGTCATATTCAACTGGCCGTTGGCGACGAACGGATCTTCGGTGCCCGGCGTCAGCTTGAACTCCCTCAATTCCCATTGCGGCTGAGGCTGAAGGAACTCGTTCGTTCTAAGCTGATTCAGAGCGCTGCCGTTGACTTTGTTCGGCGCTACGCCCGCATGAGCAAACTGCTCGGTTATATTCTCGAGCGCTTGATTGTACTGAGCGGAAGGGAAGGGAATAAGCGGGCTCGAGAGATTTACCCATTGTTGCGCCCACGCTTTCACGTTCGCGCAGCCGCTTCGGTCGATGCCGTATTCGAAGATCACGGTCATTTCGGTGACGTTGCAGCAGTTCACGTTTGTAGGCCGCCGGTCGATGACGCCAAAAACAAACCTGGCTTCACCGGCGTTGCTGATGTTGTAGCCGCTGTTGCCGCGCAGATCGATGCGGTTGACGATCGCCAGCAACCTGAACGGAGCTTTGGTGAGATCGAGCGGCTGTCCGATGCCGCCGCTGGCGAGCTCCCATGGAATGGTGACTATATCTTTGACCTTGGGTCTTGCAGGAATCCCAAAGGTGTTGATCGTCTGATTGTTTTCGAACTTGGCGAGCCAGTTCCGGACGAAGACCTTGGGATCGATTCCGGTCTGCGCCTGATTGGCCATCTGAGTCATCAGGTATCCGAATGTCCATTTCCCATTCGGATTGCCGACTCCCGTGCACGGATTGAAGGTCCGGGTCGGATCCTCGATCACCGATGGGTCAGTGATTGTTGGCGGCAACCTGATCGAAATCGACCTGAAGCGGGCTTGCGAATATTCCGTCTCCGGCGACGTCGTCGCCGCCCGTTCCATCGTCGGCGAATACCAGGCTGGAGCCGGCGCCAGTGGTGAGCGTGAATCTCTTCTCAACCCTCTCGCCGTTCTGGAACTGAATCTGCAGCGCGGCATTTGCTCCGGCCACGGGCGATTTCAACTTCTTCAACGTGACAATCGGCCGCTTTCCGCGTTCGGCGATGGCGCCGCCGGTGGTAGTAGTTTGGGTCTGAGTCGCAGTCTGATTTCCGAGCGCCGCCGCGGTAGAACCGGCGCCGATAATTGACTGGACGATAAGAACTGCGGCCACAAGCACAACGAAGTACTTGAGGTTCTTTGATGCTTTATAGCTCATTATCTCCTCCTTCTTTGAGTGATGTTGATGTTTGCCTGATCACTCGCCGACGAGAGATTCGGAGATTCCTGGGCATGCGATTCCTCTTCTGAGGAGGACCCTTTGGACACGCCAGCCGCACACACAAAACCCGACCGGCCAGAAGGCCGGTTGAATACTCGTGCGGCAGGTTTTTTTCGCAATCGCCTGAGAGTGCGGCTCCACCGCGCCGCAGGCGAATAACTGCCCTGGAACTTCTTCAGCTCGCTAACTAATTGTGAATCAGGCGCTTCATCACAGCTCCGAGTCGAGCTGTGAGGCGACTTCTAAGGACGCTTCGGGTGAGGTCAACCCCTGTTCAGCGCCGGCTGCCAGGAGAGAAGGACCGTGTCTCCCACCGCCGACGTTTCGATTATACGAACCCGCTTGGCCGTTCTACTGGCTATGAATCACTGTCTTGAGTTTTTTTGCTCTGCTTCTTGTTCAGGTCCGGAAAGGACGAATCGAAAATCGCACTCAATACAATCCGATCAATCATGAATGCTTAGTCTTAACCGGCCCGAATCTTGGCGGGCCGTAATATACCATACGACGCTCTGTTGTCAAAGAAACTTTGGAGTGTAAGCACGGAGAAGAAGTTTGGAAGAAAGTCGACCACAGCCGGAGACTTGATCAAATAGAGATGCGGCTCTCGTCCTTAAGAAACAGCAAGCGACAGCGTCGGAATTTCTACTCGGAAATCTATCGCAACCAATCGCACGCTTGTGCGTGACGCGGGGCTCAGATAAGGTGGCCGGTCGGTCGATATCGAATTAGAATTGTCCACCGTGCTCGAACTCTTATGAGAGACAAAATGCGCCGCTGGAGAAGAGATGGCAAGAACAGGCAGAAACGATCGTTGTCCGTGCGGTAGTGGAAAAAAGTACAAACACTGCTGCTCTAACAAGGAGACTCAGCAGTCCGCTTTCAAATCCTCCGATGAAACTCGTGATTCGCCGCATGACTGGATGCGACAAACGGCGGCGGTTCAACAGGACCCAGAATGGCTCAAGATACGCGTCACGGAAGGGAAGCTCGTTACTCAAATTCTGGAATACGCGATAAAGCGGTATGGAGAGGCATTTTGGAGAGAAGCGCTCCCGGCCTTTCTTTGCGGGGAAAAGCACTGCGACGAAGACTTCGTGGATGCTGTCTTAGAGACATGGGCCGCTTTCACCTGGGTTCCTGGGCCGGGAGCAGCCTTAAGGAGTCCGAAGGGCCTGCCCGCCGGGCCGCTTGCAATGGAATACCTTGAGAGAAATCGGAGTAGATTGAGCGACTACGAGCAGGCGTTCATTAGAGCTGTGTGCGAACAGCCCTTCAGCTTCTTCGAAGTAACGGATGTAGCGCCCGGCAAGAGCATCGGTCTTCGCGACGTGCTCGTCGATCGCCGAGTTACTGTAAAGGAAGCACAGGCGTCGAGATCGCTGAAACCCGGAGATGCTCTCTACGCCAGAGTACTGTCTCTGGAAGGACAGGCGATTATGATCGGCGTGGGCCCAATTGCCCTTCCTCTCTCCGAGCACTTGCGACTTTTGGACTTGCGGGACGCCTTACGCAACGATCTTCAGAAAAATGGTCAGGAGCTTAATCTGGAGAGTCTCACCGATCTGGATGCCGACCTCCGGCAGATTTATATCGTGATGGCCGAGAGGTTAAGGAAGCCCTCGTTTCCAGAGCTTCGTAACCTGGATGGCGATCCGATTAGCCTCGTCAAAATCTATTTTGAGATCAGTTGCTCGACGGGCGAGGCATTCGAAAAATTGAAAGATCTGGATTGCCTTCGCGAAGGACAGGAGATCCCCGATGACGCTCAGTACGACGAAGCCGGCAATCTTATAAAAGTCATCGTTGACTGTATGAAGAGTAAGAGCACGCCTAAGACTCACTCGGAAAATACTGTTCTGGGCCGGCTGACGATATGTGACGGCGAATTGATTGCCGAAGTGAATTCGGAGAGACGAGCCAGAGAAATTCAATCGGAGATTGAAGCGAGGCTCAAGGAGAAGGTGATTTTCAAACGCGCGGTGCATGAACTGGTCGACGGCCTGGTGGAGGAGAGAATCAACGGTGTTGACGAGGATGAAGATCAAAGGGCGCGCGACGAGAACGAACGAATCAAATCGCTGCCCGAACTTCAGTCTATTCTTCGCAAAACCCTCGAGTTGCATTGGGAGGCCTGGTATGACCAGCCTCTTCCCGCCCTTGGTGACATAAGTCCCGTCGAGGCGGCCAAAACCAAAGCGGGCCGTGAGCGATTGAACGTTCTTTTGCGCTCATTCGAAAGCAAGAATGAAGTCGTGCCGCCCGAGTTGAAAGTTGATATCGCGGCTATGAAGAAGAGACTCGGGCTGTGAGGCGTATTCGTCTGGGTCAACATCCCCTTATTCGTATTCTTCAAATTCTTTCAACATCCGGCGGGCCCTTTCTCGGTCGCGAAGCTGCTCGAACTCCCACTCATCGTCGAAGGGCTGTTTGATCAGATTCTCCAAAAGAAGCTTTGCCCGGTTCCTGTCTCCGTCGTCGAGCGCCAGCTCGGCGGCATAGATTATCGTGACGCAATTTGAAGGACATATCTCGAGCGCTCGCTCAAAGAGCTCGCGGCTTTGTCGCCGGCTTCCGCCCAGGAGCGCGGGCATTCTGTGAAGCAATCTCGCTAACACTCGCAACGGTCCCGCGCCGTGGTATCGCTCGGAAATCTGAATTGCGCGCTTCAGTTCACGGCGCGCGGCGATTGCGCATCTCGCCGACCACACCAGGCGGGCCAACCGCGCCGCGAATGAGTCGTCCATTAGCGCTTCCGCGAAGAGCGACATGTTGACTCCAAGCCAGAAGCGGCCTTCTACGCGGGCGCTGTTTACCTGTACCGCCCGTTTTCCAGCGCCGATTCCGGCCGCATGAAGCTGCCGTCCGGCGCCCGCGGAAGGGGCCTCCTGCCCCAGAAAAAATAATGCTCGCGCGAGCCGCCATTCGATCTCATAGGGCCGCTGAACCGGGCCGTAGTCTGCCAGGAGCGTGACTGATTCCTTCACGGCTCCGGAGCGCGCGCGGTCCCTGTAGAGCTGATCGGCTAGCGAGATGACGTTGAGAATGTCTTGATCGGGCAAGATTTTTTTGATCGATGGATTGAAATGGGTAGGCCTGAAGGGCCGACCATAAAATAGTCAGGGCCAAGCGCGTAGCGCGTCGCTCCTGGTACGAATCCCAATGCCTTCTATCGAAGAAGGTGAAAGAGGCGCTTCATTGGCATGCGAGAAAGAACTAATGATGTTGTTATGAAACGCTTATTCCGCGCTTTCAGCGCTCGGATCGCTTCCCCGCTCGATACCCAGGGCGTCGCCCTGGGCTTTTATATCTAGCGCCTTTGGCGCTTGTGAGCCGCGCCGATACCAAAGTTATGCCTTGCTTCTGAAATGTTCAAACTCAAGCGGATGCTAGCGCGGCCAGAGCTCTCAGAGCGATCGATGGCGGACCTCCCGCGGTCACGTGTTCAAGCGCATTCACGAGGCCGTTCCGCTCGAGTCGTCTCAAATCTTCTCGCTCCATCATTATTCTATTTGGAAGCCAACTGTCTGAGATGCTCTTCGGTGAAAACACTCTCCGGGACCGGCTGATCATAGCGGGCTTCTACAACGTCGAACTCTGTCGTTTTGCGCCTGGCGCGGTTATCAACCGTCCATTGCATGCGAGTCCAATGGCCCTGGACTTCGGCTGTCCTTTGTATCTTGACGCTTCGGGCGATTTCGTTGTGATTATCGTAGAACTCCGCGTGAAGAGGCATGTAGGTTTCCTTGGAGACCAGAAGTACGACGCGCGGGAACTTGGAATCGGCGCGCGATTTCAGCTTGCCTTCGATTCGATAAGCGGGAACTTTGTCCACTGTTTCTTCGCCCGCGAGTTTGAAGTCGTATTTATCGAGCTGGCCGTCAACAAGCTCCTGAACCGTAAGCCCGAAGAGCGACTCTTCGTCGGAAGCGCTTTTCGTAGTCACAAAGCTGCCCGTGCTCTGCATGAAGCGCGTCGCTTCGACGTCTCCCTTCGGAGAAACCTTGATCAGAGCATCGCGGTCGCGCTCCTCGCGGGGCGATGTAAACTCGGCCAGAGTCAGCAGTGTTCCGTCCGGCTTGCGTTTCCGCAGCATCGTCAATTCAACGGTGCGTTCGGTTCCATCCGAATCGTGAACCCTCGCGTGCATCCTGGTCAGGCTCTGATCGACGGCGGACTGAGAAAGAACTTTGTCGATAATTCGGCTGCCCTCGCGTGCCGACTGGTCTCCGGGCTCAGCCGAAGGGGTCGCGTTATCAGAAGCCACGCTTTGTTTTGTTCCGCAAGCGGAGAGAGCTACGACGCCGAAGATAACGATGAGCGACGCCGATAGAAACGCGGCGGCATATGTGAATCCAGGCTTCTTTTTCACGACGTTCATCAGTATCGATCCTCTTTAGAGCAGGTTACTTTTCGACTCCGAAGACTCGGGTCCTCATTAACAACGGCAGAACGACCAGATTTGAAAGCAAACAGGCGAGTATTGTTACCGCCCAGAGCAATCCACCCATTCTGACCGGCGCGAAGGAGGATAGCATGAAGATAAGAAAGGCCGCGATCAACATCACATTCGCGAGCACCATCGGCTTGCCGGTTCGACTCATCGTCAGCCACAGCGACCAGCCTTCATCGCTCTTTTCCGCCACGCTCTGACGGTGTCTCCTGATCATATGAACGGCGTTGTCGACCGCCAGTCCTAACGCGGCGCTTGCTATCAGACTGGTAGTTATATCCAGCGAGATGCCCGTCCAGCCCAGGAACCCGAAGTAGCCCGCGATCGGCAACATATTCGGAATCAATGCGAGCACTCCTACCATCAAAGAGCGAAAGAGAATCGAGATCATCACGTAGATCGTTACCAGCGCGATGGCCAGGCTCGATATCTGCGAGAGCGCAACCGCATCCGAAGCGTTATTCAACAACACGACGGATCCCGTTACTCTGGCGTTCATCCCGGGCGGCAGGTTCGCCTTTGACCATTCGTCTAGCGAGCCAACCAGCCTGCGAACGTCGGTTGAATTGAACAGGTTGGTCCTGAAAGCGATCACTGCCCGTGAGTAGTCTGCGTTCACCAGACGCGATACAAGCGGATCTTGCGATATGAAGTCGCCGAAAATCGCTTTGACCTGTTTCGGGTCCTCGGGAATTTCGTCTCGCCCGTTTCCCGAGGGCAATAGACTATTGATTCTCGAGACTATGTCGGTGATTGATATCGCCGCGTCAATTCCTGGTTGTCGCGCTGCATAAGCTTCCAATGACGCCGAGGACTTCAGAAACTCGGGTTTGTATACGGCTCCGGGCGCTCCGCTCACGATCACCTCGATTGTGGAAGCCCCTGCCAACCTATCGTGCAGCTTGAGCGCGTCCTGAACGGTTTCGCTCTTCTTTGGGAAGATGGCCAGATAATCGGTTTGAACCTTTAGAAAAACCAGCCCAGCCGTGAGGCCGGCAGTCAGGATGAGCGAGACCAGCCATGCGAGCCGTCTTCTATAAAGGATGAACGCCGTGATCTGCTTCAGCCATTTGCCAAGCCATCGAGCGTAGTCCAATCTCGCTGGAGCTCCGCTCATCCGCGACAACGCGGCCGGTAGGAGCGTCAGCGTGAGCAGCAAGATGACAAAGACCCCGGCTCCGTTGAATAAGCCCATATCGCGAGCCGCGGGTATTGCGCTCGACGCCACCGCTCCAAAACCCGCGATCACTGTCAGGCCTGATACGAGAACGGCAGGTCCTATGAACTTGAGCCCCTCAAGCCAGCTTGCAATGGGTTCCGCCGCCCCTGTAGTCGAGAGACGATGCTGATTAAGCACGTGGAATATGTATGACCCTCCGACGGCAATCAACACCGTAGGCAACGAGAGCGTGGCTATCGTGATCTGGCGGCCGAGCAGGCTCATCAGGGCGATGATCCAGACCAGCCCCGCCGTGAGCGTGCCGATCGCGAGGAGCGCATAGGTCAGGCGTCGAAAAGCAAAAAGAAAAAAGAGAAAGCAAAGGACCGCGGCCGCCGGCGAGCAGACGAGCATGTCTCGGATCATGCTTCGAATGCCTCTTGCGTCCAGCACCGGCACGCCGGAGACGAAAACTTCGTCATTGCCCGCCTCCGATTTGACCGTCCGTTCTATTTCATCCGCCAGAGCGCGCACCTCGGCTTCGCCAAGCGGTTCAAGGAATACATTGATCGCGGCGGTCCTTCCATCCTCGGAAACATAGTGCCTTGCATACAGGCGATCACCAGTGACGGAGGGCTTCAGGAGCGCGAGTTCCTGATCGGTCGCTTCGCGGGAGATCAGGTTGTCGACAACCAGCCCTGTACCCGCGCGACGGATGGCCTTGACGCTGGTCAGGCTCTGCGAATCGGCGACGCCCTTTAGCGCGGCCAGACGCCGGGTCAGCCGATCCAGTTTTTTGATGAATGGAGATGTGAATACATCTCGCGTGGTGAGCGCCGCTATGACTACGCGGTCGTCTCCGAACGAACGTTGTGTCTCGCGATAGAAGTCGAGATCGGCGCCGCCTTCAGCAAGGGTTTCCAATGAGCCGTTGAACCCGATTCCTTTGACATACAGTGAGACTCCGAAGAAAACGGTCACGAGCAGTACGAGTAAAATCGTCAAGGCGGAATGCCGGAGAATAAAGCCGGCAAAACGGCTCATGAGATTCGCTCGGGCGTCTGGACTGACTTCATTTGCGTGTGAATATAAGATAAGGGTTCAAGCCGCGCAAGGAACGGGATTCCCACCTGTAATCATTTCGATGCCGATAGTATGAGGAGGCCGCCGAGAATACGGAGACGTGTTGTTTACCGAATGATCATCGTGCAATATATGTGCTTCGCGTAAGGCGGTATTGTTGAGTTCACGGTTGAAATTCGGGAAAGAAATGCAGGCGCGGACCTCCATGGCCGCCGTCGGTTAGACTCGGCTTACCGGCCTTGCAAACAGAATAGGCGATACTGATCCATCTTCGCTCTTGGACTAGTAAACTCGGAGAATGAGGTTGACTGTCTGCTGACGCGCCTTCTAGCAATCTTATGTCTACAGAGAAATCGTTCGAATCATCTCTCAAAGAACTCGAGCATATAGTCGAGCAACTCGAGGCCGGCGACCTGCCGCTCGAAAAATCCCTCGAACTATTCGAGCAAGGCGTGAAGCTCTCGCGAGATTGTCAAAAACGGCTGGACGAGGCCGATCGCCGAGTCGAGATATTGCTGAAGGGCTCGGGAGGAGAGTATAGAACCGAACCGTTCGAAGAACCCGAGGAGTGAGCGCTTGGCACAAGCAGAAACGGTAAACGAATATCTGGTCCGGCGGGCCCAAGAGGTGAACGGCTGGCTCGAGAAGTTTCTTCCCGCGGAATCCACTCCGCCTGAGACGATTCATCGCGCGATGCGATACAGCATGATGGCGGGCGGTAAACGGCTTCGCCCCGCGCTGGTACTCGCATCCGGTGAAGCGTTCGGAGCGAGCGCGGAACACTTGATGCCCGCGGCTTGCGCCGTCGAGATGATACACACGTACTCGCTTATCCACGACGATCTTCCGGCGATGGACAACGACGACCTGCGGCGCGGAAGACCCACCTGTCATAAAGTGTTTGGAGAAGCGAAGGCGATTCTTGCCGGCGACGCCCTGCTTACGCTTGCGTTCAATGTCCTGGCTGCCAGGCTCTCTTGTGACAGCGACAGGAAAGTAAGAGTGATAGCCGAAGTGTCCCGAATAGCCGGAACGATCGAAGCCCTGATCGGAGGGCAGGTTGCTGATATCGAAAACGAAGGCCGCGACGTCAGCGCTCAAACTCTCGAGTATATTCATAGGTCCAAGACAGGGGCTCTGATTCGAGGCTCGGTGTTGATCGGAGGAATAATAGCCGGAGCCGGCCAGGCCGAGCTCGAAAAGCTCTCGGACTATGGCGCGAGAATCGGGCTGGCGTTTCAGATTGCGGACGATGTCCTTGATGTCACCGCAAGCAGTGAACAGCTCGGGAAAACGGCTGGAAAGGATCAGGCCGCAAAGAAAGCGACCTATCCGGCGGTTCACGGAATTGAGGCTTCACGGCGCCGTGCTTTGGAGTTGGTGAACGAAGCGGTTGCGATTGTGTCGGGGCTCGACGCGGGCACGGAAATGCTTGCTTCGATGGCGAGATTCATCGTTGCAAGAAGCTCTTAATCAAGCTATCTTTGTCCTTACCTCATAACCTTTCACTTCGCAGGAGTCGTGTTACGGAGAGGCAGATAACTCGCTTATCGATTCTTAGGAACGGGTACGCAGAATCAGCCCTCTCGGCGAACCCCGGCCATCGTTTTCCCGCAACCCTGTCTATCGACAAATTTGACCAGCCGCTGCCGCTCGATTTGACGGCGCCGCCCGCAAAGCAGGCGACCTACCGAGCATCAGCAGCCAGCTAAGAACTACACGGACCAGGAATACAGGAGAAAAAGGACCAGCTATGGAACTATTGCAGCACATTAACGACCCCGCGGATCTTCGGAAGCTTCCGCCCTCAAAACTGCAGCCGCTTGCGGATGAGGTTCGCGAGTACATGATCGAAGTGCTCTCGAAGATCGGCGGACACACGGGCGCAAGCCTCGGACCGGTCGAGCTCATACTCGCGCTTCACTATGCGTATGACACGCCGCGAGACAAGCTGGTCATAGACATCGGCCATCAGGCTTATTCACACAAGATCATCACCGGCCGCCGCGACGAGCTGCCGACGATTCGACAGTACAACGGCATCAGCGGATTCCTTCGCCGCGAAGAATCGGTCTACGACGTATTCAACGCCGCTCACGCAGGAACCTCGATTTCGGCGGCGCTCGGAATCGCCGCCGCGCGGGATCTCAAAGGCGAAGATTTCAACGTGATCGCGTTCATCGGAGACGCGGGGCTCACCGCCGGTATGGCTCTTGAGGGTATCAATCAGGCCGGACACCTCAAGAAGAAGATGCTGATACTGCTCAATGACAACGAAATGTCCATCTCTCCCAACGTTGGGGCGCTGGCGGGTTATCTCAACCGCATTCGCGGCGCGCGTCCGTACAATGAGCTTAAACACGAAGTAGAAGAGCTGCTGAAGGCCATCCCCGCCGTCGGTGAAATAATGCTCGCGCGAGCCAAGGCGCTGAAGGATGCTTTCGCAAGCGCCGTGATTCCCGGTGCGCTCTGGGAAGAACTGGGCCTCAAGTACCTCGGCCCGATCAACGGCCACGACATAGATTCAATTTTGGCTGCGCTCGAACAGGCGAAGAAAGAAGAAGGTCCCGTACTGCTTCACGCGCTGACCATCAAGGGTAAAGGCTATGGCCCGGCGGAGCGCGACAAAGCCGCATGGCACGGCACCTCGGCTTTCGAGATTTCCTCCGGAAGATTCATAAAAGAACCGGCAACCGGCCCGAGTTACACCGCGGTCTTCGCGCAGGCAACAGCCGATCTGATGAAGGAAGATGAGCGAATCGTCGCGATCACGGCCGCGATGCCCGATGGAACCGGACTCAGCAAGGTGATGAAGGAGTTCCCGGACCGTACATTCGATGTCGCGATCGCGGAGCAGCACGCCGTCACCTTTGCGGCTGGAATGGCCACTGAAGGAAGAAAGCCCATAGCGGCGATCTATTCCACGTTCCTGCAGCGAGCATTCGATCAAGTGTTTCATGATGTTGTGCTGATGGGACTTGACGTGACCTTCGCGCTCGATCGCGGCGGAGTGGTCGGCGCTGACGGCCCCACCCATCACGGCCTGATGGACTTCGCCTACCTGCGGCCGATGCCCGGCTTTGTCATCATGGCCCCGAAAGACGAAAACGAATTGAGGCACATGCTCAAGACGGCTGTTTATTACGACGGCCCGGCTTCGGTTCGTTATCCGCGAGGCAACGGCTTTGGCGTGCCGATGGATGAAGAGATGCGGATTCTCGAACTCGGCAAGGCGGAGCTGCTAAGAGAGGGATCGGACGTTGCTATTCTGGGAATCGGCAGCGAGGTTGCTCATTGTGTGAAAGCAGCCGAAAAGCTCGCGATCGACGGGATTCAAGCTACTGTTGTAAACGCCCGCTTCGTCAAACCTCTCGATGAAGAGTTGATACTGACTCTGGCCCGCACTCACGGCAACATAGTCACCGTGGAAGATCACTATTTGATGGGTGGATTCGGAAGCGCCGTGATGGAGCTGCTCGAGCGGCATCATATGTATGACGTAAGAGTAAGCAGGATCGGCTTCGAGGATCAGTTAATCGAGCACGCAAGCCAGAGCTTGCTGTTAGCCAAGTACGGCGTCGACTTCGCCGGCATCGCGGCGCGAGCAAGGGAGCTGGTCACGAGCCGCATGAGCTTCAAGAGCGTGGACTTCAAGCGATAGCCGCGTTCAGCTTGTAGCGCGTTCGGCTTCTTGAGTGATCCGAAGCTCCTTTTCTTTTTCGAGGATGTTGGTGGTTTGTTCGGTAACGCTCGGAGGCGCGCTGATCGGACGGTTTATTGTGCCGGTTACGGGCGCCTCAATTTGCGCCTGCTGCTGAGGAGGCAGGAATCTGTCCGTCAGTTTGGCTATGGACTCGGCGAAGAAAGCGGCGTAGAGGATCTGAGCCAGTCCTTTGAGCACCGGGATGGCCGCGAATAGCCATACCAGCCTTAGCATCAGCTCCAATCCTTTCACTTGACTTTGGTCTTCAAGCTGCTTCAGCAGACCGATATCGCTCGCGGTTCGGCTCAAGAAGAATAACACCGCGCCCAGACCGGCTCCGCCAAAGATCGACATCAGCCCGTCTCGCAGATTGTGTTGCCAGGAATAACGAAGCCATTCTCTTGGCTTTGGCTGGCGCGCCCGCTGGCGTCTTTCTTCTCTTCTCACTCGCCGCAGCTCGGCTGCTGTCTCCATTACTGACTGAGAGTTGGTGTCGGCTTTGTGGTGGTGGGCGTTTCTGAGGCTTCGGGCGCCTCGTTTGAGCTTTTCTACATCTATGCCGAATTGTCCGAGCATTATGGGAAGCTGCTTGCCTCCCATGACATCGGAAACAAGTTGGAGGTTCGCGCCGCAGGATTTACAAAATCTGTTCTCTTCGGGTGATTCAAAGCCGCATTTCGGACAGAACATACGCCCCCTTTTTGATGCTGCCATTCTGGCTAGTGCGATTAACTAATGTCAACCATCCCGCGAATTCGGGGCCGCGAATCCGACGGCCGCGTTTCTGAAAAACCTGCTGCCAAAAGGGAGATACGCAATATCTGACATTAAGGTTTGAAAGTCGTATAATGTCTCCGCGCCCCTAACGAAAAAGCAATGTGCAAAGGTACAAAATGGCGCACAGTATTGCCTGCCGCCGTGAGTGCGGCGGTATGTTTCGCTGTGCTGTTTCTTGGCGGGTGCCGCGGAAAATCCGCTCCTGTTCTCATTAGCACGCCAGTCCCCAGGCCCGATCCGGCCGAGCTGCTAAAAGAAGCCGCCTCCAAAGTCGAAGAAGATCGCAATGAACCGATAGGCCGCCGGGCCTCTGTTGAAGTGCCGCCGGAACTGAAGCATTACGCTGATCCCAGGAGATTTCTGGCCGTTCAAACGGCTGAGTGGGAAGTTCAGAAGTTTGAGCTCCCGCACGATTTCGCCGAGCTTGCCGATCAGATAATTCGCGGAGATTTGGTAGAGCTAAAGCCGCTGGGAGATGACTACATTTTGTATGGGGTAGGTTGGAAGGCTACGGAAGAGCCTCTCACGCATTTCGACCAGGTGTCGGGCGGAAGCGTTCCCTTGATGAAGGACGCGAGCCAGTGCGTGGAAAAGGAGAACCTGCTGTCCGATGACATGAGTCAGGCTGCCGAGCGGATCAATGACCTGAAGAGGCAATTGGCAAAGGCGCGTGGGCGAGCGGCGCGCGCGGGTCTGTCGAAACGTCTACGTCACGAGATCGATATCGCGGAGGCTTTGAGGAAGGAAAGGGAACTGCTGGATTCTTATCGCGCAAATTCCGGCCGCCTGTCGATCCTCACTACGGAGTATGAAACGCTTCACAAGCTGGCTTCAGACTTTGCGGGACAGTCTTATGATCTGGAAAACGCGGCATCGTTGCGCGAATTCAAGATTCGCCTGCTCAGCTTTTTGAGGCCGGAGGCGAAGGTCGTACTGGAGGCAATAGCTCGCGCGTATAAGAACGAGTTCAACCGGCCGCTGCCGATAACTTCTCTCGTTCGAACCGAAGAATATCAGCGCCATATTCGAGAGACGAATCGGGGCGCGGCCGCCAACGCCACGCCTCCGCACACGATGGGGCTGGCGTTCGATGTTTACTATCACTTTATGAGCGCGGCCGAACAGAATTTCCTGATGGCCGAGATAGGACGGCAGAAAGCTCAGGGCCGAGTTGAGGCGCTTCGAGAGACGCGAGATCATATTCACGTTTTCGTATTTGCCGACGGACGGCCTCCGAATGAAGACTATATCGCTGCCTCCCTTTCCACATCCCATTACACAGAACGGCATAGCTCTCGCAACACCGTCAAATCACGCCGCAGATCTACGGGCAAAGCCTGACTATGAATGGCGCCGACAGCCGACTCTGAATTCGGCTCGCGTAGTTCGTACCGCTTGATCCGCCTCCAAAATCGTGCAGGCTGCTAAAATACAACCGTGGCCAGGGAACGCATAGATAAGCTGGTGGTAGAGCGCGGACTAGCGGAAACAAGAACGCGTGCTCAAGCACTTATCCTCGCAGGCCAGATCCTTGTTGATACCCAACGCATAGACAAGCCCGGCCAAATGGTCTCCACCGGCGCCGAGATACGTGTTAAAGGCGAGCAGCCGCGCTACGTAGGAAGGGGAGGGCTCAAGCTTGAAGCAGCGCTCCGGAAATTCAACATTGATCCCGCGGATAAACTCTGTGTTGATGTAGGCGCCTCGACCGGAGGGTTCACCGATTGTCTGTTGCAACACGGCGCCGCCCGTGTGTGGGCGGTCGATGTCGGCCATAATCAACTTGATTGGAAGATAAGATCCGACCCGCGAGTCGTCCCACTGGAGGGCATTAACGGTCGAAATCTTAGCTCCGAGCAATTCCCGGTGAAATTCGGTCTCGCCGTTGTAGATGTCTCCTTCATTTCGCTCGATAAGATTCTGCCGGCGCTCAAGGGCGTGATAGTCGAAGCCGCGGATGTAATTGCTTTGATCAAGCCTCAATTCGAAGTCGGCAAAGGCGAGGTGGGCCGCGGCGGCATCGTCACTGATCCTTCCAAGCACGCACGCGTTTTGCGCGATGTAATCCGCTTCGCGCGATCAAGCGCCTTTGAGACTCTTGATCTGATGGCTTCGCCCATCCTCGGAGCCGAAGGCAATCGCGAATTCCTGATACACCTGAAAACAAATTCCGAGCGAGCGCTCAGATCTCAAGCCGTCGACGATCTCATATCGAACCTGACTGAATCGGCGCCGAGCTGAAGGGTATCGTTTCATAACAACATCCGTTGGTTTTTCTCGGCGCGGCAACGAAGCGCCTATGTCGCGCCTTCAGCGCTTGAGGCATTGCGGTCGTTACCAGGGGCAACGTGCTGCGCGCTTGCCCCTGGGCTATTTTATAGTCGGCCTTTCAGGCCTACATAAGCACGAACTCTCGTTAAGG
This sequence comes from Blastocatellia bacterium AA13, assembly GCA_003222245.1. GTDB lineage: Bacteria > Acidobacteriota > Blastocatellia > UBA7656 > UBA7656 > QHVH01. The sequence goes on along the minus strand of QHVH01000044.1, from coordinate 50,789 downwards.
TAGGGTAACAAATTCCAAGCTACAGATCCCCGCACTGAAGTAACTCTGAAGTGCGGGATATTTTCGGTGCATTCCTAATTGCCTTGCGATCTTGACCAGTCGCGAGTCAGCGCCATCCTTAGATCCTCGATCCTGATTGGCTTCGTGACGTAGTCATCCATCCCTGCCGCAAGACAATCCTCGCGATCGCTGTTCATAGCGCCGGCCGTCATCGCGATAATTCTCGGGCGCTCATGCTTTGGCAAATCGGCGCAGATGCAGCGCGTGGTCTCCAGTCCGTCCATCTCGGGCATCTGAACGTCCATAAAAACTACGTCGTAGGTGCGGTCCCGTAGAGCTTCAAGCACCTCCAAACCGTTGGCGGCAACATCGGCGCGGTAACCGAGATGCTGAAGCATTCGCAGGCCCACGTGACGATTTACCGGATTGTCTTCGGCGAGCAGTATCCGCAGAGAAGATGCTATCCCCAATGATGTAGGCTGCGGCTGTATAATCTTATCTTCAATGCATTGATCGGAGAGGGCCTTTATCAGCGCCTGCCGCAGATTCCTCGATCTTACGGGTTTCGGTACGAAGGAAGCGAAATCGAGGGTTCCAACACTGAGTGCTGAATACATCTCAGTTGTATCTCGGTTGGTCATCGAGCTCAGCATTACAAGCGGCAGGGCCGCGGCGGCTTCGAGCTCACGAATCTCAGCGGCAACCGCCAACCCGCTGGCGCCGGCCAATTGCATATCGATTATTGCGAGGTCGAAGCGCTCTCCGGCTGTTATCAAGTTCGATGCTTCACCGCCGGAGCCGGCAGTAACCGGCGCCATATTCCAGTACCGGCAATGGGCTGCGAGGCTCTGCCGGCTCGCGCCATTGTCGTCGATTATCAATATTCGTTTGCCGGTCAGCTCCGGGGAAGCGTCGGGTGTGGTCCTTAGCTCGCGAGGCTGGGCTTCGATGAGAATAGTGAAAAAGAATGTCGAGCCTCTTCCAGGCTCGCTCTCGACCCATATCTTGCCGCCCATCAAGCTGCTGAGCTTTCGACTCAGCGCCAGTCCCAATCCGGTTCCCCCATATTCACGCGTGGTGGAGGCGTCGACTTGCGAGAACGATCTGAACAGTCGATCCAACCGGTCGCTCGGAATACCGATGCCCGAATCTTTAACCGAGAAGCACAGCTCGAATGTATCGGGGTTCGCGGATTCAACCTGACGCTCTTCAACACGAATCAAGATGTCACCGGCGGCCGTAAACTTGACGGCGTTTCCTATCAAATTAACGAGAATCTGACGCAGCCTGGTGGTGTCTCCAACAACGTTTCGTGATACTCCGGGATCGATTACATAGCAGAGATCGAGACCCTTTTCGGCAATCTTAGCCGAGAAGAGATTGAGCGAGTCCTCGATGCAATCCACGAGATCAAAGGGCGCGTTCTCGAGCTCGATGGCGCCCGCCTCGACTTTCGAGAAATCCAATATGTCATTCAGCAGCGTCATAAGGCTCTCGGCGCTGGTTCGAACAATCTCCGCGAAATTCCGCTGTTCGGAGTCCAACGTGGTTTCAAGCAGCAGGTCGGTCATTCCGATGACGCCGTTCATCGGCGTGCGTATTTCGTGGCTCATCATAGCCAGGAACTCACTCTTGGCGCGCGTCGCAGACTCGGCCGCTTCCCTTGCTCGTTCCAGCTCGACGGCCCTCGCCGCAAGCTCGGAGTTCAGCTCTTTGAGCTCGACCTGGGCCCGCACAAGTTCCCGATTTTGTGACACGGCGCTTTCAAATGTAGAGATCAAAAGATCGAGAATCTGTTTTCTATCAGAGTTGATTGTGTGGGTCTGTCCGGCGAAGTGAAGCCTGATCCCCAACTGCAGGTTCGTTTCATTGCGCAGGGCGCGAGTGGTGATAATGTCTTGGATGTGAGAGAGCAGGTACGTGTCGTCGTACGGCTTTCTTATGAAGTTGTCGGCGCCGCATTCGAGTCCTTTCACCACGTCTTCGGGCTGCGCGAGACTGGTCAGAAGCATCACGGGGATCTCTCTGAGCGTGGAGTCGCTCTTGATTGCACGGCACATTTCGTAACCGTCCATTACCGGCATTACGATATCGCTGATGACCAGGATAGGCTTGAATGTCGCGAGCTTGGATAGAGCCTCCTTGCCATCCCGAGCCGCCTGGACGACATACCCGTTCTCCTCGAGCGTAAACTGCAAGCGCGCGGCTTGAGTTGGACTGTCTTCGACAATCAGGATCTCCTCGTTAGAATCTTTATGCAATCTCATAATCGCGTCGCCTCTGAAAATAAAAATTTGCTCATAAAATATCTAAGCCTTCCTCGCGAGTGTGTTTAGCAGAGACGCGATCGCGTCGGGAGACAGGATGTGCTTCGCCGCATTCAGCTTCACAGCCTCGCCGGGCATCCCGTGCACGGTGGACGTCTGGGCATCTTGCGCGATGGTAATGGCGCCCTTGTCTCTCAACAGCTTTAATTCATCGGCGCCGTCCCGCCCCATCCCGGTCAATAAGACAGCTACTGCCCGGGCGCCGTACGTCTGGGCAACCGAACGAAAGAGATACGAGACTGCCGGCCTCACTCCGTTTTCAGGATTGCCCACGCAAAGGGATATGCGGCCCCCGGGATTGACGCCCATCTGAAATCCATCGGGAGCTATATAGGCGCATCCGGGACCAATCATCTCCTGCTCTTTCGGTATGCGAACCGGAAATCCGCTCGAAGCGGTGAGCCAGGAAGCCAGTCCCTCGGTGAACCCGGCTGCGATATGCTGGCAGATGACTATCGGAAAAGGATAACCGGCGGGAAGCTTGCGCAGAATCGACTCAAGCACGGGAGGCCCTCCTATGGACGCCCCGATTGCTACGATTCCAATTTGAGACGGGATGTTTTCGAGCTCGGCCTTGTTGGCGATCGATTCCAGCCGCTTCATTTTCGTGTTCGTCCACTTCGTTACGACCTTGACCTCGGACATCACACGTACGGTTTGGACGAACTGATTGGCCAGGCGGGTATAGTTCGGGTGGCCGGGACCGGGAGGAGTTTCGAGGACGGTGACCGCGCCTGCTTCCATTGCTAGGAGACCGGTCGCGACTGCCTCCGAATTCAACTGGGCGCTTACGATTATGATCGGCAGCGGACAAGTTTCCATGATGGTTCGGGTGGCTTCGATGCCGTTAACTCTGGGCATGTTCACATCCATCGTGATCACGTCGGGTTTTTGACCGTGAACAAAGCTGATTGCTTCCTCGCCATTTTTGACTATGCCGACGATTTGAATTCCGGCATCCGTGCTTAGCATATTGCGCAGGTTTTCGGCGACGACGGGCGAGTCGTCTACGATGAGTACTTTGATCAAGCGGCCGGCCTCATCACTCATACAAGTCTTCTGACGACGTCTATCAAATTACTCTGGTCGAAGCTGCTCTTTACGATGTAGGCGTTAGCTCCGGCTTCGATTCCGCGCTCTCGATCCTCTCGCGATCCCAATGAGGTGACCAGCACCACGGGAAGCTCGGCAAGCTGCTTATCCGCCCTGATTGTCGCCGTAAGATCGAACCCGCCGAGACCCGGCATTTCGACGTCGGAAACGAGCAAATCAATTTGCTCGCTTCGCAAGGCGGAGAGCGCCGCAACGCCGTCCACGGCGGTCTTGACCGCATATCCCGCGGCTTCGAGTATGTTCCTGAGAAGCATCCTCGACGTGATCGAGTCTTCCGCTACGAGAATCATCTTTCGCTGCGCCTGCGCGGCGCCTATCTGGGCTGAAGAGGGACGAATACTCACTCCTGCTTTTGTGGCCGATTTTATTAGATCCAATACGTTCAGCACGGGGATGACCTTGCCCGATCCGAGGACGGCGGCTCCCGCGACATTTCGCACGCGAGTTAGATTCGATCCCAGGCTCTTGAGCAATACCTCTTGTTCGCCGAGAACCTCGTCGACGCCAAAGCCGATATACTTGTCTCCCATGGAGAGAATGAGCACCGGCATATATGAAAGCGGATCGTAATCATCAGTAGCGGTATTCGGCAGTTGCAGCACGTCGCCGAGGCGCACAAGCGAGATGGCCCGGCCATCCAGTGTGACGGTCTCTTTTCGTTCGATGGTTGAGATATCCGTTCTTTTGAACCTGGTTACTCGCTGAACAGCCATGGTCGGCAGGACAAATACGGATCGGCCCGCTCTCACGAGAATCCCTCTGAACGTGGCAAGAGTAAGAGGAAGCAGAATGCGAAATGTCGTTCCGAGGCTCGATTGAGATTCGACCGAAACATGGCCTCCGAGCCTTTCGGCTTTTTCCTGTACGATTGCCAATCCCAATCCGCGCCCAGAAAGATCGGTGATTACATCGCTGGTTGAAAGCTCGGACTGAAATATAAGAGACAGCGCCTCCGAATCGTCGATCTCCTGCTCTCGGATTATCAATCCGCGTTTGATCGCGGTCTGCTTCACCTTGGACAAATTGATTCCCGCGCCGTCATCCGAAACCGTGATCTCGACCTTGCTTCCGCTTTGCTGAGTAAGAGCTATCGTTATTGTTGCTCGCCTCGATTTGCCCGCTCGCTCTCTCTCGTCTGGAAGCTCGATTCCGTGATCGATGCAATTTCTGACGATATGAATAAGCGGATCCTTCAGTTCTTCCAGAATTCTTCTGTCCACCTCGGTATCGGCGCCTTCAACAACCAATTGCACGTCCTTACCCTGATCGCGCGAAAGATCCCGGACTAATTTAGGGAAGCCGTCGAGCAGGGAAGAGAACGGCAGCATAAGGACATTCTTCATGTCCTCCAGCAGGTGCTCCACCATCCCGTCGAGCGTTCGGCTGTCACGGTCAACCGATGTTTTCAACTCGACGATCTTCGTCTCAATCTCCTTCAGATGGCCTCTATTCCAATCCAGGAATTCAACCACTCTGGAAATGCGAGATCCGTCGTTGTTCTTCAGACGTTCGGGCATCTCTTCAATTGCCCGGCTCAGGTTGCGAACTTCGGGATATACTTTCGACCACTGCTTCTTCCAACAGCCCACCAGGCCGAAGACTTCCCCGAGTTCGATCACGAACTGGTTCATCGCCAGTTTTGCCGACACCATCTCCTCGACTTGCAAGAGAACTGAATTGAGTCTCGCGGTCGAGAGCCTGACGGTGTCGACCGGCCGGTTATTCTCTTTCGGCGACTTGCCTCCGTTCCACGGCGATGTCGCGGCATCAGGCATCGGCGACAGGGCCGCATCTTTGCCGCCGGCAATATAGGGCTCGAGAGCGGCTTCTTCGGGCGTGGTCGCTTCGTCAGCCGCTTGTTCGGCAATAACTGTGTCTGCATTGGGGATCTCGGGAGGGCGAGGAGCGGTGCGTTGAATCGCCGGTTCGCCCCGTTCGAGATCCATCAGGCGTCGCGCCAGTTGAGCTACCGAATCGCCGTTGAGCGCCGAAGTGGACGCTCCATCGGTCGAAAGCAGAAGGCGAATGATGTCGGTTGCCTGGTGAAGCACGTCCAACATCTCGGGAGTTGGATTTATGCTCTTGTTTTTCAGCGCCGCAAAGACACTTTCGAGAGCCTGGCAAATCATCTCGACATCCGCGAGGTTGACGCTGCGTGCAGCGCCTTTCAGACTGTGAGCCTCCCGAAATACTTTTTCGATAATCGCCGTCTGAGAGCCCGCGTCTGAAGACTCGAGCTCCAGCAGGCCATCGGAAATGACTTGCAGGTGTTCTTCAGCTTCGACCTTGAAGGTCTCCAGCAGCCTCTCGAGGAATTCGGTTCGCCCGTTGCTCATCTCGATCTGCCTGTCACACTCTGTAGTGCCCGACTATTTGTTTCAGATTTCGACCGATGTTGTTGAGGCCCTCCGCGGCGACTTCGAGCTGTCGCATGCTGTCGACGTTGTGCAGGCTGGCCTGTTTTATGTTTTCCATCGCGATGGTGACCTGATCGACGCCGGTCAACTGCTGATGGCTTGAAGCCTCGATCTGAAGAGCGGCCTGGGCGGCTTCGGCCACGCTTCTTGCGAGGGTTTGAATAGATGATCCGGTTTCGGTGGACTGCTTGACTCCGGCCTCGACCGCTTTGCCGCCCTGCTCGATAGCCATGACAGCGGCGCTTGTCGCTTTTTGAATGTCGCTTAGAATGGCACGGACTTGGCCGGTGGCCTTTTTGGATTGCTCGGCGAGAGTCTTTACTTCCTGAGCTACGACTGCGAAGCCTTTGCCGTGATCGCCTGCTCTGGCAGCTTCAATGGAGGCATTGACGGACAGGAGATTGGACTGTTCGGCAAGGTCGTTGACCGAGGCGATGATCTCGGCGATGGCCTGGCTCTGTTCGCTGAGCCTGACGATGCTCTCGGCAATGGACTCCATCTGTTCGCGAATTCTGTCCATACCCTTTACGGTGTCGATGACGGAAGCCTCGCCAGCGTGAGACACATCGACTGCGCGTTGAGCAGTTTCAGAAACGAACTTGGCCTTCTGGCTGGAGATGTGAGCGGTTTGCCTGACCTCTTCGACGGTGGTTGCGGTTTCGGTCACGGCGGCGGCGGTTTCAGCGGCGCCCGAAGTCAGATGTGTTACCGAAGCAAGTATCTCGCTGGCCGAGGCCGCCAGGACTCCAGTAGCTTCCTGAACCTGAACCGTATTTTGGCGCAGGTTATCCACCATCTTCAGGAGCGCCCTGGCCATCACATCTTCGTTTGATTGCGGCGTAAGAGTAACGGTGAGATCGCCTGAAGCTATTTGCTCCGTCGCCCTCGCCATCGACTGAAGCGAAGAGACCATTCGTTTGAAGGTATCCGTTAGAAGCCCCACCTCGTCGTTCCTGCTATGCGCCGGCAGGCCGACCGAAAGATCGCCGAGCGATATTCTCTCCGCTGCAACGGTCATCTGTCTTAGAGGAATCGTTATGCTTCGGGTGAGCACGAAGCCGGCGACGCTGAGTAATGCAAACGAAAGCAAGACGCCGAAAATGATTGCTGAGGCCGCCCGCCTGGCGCTGCGATCCGCCTGCTGTTCACGGGTTTTCAGAACGCTTTGTTCCTCGTCGATCATCTCATCAATGAGTTTCTGAGTTCCGTCGGCTGCCTTTTCTTTGTTCGCAAGAATGTATTGCTGGGCTGCCTCAAATCCGCGAGTCTTTCGTATGTCGATGATCTCTCTCCCATGCGCGAGCTTCTCAGCCGTTAGAGCTTCGAGCTTTTCCGTTCTCTTCTGCTGGCTCTGAGTTACGGCGACGAGCCGGGCGATCTCTTTGAGCTTTTGATCGGTTCCCGCCGCGGTCGTGTAGAAGGGCTGAAGATAGCTCTCCTGCCCGGTCAACACGTATCCGCGCTCGGCGCTTTCGAGAGACGCAATGTCACCCCCGAGATCTTCCATGTTCTTCAGCGTTTCCTGCGACCTGGCCTCGAGGCCGGCGATTTCTTCGAGATCAGTTGTCGTGCCGTAGGTAACGAACCCGAGGGCGACGATCAGCAAGAGCGCCAGGCCGAAACCCGCGTGAATTCTTCTTCCAACGGACCATTTCATTTTGCTCATATCCTATTCGTGAAATCGCGGCGCGCCGATAAACGGCAATCATCAAATTTGAACTTTGTATTGACCTACGAGCCCTTTGAGCTTCTGCCCAATTTCGTTGAGGTTGTGCGCGGCGACTTCGACTTGTCGCATGCTGTCGACATTTTGCAGGCTGGCCTGTTTGATGTTTTCCATCGCGATGGTGACCTGATCGACGCCGGTCAACTGTTGATGGCTTGAAGCCTCGATCTGGAGAGCAGCCTGGGCGGCTTCGGCCACGCTTCTTGCGAGGGTTTGAATAGATGATCCGGTTTCGGTGGACTGCTTGACGCCGGCCTCGACCGCTTTGCCGCCCTGCTCGATAGCCATGACAGCGGCGCTTGTCGCTTTTTGAATGTCGCTTAGAATGGCACGGACTTGGCCGGTGGCCTTTTTGGATTGCTCGGCGAGAGTCTTTACTTCCTGAGCGACGACTGCGAAGCCTTTGCCGTGATCGCCTGCTCTGGCGGCTTCAATGGAGGCATTGACGGAGAGGAGATTGGACTGTTCGGCGAGGTCGTTGACCGAGGCGATGATCTCGGCGATGGCCTGGCTCTGTTCGCTGAGCCTGACGATGCTCTCGGCAATGGACTCCATCTGTTCGCGAATTCTGTCCATACCCTTTACGGTGTCGGTGACGGAAGCTTCGCCAGCGTGAGATACATCGACTGCGCGTTGAGCAGTTTCAGAAACGAACTTGGCCTTCTGGCTGGAGATGTGAGCGGTTTGCCTGACCTCTTCGACGGTGGTTGCGGTTTCGGTCACGGCGGTGGCGGTTTCAGCGGCGCCCGAAGTTAACTGACTGACTGAAGCCAGGATTTCGGTCGCCGAGGCGGCAAGGACCGTTGTTGCATCCTGAATCTGAAAAGTGCTCCGACGAAGCCCATCCACCATTAGGGCAAGCGTATTAGTCAGGAGCCCGACCTCGTCACGCCTTCCGTTCGACTGAACGTCGACCGTCAGATCTCCGGCGGCGATTCGCTCGGCTGCCAGGGAGGCGCGTTTGAGAGGGGTCGTTATATTTCTGGTGATGATATAGCCGGCGGATGTCATGGCAAGCAGGGAGATCAACAGGCCGAATGCGATCGTGCGGACCGCTCCTCTTGCGCTTGCCTCGGAATCTCGAGCCCGGATTGCCAACGAGTTCTGCTCGGCGTCGATCAACTCCTCGATGACGGCCTGAATACCATCGATTCCACGGCTGTTCTTGTCCTCGAGTGTGCTCTGAACGGCTGCTTCGAAGCCTCTGGTCTTGCGGATTTCGATGATATTTTTTGCGAATGCCAGCCGAACGGATACAAGCGGCTCCAACCGCTCGAGCCTCCTTAGCTGACTGGAATTGTCTTCGAGCAGCGTTCTGATCTGATTGATCTTCTGACTCGCCTGCGGGGCTGTCGCGCCGTAAAACTCCAGATCGCTTTCGCGCCCGGTCAGAACGTAGCCGCGCTGAGCGCTCTCGACTATGGCCATCTCGCCGCCGAGATCTTCGAGACTTTTCAGAATTTCTTGAGAGTGGACCTGTCGCGCGGATGCCTCGCTAAGATCGACAATGCTCCGATAGGAAACCGAGCCGAGCAACAGCAGAATCGCCAAAGCAAGGCCAAATCCCGCGCCGATCTTTGCTCCAACGGACCATTTCATATCGTGATCTCCGTGACTGATGAGGCACCGCCGAGGTCATCGCTCCAGCGCTTAGTCGACTTCTTCATGCACTCGAATCCTCGGGTCTGAGAGGATCGTTAGAACGTCAAGCACCGCGACGTTGTCGCGCGTTACGCCTTTGAGATATTCGGCTTGTATACCGTTAAGAGTTGAAAGCGATTGTCGAATCTCTCCTTCAGGGATCGATCTCACGCCGAGAATGGCGTCAATAAGCACTCCGGTCTCGATGCCGGCTCCATTAAGCACGACTACCGCGCTGCGGTCGTTGCTCTCGGCGGCCGGAAGATCCAATAGCAAATCAAGATCGATCGCGCATACGATACGGCCGCGGACATTTGCATTGCGCTCCAGCTCGGTAGGATTGAACTTGCGTTCGACGGCTTCCATCGAGCTCTGGATCCGTTCGCGCAAACGGTTCCACTCGGCGCCCTCATTCCTGATTTCGGCCGGAGGCGCGGTTCCATTATTCACGCGATTGCCCTCGCCGTTATGATGGGTTCAATGACTTCACCGAGTCTTCCCGCGGTAATGCCATCAGACTCCGGCAAAATCTCCTCGCGGGCGTACTTCGGCAGCAGTGCGTAAGCGCTCTCGAAGCGCTTTCTCGACTCCGCGTTCCTGCCTTCGCTGCTCAGAATATTCCCGAGCGCAAAATACGCGATTACAAACTCCGGATCGAGATAGAGAGCCTTGTTCAGCGATGCTATCGACTCGCTTGCTTCTCCCTGCTCTTGGAGAATCATTGCGAGCAGGTAGTGGGTTTTTGGGTTAAGCCGATTTCGCGAAATTGCTTCACGGCAACACTGCGCCGCCTCTTCGAGCTTGCCCTGGTTGGCATGCGTTTTAGCAAGCGCCTCGAGATCGTCGGCGGCTTGTGCTGCCTCGAGCAGGATCGAAATCCCATCCGACGCCGTGACTTTTAGATCGTGATCATTTTTCCTATGTCCCTTCTTACCTTCGTATAAGCCAGGGTCCGAGTGCGTTGCTCTCGTGCTTCCGCTGGGCTCGCTTAAGAAAGTTGATGTAGCACGATGCTCGGGCGTCTTAAGATACAGATCGGGAATACCCGGTGTAGTCGGGCAAAGAGTCGTTCGCTGCACATCTCGCGAGGCGTGCTCGAGATTGAATTGTCCGGGGCCGGTGCTCTGAAACGGCCCGGTGTCATTCCGACGGGTAAGATCCTTTCGGAAAAAAACGGCCCCTGGAAAATTGACGAGTGAGAATTGCGAGAAAGAGATATGAGAGGTCTCACTCGCTCCTACCATCAGCCATCCGCCCGCGGCAAGAGATTGATGAAACTGCTCGACTATATTGCTCGCGTGCGATTGCACAAAGTACATGAGCACATTGCGACAGGAGATAAGATCGAGATTGCCAAAGCCGTTCACAGGCGAGGGGAACTGATCGGACTTGAGATTCAGGTAAGAGAACCGCACCAGCCGTTTAATGCGTGGAATGATCCGATAACCTCGCCCTTTCCGCTCGAAATATTTTTCTCGCAGCCATTCCGGCGTGCCTCGAAACGACCACTCTCCGTAGAGGCCTTCCGCCGCCTTGTTCAGAAACACCGGGTTGATGTCGGTTCCGTGTATGACGATAGACCAATTCTCGATGTCCGGAATCATCCGGTCCAATAGCATCGCGATTGAATAAGGTTCTTCTCCGGTGCAGCAGCCCGCGGTCCAGATGCGAATCGTCTTCGTCGTGTCTTTCCTGGAGTCGATCAATTCGCGAAAGATGTGCTCCTCGAGAATCGCGAAGCTTCTGGTCTCGCGAATGAAATAAGTTTCGCCTACGGTGAGATGGCGGGCCAGGGCGTCCATCCGCTCTTTTGAAGCTGCCTGCGATAATAGCGATTGAATGCAGTCCTCGGCTTTTGAAAAGCCTAGCTCGCGGGCGACACCGAGAATGCCCCGCTCGAGGTCTCTCCATTTCTCTCTTGGAAAGCACCATCCGGCGCTCTCCGCTACGTAGTCGCTCAGCCGGCTGAGCAGCGTTTCCGATACGTGATTCATAATTGCAGCGCCTCGGTCACTCGCTCGAAAGGCTTTGCTTCGATAAGACGCTCAGGTTTGTGAAAGAGCACCATTTCTTCATCAACGGTAATGACCTGCTGACTCTGACTGGTGCAGGGTGGAGTGTCTTCCGGGAAGAGGTCGAGACTCCGCGGAAGCGTAATAACGCCCAACGCCGCATCGACCAGAAGCGAGACGCTTCCCAGAACGGAACTGGTGATTATGATCTGATCTTCCGGGTGAACCGGTCTTTCCTCAAGGCCGAACCGTTTTCGGAGACTGAGCACCGGAATTATTCGACCCTGGACGTTTATAACTCCGAGTACATCATCGGCGGAATTAGGCAGCGGCATGATTTCGACTGCTCGAATGACTCGTTCCACTACGGACAGAGGGAGAGCGTGCCGGCGTCGATCCAGTGAGAATACAAGATAATGGTCTAATGAATTCACGGAGGCTCTCTACTCCACTGACTATCACGATATGAAACCCTGCGTTCGCCATCGGCGAGACTAAATATACTTCGAGGCAAGCGCAGCCTTGTTGACCTCTTTAGGAACCCAGGTGTTTCGTGGCTGCGTGTATAAGAGGTGCAACTCAACAACCCACGTACCGCTTCCGCGGCAATCGACACGGGCTTCATAACCGGCACATTTGCTGAAACTACATTCTGGAATGGCCTCGATAGGCGGGCTCAGGTTGTCACATTTGAGAGGAGGGATTCCCCATCTGACTTTAACGAGATGTGGAACTTATGGGCAAAGACATTATTGCTGTAGTTGAAGGGAGGTGACTGACTGAAATATCTCGCTGCTACCGGGCGGCCCGCCGCAAATCGCTGATAAACGATTTCACCTGATCGGACCGCGGGTTCTCCGCTTTCAAAGCCCGCAGCTCCTTCTGTGCTTCCGTGATCAGACCTTCGCGGGCATACAAGACGCTCATCAAGAGATGGGAGTTGTGCGATGCTCTTTTAGCCTGTTCCAATTCCTGCGCCTTAGTCCCTTCGAGTATCTTGAATACTACGCTGGGCGATTCGGCGGAAGGAGCATAGTAGCGTTGCCCATCTTTCAATGCCTCGACCGACCATGAATAGACGCGGCCGCTTGCAAGAGGCTTATCCGGAGTCCATTCAGGCGAAGTAAGCGGTCCGCTCTCGATCTGTTCATCCGAGGCGCTGTCGCGCACATACACTATATATCTCTCGGCGCCCTGCATCGGCGTCCATCGAAATGCGGGTCGATTCGAAGCTACCGTGATCTTTGCCGGCGCAATCAGATGAAACGGCTCTTCGACGCCGGCTCCGGATCGCGTTACGCCTCCGCCGTAGCCTTTGAACAGCACTGCCGGAATCGACAGGCGGCCGCTTCTCAACGCCGACTTAACCGGTTCAAGGAATTTGTTGGGCACGCTTTCAAGACCGGAAAGAGCGCTCTTTCCGTCGAAGGTAATTTCCGATACTCCGTCTTTCAATGTAACCATCGCGGAGGCCGTCGATGACGTCGCTGAACTCGAAACCGCCTGTAACTCTCGGGCCGCCCTATCTTCGGAAAGCTGCTCGCGCAAGGTTTCATCGGCGCTGCGAATCTGAGCGAGATCGCCTTGCAGGCCGTCGACGCGGGATCGCAGCGTGGCAGTGGCCAGCCACACCGCGCCAAGCACAAGCAGAACCGATGCGGCCGCCGCCAGTGAAAGTTGAAGCGCTCGAATTCCAAATCCCTGTTTTCCGAACGCGCCTTGAGAAACTGTCTTCGGATGATCGGCGCCGCCTATCGTCGACTTGAACAAGCGCAGGTCGGCTACATCGGAATCACATTGAGCGCATTCTTCAAGGTGAGTGCGTGAGACATCGCCGTCGGCGCCGTCGTTCTGACCGTTTACGTATGCGACCATCTCCTCGTATCTGAGGTGAGGCGCGGTTTCATGCTCCGCTTCTCGCATTTCCGACAGAATAAAATCATAGTGCCCATCGAGATCCTCGCCTTCGGTGAAGCGATAGTAGCAGGCATCGCAGGCAGCCATATGATCGTGGGCCGCAAACAACTCGCCGGCCGCCATCACCTTTGTTCGGCACCGATCGATTTCATTTTCCGTGAGATGTTCGGATCTCATCTGCTTTCTCTATGACACGATAAACTTAAGATACCATTGCGGCCGAGAGAGTTGATCGTTTCTCAACCTCAACACCGCTCCTTCATTCGCCTCGCCAGGCGGCGTCGAGCCGACAGCCGCAGATTAATCACCTGTTGGCGAGTTACGTCCAGGTATCCGGCTATCGTCACATCGTCGACCGGCAACCGATTCCACAACTCCGCGAAGCGATCCTGCGACATCTCCAGCGCCTCGGAGATCTCAGATAGCCTGGCCACTCTCAAATGAACAAGCAGAGTCAACAAATCTCGGCCCTGCGCGTCCCTCAAATTCAAAAGCAGCGCGAACCGCTGTCTGATCGGAAGAGAGCTGATCTCCATCCACAACCGCTTCAGGTACTGTCGCCGCTCGACCGTCGACGCGTGGCTGATCTCGGGATCGGCTATTTGCTCATATGCGCTTGGGCCATCCTCGGTATCCGCGACCTGAATGATCTCCTGAACTCCGCACAGGCTCGACAAGACGCCTATCAAATCATCGAATTCGCATGGAGCGCCGAGCTTATGAAACAACGCGGCCAGCAACGCGTCGGGCGCCGCACTCAGTTGGCGTTCGGCTTGATCGACCAGTCGGGGATCATCCTGAATACGCCGGAGCCGATCGGCTCCTGCCGGCGGCGTCTTCTGGAACTGCCATTCCGAAAGCCCGCACAGCCATCGGTCTCCGCTCTCCCACAAGCCAAAGATCTCTCGCTTCGTCAGAATGTAGCGCAGCTTGTTCTTAAGGCGGTGACGCTCGGGATATTTCTTTCGCAAGTACCTGCTGCAAGCGTTGAATGCGGTAACGGCTACGTAACTGGAGAAATCAGATGGAGGCTCCTGTTCCGGGCTGGATTTGAGTCCATTAACCGTCTCAGCAACTGGAGCATAGTCTCGTTGCAGACGTCTTCGGCATCGTCAATTTCTCGGCGGCCGCTGTGGCGGGAGCGGTCGATTCCGAGCCTCGAGCCGACTATCTTCCTAACGACAGGCTGACAGTGGTTACACATCAGCTCTACGAGGAGGCGGTTCGATCCCTCTTCATCAGTGTCCCTGATGTACGCCCGCAGGACAGCATCAACTTCTTTCGCTGCCGTCTTAGCTTCCATTATTTTGACGTGGGATTGAGGCCCAAAACCGGACTTGACGCCGGCATGACCTGCTTCAATTCCGGCGGGCGGATTATACAGTGTAACCGCCCTGTCACCAACCCAGTCGGGTAATTGAGCCGCTATCCTCATAGCCATGCCTTAGCCGAATCAAGCTCCGAAGCCAAATCCCAGCGTCAGTATCTGAAGAAGTCAACGCGAGAAGGATATTGCCATCGACTCTTGCCGCTGCAGAGCGGCCGATCCGCGCCGGAGGCGGGTAGCCGGCGGCGAAGCAGGTACGAAGGCAATTCGAGCAATGACATTTAGGGAGCGGACACTTAGGGAGCGTAAGAGAATAACTTCCCGTTTTGAACCTCCATCAAACCCTGGTCTCCGTGAACCCTGGTGTCGGTCAACCCCTGTGTCCGTCAACCCCTGTGTCCGTCAACCCCGCAAGGGGTTGCAGAACTCCAGCCCAGGGTTGCCGTACTCGGCTACCCTGGGTGAGATCGCCGTGTCGTTTCCAACCCCAACGGGGTTGTGGCCAGCATCATCTAACCTGTCCGCATCGATGAACCAACAGTCCTCTCATCTCTCCCGCTCATTCCAGAAGCGTCGCTAGTCCCATTCAATATTGTGTTTGTCCAAAGACCGCAATCGCTCTCTCTTTTGATGGCGCCACAGTTCAGGGCCGTTCCCCAGGGTTGCCGTACTCGGCAGCCCTCAATTCCGTCGATTCGCTACGCTGGCACGTTTCCTGAGAGTCTGAGGTTGTGGAGCCCGGTGCGTTGGCCGCCCTATAATCGCGCCTAATCCCCAGTCGCTGGAGACCGTGCGGCATGCTTCATCCGGAGTGCGCTGCGATCCACTCGCTGCCCTTGAAACATATCTCGCGAAAGCTGCAACTGTAGCAATGCTCCGCGGGCTTCGCTGGAAAGGACTCAGGCTCGTTCGAAGAAATCATTCGCGACATCGCTTCCTCCACGGCTATCGCACATGCTTTGTGCTCCAAAAGGTCCGAGGCTACGCTTACCTCAATGTTGGGGTGGAGAAAATGAAAAGCGACTCTGACTTTTTTAACAGACGGCATCAATTCTCGGACCGCCAGGGCATAAGCCTGGGCCTGCAACCTGTACTCGAGCGCGACTCGATTTACCTCTCCCAGAAGCGATGCTTCCTCGCGTTGGGACTCGAAATTAAATGCGAGCTGCCCTGCGCCGGCTCGTGATCGTCGAGAGAGAATCGCCTGAGCGGATGCTTTAGCTTCGCCAATTGTAGCTTGAGCTTCCATCTTCAAACCCGTTCGAAATCTATTCGTCTTAAAGTCGATAATCTCGGCGCTCAGTCCGTCGCCATCGGCGAGGCCGCGGACAAGTAACTTGTCAATCGTGCCCGTAATGAACCCAAGCGGCCGGCGGATACGAAAATGCTGCTCGTTAAAAACGCCGACTCCGATCCCGTCAAAATCGCCCGCCGACGCAAGGGTCTCGGTGATTCGAGTTCGAACATTACTATTCAAATAATTCTCAGCGAGAGGCCGCAGCTCCCGGAGCGCCTTCTCAGGCTCGACCTCGCGGATTCGATCACCCAGCTCGGCTTCGCGCAGCTTCAGCACTTCGTCCAGGGAGCGTCGGAGGCAATCGTCTAACGAGAGACTCTCGTCGTACCGCTCGCAAAACCTGTGAATGACCGCGCCTCGTATCGTTGCGGTTAGATTAGCCGGAGGCTCAGGGGCTTCCGCGTTATTCCAGAACGCGATCTCGTCACCCGAAGGCGCATGGAGCACTCGATCGAAATAATACTGACGCGGGCAACGGCCGTGATTCATCAACTGAGTGACGGTAAATGTGTAAGCCGCGTTCTCGACGGAGCGGGCGACGGGCATAAGCAGCGGAAGCGGATCGGCTGCATCAAAGGCCTCCGCCGCTTCAATATGTTCAGGCGGTTCGCGGAGTATTGCAGCCGTGGTGCTCGAGTCGAGCAGGTTGGCTGTAAGCTGCACCTCGAGATTGTCAGTGAGCTTGAGCAGCTTGCTTTCGAGCGGAGCCGCGATCCCAAGTGACTCGCATATCCACGAAAGCCAGTTGTGTCTGCCTGAGCAAAGCTCACGCTCTCGAGCCGCTGCTCCCGAAAATATCAAGCGATCCCGCGCTCGAGTGGCCGCGACGTACATAAGCCGCATGCTCTCGAACTGCTCTCGCAGGCCGGCGCGGTCACGCAACCGTTTCATCGTGAAGCCGGTAACGCGAGCCCCTCTTCCGTCGGGTACTTTTGCGGTGAGACCGAGATGCCGATCGAGCAGCCACCAGTCCTGACGTATATCGAGCTGACGTTGAAGCTCGGGCATTATCACTATGGGAAACTCCAGGCCCTTCGCTTGATGTATCGTCATAAGCCGAACCGCATTGGCTGAATCGTCAATCCGGCCTTCTCCTTCTCGCGCGCCCGATCGTTCGAACTCGTAAACGAAGCGAACGAAATCGCGAATCATATGCGCGCCCGACGCTTCGAACCTCTCCGCCAGATCGAACAGCTTGTCTACATTGGCCAGACGTTGGGCTCCGTCAAATGCCGCCGCGATAACCGTTCGATATTCCGATGTCTCGATTGTGAAGCGCAGGAGATCGGCAATCCCGAGCCGATTCCGCTGGTCGATCAACGTCTCGATCAAAGCTCTGAAGGGGTCGAGCGCTCGATGATCCTCGTCGGTGATGAGATCTATTAGTTCGTGATTGCGAACCGCGTTCAACAAGCCGCGCACTCCTCGCCGAAGCCGGAGTTCGTCCGCTGTTCCGAGCACCCGAGCGGCCTTGCTCGTTTCATCGATCTCTGGCGCGCATCGTAACGCCAGGAGCGTGTCGTCGGAGATGCCGACAAGAGGCGATCTGAGAATCGCCGCGAGAGCCAGCTCGTCGGTAGTGTTGTCGAGGAACCGCAGCAATTGAATCAGGTCTACGATCTCCTCCTTCGCATAAAACCCCTTGCCCTCGATTGTTTGATATGGAATACCCGCTCGACGGAAAGCGGATTCATAGATGGACACTTCGGTCAGAGACCTGAACAGCAACGCAATGTCGAGATACCTAAAGACGCGAGGCGCGGCATTCGCGTCAACCAGCGATTGAATCTTGAGCGCAAGCTGCTCGGCGTCGCGTTCGCGGCCGTTCCAGTCGCCGGCCGAATCAGCC
Organism: Blastocatellia bacterium AA13; assembly: GCA_003222245.1. Lineage (GTDB taxonomy): Bacteria > Acidobacteriota > Blastocatellia > UBA7656 > UBA7656 > QHVH01. The sequence continues at coordinate 33,163 of QHVH01000044.1, read as the reverse complement.
TCCTGGTCTTTCAGGTCAATTAGAATTTCAACAAGCGGTCCCGCGTCTTCGGCCGGCCGCTCGGCAATTCCTGGCTCGTGTTCGACAAATCCCAGCTCGTTTAACTCCGATACGTCGGCGTCATCGCCGGGAGTGAATATTCTCTCGAACAGATAATTGAAGAAGTGAATTAGCGGGGCCTGGCTTCGGAAATTCAGAGTGAGCGATTTGGATTGTCCGCCTGCTTCTTCGAGCGCGGAGCTCATTTCACGGAAGAGATCAACATCGGCCCCCCTGAATCCATATATCGATTGCTTGCGGTCTCCGACTATGAATAGATTTGCGCGGCGCTCCGAAAGAGCGAGGCGATTCATGAGCTCGCGTTGAAGGCCGTTCGTATCTTGAAACTCGTCGACAAGAAAGAACCGGTAGCGACTCGCCGTCCGGCGCTGCGCATCCGGCCGCTCATTCAATAGGCGCAGCGCCTCCAGTTGAAGATCGTCGAAATCGAGCGCGGCAAGCGAGACTTTCTTTGCGGCCAGTTCTCGTCCCACTCTTTCAATCACGCCTATCAATTCAAGCGACGCTTCGCGAGCATAGAGATCGAAGAATAGTTGCGGAACCTGACCCCCGAGTTCATCGTTCCAGATCAGCCCGTCAATCTCAGTAACGATATCCTTGAGTGGATCGCGCGCCGGGGGTCTGGTTTTCCTAAAGTCTTCGACAGCCTGACAGTAGACCGCGAGCGAAAAAGAGCTGGGCGGATTGGTGAGCAAGTTACGAATCTCGCGCCACGCGTCGACGGCCGCCGCGCGCTTCTTGCCGGAAGCAGGCGACAACCCCGGCTTTTGCGCGAACCGCTCCATTACCTCGTCCAGGCGCTCGACCGCTTCAGCATAGTCGGCGGCGGTTGAATGATTTGCTTCGGTTAACTCGCGTACTCGCTCGATGGTAAGGCCCGGATTGCGAATCGACCTGTAGATTTCAATGAGGCTCATCACGAGAGCCTGCCGGCCCACGCCCGCTGTGAGGCGAGTTATGGCTTCGTGGCCTGAATTGATAAATGCAGTGAGCGCTTCTTCGACGGCGGTCTCGAGTAAGATCGACGATTGATGTTCGTCAAGCAGCTTGAACTGGGGATCGATGCCGGCTTCGACGGGAAATTCGTGGAGCAGCCGAGAACAGAATCCGTGAATGGTTGTGATCACGCCTCCGTCGAGAGTCCGCTTGTGACGTATCCAACGCGCCCGTTCATAACCGGTGCTGAGCCGAACCAGCGAGCTGAGTTCGGAACGCAGCCGCTCGCGCATCTCGTTCGCGGCGCGATTGGTAAACGTGATTGCGACTATTTGATCGACCGAGACATCCTGAGTTCTGAGGATGTGCAGGTATCGTTCGACCAGGACCGTGGTCTTACCGGCGCCCGGACCCGCGGTCACGGAAATATGCCTGCCTAGATCGTGCGCGGCGTCCAATTGTGCGGGTCTTAATTCTCTGGTCATCGGCCTCAACAGATCAGCGAGGTTACAAACAGAGAATAAGTATAACCTCAGGGTAATCGCTGAAAAAAAAGAACGCTGAAAACTGAAACGCTGAGCGCTTCCAGAACAGGGAGCCGGGAGATGCCTACTTCATTGTCATCAATCCGGCCAAGACGACGATTCCGTCCCAGAGATTCTTTAGCCGCAGGTTCTCGTTCGAGCTATGTTGATTGTTATCGTGATTGACGATCGGCACTCCGATCTGAGGAATTCCGGTAACCGAGGCGAAAACTGCGAGAGGAGCGCTCCCGCCGAGGACCGGCATCAGAACCGGCCTGGAACCGGTGGACTCTTCGACTGCTTTAATGACCTGTTTACAGATCGGCAGGCTCATCGGAGTGCGTGCGGCCTGGTAGCCGTCTCCGCTTGTGACGCGAGCGATCCTCGGATACTTCAATCTCATTTCTTGACTCGGCGTTTCCTTGACCACGTGAAAGCCCTGCTTCTCTATATGAGCTATCAGCCGCTGAAGCTGGCGGGCCGGTTCGATCCCTTTGACCAGACGCATATCGACAGTTGCGGTTGCTTCAGGAGGAACGATGTTGCGAGCCTGAGCGCCGATGTCTTCGCTGCGCATTCCGTCAACGTTGAGCGAAGGCTCGTTGATCAATTCGGCGAGGCTCTTGCCCGCGCCTTCGGCGGCTGCCATGCCGTACTCTCGCATGAGCTGCGCGTCAGAGTCGGGCATCTCGCGAATAGCTCTTTTCTCATCTTCGCCGAGAGGTTCAATCCCTTCGTAGAATCCCGCGATCAGCACGCGGCCCGAATCGTCTTTCATGCTTGCCAACAGTTTTGCCAGCATCATCGCCGCGTTCGGAGCCCAGTTCCCATAGTGCCCGCTGTGAAGTCCGCGGTTAGCTCCGTAGACGGTTATCGTGGCCGATACGACTCCTCGGCATCCGAAAAAGACGGCTTGCTTTCTCGTTTGGTGAACGGGCCCGTCAGCGCAGATCCATGCATCGGCATCCAATAATTGCTTGTTCCGCCGAAGCAACTCTTCGAGATGGATCGATCCCGCCTCCTCTTCTCCTTCAAAGAAGAATTTGAGATTCGAGGTGATTTCAATGCGTGATGCCTTCAGAGCGTCCAGCGCGGCCATCAGCGCTACTATTGGAGCCTTATCGTCGGATGCCGATCGGGCATAGAGCCGCCACTCGTCGCCGGCCTTTTCACCTGGCTTTGGAAATTCGACTATGGCGCCGCCGCTTTCAATCGATCCCGTCCTCAACGTCGGCTTGAATGGAGGAGTAGTCCATGTAGCCGGATCGACGGGCTGTCCATCATAGTGAGCATAGATACCAATAGTCCGCGTAGCTCCCGGTTTTCTTAATTCACCGAATACAACCGGAGACCCTTTCCCTTCGATCAAGCGGGCCGCGATTCCTCGCCTCTCCATCATCGAGCTTATGAGCGCGGCATTGCGTCGAATGTTCACGGCATCCGATGCCACATTCGGAATGGCTAAAAGCTCCGCGAACTCTCGAAGGATCGCGGCTTGATGACTGTCACAGTAACTCCGCACCGCGCTTGCGGCATCGGATGAAGGGCCAGCCGCGCCTCGAATGCCGGTGAGCATGGCGAGCGCAATGGTAACGACGAATTTGTATTTGGTCATAGAGGTATCAATTGAGCTACGGCTTCTCCTGAAGGAGCAAGCTATCATATAGCAGGCTTAGCGCCCCGGACGGGCTGCTACTTTAGAGCGCGTTTTGAAATCGAACCGATCTCCAGCGCTCAGGAAGTAGTATCGCGTCCCGCCATGATCTTTGCCATCGGTAATCGCTACGCGACCCGGCCCAATCACTTCAAGAATGTTGCCCCGCACAAGAATGGCTGAAGATTCCTCCAGCCCCAAGCCTAATAGCTCAGGATGCGAGGCGATTATTGGGGCCATATCTCCCTCTCCTTTCCGTACCTCTATTCTCTGGTCGATGACGAGGTTGGTGAGATAGCCAAAGCCTTCCTCATATCCTTTCGCGATCAGTATCTTCTGGTCGAGGATTGCGCTGTGCACGAGATGGGAAGCCAGGATGACGCCGCCGGCCGATGTCCCGCCGACAACACCGCCGCGATCCAATACAGCTCTCACCTCACGCTGGAACCGAGTGTGCAGATACGAATCCACTAAACGAAACTGCCTGCCGCTGCCAAACCAGACGCCGGCAGCGTTCTTTAGCGGGGCCACGAAGGCTTCATCGTCGGCTTCGGGGCGACATCGTGTGTGAAGAACAGTCACGTGTTTCAAACGGTCGAATGGAAATTCTTCTCGCGGCAGGTTGTGCAAATCCACCGCGTTATCGGCGGTGGGAATAAAAACGAAGTTTGCGTCTGGACCTCCAGCAAGGCGAATAAAGTCATCCCATACCCGCGGCAAACGCCGACCGATGTCGCCCGCTCCCTGTATGATCAGTATACCTTTCCGCGGCCCGCCGTGGATTTGCGCATCTGCGATCGGCGTCATTAAGCTGAGAAATAACAAGAACGGTATTCTTTTCATTCGAAATTCCTTTCAGGATCGCGCAAGCTCCAAGTCAAGAGCGAGAAATTGTTGACGGCGTGATCGACATCCAGGAAAAATAATCATCGCTCAGGTTAGAAGTCTACTCTTTCATCCTGGTCTTAAGGTTGAATCGGTCGCCAACTTTCAAGTAGTAGTAGCGCTTTCCATCGTGCTCTTTGCCGTCCGTGATTACGACGCGTCCAGCACCGATTACTTCAAGCTGATCGCCGCTTACCACAATTGCCGCCGGCTCTTCCAGACCGATGCCCAGCAAATCGGGATGAGCAGTAATCACGGCAGCCATATCGTTTTCTCTTTTTCGTGTGTCGACGTGCTGATCGATAGCTGCGTTCTTAAGTAAGCCGAAGCCCTCTTCATATCCTTTCGCCATCATGATTTCAGGACCGGCTATTGCGCCGCGTACCAGGTAAGAGCCCAGGATTGTAGCTCCCGCTGAAGACCCCCCGATAACTCCACCGCGCTCCAAAACTCCCTGTAGCTCACGCTGGACGCGGGTGTTCAAGTAGGAGTCCACCAAGCGCCATTGCCGACCTCCGCCAAACCAAACTCCGTTGGCAGCCCGCAGCGGGGCTATGAACGCCTCAGTATCGGCCTGCATACGACATCGAGTGTGTAGCACTGTGACGCGCCTGAAATTCTTAGTGGGAAACTCGTCTTGAGAGGGGTTCTGAGGATCGGTCGGATCGTCTGCTGTAGGGATGAAAACAAAATTTGCTTCCGGCCCGCCGGCGAGACCGACGAAGCGTGACCAGATCTCGGGAAGGATATCGCCGCCGCCTTGAAGCACTAGGGCGCCGTTCATAGAGCTTGTGAAGGCGTGTGTTGGCGGTTCTTCCAATTTCTCTTGTTTCATTTGTCGGTCCAGCGCAAGAGTCTGATCAACGAATGCAAGGACAGTTAACAACAAGACAAGAAAACCTGATAATTTAATTAATTTATGCTTCATGATTCTTAATCTCCATGCTGCTCAGTCGCAAAGCGGTAGTAGTTGGCGGGGATTGCTCCCGCCAAGGTCCTAAGAACGGAACAGCAGAGTTTTTGTTCACCCAGCTCAAGCGCATATAACGCATCATCGAAGAGACGCGGTTCCGCCGCTTTCAACCCGCGGTGGTGAATTCTGCCGCGACAACTCGGATGAAGCAAATACGATTGCGCATGTTCTTGTCGGCGAGGCCTTTCAGATAAGGGCATTACGAAAAAAACGATCTCAGATCACGCGCGCAGCTCATATCGACTCAATCGCGATTCTTGGGGATACTGGCTTCCGCTCCACCCAACTGATACTCGTTTAAACGCTGGGCTAAAATCAATCGCAGAGCGACGACGAGGATTAGGGGCTAACCCACACAAAGTCTTGTTCGTTTCAACCCTTGCCGTTCTTCTTTTAACGCTCGTCGTTCTCGTTTCAACCTCAATTGTCCTATTTCAATCCTCGCGCGACGACATCAATGGTTTCTGGCGTAGCAACGAAGCGGCTATGTCGCGCCTTCAGCGCTTGTAGGCAATGGGCCGGGAACCAGGGGCGACGCGCTTCGCGCTTGCCCCTGATGGCTATTTTATAGTCGGCCCTTCAGGCCTGATCGGCAGAGGCCGGTTCGACAGGGAAATGTGTTGCTCTTTTAACGTCCGCAGGCGCGGGCAAGCCTCGGCTCAGCGGAAGCCGGTTCGACTGGGAAATGCGCCGCTCTCTTGAGGTCCGCAGGCGCGGGCAAGCCTCGGCTCAGCGGAGGCCGGTTCGACCGGGAATGCATCGCTCTTTTAAGGTCCGCAAGCCTGTGCTCGCCAGCGGAGGCCGGTTCGACCGGGAAATACGCCGCTCTTTTAACGTCCGCAGGCGCGGGCAAGCCTGGGCTTAGCGGAGGCCGGTTCGACGGCGAATTGGGTCAATCTGTCATATCATAGGCGCGTTTGTCACCACTGCTTTGACCGCCGATGCCAATCATGATATGGATTGTTCGTTACCAGACTCCCCAGGCAGGCTGATTCTTCTCGCGCATCTCTGCTGCTTAACTGTTGTATAGAAGTTCATTTCAGGCTGAGCAAAACAAAAAAAGCTCAGAAGCAAGGAGATCTGATATGGCAAAACGTCTCTTGAGTCAGCTATTAGCGCTGATACTCTTCGCAATGTATTCCGCATCCTTGTGTAATGCACAGTCCGCGACCGCCACCATTGTTGGAGCGGTCATCGATCCGCAAGGAGCGGTCCTTCAGGGAGCCGCCGTCATCGCCAGGAATGTAGACACAGGCAGTGAACGCACTACAAGAACCACATCCGACGGCTTGTACAGATTCGACAGCCTGCCTCCCGGCCTTTATGACATTCGGGTCGAAGCCAAAGGGTTCGGCAAGAAAGAAGTAAAAGCGGTGAGATTGCAAGTTGGCGAGCAGCGGGACGTCAACTTCAATCTGGCGGTCACCGGGACATCGGAGACCGTGGATATTACGGCAGCCGCGCCTCTTGTTGAAACTAACAAGACGGAAGTATCGAGCGTCATCGACGAGAAGCAAGTCGCAACGCTTCCGACGACAACAAGCTTCAATGGAGTTGGAGGCTTCGCCAACGACTATGCTGGGCTTGCGGTAATTGCACCGGGTGTGAAGTACGACCTTACCAGCGTCTCGAGCGACTTGATTGGTCCAGGGGCGGTCAACAACCGGGGCATACAGGTCAACGTCGACGGAGGCACGATCTCCGATCAGGTCGTATCGACGCGCGATGCGCTTGGCGCTTCTGTTGAAGAGGTAAAGGAGTTTCAGGTCCTGACCAACAATTACAACGCTGAGTTTGGGCAGGCGGGCGGCGTGATCCTGAACGTGATCACAAAGTCCGGAACGAATGGTTTCCACGGCGACGCCCACTACTATACTCGCGGCCGGAATCTGACCGCTTCGACGTTCTTTTACAATCTCAGCGACGATGCAAACTTCAGACGAGCGCCTTTCCACAAGTATGAAGGCGGTTTCACCGCGGGCGGTCCATTAATAAAGGACCGAACTTTCTGGTTCACTACCTACGAGCAGGTGCGGCAGGGCATTCCTCTCCAGTTGGTGCCGCCGACCGGCTCGTTATCGATTACGCAGCCGACCAAGGAGATCCTCTGGTCGACCAAAGTCGATCATCAACTCAATGCGAACAACCGAATCTCGGCCCGGTTCAACCTTCAGCGAGATCTCACGGACAATCTGCTTCTCCAGATTGCGCCGACCGCATCTCCTGAATCGCTGGTCGCTCAAGTGATTCACGATCACACGCTGAACATCGGAATAACTTCAACACCGACCCTGCACACGGTGAATGAAGCGCGATTCTTCTGGCATCGATTTCTCAGCTCGACTCCAACGAAGACGGACCAGCCCGGGCAGCAGGGTCCCAATTTTTACTTTGGAGCAGCGTTCTGTTGTCCGCAGGGCGCGGATCAAAACCGCTACCAGTATGTAGATAACTTTTCCTGGAACCACGGAGCACATACTCTGAAGACCGGCTTGAACATAAGCCGCTTCCCGTACAATTCGCTGTTCACCCAATTTGCCTTTGGGCTGTATCAGGGATTCCATGCGTTCCCGAATCAGGGACCGCCGTCGTCACTGACGATCGGAATCGGTCCGGCAAAGGTCCGGGCAGCCGATAACATCTATGGTCTCTATGCTCAAGACACCTGGAAGATCAAACCGAATCTGACGCTCAACTACGGCGTCAGGTACGATCTCGAGAACGGAGCGTTCAGAGGCGGGACAGGACCGGCGGTCAATGGCAGCGATTGCAGCCAGGGCAATGGAATCATTCCTGCCTGCTCGTCGGATCACAACAACCTGCAGCCGAGAATCGGAATAGCATGGAGCCCGAATTTCAAGAGCGGCTTCCTGCATACTCTGTTCGGAGATCAGAGCAGAAGCGTGATTCGGGCTTCAGCGGCCGAAGTCACGGAGCTCGCATATCTCAACGTCGTCCTGGATTCGTTGAATTTCGACGGCGTCAATCTCTTCACAACAACGTTCGTCAATCCGGCGGTTCTATCGTTTTTCCCCGGCCGGCCGCCCGACAGTTTATTATCATCGCTCAGGAGGCCAAATGAATTTGGCCGCATTCGCCCGATCTCACCCGATCTCAAGAATCCTGAGACCAGGCATTTCAATCTCACGGTGACTCGACAGATCGGCACGACAATGGTGGTTGACGTCGGTTATCTCAGCGTGCTCGGGTTCGGGTTGTTTGGCGAGCGTGATACCAACTTCCCAACGATCAATCCCGATCCGGCCCATCCGGGCTTCTTCTATTTTGGGCCTCGGCCCGATCCTCGATTTACGGCGATTCGCACCAACGAGAACTCGCGCACCTCGGCGTATCACGGCCTGCTCCTAAACGCGACGAAGCGCATGTCACATCATTTCCAGTTCCAGGCCGGCTACGTGCTCTCGAAGCAGCTCTCTTCTTCGGAAGACTTCTTCGGGCTTTCGGAGCCTGGCGATCCTAGTAACATCCGAGCCGATCGAGCGCTTGCCCAGAGCGACACAAGGCATCAGGCAAACTTCGGAGCGGTGTTCGAGACCGCCAGCGCTTCTTCCGCCGGTTTTTTAAAGCACGTCGTGAACAACTGGACTATCGGAGTAATCGGAACCATTCAATCCGGAAGGCCCTATCCGGTTTCGACGGGCGACGCTCCGTTCGCGAACGCTTTTTTCCCCGGCATTGGCTCGGAGACTCAACAGCGCCCGAACGTGTTACCCGACGGGACGCTGGTTGCTACCAACATAGCTAATGGCGGAGCCGGTACGAACCTGCTTGTAGGTCCAAACGGCAGCGCCGCGTGTCACTGCCCGCAGACGACGTTTCTTGCCCCGGGTGGAGCGAGCCCGCTCGGCGCCGTTGATACCTTCACGGGCGATACCGTAGATTTTCAATTCGTGAATGGGGATCTGGTTCGCAATGGCGGGCAGGGCGATCCGTATTATCGATTCGACCTGTCGTTCACCAAGGCTTTCAAGATTCACGAAAGCATAAGGGTCGAATTGAAGGCGGATGTTTTCAACATCTTCAATAAGCCTCTCTTCATCCTGTTCAATGGGCTGGATACGGTTAATACGATGCCGGTATCTACCGATCCAAACTGTCGCGTATGTTTGAACGCGCAGACAGGCCGCTACATCGGATCGGACGGCCGTGCTCTCACGATTCAGGATCTCAAACATGGAAAAGTGAGCAAGGACCTACAGAGACGGGTGTTCGGCGGGCTGGGCGATCCGACGGGTACCGATCTCGCTCGCACGGTGCAGCTTTCGGCGAGATTCAGATGGTAGTTTGTTTCTTATGATTGATGAGTTAAAGGCGGGACGAAATGCCCGCCTTTTTTAGTCGGTGAAGGACTATGCGTTCTTCCTACCCGAGTCGATCAACAGCCTCATCCCTGAATCTGAGCGTCAGAGTCGAGCGACGACTCGGACGGGATAAGCGGGCGCGATTCTCTGCTAAGGCCCCGAGCCGCGAGGTAAGAGATTGGAGATACGATTACGCTGGTTACTACAAAGATCCAGTACGGAAACGTAGATCTGAATGCCGCCGTCTGCAGCCCTACAAGAGTGCCGAGAATTATGAATGAAAGCAGCGCGAGAACCTGGATTCGAGCAGACTGCTCGCCCTTACGATATCTCTTCGCGAGCGGAATTACCTCTTTGAAGAAGAATGGAAGCATCAGAATGGTCGGAGTCACCGCCAGCCATGGAATGATCAACAACACCGCGGTTATCCAGGAATGAAAGACGACCCAAAAAAGAATCAGGATTATTCCGAAGCAAGGGAGCACCGTGCAGATAGCGGCGGCTTTACGTAAGCCGCTATGAATCTCGCCAAGATGCGCGACAGGCGTAATGCGAAAGATGTGAGCCGCGGGATAATGCTCACAAAACGCGAGCGCCTCTATTGCAGTCAGCCCGACGAGTGGAACCATCGCCGCTCCCATCAGTATCCAGAAAGTCGACATCGCGCCGTTTAGCTTTTCGGAAAAGGCTCCCATCAACGGAAACACTATGAAGTAGGAGAGCGTCGGATAGACCCTGATCTTAATCTCGCGATTGCGCGTGAAGTAGGCGGTGACGAGGCTGAATACGGCCCGCTCTACGGGTTTTCTCAGCAGAAGATTTTTCAGAAGGGTAACGATGCTTCGTTCGCTATGGATTCCCTCGTGTCGCCGCTTATTTTGATTGGTCCGCTCCTTTGTCGAATCGTATGTGAGCTTCGACAGAGACGCCGAATAACCGGTGCTCACTTTTCGAACCGCCGCATACGCGAGCGCGGTTACCGCGAAGAGTCCGCATGCGGCAAGCGCGAGCACGATCGGCGAAGCGTGTCCAAGTACCGACATAGTCAATCCCGCGTACCACGCCGGCGGATACAACAGATGAAACCATCGAATATCGCTCGAGATGGAGAGCCCGGTCGCGCCAAGCAGGCGCGGCATTATCTGATAGCCAAACATGAAAATGAGGGTGAGCACGATCTGGCTGTAGGTCACGATGCTGTCAAACCGCTCTTTGCCGGCAAGCCTCATAAGAACGCCGTAACTCACGAGCGCCAATGACGTCGCGAAAACCGACACCAGAACGGCGGTGATCGGATGAATGATGCAGAAGAGCAGGCCCGATCTCACTGCCCATATCCCTAACACCGATGGAAACAAGTTGAAAGAGAGTCCGATCACGAGAGAGAAGGCAAGAAGGCTCAATCCTTTTGCCAGAAACAAGGTCCGATCATTGACGGGCATATGACCGATCACGTCTATTTCGGTGTCGTTGAAGATGACGTTGCTCGATTCGGCAATCACGGAAAGAGCGGTGACAAACATTGTGAAGCTGAGCAGGATCACGCAGTAGCCGAATACATCGATTTGCATCGTTACGTCCGCGATGCCTATAACGAGGCCCATGAAAATGTAGACGCCCGAGAGAAACAGAACCGCCTTGTTGCCGATCACGGCCTCGGTTTTTCCAAAGCGCAAGGTGCTGCCCTGGCGCCTGAAGTCTTGCTTTAGATAAACACCGAGCAGCGTAACTAACTGAGGAGTGTCGACGCCGAGACGTTCGAGAGGTTTTCTCATCAGCGAATACATGAATAACACAGGCGAGAACGGGGCGGTTAGAAGCCAAAACTCCTTGAGAACTCTTCCGCGCGCTCCTCCACATTCAGGTGGGATGTCAGCTTGTTGAAAATCTGTTCCAGCGATCCTTCGCCGCTTAAAGCTTGCAGTTCTACGAGCGTTCCATCCGCGACAACGACGCCGTGATCGATGATCACTATGCGCTCGCAGGTCCTTTCAACAACGTCCAGCACGTGCGAGCAGTAAAAGATCGTCTTTCCCTCGGCCGCCAGGTTCTTGATCAGCGTCTTGAACATCAATTGCGTGCTTGCGTCGAGCCCGTTGAGCGGTTCATCGAAGAAGATCACCCGGGGATTGTGAATCAGCGCCGCCGAGATGACGATCTTCTGTTTCATCCCTTTCGAATATGCCGAGAGCTGCATTCCGCCGAGCGTATCCTCCCCAAGCTCGAAGAAATCGCCGAATTTTTCTACGCGCTCCTGGATCAGCTTCTCCTTGAGACCGTAGAGGCGTCCGACCATTTCAAGATACTCGCGCCCGGTCAGCGTCTCGTACACCGCGCCCGATTCTGGAACGTATCCGATGATTCGCTTGACCTCGATGTTCTCGCGCATCGTGTCGAATCCGCAGACTTCAGCGCGCCCGCTCGTCGGAGCCATCATTCCGGTCAGCATCTTTACCGTGGTGGATTTTCCGGCGCCGTTCGGACCCAGATAGCCGATGAGCTGTCCCGAGGGCACTTCAAGGTTCACGCCGCCGACCGCGCGATGTGTTCCGTAATCTTTGGTGAGGTTCTCGAGTTTAATCATCCTCGTAATAACTCGCTGTGCGAAAACGCGGAGGCCGCCGGCTCCGAAATACAAAAGTGAGGACGATGCCCGCCGCGAACCCTCCAATGTGGGCCATGTAAGCAACTCCGCCGCTTCGCTGGGCTGTATGGCTGAACGCGGTGTACTGGCTTATTACTTGAAGGACTATCCAAAATCCCAGCACCGCTATTGCGGGCAGCTCGATCGTGGTCCAGATAAATCCCAGCGGAAGAATGCAGCGGACGCGGTTGCGAGGAAACATTATCAGATAAGCCCCGAGCACGCCCGCAATAGCTCCGGATGCACCAAGCGACGGAATCATAGAATTGGGATCGACTGCTATCTGAGAAAATGATGCGGTCAGCCCGCAGACCAGATAGAAAATCAAAAATTTAAAATGCCCGAAATCGTCTTCAACGTTGTCGCCGAAAATCCAAAGATAGAGCATGTTTCCGGCAATGTGCATGAAGCCGCCATGCATGAACATCGCGCTGATCAGCGTGAGATAAATCGGACTGGGACCGGGGGCTTGAAGCATTTCGCCGGCACGCAGTCTGCCGGATGTCACCAGGTCGACTCCATGAGTGATTTCGTAGGGGATCACGGAATAGCCTGCGATGAAGGCGGAGCCCCCCGAGATCTCGAGCAAAAAGACGACTACGTTTACGGCGATCAGGAAATAGACGATATAGGGAGTCGATATTCTGTCGCTGTTATCGTCGCTAATCGGGATAAGCATAAATATGTGATCCGGGCTCGATCAACGGCCGCTCCACTTGAGTTTGTCGCGCAGGATTTGAAAATATTCTTTGCTTGGAGGACGAATAATGTTGAAGGTGCGGCTGCTCTTCTTGATCAGCACGCGATCACCCGCGGCCAGCGGCAATCCGGCCTGACCATCCGCGGTCAGCCTGACCTCTTGATTGTGAGGCTTGGGCTCGAGCGTTATTTCGGAAGAGTCCGGTAATACGATCGGGCGATTGGTAAGAGTGTGAGGACAAATCGGCGCTATGGCAATTGCCTTCGTGTTGGGGTGAATGATCGGGCCTCCAGCGGAAAGATTGTAGGCGGTGGAACCGGTCGGCGTGGCTACTATCAAGCCGTCTCCGCGATATGTGGTTACGTAATTATCTCCGATCGAGCAGTCTATCTCGAACACGCGCGCCAATGTGCCGTTGTTGACCACGACGTCATTTACCGCCGAGCCTTCCCCGGCTGTAGTTGCGCCTCGTATGACCGTCCAGTCGAGCATGACCCTGCTCTCTACTTCGTAGTCGCCTTTTGTCAGCAACTCCAATGCTGGAATCGTTTCTTCAACCGCGAATTCGGTAAGATAACCGAGCGATCCGAGATTGACTCCGAGAACCGGTGTGTCGCGGCCCGCGACCAACCGAGCGGCTCCGATCATCGTACCGTCTCCGCCAAGCACGACCAAAACATCGCTCTTCTCGGCTATCTCGGCGCTGGGAGCGCATAGTTCTTTAGCCAGGCTTCCAGCTACGCGGTCGTCCACGAGAACGGCAACGCCGGCAGCGCTCGCCCAATCGGCAATGCGCGCCGCCAGCATCTTCGCGCGCGGCTCATTCGGTTTGATGATTATTCCAATGCGGTCGGGAGGTCGTTGCTTCACCAATTGAATCCTGCTCTTCGCTTCGCGTTTCGCTCGATTGTAGGCAGCGCGCCGATAGAGTGTCAAACCAGCCGTTTTCGCGGCATTCAATAAATTTGGACCTCTATTTAGATCTCGCAACATCGACTACCGCTTTGTAGATGAATTCTACAAACTTGCCCAATCCACTCACGGACAGCCGTTCGTCATTGCCGTGAATGGCGGCGAGCTCGCGGTCGCTCACAACGCTGCCCAATCCATATGCCTGGACACCCTTCGCGCGAAGCTGGGCGGAGTCGGTTGCGCCGGTCAACATGAGCGGAAGAGTTACAACTCCCGGAAAAACGCTGCGCTGAGATCGCTCGAGCGCTTCGAATAATTCGGTCTTCAAGCCCGACGGAGGCGTGCTTGGACGGCCGCGTCCTGAAGGCGGCACGATTTCGACGGCTGGATCGTTGATCAAGCGGCGCAGCGATTCGATCAGCGCCGGTATGTCTTCGTCGGGCACGGCCCTTACGTCAAGGGTACATTCCGCGTCGCCCGGTATCACATTGCTGCGGAATCCGCCTTTGATGATCGTGGGAACAATCGAAGTCCTGAGCATCGAGTTGTACTTGATGCTCTTTGCCCTGATCTTTTCCTGTACCGAGTCGGTCGCTTTTGGATCTTCGAGATGGGTGAAGAGGTATTGGTCTTCAGGCGTGCTCACCGCGGCCAGGCGTGAAAAGAATGTTCGAGTCGTCTCGTTAAGACGCATCGGAACATGCCAGGCGCCCACCTTTGCAACCGCGGCGGCAAGATGGGTGATTGCGTTGTCGGAGCGCGGCATCGATCCGTGGCCGCTCGTTCCATGCGCTACCAGACGCATTCCACGAGAGACTTTTTCGGTTGTGGCCACTCCCACGTATTGAACCTTGCCGCCTGTCTCGTGTATCTCGCCGCCTTCGTTTAATGCATACTCGCACTCGATCGCGTCCCAGTGCTTTTCAACCATGAAGTCGATTCCGACGCGGCTGGTTCCTTCTTCGCCCGCTTCAGCCAGAAAAATAACGTCGCGATCGAGTGATACTTTCTGTCTGTGCAGCAGCAGGAACACTTCCAGGCAGGCGCTGGCCATCCCCTTGTCATCCGACGCCCCCCGGCCATAGACGTATCCATCTTTGATGAAGCCGCCCAGAGGATCGAACGTCCATTTCTCTTTTTCTATGCCGACGGTATCGATATGACCCATCAGGAGCAGCGGCTTCTTTTTCCCGGAGCCCTTCAACCGCGCGACGATATTGCCGCGGCCCGGTTCGAGCTCGAAGATCTCGGAGGCGATCCCTTCGCGATCGAGAATCCCTTTCAGATACTGGGCCCCTTTTGTCTCATTGCCGGGAGGGTTCGTGGTATCTACTTTGATAAAGCCCGAGAGGATCTGGGCTGCTTCATCTCTGGCAGCAGTGAAATCAGGACCATCCTTCTGAATCGAGGCGCTGCGTGCAAGGCGTTGCGCGGTCATCGCGATGATAAAAATCACGATGAAGATAAGAAGAGGAGTTTGCTTACATCGGTTCGTATGCATGATCGTGCTCATCTAAGGCCTCCAATCGGTCAAATCAACGATACCTTCGCATTAATAGCGTCACTTTGAAATGTCACTAAGAGCACGCACCCCCTGCATTCATGCTCAACTGAATCAATGAGGCAGTTTAACAATATGCTTGCAGTTGGCACAGTCATTGCCTTATCAAAGCGCGGTTCTTTGATTGTTTTTGAGTTGCCCAAACGAGGCCATCAAGAGTCGTGCTCGGCCGATGTACTGACGTTAGCAGTCTCGTTACTGTTGCTCGGGGACCTCACCCCCTTGAGCGCGTGACAATCTGCTTGCCGACAAAGTGCATATCGAGAACGGACCCTCTCGAGCAAAGCTTAGCGCGCTCTAGTGATGGCCTCGCTTTTTTTTATCTCGAGAAATCGCCTTCATTTTTGCATTGTGATTCGCTCCAAGCCGTTGAGATACGGCCTCAAGGCTTCAGGCATCAACACAGATCCATCTTCATCTTGAAAGTTCTCCAGGATTGCGAGCCACGTGCGGCCAATCGCCAGTCCGGAACCATTCAAGGTGTGAACGAATTCGGGCTTTGATTTTGGCTCGCGCTTGAATCTGATTTGCGCGCGACGTGCTTGAAACGCTTCACAATTGGAGCACGACGATATTTCGCGATACGTGTTCTGGCTTGGCAGCCACACTTCGAGGTCATACGTTTTTGCCGCGGAGAAACCCATGTCGCCGGTCGACAGGGCTACTCGTCTGTATGCAAGCCCCAGACGCTCAAGCACGGATTCGGCATCCTGCGTAAGGCTCTCCAATTCCGCGTAGGAGTCTTCGGGCCGCGTAAGCTTGATCAATTCCACCTTATCGAACTGATGCTGCCGAATGAGGCCTTTCGTATCCTTTCCGTAGCTTCCGGCTTCGGATCGAAAGCAAGGCGTATAAGCGGTCATCTTGATCGGGAGAGCCGACCCTTCGAGAATCTCTTGCGAAAACATATTCGTGAGCGGAACCTCGGACGTCGGTATCAGGTAATATCCGCGCTCATCGCTGAGCTTGAACAGGTCCTCTTCGAATTTCGGCAACTGTCCTGTTCCGAATAACGCTCCCCGATTGACGATGAAAGGGGGAAGCACTTCGGTGTAGCCGTTGCTCGTCTGTACGTCGAGGCAGAAGTTGATCAAGGCGCGCTCGAGTCGCGCTCCAACTCCGGTCAGAAACGCGAATCGAGCACCCGTTATCTTCGCGGCGCGTTCGAGATCAAGGATGCCGAGCGACGTTCCGATATCGACATGATCGCGAGGCTCGAACGAGAAGCGCGGCGGCTCACCGGAGCGCTTTACTTCGATATTGGCCGTTTCATCGACGCCGGCCGGAACGCTGTCGTCAGGAAGGTTCGGCAGAGTAGTCAACAACTCCGACATCTCGTTTTCGGCCGAAGCAAGATCGCCTTCTATCGCGGTGATGCCGGCGCCTAGCTCGCGAACCGCTGCTCGCCGCGATTCCGCGCCGGCTTTTTCTCCGGCCTTCATGAGAGCGCCGATCTCCTGGCTCTCTCTGTTCCTGAGCGCATTTTTTTCATCGCGCTCACGAATGAGCGAGCGGCGCCGCGAGTCCACTTCGGCAAACCGGTCCAGCGCGTCCGCTCGCGCGCCTCTTGTTTCAAGCTTCTTTCTTACGAGGTCGAAATTATCGCGTACGAAGTTCAGGTCTAGCATATTCAGCCTCACACGAAGTGTTTCTTCAGTTTTTCATAAGTCACGACAAGGTCTTCGGGCAGAACTCTCGTCTCGCCGATGATGGATACAAAATTGGCATCGCCCGTCCAACGGGGCACGACGTGAAGATGGAGATGCTCGGCTATACCCGCGCCGGCCGCCGCGCCAAGATTCATCCCTATGTTGAATCCATCGGGCCTGTATTCGGCGACAATCGCGATTTGCGCGCGCTTAGCCGTCTCCATCATCTCCGTTGTGGTTGCCTCGTCCAGTGCGGCGAGCGAAGCCTCGTGCTCGAAGGGCACGATCATTAAGTGTCCGCTTGTGTAGGGGAAGATATTAAGAATGATGAAGGTCTGGGCGCCGCGCCAGACTACGAAGCTCTCGCGATCGTCTTTTCCGTCGCGCGCGCGGCAGAATACACAGCCGGCATTGGGCGCGGCCGATGCGATGTATTTATAGCGCCAGGGACTCCAGAGGTGATCCATAAGTTACTCTGTCGTAGAGCTGCACATTGCGGAAATGAAGAAGGCCACGGAAACGCAAGTTCCGTGGCCTCTTGAAAACGCACCGTAAAGCGGAACAGCGTCACTCGTCGCTCTTCTTGCTCTCCGGTGAGGTGCTGAGCAGATTAGCTATGTCGCCAAGCGTCGCCATACCCGCCCCGGTTTCGTGATAGGTTCTAACATCTTCGGGATCATCATCTTTACCAACGGCGCGCGCGGATAATCCGATCTTCTTTTGCGCGGGATCGAGCTTCAATACCTTGAAGGGCATGACCTGCCCGATCTTGACGGCGTTTTCGGGTTTCTCTATACGGTCATCGCTCAGCTCGGAAACATGGCACAGGCCTTCGATGCCTTCTTGAATTTCAACGAACGCACCGAAGCTGGCAAACCTGACTACCTTGCCGGTGACGACGACGCCTACTCGATGAGTGTCGAAGAAAGTCTCCCAGGCATTGGGTTCGAGATCTTTCATCGAGAGGCTCAGCCGGCGATTCTCAACGTCGATGTTTGTTATTACGGCATCGACCTGCTGTCCTTTTTTGAGGACGTCGGATGGGTGTTTGATTCGCTTGGTCCAGGATACATCGGATACGTGAACGAGTCCGTCGATGCCGTCTTCGATTTCAACGAACGCTCCAAAATTCGTAAGGGAGCGGACCTTTCCGGTCACGCGCGAGCCGATGTGATATCTATGAGGAAGCGTGTCCCAGGGATCGGCGACCGTCTGTTTCAGCCCGAGGCTGATGCGGCGATTGACGGTATCGACGTCGAGGACGACCGCTTCCACCTCCTGTCCGACCGACAGGAGTTTCGATGGATGTTTGAGCCGCTTCGACCAGGTCATCTCAGTCACGTGAACGAGACCTTCAACACCGGGCTCGATTTCGATGAACGCGCCGTAGTCGGTCAGGCTGACGACCTTTCCGCGCAGGTGCGTGCCTCGCGGGAAGCGCTCGGCGACGCTCTGCCAGGGATCGGGGATGAGCTGCTTATACCCAAGAGAGATTCGTTCTCTTTCGCGGTCGAACTTCAACACCTTGACTTGAAGCGAATCGCCGACCTTGAATACTTCTCCCGGCGCCTGTACGCGGCTCCAGCTCATATCGGTGATATGAAGCAGGCCGTCTATTCCGCCGAGGTCGATGAACGCGCCGTACTCAGTCAGGCTCTTGACCGTGCCTTCAAGAACAACGCCTTCTTCGATGGCTTCGAGCGTGTCTTTTTTCTTCTGATTGAAGCCTTCTTCAAGGACGGCCTTGCGCGATAAAACTACGTTACCGCGCTTCCGATTCAGCTTGATGACTCGGGCTTCGATTTCCTGACCGATGTAGCTTTCGAGGTTTCGCACCGGCCGTACGTCAACCTGGGATCCGGGAAGGAACGCGACAACCCCGTCGACTTCGACCTTGAGTCCGCCCTTTATTCTTTCGAGCACGCGGCCTGTTACAGTTTCGTGGCTCTGGTGAGAATTTCTAAGCTTGTCCCACGACTGCATTCTAACCGCGTCGGCCCTGGAAAGAATCGCGTAGCCGTCCTGGTTTTCAAGGCTCTTTATGAGAACGCTGATCTCGTCGCCCGGTTTAACCGTAATGTTGCCGTGCCGGTCGGACACCTCTTCACGCGGAACAACGCCTTCGGATTTGTAGCCTATATCAACGAGCACATTTTGCCCTGAGATATTGACTACCAGTCCCTTGACCACTTCGCCCTCTTGAACCGTCGACGCGCTTTCGCGTTCGTAGTTGTCAAGGAGGGCGCCGAAGTCCTGACCCTGTGTTTCCTGGGTTGGTTCCTGCGTAGGTGTTTCCTGGGTTGCTGTTTCTTGGGTTGCTGCTGGTTCGGTTGCCGGGCCGGTTGAAGCTTCTCCGCTTGTCGTCTCAGCCGCGGTCGGCTGAACCTCCGGGGAGTTCTCTGGGCCGGCGCTTTCGGTGCTCGTCGCAGCTCCTGTTGCCGCGTCCGACGCCATAGTGCCGGGTTGGGTTGCGTCCTCTATCGCCATGTATAGCTACTCCTCCTCAACCTTGAATCGTTCTTTTGTTTTTTTGAAGCATTTCCGCCGAAGAAATATTTCCACAGTATGCTCTCAGCGCCCTAATGATTCAAGTCCTTCGACGTGTTCGCGACAGGAGGAATTCGACGGGGGAAATTTCCACCATTCGCGAACATCCAGCCTGGTCCCAAGGCGGAAAACTTAAGCAGCCTCCAACGTACATCCACCTTGGAATGTAGGCGCCTCTACAATCATTCTGTTGTCGCTTTTGCAACGGTGCTTTCTTCGATTGAAGAAAGCGCGGCAGGGCTCCTCGTTAACGCACCTGTCTCTTTTTTGATTCATATAGCCTGAGGCAAGGGTCAACTCTACACGCGAGCCATATTCGTGTCAAGCACACGGGAAATCAGCATGAATTCGCCAAAAGTAAAGTGTTGATTCCGGATTTGATCAGCCCGATACTACCTCCGCGAGGCAAGCTCGCCTTGATAAAAATAGGAGTCAAAATGGGACAGAGATCAATAAAGAACGGTTCCTTGATCGCGGCAATCTTAGTATCGCTTGTTACGATTGGGCAGGCTCAGGAGTCGAGGCATAGAGTCCCGACGCTCACCACCGATGATGTTATGTCGAAGAGATCGCTGGTGGAAATAGGCGACACAAGCTCACTTCCGGCCCAGCCGAATTCGGTGAGTGAATTTGCAAAAGGCAGCATAGACTGGCGGCGGGATCTGCGCGGCGCGCTCGAAGAGGCTTCGTCGAATCGAAAGGTTGTTGTTGTGGACGTGTACACCGACTGGTGCGGCTGGTGCCATAAAATGGACGACAATATCTACAGCAGTCCACGGGTCGCGTCGCTCTCGAAAGATGCGGTTTTCCTCAAGCTCGATGCCGAAGACGGAGGGGAAGGGGAGCGGTTCGCTAAGCAAACAGGCGTCACCGGATTCCCTACCACATTTGTACTCAACAGCGAAGGCTCGGTCATTGATACCGCCAAAGGCTACGTTGGCTCGATTCCCGCTTTCATATCATTCGTCAACCGCGCTCGAAACAAGCGCTAGCTGAGCGGGTCTGAACGCGCATACGGGAATTAACTGAGCTCGTCTTTGATGACTTCAGCCAGTCGGCGCGCTTGCGCTTCAATTTCTGATTGGCTCTTGCCTTCTATCATCACTCGGGCGAGGTTTTCGGTCCCCGAATAACGCACGACAAGTCTCCCGTGCCTGCCCATCGATCGTTGGAGCTCGAGTATTTCATGCTGGAGTCGCGGAGACGATTCCAGAGGCGGTTTTCTCTTCACCGGCACGTTGATCAATATCTGAGGATATTTCGTTAGCGAGGACGCGAGCTCGCCCAGGCTTCGACCAGAGGTCTTGATCGCCTTGAGCATTTCTATCGCCGTTACTATTCCGTCACCCGCCAGAGAAATATCGGGCATTATTATATGACCGGATTGCTCGCCGCCCAGGCTGGCATCGCGAATAAGCATCTCCTCCAGCACGTAACGGTCTCCGACAGGCGTTCTCGTCATCTCGATAGCTCGCTCAGCGAGCGCCAATTCGAGCCCGAGATTCGCCATAACGGTCGTGACGACCATATTGCCCTTGAGCAATCCCCGTGATTTTAAATATTCCGCAAGAATCAGTAATTCGTGATCGCCGTCGACGAGGGTTCCCTTTTCGTCGACCAGAAGAGCGCGATCCGCATCGCCGTCGAATGCAACCCCGGCGTCAAAACTGTTTTGCCGCACATATGCTCGCAGGGGCTCGGTATGAAGCGATCCGCAATCCTGATTTATATTGCGTCCATTTGGTTCCGCCGACAGGACGCTAACGTGCGCTCCGAGCCGTGAGAATACCTCCGGAGCGATGCGCGAGGCAGCGCCGTTCGCGCAATCGAGCGCCAACCGAAAGCCGTCCAACCGTAGATCGAAACTACTCGAAAGAAAATCTATGTACTTGTCGATGTATTCAAGGTTCGGTTCTATCTCGACCTCATTCACGGAGGAAGCGAGAGAGCCGTGGTTCACCAACATCTCAATCTCGCGCTCCAATTCGTCATCGAGCTTCTTACCGGAAGGCGTAAAGATCTTGATGCCATTGTCCTGATAGGGGTTGTGCGAAGCCGACACCACGACTCCCGCATCGAAGGACGCCGCTTGCGCCAGATAGGCGACTCCCGGCGTCGTTATCACGCCTGCCGATTCTACTCTCGCTCCCAGAGCGCAGGCGCCGGCGGCGATGCTTTGCTCGATGGCCGGGCCGGATTCGCGCGTATCCCGGCCTATGATAATGCGCGGAGGCGCGTCCGTTTTTTTTCTCAGGATCGCCGCGACAGCCTGGCCGATCAGACTCAATGTTTCTCTGTCGAGTGGAGCCTCGCCCGCGACTCCCCGAATGCCGTCGGTGCCGAACAGTCGTAATTCGTTTTTATGTGTCATGTCATTTGGTATCGATATGGAGAACGGAGTAAATGTTCTGAGGGACTGAGAGACTCAGCGAATTCTAATGAACTTCGGCTCGATCGATTTGATTTGTACTCTGTCCGAGTTGCGTAAAACCGAAGCCTCAGGCGCGATCCTATCTAAGGCTCTGCCGTGCTCCGGGTACGCAGCCGATACAGAAAAATCCGACGCTGAAAGGAGCGCCACTGCAGATCGAGGCCCCGCTACAGTCAATCGAACAGAACGAGGCACGGAGCGCGCGTTTGCCGGAGCGTCCACCAGCACTACGGGTATGTCGTCAATCACGCGTTCGATCCGCACTTCTCTGATCTCAATCGTAAGCGTTACGTTTCGCCTATCTCCGCTTATCGTAATGTTCGGCGAACCGAGATCGATCGCTACTTGTTCGCTTATCGGCGCCGTCAAGTTCGTCAACGTTACAGTCTCCGTCGAAACTTCATTCACGTCCTTCAACAGGCTTGCGCCGCCGGCAATGGTGATCGTTTCCGGCTTTACCTCCCATCGCACAATCTCATAACCGGAAGGAGGCTCGCCGTCGAAGCGAGGCTTGACCGGTACTTCCTTTTCAAGGACTCGCTCGACGGTCACTCGGACGCTGAGCGGCTCGATCCGCAGCTCTTCGACCGAATTAGGAAGATTTCCCCGGTCGAGCTTGAGCTGAATCACGCGAACGCCGGGCTCGACGGCGCCGACTTCGCCTATCAGGGACAGATCGCTCGCCCGGATGAGGTCGACTACGTCGCTCGGGCCCCGGAGTGTGACCCGTGCCGATTGTGCGCCGTACTTCGTGATTGTAAGGGTCGGCGCCTTGGGAAACGTGATCGGAATATCAAGCAACGTCACTTCCCGAACAGGGCGCGAGGCAACGGAAAGCCATATGACGGCCGTGATCATCAGCGCCAGCACCTTCAGGCCCGTGTTTTCCATCACGTAGTCCCTGAGATATGCCTTAACTTGACTGCGCCAATAATCGATGCCGCGCATGCGACTCCTCACTTGATAAACGTTTCTGACACCTGGCCTGTCGCCGTCGGCGAGTCGGCGTCCTTAATGCCTGAAGCCCTTGTCCGACGAGGACTCAGGATGCTGCTTGCGCGAGGGCGTATCTCGAGCGCCTCACGAATATGCTCGCGTAGACTCGAGCTGGTGAGACCTCGCGTGATTTTGCCGTCCGCGACGAATGAAATGGCGCCCGTCTCCTCGCTGACTACGACGGCTACCGCATCCGTGTCCTCCGTTATGCCGATGGCCGCGCGGTGCCGGGTTCCAAGCTCTTTGGAAAGTCGAGGATTCAAAGTTAACGGCAGGAAGCAACTCACCGCCGCAAGGCGATAGTTATGTACTATTGCGGCCCCGTCGTGGAGCGGAGTGTGTTGGTCGAAAACCGTTACCAGCAGGTCATATGAGAGGGCGGCATCGAGCAGAACGCCGGTGTCCACGTAGTTTTGAAGGCCTACGTTTCGTTCTATCACGATCAATGCCCCGGTTCCGCGGGACGCGAGGGTCGTCGCGGCAAGGACAATTTCTTCATAGGCTTCGACCGTTCCCTTGCGTCCAAGCCTCAGCGGTCTTCGTAGATTCGAGCCGAATCTCATCAGGGCTGATCGTATTTCCGGAGCAAATATTACGAGGAGTGCGAAACCGAAATACAGCAGCGAATTTCGCATTACGAATTGAAGCGTCTCGAGCCCAAAGATCACCGACAGTTGATAGAGCAAGCCGACTCCGAGCAGTCCGACTGCCATCTGAACCGCGCGAGTACCCCTGACCAGCTTCAATAGGCCATAGATAATCGCCCATACAACAATGAAATCGATAAAATCGATGAGTTTTAGCTGGGTTATGAGTCTCCAGAATTCTAGAGACCGAGTCATCGTCGGTTCACCTTCAAGTTAGAATGTTAAGGGCACGGGGACCTTGAGCGAAGAAATCTTAGCTCAATGCTTACGAAAATGTCCTGCGATTCGTCGGTCAGGTACGAATCGCAAGCTCTTCGGCCTGACACATCCTCAATTGCGGCGGGGCTCCTTTGAAGAAAACCCGTGAGAGCGCCATTCCTGGTTCGGACAGCCCGATCAGCCTTCAACCTGATCCTCAACTCGATCGTGATCTATCACGACGCACTGAGCATGGTAATCAGGGATGCCACGTGGAGCAAGCGTTATTCGTCACGTATTGCACAAATGAAAAGGGGCGAGACGAGTCTCGCCCCTTTCGCAATGAAGAGCGCTTTTACTGCGCTGTGATTCGTACATCGTCGATAGCTGCCTCGACGAGGCTGCCTGTCGCGGCATCAGCGGCTTGAATCAGGATTCGTACCGACTGACCCGCGAACGCATTCAGGCTCACGCTTGTGGAGGTCCAGGCCGCGTCAATATCAGCAGCCTGCCCCAGTCGCTGGAACACCTGAGTCGTCGTCGTGCCGCTCACGATGCTGACTCGCAGGAAGTCGGCCGAGGTCGCATTGGAACCATGAGCAAGATAGAAGTTGAACGACAACGTCAGGTTTCCGCTTGCCGGAAGAGCGATCAACGGTGAGCGTATCGACGTCGTCCCGCCGTCAATATCGTTGGCTCCCGCCGAAGCTCCGGCGAGGCGTCCGGTCACCAGGTCATTAACTCCGCTGATTGTTGTGGCAAGCTGTTTGACTCCATTCGAGTTTGTCGCCTGAGGGATGCCGCGCTCCCATATGCCCGTCGTTGCCGTATCCGTTCCATTCGGATTGACCGCCCATCCGCGATCCGTTTCGAAGTCATCGAAGAAGACCGGCCCTGTGCCTGTTGAAGGTCCGCAATCCGTGGGTAGATCAGTTGCCGCCGTATGCGTAGTGCCGTTGTTGCCCACGGCTGAATTCCCCATTCCGTGACGGGCGAATACCGTCCATATAGCGCAGCGATTCGCGCCTGCGTTGATATTTTGGTCAGCCTGCAGAATGCCGTCTCGGGCGTTCAACATCGAAGGGCTGCACGGAGTGAATTTCATCCCCTGCAATACCAGTCGATCAGCCACTGCCGCGCCAAGCTGCGTGCGAAGATCCCACAGGGTCGCGGCCCACACTTCACCGTCGCGATGCACTTCGAATCCTCCAACGCCGAGATCGGCATAGGAGTCGTGCACCGGGTTTGCCGGAACTGTATAAGCAGCTCGGCGAATTCCGTTGACTTCATTGTTGGCTACGTACTCTCCCACTCGGCCATCGTTGAAGAACGTAATGGCCCAGTAGTCGGACCAGCCTTCTCCCATCGCCCCTGCCTGAGTACCGCCGAGGCAGCTTGTGTTCGCCGGGCCGCCCACGAGCCTGTTCGATACGCCGTGCCCGTACTCGTGAAGAATTACATCTCCATCGAGATCGCCATCGCGATCGTCGTTTAGGGCAGTCGTGCCGAGCGTGAACAGAAACATCTGCATTCGAGGCCGCTGTCCGTCGGGAGGCGTGGAAAAGTTTGCGTTATTGGTTCCGGAACCGTCCTGCGCTTCGGCGTTCACCGGATCATTCCCGACGCCGCCTCGTCCGAAGTTGTCGGTCTGGAAGTTCCCGGCCGCCTCCGTGAAGCCCAGGTTGTAGACAAAGTCATGCATGATGTTGCAGAAGTAGAAGAGATTCGATACCGCCGCGGGTTGCTCGGTGCGAGGGTCAACATTCAACGCAAACGGGAAGGTGAAGTCCTGATTCGCGGCTGAGGAGTGTCCATTCACCAACCCGGGCGTGTTGATCGGGTCGGGCTGGTTATTTCTGTCGGTATCGAGATACGCATCGACGTTGTTTCCGGTTGAAACCGTCGATGGTCCGAGCCATCCAGCGGCGGTATTTATGGTTGCGTCGCCGACGAAAGACTGTATGGATCGTGCGCCGAGCGGATTTATCGTGAATACGGTGCCCTGAGCAACATCGCTGTAGAGATTCGAGCGAAACAGCAATTCGCCTGTGTCGGCGTCAATGGACATCTCGTACCACTGACTGGGCCCGATGTCTATGAAGGCGTGCCATGTCAATACCGGTTCTTCATCGACCTCCATTACTCGAAGCTCGGAGATGATATCCTCGTAGCCCTTGCCGAGCGGATTCGCGATGGTGCGCGCGCCGCCCTTCGATTCGCGTTCCTTGAGAACGTTGAGTGTTCCGGCAGGCATTTCCGAACCCGCCTGGTCGAAAGCAATCCTGAGTGCTTCTTCTTCTCCAATTTTGTGCTTGGTCTTTATGGAGACTCCGGGTATCAAATAGCCTTCATTCACCGAGAACACCTGTCCGGAAGGATTGACGGCGACCTGGACGTGACCATGAAATACCGTTATGCCCGCCACGGTCTGTTCGTAGTTCAGGAAGGTCGTCCCTCGATCGTTGTCCTCGCTCTCGAGCCTCAGCTTTTTGATTTCGCGCGCGTTGAGACCAAATATCTCGGAGTGGCTGCTCAAGAAGTCGCGCGCGATATCGTCGGGCGCTTCCGAATTAACCTCGGACAGCGGCGCGGCATAGTTGAAGAAGGTCTTGGGTACCTTTGAGCTGTTCAACTCGACTTTGAGTTGGCCGCGAACGGACGGATCGAGTTCTTCGCGGAAAGCTTCAATGGCGTCCAGTCGCGTTTTTACGACAGGATCATCCGCTGCCGCTCTGATGTCGAATCTTTCCTGGGACTCACTTCTGATGTCGAAGTTCGGCAGCCCAAATGCCGTTGGACCTTGCGGCCCTCGACGTTCGGGCGCGGCGGAGGCAATCGGAAGATCTTCCGCGGCCTTTGTCTTCGCGAGTTGTGGGAGTACCAGAGAGACGGCCAAAGCTATTGCTGACCAGAGATAAAACGTCTTTCTCATTCTTGATGTCCTCCTGTTCGTGAGCTGTCTTCGTTGTCCAGGTTTTCGAGCAAGGCTACGCCCCGCCCAAAAGTGCGTTTCGGAAGGGCACATTGGAAATTGCTGCGCCTTGGAATGTAGTTGGCTAACTTGGCGGAAAGACGCGCCTGAGCATCTCTGCTGGCATCCTGCGAGCGCGCCAACCCGCACGTCTGAGCTGCGCGGCAATATTGAAAACAACGGAACCCGACAGGGCGGGCAAGCGCCATTACTCAGTCGACGACACTGCTATCTTGAAATCAGGAAAAACAGAACGCTCTCCCCTCGCGCTCAAATGACTCGGATGACGGTCCTGTACATCAACTGAAATTGCCGGAGCATCTCGAGTGCGACGTCCTTAGAATACTCGGTGTGTAATCCACACTCTCCTTAAACGCGGCCAATTCAACCATGTACGCGCATATGTGTCAAGAAGTAGTTTTAATGCCGCTTTTATCGCCCATTCGGGCCAGCAAAGCATCGCCGGCAACCGGCAGTAATATGCGAACAGTTTTAACCAGACCGACCGGTCGGTACATAGGATAGTGCCGGCGCTATTTCGGAGGGCCCTTCGCGATTAGCGCCAGGGTCTTCTCGATCTGTGTGGGATCTGTAAGCCAGATGGATTCCATCCACCAGGTCGCTCCTGCGTCTCGAAACGATCTCACCGTTTCAACCGCGCGCTTCCGAGACTGGTTAAGAGTCATTCCTCCAGCGATGATGTCAAAAGGCGAAGTCTTATTTCGTCGCTCCGCGACATATTTTGCCAGAGCTTCGATGTCGCTAGGTTTGGGACTGTCACCCGGTTTGGCTTTGTATTTCTGCGGAATGATTCCATCCCATTGAAGCGCTCGGTTGAGCGATTTGCCTTTCGGCCAAACGCCTATGACCCAGATAGGAATCCGCGGCGACTGCGCAGGAACCGGAAGCATCGTCATCCTATCTACGTGATAATGCGTGCCTTCAAAGCTGAACGGTTCTCCCGACCAGAGCCCGTCGAGAATACTCAAGCCCTCGTCCATCAGCTCTGCTCGAACCTTCAAATCCATCGCCTCTCCGACTTTCTTGAACCCTCCATCGTCTTCCGCCGCCCCAAGACCGACCCCAATCGTGAGCCGTCCCGCGGAAAGGTGGTCGAGTGTCATTGCTTCGCGCGCAAGCTTCCAGGGGCGGCGGCGAGAGATGGGCGTAATAAAAGTCCCAATGCGGATGCGGCTTGTCTGTACGGCTATTGATGCAAGCACCACCCACGGATCAAACCAGGGCATCGAAGGCATTCCCTCGACTTCTATCGCTATCGCGTCGGGAACGAAGAAGCCATCCCAGCCGGCTTGCTCGGCTTCTTGTGCCATTCTGACCGCCACGCGATAGTCAGTGTCCTCTATGACAATTCCGTATTTCATAAGCCGCCTTTCCTCACCCGAGAACTTTAACGTTGCCGTTGCTTCGAGCTTTGGCGTCGAAACGAACAAATTCTTTCACGTCTTTTACGGCCCTACAACTGAATGTCTGATGCCGACTCGGGACAGACGAGCCTTCTCCTCATAAGCCGCGGAGGTGGCATACAGCTTGCCGGACGGTGGAATTTGCCGAAATGGGGAATCGATTAGGATCGACAATCGAGATTGAGCGAGGGAGCACGTGCGTGCTTGTCATACCGCCTGTTCTTACGATACTCTCCTACCCTTACTTCATTAGATATGGCTCTTGATTGACTACAAAGCGGCGCGCATCTTTACGGAGAATCTAGGAGCCGAAACATATGCATGCTAAGCAAAGCCCCTATATAAGGGAGAATCTACGCGAGGTCGCCGATAGCGTCTGGCTAGCTCAAGCGCACTTGCTCTCTTTGCAGAATCGAGAAGAGGGCTACTGGTGGGCCGAGCTTGAGGCCAACGTCACGCTTACAGCCGAGTACATAATGCTGCATTTCATACTCGGCACGCATCCGAATCGTCCGATTCCGCGAGCAGCTCGTTACATTCTGGACAAACAGCTTCCCAATGGAGCCTGGGAGCTCTACTGGGGCGACGGCGGCGACCTGTCCACATCCGTTGAAGCGTATCTGGCTCTTAAGCTGGCCGGTTACACAACGGACTCCGATGAGATGGAGCGCGCTCGAAATTACATCGTCTCGCACGGGGGCATAACCCGAGCGAGGGTCTTTACCAAAATCCATCTCGCATTGTTCGGCGCTTACGATTGGAAGGGGACGCCGACGCTCCCCGCCTGGTTCATGCTTTTTCCGACCTGGTTTCCGATTAATATTTATGATCTCGCAAGCTGGGCCAGATCGAGCACGGTTCCGTTCATAATAGTCCTCGACAAGAAGCCGATCTTTCGGCCGAACCCGACGTTCAATGTCGACGAGTTATACTCGGAGGGCCGCCAGAATGCGAAGCTCGCCTTGCCGGATGACGGAACCCTGGTCTCACGCTTTTTTATCGGGCTGGATTCGGTGTTCAAGGTCAGCGAGCAAGCCGGGGTCGTACCGCTGCGAGAGCGTGCTCTTCGCACTGCTGAGGAATGGATAATCGCGCGACAGGAAGCGACTGGCGATTGGGCTGGAATCATTCCCGCGATGTTGAATTCGATGCTGGCGCTTCACTGTCTTGGCTACTCGTCCGATCATCCGATAATGCGCCGAGGCCTCGAAGCTATGGATCGATTCGGCATGGAGGAAGGCTCAACATTCCATGTCCAGCCGTGCATTTCTCCTGTGTGGGATACGGCATTGGCGGTCATAGGACTGATCGATTCGGGAGTTCCGGCTGAGTCGAAAGAAGTTCGCGAGGCGGCCGATTGGCTGCTCTCGAAACAGATATTCAGATTCGGAGATTGGTCTATCAAGAATCGAAACGGGCTCCCCGGCGGGTGGGCCTTCGAATTCTACAACGACCATTATCCCGACGTGGACGATACCGCCGCGGTCGTCAGCGCTTTGAGTCGAGTGATTACTCGCGATGAGGCTCACAAAAGACAGGCGGTCGACGCGGGAATAAAGTGGGTGCTCTCGATGCAGAGCAAGAATGGCGGCTGGGGCGCCTTCGACGTCAACAACACCAAGGATTTCCTGAACCGAATACCTTACGGCGATCTAAAAGCCATGATCGATCCGCCGACGGCGGATTTGACCGGCCGTGTTCTCGAAATGCTTGCTATTGCCAGATACGCCGCGCCTGAAAATGTCATCCCTCGCGCAATCAAGTTCCTGCGGGAGAATCAGGAGAGCGAGGGGTGCTGGTACGGCCGCTGGGGCGTGAATTATCTATACGGCACAAGCCTCGTGCTTGGCGGCTTGCGTCATACGGGTCAGGACATGAGTCAGCCCTGGATAAGACGCGCCTCCGATTGGCTGCGCCTTACTCAGAACGAAGACGGCGGATGGGGCGAAGAGTGCGGATCGTACAAAGACACTACGAAGAGGGGCAGAGGCGAGAGCACGCCTTCTCAGACAGCTTGGGCGCTGACCGGCTTGATGGATTCCGGGGACTACGATTCAGAGAGCATCCGCCGAGGAATTGAATTCCTCGTCGAAAAACAAAATCGGGATGGCAGTTGGAGCGAGCCTCATTTCACGGGAACCGGGTTCCCGAAGCACTTCTTCATAAATTACCACCTGTATCGAAACACGTTTCCGCTTACCGCGCTTGGCCGATATCTGGCGCACCACGGCGAATGAGCCAGTTAGACAAGCGCATCTTCGCGTCGCGGCAATGACCGATCTTTTACATTTGACATTGGGGACTGTTTGGCTCAGGCCTTACGTCTTCGTATTCTTCGGCATATATCTTTTCATTGCCCTTAGAACAATCGGGTGGAAGCGGACGGCGCTCTACACGCTGCTGGCTTATCTGATCGCGTTCGTATGCGAGTACACCTCTTCTCACGGCGATCTTGGGATTCCATTCGGAGTTTATCGATACATTGAGTCTACGCGAGGCCGCGAGTTGTGGATCGCAGGCGTGCCGTTCATGGACTCGCTTTCGTTCACGTTTTTGTCGTTTATAAGCTATCGCCTCGCGATCATTTTTGCCGCGAGGCGGAACTTTGAAGATGGCGACCTGTCGCGTCGATGGAAAACGGCGTTGCTGGCGGGGTTTTTGATGATGTTCCTCGACATCATCATCGATCCGGTAACGCTCCAGGGCAGTCGCTGGTTTCTCGGCGATCTCTACTATTATCCGAACGGCGGACAATACTTCGGAGTTACAATCTGGAATTTTATCGGATGGTTCATCGTCTGCGTGATAATCGTGCGATCGTACGTCTTCGTTGAGGGACTTCTTTCCACGTCGCGGATGCGGTCGAGTGCGCGAAACACCTACTTTGCAAGCATACTTGCTCCCGCGCTCCTCTATTTTTCGGTGCTGGCGTTCAACCTCTGGGTGACTTTTAAGATCGGCGAGAAGAGAATGGGCTGGACCGGCCTTCTATTATGCTTGCCGATCTCGTTGGCGATTTTGATCTCTATCCGCCCGCCGCGCGCGATTGCCCAGGCTCAGAGTGCTTGACTATTCCGTCCGACCATTCCTCCCTTGACCATTCCCATAATTCGAAACCACTCGACGGCCTTGCGCAGCGCTCCTTCTATGTTGCTTTGCGGCAGGCCCAGTTCTTGAACCGCTTTTGATGAATCGTAATACATGGCCTTCCTCGACATTCTGACTGAGTCAAACGACACATCAGGTTTCTTTCCGAGCCTTCCCAGAATCAGCTCATCGATTGCCGCGACCGCTAGCGGAATGAAATGAGGCACACGAACTCTCGGCGCCTTCAAGCCGGTTATGGATTCGAGAATGTCCAGCAGTTCCTTGAATGTCAGATTCCGATTGCCCAGGATGTAGCGCTGTCCAGATCGTCCACGCTCGAGCGCGAGCAAGTGTCCGGCGGCTACATCTTCGACGTCGATTACGTTGAGGCCGGTCTCGACATACGCCGGCATAGCTCGATTCAGAAATCTCAAAACTATTTCACCTGTTGGAGTGGGTTTAATATCGTAGGGGCCGATCGGGGTCGAGGGATTTACGATAACTATGTGTTGTCCCCGAGCCGCGCGGGCGAGCGCTTCCTGCTCGGCCAGGAATTTGGTCTTTTTGTAATCGCTGACGAGGCGGTCCAGAGAGGTCTCGGTCTTTTCGCTGGCTACTTCGCCCGCGGCCGGTACGCCGATAGCTGAGACGGAACTCGTGTAAACGATCCGCTCGATTCCCGCGCGATCGGCGGCATCGAGTACATTGCGAGTTCCCTCGACGTTGGCGCGGAACAGCAGGTCTGAGTCGGTTCGCCAGAGACTATAGTGGGCTGCAACATGAAATAACGCGTCGCAGCCCTGCATCGCATGTGTTAATCGGTTGGTATCTGAGAGGTCGCCTTCGACAAGGCGTATTGGAAGTCCGTCGATGTTACGCCGGTCTGAACCCGATCTAACGAGCGCGGAAACTTCGATGCCCTTCGCGAGCAGCGTGCGTACTACGTTGGCTCCGATGAAGCCGGTTGCGCCAGTGACGAAAGCTTGCATCGACGAAAAAACCAGCGCTCAATCCACTGAGCGCAACCAATCTGATATTAGTTAGTGAGGCCCCGATCCGGCGGGGCCTGAGCCTGGACCGCCTTCAGATCCCGAAGGCCTGAAGAAATACTTTCCGCTGATTTGGACCGTCAAACTCGGCCAGTATGAGGCTTTGCCATCGCCCCAGGACAAGCTTTCCCTGGGCAATTGGAATCGATAAAGAGTGGTTAAGAATTACGTTACGAAGGTGGGCGTCGCCGTTCTTGCGATCGCAATCGGAATGCTCGGGATCATTGTGCTTGTAGTACTCCTCGCGGGGCACTATTCGTTGCAGGAACGCTTTTACGTCGGTTAGTAGAGCATCCTGCCACTCGTTCACCATCAAGGCCGCCGTCGTGTGAAGTGAGGAAATCTGAACATAACCGTCTTCTATACCCGACGCGTCGGCAAACTCTCGAATGTCATCGCTAAGGTTAACGAGCTCTAATCGATCGGCGGTTGTCACGACCACGGTCTTGGAACGAACCTTCACCGTGCCCTGGTTGGTGTAGGAATCGCTCACGGGGATTGGGCTTTCCACTCGTGATTTGATAGCCTCCATCCGTTTCTCCTTTCGAGCCTGGCAATCTCTGGCTGCCGGCTTTCAGCGGGATTCTTTTTTTATAGGTATCAGAACATGCCTTCCGATCGGGCAAAGAGCCCGCCGTTGCTTACGGAGATGATGAACATCTTTTTATCAGGCAAGGCGTTAGGATAGCATCCGAGGTGGGGTGGTGCAACCCGCTTCTCCTCAAAATTTTGCTAACCATTTCCTTGTTTCAAGACCCATTTCCGTAGCTTATAATGCGGCGGGAGAAGGAATGGATTTGAAAAACTATATCGTGCCTGACGCCTTCTTCCGCGGAGCCGCAATGGACGACGATCCTTTGCGATGTGCCCAAGAATCGCGATTGAAAAAACCCAAAGAAAGAGAAAAACCCTGCTGGTAAACATGTTATAAGAGTTTTACGAAACAAAATAACAGCACCAACAGGGTGATTGATGACCAAGAAAGTACAGCAG
>QHVH01000087.1 GCA_003222245.1 Blastocatellia bacterium AA13 | reverse complement strand
ATCACAAGGGACAAACAAAACAAGCGAGGGATTGGCCGGCGCCGATGAGCTGAGGAGTAATGTCGGCAGATTGAAGCAAATTTGGCGCGAGCGCACCCAATCAGTGAGCCAAAACCCGAATCAAAATCGTCGAAGGCGAACGGCCACGCCGACCTTCATTCTCGCTTGTTTTAGCACTAGGAGAAGTTGTTCCGATGGCCTCACGCTCGGCCTCCTTCGCAGACCTCTTACTCGCTTTTCGACAAGCGAAAAAGGCAATTGCAACAGAGCGTGGCGGAGTCGGACTGTTCAACCTTGCCCACTTCGAGATGTACATTGCCACGCGCATTCGCCAACTAAGGAGACTCCTAAGAAACGACCGTTGGTTTGATGCAATCGATTTAGGGTCGTTAGTAGTAATGCCTAAGTCGGTTAATCCCATTTCAACCCAGAAACCTAACATAGTGCGCGTGGGAGAGCATTGCGCCGAGAGGGTCAAGCTTGGTGTTCGGCTGCAGCTTGAGCCTTCTCCGGAATTCACCATAGCGGAGGTGTTATATCTCTGGGAGTTTGGTGGAGCGCTCGAGGCTCTTCTCGATCGAGAATCATGCGTCGGTTACCGACTAAGGCGGGTCAGGAAGGATGGCGTTCTGAGTCGCGAGGCCGGTGAGGTCTACGACGACTGGACGAAGGCTTTTCAAGGTTACCGCGATGATCCTATCAGGGTTGGAGCAATGGCTCTCCAAGAGGGAAAGCGCATCGTAATCACAAGTACCGACGTGGCGTCATTCTTCGACTCACTTAATCCGAGCTTTCTACTCGAGAAGAGCTTCATCGCCCAGCTTAGAGAGGCAGCATCTCAATTAGGCAGATCTTTCTCGTTGTCGCGCTACCGCACCGCGACAAAGTCCCTCCTGAACAAATATCAAGAGTTCAGGTATCTGAGACGTTCAGTTGCCGGCGCGGGGGTGGATGTCGAAATTGGCGTTCCGATTGGCGCACTGACAAGCCGAGTGTTCGCTAATGTCGCGTTGTCGAGCCTTGATACTTACATAATTAAACGCCCTGGGGTGATCCTTTATCGGCGTTACGTGGACGACATTGTTATCGTCTCGGCATCTGAACCTAATTTGCCAGCACCAAGATCGCGGGACGAGGTTCTGAAAGAACTATTTCCAGGTTTCGCCGAACAAGGGAAAATGAATTCGTAGTTCCCGCAACAGGAGCGAAGTTCGAGCTTAATCAAATAAAAACGCGCGTTCACGATTTGTTGGGGCCGGCTGGAAACGACTTTCTTAAGGCCGTTAAGGCATCGTTCTCGGCCGTTACGAGTGAAAGGCGCGCCTTCCTCGGAGATGTCGAGAGTCTTGAGGAGGAGCTGGAAGAGGTCGATGTATTCAAGGCAGAAACCGCAGAGCCGGATGAGACTCCGCTTCTTCGCAATGCGGACCATTTCACGCTCAGACGCTTTATGGCCTCCGTACTTGTGAGAGGTCTGAAGAGATGTGCACTCCTGCTTGATGCGCAAGAAGCAAAACGGTTTTTGGAGGAGCGAACGGAACGAATTCTTTCCATCCTTAGCACCAGCGAGAGCTTGGAGGACATTGAGTTCGTGATCAAGTTACGCAAGGTGGCTCTCCTTTGCAACTGCGCAACCGTCGCTGATCGACTTCGAGACTGGATGCATGAGCGCCTCGGTGTGGAACTGGTCAACCGAGTCGATAAGGTTTTGTGGCGCGGCGAAGAATTGCCGCGGCTCAGAATGCTTCGTTCATTGCA
This sequence comes from Blastocatellia bacterium AA13, assembly GCA_003222245.1. Lineage (GTDB taxonomy): Bacteria > Acidobacteriota > Blastocatellia > UBA7656 > UBA7656 > QHVH01. The sequence continues at coordinate 9,414 of QHVH01000087.1, read as the reverse complement.
GCATTACTTTAGGCGGAGAATTGAAGAAAGCGAAGCCAGCGCTCTCAATCCTTCGTCATCTGCGGTCGGATCAAGTGCCTTGCTCCTTCGTCGTGCCGACCTGCGTTATCTTGATCGAGAAGATGACATCACCGTGTTTGGCAGATTGAATCCAGAGCTTCCAGCGAATCGTTGTTAAAGAACATAAGTCAGTGAGGCGCGCTGTGAGTTCCGAAAAGCGTGCGAATGAGATGCTTAAGTCAGTACGTCAGTTTATCAGACAATCGAATCGTCTCGGTGAGAACTTCTGGACTGGCGCTAGTGACGTGGGATTGTTCTTGTCGGTTAAACCTCCATCGTATGCGGAGATAGCCCGCAGGTTTCTCGCCGGAGCGGGGTCTCAAGAGATTAGGTCGGACGTCGGCAACCGGATTGATGCGTGCGCAGATGCACTTCGAGGAACCAGGTACTTGCGTCGCTGGTCTCCGGCGATCGCCATTCAGACTACGCGCACAGCCACTCAGTTACGAATGGTGCAAAGAGCAAGTCCAGACCGTGTTCGCGTGATCTTATCGAATCTGCCGGTTGATGTCGCGGAGTTCAACGCCGCCGCAAGTGGTCGTCCACGACTTACTCTTGATCGCCTTAAACGATTGGATCAGGCCCTTAGGTCCGCACAGAAAGCCTCTCTTGCGGCGAGGCGCAAGCAATACGCGTCGATCGTGCTCTTTCCCGAACTTTCTGTTCCGCGGCGATGGATGCGCAATCTTGCTCGACATGCTGTGGAGCGAAACCTTTCGATCGTTGCGGGGATCGAGTATAAGAAAACTTCAAACGGGCTCGTAAACCAAGCCATGGGCGTCTTCCCAGATCCCTGGGAGAATGCCGCAATTGTCTTGTGGACCAAGCGTCATCCAGCGCACGAGGAAGAAAAAGCTCTGAGGGATCTACCGGTGCCGCAACACTTCCTCAGCGACGATGAGCAAATGAGGCGGCTCATCGTCGAATCGGCGCACTGCCGGATGAGCGTGCTGATCTGCAGCGAACTCTTTGAGGCGGCGCCATTGTCAGAGGTTTCCGGCCACGTGGAATTGTTACTGGTGCCCTGCTGGAATCGCGACACTCCCTCGTTCGACCATCTAGCTCATGCGACGGCTAGTCTTCTCGTGCATGCCTTCGTGTGCGTAGCGAACAACGCTGAAGCCTCTGACTCACGAATTGTTGCTCCGATCAAAGAGCCGCGGCGCGAACGTGAATGGTGTCGTCTCATCCACAGAGAGGAGAATCAGATTGTCTGGGGTGACCTTCCTGTAGCGGAACTGCGACGCGTTCATGAGGGCATTGAACCAGTTGATTCTGGGTTGCCACCAGAAGTACGTAGAGAATATCGACCGCTACCACCAGGATGGAAACCATCACGATGACGGTCGACAGATCGTTAGAATGATGTGCCATCGAACAACGAGGAGGCGTCAGGTGTGACATTCTTGATTTGCTTTCGTCGCGACGAGGAGAGTCGCCGGTATTCGATAGCAATAAGTCGGCGTTAAGGATCAGACTGCGAATCCCTATTGGAGACAAGTCTCCTCCAACCTTGGACGTAATGTCTTGTGACAATTTTGTGACAAATTTTCATAGATACGGAGTGAAACACGATGAGACCGGTTCTCCGGCTGATGGCTTTAAGTTCGCGTGAAATATAGGTTATCATCGTTGCGCGTCATTGGTCGCAATGGGGTCAAATCGGTCTGGCAGTCAAGAGGTCAGGGGTTCGAACCCCCTTAGCTCCACCAATTAACCAATCTTTCTGACTTCCATTGCGACAATTTTGCTGAGAAGAATCAACCTTCCCGGCCCTCGTGCCGTATTGAGCCAATGTCTACATTCCCATCATCAGTCATCTCCAAGAGCGTTGAACCAGCGGTCATCGGGCAGCTTTCCGAAGTCTGTCAGCCTGAATCCGACCGGATGCAACTCGTTACTGAATGCACCAGTGGCTCATGTCGCCTGTCGTTCGCAGCTTCATTCGCAGGAGTGCGCGCGGATCGAGCGGCACGATGAAGAAAATCGGCGGCGACATCGTACGATCGATTCCTTTTCCCACGGGCCTATCTCCCGTTCAACAAGAAGCCACGGCAACTAGAGTCAGGTCAGCTCTCACTGTCACGCTACGAGGGTCCTCGACTGCCATGCGCCAGCTAGATACCATTAAAGCGCTACCGGGCGCATTGCTGCGTGAAGTATTTGGCAATTTCACATTGCTGCGGTCGTAGATGTCGGCGTGACTGCTCTATAGTAGCCGCAACGAACCTTAGTCAGTCCGTCACCCCCGCTGCTATAATGCCCACAGAAAGAGTGACCGAACGACCTATAGCACTAGGTCCTAGGGAGAGCAATCGCATGGAAATGACAGTTCTCGTGGAGCGAATCGGCGACGACAAGTACCGGGCCAGCACCGGGTATCCTGTGGTGATGGAAAGCGAAGGGCACTCATCCAATGAAGCTGTCGAGCGGCTTCGCGAGCAGGCCGCACAACGCTTGAAGGGGACCGAACTCGTTCAGGTGTCGATCCCCGGAATGGGCGACACAAATCCATGGCTCAAGTATGCCGGCATCTGGAAGGACCATCCAGACTTTGAGGTATTCCTGGACAACGTCGCCGAATATCGCAGGACTGTGGACGAGGCGCATTCCACCCGATGAGTCTCTTCGTGTTGGACACGGATACGCTGACGTTGTGGTTGCGCGGCCATCCTCGCGTTTGCGAGCGCATTGCGGCACACGATCCCTCCGAGCTCTGCACGACTATAGTAACCATCGAAGAGATGCTCAGGGGTTGGTACACACAGATTCGCCGAGCAAAGAGCGACCTGCAGATTGCACGTGCTTACGCTTCCCTGCAACAGACCCTTCAGATCGCCGCCCGGCTGCGCGTCCTCGCTTTTGACCAGGCGGCTATACAGCGATTCAACGAACTGAGGGCTCGCAAGCTGCGTGTTGGCGCCAACGATTTGAAGATTGCGGCCATAGCGCTGGAAAACCAGGCATTCCTTGTCACGCGCAATCAATCCGACTTCCAACAAATATCGGACTTGGCACTCGAAGATTGGTCCCAGTAATGGTTTGAGACGCACGCCGGATGGCAAACAATAAGCGGATTATCGAAGAGGCTCAGCACGAGATCATCCAGGCGGCGGCGAATCTAAGGGAACAACTCGGCGCATCTATCTCATAACCGATGCTGAGAACATTGAAGGCCGTAAGTCCGCAGGCGCTTTTATCCTATAAGGTGACGGTGCGCTTTTAGGGCAGGTGGTGCGCGCGGCCGACCTGTGGTCAGAGGCGGCCGCGCGAGGAATTCAGTAGACAGCCGGACGCACAAGCTGACTTCTATGCGGCCAGCAACAATCTAAGTCGAGCGCGCCGCCGGAACACCTTCGACTTCAGTGCGGGTAGACTTGAGTCCTTCAGCTTTGGCGACCGTCGCGTAATCCTCATCCACTGCCAAACTGAAGAGCACTCGCCATTCCTGAGTCGTCGTTTCCGCGCGTCATCCCTTTGAAACCGGGTAGACGGTAATCGACAGGTCAAATCACCACTGCGCACCTTGTCACGATGCGCGAACGCGGCGCGACCTGTTGTCACGTTTGCAAACAGACTAATCGTGAGGCTGTAAGCGGACTCCATTGGTCACATTCGTGACAGCGATTTCTCTTACCGATGGGGCGCAAACTGCTTGTTACAGGCGTGGTCGCAGTGATAGCTTATCGACCCAGGACTGAGCGGACATCAGACAATAATAGCTCAGTCCGCACGAGTTTTTTCGTACGCAGATTTAATAGGCGTGGTGCTCACCCCCAAGCCTCACGCACTCGGAAATATTCGATCAACCCTCGTCGTGGAGATCTAGGCTCCGCTCCGCGCGAGCATCTCGATAACAAAAAGCATCGTGCGCGCGATCAGGCTCAATGAGCCTTGGGCGCTGACCGGTGTAGCAGCCTGATTTGATGAGGGGCCAGCGCTTTTCGCCGTCGGCGGCGGACAGTCAGTCGTAGCCGGATCACAGGGGCAATCAGGACAGAAGATATATCGACAGCTTCTCTACCGAGCGCTTGCCCGCACCGCGTATACGAGCGAAGGTCTCAATCTACTAGCCAGGCGGCTCATCTCGATCATCTGTCACGCAAATGTGGCGCTGCAGATGGATACCGTGCAACAGATAAGCGAACTAATGCTCGGCCTACCAATCCCCGAACAGATGAAAGCCGTAGCTCGCTACTACCAAGGCGTTTCTCTCTACCGCCAGCGCGAATTCGACCGTGCTCAGCAAGTATTCGAGCATGCCGTCGAGGAAGTAGCGCCTGAGTATAGGGGGCGAGCGTTACACAGTCTCGGGCTCACCTACTATGACCGTAGTCAAACCGATCGAGCTGTACTGCTGTTCTTGGAGGCATTGAAGGCCGCCAAAGGATACGACCCGCTCACCACGATCGGAGTACACTGGAATCTCGCCATCGATCACAGCATTCAAGGGGATCACAAGCGCTCGGTGGCCGATCTTGAGAACCTGTTTCCGATTGTTCAGGCTGTCACCGGGCGCTCAGCAGCCTTCTACAACTACTTGAACAGCTACGCCGCGGAACTCGGCGAGGTCGGTCGGCTCGAAGAGGCAAACGCGGTGCTGAACGTCGCTCTTGCGACGCCGTTTGCACCCGCCTACCCAAACTGGAACAGGACTCAGGCCGAACTCGCGGCCAAGCGCCGAGTAGCGTCGCCGTCCGTTGTAGCGATTTCAATTCCCGCCGGCGCTCCGCTGCTTCGCGAAAGGCTCATTCGCCGGAAACCGCTCCGCATCAACATTCGTACCCTCTTGCTCGTGTTGAGCACCCGTGGACTCGCGCGAGCAGCGGTACGAACGTTCTTGCTCAAGAAGACGAGGTTGCGGTTTGAACGGCCGTCGCGAATCGTTTTTGAATTCAGCCAGAGCTGCCTAGCTCCTCGCCCACCTCCCTCCGCTTAGTCCTCGATCAGTACTAATTCTTTCAAAGAACAATGACCGCTTGATGAGCGGGTGCTCGCCAAGAAAGAGGGCCTGTATCCAGTCAGCAAGTAGTCGATGAGCGGGTGGACGCCATTCTGAGTGGCGGCCACCCTCTCACCAAATCAAGCGCTTCGGCGTGACAGGATTTTGCTGCCCCAAACACGCCCGGCGCTGAAGAAGAGGTGTGTATGATAGTAGACGGCTATGCACTGTACAACCCGGAAAACGTCGCCGATGACCACGATTCCAGAGACGCTTTGACCCTGCGTCCCGCTGTTGCGGGAGCGGCCGACGATCCGGCCCACGCCACAACATTCAAATCAACTCGACTCCAAAGAAGGCGATCTGTGACCGGGACTCCGGAGAGGCTTCGCGTCGAAAGGCTCGCCCAGACCGTCGGCTTGATTCACGTCGAGCCCTTCTCGCACCGCGAGATGTTTGACCGATTCCCAAAGCAAGAGTTTGAACCAAACGAGGTGATACCCTGCGAACGAGTCTTATGTGTCATCGAGCGTGGATGGGTTCAGATCAGGCACTCGCGCGATAAGTACCCGGTTAGGTCTCTGACCATCGGCGCTCTATTCGGCGAGATGCCGGAGATGGGCCAGACCATGCTCGTCACCGAAGCGGTGGCCGGCTCGTCTGGGGTCACCGTCACCACGATGAATCCCGTTCAGGTGTGGCAATGGATCGCGCCTGACCCGCACTGGCTCCTCAAAGTTATCGGCGCGCGGTTATACGAACTTGAAGCCGACCTCCATCGAATTCAGTGTCACGACAATGAGTCGCGCGTGGCGGCGCTGCTGCTCAAGCTGGCCGGGCACGAGGGTGTGATCGAAGGTGTCACGCAGAAGAGACTCGGCGAGATGCTTGGAATCCACCGCGAGATCGTAGCCACGGCAGTCAGAGAACTGCGGAACTGCGGAGCCATCGAGACCAGCCGAGGAAAGATCACAATACTCGATACAGCCGCACTTCGAGCGATGAGCGACCTCGACCGATTACCCAGGCGTTCTCGGCGAGGCGTCGGATAAACCCGCGGCGTTTCTCTCGACTCAGGCCATGTTCTCGCCGGTCACTATCGTTGCCAGCGCCGGATTGTCACAGACCAAACCTAAACCGACTTGAAGCCGAGGTATGTTCGATGGATCACAGGATACAACGCGCGGTCCAGTTCATTGAGGCGAACTATTCGAAGGACATTTCGCTGCATGACCTGACCAAGTGCGCGAATCTCTCAGAGTCTCACTTCCTCTACTTGTTCAAACTTGAAATGAAGCTGTCGCCCGCGAAGTACCTGAAACGAAGCCGTATTCAGAAGGCCGCCGAGCTTCTACGGAGCAACGAGCCGCTGAGCATCAAGGAGGTGATGACCCGAGTTGGGATCAAAGACAAGAGCCACTTCGCGCGAAGCTTTAAGCAAGTGCTTGGCGTAGCGCCCAGTGACTACCGAGCCAGATACGCGAACCGTGGATAGCTCAACGACGATCTAGATTTCGGCTTCCTTCATTGGGCATTCCGCTACGAATTCGCGGGGTTTTGGCCAATAGATCAGAGGTCTGGCTGACTGATCAGGGTTTCTGTCAACGAATCGGAGTATCAGCCAACCGATCATTGTTCTGGCCCACACATTGTCATAGACGTGACGTAGACCTCCGCTTACACTGGGTGCCGTTACATCCCCTGAGTAGTCGGTTATTCAGACTTGAGAGAGTCATACGATGAGTATCAAGTGCCCCGCACCGAGCCGAGGATTGAAGCGGCCGATGATGTAAGCGAGACGAGCCAGGCCTGTGCTTGCAGGCTGGGAGTCGGGAACGAACAAAGGCAGAGGTGTGGGGTTGGTCGCGAGCCGGTGACTGCGGTCATAGCTTCCTTCCACTAGAAGCTCTCCCGCAGACGGCTTGCTCAAGAACCGTCACCGGCTCGCGGCCATTTTTGTGTCTTCGAGTGGGAGTAACGATGTCCCAACGGCTGACACCATCATTATCGTTGAGGCGAGATTCGAACGGAACACGATGCTCAACACAAGCTGTCCTTTGATTCGTAAACACGGAAGGTGATTCTTAGCGCGGAAGGCAGAATGACATCATTAGAAATCAAGTTCGAAGTAATTAAGAAATGGGGATCGATAAAGGCCGGCGCCGAGACTCTCGAGACCAGCCGGTCTGCCCTCTCCTATTGCATCTGGAAGAAACGACGGTCACCAGAACTTCGAGAAAAACTCGCGCAGGCGCTTGGAATGACCGTCGAGGAGTTGTTCGGCGATTAGTAGTCTACCGAATGCACTGACACGAGCTCTGCGCGCGAAAACGAGACTTAGATCGAATAGATTCGATCTCATCAACTGCGATCTGTCAGAACAAACTGTCTGGACCGCGCGACTGCGACAAGTTGCCTTGCAATATTTAATTGGGCGCGACTTTCGCGCTCTGGAATGGAGGGAGATGGATCGCGCTTACGTGCAACAGACGAGGAACGGAGGCCAATCGCGACTTCGTTGATTCGCGGCATTTCGGATTTTTCTGATGGATCAAAGAAGGAGCTTGAGGGCCAGAGTTCGAGCAGTGTTATCAAAGCTGGATTTGTCTTCTGAATGGGGAACCGTGATCGGGATTATCCCACGGGTGCCGAAAAGGGGCACAACAATCTTGCAAAGAAAGTGCAATCATCGGCGTCTATGTAAGTGAAGGCGTATTTACCAACAACAAACAAGGATCAGTCGAATTGGGCTGGTCGAGCGAGTGTTTCGCCTTCTTGGTTAGTAGCATCCCCACCGCCCGACCGCTACGGGAAAGATTGAATCAGTCTGGAGGCTATAATGACGTTCAGCAAAACTCTTCTGCGCGGCACCAGAAAGGTACACGAATGCCTCGAGAATAGCGCAAACGGCGCGCCGAGGCAGTCTCGGTGGCTGGCGGCGGGCTTTCGCGAATCCTGCACCGCACTCGGCGATCTTGTTATCGATCCAGAGTTCCGACTGTTCCTACGTCATACGTCAGCGCCGATGGCGATCAAGGAGGCCATGGTTGCGCTTGATGAGTACAGGAAGAACCAGGAAGATCTGGACATCTTTCTTAATGCAGAAAGGGAACTCTTCCAAAGGGCAGGGCTGCCGTTATCGGCTTCTGATCACCTAGTTAATCGCTGTCGAAGCGTTATCGTGGCGGGACGCTATGATGAAAGGATCGAGCTTGCCTATTCACTCGCAGAACTCCAGAACTACGTTTGCCAGAAAGCGGATCAATTGGAGACCGGTCTCCGCCGGGGTATTCTTGGAGGATTACTGAATGTTTTTGGGGGCTTAACTGTGGCCGTCTTGAATGGAGGTCTACTGGCGGCTACGGTTGGCCTAAGTGGAGCCGCATCCGCCGCGTCGGTACTCGTTGGAGGTGTCATCGCCGCAGACGGATACACGACAGTAAGGAAAATTTACTGAGCCGCTGTCTAACTTGCGTTTGCGGAGGACACCTTGTTCTTGGATTTCGCGATCAGGTTAGTCTGTTGGCTTCCCGGCGTTGCAACGTTGACCTGGCCGCCATGGTTGTTCAGGACCACAGCGGTGTACCGGCGAAGGTCGCGCAAGGCCCGGATCGACCTTAGGAAAACCCGATCCCATCTTTCTGCTTCCTCGCGGGCCTCACGCGCCGACTCGGTGCCATCGACACTTGCTCGCGCCGTTTACCATGCAGCTCGACTGTGAAGCGTTCGACCATGCATTCGGTTGCGACGCGCCCGGTCGCCAGCTTCATCCAGTATTCGCGTATCGTCTGAGCCTGACAGATGGCGTCGATCAACTGGCTCTCCAGCACGTTTCGAGGCTTTCGCTGATCGGTTGCGTGAGTGTATTGCTTGGTCAATTCCGAGATCTACTCATAGTGGTATTTGCCGGATACGATTATGATTTGCTACTCGGTAACTTTGTAGACGAGGCGATGTTCGGTAATGCGACGCGACCAGTACCCTTTGAGGTCCCTCTTGAGCGGCTCAGGCTTTCCGAGTCCGGTTAACGGCGTCTTGGCGGTCTCCGCAATCAGGGCAGTTCGCTCGAACATCTTCTTATCCGTCGTCGCCACTTTATCCGTCGTCGCCACTCGTCATACTGCTCAAACGCAGATTGATGAAAGGCAACGATTCTCATTGAACGACAATTATAGCCCACGGATTCTCATTCGACTGCGATGTGTTACTACAATCGCCTCCACGCGAAAGGGCAATATCAGCGGGGTGTTTAACCGTTTTGGGGAGAGATAGAGTGAAGTAAGTAGGGTTCGGAAGTAACAGGGAGGAGTTGTGTGTGGGAAATGTATTGGTAGAATGAAGTTAGTCCCGAAGAGAGGGCTGCTGGGAAGCGGCTCGAACCCGCAGGAAGCAATCCAGTCACAGAGGAATAG
>QHVH01000043.1 GCA_003222245.1 Blastocatellia bacterium AA13 | reverse complement strand
CCTGCCGATACAAACAGGCCCTGCGTTACGTTATAGCCCGTACTCGACAACAGTATCGCTTAAATCTGTCCGCTTCCTGATGGAGTGATGTATGTGGGATCGGCTTTTCCGTCTCCATCAAAATCGGCTACAAGCGGCGGCGATCCAGCCGCTCCCCACCCGAAGAACAAGCTGCTGGAGTAGCTGTACTGGATCGACGACTTCAGAATCCCGAACACTCCGTTGTGGTAGTAGGTCATTTCGCTCTTATGATCCTGATCGAAATCGGCTCGTGGATTCGCCTGTCCGCTGCAACTTCCGCCTCCGCCGCTCCCTCCGCCGCCCGGCTCTTCAGTAGCAACCATCCGCCCTCCGGCATACACGTATTCCTTACTGGGTGAAGCTGGATCAAACGAGGCGGTCTGAATTTGCGAGGCAGGCGTCGGACTCTGCGATACCTGACTATGTTCGCTTTGAGTGGGTCGTGCCGTATTATGAGAACGGCGTTGAGCGAGGATTCCACCGGCGAGAAGTATCGTTAGCACGAATCCCGTTACAATCAGGCGTATTCTCTGAGGCCTGCTAGCATAGCGGCTCTTCCCTCCATTGCCTGATCTGCTTCTTTTATTTCCAGCCATTATCCCTCCACCGAGCTTGATTCGGGCTCTTCTTCACTCACCAGGACAAGCGTCAGTGTCCACTCGGCGAGTTTGGCGCTTGATAAGAATGGTCTTTAGTTATCAGCTCCACTGTGCGTTATGGGAAACTCTGATTCGAGCGTCTCTCTCCGTTAGGGTTCGTTCAGGTGTGTGCGGGCTTCGAGCTAGAATCTGCGGGAATTGGCCCACGTCACCAATGACCTGTTCTTTCATCTCCTGCCGAACACACAGCATCTGACTCAAGGCAAGACCTAACGGCGTTACCTCGTTTTTGATATCTCTATTACCGAAATTATCTATGGAACCCTACGCAATCTGGGACGCTACGCACCAATCACTCCCGAATCGATCGAATATTTGTTGAGGCTTTGCTTCGGGGCCAACGAAACGAGCCTCATATACATAGACGGGAGAGTCTCAAAAAAATGCGCGCCAAGCACAATTTTTTTGATTTTTTTTTCGCACAAGACGCCACAATACATCGTGCTTCGGGCTGAGACAGTGAGCGCCATTATCGAGAGAAAATGTTGCTGTAATCAGAGACTGAATACCGATATGGATTGCAGCTCGCTAACCGAAAGACGACTGATGTGGTTTTGAGTTGTATCCCGTAGGCTGGTTTAGATATGAAGTATGGGATGGTGAATACTGGAGACTGTCTTTGACTGGAGACTGTCTTTGACTGGAGACCGTCTTTGACTGGAGACTGTCTTGATAGGACAGCAGTAAAAAAGAAGATGGTTAGTCGAAGGTCAGGGCTTGAGTTTTCCCTCAACCACTTCTTCGATTAGGGCGCGGGCTTCTTCAGTGAGATCGATGAACTGGACCCCCATTCCTATCTGGGGCATGCAATATCGAACCTCGGCCGACGTGCTGATTTCGTTCTCTCGAATTCGGAATTTTAATTTGAGCACCGATCCTACCGGGAAGCAGGTCATCGAGTCGATGAATAAGCCGGAGGAGCTCAGGTCATTGATCCTGGTGTTGAGGCTCCCAACGCTTGCGCCTTCACACTGCACTTCACACAAATATGCGATTCGCTTTTCTTTTCGTTTGTCCGCCGACCTATTCTGCATAGTTGAGCCCTCGATGCTCTGCTGGCGGGAGTCATACTGACTTCCGCCTGTAATTTAACTGATCCTTTTGCTGCCCGTTCTGAGAGCGCGAACTCTGCTAATAATCAGCTCGCGGTCGAATCCCAGCCTTGCAAGATGATCGAATAGTCGCTTTGCCGCCTTTGGATCGATAGCCGCCGTGGATTTTCGCATTCGTTTCTCAATAGCGCGGTCTATGAGGGTCTCTTCATCAAGCTCACGAAAGACCGCACGCAGCGCTTCGTCTATAGTAGCCCTCGTGATTCCTCTTGCCGCAAGCTCGCGCGCTATGCGAGCCCTCCCGATCGATCTGGCCGAGGCCCGGTGATTTGCGTAGTTCGCGGCGAATTTCGCATCGTCGATCCATCCCATTTCCTTGAGCCTCAGGACGCATTGATCGATCGCGCTCGATCCATCCTCGGCAGCCAGGCGGTCCCGAATCTCAAATTCGCTCCGAGGTCTCGCGGCGAGTAACTTGATCGCTCTTGCAAAGAGCCTGCGGGACTCATGCTCTTTGTCCCGTTCCGCGGACCCATTCGGCACGCCGGCATCGGTCGAGTCGTCAAGTTCTGACGTCCTTATTTCACGGCGTGCTCTGTGCCTTCTAATAGCCAATTGGCGAACTGTTTCGACTCTCCTTTGGCCGATTCCAATGAGCCTGTGCGCATTCGAGAGCGTTCCATCTCTTCACGCGCCTGATCACTTGCCGAGCGGATTCCTGACGCTCTTAATCTGAATTCATCCGGGTTAGAGGCCCCACTCAGCGCTTCCTCGTATGTTATCAGCCCGCGAGTATGCAGATCAAACAACGACTGATCGAAGGTCTGCATTCCATACTGGGAAGTTCCCTGCGCGATAGCCTCCCTGATCAACGGCGTTTTTTCCGCGTGAACTACGCAGTCTCGGATATATGGAGTGGTAATCATGACCTCCACTGCCGGAACCCGTCCTTGTATCGGATCGGCGGCCCTAACGAGACGCATAGATATGACCGCGCGAAGAACGCTTGCGAGCTGAAGACGTATGGCTCGCTGCTGATGAGGCGGAAACACCGAAACTATGCGGCTCACCGTTTCAGTTGCATCGAGCGTGTGGAGAGTTGAGAGCACGAGGTGACCGGTTTCAGCGGCCATCAGGGCCGTTTCTATGGTTTCGTAATCGCGCATCTCACCGACCAGGATGACATCCGGATCCTGTCGCAGCCCGCCGCGAAGCGCGTCCGAAAAACACTTCGTATCTACGTCGACCTCTCGCTGATTTACATAAGACTTCTTGTCTCGGTGCAGAAATTCGATAGGATCCTCGATGGTGACGATGTGTCCTGTTCGGGTTCTGTTGATGTAGTCGATCACAGCCGCAAGGGTCGTGGACTTTCCGGAACCTGTCGTGCCGGTGACGAGAATCATACCGCGCTTCTCATCGGCGATTTTTTCAATGACCGGAGGAAGCCGCAGCTCGTCTATGTTCCGCACTGTAGTTGGAATGACTCGAAGGACCATTCCAACGGTTCCGCGCTGCTGAAAGACGTTGCAGCGGAAGCGCCCCAGGCCCGATACGCCGTAGGCTATGTCTATTTCGGCATTTTCGGTGAACCGCTGTTTCTGGCGGTTGTTCATGATCGAAAAGGCCATGTTGAGCGTGTCTTCGGCGGACAATCTCTGGGCTTCCACCATCGGTTGAAGCTCTCCATTAATCCTGATAAAGGGAAAGCTTCCTGCCTTTATGTGAAGATCCGATGCGCACTTGCTACAAGCGATAGTTAATAGTTGATCAATGCTTGGTGACATTTATGCCGTGCCTCAATATGTATGCCTCGCGCGGAGCTATTCGATTTCAAACGGGCAACGTAAAGGCTAATACTCTCTCGCAGGGAGCTTACAATTGAGGGGCAGTCAGGTTCGTTGGAAGGTCAGCTTACACTGTTGCGCTATCGAACCTAGCGGCGATTATAGACAGAAGAGGGTACTGCTTCAACAGTAATTAATGAAGCGGTTGTAATGATGCCCCGACTAAACTGGTCCAACCAGCCGTCGTCTCAAATCGCCGAGACAGGTCCCAAGAATCACTTCTGCTGCGCGGGAGTTGTGAACTTAATCTCTTTTCCCTCGGAGTTGAAGAGCTTGTTTACCTTGTATCCCGTGTATTGAGTCGGCTCCAGTTCGAACTCGAACACTCCCTGCTGGTTTGGCGCAATAGTATCGGGTGAAATAGCGATCCTCCGATTTTCGGAAGGACCGTTATCCTTTCGAGTGAGTGAAACCTCGACCGCCAGTCCAGTAAGATCCTGATTGGAAATGTTGCTCACGGTTCCTTTCGCAACCGCCTGCGGCTTTTCTTTGCTGAGCTCGGGTCTGAATGGGAATACTTGAGCCTTCGCGGGTTCGTCCGCGACGGCCGCGCCGCCCCGCATTTTCGCGACCCAATCGGTGACAGAGGAGTGTACTCGAGGGCTCAGGAAGAACGCCGCCACCGCGCCTCCAATGATCAACACGACTACGGCCAGAGTAATAGTGCCGCCTTTTCCACCCTCGTCGTCAACGGGTTTTCCATAGTTGGTGATGGTGCCGACGCCGACTTGGCTGGTTGCTTTGCCGAGCACGAATGGCTTAGCCGAAGGTTCCGCCGGCAGGCCGAGAATTGAGCCGGACTTCGCCGCCCCCGGGCTATGCGGTTCCGCCGTTGTTGATCGCTCGACGGTCTCCGCCGAAGCCGCCAAGAGAGCAGCGCGAGAGGGAGGCCTTGTCACCTCGGCTCCTCGAACCATTCCGGCGAGCGGCGCGTCCGCTTCGTCTTCGTGAGCGTCGATCATTCCCGCGAGCGGGGCTTCGAGGGGCGCCTCAGACTCGCCAAGCTCAGCCCATATTTCGTCGTCGAACGGAGAAGCGGATTCAAGCGTTGCGGACGATTCCTCGGGCGAAATCGTCGGAACCCCAGGAACCTCTACTATAGCGGCAGGGCTTTCATGCACTATGGTCGTTTCATCCTCAAAGGCAGCGGGACGGGTCTCGCCTAACACTTCAGTAATTGGAGAAGGGGGTTCAACGGGCGCGGCTTCTTCGTGTACGACAGGCTCCGGTTGCGGCGCGGGAGAATATATCGCTTGTGCTTCAGTTCGATTGGACGAAGCAGAAGGCGCATCGACCGCAAAGAGCTTGGCGCCGGCTGATGTCCAATCATCCTCAGCTTCCTTCTCGGTGTTCTTTACGCGCTTGAAGAAATAGACTACGGCGAAAATCGCCAGGATCAGGAAAAGCGCTGCCCCAATAATGACAGGCTTGGAGAGCGATGTTCGCGTCGCTTGAAGCAAAATAATAGTGAAGAGGCTTTGCATTGCTTTTTGGTTCCTCGTTCTTGACTTCGATCTTTCGAGCTAATCCTTAGCCGACGCCATGGTCTTTGCCGCGGAGCTTGCGATAAGGGCGGCGGCGTTGATGATTGCTTCCTCCTCGTCCATTTCCACGGTGCGCAAATCGATTATGACGCACTCTCGATCGAGCCTGGTCAAAATGGGCACATCGTTCGACCTGAAGCCCGATTCCAGCGAGGCGGCTGAAAAGCTCGCGCCGCGCAAGGTGATTAGAGGCGTCGGAATGCCCACGCCGGGCGCCGAACCTCCTCCAACAATCGATTCGCCTTCTTCGATAGTCGCATCGATAATCCCGTTCGTAGCGGCCCTGAATCGGCTACAGAACACCGATGCACGATCTTGCAGATTTCTTTGAGAGGCTGCCATAGCCTTTATTACCGGCACCTCGAATTCGGCCTTGCCGCACTCGTATAAGCGAAGCGTGGCTTCAAGAGCCGCATAGGTCATCTTGTCGACTCGCAGGGCCCGCATAAGAGGATTCCTGCTCACTCGATCGACTACGGACCGTGAACCCGCGATGATGCCGGCTTGCGGCCCGCCAAGCATCTTGTCGCCGCTGAAGCTAGCGACCGATATTCCTGCTTTCAGAGAAGCCGAAACGACCGGCTCATCCTTTATGCCGTAGGGGCTGAGATCAATCAGGCATCCGGAGCCCAAGTCCTCAAACGAGTCTATTCGATGCCGGCTGGCCAGCTCCGCTATTTCGGACGCGGATGGCCGTTCGGTAAATCCGATTATGCGATAGTTTGAAGGATGAACCCGTAAAATGAGCCTGGTCTTATCGGTGACGGCCTGCTCATAGTCCGCGATTCGAGTTCTGTTGGTTGTCCCCACTTCGCGCAGTACAGCACCACTCTTCTCCATTATTTCCGGAATTCGAAAGCTGCCGCCGATTTCGATCAGCTCTCCGCGCGAGACGAGCACCTCGCCGCCCTCAGCCAGCGTGTTCAGCACCAGCAACACCGCCGCAGCGTTGTTATTGGTAACAATGGCGGCCTCGCTTCCACAGAGTCGCGATACGAGATCCGACAGATGCGATTCGCGCCGGCCTCGCGCTCCTTTATCGAGATCGTATTCCAGATTTGAATAACCGGAGACGATGTTCGAGACCGCGGCTGCTGCTTTGGAGGCGAGAGGCGCGCGGCCAAGATTGGTGTGAAGAATCACCCCAGTAGCATTAATAACTCGCCGCAGCGACGGCTTCAGTAGCGCCCGGGCTCGTTCGCTGAGTCGTTTTTCGATTTCGTCTAAAATGGGGCGGCCCTCGAATAATGATTGAGTTGAATCGGTGTTTGTTAATTCTTCGCGCAGTTCTTCCATGATCCGGCGCAGCAGATCTCGAACGAGGTCGCGGTTCAACTCGGCGGACAGCCGCAGGCCCTGAGGCGTCGATAAAACGCTTTCAATCGACGGCAACTGCCTCAGCATTTCGTTGGGCATTCAGTCACGTTTTTTGTAGTGAATTATGTTGACACTGTGAAGTGCCTGCCGTACATTCTAGCACAACCCCTATTTGATCCAAATGCAGCCCCCCGCCGCTTTAACTGGATGGAGCAAAAATCAGAAAATCCCATAGATCTCGATCTCGACAGGCTCGAGCTTGAAATGCGCCGGCTCAAGATAGAGTACGACATCTACTTCAATGGGGGAACGGTCAAACCGCCGCTCGATACCAAGGGGCGTGTTGAATCGACGATCAAGCGAGTCTTCGATATGCGGGGCCTCTCCTTTGTGCAGCGCTTCCGCTACAACAGCCTGGTCGCACGATATAACGCGCTGCGTGAGTTGTGGCGCAGGCAAACCGGCGAACGAGAAGAGAGCGGCAAACCGCCGACCGCTGAAGCGCAAGCCGCCGCTCGATCTCACTCGGTCATAGTTCGTTGTTCGGATCCTCGCCGCGAGCCGGAAAAAGTAAGCGATCTCTACGACCATCTTATCGCGGCCAAGCGACAGTGCGGTGAAAAGATCGGCAATCTGACTTATGAGGTATTCAGCAAGTTCCTCAACTCGCGCACTGATCAAATAAAGAGCGATCTTGAAGCAGAGGCCGTGGATTTCGTCGTAGGGGTCGATAACGGCCACGTCAAATTCGCCGCGCGACCCGCCATATCCGAAGACTGAATCAGCCCTTCAAACAAAGCGCCCTGCTCGAGTCGAGCAGGGCAAAAGGAAACCAGTCAAAATTCGCGCCTGATGTCACATCTTTTTAACAGCCTCGGCTTGAGGTCCCTTTGGCCCCTGGACTATTTCGAACTGGACGGTTTCGCCCTGTTTGAGCGATCTGTATCCGTCGTCCTGAATCGCCGAGTAGTGAACGAACACGTCGGCGCCTCCCGGTTGTTCGATAAACCCATAGCCCTTCGCGTTGCTGAACCATTTGACCTTGCCATTTGATGTCGACATTTGCGAATTCCTCCTCGAGTCTGACTACTCTCGAATTTGGAGAAGCAGCTACCGCAAGAACCCGCGGGCGAGCGCTGTCGCAATCGGATTCATCGCGATCTTGGTGAGCTGATGTTTTCAGTAGCTGGCGATTTCGCGGCTACCTGGAAGCCAAAAAGAAAACCGCAAAGCAACGCTCGCTGCCGGACGAGCCCTGCCTTGCGGCTTTCACTTTGACTTCCACTGCTTGCTGCACAACTTTCAAACACCTACCAAAAATTCTTGAAAGCACCCAAATGCGAAAAGTGGCCGCATACTACCGCAGCCTATTTCTGAGTGTCAAGATGAAAATTTCCGAATAAAGTTACGCTACTTTCAGCGGATTTGCCGATAAGAGAGGGGCGGTTTTGAACTCGTTCTGAGCGCCCGTTTCGCGCGCCCAAAGTCTAATAAAGTGTAATAACGAGCGGCGACGACCCGGTCTGTGATCTCTCAACGCTTGATCGCATAGGTATTCGGAAGTACGATTTGGCGGTCAAATTATCCGGGATTGAACAGGTCTCCGTGTATAACGCTTCCTGGAGACGATTTGAAATAACGGAGGATCGATGGCAAGCCGTTTGATCTCTGCGTCCCCGATCAAGTGATGAAGAAAACCCTCACTGTGATTCTCCTGATAGTTCCAGTCGCGGCATTATTCGGCTGCAAAGCCGATCGACCCGCCAATACGGCGGCAAGCAGCGGGAACGAGACCAGGCCTTCCGCGGTGACGGAAGCCAGGAGGTCCGCGTTCATTGACGCAATCCAGCGAGGAAATATTCAAGAGGTGGAACGATTGATCGCTGAGGGCTTTGACGTGAACACTGAAAACGAAGGCGGCGTGACCGCTTTAATGATAGCCTCGGGAATGAATGTCGAAGCGGCAAGAGTACTGATCATGCGAGGAGCGCGAGTCAACACAAGGACGTCCGGCGGATACACCGCTCTCATGTCGGCCGCGTTGAATGGTCAAAAAGACGCCGTCAAACTGCTCCTTGATAGCGGCGCGGATCCAAATATCAAAGACGCGAGTAACAGAACCGCGATGAAGTACGCCGAAGAAAAGAACAATAAACAAATAACGGAGATTCTGAAGCGAGCAGGGGCGAAAGGTTGATTGCCGGACTGCCGGCGCGAACAATCTGATCGGTCGCGGCAAGCTGCGTGCACGATATGTAGAATACTGAAATCATCTTATCGGTTAACGCAGAATTAATATTGTCGCAAGGATGCCTTAACCAAATTGCAATACTATGGACAACTCCGGCGCGCAGCATCAAAGTGCGGATTCAAATTCTCCCGCAATCCACTACAGGAAGGAGAGCTTCGTGAGCAGCAAAAGACTCCACTTCGTTATCTTAGTACCGATCACGCTACTACTGATCTTCAACTTCTCGGCCTTTGGCCGATCTCCGTCGGATGATAAAGACGTAAAGAAACCGGCGGCCGACAATTCCGAAAAATCGGCAGTCCCATCCTCCGATGGCCGCGCCGCCGAGTCGAAGCCCGAGCCCGTTGGCGCAGGCGAGCAGTTGCGTGTGCTAAACGAGAAGGTACGAAAGCTCGAGATGATCATCGAGCAGCAGCAACACGCAATCGAAGTGCTTCAGTCCGGCCAGCCGACCCAGGCCGTGCCGGCGATGAAGCCGGGCAGCTCGGCTACTAGCATGACTGCGACTACCGCGGCCGCGGTCATCGGCGGGGCCAATGACCCGGCAAAGATGGGCGACTCTTCGAACGTGAAATCGGCCCCGATGAGGCCCGCGGCAACCGAGGATTCGCCTCTGCAAATTCACATCGGCAGCGCTACTATCACCCCTGTCGGATTCATGGATTTCACATCCGTCTTTCGAAGCACGAATACCGGAGCCGGCATCGGCAGCAACTTTGGAGGCATCCCCTTCAAAAATACCCCGGCCGGAAGACTGACTGAGGTTCGTCTCAGCGCTCAGAACTCGAGGATCGGCGCCCGGTTTGACGCCGATGTGCTGGGCTCGCACGTGATCGGTTATCTTGAATCCGATTTCCTCGGTTTCTTCCCGACCAATTCCGCGGTAACAACCAACAGCGACAGCATGCGAATGCGCTTGTACTGGGTTGATGTCAGGAAGGAAAAATGGGAATTCATGGGAGGGCAGTCTTGGAGCTTGATGACCCCAAACCGCAACGGGATTTCGCCCCTTCCGAACGACGTCTTCTTTTCGCAGACGGTTGACGTCAACTATCAGCTTGGCCTCACATGGGCGCGTCAGCCGGGATTTCGATTTGTCTACCACCCGAGCGATGAAGTTGCATTTGCCGTCGCCCTGGAGAATCCCGAGCAATACATCGGAGGTTCGGCCGGGGCGGGCATCGTGACTCTTCCAACGGCGCTTGTAACGCCTTATGCGGCCCAGTTGAATAATGGCGGCACGACGCTGAGCGTTCCGAATCTTCACCCTGACATTATCGCCAAGCTTGCGTTCGACCCTTCGGTAGGCGGGCGCCAGTTCCACATCGAGTTCGCCGGCGTTGCTCGCAGCTTCAAGGTTTTCAATCCGCTCTCCAATCAGAGCTTTACTACGACCGGCGGAGGCGGGTCGGTGAATCTCAATCTGGAACTGGTCAAGAACTTCCGCTTCATTATGAATAACTATCTCAGCGATGGCGGAGGCCGCTACATATTCGGGCAGGCGCCGGACGTGATTATCAGGGGCGACGGAAGCCCTTCGCTGGTTCACTCGTTCTCGAACGTGACGGGGTTCGAAGCGCAGGCAGGTAAGAACACTCTGCTGTATGGTTACTATGGCGGCGTATACATAAACAAGAACACCGCAATAGATCCATCCACCGGAAGACTTGTCGGCTACGGATTCGCCGGCGCGCCGTCCAGTCAGAACCGTTCCGTTCAAGAGGCCACATTCGGTTTCACTCAGACGTTCTGGAAGGACGCGAAGTACGGAGGGCTCAAACTCATGGGCCAGTATTCCTACGTAACACGCAGCCCGTGGTCGTTTGCGCCGGGTACTCCTGAGAATGCACACACGAACACGGTGTTCATCAATCTCAGGTATGAGCTTCCAGGGGCGCCGCCCAAGGTCGGCAAATAGTCTGCACTGCACGATGTGAAGGCGGCGCCTTCGCCGCCTTCAACCGCATTAGCGCCAGGTAACCCGCCTACAATCAAACCCCTCTTTTAAGCTGTGGCTTGGAATTTGCGCTGCGATTCTTTGACAAGCAGTCAGCGCGTTTTTTCTCTCGAGTGGAATAAAACGACGTACTGATCTGTTTCAAGTCTGTATCCGGCTATTTCAATACATAGCTGTGGGAATCGCCCGGATGAGATGCGAGAACTAGAGAAACTGATGAGGTTAATCAGATGAGAATATTGCAATTGAATGGGCGGAGAGAACACGACGTCTTAAAGGGACTCGCAGCGGGAGTCGTAAGCGGGTTGGCTGCGGCCTGGGTCATGAATCAATTTCAGGCGCTATGGGGGAAATTGACCGAAGGCGCTGAAAGACCTCATGGAGCGCAGAGCTTGCAGCAGGGCTCGCCGGAACATGGGATCGGGCGCGAGCTTAAAGAACGAGGCAGCGACGACGGCGAAGATAATGCCGCGGTCAGGACGGCGAATGCAGTGGCGGAACTAGTCTTCAATCACAAGCTCAGCGAGAGCGAGAAGGAAATCGGCGGGGAGATCGCGCATTACGCAATGGGCGCAATATCAAGCGCAATTTATGGCGTCGCATCCGAATTCGTACCCGCCTCCACGGTAGGCTTGGGATTGCCTTATGGCGCTGCAGTGTGGGCGATCGCCGACGAAGGATTAGTTCCCGCTCTTGGATTGTCGAAACCAGCGACGGAGATCCCGATGAATACCCACGTTTATGCTTTAGCCTCGCATCTCGTTTTCGGATTGACGACTGAGGTCGTGAGGCGAGCGACTCGGGCAGTAATGTGATGAGCGGTTTCCCCTTCCAGGGCGATCTCTCAGAAATGTTTGCGATTCACCGCACAGCCACAATGAATCGTTCACTGTCGGTCCAATCGAATCCCGCTTATGACGGCGCCGAATCAACTATCGCCGCGCAATCCAACGACTCGATCGAATACGGGCTCTGGGGTGGGCTCACGCCGAAAGAGCTCGGGCGGAGAGTCTGGCACGAGATTGGCGACGATAACTGCACGGGCAGGGCGGCCGAGCTCGCGTTCTTCTTCACGCTGGCGCTATTCCCCTTTCTGATATTCCTGATTAGTCTATTGAGCTTTATACCCGGATCGAACGATGTGATTCTCGACAATCTTGCGCGCGTGATTCCGCACGAGGCGATGAGGGCGGTCGATCAATGGATCAGAAGTGTATTCGGCAACGGAAGCAAAGGTCTGCTGTCGTTCTCCCTGCTTTTTTCAATCTGGTCGGCGTCGACTGGAACCGCTGCTTTAATTGAAGTTCTAAACACGGCATACGACGTTACGGAGAACCGCTCATTTCTCAAGTCGCAACTGGTCGCGATATCGCTTACCGTAGCGCTTTCGCTTCTGATCGCGGGCGGCGCGATGCTGATAACCCTGGGCAACAAGACGGCGCCGTGGATCGCGCTGTCCCTCAGACTTGGAAACTCCCTTACGGTGATCTGGACTATTGCTACGTGGTTCTTTGGCGCGGCCATGCTGTTGATCGGCATCGCCGTGATTTACTATTTCGGTCCGAATATGGCTCAGACCTGGGCCCGCATTGTGCCGGGAGCAGGCTTTGCAGTAGCAGGATGCATCGTGGTCTCGTATCTCTTTTCGATCTACCTGAAAGTAGCCCCGTCCTATGACGCTACGTACGGGGGCTTAGGAGCCGTGACGGTGCTAATGCTGTGGCTGTACCTGATGAGCTTGATGATCATAATCGGCGGCGAGATCAATTCCGAGATCGATCACGCGTTGGATCAACCGAAAAACATACAGGCTCCTACGCTCGATTGATCATGTAGTATCTGCTCTTTAGATAGCCGCTCTTTTGTCAGATTGCGCCGCTGAGTTCACCCACCTATAATCAACGCCTTAGTCTCTGGGTACGAAAAACTATGGCTACCAGCGTCATGCTTAAGGGTATCTTCCCGCCTTTGCCGACACCGTTCACAGTTCGCGGAGACGTGGACTTCGACGGACTCAGCGAGGATCTCGAGAAGTACAACGAGACGGGCCTGGCAGGATACGTTGCTCTGGGATCAAACGGCGAAGCAGTCCATCTATCAATCGACGAACGGACACGAGTCATAAGCACGATTAGCCGATTGGCGGCCGGCCGCACCGTTGTTGCGGGCGTTAATGAGCTGTCCACCGGCGCGGCCATCGAAGCCAGCCATCGAGCCGCGGACGCAGGCGCGCACGCCGCGCTTGTCATCACTCCTTACTTTTACAAGGGCTCGATGAGCCAGGACATCTTATCGCGGCATTTCAACGAGGTAGCCGACCACTCACCGCTGCCGGTCTTGCTTTATAACGTGCCTCAAAACACCGGGGTCATTATCGAGCCGTCCACTATCGGAGCCTTATCGAGACATCAGAACATCATTGGAATCAAAGACAGCTCCGGTAACATGGGTGCGATCAGCGATACGATTCGACTAACCTCCGACCGGTTTTCGGTGCTCACCGGAAACGGAGGCATCCTGTATCCGTCTCTCGCGACGGGAGCGGTCGGCGCGGTTCTGGCCCTGGCCTGCGTTGCGCCGCGGCCGACCGTCGAGCTGTTTGAAGCAGTTCGACAAGGCGAGCATGAAAAGGCGAGACAGCTTCAGCACCGGCTCGCGCCGCTATCTCATATTATAACGGCGGGGCTCGGGGTTTCCGGGCTCAAAGCGGCTTTGGAATTTGCAGGGTTCACTGGCGGGGCGCCTCGCGCTCCACTCCGGCAGGTCAGTGAGGCAGACAGGGAGAGAATCAAAGCTGTCATGCGCGACACGGGATTCTTTCCGGGTCTCGAATAAAACTGAAGCAGAAAAGGTGAACGATGAGCGACCCTGACTGCACTGACCTCCATCCAAAGGCGGGTTCAACGGACGGCACGATTCCGTTCACTGAAATTCCGCGAACGTCACGCCTGTTCGGCGACTTCCTTTACGATTACGACAGACTCTCGCGTTTCTACGACGCCGACGGCCGAAGCCTTGACTCGTTGATTGAACGGGCGCGCCAGATCGGTTCCGGGAACTACGATCGCAAGCGTGTAGGTGACGCGCTGGAGCGCATAAATCGCCGCGCTGGCTCGCCCGAGCTTACATTCAAGAACATAAATACGCTCCGCCGGGAAGGCACTGTAGCCGTCGTAACAGGACAGCAGGCAGGGCTCTTTACTGGACCACTTTACACGATTCACAAAGCGTTGACGGTCATAAAGCTTGCTCATTGTCTCACGGCCCGCGGAGTGGAGGCGGTCCCGATCTTTTGGATCGCAAGCGAAGATCACGACTTTGCGGAGGTGAATCACTGCAAAGTGGTCGACCCCGAAGGCAATCTGAAGCAAGTAGTCTACGATGCTCCGGAACGAAAAGAAGACGAGCCGGTGGGCCAGGTGCCGCTCGGTTCTAACATCAGCGCCTGCATCGACGAGTTCATCGCGCTTCTGCCCCGGTCAGAGTTCATGCCGGATATAGAACGAGACATTCGCGAGAGCTACGCGGAAGGCGTGGGTTTCGCCGAGGCGTTCGCCCGGCTTATGGCGCGGATCTTCAAAGACTACGGCGTCATCCTGCTTGACCCGCTCGACGTGGACCTCAAGCACGCGGCGGCTCCGCTTTATTCCCAAGCCATCGAACAGTCGGGGCCGATCGCGGGCGCCCTGGTTGAAAGAAGCAACGAGCTCGAGCGCGCCGGATACCATGCCCAAGTGCATGTGTCCAGCGACATGGCGCCCCTTTTCATAATGGACGGCGGCAAGCGGGTGGCGATGACTCAGGTCGATGGGCGATTTTCGCTTAAGGGATCGGGGCGATCTTTCGAGGAGGAGGAGCTGGTAGCGCTATCGCGGAAATGCCCGACTTGCTTCAGCCCCAACGTTACGCTCAGGCCGATCGTTCAGGATTTTCTTCTCCCAACCGCGGCGTATATAGGCGGCCCCGCCGAGATCGCGTACTTCGCCCAGCTTCGCGCCGTCTACGAAAAGCTCGGTCGGCCGCAGCCATGCGTGCTGCCTCGCGCGAGCATGACCATCATCGAAGGCCGGCACCAAAAAACGATGAAGAAGTACAAGCTCGAAATTACCGATTTCTTCGAAGGCCTGCACGCGGCTATCGAAAAAGTCGTAGAGCAGAGCCTGGATCGCGATGCCGCAAAAGCTTTCGGCGACACTGAACGAATGTTCGGCGAACAGATGGACAAGCTCGAATCGTCGCTCAAGCGAACCGATGCAACCCTTGCTTCGTCGGTCAAACGCGCTCGCAAGAAAATAGTCTATCAACTTGAACACCTGCGAACACGGTTCATCCATGCCAGCGCCCACCGCGAAGAAGCCGCATACCGCCAGGTCGAGCGGGCCTACAACACGCTGGTTCCGGATAAGAACCTCCAGGAAAGGGAGCTGAACGTCTATTATTTTCTGTCGCGCTACGGTCCCAGTTTGATCCAGGACCTTTACGCGGCGGCGGATGTTGGATTTTCAAACCATAGGCTGGTTCAGGTCGGCGGAGTGGCTTCGCAGGTGGTCAATTCGAAGCCGCAGTAAAGAGAGCTGAAAAATTAAAGACCGGGTTCGGAGTTGAACCGACCGGATACCCTCGGGTATCCCAAACGGGTTTGCAGCCCGCGGGGAGCTCCGGCTCCCTAATCCGGCCTGATCTCGCTTCAAGAACTCCTTAGCTTGTTCCTAAGTTTCAAACATCAAGACGCCGGTCAGCATTACTCCGCGAAATTGGCGCGCAGCGTCAAGATGAAGGTCTGATGATCGGGATCATTCGTGGTTACGGTAGCCGTCTTGGTGACTTCGCCCTTGTACCCTTCAGTTTTCTCGATAGCCAGACTGATGTTGCCCGTTTTGCCCGGAGCAATCGACTTGTCGTACTTGCTGGTCGTGCATCCGCACGAGGGCTGGACGTTCTGGATTTCGAGAGTGCTTTCTCCGGTGTTCTTGACCTCGAAAGTATAGTGAAGCGGCATTCCCGGTTTCACATTGCCGAACGAGTGCTCAAGCGACGCAATAACGAGCACGGGCTTGACTACGGCGGCAGTTGCCGTGTGCTCCCGCGCCGGAGCAAAGCACGCAAACATCAAGAGCATTGGAACCAAAACGGACATCTTTTTGATCTTCATTAGATTTCCTCCTGAGATAAGTTTAAGTCGAAAGATAGAAGAACCCAAACAGAACACAATAACGCACGAGAACAACCGCCGGTTACGACACGAGCAGTCAATTGACTGAGCGTATATCCATTGTTAGACTGGCGCTCATCTTGAGAGGAGTGTTCCAATGCCCGTAAACGAAAAGCTGCTCGACATACTTGCTTGCCCTCTCTGCAAGGAGCGCGTCGAGCTCAAGGCGGACGGCAGCGGTTTGAAGTGCATTGCTTGCAAGCGCGTGTACCCGATCCGTGATGACATTCCCGTTATGCTCATTGACGAAGCCGTGGTCGAGGAATAGTCGTCGCCCCTTCCGCCGCGACAATTTCTATATACGTTGCCTTCCCGCCTATAATCATCGGCAATGTTGACCGAGGCGCTCACGTCCGCTCAGGCTCTCCACATCAGCAACCGGATCGGCGAACAGGCCAATGACTCACATAGAATAGCGGCTCCCGCGCAAAGTGCATGCCTCGATTGGAACAAAATCGAACGAGTATTGCTGGTGCGGCTTCGATCCATAGGCGACACGGTGCTGATGACCGCCTGTTTGGATGCACTAAAGAGATGGCGCCCCAATCTCAAAATCTCCGTAGTGATGGAGCCGCTGTCGGCTCCCATTCTCCAACAGCATCCGCTCGTCGATAACCTGCTCGTAGTTGAAAAATCGACCGCCGCGCGTATAAGGCTCCTTCGCAGGTTGCGAGCTTGCGGCTTCGACGTTGCATTTAATATTCACGGAGGCGGAACGGGTTCGGTTCTGACGGCATTATCCGGCGCTGCGACCAGCTTCGGATATGCTGGATTGAGCCAGGCCTGGATGCTAAGCGATCGAGCTCCGGCGCCTGACCTCATACTCGGCAAGGCCGAAATCCACAGCGTCGAACAACAGCTTGCGCTGCTCGCATGGTCAGGGGTTCCGTTTCCCGAAAGGCCTTCCCTGGCGCTATCTGTCTCGGAGCAGGCGCGAATCCGAATTTGCGAATCGCTGTCGTCGTTCTTTGAAAGAACCGCAAGCCGCGAGTTCGCCTTGATCGCGCCGGCAGCCGCGTTTGAATCAAAACGGTGGTCAGACTCCTCATTCGCCGCCGTTGCGAGTCACCTCAGAAACCGGTGGGGATTGCCGAGCGTTATTATTGCCGGCCCCGGTCAGGAACAGATCGCCCGCAACGTTGCGGCGGGAGCGGGAACTGATTCGGTCGCACTCACGGGCATCGGCTTACAAGAATTAATCGCGTTGTCGGCGATGGCGGCGATCTTTGTAGGCAACGACAGCGGTCCTATGCATATTGCGGCCGCGATGAATCGACCCATAGTCGCTACGTTTGGTTCATCAAATCCCGCCGTATGGCATCCATGGACCGAAGCGCCTTATCGTATTTGCAGATCGCCCGTAATATCCCAAATCAAAACTGAAGAAGTCGTTGAAGCTGTGGACGAGTTATTCGAAGCGGATACTCGCCAATCGCCGGGCGCCGCGTGTTGGGTTGGAGAATAGCGGTTACCTTGGAGCCTTAGCGTCGGCGCTTTTGGATCGCGTGCGCGCTGAAGCATCGCCGTTCTCAGAAGGCGCGGACCGGTTTTCGGGGCATCTCCTGGTATCGAACAGGAGCACATCGAAGTAAATCCAGATCAGCCGCGAATACCGAAACATAAGCGGCGATAACGCTCCAAGGACGCCGACGCAGGCAAAAATGACGGCAGCCGTCGAATAATCCCGATGGATCATCCAAAGGCTCAATGGAATCACAAACACGAGCCCCATCGCGTAGCTTATATACAGCGCGCCGGCGAAATAGCCCGGCTCCGGCTCGAAGCGCAAACCGCAAACGGCGCACCTCTCGGGCATCTTGAAAAGCCCTGAAAACGCGCGGCCCTTCACACAGCAGGGGCATAGTTGAAGCAGCATCCCTTTCAACTTTGACGGCATCCGCCAGAGTATAGGCGACATCACGAAAGGCTGTCGCCAATCCGGCGATTAGAGCCTGCCGCCGCTCGTTGATATGAGAGCTTCTTCGACGCCCGTTGCCTCCACAAAAAATCTACTCGAAAGGCTGTTCGCGACATGGGAAAAGCGCATCCGTTAAGTAATAATCTCTCGCTTATGACGACGCTCACGCGAGAAAGAGCCGAGGAGATCACGAAGCGGTTTCAAGGCAAACGGATTATTGTGCTAGGCGATTTGATGCTCGACGAATTCATATGGGGCAGAGTTCGTCGAATCTCTCCGGAAGCCCCGGTACCGGTTGTCGAAGTAGACCGACATACTCGAGCTCTTGGCGGGGCCGGCAATGTCGCGGCGAATCTCGTTTCGCTTGGCGCGACAGCAATACCGGTGGGAATAGTCGGCGACGACTCCAACGCGGACAAGCTCCGCGGAGCCTTTGCGGCTATCGGCATCGACAGCAGCTCGCTTGCGATGGATGATTCGAGGCCGACTACGTTGAAGACTCGAATCGTCGCGCATAACCAACAGGTGGTCCGCGCCGATCACGAAAGCCGGGCGCCCGTCTCCTCCGAAGTTGAAGCGCGGGTGTTGAAATTCTTCTTGCGTGAACTAGCGTCGGCGGACGCCGTGGCGGTTTCGGATTACGGAAAAGGACTTCTAACAGCCAGCTTGTTAAGATCAACGCTGACAGCGGCCCGAACGCGAGGCATTCCCGTGTGTCTCGATCCAAAATCAAGAGACTTCACGCACTATCAGCCCGTCACCGTGATAACCCCTAATACTCATGAGGCCGTAGAAGCAGCCGGCGTCAATGTCGACGGGGCTTCCGCAGTCGTTGACGCGGGCGCCAAGATTCTCGAATCGGTGGATTGCGGAGCTGTTCTTATTACTCGCGGCGAAGAGGGAATGACGCTCTTCAAGCGCGACGGCTCGGTGACTCACGTTCCCACGTCAGCGCGCGAGGTATACGATGTGACCGGCGCCGGGGATACGGTCATCGCGACGCTCACCGCTGGGCTCGCGTCGGGCGCCGAGATCGCGGAATCGGCCGTCCTGGCCAATCATGCGGCGAGCGTAGTAGTAAGCAAGCTCGGCACCGCTACCTTAACGGCGGAAGAATTACTGGCGTCGATTTAAGGATCGATTGAATTACTTCCTGATCATACCGTTAAAGACTATGTCGTCGCCGAGCCTGCTAGTCTCGAAGCTGGTGAACGTGACGGCGTCCCGTAGCTCGGTGATGCCGAGATCTTCAGCCCACTCTACACCAGCGCCCAGGATCTTCGGCGCGATGACCGCGATCAACCTGTCAACCAGACGCGCTCTCAACAAAGATGTGATCAATGAGGCGCCGCCTTCGACAAGCACCGATTCGATTTCGCGGCGGCTCAGCTCGTCCATCAGCGCAATGAGGTCTATTCGCCCCGACAAAGCCGATTCAACCGAAGATGGCTCGCTCGGAATAATTAAGACTCCGGCCCCGCGGCTTTCTAGTTGATTGATCTTCGATGACTCTGCTTTATCGCTTGTGGCGATGATGACTCCCCGGGCGCCCTTATCCGAAAGCACCCTGGCGGTCAAGGGGATGCGCAGCCTGCCGTCCACGACGATTCGCACCGGGTCTTTGCCCTCTACCAGCCTCACGTTGAGCTGAGGGTCATCGGCCAGGACCGTTCCAATTCCAACCAGAATGGCATCGTGATCACGCCTGAGCTCGTGCGCGTACTTCAGAGACTCGCTGCCGCTTATCCATTGTGATTGCCCGGTGGAAGTGGCTATTCGGCCATCCAGGGTTTGCGCGATCTTCACGGTAATGAATGGCATTTGGAGGCCTCGATCAAGCGGCTTAAATCTTTCGAGCGAGTAGTATCACCCAATGCGTTAACATCGGCCAAGCAGGAACGGAGAACAGCCGTTTGCGGCCAATTGGTCCGGCAGCTAAGATTTGGGCTTAATGATTGTCGACCTTGTGAAGGAGTTTTCCTTTGAAGCGGCCCACCGACTGACGCAGGTGGCGCTTGACCACAAATGCGCCCGCCTACACGGCCACTCGTTCAAGTGCGAAGTCGCCGTTCGAGGCGAGGTCGATCCGGCAACCGGGTGGTTTATCGATTACGCTGAGATAACCGAGGCATTCGAGCCGATACGGCTTCAACTTGACCATTACTACCTCAACGAAATCGAAGGTCTCGCTAATGCCACAAGTGAGAACCTGGCGCGGTGGGTATGGGAAAAACTCGAAGGATTGAAGGGCCTGCACCGAGTAACCATCCGCGAAACCTGCGCGGCTCGCTGTGATTATTTTGGAGAGTAAGCGCCCTCCGCACTCGATGCGAATCACCGAGATATACAAGAGCGTTCAAGGAGAGTCCAGTTATGCGGGGCTTCCTTGCGTATTCGTGCGCACGACCGGCTGCGACCTTCGATGTACGTGGTGCGATTCGGAATTCACGTTCACCGGCGGCCGGTCGATGACTCTCGATGAAATCATAGCCGCCGTCGACAGCGAGAAATGCGACCTGGTGGAACTAACCGGAGGCGAGCCGCTTCTTCAACCGGAAATTTATGATCTGGCTACGAGGCTTTGCGATCTTGGTCACAAGGTGCTTATAGAAACGGGCGGACACCGCGATATTTCGAGGCTTGATCCACGCGTCGTTCGCATCGTGGATTTGAAGTGTCCGGCGTCCGGAGAGTGCGAGAAAAATCTCTGGTCAAATCTCGATCATCTAAGATCCGTGGACGAAGTGAAGTTCGTGGTGGCGAACCGCCCCGATTATGAATGGGCGGTAGAAACAATTCGGCGGCACGGGCTCGAGGATAAAACACAGCCGCTGATTTCAACAGCATTTGGCATGCTGGATCCCCGTCTGCTCGTTGAATGGATGTTGGCGGACGGGCTTCGCGCGCGGTTTCAGCTTCAACTTCATAAGCACATTTGGCCGCCCGACGCCCGCGGCGTTTGATTTGGACTACTACACAGCGGAGCCAAACATCTTTTTTAATCGCGTAGTAAGCGCGGGCTCGAGATTCAGCAGGCGTTCGAACACCGTCAATTGTCCTCGGTGATACATCTCGTGACTGATTGAAAACATCAGGAAGTCGTGCTTGGAGATTTCCTTGCCGTCAAAGCGGCGCGTCATCGCCGCCAATCCCTCTTCGCCAAAGGATCTAATCCTGGCTTCAGTTTTATCCATCGTGCTGGACAGGAGAGAAACGAGTTCTTCCTTTCCGGCAGCCGCCAACACCTCTGGAGCATATTCCTTGACCAGGTCTAGAAACGGAGCGCGAGCGAGATTGGTATCCGGACGGCAAAGCTCGCCGGAAAGAAGCTGCTGTACTCCCATGACATGTTGCAGGATCTCAGCTACCGACCTCATTTCGGGCGTAGCGCGAAAGCCGAAACTTTCGGCAGGAATAAGCTCAGCCTCCTCAATTAAACCGGATCGAACATCCTTCCACGTACTTATCAACGTCTCCAATGACATGCTTGCCTCCCGAATTGAATTAGTAGTCCGACAATTGAAGCACCCGACACGGCGGCGCGCAAGCGGGCCTCGCTTTCGACGAAGCTGCTGACTTGTCGGCCGACACAGAAGACTATAAATTGATATTTATAGATCGAGATTCCCGCCCCTGAAGAGATCAATGGAAGCGAGATGATGGAGAAGACGCGCGGCACAGCGGGTTTAATCGAATACGCTCGGATTGCGACGCAATCACTGCGGGCTAACCTGCTGCGCTCCAGCTTAACGCTCCTGGGGATCATCATTGGAATTACATCGATAATAGTCGTCATCTGCATTCTGAACGGCCTTGACCGCTACTGGAAAGAAAAGGTCTCCAATTTCGGACCAAACGCTTTCGTCATCACACAATTCCCGATTACAACGAACCTGGACAAATTGTATGAGCTGCTGAAGCGGAACCCGGAAGTTCACGCGGAGGACGCCGAGTTCATCCAAAAGAACTGCCCCGCGTGCGAAACCGTAGGCGTCGAAACCCACAGGGCCAGCCGCATTCGATACGCTAACCAGGCTATCGAAGACGTCGATATGTCCGGAATAACGCCGAGCATAATAGATATTGAAATTTATGACGTCGACACCGGACGCAACATCGCGCAATGGGAAGATGACCACGCGCAGTTCGTTACCTTCATCGGCTGGGATCTCGCGGAGAAGTTTTTTCCTTCAACCGATCCGCTCGGTAAACAGATTCAGATCGAGAATCACTGGTTCACCGTGGTCGGAGTGGCGGCGAAGCGAGGATCGGTGTTTGGAATGTCTCGTGATAATTTCGCGAAGATACCCCTTGCCGCGTTTCAAAAGATTTATGGCGCGCGCCGCTCCGTAAATATATCCATCAAAGCCAGGATGGGTCAGATGGCGGCCGCGGAAGACCAGGCGCGAGTGGCAATGCGAACGAAGCATCGGCTCGCATTCAGAGAAGAAGACGACTTCGGGATGATTACCTCGGAAGGCGTGAACGAGTTATTCGACAATCTGACTCGAATAATCTTCTCGGTGATACTCTTCGTCGTCGGAATATCGCTCGTAGTCGGCGGTATCGTAATTATGAATATCATGCTCGTTTCCGTCGTGGAACGAACGAAGGAAGTGGGCATAAGAAAGGCTCTGGGCGCCCGGCAGCAGGATGTAATCAACCAGTTCCTGGTTGAGGCCGTGCTGTTGTGCTGCTTCGGCGGGGCGGTCGGCGTGACGATCGCTTATGCGTTTTCGCTGCTGATTGGAAAGCTGACGCCGCTTCCATCGTCGTTTCCGCTTTGGGCTCCATTGCTGGCGTTCACGCTTTCATCGATCATTGGGATCTTCTTTGGTATCTATCCGGCCCGTCGAGCAGGCCGCCTGGATCCGATCGAGGCATTGCGTTCGGAGTAGCAAGACTGGTGGTATGACCTCGACGATGAGCCGGCGGTAGATTATGAGTTGGTCAAGCATAAAAGAGAATACGACCCTCGCGATGGCGACGCTCCTCGCGCATAAATTTCGAGCCGTGCTGACAATCATGGGGGTCTTCATCGGCGTGCTTGTGATCGTTTCGGTGGCGGCCGTGTTGAATGGTTTTCGACAGACGGTCGTCGACAACACTGAAGGGTTCGGCACTCGCAATGTTTATCTCTGGCGCTATCCGTTTATTCAGACCGGTAAGCTCCCTCCCGAGGTGCTGAACCGCAAACCCCTCACCATCGACGATGCCAGAGCGATTCAGGACGACGTCAGCGCCGCGGAATACGTTCACGCCGGGCTGTTATACAACATGCCGATGCCCGGGCAGTTTCCTCCACCGCCTCCCGAAGCCAAATATCGCGATCATTCAATGGGCCGGGCGCGGCTTATAGGCGGGTTTCCGGTCAGCGAGATCGTTCTCAATGTCCCGGTTAAAGAAGGCCGGTACTTCTCCGATTCCGAAAACGAGCATCGCGCCAAAGTTTGTGTGCTGGCTTTCAACGTGGTCGAGGCGCTTTTTCCGTCCGAAGACCCGATTGGAAAGACCATAACAGTCGCGGGCCAGGAATTCACCGTAGTCGGAACCGTCGAGAAACAGCGGGCCGGTCCTTTTGGTTCCGAGAATCAGGAAGACAACAACATCGTTATTCCCTACTGGACGTTTCACAAAATGTATCCGACGCTCGAAGACCACTTTATCGTAGTGCGTATGCGCGAAGGCAGGATGAAGGAAGGCAAGGAACAGATCGAGCAGGTCTTGAGACGCCGCCGCAACGTTCCCCTCAGAGCAGACGACAATTTCGAGATGGGAACAGCCGATTCCTTCATCAGCGCCTTTGACGACATAATCGGCGGTGTGTTCGTAGTCATGATCTTTATCTCGTCGATCGCGTTCGTTGTAGGCGGGGTCGGCGTGATGAATATAATGCTCGTCGCCGTCACCGAACGCACTCGCGAGATCGGCATTCGCAAGGCCGTAGGCGCGAAGCGCTCTGACATAATATGGCAGTTTCTGATAGAGGCGGTGACGCTGACCGGAGCAGGCGGAGTGGGCGGACTTATAGTCGGAAAAGGCTTCGCCATGGCGGTGACGGCGATAATACCCAGCCTGACAATGGAAATACCCTACTGGGCCGGGGCGGTCGGATTTCTGGGATCGCTCACGGTCGGCGTCGTGTTCGGAATGTGGCCGGCGGTCAAGGCCGCCAGGCTCGACCCCATAGCCGCTCTTCGTTATGAGTAATCGATGCTCCGATGATCAGTATCGAGGAAACGCGTAGTCGGCCAGCATCTCCGCCCGCTCGTGCTCCTCTTCTACCTTTAGAGTGATGCAGTCCCGGAGCGATATCATACCCATGAAGGTCCCTTCATCGTCTTCCACCGCCAGGTGATAGATTCCTCTTTGATGCATGGTCTGCAGAGCGTCTTCACAAAGAGTATCTAACGAGATCTTGACGATGTCCGGAGTCGCGACCGACGCCACCGTGACCTCAGCGGGCCGGTAGTTTTCAGCAACTACCTTATCGGAGATGTCGCTCTGGGATATGACGCCGATGATCTTACCCGACAAATTGCAAACGCCGGCGGCGCGGATGGCGCGGTCCTTAAGATAACGGGCTGCTTCGGCTACGCTTGCTTGATTAGAGATGCAGTAGATTTGCTTGCGGTCCTTGATCGTATCGCGAACGGTCTTTGACATAATCCCTCCGGAAGGTTGAATTGTCCGTTCGTCCGCTGATTCCAGATGCCGGAATAATATCAAAGCAAGAGTGAGGTGTCGAGAAAGGCTTCCCGACCCGGCCTCAGTCATTACGTCTGTTGCGCATCTCCGCAACGAGATTCGACGCTTTGATCAGACTGTCAAACGTGCCCGCATCCGTCCACCATCCTTCCAAAATATCCCAGGTCAACGTGCTGGACTGGATGTATGCATTGTTGACGTCCGTGATTTCCAACTCGCCGCGACCGCTCGGCTTGAGGGTCTTGATAATTTCAAAGACGCTGTTGTCGTACATATAGACCCCGATTACAGCATACCGAGAAGCCGGAGTTTGCGGCTTCTCTTCAATTCTGACGATGCGGTCTCTTTCGAACACAGGCACGCCGAAGCGCTGAGGATCGGGAACCTCGCTGAGAAGGATCTTTGCCCCCGAGGATTGCTGTTTGAATTTCCGAACCGCGGCGCCGATGCTGCGCTCAACTATGTTGTCGCCGAGCATAACGCAAACCGGCCCGCCTTCGGCGAACTCCTCCGCCAGTGCCAGGGCGTCGGCGATTCCTCCTTCACCTTCCTGATATGAATAGTTGAGCCGGCGCAGGCCAAACTCTTTGCCGTTGCGCAGCAACCTCAGGAAGTCACCGGCGCTCGTTCCGCCGGTTACGATCAGAATATCGGTTATTTCCGCTTCGATCAGCGTCCGGATCGGATAATAAATCATCGGCTGATCGTAAACTGGCAGCAGGTGCTTGTTCGTGATGCGCGTAAGAGGCGAAAGCCTTGTTCCAAGGCCGCCCGCAAGTACGATTCCCTTCATCGCGCTCCTTCTGATCTTCACAATCGGCAATAAGGGCAGATGAGAGCTGAATCATATTGAAGCGCGAGGCCCAGGGCAACCGGCAGTGGAAGAGACACGGAATGGCTGGCCTGCCGGCGGGTCATTGCAGCGGCCATTACAAGTCCTGCTCCGTAGTAAAACGTATCCGCGTACCGCGGGTCGGCGCAGGAAACGCAGCGCGCACGACCAGAATCGTACTTCGTGATAAGATCCCTACTGCTTGGTTGTGAGGAGCTTTCCTTCGGGGCTGATTTGAATCTCGGTACGTTTTCCTTTCTTCTGAATACGGGCTTCATAGAAGGCGAGGGCGCCGTTCTTTGTTACCGACTCGACTTTCAGAATCTTATCGGCGCGGCTTTCAATCTCCGCTCTCACCGGTTTCGGAAGTGAATCGATGCCGACCTGCTCCTCAATCTCAACTACAGCTCCATTTGAATCGATCAGAATATCTCTGGTGAGACCGTTGACGAGAGTCTCGGCTTCGTAAAAAGTCTTGCCGTTTTCTGTCTCTTTCGACAGTCCGCGTAGCTTTGCGCCACGAGTCTGCTCCAGGACCGTGCTTCGAACCGCAGCTGGAAGATCCTTCATCTTTACAGCTTTCTCAGAGGCCGTGGAAGTCGAGCCAAATCCGATGATGCCGCTTACAAGAAGCGCGCAGCCAACAACGAATCTATGTCTGAATTGAATCATCTTCAGTCCTCCTTTACAGGCGAGAGAAAAGTAACCGAGAAAAGCAACCCCGACGGTAACAGGGTTCGAGTCTAGAGACTCAGGATTGCGGAGCGGATTATATTCAGACGTAGATGAATTGACGATTACGGCGGTACGGATACGGTATCGTTTGTAATAAGTATGGGCGCGTATGCCTGTTTGTCGGGAATGCTTCGAAGATATACACGCTGAGTGATAGAATCCTCGCGCGAATCGCGGAACCAGGATCGAGTAAACCCTTATGGAATATAACGTCAACATACTCGAGCTAATCGGAAAGACACCGCTCGTAAAGCTCAACAAAGTGACGCGCGGGATCGAAGCGCTCGTGCTCGCGAAAATGGAGTCTCTAAACCCGGGCGGCTCCGTGAAGGACCGCATCGGCGTTTCGATGATAGATGCCGCCGAGAGGGACGGTACTCTGAAGCCGGGCGGCACCGTCGTCGAAGCGACCAGCGGGAACACCGGGATAGGCCTGGCTCTTGTGTGCGCGGTGCGCGGCTACAAAGCAATCTTCGTGATGACCGACAAGTGCTCGGTCGAGAAGATCCGCTACCTGAAAGCCCTCGGAGCCGATGTTGTTGTTGTTCCCGTTTCCGCCAAGCCGGACTCTCCGGATCACTACGTTAATACCGCTCGGCGAATTGAACGCGAAACCCCCAATGCGCTGCTCATCTTCCAATACGGAAACCCGGAGAATCCGGAAGCTCATTATCGAACAACGGGCCCCGAGATATGGTCACAAACCGAGGGCCGCATTACACATTTCGTCGCCGGGCTTGGCACGGGAGGCACGATCAGCGGAGTCGGCCGCTATCTGAAAGAAAAGAATCCGGCAATACAAATCGTCGGCGCGGATCCTTATGGCTCCGTGTTCAAGAGCTTCAAAGAAACCGGGCGGCTGCTCGAAGCTACGCCATACCTGGTCGAAGGAATCGGCCAGGAGTTGATACCCGAGAACGTTCACATGAAATATGTGGACGAGATCATCAATGTCACGGATCGCGATTCTTTTTTGATGGCTCGACGGCTCAGCCGTGAAGAAGGGATCTTCTGCGGCGGTTCGACAGGCACCCTCGCCTGGGCAGCGCTTCAGGCAGCGCGAAGTCTTGGCAAGGACGCGGTCGTGGTGTTCATAGTGTGCGACACGGGAGAGAGATATCTGACGAAGTTCCATTCGGACGAATGGATGAAAGAAAAACGAATGCTCGGCCCCGACAAGCTGACAGTTGGACTCCTGAATCAGCTAAAGTCAACCGATACAGTGCCCGTACTCGTCTCGGTGCGGCCGACCGACCTTGTAAGCGACGCGCTTCAGTTAATGAATTCACACGGTCTTTCTCAGCTTCCGGTGATCGAGGATCACAAGTCGCTCGGGAGCATTCGCGAAGGGCGATTGATGGCGAAGCTTCTAAAGAACCGCGATCTGCTGCGCTCGCCCGTTTCCGAGGTTATGGCCGAGGGCTTCCCGGTGGTGCCCGAGGAGATCGGCATCGAAGCCGCCGTCAAATATCTCAAGGACTCGCCGGCGATCTTAATTGAAGAGTACGGCCGAATCGTCGGGCTGATCACCCGCTATGACGTTCTTGATACTCAATGACGTCTTGATGTTCAGCCCTGACGCTCAGCCAGTTGCCGTTAAATCACAATCTATTGACCGCCTATGAACTCCCGCAGGATGTTCGTGAACGCGGTGATTCCTACGTGGAAGCCCCACCTGCTGAGACTATCGAGAGCAGTAACTCTTTCATCACGTTCCCAGGCGTTCGATATCGCCGCCGCGGTTAAGCCCCCTCCAATGAAAGAGGCGTTGAACTGAGTGCCGCCTCTGTCGCCCTGGGTCACGAAGATTCGGCTGATAGCATAGCCAATCCGCGCGGCGCCCTTCTTGCCCGACCTGTGATAGCGCGGGTCCTGCTTGAACATTGAGGGGTATGCAAACTTC
The DNA here is from genome assembly GCA_003222245.1 of Blastocatellia bacterium AA13. Lineage (GTDB taxonomy): Bacteria > Acidobacteriota > Blastocatellia > UBA7656 > UBA7656 > QHVH01. The sequence continues at coordinate 13,149 of QHVH01000043.1, read as the reverse complement.
TCAAAGAAATTCGCGGTAGCTCGAAAGGCGAAGCTTCGAGCCGCGCGCGTGCCGGAATCCGCCGCGAAGTCGCCGGGTTTAGAGTGGTGGTGATTATCGTCGTCCAGCCACTCTCCATAGATTCCGGTAAAAGCCGAGAGCGCGTACGCGCCCGGCGAAAAGAAAGATTTCTTTGCAAACAGGTTGAACTTTTCTCCGACGCTCATAGGAGCGGTGCTGATTCCCTGAGGCGGCGGCGTTGGGCCGGAAGCATTTTCCGCCGGAAGCGTCACGACAACGGCCTTCGAGTCCGCTCGCGTTTCAGAGACTCTGCGCGGCCGGGACATTTCAGAGGCGGGAATTCCATTAGCATCGCCTGCGAACGGATCAACGGCATAAACGGCTGATGTTATATTGCGTGTGGAACCTCGTTGTGAGCTCCGAGTTTCGTTAACAGCGCGCTCATCCTTTGACGATGGCGCCGCTTTGGGATTTTTATAGTTTGGATCCTTCGTGTCCTCGCCGAACACAGAGAACGCGCACAAAGCCAGTAAACAGGAAGCCATTACACATCGCGGGGCCGTATGTTGGATAAGCCTCGTGTGGCGCCCAAAAATAGTCATCACCTTTATGTATTCCCCCTTCTCATCGACCGCAAAGCCGGTATTAAGGAAGCGCAAGCCTAACAAAGCGCCGCTGGCATCCGCAATCTCAGAAGTCTCAGAAGGGCCTTGATTGCGTGTGTTCAGAAGCGTGTGTTAGCATCCAAGCTCTGCTCAGGAACGAACAAATCATAATGATTCACAAGACCATCCTCGATAACGGGCTCACAGTAATCACCGAACAAATGAATCACGTGCGATCCGCTTCCGTAGGCATATGGGTCAGATCCGGTTCGCGCCACGAAAGCGAAGAGCTTAACGGAATCTCGCACTTCATCGAGCATACGCTGTTCAAAGGCACCGGCAACAGAACCGCTCGACAGATCGCCGTTGAAAGCGATGCGATTGGCGGCAACGTGGATGCTTTTACCAGCCGTGAAGTCGCCAGCTATTACGTCAAGGTTCTAGACGAGCACTTGCCTCGAGCCTTCGATCTTCTCGCCGATATCGTCACCGGACCGCTTTTCGAAAATGAAGAACTGGATCGCGAACGGAACGTCGTTCTCGAAGAGATCAAGATGGTTGAGGACACTCCCGACGATCTGGTGCACGAGGTATTCATCGCTAATTTCTGGCCCGACCATCCACTTGGAAGATCGATTCTCGGAACACCCGAGACTCTCGCGACTTTCGATCACCAACGCGTGGCGAGATATTTCACGGAGGTTTATGGGCCTTCGAATCTGATCGTGACCGCGGCGGGAAATCTCGAGCACAACAGCTTCGTGGACATGGTCACTCGTTACATGGGAGCGATACAGCCGGGTGGAGCAAAGCGGGAAGCAAACCCGCCGTCATACGCGCCGGGCCGCATGGCTATCGAAAAGGATCTCGAACAGGCGCATCTTATCGTCGCGGCCGAGTGTCCTTCGGCTCTCTCCGACGACCGCTATTCTTGCAATGTCCTTAACGTGATTCTCGGCGGCGGAATGAGTTCCAGGCTCTTTCAGAAGATCAGGGAAGAGCGCGGCTTGGCGTATGCGGTCCATTCGGGAATAAACTCGTACAGCGATGCGGGATATCTATCCGTTTACGCGGCGGTCTCGCCTGAGTACATCGAAGAAGTTGTACAACTCACGATTGAAGAATTCGATAAGCTGAAGGCGGAGCAAGCGCCTGATCCGGAACTCCAGCGCGCGAAGGATCAATTAAAAGTTTCGGTGATGCTTGGCCTCGAATCCACGTCGGCTAGAATGAGCAATCTTGCGAGACAGGAAATCTTGTTCGGACGGCAATTTTCGATGGACGAGATTCTGAAGCGGATCGAAGCGGTAACCGCCGAAGACGTTCAGAGGATCGCACGTAAGGTCTTTCGTGACGATCAGCTTGCGATAACGGCGCTGGGGACTCTGGGAGCGCTCAACCTGAACGGGTTAAGCCTCGGTTCTATTCATTGACTCGATTCGCGAGCCCCATAATCGACGTGATGTTTCCGACTAATCTCGCTCGGCATACACCGCGTCAATTCGGATCACGTTCTTTGTCGATTAATCATGGTTTGATGCCTCTAACCGGATGCGATTGATCGTACTCGGCAGCGGAAGCACCGGAAACGTGCTCTTGATTGAGTCAGGCGGCGCGCGAGTCCTGGTCGACGCCGGACTTACCGCCAAAGAGACGGCGCGCCGCATCGCTGCAAACGGACTCGACCCAACCCGCCTAGACGGAATAGTCATAACCCACGAGCATTCGGATCACATAAAAGGCGCCGCCGTGTTGTCGAAGACCACCGGCGCCCCTGTTTTTATGTCCGCCGCCGCCCGCTCCGCCAGCTCATTTCCAAACGGCGGCGAAGACATTGTGTGGGGAGAACGGGTTTCTTCGAGCGAACCTTTTCAAATTGGCCCAATGGAATTTTATCCTTTCGGCATACCTCACGACGGCGCGGACACCTTCGCGGTGACGGTCAAAGCCGACGGCATCAAAGCCGGGATCGTAACGGATCTCGGCTACATCACTCAGTTGGCGGCGGAACGGCTTCGCGGGTGCGATTTTATTCTGATCGAATCCAATCACGATTTGGATTTACTCAAAGTGGGGCCATATCCGTGGTCCGTTAAACAGCGAATAGCGAGCCGGCTCGGTCATCTGTCGAATGATGAAACCTCGCGATGGCTCCGAGAAGATTTTGACGGGCAGGCCCGCTTTCTCGTGCTTGCGCACTTATCTCGGCGGTGCAATCATCCAGAGCTTGCGCGTCTGGCGGCGCTCAGAGCTTTGAGAGCGCGGGGCGCGAGCTTCTTCCCAGACGCGGAAAAACGAGTAACAGTCGCCAATCACGACCGCGCAAGCGAGTGGTTTGAGTTTTAGCGGCGGAGGGATTGGCTTCGGGGCGGAATCAGGGTCGCGGCGGAATCAAAGAATGATCTCACGATACACATTGGCCGAAATGGGCGCGATTTGGACCGACGCCAATCGATTTCAGAAATGGCTCGACGTCGAGATCGCGGTTTGTGAAGTACACGCGGACATGGGAACGATTCCGAGGGATGCGGTGGATAAGATTCGCCGCACAGCGAGTTTTTCAGTCGATCGTATAAATGAGATTGAACGAACTACTCGTCACGACGTGATTGCCTTCACGACCGCGCTTGCTGAAAGCATCGGGCCCGAGTCGCGCTACGTGCACTATGGGCTCACGTCGTCGGATGTAGTGGACACGGCCAACGCGCTATTGATGCGGGACGCGGCAACGCTGATTCTCGAAGATCTGGATAGACTGGGCAAGGTCCTGCGCAGAAGAGCATTCGAATACAAAAACGCGGTGATGATCGGCCGCACTCACGGTGTGCATGCAGAGCCCACGACGTTTGGTCTGGCGATCGCGCTCTACTATGCGGAGAACGAGCGCAATAAAGAGAGGGTTCGCAGCGCTCGCGAGAACATAGCGGTGGGAAAGATCAGCGGGGCAGTGGGCACGTTCGCTCATCTTGATCCGGAGGTCGAAGAGCGAGTGTGTGAGAAGCTGGCGATCCAGCCTGCTCCGATTTCTACCCAGGTGGTGCAACGGGACCGTTATGCGGAGCTTCTTTCGACGCTTGCGATCATAGCGGCCTCGATGGAAAAAATCGCGCTCGAGGTCAGGCACCTGCAAAGAACGGAGGTGCGCGAGGTAGAGGAGCCGTTCTCGGCAGGTCAAAAGGGATCGAGCGCAATGCCGCACAAGCGAAATCCGGTCACCTCGGAACAGATTTGCGGGCTCGCGCGAGTGGTGCGCTCGAACGCCCAGGCCGGCTTTGAGAATGTAGCGCTCTGGCATGAGCGCGATATCTCCCATTCATCGGTTGAGCGTATTATTGTGCCGGATTCTTTTATCCTGACGGATTATTTGATCAATAAAACCGAATGGCTTATCGACGGACTGGCGGTGTTTCCGGGGCGAATGAGAGCGAATCTTGAATCGCTTGGAGGCGTCACGGCAAGCGGCGAACTGCTGTTGGAGCTAACTCGCAAAGGGGTCTCTCGCGAGGATGCATACGCGATAGTACAGCCGCTCGCGATGCGCGTCTGGGATGAAGGCGCCGGCTTTCGAGAGCTTGTCGAGGGCGACTCGCGCATCACCGGACGGCTCTCGTCAGAAGAGCTCTCGCATCTATTCGACATTAACCATCAGCTCAGGAACGTGGACAAGATATTCGATCGAGTATTTGGAAAAAAGGAAGAGTGACGCCGTGCCATCAAGAATCAGCATCGTTCCGCGCGACTCGTCACGGATTGAACAGAACCGGTCACGTATGAAAGCAAGAGTATATGTAACGCTGAAGCCGTCGGTGCTGGACCCACAGGGCAAGGCCATCCATCACGCCGTCGAAGGAATCGGCTACCACGGTATCACCGACGTGCGCCAGGGAAAGTACTTCGAAGTGGCCGTTGACGGGTCGCTCAGTCCGGATGAGGCGCGAGCCGAGGTAGAGCGCATAGCTCGCGATGTTCTCTCCAATCCGGTCATCGAGGATTATCGCGTCGAGCTAGATTCATCCACCGAAGCGTGACATAATTTCTCTTACTGACCCCTCGGTAATCAGTCAGTTTCAGCCGCTAGAGAGGGAAGAGATGAAATTCGGAGTTGTGGTGTTTCCGGGCTCTAACTGCGATCACGATACCTACCACGTAATCAGTAAAGTAATAGGACAGCCGGTCGACTTCATCTGGCACCGCCAGGATAATCTGAGCGACTATGATGCGATTATCCTGCCGGGCGGCTTTGCCTACGGCGATTACCTGCGAACTGGAGCGATTGCTCGCTTCAGTCCGGTGATGGGCGCCGTAAAGCAATTCGCCTCTCGCGGCGGAATTGTTCTAGGCATCTGCAACGGGTTTCAAATACTCTGCGAGGCGGGGTTACTGCCTGGAGCACTGCTCCGGAACGATAAACTCAAGTTCGTCTGTAAACATGTAAACATCAGGGTCGAAACGACCGATACTCCGTTCACATTGAGGTGCCAGCGAGGTCAAACTCTTTCGGTTCCTATCGCTCACGGCGACGGGAACTATTTCTGCGACGAACAAACCCTGGACGAGCTTCGCCGCGAAAATCGAATCATCTTCAGATACTCGGATGCCCGAGGCCTCATTACGCCCGAAGCAAATCCCAACGGTTCGCTCGATTCCATCGCGGGAATCTGCAATCGCGAACGTAATGTTCTCGGCCTCATGCCTCACCCTGAACGCGCGAGCGAAGAGATTCTCTCGAGCGCGGATGGGCGCATCATTTTTTATTCTCTGGCCGACACGTTGGCCGAGTTAGCCAAGGCGTCTTAACGGCTAAGATCCCGGCCAACAACCTCCGGCCAACATATTCCGGTTTTAAACTAGAGGCGAATTATTTATCGCGGATTACTGCGCCTGCATCTTCGTTATATCCTCAAGCAGAACCTTCTCGTGACCTTGAGGATTTACTTTCTCATACACTTTTCGGATAACGGAGTCGGGGCCGACCACAAAGCTGGTTCGATCCCAGTACATCGTACCCTTGTATTCGCTCTGACCGATGCCGCATGCCTTCAGCAGCTCGGCGTTCGTGTCGGCAACCAGGTCTATAGTAAATCCGAACTTGTTGCAGAAGCTCTTATGCGAAGCCACGTCGTCCTGGCTTACGCCCAGTATGCTGATGCCCGCTGCATCGAAGTCCGACCGCGTAGCGGTGAACGACTGGCCCTGTATCGTGCAGCCTGGAGTATCGTCTTTGGGATAGAAGTAAACCACGAGCCATTTGCCCGCGAAATCGCTGAGATTGACTGTCTTGCCATCTTGATTGGGAAGGGAGAAATTCGGAAACGGCTGACCTGCTTCAAGCATTACGCTTTATTCCTTTCGATTGTTTTTTTTGGGACTGCGCATTATAGCATCCATCTCAGCGATACGGCATGTCCGCGTTGCCTCAGTTGCCTCAGGCACCTCAGGTTTGCCTCAGCCCCGCCTCAGCCCGCGTTATTTCGGACTCGTGAAATAGAGCGGCTCCGCGATCAGGCGCATTCGTGATAACTCTCGAATCCTGATCCAGTATTCCGCCGGTCATTGTTTAGCGTTCTTCGCGCGTCTTTCAATCTCTTCCATCGACAGATCCTCTTTGTGCGTTGCTATATACCAGATGTGGCCGTACGGATCGGTGATTCCTCCCGTGCGATCTCCGTAGATCTGATCCTGCAGCGGGAGAAGCTCCTTTGCGCCTGCCTGAATAGCACCGGAAAACACCGCGTCGACATCTTCGACATACAAATAGATATGCACCGGAGAGCCTCCGCGCTTGAGAGGGCTTTGCCATTCCGGATATTCCGAGTGCTCGTCAGCAATCATAAACGGTGAATCGCCGATCTTGATGGCGGCGTGCCGAATCTTGCCCGTCTCATCCGCCATCCGCTCCAGCTCGATCGCGCCAAATGCGGTCTTGTAGAATTCGATGGCATTAGCCGCGTCCTTAATAATCAAATAAGGGGTCGCGGTGTGATAGCCGTCGGGAACCGCGTTCACTTTGTTTGTCATTTCGTTTCTCCTTTGCTCTCATCTGCTGGAAAAACAACTGGGCGTCATCACACACAAGACTCGGCCATGGTGCTACGATCGACCTTGCTTTTCCTTCCAGGATTCAAACCGCCGATTCATCTCTTCCGCGGACATGTCTTCGACGTGAGTTCCCACGATCCAGATGTGTCCGAATGGATCCTCAACCCTGCCGCACCGATCTCCGTAAAAGCGGTCCTCGACCGGGGCAAGGAGCTTCGAGCCGGCGGCGACCATCCGCGCTACTGTTTCATCGGCATTCGGCACATATATGCTCAGTACAACCGTCGAGTCGCCCAAAGAGTGCGGGCTCTTCCCCCTGAGCGATGAATCCGGTTCATCGGCCAGCATGATCGCCGAATCGCCTATCTTCATTTCGGCGTGGGCGACTCTGCCGCCCGCATCGGCCATGCGCATGAGCTCGGTCGCTCCAAACACCTCTTTATAAAAGTCGATTGCACGGGCTGCATCCTTGAGGATCAGATAGGGTGTAATCGCGTGAAAGCCTTCTGGAATCGGGTTAATTGCCATTGTTGGTAGCTCCTCTAATTTTTCATTGGGCCATTTTTCATCAGCGGTAGAGCCTGCTAAATCGCGCTGGTCAGCCTCGGATCAGACGCAAATGAAATGTCCGTCGGCTGTGGAGTCGCCGACAGCAACGTAACGGCGGGCCGTGGCGCCTGCTTGTGCCATAGTCCCTTTGGACAAACAAAGACCGACCCTGCGCGTAGCGTGGCATAAACCGCTCCTTGATCAGTAAGCACCGTGACTTCAACTTCGCCTTCGAGCGCATGCAGGAGTTCATCTCCTTCAGCGTGCCGTTCCCACGGTGATTCGCCTGAGAACCGCCCTACAAAAACACCGCGATTATCAAGCTGCGCGATTTTCGGAAACGCCGCCATCGCCTCCTCTTCGGTCGTGCTCGCGGAAATCGACAATTCAGGGGCGGCTGCAATCGCGGCACGGATGTCGGTCGCTACAAGAGCACTGGCTCGCGAACGGCCCCTCTTGGACTTGCCAAGAGGGTTCTCTTCCGCGGAGATCTCCGTGCCCTCACCCGGTGTCGCAAAAAGGATAGATATCGGAGAGCGTGGTACGAGCCGATGCCAGAGTCCGCGCGGACAAATAAAAACAGAGCCGGCGCCGGCGGTAGAATGAACCGGCCCCTCATCAGTCAATGTAACGATCTCGGTTTCCCCTTCAAGAATACTGAGCATCTCATCACCTGCCGGATGTCGCTCCCAATGCGAGGGAGATGAACCGCGAGTTACTCCGATCGTGTGTCCGTCCATGAACATTAGGAATCGCATCGATTCGTTGGGCAGGTCGCGCAAGGCGGCCTCAGTGTCATGAGGAACCATCGCAGGTTCAACCGCCATTGCCGCCAATCGCTCATTAATCTGATCAACCGTAAAGAGGGGCTGCCCGTGACGATTCGTCCGCGAGAGGATGTCCGCCTTCAGTCGCCCTTTGAATTCCTGGCTCGGCATCCCGCGCAAATCCGCTGCTATAGCAAGAATTCTCTCCACGCGAGGATCGAGCGGTGGAATCGGCGCTTCCGGGTTTGACATGATAGCCTCTACCCAATGGTCCAACAGATTTGAGATGCTTCTCGACTTAGTCATCGCGTCCATCCAGCCGCGACCGCAGAGTTCGCAGGCCGCGGAATTGGAGTTGCTTTATTGCGCCTTCGCTTCGCCCCAGTTCGCGCGCTATCTCGCGAATGCTTTTATCTTCAGCGAAACGCATAGTGATCACTCGTTCCTGATCAACCGGCAGGCTCTGCACTAACCGCGACAATCGGGCCTTACGGTCTATTTCCTCATCGAAGTGAGGCGCGAATACTTCAAACGCCGGATTTGCGGCGGCTTTTTCCTGCTCCCGGGCGGCGCGCTTTGATCTATCTATCATCGCGTTCGCTGCGATTCTGAACAGCCATGCGCCGAAAGGCGCCCCGCGCCATTCAAACCTCTGCAAACCGGCTAGCGCTTGTTGAAAAACCTCCGAAGTAAGGTCTTCCGCTTCAGCGCGATTGCGCACGCGAGCCGCGATGTACGCGTAGACGCGATCAAAGTAGTCGTCGTAAAGATCACCGAACCGGCTTGGATCCTTCTGCGCTGCTTCAATGAGCAGTCTTTCAGTCGAATCAGTTTCGGTGGCAGTTACTCGCAATACCGTTCTCTCCCAAGCTCTTCGTGGCTTTCATGTATGATAACTGACGCCGCACCTAAAAAGTTACGCCCGAACGACACTGCATTGCTCGTGCTCGGGGCGGCCCGTACAATGGGCAGTTCCGGGGGCAGTTCCGGAGGACGACTTGGCCGAAGATCTAAAGACTCGCGTGCATGATTTCTGGCAGGCAAACCCATGCGGGGCGAAGTTTGCTCGGAGTGAAATCGGCACCCGTGGTTTCTTTGAAGAGCTTGAACGTCATCGCTACGAAACGGAATGGCACATACCGGAAGTGGTAGGATTCGAGCGATGGAGGGACCGCGATGTGCTCGAAATAGGCTGTGGATTGGCGACCGACGCGGTCAGATTCGCAAGGGCTGGCGCGAACTACACGGGAATCGATCTCACGGAAGGCTCGATCGCGCTCGCGAGCCGCCGCTTCGATCTTGAAGGTCTCACAGGTGACCTGCGAGTGGCGGACGCCGAGAACCTGCCGTTTCCCGAGTCATCCTTTGATCTGGTCTACTCCCATGGAGTGCTGCATCATACGCCCGATCTCGAGAAGGCGATCAATGAAGTCCACCGTGTCCTGAGGCCGGAAGGCATTGCGATGGTCATGCTCTATCATCGACACTCCTACAACTACTACATCAATATAATGACGCTCAGGCGGATTGGCGTAAGGCTGCTGAAATTCAGTTGGGGGCCGAGATTGGTTAAAGCGCTGACCGGCGAAGACGAAGTGAGATTGACCCAGCTCCGAGAACAGTATCTCGGCGACTCTGAGCGGATGTTGAGCCGCGCGGAATTTCTCAACCAGAACACCGACGGAGCGGGAAATCCGCTTGCGAGGGCGATAACAAAGCGCGAGGCTCTCGATCTCTTTTCTCGTTTCGGCAGCGTCCGAACCAAAGTACACTTCCTAAACAAGAGATGGATTCCGCTCGCCGGGCGTATAATGCCTCGACTCATCGAGAAGAACCTGGCAAGCCTGTTTGGATGGCACCTCTGGATAATTGCCAGGAAGTAACGCAATCCGGCTGACCTCGTTTGTGTTCCCGAATGCAATCGACTTTTATAACTCGCGATAAGTTGTATTTGACGGGGCTGCTTCTCGGAGCGGGCATCCTGCTCTTTCTCGGACGCAATCTGCTTCAGCAGTCGGTTCTGGTCACGTGGGGGCTGACATTCAGCGGCGCAACCGGAGTGATCGTGTTGATCGCGGCGCTGTATCGACTGCGGCTGGAGCTACAGGCGAGTCGCGGCCAACTGGCTCGCAAGGAAGCGGAGTTGAGTTTCGCGCTCGAGGTTCAGCGCGCTCTATTCCCTCGAACCCTGCCCGGCGGCGGCGGGCTCGAGTTCGCCGCGATATGCATCCCCGCTCGCGGAATCAGCGGCGACTACTACGATGTTATCCAACTCCCCGATGGGCGGCTGATTTTTGCGATCGGCGACATAAGCGGTAAAGGGATCTCCGCGGCCATCCTTATGGCGAATCTCCAGGCGGTGCTGCGAACCTTGATCAGCACTTCGCAGTCGCCGCTGGAGGTGTGTTCGAGCCTCAACCGTCATTTTCATCAGGTCACGGATGACTCCAGGTTTGCGACCTTCTTCTATGCCGAATGGGACGCGCGAAGCAGAAGGTTGACGTATGTGAATGCGGGTCATCACACGCCTGTGCTGGTTGGTTCGTGCAGCGGACAGCGTCTTGAAAACGGCGGCTTTCCCTTGGGAATGTTTCAAGACACCGTATTTCAGGCAGGCGAGCTGGTGCTACAGCCCAAAGACCTCGTGGTGTTATACTCCGACGGCATCACCGAGGCGGAATCCGCGAGCGGTCAGGAATTCGGCGACGATAGGCTTCAGACCGTAGTGGAGCGGAACTGTGATCTCGCGCTCGTCGAGATTCAAGAGCGAGTGCTTGATGCAGTACGCGAATGGGCGGGCGACGAGCCGTCCGACGATATGACGCTCCTAATCGTGAGAGCCGCGGAGGCGGGAGAAGGCACAGGCAGGCTAAAGAGTGCGGGGATAAGTTGACAGCCTTCTTTTTCTGCCGCGTGAGGAATCACATGAGGAATAGATGGATATAGGCGGGCACCGATTAAAAGAGCACTTTCGACTGCTCTTGCCATTATTTGGCTTTATTGCCGCCGTATGGGCTCTGCGCCTTGTGCTGGACGCGGCCGGCGCTTCACACAAGATAATCAGTGCATTCAGCGTAACGGTCGCGAGCGCTGTTGCCATCGTGCTTGCGGTGCTCCTGATTCACTTTCGGCGCTTCGGAAGCTTTTCCAACGTCGTAACCGCAGTAATTTTGCTCGTCGTCTGGTCGCAGTTGCTCGTAATCCTGGCAATAGTCTTTTCGGTCGCCATAGGCCGAGAGAATATATTCACTGCTCCGGAGTTTTCGGTGCCGGGCGATGATCCCCATCACATAAAGCACATACTGGGTCATCTTACATTTGGAATCGGCGTCGAGTCGCTGTTCGGCGCGGCGGTTGGGTGCCTGCTGCTCCTGTTGCTGAGAATGATGCTCCCGCTGCGCTCGATAAAATCAAAATAACGTCTGCTGTCGATCTTGACGGAGCGATATTATGCGTCCTGTTAGACACCTCTTCATTTATACAGTGTTGTCCGTAATGATGACCGCGGCCATTGCCGGAGGTCAGGATTGGTCCCAGTGGCGCGGTCCGGCCCGTGATGGAGTCACCGGTTCTTTTAGACCGCCTTCCGCATGGCCGGACAAACTCAAGCTGAGATGGAGAGTCCCCGTAGGGATCGGCCATGCATCGCCGGTCGTTTCGGGTAAGCGCGTTTTTCAGTTCTCTCGCCAGGACGAACAAGAGGTTGCCGCGTGTCTCGATCTAGAGAGCGGACGCGTTCTCTGGCGTGACAGCTATCCCGTTTCCTATACGATGAACCCAGCGGCGACTGGTCACGGCAAAGGGCCTAAATCAACTCCGGTTGTGGCCGGAAACAAGCTCTATACGCTCGGCATCAGCGGTGTCTTATCCTGCTACGACGCGTCAACCGGCAAGGTCGTCTGGAGAAAAGAATTCTCGAAACAGTTCAAGAGCACTTCGCCATTATACGGAGTCGCAATGTCGCCGATCGTCGAAGGCGGGCTCGTTATTGCGCACGTTGGAGGGCAGGATGGCGGCGCGTTGATGGCTTTCGATGCCGAGAGCGGTAGATTGAAATGGACCTGGAACGGCGACGGTCCCGGCTACGCTTCTCCCATCCTCGTTGAAGCCGCGGGAGTGCGGCAGGTAGTCACTCAGACGCAGCAGAACATAATAGGAGTCGCGCTGTCCACGGGCCGGCTGCTCTGGCGCATACCGTTTTCAACTGAGTACGTCCAGAACATAATAACGCCGGTTGTATTCAAGCAGATGATTATCTTGTCCGGAGTCGACAAGGAAACGACGGCGATCCGCATAGTGAAGAGCGGCGCAAGCTGGCAAACAGAACAGGTGTGGAAGAATGATCAGGTATCGATGTACATGAGCTCGCCCGTTGTAAGCGGACATTTGCTGGTCGGGCTTTCACACAAGAAGAAGGGACAGTTCTTTTGTTTGGATGCGCGCACAGGTAAAACTTTGTGGACGAGTGAGGGCCGCGACGGCGACAACGCCGCAATTATCGCCGCGGGCGATCTCATCCTGGCGCTGACGACCGACGCGGACTTGATCGTTTCGCGTAAGAGCGCAAGCGGGCTCGAACCGGTCAAGCGCTACAGCGTGGCTGAAAATGCGACCTGGGCGCACCCGGCCGTCGCAGGAAATCAGATACTGATCAAGGACGTATCAAACCTGGCTCTTTGGAGCTTCGACTAAGAGGTCGATTTATTTCTTGCCGCCCTTGTGTCCGCCCTTTCGGGACGACTCGTGGCTCTCTTTTTTGCCCCGGCCCGATCCACTCTTCTTCCCTCCGCCTGACTCCTTATTCACCGTAGCCCACGCCCGCCGTTCTGACTCTTTCTCCGAAACGCCGCGATCCTCGTAGCCTTCGGCTATGTGATCGGCCTTTCGCTTTTGCTTGTCGGTATATTTGTCTTTGTCTCCTACTGGCATTTCATTCTCCTCATACTCACGATGGTTCCTGTGTTCGCAACTTGATCAGATCTCTTTCGATTTCTAGTGGACGCCTTTCACATTACCTGTCCTGCAATGGTGCAGCGCGGCTTGCGAACACTCACGTAATGCCTGTTCGCAAAATCAATGCCGCGACTATGGCCGTGTATTCTAATTTCTCGGGATCTCGCGCCGGACTTCTTTCGGTTTCTTATCGCGACGAAGACCTTGAAAGGATGGGTGCCGTATTGATCCTGCTG
>QHVH01000066.1 GCA_003222245.1 Blastocatellia bacterium AA13 | reverse complement strand
TTATCTTCCCTCCATCAAAATCCGCCTCCACTCGCCGCCTTCCGTGCCCTTGAAACAGCATTATCTGCTCGTTACACTCTGTCATCATTAGCAAAGCTCCTCTCATGGCTCGAAGTCTTTTCCTACTTCACTATTACCATGTTTGGAGCTTTGCTGATGCAACATTGTTGAGAAATTCGGGTTAGAGTGATTGCGCGAAAAGCGAGGGCAAGGAGGTGAGGGGAGGTGAGGGCAAGGAGGTTGACAGGAAATGCAGATCGTGCGTATCCTGTCGGGGCGTTATCTTAGACGTGCTCGTTAGGTTGGTGTGGAAATCTGGAACAACCGTTCCGAAATAACTCGGCAGTCGTTATCTGCGCGAATGCACGAGTCAATAAGTCAGCAAATAGAATATTGAGTAAGCCGTGGAAGAGTGCATCATATGTCTAGACACTTTCCAGAGCCATTCAGCATGCGAGGTAAGTTTCTATCGAATTCGGAACTTTTCTTGTTTTCCAGGAAAATTCGTCTCGTAAGGTCAAAGAAAACTAAACAAAGGGAGAGGCTAGGCGTGTAGGCACCCGGGCCTCTTATCTCAATTTTGCTCAGGAATCGCTCTTACGGATTGAATAGCGTACCCGACTCTTGATTACGTGAAAAGCGTAATCTTAATTAGACAATTAAAGCTTAGACGCCTCAGAAATTCCTAAAACAACGGGTGGAACGGTTTCAGCGCTGTGGAAGGCACTCTGAACCACCCCACCCAGCAACACCTCGAGAACCAAGGTGAAGCAAATGCATTTTACTACCTGTGTATTCAAACCTCAACCCCTCCTCATTTGGTTCATTTGGTTGCGAAGTGGCTTAGCTGGGAACCCCCTGTTATTGGGCATTGGTGCAGGCAAGGCTCAACGGCCATGGGTTCAGATCGCCTCAACTCACATTGACCTCTTTTTAGTGTTTCTGGCCACCTGCTTTATCTGGTGTCTTGAATGCGTTCAGTCCCGGCCATCGCTACCCTCGCGGTGAGCCGAAGATGACGCGACGGATGGATCGAGAGTATGCGCGATAAAAAGCACACACGTCGAGATTCGAGATTTGTGCTTTTTGAAACGACCTATTGAGAGAACCGGCTGCGACCGCCAGCTTTCCCGGAAGGGCTTAACCAGAGTAGATATCGTTGTGTCCTGGCGCCGAATAGAAGCGACCTCGCGGACGCTCACTTGCGGCGACCGTATCCATTTCTCAGGCAGAAGAAATCTACGCGCCTTAAATATTTGGTGCGATGAGCAAATTTCAACATCGAGTAACGTCGAACCCCTATAGACATCCGGTTCGCGATCACAGCCGATAGCGTCTGCCGAAGCATCGAGTGCTGAAGCATCGAGCAAGGCAGAGATCGGCCTACCACCAACCTGCCATCGCGCAAGGCTCGGAGATCATTCTTCGAGGCCATTTGCGCATGGCTTATTTAATGGAGGAGTACTCATGTCACAAGCTGCTCCCGCTAACATTCTGGATGCCGCTGCCCAGCCCGGCCGGTCTCATGCAGACTGGCTGCGGTCAGATTACCTTATCGCGCTGATCTCGGTATTGATGCTCGGCGTTTTTGTTGTATTGAGTACTCTCGACGTCACTCCACCGGCGGCGGTTCCTTCATCGGCGCCATTGACCGAGTTCTCATCCGGTCGAGCGATGCGGCACCTTGGCGTAATCGCTCAAAAACCGCATCCGCCTGGTACGGCCGAACATTCCGTGGTGCGCGACTATATAGTCAAGGAAGTGGCCGCGATGGGCATCGAGCCGGAGGTCCAGAAAACTGATTTAAGCGCGGCTCGCGGTTCTCTTGTCTTTGGATCTGTAGTTGAAAATATCGTTGCGAAGATTCCGGGCACACGAAACGGCGGCAAGTCGGTTTTGTTGTCTGCGCATTACGATTCGGTCCCGCATAGCACAGGCGCCAGTGATGACGGAGCCGGAGTCGCCGCGCTGCTGGAGACAATGCGAGCCTTACGAGCCGGACCGCCTATGGCCAACGATATCATCTTTCTATTTACGGACGCAGAAGAGATCGGGCTGCTCGGAGCAATGGCTTTTTCCGAGAAATACCCGGCGGCAAAAGACGTCGGTGTAGCACTCAACTTTGATCCCCTCGGAAGAAGCGGTGCTACGATCATGTATGACGCAACAGAAAAAAACGGCTGGCTGATCGGTGAGTTGGCCAAGGCCGCCCCGAAACCCGTGGTCAATTCTCTCGCCAGGACGATCTACGGACGCTTGCCGTATGTCACCGATTTACAGTTTATCGCCAAGGACGGCGTACAAGGGCTCAACTTCGCTTATCTCGATGGAGCCTATGTGCACCACAGCCACCTCGACAGCCTGGAGACGATTGATGAACGCAGCGTTCAACACATCGGCTCTTATGCGCTTGCGTTAGCACGCCATTTCGGCAATCTGAATCTGCAACCCGCACCGACCCGCGACGCCATCTTCTTCAGTGTGCTGGGATCGTTTCTGATCCATTATCCAATGAACTGGTCTATCCCGCTGTCTATCGCAGTCACTGCGCTTTTCGCTGCGGTTGTAATACTCGGTTTGAAGAAAAAGCGATTGACATTCGGCGGGATGATTCTGGGTGTTGTGGCCTTCGTGTTCAGCGTTGGTGTTTCGGCATTCATCGTATCGGGCGTTCAGAAAGTATTGAGAATTCTGCCTAATGATGGATTGTATTTGGGGAATCCGGACGCCTACAACAGTTCGCTTTACTATTTGGGCTTTATTGCCGGAGCCATTGCGGTGATTTCGACTCTCTACATATGGTTTACGAGAAAGACGAGCGTAGAGAACCTGACCGTGGGAGCGATGTTCTCCTGGGTGATACTCATGATCTTCACCTCCGTCGCCTTCCCCGGTGGAAGTTATCTCTTTACATGGCCTCTGCTCTTTGTTCTCATTGCTCAGGGTGTGAGTTTTGTCGTCGTAAAGGCGCAGACAGATCGACTGAAACTTTCGGTCGGGCTCTGTCTTGCGACTTTTCCGGTTATCGCGCTGATGGTGCCGATGATCTATTTCTGCTTCCTGGTTTTCAGCTCCCAGATGTCTCCGCGAGTGACCGCGATCATGTTGGTGGTAGCGATGCTGCCGATTGGTCTCCTGATTTCTCAGCTTGATTTTATGTTGAAGCCCCGAAAGTGGCTGCTCCCTGTGATTGCGCTTCTGATTGCGATCGGTTTTGTTTCGGTCGCCAAGTTCACTTCGCGTTTCGATCACGATCGCCAGATGAAATCCAGTCTCTTCTATGCTCTTAACGCGAATACGGGAAGAGCGATATGGGCGAGTCTGGCCCGGCGCCCTGACGAATGGACATCCCAGTTCTTGAGCGGTCCGACTGAACGAATATCTGCTCTCGATTATGCTGGACAGGATCTATCGGTCTTGAGCCACGACGCGCCCGCGATGCCGGCGCCCGGTCCCGAGATGAAGGTGATCAGCGACTCCACCTCGAATGGCATTCGTTCTCTCAGTCTTCATGTTACTTCAGCCCGGCATGCTCCCTGCGTAATCGTTTCTCTGGACGAGGAGGTCAAGGTACGCTCGTTCGCCATCAATGGAAAACGGTACGACGAGCCCACGGATGAGTGGAGGCTGCGTTATTTTGCGGTCCCACCCGAGGGAATAGACGTGTCTCTTGAGTTGGAACAATTCCCAAACCTCGTTGTGCGAGTAACTGATTACTCACCTGGTTTACCTGACGTGCCGGGCGTATCCATCAAGCCCAGACCTAATCATTTGATGCCCGCTACTGAGCTTTTCAGCGACGGTTTTGTTGTCAACAGGTCGTTCCCTCTATAACGGGCTGTTGAAAAGGATACCGGGCGGCGGAGGGATGGATCCTTCATATGAGGCTTGATGAAGGCTTCCCAAGCCAATTTCAGGACGCAGTAGATGATAATTCATCAAAACGCGAAGTTGCGTGAAAGGCACATGACGCAACCGCCCGAAGCCTGGGACTAAGCCAGACATCAAAAGATCGCAGGTGGAGAAGGGATTTTGGTTCCGCTATTCCTCAAGATGGCGCCCCTTCTAAACTTTTCACTGCTTCGGGAGTTTGGGGCTCGAATTAGCTCGATATTGAACAATTCCCGACTGCCGAGTTTGTGTGAAACTTTCTGAATACCCCACACGGGAGAAGGTGTGAAGAAAATCCGTCGCTCTCAAACGCGGGAATTTGGGTCAATCATAACCATCAAATAATCAGGTTGGGAAGGGAGCTTGCTCCCGCTCTTCATTTGGAAGAGAGTGGTTGGAAATTATTTCACAGCTTCGGGAAGTGTAGGGATTGTGAGAGTCAACCTGGAAGGTGACATCACGCCATTTTCTTTTGTGTGGGCGGAGGGCGGCACAGAGAATGGTGGCGCCGCTTCTCATAGGTTGGATCTTAAACTTCCCCCGACGGCAGTCGCGGGAATTTGGGGGGGGGAATCGCTTCTCACAGGTTGGATCTTAAACTTCCCCCCGACGGCAGTCGGAGGGATTGGGCAGCGATAGATCGCTTCCCATACAGGTTGGATTTGAATAATCTCGCGATCGCAAAGACAGGAACGATGAAAGCGTTGATCACTCTGTTGCTCGGAGTATTGCTGACATCCGGCTTGATGACCTCGGCATGCGGTACGCGCTCCGATCAATCCCAGGCGCGCTCGAAAACAGCGACCGGAGCTGATAAGACCGCAACGCCGTCCGAACAAATCAGGAAGGCGACCTTAGGTCATTACGAGATCAAGCCTTCCGAGTTGGCGACGCCCTTCGCTACGAAGGACGCGGAGAATCAGCCGCATATCATCCAGCGGCCGCCAGGAGCCGAATTACAACTACCCGGCGGATTTGCCGCGGCCATTTTTGCCGAAGGAGGGTTCTTACAGCCTCGTTGGATGGCGCAGGCGCCCAATGGCGATGTCTTTGTCGCCGATTCGAGAGCAGGCAATATCATCGTCCTTCGGGATACCAACAACGACGGAACGAGCGACGAACGTTTTACCTTCGCATCCGGACTGAACCAGCCATTCGGCATGGCCTTCTGGCGCGATTATTTGTACGTCGGAAACACCGATTCGGTGATTCGCTTTCGTTATCGGCGCGGTCAAACCACGGCTGAGACGCCTCCTGAGAAGATTGCTGATCTTCCGGGAAACGGATATCGGGAACATTGGACACGTAATCTCCTGTTCAATCCTCAAGGCTCCAAACTCTATGTTACTGTCGGATCGCAATCAGATGTTGATGTAGAAATGGAACCTCGAGCGTCGATTCTCGAATTTCAGCCTGATGGCAGCGGCCGGCGAGTCTTTGCGAGCGGTCTCCGCAATCCGGTGGGACTATCATTCAATCCGGGAAGCAACCAGCTCTGGGCAAGCGTCCAGGAGCGTGATCGGCTCGGTGATGACCTCCCTCCGGATTTTCTGACGAGTATCAGTCCGGGAGGCTTCTACGGTTGGCCATATACTTATATCGGTTCGAACTCCGATCCACGGCATCAAGGCGAGCGGCACGATCCACCTGTTCAAGCCCTTGTACCTGATGTCTTGTTCCAGGCTCATTCGGCCGTTCTCGGTCTGACATTCTATACCGGCGCCATGTTTCCTCAGGACCATCGCGGCGACGCCTTTGTCGCTATGCATGGTTCATGGAATCGCTCGAAGCGAACCGGTTATAAGGTTGTACGGATCCACTTTCAGAACAATCGTCCGGCCGGAGGTTATGATGACTTCGTAGCCGGCTGGATGCTTTCCGAAGATCAATCCGAAGTCTGGGGGCGTCCTTGCGGGCTCCTGGTATTGAAGGACGGTTCAATGCTGATTGCTGATGACGGCGCCAATAAGATCTGGCGGGTTACTTACCGCGAGCCGACACCATAAGAAATAAGCGAGGAATCAATATGAATCTTCCAGCGAATTCAATCACGAAAGCCTTGCTTCAGGCGCTGCGAAAGACTTTGTTTATGACGATCTCCGGGCTTTGCTTCTGGTCATCGATTACCTGTAATCCCGCGATCGCCGCGACCAATCGTCATTATTATATTCAGGCTGAAGATGTACGATGGGATTTCGCTCCCGCTCAGCAGAATCTTCTTCACTGCAGTGCGATCCCGGCGCCGTATGAGACTGTCTGGAACAAGGTGCGATATATCGAGTATACCGACGAAACTTTCGCCACTCTCAAGCCTCAGCCGTCGTGGCTAGGCATATTAGGCCCAATCATCCGGGCTGAAGTAGGTGACACCGTTTTCGTTCACTTCCGGAACCGTTCGACAAAGGGATCATTCGGGATGCACCCTCACGGATTCCGCTACGATAAGGACAATGAAGGAGCGCACTATCTGCCCGCTCCCGGCGCAGGGGCGATGATCCTTCCTGGAAAAGAGTTCACGTACCGTTGGTATGCCGATGAAAAGAGCGGTCCCGGTCCAGCCGATCCGAATTCCCTGGTATGGTGGTACCACTCGCACATAACGGAGTATCAGGAAACAAATCTCGGACTCCTTGGGCCAATCATCATTACCAGGAAAGGGAACGCAAGAGCAGATGGCAGTGCTAAAGACGTAGATCGCGAGTTCATTACCGCGTTCGTGATTTTCAACCAGGCGGAGGGTGAAGAGAAAGGACAGATGCACAGCATCAATGGTTATATCTTCGGTAACCTCCGCGGGCTTGAGATGATCGAAGGTGAAAAGGTTCGCTGGTATCTGTTGGGAATGGGTAATGAGGTCGATCTCCATACAGCTCATTTCCACGGTACGACTGTGCTATATAAACAGAGTCGCACGGATTCAATTGAGTTGCTGCCTGGAAGCATGGCAACCGTCGATATGATAGCCGACAACCCTGGGACCTGGATGTATCACTGCCACGTAGCGGATCATATTAAAGCGGGAATGTTAGCGACCTATACGGTCAATCGACGAACGCTTCCCCTCACACCAGCGACATCAAAGAGGAGCCGAAGAAAGTCGAATATCGCGGCGCAGCCGGTTGTCTCTGCCATGCTACAAAAGGGCTGTCCGTAGCTGTCTTCAAGGCATCGGCTGGATCCTCCGTCCCTGATGATCCTCCATCGTCTCAATTTCAATCGTCCTTTCGCTAGTTAGGGCTCGCATCGCAGCCAGAGTTTAAGCCGCCGAGCACAAATGCGTTCCAGAATCGAAGTCTCTTTGAAGAGCACTCGCTTGCCTTCCGTCGACGTGAAGAACCTGGTAGATCTCCTTCGACAGAGAGCTGGCCTGCAACCGGCTCGGCAAGCCTATACCTTTCTTGTCGACGGCCAGGAGAATAATGCCTCGCTGACCTTCGGCGAGTTGGACCGCCAAGCGAGAGCGATCGCCGTGTTGATCGGATCGATGAAGGCACGCGATGATCGCATCCTGCTGCTTTATCCGCCGGGTCTGGAATACATCAGTGGTTTCATGGGCTGTCTGTACTCGCGCGCGATTGCTGTTCCTGTTCCTCCGCCTCGGTTCAATCGCAAGATGGAGCGCATCTTGATGGTGGCCGCCGACTCAGCAGCTCGGATCGTACTTACCACGAGGGCGACCCTGTCCAGGGTGGAGTCCCTTTGCGAGAAGGCGCCTGAATTGAAATCGCTCATATGGCTGGCAACAGATAACCTCGATTTGAGACAGGCCGATGATTGGCAAGCGCCCGAGGTAGACGGCGAGACTCTTGCGTTTCTGCAATACACATCGGGGTCAACCGCGGCTCCGAGAGGTGTGATGGTCACGCACCATAACCTCCTTCACAACGAGCGATCGATTCAAGAGGCATTCAAGCAAACCGAGAATTCTTCAATTCTGAGCTGGCTCCCGTTCTATCACGATATGGGTTTGATCGGCGGCGTGCTTCAGCCTCTGTATCTTGGGGCGAGGTGCTTTTTGATGTCGCCCTACGCGTTTCTGCAACGTCCGCTTGGGTGGCTCCGCGCAATCTCGGATCACAAGATTACGACGAGCGGAGGTCCCGATTTCGCCTACGATCTTTGTATTCGCAAAGCCGCGCAGGAGGATTTGTCCACACTTGACCTGAGCAGTTGGGCAGTTGCTTTTAACGGTTCCGAACCGATCCGGCCGGAGACCATCAAAAAATTTTCCGAAACTTTCAAACGTTGCGGTTTTAAAAAAAGCTCATTCTACCCGTGTTATGGATTGGCCGAATCTACGTTGCTGGTGTCGGGCGGCAAGCGAAGATCGCAATCTCTGATCAGCACTGTCAGCGATGAAGCGCTCAAAGCAAATCATATCGTTAATACAGATGCCGGAGGGCCTGACAGTCATCAACTGGTAACCGGAGGCAAGATCGCGGCGGGCCAAACGGTAGTGATAGTCGATCCGGAATCGTGCGCTCGTTGCGCTGCCCACCGTGTGGGAGAGATATGGGTATCGGGACCGAGCGTCGCAAAAGGCTACTACAATCGGATTGAAGAGACTCGCCGGACCTTTCACGCCTACCTCGCCGACACCGGTCAGGGACCGTTTCTTAGAACAGGCGACCTTGGCTTTATCAAAGACGGCGAGTTGTTCGTCACCGGCCGTATTAAAGACCTCATCATTATTAGAGGACAGAACTACTATCCTCAGGATATCGAAGCGACTCTGCAAGATATTTCTTCGGCCTTGCGTACGAACGCGGGCGCGGCATTCTCAATCGATGTGAACGGCGTTGAGCGATTGGCCATCGTTCAGGAAGTCGCGGGCCGCCATCCGCGGAATCTGGATGTCGTCCTGGAGTTGATCCGCAAAGCGGTGTCCGACGAGCACCAGTTGCCGCCCTATTCCATATGTCTGATCAGGGAAGGGAGCATACCTCGAACTTCGAGCGGCAAGGTGCGTCGCAATGCATGTCAAATCGATTTTTTGGCCGGAAGACTCGACGTTCAACTCGCGTGGCAGGAGCCCGCAATCCTGGAGAATCAGGATTCCGATTTATTGCTGGATGCGGCGCCAAACGATGTCGCAGCGATGGAAATGTGGTTGGGCTCGCTGCTGGCCGCGAAGCTCGGCATTTCAGCGGGCGCCATCGATGACACTCTCTCGATTCCGGCGTACGGACTGGACTCGATGGCGGTGATCGAGTTGATGCATGTAATCGAGGAGCGTCTCGGGGTCTCGATCCCGATGCCTCGATTTTTCCAGGCGGCAAACCTGAATGAGCTTTCAAGACTCTTGATCGAGTTGAAGCTGGATTCGCCGACTCACTCCGCGGCATCCTCGCGAAGTGAGCTGGTCGAATTCGAGCTTTCGCGTGGACAGCAGGCGCTGTATTTCCTTCACCAACTCGTCACCGATGCTCCGGCCTATAACATCGCGGCGCTTGGAATCATTCGAAACCACTTTGAACCGGCCGCGCTGCGAAGGGCATTTCAGAGCCTGATCGAACGTCACGCCAGCCTGCGAGCCAACTTCATTACGACCTCGGAAGGCGTCAAACAAAGAACAACAGCGGCGCAGCCGGTAAGTTTTGTCGAAGAGGACGCCGTAACCTGGGCTGAGGACGAGCTGAATTTTCGCATCGGGGAGGAGGCCAGGCGCAGGTTCAATCTGCAAGAAGATCGGCTCCTGAGGATCACTCTCTATAAGAGGACAGAAGGTGTCCGTCTGTTGATGGTTGCCCATCACATCGTTGTCGATTTCTGGTCGTTGGGAATCCTGATTAAGGAACTCGGTCTCCTATACGCGGCAGAGACTTCTGGAACTGATCCGCTTCTCTCGCCGGTTTCATTTCACTTCAGCGATTACGTTCAATGGCAGGACGAAATATTGAACGGGTCAGAAGGCGAGCGGTTGTGGAGCTACTGGAAAGATAAACTGAGCGGCGAACTCCTCGCATTGAATCTGCCTACCGACCGTCCGCGCTTGCCTGCTCAGACCTACGCTGGAGATTGCAGCCGCTTCGAGATCTCGCGAGAGGTGACGGACAAACTGAATCAATTGACCAGGCTTTCCGAAACGACGCTCTTTACTATGCTCGCGGCCGCATTCGAGGCCTTACTCTACCGGTATACGGGTCAGAATGATGTTCTGCTTGGAGTGCTTACAAACGGGAGGAGCCGTTTAAGTTTCAAAGACGTCGCTGGGTACTTCGTCAACCCGATTGTTGTCAGGGCAGGGTTTTCGGATGATCCCACTTTTGATTCGCTGCTGAAATCAACGCACCTCGATATGCTCCAGGCCCTCGAGCATCAGGACTATCCGTTTGCTTTACTGGTCGAAAAAGTGCAGCCAGTGCGCGATGCCGCCCGCCCGCCGCTCATCCAGGCAATGTTCATTTATCACCAGGCTCACTTGCCGGAGCAGGATGAACTCGCCCGCTTCGCGATCGGCGATGTGGGCGCGAGATTGAACATCGGAGGCGTCGAGCTTGAATCGCTTCCGCTGAATCAGGGAGTGACCCAATTCGACCTCACTCTCAGGGCGGCCGCCGCAACCGATGGAAAGATTCGCGGGTTGATTGAGTACAACACGGATCTCTTTGACGCGGCTACGGTCGAGCGAATGAGCGGGCACTTCCGGACGCTGCTGGATGGAATCGTCGCAAATCCTGACTTGCCGATCTCGGAACTGCCGATGATGCCGAAGCCCGAGATCGATCAGGTGGTTTTCGATTGGAACTCTACAGCGAACGGGTACCCCCAGGGCGCCTGCGTTCATCAACAGTGCGAAGATCAGGTCGAGCGAACCCCTGACTCCGTCGCAGTCTCGTTTGGAGCACAACAGGTCACTTATGCGGAGCTAAACGCAAAAGCAAATCAGTTGGCCCATTACTTGATCAAGCGAGGCGTTCGTCCCGAGACTCGCGTGGGCGTTTGTGTGAACCGCTCCGTGGAAATGGTTGTAGCGTTGCTGGCCATACTCAAATCCGGCGGAGCTTATGTGCCGCTCGATCCCGAATTCCCAATACAACGACTGTCGTCGATGATCGCGGACTCGGAGTTATGCGCCATAGTGATCACGCAAACGATGATTGATTCGCTTCCCTCGAACACGGTTCAGATAGTCGGCGTCGATGCCGATCGCGAGTTGATAGAGCGTGAAAGTAGGGCGGAGCCTGCTGTTGAAGTCTTCCCCGAGAACACGGCGTACGTGATTCACACCTCCGGTTCCACCGGAAAGCCCAAGGGAGTACAGGTCGAGCATCGCAACGCAATTAATTTCTTTTATGCGATGGATCGAATTCTCGGCGACGGGCGGCCGGGCAATTGGCTGGCGCTGACGAGCATTTCATTTGATATCTCGATCCTGGAATTATTCTGGACGCTTTCTCGCGGCTTCAAGGTTGTCATTCAAGAGGAACAGCGCCGCGTTCATCGCCTGGCGAACACGCGTAGCGTAGACAAGCAGATTGAATTCAGCCTCTTCTATTTTGCGAGCGACGAAAGAGAAGCAGCGGACGACCGATACAGGCTCCTTTTTGAAGGAGCCAGGTTCGCGGACCGTCATGGCTTCAGCGCCGTCTGGACCCCTGAGCGGCATTTCCATCCGTTCGGCGGTCTCTACCCGAACCCTTCCGTGACTGGCGCGGCCATCGCCGCTATAACCGAGAGAGTCGGAATTCGAGCTGGTAGCGTAGTCCTGCCTTTGCACAATCCAGTGCGAGTCGCTGAAGAATGGTCCGTGATTGATAACATCTCGAAAGGCCGTGTCGGCATCTCGATAGCTTCGGGTTGGCACATAGATGATTTTGTGTTGATGCCGGACAGCTATGCGGATCGCAAGGAAGTAATGTTGCGGCAGATCGAGACGGTCCGAAAGCTCTGGCGCGGAGATACCGTAACGTTGTTGGGTGTAGCCGGGAATCAGCTTTCCGCGAAGATCTTTCCAAGACCGATTCAGCCCGACTTGCCGATCTGGATAACGGCAGCGGGCGCCCCGGACACTTTTCAGATCGCGGGAAAGGTTGGGGCAAATCTATTAACACATCTACTCGGACAGACGATTGAAGAGCTGGGAGAAAAAATAGCGCTCTATCGAAAAGCATGGCGCGAACACGGTCACGGCCCCGGTAACGGTCATGTCACTTTGATGGTTCATACCTTCGTCGGCGCGGATCTTTCCGAGGTTCGGGCCAGAGTAAAGGAACCGTTCTGCTCGTATCTGAAGAGTTCTTATGGATTGATAAAGAACTTTCTCCAGAGCATGGGGGAAGGATACGACACCGATGACTTGTCGCCCGAAGATCTTGATGCGCTGCTGTCGCATGCCTTCGATCGTTATTCCCAGACAAGCGGGTTGATCGGCACCGTGAGCACGTGTCTCGAAACCGTCGAGCGAATAAAAGCGATTGATGCCGATGAAATCGCCTGCCTCATCGATTTTGGAGTAGAGATAGATTCGGTGCTGGAGAGCTTCGCTTTTCTGGAACAGTTGAAGACGGAAGCTAATCGCACGCGACCGGAGCCGGAAGCAAGCTACTCGATCCCCGATCAGCTTACGAGGAAGGCAATAACACATCTGCAGTGCACGCCCTCGACCGCAAGACAACTTGCATATGATCCCGAATTCTTTGAAGCGCTCGGCGGATTGAAGAAGCTCCTGATCGGCGGAGAGGCGCTGCCGCCGGCGCTCGCTCAGCAACTCGGAACCGTGGCGACCGGCGACATTCACAATATGTACGGCCCTACGGAAACTACTATCTGGTCCGCGACGGATCAGGTGGAGAATGCGTCCGAAAAGATAACGATAGGCCGCCCAATAGCAAATACCGAGATCTATCTTCTGAACCGGAAACTTGTACCGCAACCGGTAGGTATTACGGGCAGTCTTCATATCGGCGGTCACGGAATCGTTCGAGGTTATCTGAATTCACCCGATCTTACCGCCGAGCGGTTTATCCCCGATGCGTTCACCGGACGCGAAGGATCTCGTCTGTATGCTACCGGGGACCTCGCGCGTCATCTGCCTGACGCGAGAATAGAGTTTCTCGGGCGGGCCGATCAGCAGATCAAATTGCGCGGCCATCGGATCGAGTTGGGCGAAATTGAAGCCGCGCTCGATGGCCATCCCGCGATTCGCGAGTCGGCCGTCGCGCTCCAGGACGATATGCGAGGCGACAAGCGATTGATCGCTTACGCTGTATTCGAGCAGGACTCCTCGCTCACTGTCCCTGCAATGAGGGAGTTCCTCAAAGACCTGCTCCCGGACTATCTGATTCCATCGGCGCTCGTGCAATTGGATGTTATGCCGCTGACGCCCAACGGAAAGATCTACAGGAAGGGCTTGCCCGTTGTCGAACAGATCACTCGGGACGTCGGAAAGACGCCGGAACCGCCGCGTAATCGCGTCGAAGAAGTTCTCGCGTGGATGTGGGCTGAAGCGCTCGGCGTGGATGAAGTCGGAATTCACGATGATTTCTTCGACATCGGAGGCCATTCGATCCTGGCTTCGCAACTGGTCTCGCGCATACGTGAGACCTTGCATATCGAGTTGTCTCTGCGGGCGTTCTTCGACGCGCCCACGATTGCGAAGCTGGCTGGAGCTATCTGTGGTAACGAAGAGCAGGCTGTGAAAATCGAGCGTATCGCCGAGCTACTGATCGACGTAGCCGGTTACTCTGACGACGAAGCTGAAGCAATGCTGGGCGAGATCCAGTTGGCGGATTAAGTGAGGCAGAGGGGATGACGCGAAAGCAGAAGAGTAATCTCAAACTCTCGTCAAAGAAGCAGGCTCTGCTGGATAGCCTTATACGGCGGGAAGGACTCGAATCAACGGGTTCTCAGAAAATACCGGCAAGAGGTGCTCGCGATCGAACCGCGCTGTCGTTCGCTCAGAAAGCTCTGTGGTTCATTAACCAGTTGGAGCCGGACAATCCCGTCTACAATGATTATTTCTCGCTTCGCATCAAAGGGCGGATCAATGTAGCAACCCTCCGGCAGTGCATTAATCAGATCATCAACCGCCACGATGTGCTCAGGGCTACATTTGAGTTTACCGGCGGCGAACCGGTGCAGGTAATAGCCCGATCCCTGAATTTCAAGCTTCAAACCGTGGACCTGCGACGGATGTCGCGGAGCGCGGCAGACGTCCTTGCGCTCGAATTAGCGGTAGAAGAAGCACGAAAACCGTTCGATCTCGAACACGGCCCGCTGCTGAGGCTGACGCTCGTACGGACCGCCAGTGATGAAGGACTATTGCTCTTCACTATTCATCACATCGTGTCCGATGGCTGGTCGCACGGCGTTCTCATCAAAGAGCTGACAAGTCTCTACACCGAGTATTCCGACGGTGCGCGGTCCGCTTTGCAGGAGCTTTCAATTCAGTACGGAGACTTCGCCGAGTGGAATGCGGAATGGGTCGAGGAGACAGCACTCAAATCCCAGCTTCCCTATTGGAAAGAGACATTGGCGAACGCTCCGGCGATGCTCGACCTGCCTCTCGATCATCCGCGTCCAGCCGTGCGCAGGTACAGCAGCGGACGCAGGGTGGCACTCGAAATCCCGTCCAGATTGAATCTGAGCCTCGCGCAATACAGCCGCCAAAAGGGCACAACAATATTCATGGTGCTGCTGGCCGCGTTCAAGGCTCTCCTATATCGCTACACCGGACAGAGCGACATCCTGACAGGCACGCCGATAGCAGGTCGTAACCGCACGGAAACCGAAAACCTCATCGGGCTGTTTACGAACCTGCTCGTGCTCAGGACCCGGGTATCCGGTGACTTGAGTTTTGACGAATGTTTGGCGCTTTGCAAAGAGACGGCTTTATCGGCGTTCGCGCACCAGGATGTGCCGCTCGATCTTCTGGTCGAGGAGTTAAATCCCGAAAGAGGGTTAGGCTACAACCCGGTGTTTCAGGTTCTTTTCGTGTTGCAGAACGCACCTCCCGAAGAGTTGGTACTGCCGGGTATGAGACTGCAACGCTTCGACCTTGATGCGGGCACGACGAAGTTCGATTTGACACTGGACCTCCTTGATACCGAACACGGATTGAAGGGCGCCTTCGAATACAACACTGAATTGTTTGAGCCCGAAACAATCGAGCGAATGTCCTGTCACTATTTGAATTTGTTGGCCGGGATACTGGTCCAACAGCAATGTCGAGTGATCGAACTGCCTTTGTTGAGCCGGCAAGAGTGGCAGGAAGTAGTGGTCGGGTGGAATCAAACGGCGGCGGACTATCCGCACGATCGCTCGGTGCCTGAGTTGTTCGAGCAACAGGTGGAGCTGTCTCCGGATTCGGTAGCAGTCGTCTATGAAGGCTCGCAGCTTAGCTACGATGAACTCAACCGCAGAGCTAATCAGCTTGCACATTATCTGCGCGAAATGGGTGTCGGCCCCGACGTGAAAGTCGGGCTATGCGTTGAGCGCAGCCTTGAGTTGATAGTCGGGTTGATAGGCGTATTGAAGGCAGGCGGCGCCTATCTGCCGCTCGACGCCGATTACCCGCGAGAGCGAATCGCCTTCATTATCGAGGATGCCGAGTGTCGAATCATCCTGTGTAAGCACCATCATGTCGAGAAGCTGATCGATGCCAAAACGGCATTGCTCAGGCTGGATGCTGATTGGGAAGCGATCTCGCCGCGGAGCGATGCAGTACCGGCCTCACATGTCGGTGGCGATAATCTTGCCTACGTTATCTACACCTCTGGTTCCACCGGCAAGCCGAAGGGCGTTGCCGTTGAACAGCGCAACATAGTGAAGCTCGTAAAGAACGTCGATTATGTCGAGCTTAGCGCGCGCGAAGTTTTCCTGCAGTTCGCTCCCGTTTCATTCGATGCCTCGACCTTTGAGATCTGGGGTTGCTTGTTGAATGGCGGACGCCTGGTGGTTTGTTCATCCGAGTTCCGGTCTCTCGAACAACTGGGAGAAGTGCTGCGCGAACATCAGGTCACAACCGCATGGTTCACGGCCGGATTGTTTCAACAGGTGGTCGACGAGCGAATGGCGGACTTGAAGGGTCTCAGTCAGATTCTGGCGGGAGGAGAAGCTCTGTCGGTTCCCCATGTGCTTAAGGTGCTGGCTGAGTTACCTGCCTGTCGATTGATCAATGGGTACGGCCCTACAGAATGCACCACGTTCAGCAGTTCGTTTACTGCAATCCAGCCGGACGAAATGGTCAGCTCGGTTCCTATCGGTCACCCGATAACCAATACGAGTATCTACATTCTGAACGAGAACCTGGAGCCGGCGCCGGAAGGGGTGAGAGGAGAGATCTACATAGCGGGAGTAGGCCTGGCGAGGAGCTATGTAAACCGGGGAGGAGAGACGGCGGAGAAGTTCATAGCAAACCCGTTTGGAGAAGAAGGGAGCCGGATGTACCGGACAGGGGACGTAGGTAGATATCAGAGGGGAGGGGTGATCGAGTATGTAGGGCGAGTGGATGATCAGGTGAAGATACGAGGATATCGGATCGAGTTGGGAGAGATCGAGAGCGTGCTGGGAGAGCACCGGTCGGTGGCGCAGGCGAGCGTAGTAGCGCGAGAGGACGAAATCGGAGAGAAGCGGCTGGTGGGATATGTAGTAGAGCGAGAGAAGGGAGCGAGCTGCGAGGAGTTAAGGAGATACCTAGAGGAGAGATTGCCTGGGTACATGGTGCCGTGGTCGATAGTGAAGCTGGAGAAGATGCCGTTGACGGCGAACGGGAAGCTGGATCGAAGAGCATTGCCGAAGCCGGAGGCAAGAGGA
>QHVH01000006.1 GCA_003222245.1 Blastocatellia bacterium AA13 | reverse complement strand
GCTGAAGCCGAGGCTCGGGAGGAAGCTTCTGACGCTCTGCCGCCATTGGCGACGGCTTCGACTGGAGATCGGCTTTTTCTCCACCCCGCTCAAAGACTCCGAGGAGACCGGCCATCAGCCAGAAGATCACGATGGTCGCAATGGTCAAGCCCGCGATGAACCAGGCTATCGGCCTGATTTTTACGTCGGCAATATTGCGGCGGGGCGCATAGCCTTGCCCGGCTTTTCGTTCGTCATGGTTTCTCATCATGGTTGCTCATAATGGGTTGCTCATCATTTTCCAGCCAACGCTAATTATCGATCGCCGTCATCTGACTGCGCTGCTTATCTAGTCCGCCGCTTGCGTAAGCGCGTCTTCTATATAAGGATCGCGAATCGGGAGCAGCGGGCGCTCCGCCAATCGCGTGGCAAAGAACGCAAGCCAGATCCCGCCAATTCCGACCGGCATCACAATGTCCATCCAATGCACGCCGAAGCTCCCCCCGTGAAATTCTGGGCCCGTCATCCACATCAGGTCGACGAATCTCATCAGGATTACGATTCCTGCCAGGAGCGTGAGCGACCGCCGATTGCGTTTCAGCTCGCGAGACAACAGCAGCACAAACGGAAGCATGAAGTGGAGCACGATGAGCCCAAGTCCGACCCACTTCCACGACGATTGAATTCTCCGCGTGTACCACGGTATCTCTTCCGGTAGATTGCCTGCCCAGATAATCAGATACTGCGAGAAGGCGAAATATGCCCACAACATCAGGAACGCGAGCATAAGCTTTCCGAGGTCGTGGAATTGCGCGGGCCGTACAACCTCGGACATAGGCTTGTCGCCGGAAAGAATCGCCAGCACCGCAATGACGAAAGCCATCGCCGACAGACCTTGCCCCCCCATAAAAAGCATTCCGTAGATGGTCGAAAACCACCGCGGATCGAGCGACATCACCCAATCTATCGACGAGAACGTCACGGTCAATCCGTATAAGAGGAGACCGGGTCCGCTCAGACCCTGGAGCTTGCTGGTCAACATACGGTCGCCGGTCCGATCCTGTCGCCGGGACCAGCGATTTAGAGTAGACGCAACCGCGATCCACACCGCGAAGTAGAATGCGGCTCTCGCAAGAAAAAACGGCACGTTAAGATAAAGCTGCTTTTGCTGAACGGCGTGAGCAAGCTCTTCATTTGAAGCGAGGCTTGCCGCCGGCTGCGCCCAAACGAAGATGCTTCTGATTCCGAATGCGACCGGCAGAAATAGTATAGCCAGCAGCGGAAATGTCGCCGCGGCCGCTTCCAGGACCCGACGGCTCACAAGTCCCCACACGCCTCCGGACATATGCTGAACCATCAGGATCGCGAGGCATCCGAGCGAGATGCCGATCCAAAACACGTAAGCCAACAGATACGAGCGAAAGAACTGCCCTGGGTTTATAAGAGCGCCAATGCCGCATACGGCGAGCGCTATCAAACCCACGATCAGGGCGCGGCGGCGGAACACGTTTACGTTCAGCGGTGAGCTCTCCAGGATCTCGATCATCGCTCGTGTTCCCCTTCTTTTCCCGTCGCCTTCTCCGGGGGCTTACTGAGATCGCCAAGCTTGTCTGCAGGGACGTCGGCTTCGGTCGCGTGCTGGCTGAGCTGAAGAGCGCGAATGTAAGAGATGATTCGCCAGCGATCGCGTGGTGAAATCTGCGAAGCGTAATCCGGCATGGTAGAGAAGCCGTTGGTGATCACATCGAAGAAGTATCCGACCGGCGCTTGCCTGAGCCGGTCTTCATGATAAGAAGGCGGCCTCTTGAAGCCTCTTTTGACAATCATTCCCTGGCCGTCTCCGCTGAGACCGTGACAAACGGAGCAGTAGATATTGAACCGCTCTTCTCCGCGATCCAGATCCGCGGCGGTGATCGGCATCGGAAACTCGGTTACGAAACCCTGAAACTGCTGCGCCGGCGAGTTCTGTCCTTGTTGATTGGTTCCCGGTTGATTCGCTGCTGCCTGATTCGCTCCCTGCTGCCGGCCGGCAGGAACGGCCCCGGGATTTAGGCCGGCGAAGTTCCGCAGCTTTCCCGTATAAAACTCGATGTCGTTCCTGGCGTCGTCTCGCGGAACGGCGCCTTCGACCAGCGGCCGCGCCGAGCGTCCGTCCGACACTGTACCAACCTGATCGACCGGACGAAGCGGTATGTATTTCGGCTGGTCGTGCATATCCTGCCGGCATCCCGCGAGCAGCGTTAGTGAGGCCAGCATCAAAACTCCGATACCGCGAGCAACGAAGCGTGGAGATGGGAGCGGCATGAGAGGCTTGCGTCGGACGCGCCGCAAGGCTATCCACTTGCGGGCTTCGCAAAATGGAATCGTCGATTTGATGGCGCGGCCTTGCATCGGCATTGATTGTGTTCGATTCAACGTTCAAGAACGACAATATCAGTCGCTCCAAGTCCGTGAAGAAACGTCCTTGTCTTTTCGATATCGAATTTTGGGTCTCTAGCTTCGATACAGAGAAAGAAAGTATTTCGCGTCGCAAGCTCGAATCTCGGCGCATCGAAGACCGGATGATAAGGCTGCGGCAGCCCGTTCAAGGCCAGCATTCCAAACACCGCCGCGAGGGCCGCGACCAGTATCGTGCATTCGAAGGTGACTGGAATAAACGCGGGCCAGCTATGAAGCGGCCTTCCGCCAATGTTCAGCGGATACGCCACGGCCGAGACCCAGTAGCACAACGAATAGCCGCCAAAACAACCGATAAGCCCGCCGATGAGCACGACGAACGGCAATCGCGAATGATGAACTCCGAGCGCCTCGCTCAACTCTTCGATTGGGTAGGGTGAATAGGCGTCCATTCGTCGATAGCCTTCCTCATAGGCGAATCGCGTCGCGGCGACAATCGCTGTCGGGCTCTCGAATTCAGCCATCAACCCATAAACATTCATAGACGCTTCTTCCTTACCTCCTACTCCTTCACCGCTGCTTCGGGCAGAATCGTCCGAATTTCGAAGATCGAGATCATCGGCAGGAATCGAACGAAAAGGAACATCAAGCTTAAGAAGAACCCGATCGTTCCGACGAACATCGACCAGTCCCAGAACGTCGGCTGGTACATAGCCCACGACGACGGTAAGAAGTCCCTGTGCAAACTGGTTGCCGCTGTACCACGACATGAAAGTTTCCATCATGTAGCCGTAAGCAACGATCAGTCCCGTGGCCAGCATGATCTTCGACATATTGCGCAGGTGGCGCATCGTTATGTATTGCTCCAGCCCGTACCACTTCCTGAGCGGTATCGCCAGCGTCAGCACCATCGCAAATCCCGCGTAGATCGCTCCGGCAACGAAGTACGGCGGAAAAATAGTCGTATGCCAGCCCGGCACTATTCCGATCGCAAAGTCGAAGCTCACCACCGTGTGAACCGATACGACCAGCGGAGTCGCCAGGCCCGCGAGCAGCAGGTACGCCGTCTCATACCGATGCCAGTGCCGCGCCGACCCTCTCCACCCCATCGCCAGCATGCCGTAGATAATCTTGGCCGAATGCTTCTTGGCGCGATCTCGTAGTGTCGCGAGATCGGGAATCAACCCGATGAACCAGAACAACGCGGACACAGTCGCGTAGGTGCTGACCGCGAACACGTCCCAGATCAGAGGGCTTCGAAATTGAGGCCACACCCCCATCGTATTCGGAACCGGAAATAGCCAGTGCGCGAGCCACGGTCTTCCGGTATGCAGCAGCGGAAACAGTCCGGCGCAGGCAACCGCGAATAGAGTCATCGCCTCCGCGAACCGGTTTATTGACGTGCGCCATTGCTGCCTCAACAAGAGCAGGATCGCGGATATCAAAGTGCCCGCGTGACCGATACCGATCCACCAGACGAAATTGATTATGTCGAACGCCCATCCGACCGGAATGTTGTTGCCCCAGATCCCAATGCCCGTCAGCACCAGATAGCCGATCGTGTACAGCATCAACATCGCCAGGAGGAATGAGATTCCGGCGCCGATGAACCATCCAAGCGGCGTGCGACGCGAGAGAGCGATCGAGCTGATCTTATCGGTGACCGAGCTGAAGGTCAGGCCCGGGCCGATCACCGAAGGCGGCGAGATCGTCTGATCCGGCGGCGTTGATTCAAGCGGGTTCTCGCGCATTCTATGATTCCAACTCCGGATTCGGGTTTCGCACCGCCGCAAGATAGGTAGTTCGCGGACGCGTGTTCAGCATTCCCAGAAGACTGTAGTCGCGCTCTTCCTGCTTCAGCTTCGTCACTCTGCTTTGCCGATCGTTGATGTTGCCGAATACTATGGCTCGCGTCGGGCATGCCGCTTCGCAAGCGGTAGCGATCTCGCCGTCGCGTACGGTTCGGTTCTCCTTCTCCGATTCGATCTTTGCTCGCTGAATTCTCTGCACGCAGTAGGTGCACTTCTCCATCACGCCCCGGCTGCGAACCGACACGTCCGGGTTCCTCAACATCTTCAAGCTCGCGGTGTAAAAATCCTGGTAGAGAAGAAAATTAAAACGGCGAACTTTATACGGGCAGTTGTTTGAGCAGTAGCGAGTGCCGACGCACCGGTTGTACACCATGTCGTTGAGGCCCTCGGCGCTATGCGCGGTCGCGGCGACTGGGCACACAATCTCGCACGGAGCATTTTCACATTGCTGGCACAGAACCGGCTGAAAGTAGGTTTCCGGATTATCGATCGCGCCTTTGTAGTAGCTGTCGATTCGAAGCCAGTGCATCTCGCGGCTGCGCGCCACCTGTTCCTTTCCGACCACTGGAATGTTGTTCTCCGCCTGACAGGCGACTACGCAGGCGCTGCATCCGGTGCACGCGTTCAGATCGATCGACATTCCCCACGCGTAGCCCTTGTATTCGTAATCGGGGAACAGGGATGTGGACTCACGGGACTCGTGCGGCTCTTTCCCCTCGCCGTTCAATTTCTTCTTGTATTCTTCGAGTCCGCCGCTGCGAACGATGTCCTCTTCACGTGCTTTTACATCGGGAGTGTCGAGCATGTGATGAAGCTGCGTGGCCGCAAGCGAGTAGGTCCCTCCAAGCACGGTGACGCGCGGTCCTGATCCAAACCAGGGTTCGGTTGAAGTCCTGAGCTCATATGCATTGAAGCCGATGCCGCTCCCGAGTTTTCCCGCGGTAGTGCGTCCGTATCCGAGATTAATAGTTATGCATCGATCGGGCTGGCCGGGCACGATGAATACGGGCGCGGTCACTCGACGGCCTTGATAGTCGATCTCGATGCGGTCGGCCAGCACCTCGCCCCCGATCCTGCCGATTCGGTTGGACACGAAGCCGCTTTCAATCTCTCCGACACCAAGGGATTTCGCCGTGGCCGGACTGATGATCGCGGCATTGTCCCACGTAAGACGGATGATCGGCTTGGGCAGCTCTTGAAGCCATCCATTATTGGCGAAGCGCCCGTCGTAGATCGTCGAATCGGTTCGGAACACTATTTCAAAATTCGAGTCGCGTTTTGCGTGCGCGGGCCGCGGGAGCTGATGCATCCAATCCGACTTTAAGGCAAACGTTCGAGGCGCCAGCGCCGTGTCCGCAATGAGCCCATCACGAAGCGACTTGCGCCAGAATTCTTCGAATCCTTCGGCGGGTTTGGCGGCGGCGCTCGAGGTCGTAGCCGAGCCGATTACCGGCTTGATCGGAGGCTCCTGCCCCCCGCCGGCGAACCTGGCCTTCCAGTAGTCGCGCACCAGGTCGTATCCCTTTGCCTCCGGGTTGTTCAAACAGGCGGCGATAATTTCATACGCGCTCTTGCCTTCGTATAACGGCGCGATCAGCGGCTGAGCGATTGAAATAGTTCCATCGAACGCGCGGGCGTCACCCCAGGATTCCAGGTAATGGGCTTCGGGAACATGCCAGTGACACAACTCCGATGTTTCATCCTTATAGAGACTGAGATGAATTCGAAGCGGTACTTTTTTCAGGCCTTCGGCGAACTCTATATCAGCGGGCGCGTTGTAGACGGGATTGCCGCCCAGTATGAGTAGGAGATCGACGCGGCCCTCGTTCATCGCCTGGGCCAGCTCGCGAAGAGATGCGCCCTGATCCTGGGGCGCGGCCTCGACCGGATCGGTATAGATGACAGTGTTTCCTGCATTGCCAAGGGCGGCGTTGATCGCGTGG
Source organism: Blastocatellia bacterium AA13 (assembly GCA_003222245.1). Classification (GTDB taxonomy): domain Bacteria; phylum Acidobacteriota; class Blastocatellia; order UBA7656; family UBA7656; genus QHVH01. The sequence continues at coordinate 127,396 of QHVH01000006.1, read as the reverse complement.
GCGATCGCGTGCACGGCCGGCGGCTGACTCTCTCCCGCGATGACGATGCTCGATCCTCGATGTCGATTCAAATCGTCCACGAGCGCGGAAATCCAATTCCCTTCTTCCGAAGCGGTCTCGCGCGGAATCTCCAACTGAACTCCGAGCCTGGTTGCGAGCACTCGCGCGAATCCCTCGATTTCCGACGGCCGCAGCGGAAGCCGATGATCCGCCGACGACCCGGTTATCGTCACCGCGCTCTCGACTACATAGAATCTACTTAACTCGGTTTTCCCATCGACCAGCCGCCGCTTTTCCGCGAAGTCGCGCGAGTACCTGACACCGGCGGGTTCACAGGAAAGAAAGTCCGCATCAAGCGACAGAATCACGTTCGCCTTGTCAAAGCGGTAAAACGCGTTGGCATATTGACCGAACGCCAGCCTTGTCCCTTCTCGAGTATTGTCCCGGCCGGCGGGCTCGTACTGATGCCATCTTGCGTTAGGCATAGAGGCGAGCAGCGTGTTGATTTGATGAGCAAGGGTCGGCGAGGTCACAGTCTCAGTCAACAACCGGAATCCGCCCGGCTTGACCTGACCCGTGGAAGCGCCTCCCACGGAAGTCCCTACCGTTGAAGTAGGTGCAGCGGGAGCTGCGCCGGCAGCGGCGGCTCCGCGAGGCTGATTCGATCCAGATTGGCCCTGTTGATTCTGATTCGCCGGCGATGAGGCGATAGCGCGTTGAGCTTCGACCGCGGATCGAAGCGCGCCGAGAAAACTCGACCAGGTTGCGATCTCTCCAAGATAGGTCAGTGTCTGAGATCGATCCGGATCGTAGAGTCCGAGCACCGACGCCTGCGCATATAGATCAGTAGCTCCAAGACTCGCCGGATGTAACGGGTTGCCTTCGACCTTGGTCGGCCTGCCTTCGTGACTTTCAACAAGGAGCCCGGTCGCAAAGCCGCCCATAGTCATGGCAGTGGCAAAAAACAGCGGGTGACCTGGAATAATTTCTTCCGGCTGGCGAACGTAAGGCGCGATGTGTTCGGGCGGCTGTCGAGTGCAGCCGGTCAGTCCCGCAAGAGCAAGCGAGGCTCCCATGAGTTTTATGAAACCGCGCCGCCCTATCTCACTCTTCCAATCGAAGATTTCTTCAGGAAATTCTCGATGAAGCAATTCTTCAAACTCGGGCGAGCCGGCGAGCTCTTCCAGACTGCGCCAGTGAGAATTCGCGGCGGTCAGACCCTTCAACTGAATCAACTCATCCTCGACTTGTCGTTTGTCACTTGTCATTCGTCACTTGTTACTCGTTATTGGTTACTGATTGCCTGATTCCTGTACTCCGTCCTTGTTCCATTAACCCGTCGTTCCATCTAACCCGTCCCCTACAAGCTGTTCCCTCGCCGACACCGGCGCCCGCACCTATCTACCTGTGGCACGTGCTGCAACTGGTAAGCACTTCCGTGCTCGGAATATTGTATTCGCGCCGGAGCCGCGCTCCTTCCTGCTGTTGGTTCGGAGGCGCTTCCCAATCCATCTTGAAGATCGCGTTCTTCGGCCTCAATTGCGGTTCAGGATTTCTGTGACATTCAAGACACCACTCCATGTTCAGCGATGCGACTTGATAAGTGAGCGGCATTAGATCGATTCGTCCGTGGCACGTCGAGCAGCCGACCCCTTTGTTGACGTGAATACTGTGATTGAAATACACGAAGTCCGGCAGGTCGTGTACCCGTGTCCAGTTGATCGACTTGCCCGTGCGCCAGCTCTCGCGAACGGGCTCCAGATAAGGACTCGAAGACCATATTTGCGAGTGGCAGTTCATGCAGGTCTTCGTCGGAGGAATGCCGGCGAAGGCTTCGGTTTCCACGGAGGTGTGGCAGTAGCGGCAGTCGATTCCATCATCGCCCGCGTGATGCTTGTGGCTGAATTGAACAGGCTGCTCGCGCGGAAAGAACGCCTGCGTGTAGTAAGAAGATCGATTGAATTCAAGCAGCAGCCATATGATCAAAGCGACGAAGAATACTCCGCCAAAGATGCTGATCCGGGAAATAAAATTCGTGCTGCGCTGAAAAATCTGCCCCATTAAAGAATCACGTGCAGGTCATAGCTCGTCCTCCGATAAATGAAGGAGAACCGCTAGCGTGAATAGTGGCTCTATCGAGCGGACACGGCCACTATTTTGGATTCAAAATGTCAAAAAAGCAGAGGAATTGAGACTAGTTGCTCCTCGATCACGAGGTTTGATTGTCGTAGTGAATTTGAATGAAACGATAAGCTTGTTGCTGTCGAGCCTGCGCGACAAGAACATCCGTTGGCCTCCAATCGTCTCTCCGCACACTATCCTGGCGGCGCGTAGGACGGATTTAACCACAAGGCGCTTTGGGTCGCAACATCGCATCGTATCAGCCGTATCAAGGGCATCGTATCAGCGGTCGGTTTCCGATGGGTCAGCACGCGAGCACCCGCTAAGCCCCGCTAAAGCCTCGGGCGGTGGACAGCGGCCCACCAAATGAAGGAAAATCCGACTTTCGTTCATTGAAGGCTGACAGGCTTTAATAAGCAATCAAAATTGACGCGGCATCGGAGCTGGAGCATCGCATCAGCCGCGGCTGTGGGATTCAAAAAAAATCAGAAAGTCGAGGTGTCTAGCATGTCCGATCACTACCACGGAGAAGACGATCTAAAGCTGCTCAAGGATATGGGCAGCCTTGCGCCTGAAGATTTCACTGCCTGGTTAAATCTCAATCGTATCGTCGGCCGCGACGGAGCCATTCCCAAAAAGTACCGCGAATTAATTGCTATCGCGGTAGCTTGCACTACTCAATGTCCATACTGCATCGAAGCCCACGCCAAAGGCGCGAAAGCCGCGGGCGCAACTCGCGCCGAAATAGTCGAAGCATCGTTCGTGGCCGCCGCCCTTAGAGCGGGAGGAGCCGCCACGCATGGCGCGATGGCGCTCAAGTTCTTCGACAAAGATTAACTCGAGCTTCACGGATCGCACGGCAAGAGAGTCCCCCTCTCATTCGAATGGCGCTCGCGGCAGGCCTACAAGGTCATTGAGGAAACGATGAACGTTTTACTAGTGAACCCGGAATTCCCAGCCACATACTGGAGTTTTCAACACGCGCTCTCATTCGAGGGAAAGCGCTCGGCATTTCCTCCTCTTGGGCTGATGACAATCTCGTCTATGTTGCCGCCTTCATGGAACCGCCGAATGGTGGATCTCAACGTACGAAAATTAAAGCCCTCGGACATCCAATGGGCCGACGTGGTCTTTGCCACGGCGATGCTGGTGCAGAAGGAATCGCTTCGAAAACTGGTCGCTCAAAGTAAGGCGATGGGAAAGCGAGTCGTCATTGGCGGCCCGTATGTCAGCACCAGCATCGAAGGCATTCCGGAAGCCGATCACGTATTCCTTGGCGAAGCTGAAACAACTCTTCCGACCTTCCTCTCCGACCTCGAAGGCGGAAACGCGCAGCGCATTTATCAGGCGCCCGAGCGGCCCGCGCTCTCGTTGACGCCGATTCCGGATTTTAGACTCGCCGAGCTGAAGCGCTACAGCGCGATGTCGGTTCAGTACTCTCGCGGCTGTCCGTTTCAATGCGAATTTTGCGACATCATCGAGATATATGGCCGCAATCCTCGCACCAAGAGCAACGAGCAGATGCTGGCGGAGCTTGATGCATTGAAGGAGGTCGGCTGGCGAGGAACCGTATTCATCGTCGACGACAACTTTATCGGCAACAAGCGAAACGTAAAGCGGCTGATGCCCGATTTGATCAGTTGGCAGGAGCGAAACCAGCGGCCCTTCTCATTTCTAACCGAGGCAAGCGTCAATCTCGCGGACGACGACGACCTGCTCGCGGCAATGCGCAGGGCGGGATTTCGCCGGGTATTCCTCGGCATCGAAACACCCGTTGAAGAAAGCCTGAAAGAAGCGTTGAAGACCCAGAACACCCGAGGAAACCTGCTCGACTCGGTGAGAAAGATCCAGAGCTACGGAATGGAGGTGATGGCCGGCTTCATCGTCGGCTTCGATCACGATCCGGACGATATATTCGAGCGACAGATAAACTTCATCCGCGAGAGCGCGATTCCACTCGCGATGGTCGGGTTGTTGAACGCGCTGCCGGACACTCAACTTTGGCGCAGGCTCGAAAAGGAAGGGAGACTCCTTGGCGAGAGCGCCGGCGATAATACGAGCGACTCGCTCAATTTCGTGCCCAAAATGAACCCCGCGCGGCTCATCGAGGGCTATCAGTCGATCATGAGAACGATCTACAATTCGCGCGAATACTACGAACGCACCCTGGAATGTCTCAAGCGAGTCATCCAGGAAGGTCCAGCTCCAAAACGCCCGCAAAGCTTGATCAATGACCTCGCGGCCGTTACCAGGATCGCGCTGACGCTCGGCGTACTCGACCATGAGCGGAGAGAATTCTGGCGCTTCATCACCCGCGCATTCTCAGAGCACCGGGATAAGCTCGCCGATTCGTTGAGGCTCGCCGCGATGGGCTATCACTTTCGCAAGCTCACTGAAGTGTACGGCGATTGATGTGGAAATGCCCGGAGTGCGAGCGAGAATTCGCAAAGCGAAATCAATCGCACTCCTGTGATTCGCGCAGCGCCGTCGACCATTTTCTGAACAAAGATCCGTATCTCCGCGAGGCGTATGAGCACCTCATCGGCACGCTTAGAACTTTAGGTCCGTTGCGCGTCGAGGCGGTCAAGTCCGCGATAAATTTCGCCGCCAAATTCAACTTCGCCGCGGTCCGAGTCGCCGGAGATCATCTCCGAGTCGAGTTCCTCCTCGATCATCTAATCAAAAGCGACAGAATTACTAAGACCGAGCGTCTGAGCCCGACGAAGATCGCTTATCACGTCGCAGTGAAAAGCCCCAGCGATGTCGATCGGGAATTGATCGGCTGGTTAAAAGAAGCTTATACGCTCAGATCTCGGTGAGAACGATCCATCGCGAATTTCGGAAGGCTGGACTGTTGCATTCCGATCACCTGGTACTCCCCGCCCCAAGGAACGCGTGAAGATCATAATTCAGCAGGTCGCCGATGCGCTCGACGCTGATGTCGGCGGCGGGATATGACGCGAGCGCTTCCGGGTCATGTGCGTAGTGCCCCTGGCGCGGAAACACCGTCGTGACCCGTGTGCCCCAGATCTTTTTCACCGCGCTCAAGATTCGGAGCTTATCGTCGATCAGGACATAATGCCGCGCCGGAAACCGCCCCTCTACATCGTCGAGCTCGTGTTCCTTGTGGAGGTAGATCAACACATTTCCATCGACGGCATCAAAAAGGCCCGATCGATCGATCTTGCGAGGCTGAAAGACGACATCGCCGTCTGAGAGAATCGCGGCGCGGCCCCATTGCTTCACGTGCTCGATGACGTCCAATGAATTCGGGAAGAGGCGATTTGCAAATGGATAATTGACGAGGAATCGCGAAACAGTCAGAACGTGCGGATCGCGGGCGTTCTCGAGTCGATAGCGCTGCAACGCTCCAAGATAATCCGCATAACCCAACTCCACCCTGAGCTGCTCGAAAATTGTCCAGTAGCGCCGCTCTCGATCGTGCCCGACTTCGCGTTCCAGATGACGCTTCAGGGCCGCGGTAATGCGATCGTTGTCGAGCAGCGTGTTGTCTACATCAAAAAGAAATACGATTCGCTCGAGTTCCTCACTTGTCATCGTTTTGTTTCCCCAGGGGTCGACATCCGTTCTCACGAACAGAGAGAGTAGCTCAAAGAGGGGCGGGCAGTGACACGCCCCTGCATTGACGACCGAGCAAGCTGTAAAGCGGCGCGAAGCCGCGTCTCAAGCTCGCGTGTAGTGGTGCTCGGTGAACCGCTTCCATCCCTTCTTGTTCTTCGCTTCCACAGCCCAATGGCAGCCGCCCGATTCATCGGGCCAGTAGACCATTCGCGCCAGGCCCGCTGGCATCTCGGCTTCAAACCCGATAGCCTCGGGATGCACATCCGAAACGTCGGCCACGACTCCGTTAGAGTTCTTCCCATCCGATGTGAATGACCAGAAAGCCACCGCCCCATCGCGGTTCACGCCTATGATTGCGACTTCTTCATACGTCTGTTTTTCGAATTCCCAGCGCGCGTTCAACTGAATGTGCGAACCGTTCAGAACAGGAGAGAAGCTTCGCGTGCATTTCACGGGACCAATCGGAGTCGAGGCGGATCCCTTCCACGTTCCAAGAAGCGGCGCCAGAATGCCGAGCTTTCCACGGCCTCGCTTCCACTGTTGTTTGCTCTTTGTCATTATCTCCCGAGTGACCTCCCGCGAATCTGTTCTTGATAGTAAAAGCGGGGAAATCGTGACACAACGATTTCGGTTGAACAAGCCGAGCTGAGTGGCCGCGCCAGGGAAGCGTAAAAAAACTACTTCTCGTTTTCGGCTGGAGCCTGAAGATCAATGTACGGGCGGGTCTCCGTGCCCGCCGCTGTTTAAGCTACGCATAATGCGCGTTAACAACATTCTCCCGTTAACGGCCGGATGCCTCGACTCGGACAGCACGCCCCGCCTGTGTCCAGCAACGCTCGATAACCAGGGCCAATTCTTCAATCGTTATAGGTTTTGAAATGTAGTCGTTCATTCCGGCCGCCAGGCATTCTTCACGGTCGCCCTTCATGGCGTGGGCCGTCATCGCCACGATCAGCGGACGCTCACTTATAGACCATTTGCCCGCTATGACTTTCGCCGCTTCCAGTCCGTCCATTTCCGGCATCTGTATATCCATCAACACCAGATCGAAGCGGCGGCGCGTAATCGCGTTTACCGCCTCAATTCCGTTTCCCACAACATCCGGTTGATAGCCGAGTTTCTTAAGCATGCTGGTGGCTACTTTCTGATTAACTACATTGTCTTCCGCCAGGAGAATGTTCAGCGGCAAACGGTCCGCCATCTTGGTGGAGACCGGTTTAGGAATCGGCTGAGCTGTTTGCTCCTGTCGCTTTGTCTGAAAGATGTGGACCAGCGCCTCGAACAATGCCGCCGGCTTGATTGGCTTGCTCAAGAAAGCTGAAAAGCAGCCGCGCGCCGTTTCATCGGTCGACTGTCCAAACGGCGAGAGCATGATCAGCGGAAGCGCTTCTCTGCCCGGAACACCCCGTATCGCGGAGACAAGCTCCATTGCGCCCATCTCATGCATTTGAGCATCGATGATCGCGACATCGAACGCGTCTTCACCTGAAATGAGTCCGAGCGCCTCGCGGCGCGAGCTTGCAGTCGTACAAGCCATTCCCCAATGCTCGACTTGCTGCGACAGAATCACCCGGTTCGCGGCGTATTCGTCGATTACGAGCAACCTGCGCCCGCTCAGTTGAGGCTGAATCGTGTCCGGGAAGCTTTCTGCTTGGGATTCGGATGCACGCGCCTGCACCGTGAAATGGAACTTCGATCCGCGGCCTACTTCACTTTCGACCCACATCCGGCCGTGCATCATGTCCGCAAGCCTCCTGCTTATGACGAGACCCAGGCCCGTGCCGCCATAGCGCCGCGTGGTGGATGCGTCGATCTGGCTGAAGGATTGGAATAGTCCTTTTATGCCGTCGCGAGAAATCCCTATGCCGGTATCCTCCACGATGAAGTGCAGTTGATAAAGCCCGGGAGCTCCATCCGATGCGGCGCCCGCGGCGTGACCGTTTTGATTTCCAGGTATTGGGCTTCGCGCCGCGTCTGCAATTTCGTGAGGCGGCTCGCATATTATAGTGACGACCACCTCGCCGATTTCGGTGAACTTGACGGCGTTCGAAAGAAGATTGATCAGAATTTGTCGCAGACGGGTTGGATCACCCACGATCGCGTGAGGGGCGTTAGCGTCGATAAGATAAGCCAGGTTCAACCCCTTCTCGCCCGCCCTAGTGGCAATCAGGTCCAGAGACTCTTCGACGACGCCCCGTAACTCAAAGATATGATCTTCAAGGTCGAGCCTTCCGGCCTCGATCTTGGAGAAGTCCAAAATGTCGTTGATTATCGCTAACAGAGCCGCGCCGCTCGTCTTGATTGTCTCAATGAAATCCCTCTGATCGATCGATAGCTGGGTGTTCAGCAGCAGGCTTGTCATTCCTATGACTGCATTCATCGGCGTGCGAATTTCGTGACTCATATTGGCGAGAAACTCAGCCTTGGAGCGCGCGGAGCTTACGGCGGCGTCTCTAGCCTGCTCCACCTCCGCTTCCATTCCTCTTCGCTCGGTTATGTCATCGAGGGTCGAGAGCATGCAGGGCTCGCCCTCAATGTCGATAATCTCAGCCGAGAAGAGGCACCGCTTTTCGTCTCCGGCCTTGCATCGAAGGCCGATCTCGATCTCGCGAACTTTCTGCGTCTCGCGAATCATTTGAGCTGCCGTTGAACGGTCTTGCTTGTTCGTCCAGATCTTCAAGTCGCGAGGCGTGCGGCCAATCAGTTCTTCGCGGCTGTACCCGCTCATCAGCGTGACGCTCTCGTTTACGTCGAGCAGCCGGTTGTCGCTCAGGCGCATTATGGACATTGCGCTCGGGCTGGAATTGAAGGCCTTCGAAAAGCGGCTCTCCGAAGCGCGTAACGCTTCTTCCGATCGTTTGCGTTCGTCTATCTCGAGAGTGAGCCGTTTGTTGCTGGCTTCGAGCTCAGCGGTTCTTTCTTTGACTCGAATCTCCAGTTCATCGTGCGCCTGACGCAAACCATTCTGGGCCTCGGTGCGCTCCGCATCAATCTGATGAACGAATCTCGCCGTGAACCAGGTCAGACACGCAAAGACGATGACGTTCGACAGGACAAATATGGAGAGTCCGAACTCCGTATCGTAATAACCGGCGCGCTGCCCAAGCAGCCGCATCCAACCCATCACGAAGGGCAAAATGAGCGCCGGCAGCAGCCTCCGCAGCATGATGCCCGCAAGCCCCTCGCTGGAGATCAGTCTCATCACGCCCCGCTCTGGTCGCGCGAAGAGAATAGCCAGCGAGAGAAGAACGAACGCTACCGCTGTGTGCAGCGCAATCGAGATATGGGGGAGAATCCTATAAAGCGAGCTCGCGCCATATGCGTATCCGATAATCGCCAACAGCGACGTCAAGAGTACGGCGAAGGCCAGCGCCTGTTTGAGTGCTATGCCGGGCCGCGAGGCCGGCGAGATCAACGACGCTCCCAGCAACAAGAAGCTGAGGGCCGTAATTATGGCCATGCGGCCAGGCGCATATGGCTCCAAAGCGGGATCGCTATCGCGAATTAACAATTGATCGATCGAAAGATTCAAACCACTCGCATACTCGATCAGCGTCAGCGAGGCGATCAGAACAACCAGCAAAGCGCAGAAATAACCTGAGTACGACAGGCGCCGGTCGCGCCCGCTCGCACCGAGCATGTAGAGCGAACAGGTGGAAAAGATAAAGCACAAGGCGGTATTGAACTTCATCGAAACCGTGCCGGGGAGCATGGCCTTGAGCCACGCTATGCCGAACACCCATCCGCCTAACACCGCGCAGCCGATTAAGAACACCGCCGCCGTCGCGGCAAGAGATAGGCGCTTGAATCTATCGGTAAGAGTCCCGCTCATTACGCAGTTCCTCCCGAATGTCCGCCGTAGAAGACTCGGCTGCTCTTCCGCGCAAGATATGTGCCTGGAGACCTAGCTTCTAAATTCCATAGTCACCAGGGTTGAGTCGATTGATCTTGCTATGCGCGAAAGCTCCTCAAGGAAAAACGGGGCAGATGATGAGAACTGCCTCACCCATCCAGCCCTGAGCCGCAGGAGCCGCTTGGAGATCGGGCATCATGCCTGCGCCCCTCCGAGCACTGAAAGAAATGAACGTTCGCGAGAAGATTGTGAGTTTTGCGCAGCGCGGCGCGGAAGCGCTTATATAGCGCCTTCAGCGCTGGAGGGCATTGGGGCCGCAACCAGGGGCGGCGCGCTACGCGCTGGCCCCTGGCTCATTTTATAGTCGGCCTTTCAGGCCTACATGGGGTGTAGTAGTGCAATTTGACAAAATCCCACACTCTATTAAACTTCAAGTGTGCCTATGCCATTAACTCTGGATTCAAATTAACTATGAGCAAACGTACCCACATCGTCATCTCCGAGCAACTCGTCCAGGAAATCGACACCCTTGTAGGAAAACGCGGCCGCAGTAGCTTTCTCACTGATGCGGCCTGGAAAGAGGTCAGAAGGCTAAGAATGCTTAAAGCCCTAGAAGAGGCTTCCGGATCTTGGAAAGACAAAGATCATCCCGAGCTGAAAGGCGGGTCGGCAAAGCATGTAGAAAAACTCCGTAAAGAAGCTGACAAGCGCTTTGCACCGGTAACGAAGCGCTAACATGACGACCTATCTGCTGGATACCAGCGTCATCATTGACCTGCTTAATGGCAAGCGGAGGAGGCATGAGTTGCTCAAAGGACTTTTATCCCAGGGCGACCTGCTTGCCTGCTGTGCCATTAACGTTGGCGAAATCTATGCCGGAATGCGTCCTAAAGAAGAGCCAGGGACCGAACAGTTCCTGAGAAGTCTTGATTATTACGAGATTACTTGGGCGGTAGCCAGAAAGGCAGGCCTTTTGAAACGTGATTACTCCAAGAAGGGCCAAACCCTCACGCTTCCCGACGCTATCGCCGCAGTTGCGATTGAGTATGATCTGATGCTCATCACCGACAACATCAAGCACTTTCCCATGCCGGAACTCAAGCTCTTTCCCCTTGATGGCTAGTTACGCCCAGCACTAAATGGGGCGGGTAACGCTTCAAATGCGGATTCGCTGCATATCATACTCGATATTCACAAACGCTTTGGTTAACTCGGCCATTAAGGTTGCCTCTTGTCGGCTGATGTCGGGCGGAAGAGTACTGCCATGGCCAGCGAGCGGAACTTTATTTCTTCGATCATAGATAGCCAGGACATAATCAAGGAGGGCCTGCGGCAAGCCAGAGACCTTGCGATATCGATCAAAGAAAGATTTCAGTGTCTGATTCTGTACACCAGCAATCCCCACTACTTCTTTCGCGAGGGTTTCGAAGACGCTTGCGCTAGCATGCAGCACCCCGGCGAAGTCCTGTCTTTCTAACGCATCATTCATTCTTCCAAGCAGCATATGGATATTGGGGTGCAGATCAGAATGCCTCCTCGCATTGCCTCCCGTTTGACGCTGCTCGCTTTGCGATAATTTACGAAGATGTATTTCCACTGTGTTATCAAGCCTAAAACAAAATCCTAGGATTCGATGAAACGTCTTTCCCTCGTCAAGGGTAAGACAACCTTCATTGTCAGTTTGGTAATCCTTGTAGTAGCTGTAGGCCTTGATGCCGTCAGGCGAGTGGTAACCACTATCGATTAACCCGATTAGACCGATGAGGCTGTCGCTGGTTGGCCGTTCAATCGGTTCAATGAAAATGTTGGGAAGCGGTAGATTTACATATCTGCCTTCAAAGGTCTGTTTAAGGGTAGAAGCCGAGATGTATGTACACGGATATCGCGGCGGCAAGGGTGTTACATAGCCTTGCTGAACCAGTTGAGCGGGACGACCCGGAGGACTACTCGATAAGTCAATTTCTTCGCCCGGCAATAGCGTCCGGTGGCCTGCGGGCAGGGATCTTATCACTCTGTGCGTAGAGGGCATATAAAGTGTGAGTATATTATCGCCGAGGCTTAACACGTGTCTAGATCGCGGGATCGCAGGGATCGCGGTAGGCTTCTTGACATTCTTATTGACAGACATTACTGTCCGGGTGCCTCGTAAGGTGATCGGATCATTTGCGTGGGTCCGGTTTTGGCCAAACCGGATATTAATCCTTGGGTACACTCGAAGAATATATGCTGTACAGACGGCTTCAAATCTCAGAGGTCTTAATCACATTCGTTTGACCTCAGCCGTCGCGCCCTACGCTGGATTTGTGACTGTCAGGTGAGGCAGGTCCGGCGACAACCTTTAGAGAATTGCTGCGTTGGTGCGCGGTAAAATGCGCGTCAAACGTCAAGCCGCGATTTAGCTCCACGAGCGAAACTCGCTCGGCGGAGCCGAATTTACCTTTCTTTCGGATCAAGTACTCGCTCCGAGCGGAGAGGCTGTTCTTAGACCATAAACATAATGCTCCTGACGGAGCGCGCCCCGGAACGCGTATCCGCGGGACAGCATTGCGCGAGCCAACCCTCGCGCGAGGCGATCGATTGAGGTAGTCAATGGCGAAAGACGAATCAATATCGACCAAAGATCTTTTCCTGCTGATGATCGGTTTGTACAAGCTGAAGTCGCCGCCGACAGACGCTAAAACCGGCAATAGATATTGGCTCAAAGACGACTCGCTTCGAGAAACCGAATGGAACTGGGAGTGGTTCAAGGATTCCTCGGCAGCCTGGAACAGCGTCAAGCATCGAGATTGGCTGGTCGCCAACATAGCCGCCAACGTAACCGGCAACAGCCACGACTTCAAAGCCATCTCCGAGCCGCTCTTCTTCTCGCTCGATGTTCTGACCAATGAGTTCAAACCGGATATGGCCGGAGCGACGGACGCCATCAATCAGGCGGTCTACGATGAAAAGACCGGTTACAAACGAAGCTTCTTGACCACATTATCGGTGGGGCTCTCACAACAGAAGGTCGACGAGAAAAGCGTGACGGTCCTCGGCGCCGGCATGCGCCGCCGAACCTCGATCTGGCAACCCGGCGCCGCAACGGAGGCTCTACAAGCCGATCTCGAGTTCTTTGTGCCCTTCTATGCTGCGTCCGGCGCGGAAGATCCCGAGACCGAGTTGTTCAAAGGCGTCCGCTCGATCTGCGCGGGCATCGCCATAACCAGGGCGAACGGCGGCTCGATCGGAACCGACGATGGGGACAATGATCTGGCGGCGGTCCGTTTCAATTTTCGCATACCTTTTACCGCGCGGATCGTGAATAAGAATCCTCCTCAGAAAGATATTCCGGGGGCCGGTGAAACCGTGCAGGTTTCGCGAATGATTACGTGGGGACCTTCCGAGATCGTTACATCGTTCGATCCTCCCGCAATCAAAGCCGAAAAACGGCGCCTGACAAAGCTGGGCGAAGAACCTTTGCCGTGGGAAACGTTCGACGACTGGCCTGAATTCGTCACGCAGTTTTGCGAATGGCCCGAGGGCAGCGCGCTCCTGAACGCTCCGGTCGGGCCCCTCCTTCTGGAGAAAATCTCCGACACCAGCGGCATCAAGGACATTCTTGTTTGGAGAGAGCCATCCCGAGAACAGAAAGAAGAATCCGAGGAAACAAAGAAAGAACTCAATGAAGCACGCGACCTTCTCAAAGGGCTTTGGAATTTTGAATGGCCGCCTCAAAAACCGGACTCGGAAAATGCCATTCTGAAGAGCTCGAGCGAACGCAGACTGGGCAGTTTCCTGTACTCGCTCGGCCTGCTCGAAGCCAAGAACAAAGGGAAGACTTTTGAATACTCCTTCAAGAAGCTCGGCAATCTCACTGTGTGGGAGGTCGTCAATCGCCTGCTAAACGAGCTGGATGGCTTCCCGCTCTATATAAAAAGCGCGACGAAGAAGGAGCCGGGCGGGGCTCGCATAGCGGTCACCCTTGCATCTCAGACGGCTGAGAAGGACGCGAACAAACAGTTCTTCGGCCTGGCCGGAATGGCCTACAACATCGCGATCAATACAGCCGCCGCCTCCGATGCCAAAAAAGACGATTCCAACTCGCCTACGATCATTCTCGACGACGACAGTTTCACCGAAGACGACAGCATCCTGATCGAGGAAGATGATTCGAGCGAAGACGGCCGGGACGATTCGAGCCTCGACGACGAGTCGGGTTCCGGCGGAGACGGCGGCGCCCCGCAACCCGAGGGGGCCAAGAGCACCATCGATCTTCGTTTACAGCTTGGAAAGTGGTTCGAAGGCGAAACGCTCGACGACAACTGGTTTCGCAGGCTGCTGCCGCCGGCCAGCGTGGTCGAGAAAGGCGGCTGGAAGCGACGGTCTCCGTTGCCAGGGATTCGCCTCTTCCCATTCAAGCGCGTCTACGATCCGGAGAAGAAATCGGAGACTTATTCGCTGGCGCCGCGGCTTGATCTATTGAGTCTTGGCGTCGATATCAAAGGAGCTACAAAAGAGGGCCTGACGTTCCTTCAATTCGGGAAGGGCCCGCTTTCCTATTTTGGCCTTGGCGCGATCGAAGCGCGCATGTCGCTGCTGATGTCCGAGGACGGGGTCGCGTTCGGCATCGGCGTCAAGCTCAAAGACATGCGCCTTTCTTTTGGCCCGAAAGAAAAAAGCGAAGCAAAGGATGACGATTCCTCCGACGACATCTTCGCGGGTATTCAAAAGCTCTTCGAAGAAGAAGAGAAGCCCGAAAAGAAGAGAGGCCCGAAGACACGGCTTGGCGCTAAGAAGGTAGATACATTTTCTATATCGGTCGGCTATCTCACTCCGGTTGCTCCCGACAGCCCCGGCACTCTCGACATCCAGCTCTACGACAAAAAGGGCAAGCGCGGCGGCATCGTATGGATACCTATCGACCGAAGCTTGTACGTCATCTACATAAAGCAGATCGGCATCGGCCTCAAAGGCGTTGAAAATCTCGACCTGGCCAAGGGGCTTAGCGAGAAGGCGTCGCTGAGCGTCGCGTTGACCGGAGGATTGCGGCTGCCCGCGTTCGAGTTGGGTTTCATCGGAGCAAAGCTCACGATTCCTTTTACTCATCCGAAGGACATCGGATTTGAGCTCGAAGGCCTCGACATCTCGCTCAAAGCCGGACCGGTAGTGATCTCGGGCAGTTTCCTGAAGAGCGGCTACGAATATGGCGGCGCACTCACTATCGAATTTCCCAAGGTGTCTTTCAGCGCGATGGGCTTCTATGGCCCTCTGTGCGTGTTCAGCGAGTCCTTCAGCGATGAGGTCGTGCAGGCCCTGCATAAAGGCAAGGTGCATCCGGATCTGGACAAGAAGCTCAAGGAGCACGGGATCATTTCAGCATTCGGCTCCGCGGCCTCTCAAGGCCTCTCCGGGAAAGAGTGGGAAATGCGCTCGGCCGACGGGCGGTGGTATGACATCCTCTTAGAAGATGGGAAAGTGACCGTCTTGAGCCCGGACAAGACGCTGTTCATCTACGGAATGATGAGCGCTTCGGGCGGGGGCGGAATCAGGGTCGGAGCCATCGAGTTCACCGCCCTTGCGATCGGCTTCGGTTGGAATCGCCGCGTTCTGACACCGGCCATCGATGAGGTCGCCGACTTCCCGCTCGTCAAAGTCGTGATGGGCAAGGGTGGCTACCGGCCGGACGAGACTGACTTGAGTCTTCAGATGGGCAAGCCGATCGAGGCGCCGGGCGCAATGCTGCAAAAGATGAAGAAGGCGCTCCCCACTGAAAAGGGGCAGTACTTCCTCTGTGGAGGCGTGCGCTTCACTATCGCTTCGGCAATTGATTGCTTCGGACTGATCATCGTGCAGTTCGGAAACGAGCTCGAGATCGCGCTGATCGGGCTGGCGCGCTTCAAATATCCTCGCGAAGCGGAGGCCGCCGCGCTCTGCTACATCGAGATGCAGGTCTTGATGTCGCTCAAGCCCAGCGAGGGAACCTTCAAGCTTCAGGCGCTGCTCACGAGCAATTCCTGGATCATCAACAAGGACTGCAAGCTCACCGGCGGCTTCGCGATATATGTCTGGTTCGGCGGACCGCATAAAGATGATTTCGTCGTCACGTTCGGCGGATACCATCCCCGCTTCCGCCGCCCCTCTCACTACCCGATGGTTCCCCGAATCGGTTTCAACTGGCCTATAGCCGATTCACCACTGACCATCAAAGGCGAGCTCTATCTTGCAGTGACGGCCTCATGCATCATGTTCGGCGCGAGGCTTGAAGCGAGTTTCCACTCGGGCCGTCTCTCCGCATGGTTCACGGCATATCTGGACGTGATCCTCGCGTGGAACCCCGTACATTACGAGATCGACATCGGGATCACCCTTCGCGTCGAAGAATCATTCGCCGTGACTGCTATCAAGCTGACTATAGGGGCGACGGTTCAAATATGGGGACCGCCGGTCGGCGGAATAGCTCACGTGGATGTGGTGCTCTTCTCGCATGACTTCACATTCGGCGCTACAAGAGACGAGGCAAAGCCAAAACCGATCGGCTCCTGGGCCCAGTTCTTCAGGACCTTTTTCGATGTAGGCGAGAAAGAGAAACCCGCCGACGTCTCCTATGTGACGCGCCCGAATCTCGTTTCGGGACGCTATAACTCCAACAGCCCCTCTGAGGCTCCGCGTGAAAACGACGTATGGCGGGTTCGAGCGGATGAACTGATTCTGGCCGGCTCAACGGCGGTTCCGGTGACCGCGCTCAATGTAGGTACGGTGAAGACCAACAGTCCGCCTGAAGGAATTCCAGCGAGACGCGCGACGGGAACGGCTATGGAAGTAGAGAAGCCCGTCTTGTTTGACGATGCCAAAAAGATGCACGTGAAGAAATACGGAAGCCGGCTTGGAGTTCACCCGATGGGTAAGAAGTTCGACTCCTCGCTCAACGTCACCATAGTTCGAGATCAGGGTCTACGGACGAGCGCGGTAGATCTGACCGGCTGGATCGTTGAGGCAGAGACCACCTCGCTGCCCGCGGCGCTGTGGGATCCGGCGAAGCCAGATCCCGAGGGACCGTCGGAGCCGACCGCGAAGCTGATTCGCGATTGCATCACTGGAATCAAGAGTCTCAAGCCGCCCGCGGGCAAACGCGGCGGGGCTGCGAGTCCTACATCGATGCGCTGGAGCCGTCTCGATGAATACCGCGTAGCAAAGTCCAACGCATCGCAGGAGATTCCTCAAGGAATTCGAAACTCTCGGAGCGTGCAAGACGAAGTGGCCGCAAAACAAGCGGATCAAAAAACGATTGCGGATGCACTGGCCGAAGCGGGCTTCGGACTGACGTGGAAGCCTCCTGAAACACCGGCCCGCTTCCGCGATCTCCATGCAAAGCCGATGAGGGGGTAGGGCGGGGAGGGGGGCGACCGCAGAGCGGTCGAATGATTTTAGCCCAGCGTTTCAACGCTGGGTCGGGGGTCGCCAGGGTCTTGTGGGGGGGCGACCGCAGAGCGGTCGAATGATTCTAGCCCGGCGTTTCAACGCTGGGTCGCGCGTTGCGCGGGTCTTGCGGGGGGGCGACCGCGGAGCGGTCGCATGATTTTAGCCCAGCGTTGAAACGCTGGGTCGGGGATCGCACGGGTCTTGTGGGGGACGACCGCAGAGCGGTCGCATGATTTTAGCCCAGCGTTTCAACACTGGGTCGCGCGTCGCCCGGGTCTTGCGGGGGGGGCGACCGCGGAGCGGTCGCATGATTTTAGCCCAGCGTTTCAACGCTGGGTCGGGGATCGCACGGGTCTTGTGGGGGACGACCGCAGAGCGGTCGCATGATTTTAGCCCAGCGTTTCAACACTGGGTCGCGCGTTTCCCTGGCACAGACGCCCGCCCCTACATTGATTCTTCGAAACGAGAACCTGTTTATGCGCGGAGAGAATAAACAATGAGCGGTGAGCAGCAGTCGAATCTGATTACTTTCTACGACAACTACCAGACCCCCTTGGCGGCTGGGCAATATCGGTTCGTCCTTCAACAAACGGTAGCCGTCGAAGGCGAACAGGAGCGGTACTATTATCGCGATCAGGGCTTTGACGTTCTTGCGCCTCGCTATGCCGTCGAGAACGCGGAACTTCAATCCTATTTTCCTCCCGAAGGCGGAGCCGGCGACTACAAGAACACCCTCCCTCACATAGTGCTTCGCACGCGCACTCTGCCTTGGGAGCGGAGCGTCTGGGAAAGCTCGGGTCGCCAACCGTGGCTCGCGCTGCTCGTCATATCCGAGCGGGACAGGGTCGAAGGAAGAGTCGACATGAAACCGGCTATTGTAGCCGATCTCGGCGTTACCGAGACTCGCGGCGACTATTCGATACGCACGGAAAGTGGCGCCTCTATCCTCGTGCCGAACTTCACGCGGGAAAACGACGATGCGAAGACGACGATGCGAGTGCTCGATCTGAACATCGATCTATTTCGCGGCCTGTGCCCCAGGCGTGAGGACTTGCCGCTTCTGGCCCATATACGTCGAGTAGACACGGCCAATAAGACCCCGTCCGAAATGGCGGCTGACGGCGAATTCGCGGTGCTGGTCGCGAACCGCTTTCCAGCCGCGGGCGCGAACACAGCTTACGTCATCTCGCTTGAAGGGTGGGAGAATCTGATCGACGCGCCGAGCAACCAGTCCTTCCCTGCATCTCGATTGCGGCTCGTCACTCTCGCGAGCTGGAGTTTTGTGAACGATTCGGACGGGCACGCGACGTTCGGCGGAATGATGGTGCAGTTGCGCAAGAACGCGGGAATTTTCGGCGGAGCCGGCGCGGCTCCGAGCCCCGACTCTCGCGTTGCTCAGGCGCTTGCGCGAGGCTATGTGCCGATTGACTACAGGCCGATGGACAGCACGGCCGCCTTCGCCTGGTATCGAGGGCCGTTGTCGCCGCTCCCGAGGCCGCGGGTAACACAGGATGCTTTTAACAACGCTGACGCCGCGTTGATCTTCGACGAGCAGACCGGCCTGATGGACATTTCTTATTCGGCGGCGTGGCAGCTAGGGCGGCTGTCGGCGCTTTCGTCTCCCGCGTTTTCGAAGGCGCTCCGCCTTTTTGTCGAACGTCGTCAAAACGCACTCGAGTTCGTGCGGCAGATTCGGGCTTTTCTCGACCTGCACGCCGGCGCGTTCGACGATCTTAAATCCGGAGAGCCGCAACCCGAGCAGGTCGCGATTACCGACGAGCTATTGCGATGGCTCGCCGATCTCGTGATGTTCTACCCGATTCCGTTTCACTATCTGGTTCCGCACTCATCGCTGCTGCCTCGCGAATCGCTCCGATTTTTTCACGTCGATAACAACTGGGTCGATGCGCTGGTTGATGGTGCGTTCAGCATAGCCGTTCGGACGCTTGCCGATCAGGCAATCGTATCGCGGAAAGATTTGCAGGCGACCCTCTCCAGGATTGTCTATGAGCACCGGCTGCGGCTCACGGGTAAGCGCGTGGATTGGAATGTCTCCGAAGAATATATGAAGGCTTCGAAGACCGGGTTCCTGTTGCGTTCGAGCATTGTCTCCGACTGGCCCGGAGTAGAGGTCACCGCAAAGACGAGCGGCGCGCTGGGCGGAAAGGCCCCTGAAATCCTTCGCCTGGATCAGATTTCGGACGGCGTGTTGTTCTGTTTGGCAAGCGGCCCTATCGAAGAGGTGATCTTCCGAGAGCCTCGAGAGAGCGTCACATTCGGCGTGAACACGGACGGCTCGGTTAATCCCGCTTCGGGAGCTGCGATTAATGTGAAAAGAGAATTGATGCGCGCGGCTTCTCGCGAAGGAGTCGTGGACATCGCGGGGCTCGGACTCCGGCTGAATCCAGAGGGCGGCGTCAGGCCCTCCGAATTTGCAGTTCAAATGATTCGCCAGCCGGAAGAACAGGTCATCAGGTGGAGTTGAAACGGAACCGCAAACAGGAACGCAACCCCGAACGGGCTGTGACCCCACCGCCGGACTCGCAGGTCGGGGGGACAACCCGGAATGGTTGTGTCCAATAACCGGTGAGCGCAGCCAGGAGGGCAACCCCGAACGGGGTTGTGTCTCATAGCCCAAGGTTGCTGTACTCAGCTACCTTGGGTCGCTTAGCGAATTGCGTTGCAACCCTGAAAGGGTTGTGACCTTCACCCTCGGCTATGCTGAAAGACTGACGGAGCAACTTATGCCTCAATCTCTATCAGCGGTTTACATTCATCTCGTATTCTCAACGAAAGAGCGCCGCCCTTTTCTGCGAGACCGTGAGACACGCGAAGCGTTGCACGCGTATCTCGGCGGAATCTCGAAGACACTTGATTGTCCGCCGATCACCGTCGGCGGAATGGAAGACCACGTTCACGTGCTCGCTCGATTTGGCCGCAAGATTACGCAGGCAGAGTGGATCAAGGAGTTGAAACGCGTGGCGCACCTATGGTTGACGGAACAGAGCCAAACCTATGCCGACTTCCAATGGCAGGGTGGCTACGCAGACTTCTCGGTGAGCCCCTCAAATCTGGAGCGGGTGAAGGAATACATCACCAACCAGGAAGCGCATCATCGCAAATTGAGCTTTCAAGATGAGATTCGCGCTCTGCTGCGCAAGCACAACATCGGATGGGATGAACGCTATGTGTGGGACTGAGCCGCAACCCCGTTGGGGTTGCGCGGCGGGGGGCTCCGTTATCCCAGGGTAGCCGAGTACGGCAACCGCTGGGCTGATAGACAGAACCCCTTCGGGGTAAAGACGCTGAGCCGCAACCCCGTTGGGGTTGCGCGGCGGGGGGCTCCGTTATCCCAGGGTAGCCGAGTACGGCAACCGCTGGGCTGATAGACGGAACCCCTTCGGGGTAAAGACGCTGACTGCTGATCGCTGACTGCTGATCGCTGACTGCTGATCGCTGACTGCTGATCGCCGATCGCTGACTGCTGACTGATTTGAAGGAGAGAGTCTTATGGGCAAAGAGCACCTGCTTGTACCTATCAAGCTACAAGCGCTTGTCATCGACGATCTTGTAATAGATAAAAAGGCCACAATAAAGATCGGCGCCAATCGCAACATGGCCAACGACGGCAAGTGGTCTCCTCTCGCGCATGATTACAATCCGGTTGCAGGCGCTCTGAAACCCGGCGCGCCTAAGCCGTTCTACGGAGCCGGGCGAACGGACGGCGCCGAGTCAGCGGATCAACTCATCCTGCCTTCCGACTCTCGAGCGCTGCCGCAAAAGAAAGACCGAGGAGTCTATCTCCACTGGGTACTGCCCTCGGGTTTGAGGCACGCACATAAGCCGAACACACTGGATTTTCCGGCCTTGCCCGATCAATGGCTCATCGTGCGCTTTCTGCGAGGCGGCGCGGGCCCGCAAGCCAGAGCATGGTTTCTCGACGGCGGATTGGCGGTTAGCTCGGACGGCCCCACGAACTTGCTTCTTCCGAGCGGCAATTCGTTCGAAGCCAGGCGCGTTGGAAAGGCGGCCCCGCTCGATCAATTCAACGCCGAAGACTTCAAAGGTGAACACACAACCATCACCGCGATTGGGAATCAGTGGACGGCTTCGCCGACGTTCACCGGATTTTTGGCGGAGAACCGGAACATATTCTCCTGGCACGACACGCTCGACGATATTCGCGAACCGGACAGTGACGGACAAGTTCCGAAGAAGACCGCGCTCACTTATTTACTGCTCGGTTGGTATCACGATTCCCGGAATGAGCCGTTTGTAATGATCCCGCCCCAGCTCGAAGGCAAGTCAGTCATGGAAGCGCTCGGTTGGAAGCTCGATTCTTCATCGCCTCCTTCCGATCTGCTTAAGCGCGAGTGTCTGTTTCACGGAGTCGTCGCTCATATCAACTACTGGAACTCCGATACTCACAAGGGGCCGATGCTCGGTTATCCCGGATCGCCTTCTGTCGGAGGCGTGCTCGGAGACGCGCCGCCTTCGTTTAAGGTAGGCGTCGGCAACAGCGCCGAAGACGCGCTGGTCTCGCTGGTGTCCAGCGAGTACAGCAAGGACGACGCGCCGAACTTGTGGAAGGCTCTGGAAGCCGTAATCTATCGCCAACCTGAATCGATAGTGAGCGGCTGGAACGCCGCCCCCCGGGATCAGGCAGTTCATCAGAATTGGTTCTCTGTTCAGGAGGCGGGCAAGATTTGGACGATCCGCCCTCGCCCGCGTCATGAAAGCGCCTTCCCCGCGGATGCCGATAAGACGATTTCAGAAACATCAGCCAGGGCAACATCCGGCCAATTGGCTTTGTTGAAGCAACTCAACGAGGCGCAATCCGCTGCCGACGCGTTCGGCCGCGAGATTGCCGCGTTGCAGCAGGATTTGTATGCACGCTGGTGGAAGCTCTGCGAGCAATCGCGGCTCAACGATATGTTTGCCGATTTGACCAATGACGAAGACGCCTGTCGAAAACTCGCGGGGCGAGTCCAAACCTTGCTCGACGATCGCGAAACGCAGCTAGGTCGAGTGCAAACTCTAGTGACGGATCTCGAGAGCAAGCTCTCTCCGGAGCTGGAGCTTCGCTTCGACGCCGCGCCTCGCTTCTGGACGCCGAATGATCCCGTGATAGTCGTAAAAAACTGCGGCTTGCCAACCAAACACGTGTTCCCGCGGCCGCTCCTCTGCCGGCTTTCCGAACAGATCGTCACCGCCGCCGAAGTCACCGTTGACAAGAAATCAAATCAGTTCCGAAGCCCGATTGGTCTGGATGAGATCAATCGCGCGGTGAAGACTCATTTCACTCAGCACGACTCCACGCTTAGCCGTCTGATTACGGAAGGCTCGATCATCGAGCAGGCCGTCGGCGACCTCGTCGAGCGCACGCTCAAAGCTGAAGGGCAATTCTCTTCCGCCGATGAATGGCGCGCATGGACGAACCGAATCAATGAAGACCTTGCGCCCAACGATAGAGTGCAGCCGCGCGATCAAGTGAAATTCACAAACAGAGACAGATCGACGGTCGCGCCGCACCTATTGGTGGATTTCTGGGAGCGGCAGCCCTGGTCGCCCCTCTTCCTCGATTGGCAGATTACGTGGAGCCCGACGCCGCATTCGGACAGAGATTTCACTCCGGTCTGGCGAATGGGCGAGCATGACTTTGAGCTGACCGCCGATCAGCCTCCGCCGGCGAAAGGTTTCACCGTGCGGGGCCGCAGCCTTTTGAGCCCGATCGACGGACGAATCTTCAAAAAGCCTATCGAGATGCTGCGAGACCTGCTGAAGGAAAAGCATGAAGAAGGTGTAGAAGAGAAGCCTGCGTTTCCGCCCGCCGTGCGAGAGATTCTGTTGCGTTATGAATCCGTGTGGGACAAGACGCTGGCCGAGCTTGAACGAGCCGGGATGATGGGACAGTCGCTGTCCGGACTTCATCAGGCGCTCCTCGGCCGCGACGTTACACTCCCCCGAGTAATGCCCGATTCGGCCCGACCGTGGGTCAACTCCGGGGCGCCGGAGTTCGGCGACAATAAGATGAGACCTTTACTCGATCCACATCAGGTTGAGAAGCTCGCCGCGGAACTACTGGCGCCTCCGGCCGCGGATGATTCGAGCCTGCCATTCAACTTGCTTCGAGCAGGCGCATTGAAAATCGATGAACTATGGCTCGTGGACGATTTTGGTCAATGGGCCGATTTGCTTCGAGGAACATCCGCCGGAGGAGCGGCTGGGCAGGTGTTCAATCCGCGCTCGCGCTGGCACCAAGACCGGTTTGTATTGGCGATGCCGCCGCGTGTAGTTCAACCGGCGAGATTAAATTTCCGCTTCACCACCGCGGATGAATTGGGATTTGAAGGCGAGTGCGACCCCGCGCTCAGTCCTATCTGCGGCTGGATTTTCTTTAACCCGCTGGATCAAGTGCTGGTGTTGTGCAATCGAGACGGGCGGCTGGCCGGCGAGATCGCGATAACGGAAGAGAACGGCCGATTCCGCGTTCAACGGCAGACCCGCGGCGGCGCGATCAAAGAGATCAGCAATTCAAACCTCAGAGCATTTGCTCAGTCATTGATTCAAGAAGCTTCGCCATCGAAGCCAAGGTTGTTGGAGTTGTTGAGCCTCATCGATCGCGCTCTCGAGCGCATTCGTCCCTCTTCCGCGCGCCGGGAGGCGGGGCTCTTCGGACGGCCGCTCGCGTTGGTCAATGCGGCGCTGGGACTCGAGCTGTTCGGCAAAGCCTGGACCGATCCCAAGGACAAGCCTCCCGCGGCTCGTCCATCCGGAACCGGCGACCCCGCGCTCGACAGTCTGCGCTTACGAGTCAATCTCGGTTGTCGCCATAATGTAGAAGATGGACTCATCGGCTATTTCAAGGGAACCGCATTCGACCGCGTTATACCGGCCGAGTTGCCGCGCGGCCTCGCTGCATCCGGTTATATCGCCGATCCCGAGCAGACCCCGTTGTTCATCAAGTTCGACGCCGTCGAGCCGCTCACATTGCTGATTGATCCGTGGGGATCGGTTCAAGCTTCGGTTGGGCTTGTTCCCGCCAAGTCGATCACGCTGGCTCAACCGGAATTGGATAAAGCGCTTGCGCGGATGGAAGCATCGTTCCGCGTGGGTCCGATTCTGGTCCAGGGCGGAAAGATCGCCCTGCCTACTCCTGTCGTCGAGAAGGGACAATGGAACTTCAGTGGGCCTTTAACAAACGATCTCGCGGCGCTTGTGACGCCCCTCGACACAAAGTCCTTCAGCGATCAGCCCGTAGTTGCCGCCGAAGGACGGCTGCTGCTGGTATCCGAGGAATAATAGCTCTCGAATAATACTACGGAAGGAATAACAGAATGCCAGAATTCAAAAAACTGCTTAAATTCACGGCCGCGACCGTCACCTCCACGCGCCTGGAAGTAGATGTGAAAAACGAGAGCGGCGCCCCTCTCACCGAATCGCTGCTGATCACTATGAAGTTCATGACTGGACTGGTCGACACTCGCCTGCGCGATGCGGTCAAACAGGCGAAGCCAGGCTCGCAGCCGCCGAATATGAAAAATGTAGGCGATCTGGTCTCGGTCGGAGGCGGCTTGTCTGTCTGGGTGTTCAACGACTTGAACGAAGACGTTGTCACGCTTCGCATCGTGAATAGCCTAAAGCCAGACGGGCAGAAGCTGGATAAGCCGGTGAAGATCGATACGAGCGCGGCGTTCAAATTGGGCATCCCTCTCTCCGAGTCGGGCAGTCGCGCTCGGGTCACGATTCCATGCATATATAAATACTTCGGGCAAGATGGTCCGCCGATCCCGGATTCCTTCGAGTTCACGCCGGCCGACCGTGAGCAATGGCAGCCAAAGGTCAGCCTCACCGTGGACCGGCCGAACCCAACGATGCTCGAGCCCGGCGAAAAAGTGAGAATCTCCTGGTCGATAGCCGACGGCGTCAGTGCGACGCTGCGCGGACCTCTGCAGGCCGGCCATTCTGAATTGACGCTCAAAAAAGAACGCTCGGCCTACATGATCGAAAACGGCTGGCTCGAGATTTACGCCGTTGGTCAGGCCACCTACATTCTGGATGCCGAGGTACTCCGCGGGCCGGGTCCGAAGGTTCAAGTCGTAAGAACGCTCCTACTCGATACAAAGTCGGTCGACAAATATGCGAGCTTGCGAGTGCGGCCGAACCGTACGCTGCCGAACGGACAGGTGGAGATTGATTGGGCGGTTTGGGGCGTCAAAACGGCGACTCTGCGAATCGGAAAACGCAGCTCGTTCAAGCTCACTTTGACTGAACAGGACGCAAGCCTGACGTATCAGGGAAGCGGCATCTGGAGAGAAAAAGCAGCAAATACAGAGGAGAGCGTGAGTCTGGTCATCGACGATTTTGAGCCGAAGTATGGAAAGATCGAAGTCGCGGAATGGCAAAAGACAGAAAAGCCTATTTATCGAGGCGAGCCGGTCGGGATGGCGGTTGCCGGCCCGCATATGGCTTTGTTGACCGCGGAAGGAATCTGGGTGACCGAAGTCGGCCTTAACGACAGAGGCAGCAGCGATCCGCATTTCGAGAAGAAGGCTTCCATTGATGCGTCCAAGTCGCCGATCGCAATCTCGGCTTTTGACGCCGGCTTCGTGGTCTTGCTTCGCACAAAGGATCGTCTTCAACTGGTGCGCTACGGCTCCGACGGCAAGCTCAACGGAACGCCGCTTGATCTCGAAGACCGATTGAGTCTGCTCCACCGGGCCGGCGCCTTCTCTCATTCGGTAATCTTTGATCTTGCCGCGATCGGCGAGCGCGTCTACGTCGTGATGGAGCTCCGGATGTTCGGTGGATCGTTTCGCACCGCTTATTCGGTGCGATTCTCGCCTCGGGAACACGTTCAAAGCGAATCGCTTCTCGAGCGCTTGTACGACTATCGATTGCTGTCTTTCGGCGGCGCGCTCTTTGCGCTCCATCGCGCAAGCGGACAAATGGTTCGTTTCGATATTCCAGACGAGGGAGAGATTGAAGCCGAGCACGTCCGCAAGGCGGCGAGCGCGGTAAATGGGAATCAATCGCTTGTTCGCACCGGGCTGCTAGCTTCAACCGGCGGCGTGCTGGTTGTTATGGCGCCTGAAGAGCAGCGGATGCTTAAATCGGCCCCGCTCTTTTCCATGATAAACGTCGCGACCTTTGCGCTGGAGAATCCAGGCCTGAAACGGGAGACAAAAGAGGTGTCGACCGATCTCATCTACAACCCTCAGAAAGACTACTGGAGCGCTTGCGGACGCGGGCTAAAGGTCAAATCCGGCGGCGTCGCGGCGTTTCGCGGCGGCGAATCCGAACGGATGTGGCTGCTGCAGCCGGATGGGGAAATGCATACCTTGATGGAGGCGTCGGGGAAACTCTTCGCTCCGGATTACGTCGATAATTTTCCGCTCAAATCGCTGCCTCCGATTCTTAATGCGAAGTTGTCTCTTCGGATCACAAACGAATCGAAGCTCCACATGGGATCGGCTGACGACGTTCAATTGCTCAGCGGCATAGGATCGGTAAGCTCGGCGGCCCTGGTCGAGGTCGAGCCGCCGTCGCATACGTTCACGCTGCCGTTCAGAAACACGCAGATATTCGAAATCAACTATCACAAGAACGACCCGCCTCCGGTGAGCCTGCGATTCCTCGTTGAGCGCTCGAATAAACCGCAAAGCCCTCTCTATTTTCTGGAGGTGACCCTGTCGGGAGACAACCTCTCATCGATCTCTTCCGTATTCAAACGGCTGATGATCGACGGCGCCAACAAGGTCTCCATCGATGAAGTAGTCGACACCCGCGCTCAATATCCGCTTCATCGCCCGCTTGATGATAGGACGCTTCGCCAGTGGCGCAGGCAGAATCCCGGTAAGCCGGATCCTGAAGGTCCAATTGTGGTACAGCCTCCAAAACGGCTGGCCGAACAAGCGAAACTGGTCATCTGCAACGCTTCTCCGTACCAAGTCTTGAAGAGCGATTCCCGCTCGTCTTTCAACGGATTCATCGAGACGACTATCGATTATCTGACCCCTTCGTTTTCGATCAACGCTTATCCGGGTCCGAACTATCACAAGTTCGGTGAATTCCGATTCGACATCAATTTCGCTCTGCCTCATGGCGTCGAAGTTTGTTCAAGAAACCTGACTCAGCAACACCTGCTCCGCATCGATTCCGACAACGCGAGGGGATTGGCGATCGAGAGCGCAACGATCCTGAAACCCGGCGATCCGCCCCTGACGGTTCAGTATCAAGAGGGAGAGAAGACATTTACAGCGGTAAATGTTCCAATCTACATATGCCGCATTATCTACCGTGAGCACGCGGATATTGATGGAATTTATATCGGCAAAGGCCACGGGGCCTTCCTCGGCGGAGAACGTAGTTATTCCGTCTATCTGCCGGTAGCGCGGCCTGAAAATGTCTCGCAAGCGCAGGTCTTGAAAGTCAATCCGGACACACTCGCCATTACTCGCAGCGAGCCGTTCCCGGGCGGCGGCGTGTTCGCGCTGCCGAATAAAATAAGCCGGTCCAACCAGAATATGTTTGCTATGTTTGCCGGAGCCAATCTCCAAATAATGGGTGAATCGCTCAAGAGCAAGAGCCGTAAGAACCTCGGCGATTACACCGCGGTCCTGGACATGGCGACTTCTTCTCAGGATGACATTTATCTGCTGGCTATGAAGAAGGAGCAGTCAAACCCCGTCAAATATCATTACGTGCTGGCGGTGGGCCATGCCGAGGCGGGACAACCGCCGTGGGAAATATCGCTGGATGCCGTGCGCGGTCTTAGAGATCAGAATCGTATTCCGGGCGCTCCGACCTGGGTCTCACCGTCAACCATTTCTCCGATTGCCGTCTCGCCCCTGAATGAAGCGTCAGGCCGAAGGGTCGCCGTCTGCATTGAAGGCGGAATGATGCTGATTGCGACGAGGAGCGAAAAGATCGAAGTAGTCAGCTTCGAGTCCGCCGGCAGAGAAGAAGACGTCGTTTTTGACGATCGCGGTGAATGGCTCTATTGCCTGCACTCGCAGTCGAACAATCAGGGACTGGCGTTGTCGCGCGTCCGGCTCAGCTCGCTGAAGGAGAAGCAAACGGTTCTGCTCCCGAGCAATGAGCCGCTCGGCGCTCTACTGTCTGAAACTCCGAGCGGAGGAAACACGGGAGTGCCGCCCCGGCAGATTCGCGCGGCCTCGCTTTTGTTTAGTCAGTCGCCCGACTCGTTGTTCGTATCGCAGGGCCGAACGATTATGCGAGTAGACCCGGAGTCGTTGGCCGTGCGCCGGACATTGGCCGTCGATCTGCCCTGTCAGGTCGTTCTCGCGACAAGAGGCTCGGATTATTCAGGCTGGTTGTTATATGCAGTGGGAGCGGCATACAAAGGCGACGGAAAGAGCGCCGGCGAGTTCCAGACGCGCCTTTACAAGCTTGCGCTGCCGCTGGAGTGAGATTCTTTGCCGCGGAACACTGAGGCTTTCAACCATCACTTCGCGCTGGTGTAACCAGGCCGCGCTCTTACGACTGCGCCCGGCCGCGTCACGTGAATAGTGATTTTGCGGTCCTTTGTGGATTCATCGGGCGGATAGTAGCCCAGAAGATATTGATGCCTTAGTTCGTCCGCGATTCTCCCGAACGCGGCTTTTAGATCCTTCAACTTATCGGCTCGCTCTACGACGCCTCCGGAAAGATCGGCGAGTTCCTGGAGATATTCATCGGCCTGCCGATAAACGCGATCGAGCGAATGACGGCCCTCGTCAATCGATCTTTGAATGCCGGCTTCTGATTGGCGGCTGGTTTCGGAGCGATGCCTGACTCGCGCTTCAAGTTTGCGCTCGGCGTCCTGCCGCGTGCCGTATCGAATGGGATAGACGATCACGCCCTGGCTTCCGGCCACCGCGTCGAGACTATCGTCGTCGTCGATCTCGGTGCTGGCCGTATCGACTCCGTCCGTGAATACGATAACCGCTTTGCGGCCGCGGACGTTCTTCAACTTCTCCCAAATGGTCGTGTACACGGCTTCGTACACCTGCGTGTATTCGCCCGAGCGAACCGACGAAATGGCCCGCCGCAACGTCTCGCGTTCGCCGGTCATCGGACACAGGACTTCGACGCTGTCGTTGAAGGCGACCACCATAACTCGATCCTGTGGACGAAGGTTGTCGATAAAGGCAAGCGCGGCGGCCTTGATCTCGCCCAACTGCTCGGCGGTCGAGCCGCTGCAGTCGAGAAGCAGCGCCACGTTGAATGGCTGCTCGATCGAACCGAAGAACTCGATGCTTTGCCTGGCGGTGTCTTCGAACAGCTCAAACTCGGACTGGCGAAGATCCGGGATGTAGCGCCCGCCCGTTTCGCTGACGATTACCGGAACCTGCACGAGAGTCGTCCTGAGCTTGACCGGCTCATCGTCGTCCTTGGCGGAATGTTGTTTTTGCTGAGAGAAAACGGCGGGCGTTAGAAGAAGGCCGGCCGTTAAGAATGAGATCAACAGGCTCGAACGAGCTATCGACATAAACCGCACACTCCATTTCGAAAAGCTCGCACAAAGACTGCCTGAACTCGCGAGACATCGGCAAGTGTTTCAGAACACCCTACATGATTTTCAACGTGAGATCCGAGATCGCAATTTGATCTTAGCCGATTCAATTTCAACCGCTCACGCTTTGAACTCTTCCGGAAAAAGTTTGCACAAGAGCTTGGTCCAGCTTGTTTGAAAAGCCATCACCTGAGCGTTCATCAGGTCGTACGTCGACAGCCAGATATGCCCTTCGGAATGAGGGCGCGGCTTAGACGATTTTTCGATGCTCACGCGGAAGTAAGCGTCGTTAAGGTTCTCTATGACGGCGCAGAAATCGGTCGGCGGTTGCATCAACAATACACGTCCCTGCAATCGCTCATTGTTTGAAGTCGTTCGATCGAACGACTCGTTTTCCTTCAAGCCCTCGATGTTGAGCCCGCTCGCGCCGGTGAGACGCCGCCACGCCTCTTCCCTGGATATCTCAGCCTTAGCGCGAGCCCAAACCGACTTGCGATCCTGTCCGAGATGGCGTTCGAGGTAGTACTTGAGCCCGAGCAGTTCCTGAATCCAGCCTCGCCTGGTTGATTCGACCTCGTCGTCCCATTCGGCGTCGGCATTGAATCCGGAATGCACGAGCCGGAGCAGGGTCGTTCCGCCTTCGCTCTCGAGCGTGAAGTCCATGGCGATCTGCTCCACGTTCGGCTGCATCTCCCTGCGCTGTTCCTCCGGAACGTGACCCCAGTCACTGCGGAGCTTCAGCCGCCGGGGCGGGTCCCATATCTCGATCTCGCTTTTTCCTTCGTACGGAGGCCCCCACGAATACCATATGCTTCCGCCTTGCCCAGGCTCCGACCGCGCGTCGAGGGAGAACCATCGCATGAGCCCCTCCGCTTCGCTGATCGCATTCCACACGTCTTCAGCCGGGGCGTCGATTTCTATCTTCGATTTAACATCTCTTGGTTTGCTCATGATTATTCCTCTTTTTTGCAATGGCCGGATACATTCCCAGAAACAACTTGAACCGCCTCGAGCCTTTGTCCTGGCGATCGTGCTTTTTGATGAGCCTGGCGATGTCATTTGCAAGCTCTTCTGCAAAGGCATTGCGGGCTGCCGCCGAGGCAAAGTGAATCTCGCTCCGCAGAGTCAGAGTAGCCAGTTTCTTCTCGGCGTCTTTCGCCTTTTGGCGGAGGTGCGCGAGGTCCTGAATCGCTTGCGAAGCAACCGCCACGAGATACGTCGATGAAAATAGGTCCTGTATGGACGATGGATCGAGCGCCAATTGGCCCAGCGTCTGGGGCAAAATCAGATAGTAGCGCGCGGTTGCTCGAACGATTCGCTCGGTGCAATTACCCTTGCGCCGTTCTTCGACGGCTTCGACCAGGCCTCGCTTCTCAAGCTGGCGCAGGTGGTAATTGACCTTCTGTCTGGCGAGACCGAGCTTGCGCGCGACTCCTGAAGCGGAATCGGGAGTGCGCAGCTCTTCAAGAATTTTCTTGCGGGTCGGATCGAGCATCGCGGCGGCGCCGTGGCTGTCGTCGATCATGTCTACGTGACGCGCATGCGATCTCACGGGCCGTTGTTATATTACCGACAAGAAAATTTGTCAAGAACTATTTCATCGTCGGTGAGAAGAGCGTCATACTATTTGACGTGGTCGGCGCCTCATCAGACGAGCTTCTCCTAAGACGAGCGCCTTATAAAAATGATAGGGGCGGCCGTCTCTGGCCGCCCCTACTTCGAGAAATGCTCAATTCTCTGAGCAAAGAGATTCCCTCATAATCAAAACGCGCGCTGCTTGATTGTCAGGATCTCTCCGCCTACGGTGATCTTGCCTTTGCGCGAAACCCCGGTCCGATTGGATGAGACCGTGTATCTCACCTGGCCGTTGCCGGAGCCTGATCCGAAGTCGACTCCAATCCAACTCACGTTCGCGACCGCGCTCCAGGTACAGCCGCTGCCCGTTGCGCTAACGTTGGCCGTAAACGAGCCGCCGCTCCCGCTTACGGTCTGCGTCGAAGGCGAAATCGAAAAAGTGCAAGAGCCTCCCGCGCCTGCTGCTTGTGTGATCACGAACGCCTGATTTCCTATCGTGAGTGTCCCCGTTCGGGAATTCGGGTCGGTGTTTGCGGCGACCGAGTAACCTACCGCGCCGCTGCCCGTCCCTTCGCTCCCCGAAGAAATGATCAACCACGCGGCATTGCTGATCGCGGTCCAGTGACACCCGGAGGGCGCGTTGACCGAGACGATTCCGTTCTCACCGCTCGCGCCGGCAGCCGCGCTTGCCGGTGAAAGCGACGAAACGCATTGAGAGACCGAACCTGCGCAATAGCGGCCGCCGGTCGAGGCATCGCCGCCCCAAACGATCATCTCGGCGCCCGTCCAGACCGCGTTATGAAATGCACGTCCGCTCGGCGCGCCCGTAGTCGGAGTCGCGCTCCAACTTCCCGTAGCCGGATCGTAGCTGCCTCCAGTACTGAGAACTCCGCTGATCGCTCCTCCGCCCCACACGAGCATCTGGCCTCCTGTCCATATCGCCGTGTGGTGAGACCTGGATGAAGGCGCATTAACGCTGCTCAATGGATGCCAATTGTCCTGAGCCGGATCGTAGCTCGCTCCATCGCCGAGATAATACGGATATGTAGCATTCGAGCCGCCCCAGATCAGCATTTGAGACCCGGTCCAGATCGCGGTATGAGAATCGCGCGCGCTCGGCGCTCCTATCGTGGTGAGCGGTGTCCACGAATCCGTAGACCTGTGGTAACGCGCGCCCGTGTTCAACTCACCGTTAGTACTTCCCTGCCCTCCCCAGACGATCATCTCCGAGCCGTTCCAGACCGCGCTGTGGTAGCGCCGTCCTTCAAGAATCGTAGCCGGGCTGATCGCGCTCCACGTGTTCGATGCCGGATCATATCGGCCTCCGGTGTTCGTGAGCTGGAAGCCTGCGTTGCCGCCCCACACAATCATTTCACTTCCCGTCCATACGGCTGTGTGAGCATATCGCGCGGCCGGAGCATTCGTCTGCGAGATCGCCGTCCAGGTATCGCTTACCGGATCGTACCTTGCTCCGCTTGACAGAAACGGCGTCGAAGATCCGGAGCCTCCCCAGATGATCATTTCCGTTCCCGTCCAGACGCCGGTGTGATAGCGCCGGCCGGCCGGCGCGCCGTTCAAAGAAGTCGGATGCCAGCTATCGGTCGCCGGATCGTACACGCCGCCGGCATTGAGAAACGTCTTGCCGTCATAGCCGCCCCATACGATCAACTCGGAGCCGGTCCATACACCCGAATGCCCGTAATTGGCCGGGGGAGCCGAAACCGTGCTCGTGTTCGTCCAGGTTTGACTCTGACAGGCCGCGGCGGTCGTGAGTTGCAGCGGCTTTCTATATTCGAATGACGCACGACTCGGAGTGAATGAAGAACCCGGGCCAAAAGAAGCAGGGAGACCGGATGGAAATTCTCGCGCATCTGTTCGGCTCAATCTATCGATCAGGATCGGTCGCGCCAGGCACTCGGCTATGAGCAGCGGGTCGTCATCGAGAGCCCGATACAACTCCCTGAGTACATCGGGCCGCCTTGTCTGAGCGGCCATTCGATCCATCTCCGCCTGCAACAACTCCCGTTCGGCGCTCGCGTCCAGCGACATTCCAGCCGTCAGGGCCTCCGACTGATGCAGGTACTTTTCTACCTTGGCTGTGAGCAAGCCGCTTGAGACGACTTGTTCGAAGTCGATCCTTGCCCGCTCGTTGGAATCAGGCCGGATGCGATGCCGCCAGTAGACCGCTTCGATCGCTCGCTGCCGCGTCACTCGCTCTTCGATAGTGAGCTTTCTGAGCCCCGACTCGATGGGAGCTACGAAATTGATTTTGAGCTCGCGGTCGACCGGCTTTGCCGGCGCCGTTGCCAGAGTCGCCTTCAATACAACTGAGAGCAGGAGGAAGAACAGATAGAACCTACTTCTTATAACGCCTCGCATAGCAGCACACTCCTATTAACTCTATGCATCCGTAGCTTTCTTTCGAAGCCACGGCAATGACTTTATTTTTTTTCGCCGAGGTCTCACAGCCGGCTCTGCAAGCCTCATTCCTTCGAGCAGTAAGCTCGCACAAACCCCTGGAGCAGTGCTTTTGGGATGACGACGGACTAATCCACTGCGATCCTGAGTTCGGGGTGTACAAGATTCACACATGCGCTCAGGTAAGTTTTTCTCTGCGTGGAGGCGAACTCCAGAGGTGGGAGTCGAATGCCGGATTGCGAATGTGGGTTGTTGTTTACAATTTTGGCGACCGAGCTTTGTTCTATTCGACCGCTCATATGGAAAATTAATGCACGGGCGGTCGTCTCTGACCGCCCCTCTTTAAGACGATCGCATCTTAAAGAGACGACCGCGAGAAGAGACGACCGCGAGCAATCGCAGCCGTCTCAATAAGTCTTGAGCGTAAACGCGAGAGGGGCGGGCACGAAAGCCCGCCCTTACAATGACGTTCAGTTTTCCGTCGAACCTAATTTTGATATGGCTATTGGCGGCCGCTCGGAGGCTTGTCCTGCTTATGCTTCTCGATGTAGCCGCGCGCGAAATCTACAAGGTGCGGAGCGTCGTGAAGGCCTATCTTCTTAGCTTCTTCCTCCGCCGCCTCGAAAGTCCAACCGTCTCGCAGAACCCGCCGGATCAACCAGAACGAGCCCACGCGAATTGCGGCGGTGCAGTGGATGAAGATCGGCCGATTCGCGGGATCGTCCGTCAGCTTGAGGAATTCAGTCGCCTGCTCGTCCTTCGGATTTCCGAATGCGAACGGAATGTTGTAATAGCGCAGACCAAGTTCTTTGGCCTTGGCTTCCTCCTCATCCGCTCGATGCTCGCTTGGTTGACGCAGGTTGATGATGGTCTTGACGCCCTCTTCTCTTAGCTTCGCCAGGTGCTCGAGCTTTGGCTGCCCCCCTGTGCAGAACTGGTCGTTCTCGCGCAGGAAGTTTCGGATGGGACCCGGATCTTGTTGACCGAAAACCGCCACACCGGCTAGAAGCATTATCAAGCTAAAACAAAAATGTCTTTTCATAGCAGCGATGTTTATATCATCAGTTTTAGGAGTGGTTCAATAAGAGGTGACAAGAATTTTGAACTGTCAGGGGCTTTGTTTTTATCGGGTCAGATCCATCCTCGAACTCTCCGGTACAATTCGAAAAGACTCTCAGAGCTGCGAAGACTTCGAACACGACAGCTATTCAGTTGCTATTGCAGTAGGCGCTTACGATCCCTCGCCAAATCCTGTGTCGATTTAAGTCAAATCAGGACCTCCGCTGTGTCTCGTTATCGAGCAGTTATCATTGAGAGATTGTCGCGCCTTTCGAGAGCTGTCCCGAAATGCGAGCCCACTCCTGCCGCGCCTTGGCCGCTCGTGGAGCCTGAACGAGTCTTTCTCATCTAATGAGCGGTTCCGCCAGAGCGCCGATATGTGAGCATCCCACTGGCTTCTAATGCTGGCATGTAAATTGATCGGCTTTTCTTTGGCGGAGTTTCACCAGCCGCCGCTAACAATGACGCGGGTTGAAAAACTGCAACGGACCGGGATTCTCAGGCGCGGAGCGAAGAACCGGTTTCGCTACGTCGGCGCCGACGGAAGCAAAGTCGGCAAAGCCGATCTTGACAGGATCAAGGCGCTCCGAATTCCACCGGCGTGGGCTGAAGTAGCCATCAACAAGTATCCAGGCGGCATGTTGCAGGCCGTCGGAAGAGACGCCGCGGGACGCTGGCAGTACATTTATCACCAGTCGCACGTCAAGAAACGCGAGCAGAAAAAATTTCAGCGGCTGCTCATGTTTGCCGAGTCAATGCCCAGGTTAAGAAAGACGGTGAGCCGCAATCTTAGAAAACACGGCCTGGATCGCGAGCGAGTGATGGCTTGCATCCTGCGAATTCTGGCGACCTGCTTTATGCGGCCGGGCAGCCAGGTCTATGCGAGTGAGAACGGCAGCTACGGAATAGCTACGCTTCGACCGAAGCACATCCGCGTTCAGGGCGATGTCGTTGAATTCAACTTCCCGGGCAAGCGCAAAATACTTCAGAAGCGCGAGCTGAGGGATCGCCCCGTCGCTCGAGTACTTCGCGAGCTCCTGAGACACCGCGGTCCTCAAGTCTTCAGATACCAGAATGGCGACGGCGAATTCGTCGACATCAGAAGACGTGAAATCAACGCCTATATCAAAGAGGTCATGGGCGAGCGGTTCACTTCAAAGGACTTTCGCACCTGGGCCGGAACTCTGATCTGTGCTTGCGCTCTTGCAAGAGCGGGGGCCGAGGCCGACGACAGCGCGGCGTCGCGAAAACGAAAGGTAGTTAAAGCAGTCAAGGAGACCGCGGAAGTGCTGGGCAACACGCCGGCGGTCTGTCGATCCGCTTACATCTGTCCCGAAGTGCTGATCGGTTTCGACCAGGGTCGCGTGATCGAGCACTTCGACACGGTTCGCGATCTTGTGAATCATCGCGGAATCCGGCTGAACAAGTCCGAAAGGGCGCTCCTCCGCATGCTTAAACGAAGCTAGAGGTAAGACGGCCCGCCGGTGATCGACGTGAATTGAGACTTGCACTTTCCGTCATGCGGAGGCGCCGCAAAGACGATAGCCAAAACGCGGACAACATCAGCGAGAACAAGAGGGAATATCGATCAGCGAGGACCAAAAGACGATGGAACTTGGATACAAGCTATGCAGCGAAGAGCACGGACCGAACGAACTGATTAATTTCGCTCAGAGGGCGGAAGAGGCCGGATTCTCATTCGCGATGATCTCAGATCACTTTCATCCGTGGATCGAGGAGCAAGGCGAAAGTCCTTTTGTGTGGGGCGTGATCGGAGGGATCGCGCGCGCCACGAAACGACTCCGCGTCGGAACCGGTGTCACCTGTCCGACTCAACGAATCAGTCCGCCAATCGTCGCTCAAGCGGCCGCTACAGCGGAAGCAATGATGCCGGGGAGATTCATGCTTGGCGTGGGCTCGGGCGAAAATCTCAACGAGCACATTCTCGGCGACCGCTGGCCTCCGGCTCGAATACGGCAGGAGAAATTGGAAGAAGCCATCGAAATAATTCGACTGCTGTGGAGCGGAGAGCAGGAGAGTTACCGCGGCGCCTATTTCACCGTCGAAAACGCGCGCGTCTTCAGTTTGCCGGATGAACCGCCGCCGATTTTCGTAGCCGCAAGCGGAACCAGCTCCGCGAACCTTGCGGGCCGGGTCGGCGACGGACTGATCGGCACATCTCCAAAGAAGGAAACGCTTGATGAATTTCGGGCCGCCGGAGGCGAGGGAAAGCCCTGCTACGGCGAAGTAGCGGTTTGCTACGCGAATTCCGAAGACGAAGCAAAGCGAATAGCATACAAGTGCTGGCCCAACGCCGCGATCACAGGCGAGCTGACGCAGGAGCTGCCAACGCCGGCCCACTTTCGACAGGCGGCGAAGATGCTCTCCGAAGATCAAGTGGCGAAAGAGGTCGCCTGCGGACCCGATCCAGAACCGCTAATCGAGCGCATCAACAAGTTCGCCGAAGCGGGCTACGATCACGTATGGCTTCATCAAATCGGATCGGATCAGGAGAGTTTCTTTCGGTTCTTCGAGAAAAACATTCTCAAGAAATTCCCTTGAGCATCGGCTCCCGCAACCTCGGCCGGCGTTCCGAAAGGCGCGGCAAAATCAACTCACTCGAACAACTCCCGCTCGCGTCGCGATAGAGGACAAGGCCGAATCCGCTGGGCCGACTTCATTGTTGAGGCTTGCTGCCCGTTCCGTGAGAGACGTCAAGGGCGACGGCGACAGAGCCGAGGCGCTGTCCGCGCCCAGCCGCTTCTCATGACCTATCCCACCCGCGCTCGGAAGCAATCTGTTTGTCAGCGCCATCAGAGCCGCCATCGTCTCGGGAAAGAGCGCGTTGAATCGAGCGGCGGCCTTTGCCTGCATTGTGAGAATGACCTCGGCCTTGTTCGTCTTCAGCGCATCGATTATTCGGCGCGCAGCTCGCTCGGCGCTCATCGATAGAAGAGGAAGAGAGTCGAACACGCTGAACCATGTGTACTCGGCGCGATGCTTACTTTTGAAAGTCGCGTTACGAGGACTGCCGGTGCGCATTAGACCAGGGCATACCGTCGTCACGGCCACTCCATCTTTAGCGAGCTCCGCTCGCAGCCCTTCAGAAAAACCGGTGAGCGCGAATTTGCTCGCGCAGTAAGGCAACAGATGTGGAACGCTCAGTTTTCCGCCGATAGACGAGACATTCACTATGTGACCGGCGCCGCGCGCCCGCATTTCCGGCAGCACCTCCAGAGTAAGGTACAGCGGGCCCCAGAAATGCACGCCCATCGTTTCTTCATAGTCTTGCAGATCCATGGTCTCGACGGGACCAACGCCGATGGCGCCGGCGTTGTTGATCAGAATGTCAATTTCGCCGAACTCCTCTTTGACGCGCCTTACAAGCTCTTGAACCTGATGCTGGTCGGTCACATCGCACGTGATCGCAAGGACACCTTCAATCTCGGGATCGGCCGCCGCGCGCTCGAGCTCGGAGGCGTCTCGCGCGCATATCGCTACTCTCGCGCCTTCTCTGGTGAGTTGGCGAGCAAGAACAAGGCCTAATCCTCTCGACCCTCCGGTGATCAGCACGCGCTTGCCTTCGAGCCGCCTAAGTTTCAGCGATCGGCTGAGCGCTTTTGCCGCGATCGCAGCTCCGGCGAGCAATAGTAGTTTTGTTTTTAATTTCACGGTTACCTCTTCGCGAACGAAACGACCACTTCGCACTCCGTGCTCGCGGCCATTTGTGCTCAATTTCCCCAGGCCTGCTTTCACATCTCGCGGTTTGCGCTTATGAACGGACCTAAACTATTCATTCCGATTACGCGCGCAGCGAGATCGTCCAACACCAGCGTAGTCACCGAACCCGGGCTGATTTCTATTCGCAGCATCAGGTCCAGGCTGATTCCCAGATAGCCGCATAGAACAGATCGAGCTATGTCGCCATGGGTCACAACCGCTACTGTAGCGTTGCCCGCGTTTTCAAGCCTGATACTTTCAAAAGCCGAGACCGCGCGAGCCTGGGCTTCGAGCATCGTTTCTCCGCCCGGAATCCGAACAGCCGTGCGATTCACGTTGAAGCGCTGCCACAACGGCAATCTCCCGAGGTCTTCGAATCCAGCGCCGGTCCAATCTCCGAAATCGATCTCGTTGAGACCGGGCCGCGCGATTACTTCCAGTCCGCGCTGCTCAGCTAACGGGGTTGCCGTCATAATCGCCCGCTCGAGCGGACTGCTGTATACCGATGCGATGGAAACGCGCGCCAGCCCCGCGGCAAGCTCGCTCGCTTGAGCTTCACCTTTCGCGTTAAGCCGCACACCAGGCGCGCGTCCGGCGATGATCGTGTTGACCACGTCGGTAACACAGTGTCGGATGAGAAGAACGGTAGTCATTGAAAGACGTTAGTGATTACATCGACGGCTCACGAGATCGTCGCATCACCGGCTGAGAAGAGCGTCACCGCGGTTCGGGACTAATTCTCAAATCTCCCTATTTCCAGATTGCCCCGAAGAAGCTGTGAAAGAAACGCCGGTAGCTAGGCGAAAGCTCCAACCAAGACGACCACGATCAAAAAATCACAGGTTGGGAAAGGGTTTTACGCCCGCTATTCTCCGCCGCTTTAACTACCGCTATCTTCCGATCCCAAAATATTCGAAGCCGGCCCATCGCGCGACAGTCGGATTGATGATGTTCCTCGCATCGACGATCACGGGAGTTCGAACCAGGTTCCGAAGCGACGAAAGTCTCAGCGATCTGAATTCATCCCACTCGGTCACAATCACCAGAGCATTGCTATCCGTTGCGACTTCTTCGACGGAGTCACAGTAGCTGACATCGAGATCCGGTCTCGCAATCCGGGCCGAAGCGTTCGCGACAGGGTCGTAAGCCTTGACCGCCGCGCCCAGCTTGATCAACTGCTCCGCTATATCGAGGCTGGGAGAGTCCCGCACATCGTCCGTATTCGGCTTGAACGAGAGTCCGAGCAATCCGATCACTCTGCCCTTCATTATCTTCAAGGTGGTTTGCAGCTTTTTGATGACGACCCATCTCTGCGCCGAATTCACCTGTTTGGCGGCTGACAAAATGTTGGGGGTGAGCCCGTATTCTTCCGCGATCGCGATCAAGGCCGACAGATCCTTACCGAAACAGCTGCCTCCCCAACCGACGCCCGCGTTCAGGAACTCTTTTCCTATGCGATGGTCGAGGCCGACCGCGCGGCTGACCTCGGTGATGTCGGCTCCAACCGACTCACATATAGCGGCGATCTCGTTTGCGAAGCTGATCTTTGTCGCAAGGAACGCGTTGGCCGTGTACTTGATCATCTCGGAGCTCGCCGGATCGGTGATCACCAGCGGAATCGCGCCGCGCTTATCCCTGCACGGTTCGAGGAAGCTCGGCCGAGTAAAATTCTGTTCGAGAATAGGCGTGTACAACTCGCGCATTATGTTCTGCGCCTGCCGGTCGCTCGTGCCGATCACTATGCGTTCGGGAAAGAATGAATCGTAAACGGCCGAACCTTCACGCAGAAACTCGGGGTTGCTTACGACGACACAGGTGCGCTCGGAAGCTCCCGCCGATGAGGAACCGCTTGCGTGCGGCTTCGAATTATCCGCGGCGGATTCGCGTCCCTGCGATACAAGCATCTCCACCCAGTTACCGCAGCCGACGGGAACGGTGGATTTGTTGACTATGATCTGGAGCCGGCCCGAGTCCAGATGCTTGCCGATTTCGGTAGCTGCATTCTTCACATAAGACAGATCGACGCCGCCGGTCTCGAGCGGCGGAGTTCCCACCGTTATAAAAACGACGTCGGAATACTCGACCGCATCATAGTCGTGACTGAACGAAAGCCTCTTTGTCTCGAAGCCGATCCGAATCATCTCGTCCAGGCCCGGCTCAAAGATCGGCGCGCGGCCCGACATAAGCACGTCGAGCTTCGCCTGGTCGCTATCCAGGCAGGTTACCGAATGTCCGATATACGCCAGCACGGTTCCGGTTACCAGCCCTACATAACCGGCGCCGACGACAACGACTTTCATGTGCTCTCCTTCTGTATCACGAAACTCAACAAGCGTATCGCCGAGTCATCTGAGCGCAAAAGTCGGCGAACTCTTCATTGTTGCGGGGCGGGCTCGTGTGATGAGGCTGGATTCCGTGAGACTCCGGCGTAAAGCAAAACGTCACGGTGACGTTGAACTCTTCGAGGGCCTTCATCTGGCGGTCAAACCACTTTAAGGCATACGGCCGCATGCTGTCGGCCCAGCTAAGGCCGGTTCGAAGATGTTTGACGCCCAATTTGCGAAGCCACCTGACCCCTTCGTCCAGCCGGTGATCCTCGAAGTGAAACCACTGGCACAAGCCAAGGTCGGGCGTGTAGTCCGCGAAGAGCCCGAGCGCTCGCTTTGCAACCCCATCTTCCCGTATCAACCCCATATAAAAATGGCGATAGTAGGAGGAGCCCTCCGCCTCGCGATGGCGGGTCGTAGCCGGCCAGTCCTTCGGCAGATCAAATAGGCTGTACCAATGGATTCGCTCTCCGCGGCCGATCAACAACTCCGCCGTTCGCTTGAGGCCGAACTCCTGTACCTCTTCCGCGCCGAACGTAGACACGCCGACTTCCGAAATCCAGATCGGCAGCGAAGTGACTTCCTTTATCTCGCTGATCCGATCCGGCCATTCATTTATATTCCAATGGTTCCAATCGAGCGGGAACCCGTGCAGTGCAACCGCGTCGACATAATCCAGGACGCCTTGCGCACGCATATTAGCGATGAACCTGGGATCGATGGGCGAGATTCCGCCCAGCACGCCGGTAAGCCGGGGGTTCTCGGATTTAACGGCTTCGGCGGCCAGTTTCGTCATCTCGGCATACATTGTCCATTCCGGATCGAGTTCGAAATCCCAATGTGACTTGTTATTGGGTTCGTTCCAAAACATCACGGCTTCAACCATCGTCCCTCCGCATGGCCGCATAAATGGGGCGAGGCCCGTCAGGCATCGCCTTGCGCCTACAGATAAAAACTTCTTGTTCGGGATGGCTCAGGATTTCGAATCCCGAGCTTCTCAGCATCGCTTCAGCGCAAGCTCGATTGGGTATCCACCAGTTCGTCGGATCGCCGCCGTATCTCTTCTCGATAAAAAACATTCGAGGAAAGGCGGGCTTTTCGAATATTTTCTTCTCCCAGAAATCGTATTCGACAAGCTCTTCAGATTCGTCGGATCCCCTGAGCATCGACTGAAAAACCAGCAAGTCCCTGGCGACGTGTTCGTGAATCAGATCGAGGGCAAGAAGCGGATGCCGCAGATGGTAAAAGACTCCCATGAAGATCACGAGATCAAACTGCTCGCGCAGCTCGGCGACGTCGTACACCGACAGTTTTCTGAACTCGATGTCGAAGCCTCCCACCTGAGCGGCGAAGCGCGCCTGCGCCAGATACGCCTCGTCGAAATCGATTCCGACCACGCGATCCGCGCCCCGGCGCTTCATCTCCATCGAATAGAATCCCGCATTGCATCCGATATCCAGAACCGTTTTCCCCTCGAGACTCTCCGGTATCGCGTGAGCGAACTGCCGCCACTTCACGTTCGGGTAGTCACCGAGAAAGTGATTGGGCGCGGTCGGCACGCCGTCGAGATCCAGGTTATGAAACCATTCCCCAAGACCGCGCACCCGCTTCTCGATTTCTTCGCGTGAGAATGTGCCGTTCGCCATCGCGGATATCTCCAACTCTTGTTCCAAACCGGCTCCTTATATTGCGTGACTGCCCTGCCCCACGGTCAGCGGGGCCGGCGTTAAGCGAGGCCTCAAACTGCTGTTGAGCAGATCGATCGCTGCTCGATAACCCCTGAGCGTCCCCACGTCCACATAGGCCTGACCGCCGCGAACAGCGGAAGCTTTTCCACCTCGCGCGAGATAAGCATTGACCAACGTTCCCGCGTATTCATCGCCGCGGTCCCGCTCGGTCCAAAGGGCGTGAAGCTCAAGCAGGACGCTGCCGGGCATCTTGAACGCTCCCCAAACCCATGACGATTGAGCGTCCTGCCGTTTCACTTGAATCTCGAGGACGCCGCCGTCGTCGTTCGTGACAACCGCGTCGAATAGTGAAGGGTCTTTGACCGGAAAAAGGAGGAACGACAAGAGGTCGTCGGGAAGCAACTGCAGTCCATTTTCAGGAAACCAGATTGTGTCCGGCAGGCCGATCACGATGCTGTCCGCGGGCTTTACCAACGGAAGCGCGCGAAAAATCGCGTCGCATAATCCAGACGGAGTAGGCTGAACGACGTAGCAGATATCGGTCGAGCCTATCTTCCCTCCGTAGTATTCGAGTATGTCCGATTTGCCGGGCGAGATTACGAAGCAGAGCGTTGTGGCGCCGGCCAGGATCATCCGCTCGACTATGTACTCGCTGACGGCGCGCGGCCGCTCGGTGTCGGCTTCACGTCTACTCCCGACCGGCAGTAGTTCTTTTGAAAAGCCCAACGGCTGTATCCGGGTTCCGGCGCCCGCGGCGGGAATGATGCCCAACATAACGCCTCCTCCTTAAATCGCAGCCGCTGCGGAGCGGGCCGAATCCATGATCTTTTCGAGTTCGCCGGCGCGACTATCCGAAGTGTGGCAGGCAAGCGCTCGCTCGCGAGCAGCCCTGCCGATTGCAGCCAGATCTTCAGCCGGCATATTCAATGCGCGCACAACATCGTTCGAAGTTCTTGCCAACAGTATCTCCGAATCGGGCAGAAAAAATTGATCGAGACCTTCCCACCAATCGCTCAGGACCGGAACGCCGCAGGCCGCCGCTTCGAAGAGCCTGCCTGACGGACAGAATCCCATTCGCGCCATCGCTCCACGCGTGATGTTCAATGTCAGCCGAGACGAACAATAGAAAGCGGGATGCTTAGGCGGGCTCACGTGACCCACGAAGAAGATATTCTTTCGCCACGGGAACGCCGCCGGATACAGCGCGCCTCCGAGCACGAATTTCTGATCGGAGAGTTGGTCCGATGGATCCAGGAAAAAAGCATCGAGCGCGGCCTGGCGATCCGCGGCATAAGTACCGAGATACGACATATCGCATCGGTAGTCATCAACTGAACTCACATTCGCGTGAGTCTCGGGATCGACGCTTCCGTAAAACGGCGCCACTCGGCGAGCGCCGAGGCGCTCTCTAAGCGCATCGAGCGCCCCGCCTCCGGTGAAGCTCAGCACCAGATCGAAATCTCGCAACGCCCGCGCGCCGATGTACGGAACCGACTCGCCGCGCATAAAGCGTTCGAGAGTTATCGGCGTGTCCATATCGTAAAAGACACGCAGCCGCCTGCACTCTGAAAGGACCAGCTCGGATGCGGCGAGACCGTCCGGACAATAAGAGGTCACCATCGCAAGATCGGCGTCCATGGCATCCGTCCGTGCGCGGTCGCGAATCTCATCCCAACTCGAGTACAGCCGAATAGTAGTGCCGGCCAATTCGACCGGATCGCGGTGGGCCGCATAATAGGGGACATCGCGCTCATAGAACACGACCTGATGGCCTCGCCTGCCAAGCGCCCGGCACAATCCTCGCCAGAGGGTCGCGTGTCCATTACCCCACGACGAGGTTATCGTAAGCCCGAATATCACAAGCTTCATAATTAGACCCGATCGGCTGCTGCTTGTTCATCAGCTCCAACACGTAACCTTCGAGCTCGACGGCGCGATGGCGGGAGGTGTGGCTTGCCAGAACTCGCGCCCGTCCGCGACGCCCGATTGCAATTCGCTCCTGTTCCGGGATATTGCGCAGGCTATCCATCACCTGTTCGCCTGATTCGGCGATAAGAATTTCATCGTCCGGTTTGAAAAAAAGATCGAGCCCCGGCCAGGCATCGCTGACGATGGGCGTAGCGCAAGCTGCCGCTTCGAACAGCCTCACGCTGGGCGAATGCCCGACCGCCGCCATCAGCGCCCGCGTCACGTTCAGCGTGAACCTTTGCGAGTTATAAAACTCGCGATGCATCGACGGCGGAAGATGAACTACGCGTTCCACGTTCGAAGGCCAGTCGATGCCGTCGGGGTACTGCGGCC
This sequence comes from Blastocatellia bacterium AA13, assembly GCA_003222245.1. Lineage (GTDB taxonomy): Bacteria > Acidobacteriota > Blastocatellia > UBA7656 > UBA7656 > QHVH01. Next base: position 82,837 of record QHVH01000006.1, on the reverse strand, counting down.
CCGCGACAACAAAGCGGCCGGCGGACCATTCGCGAGCGCAATCCAGCATCAACGCATCAAGGACCGGCTGCCGATCCGTGCTGTAGGTGCCCATATAACCCAGATCCCATTTCAGCGGCCGCTCTTCCTCATAATAATTCTCGGCGTCGACCGAGCAATACAGCGGCCTCACCATTCGAGCTTCGAATCGATCTTCGATGTACTCAAGCAGCGGTCCGCCCGTGAATGAGAGATAGAGGTCATAGCGAGGAATTAACGAGCCCGAGAGATAATCCAAACCGCCGTTCTCCAGCTTGGATACGGTCACCGGCGTATCGATATCGTAAAAAGCGCTCACACCCTTCGTGATTCGCGTGACCCAATCGCCGATCTCTTTGCCTTCGGGTACGTAGGAGCCGACGATCACAAGGTCCGCGCTCCGCACCTGTCCGATGTAATGGCTCTTCAACTCGGTCAGATCTCGATAAAGCTCGACGCGGCCATATGCCGCAACCGGCTGATCGCGGTTCGAGGCGTACCATTCCTGATCGCGCTCGAGAAATAACACGTCGTGGCCCCGCAACGAGAGCTCTCGCACAAGCCCTCGATAAGTGGTTGCGTGTCCGTTGCCCCACGACGACGTTATCGACAAGCCCAGTATTATTATTTTCATTCCAGGATTGCCGGGAACTCCGTCAGCAAACCCATCGAGAGATTCGGCGATGTCTCCTGTAAATTCCTTCATTTCGTTCCCCTTTAGACCGCGGCTGCCATCCACGAACCGAGCACGGCTTCTACATGAGCGGCCCGGTGAGCATACGTGTGCTCGGCAAGAATCCTGCGGTGAGCGGCATTGCCGATCGTCAGAGCGCGTTTCGCGGTGAGACCGTCAAGCTGCTCGGCTACGTCTTTGCCGTCGCGCGCGACCAGAACCTCCGAGCCGGGTTCCAGAAATTCTTCGATCCCTTCCCACATGTCCGTGATCAAACACGCGCCGGCTCCGGCGGCCTCGAAAATCCGAGTCGGCGGCGAGAAACCGTATCGAGCCATGCTCTCGCGATTGATGTTCAACACCGCCAGCGGCGTCGAGTTGAATGCGTTGTGTTCGTGGGTATAGACGTGACCCAGGTACTTCACATTTGATGGAATACTCTTGTCGTGCCAGCCCGTTCCGCCCAACAGAAACCGCCGATCGGGCAATAGCGACGCCGGCTTGAGAAAGAATTCTTCAACGCGCGCTTCACGGTCCGGAAGGCGATTGCCGAGAAACGCGAGATCGGCTTCGAACCTGGAGTCGAGCGGGTCTCGATAATGAGTAGCAGGATCGAGCGCGTTATAGATCGGTATGCATTCTCGTGCGCCCAGTTCTTTGTAAGCGCTGACTACCGGATCGCCTCCGCCGTAAGTGAGAACGAGATCGTATTTTGGAATCAGCGAGAGGAATGGATCGTCGGCGTCGCGATGCATTCGATCGAGCGTTGCCGGCGCGTCGACGTCCCAGAACACCGCCCTGGAACCGGGTTTCCTCAACTCGATCACCGCGCGCTCGAGCAGCTCGTCAAAAACGCCGACGCCGCTGGCCTTGATGATCACATCGCAGCGGCTTGCCGCTTCAACCATCGCCAGCGCATCGCTCTCGCGCTCAGCCGGATAGACTACGACCTTCGCCCAATCAGGATCGGCTATGTCTCTGTGTTGCTGCCGCTCGTATGCGTCGGGCTCGTAAAAAGTGATTTGATGGCCTCGTTCGCTCAGCGCTCTAACGATGCCGCGATAGTAAGTAGCCGCGCCGTTCCAGTACGCCGAGACAAGGCTCGATCCGAAAAAGCTGATGTTCAATCGTGCTTTCATATTTATTTATGCCGCGGCTGCCGGAGCGATTGAGCGGTAAATCCGCATGAGCTGGTCGACTCGATGCGAACACGTATGACGATTCAAAATCGTCTCGCGGCCCTGGCTTGCGAGCTTCGCCGCAAACTCCCTGTCGGCGATGATGGTCCGCAGATGACTTTCCATCTCGTCCGGAGTCCGAGCCAACAGGTAGTCCTTGCCGGGAGTGAACAGCCCTTCGGCATCGCGCCACTCGGAACAGACGAGCGGGATTCCGCAAGCGAGAGCTTCAAACACCCTTATCGTAGGAATGCCGGGCAGTGCTTCGACATAAGGCCGCCGCGGAATGTGAACCGTAGCGCCGGCGGTTGCAAAGATCGTCGGAACCTCGTGGTTCGGAGCCCATCCGCGGTACTCAATTTCAGCGGAAGCCAACTCGTCGATTGCGTGGCGCGGATACCTGACACCGTGCGCACGGGCCTTCAATCCGAGGCGGCGCACCGGATCGATCAGGAATTGCTGAAGCTCCGCCGTGCGCTCTTCGTCTCCCCAGTTGCCGATCCAGACAAGATCGCGCTCGATCTTGCAATTCTTAAGCGGCCGAAAGACGCGCGTGTCGGCGGCTTCGTGCCAGGTCCACGCGCTGCGAGCCCAACCCGCTCGAACGTAGGTCTCGCGAATTACCTCCCCAAACGCAAGCACCCCATCGTAGTGCTCGAGATCATAAGCGGAGATGCTGCCGGGATCGCTTACCGACCGGTGATGAGTGTCATGAAAGAGCAGGCGATATTTCTTCGAATTTGCGCGGTGCTTGCCGACTTTTTTTACCAGGCTGTGCGTGTTCCACTCGTGGACGATTACCAGATCGGCGCCGTCAAGAGCCTGATCAAGATCGAGAGAGGCTTCGTCGTATGGCGTGCTTTCGAGCTCCGGATAGGCCTCCTTGAATCGCGTGAGCGCGGCCAATCCGTGCTCGGCTATTAAAGTACGCCGGCTCCATCCGTCCGCCGGCTCGTAGACCTTCACGGAGTGCCCTCGCCACAATAACTCGGAGCAAACGCCGCGCAGGAAGTGCGCGTTGCCGTGATTCCAGTCGGAAACCAGCGAATGGTAGAACATCACGAAGCGCACGCCGTCATCTGCTCCTTTCTTCCCGCAAACTCTCTGAGCAGCCATGCGTACGTGCTCAAGTAACCGGCTACCATTCGCGACGGCATAAACTCCAGCGCTCTCAATTCCGATCTCTTCGCGATCTCTCTTCGTCGAGCGGGATCCTCGATCAGAGCGTTCAAGGTTCGTCTCAATTGATCGGCGTCGTCGGGCTGCACGAATTCGGCGGCTCCGTCCCAATTCTCTCGAAGGCTGGGAATGTCGCCGATCACAAGCGCGCAGCCGGAAAGCGCCGCTTCCAGAATCGAGAGTCCGAACGGCTCATACCGGGCCGGCAGCGCGAAGATCGATGCCGACGCCATCAATGTTGAAAGCGTCTCAGGCGCGAGACTGCCGAGCAGCTTCAGGTTAGAGCCTTCGACGCCGCCGCCGTCGGGGTGCCGGGTCTCACCGGCGATCAGAACCGGCCATTCAAGACCGGGCGCGGCTGCTTCAAGCGCGGAGACGTTCTTCGCCTTGTCCCAGACGCGGCCCGCGCTCAATATGAACGGCTGCTTGTCTCCAATGGAGTAGGAGTCCGCGCTTCTCCCGTTTGGAATTACTCGTCCGTGCTCGAAGTTTCCGTAGTGCGTGTGAAGCGATGACAGCATCGCCCTCGTGGGAGCGACAACCGTGTCGGCCGCTCTAAGACCGCGCCTTACTTCTTGCCGGTATCTGCTCCACTCCGGAGGCAGGGATGTTCCCCTGACCGCTTCCCACCAGGACAACACGCAAGAATGCGCGACGACCAGGTGGGGCGCTCGCCAGTTCAGGGCGGCATGCGCATAGCCGTTCAGATGGATGCAGTCGGGCCCGAATGCTCGCTCGATCTCGAGCAGCCACTCGCCCGCCCTTGCGACGTCCTCCCACGGATCATTCATCCATTCGAGCTTGTAGCCGCTCTCGAACAGAGTAGTGTTCGGGAGCCGGCCGATCTGGTCTCGCTGTTCGGGTGTAGGCCGTGCTCCCATCGTTGCTACGGCCACCTCGACGCCGTAGGCCTGGAGCCCTCGAACAAGATCAATCGCGTAGCTCCAAACGCCGCCGATCGTGTCGGCGGTCATCAATATACGCCGCGGGTTGTGACTCATAACACGCCCCCTCTGACGACCCTTCCATTGATCTATTCGCTCAGCCATGACTTTGAAGCTCCCCGGTGAGTGAGTTATTCCCGGCTGATAAGCCTGCTGAATCGGCTCTCGTCGCCGCCCGCTGTCTCTTCCTGGAAGAGAAAAGCAAGTCCGCTCTCTTCGAATTTTTCGAAGAACTCGTCCCAGGAAATCTCCTCGAGAGTTTCCTCGCCGCTATAGCCGGGAAAGTCGATCCGCAGCAATCCGGGATCATCTTTGCCGCCGGTCCCTTTCACGCGGGCCGGTTTGCCTTCGCGGGCCTCAACCCATTCTTTAATCGCCTCGTGATCTATCGTGACTTGTGCTTTTGAAGACATGAGAACCTCCTTTCAACCGCTGCTCAGGATTGCTTAGCCTCACTGAATGAGCGTCCATAGATTCGGTCCAATATTGATGCGACCTCGACCAGTTGTTCGGCCGCGGGATCGAAGCCGCGGTTTTCTTGAAGCCGAAGGGCCCAGGCCAGGGCCGCTCTTCCGCCCCAGTCGTCGGGCGGCTCGCTCACAATCTTTCGCGTGGTCGACGAGAACTGCTCGGCGACGAAGTCAACGAAGGAGCCTCCCACGTTGCGAAACGTCGCTCCGCCTCGGGTCCCGTAAAACGAAGCTTCGATGACGCAGTCCTGTCCGGCCTGAAGCTTCCACGAACAGGCAAGCTGCACCGTCGCGCCGTTATCAAATTCCAACAGCGCGGCCGCGTGATCCTCTACTCCCGCTCCTGGAGAAAACGGCTTGCCGCCTTCGTGCAAAGAGCTCGATAAGCGCACGAGCGTCGGCGAGTCCATCACCCACAGAGCCAGATCGACAAGATGAATGCCGAGATCGAGCAAACAGCCGCCGCCCGATAAGCTCGGATCATAGAACCAGCTTTTGTCCGGGCCATAGGCATTGTGAAAGATGAGATTGACGGCGTAGACGTCGCCGAGTTGTCTCGCCCGCACCATCTCGCGGACGTTGGCCATACCGCTGGTGAACCGGTAGCACATATCCACGCACAGCAGGCGATTCGCCGCGCGGGCGGCATCGACTACGCGTCTGGTTTCTTTGGCCGTCCGGCCCAGCGGCTTCTGGCAAAACACGGCGATGCCATGCTCGAGCGCTTTCACCGCCTGTTCGGCGTGAAGAGCGCTTGGAGTCGCAATCACCAGTCCGTCCAATCGCTGTTCGAGGATTTCATCCATCGATGTCATTCGCGCTGCGTCGGGCGCAACCGCCGCCGCCGACATCGACATCTCCGGATTGGGATCGGCGATTGCGGCAATTTCGGCTACGCCGCGGTCGGCGATTGCCTGAAGCCGCTGAAGGCCTATCCAGCCGACCCCAAGGAATCCCAGGCGCGGTGAGGTTCCGGCCATCTTCTCGCAAACCCGCTTTGTCGATTCACTCATGCGGTAACAAAGGCCTTGAGGAAGCCGTCCGGGCGGGTGCGCATAGCTTCAAACGCGTCGCCCAGCCGATCCAGGCTGAAACCGTGCGTCAATAGACAATCGAGATCAAGATCTCCTTGGACCATCGCGTCGACCGCTTTTTGCATACCGTCGAGGTAGACGGCTTGATTGCGTTCGTGTGCGTTAATGACGTCGAGGCCTCGCCAGTTCCAGAGCTGCATATCGATTTGCCTCGGGCCGTCCTGATGATATCCGGCGATTATCAACCGGCCGCGTTCGGCCGTCATTGCAGTGGCCAGATCGAGCGGCCACTGCAACCCTACGGCCTCGATCACCCGCTCGCAGCCCTTTCCACAGGTGATCCGGTTAACCCGATCCAGTATTCGCTCGTGGTCGTCCATCGGAATCAGATGCGCGGCCCCGCAGCTTCGCGCAATCTCCAGCGCAAAGGGTCTACGCGAGATTGCGATGACTTCGGCACCCGCTTGAGACGCAAGGCGAACCAACAGCGCTCCGATGAATCCGATTCCGACTACGGCTACCGTTTGTCCCGAAACAATTCGGCTGCGATCGAATACGTTCATCGCACAGCCGATCGATTCGCCGGGAAAAGGCTTATTTCGAATCGAAGGCGGCAGCGCCACGACGGCATCAGCTTTTGCGAGATCGTATTCCGCGAATGCGTTATAAGAGAGCATCGCCACTCGTTCGCCGATTACCGGCCGGCGCACGTCCGCCGCAACGGCGTCGACTACGCCCCACCCTTCGTGACCGGGCATGCCGGGCTCAAGCGGATACTTGAACCAAGGCTTGCCTTCCCACAACGGTAGATTTGAGCCGCACACGCCGCAGCCATCCACGCGAATGCGAATTTGGCCGGAGCCCGGTTCCGGAACCCCGTTCTCGCAAAGGAGCACCCGCCGCGGCTCGGCGATCACCGCGGCCTTCACTTCCTCACCCCCGAGATTGCAGCCCTGCCATCGGAGCTGCCTCCGGATAGGGCCGGTACATTCAGGAGCGGCTGGGACGCTTGATGTGCGGTCACGGCCAACAAGAGTCGACCGCTCGATTCGAGTATCCAACCGTGCAGCCGATCGAGACCTTCTCGAATTCCGACCTCCGGTGACCAGCCCGTAGCCTCGCGAAACTTGGTCGTGTCCGACACGTAGTAAGGCTGGTCGCCTCTTCGGATCGTGTCGAAGTCGAGCTTACAGGGACGATTCAGCATCCGCTCAAGTCGTCCGACCAGCTCTAATAGGCTCGTAGTGTTGGCGGGACCGCCCCCGATGTTGAATGCGTTGCCGACGACAGCCGGGAGATTCTCCCTGGCGAGCAGGAACGCGCTGACCAGATCTTCGACGAACAACACGTCCCGCACCTGTCGTCCATCACCGTAGATTGTTATCGGCTCCTCGTTGACTGCCCGAATCAAAAAGTGCGCGACCCATCCCTGGTCTTCATTCCCGAACTGATGCGGCCCATAGATGCAGCTCATTCGAAAGACAGTCGTCGGCAGATCAAACGTGCGCGCGTAATCGAGCACGTACTGGTCGGCGATTCCCTTCGAACATCCGTATGGGCTGTGAAAATCGAGTTGAGTCTCTTCACTTACGCCGCGGCTGAGGATGCCGGTATCGGTTGGACAGTAGCGCGTCGAATCCGGAGTTAACTCGAGATGCGCGAGATCGCCATATACTTTGTTGGTCGACGTGAATAGAAGCGGCGGCGGATTCTTTTGCGTCCTCAACGCCTCCAGAAGATTCAGCGTCCCTCGCGTGTTGACTTCAAAGTCGAAGATCGGATCTTTCAGGCTGGTAGTCACCGCGACCTGTGCCGCAAGATGAAATACGTGCGAGGCGCGGCTGACCGCCGTCAGCAACGTCCTAAAATCCCGCACATCCGCAATCTGAACTTCAAGCGTGTTCGGGTAAAGGCTTCGGAGCCATCGCAAATTGAGCTCGACACCCGGTCTAGATAGATTGTCAAAGATGATTACGCGTTCGCCTGAAGCGAGCAGGCGGTGCGCAAGATTGGAGCCGATGAATCCCGCGCCTCCGGTTATAAGCACGGGCCGTCGATGGCCGTTCGTTCGGGCCGATCCGCCGTTCGATTCTGTTTTGTTATTTTTGCGCGCTGCCTTCGATCCATTTCGATTTGCTGCTTCGTTCATAGTGCCAGTCCCCTCGAAGCCAGTTCTGTCTGTGCTTCCGCCACCCGGTCGATTACCTGTTGTCCTTCGAGCCACTCGGCTAGCTCTCCCAGTCCATTTTCGAGAGTGTAGTGCGGTTCATATCCAAGAACGGCCCGAGCCAAACGGATGTCGGCGAAGCAATGGCGTATGTCACCCATCCGATAAGTCTCGGTGATCTGAGGATCGATATGCTCCTTTCCCAGAACTTTCGACAGCGCGGCAGCCGTTTCGAGAACGGTGTAGGATCTGCCGCTGCCTACGTTAAACACGGCGTCGCTTACCGATTTCTCTTCAAGCGCAAGCACGCAGGCCTGAACCACGTCATAGACGCTGACGAAGTCACGCCGCTGTTTTCCGTCTTCGAACACGAGCGGCGCGTGATCGTTCAGCAGGCGAGAAGCGAAGATCGCAAGCACGCCGGTGTAAGGATTCGAGGCCGCCTGGCGGCTCCCATACACATTGAAAAAGCGCAAGGCTACGGTAGGTATGCCGTACGCGCGGCCGATCAGAAGACAGAGCCTCTCCTGATCGTATTTGGAGAGCGCGTACACCGACGAGAGCGATGCAGGTTTAGTCTCCGGCGTCGGGATCGGAAGCAGGTCGGACCCATTCGCGGCCCGGGACTCCCACTTGCGATTTTTCAACTGCTCGAGCCCCCGTCCCTCGGGAGAACATATGTCGCCGCCGTGCGTCTGGTATAAGCCTTCGCCGTAAATGCTCATGCTGGACGCGACTATCAGACGCTGAACCTGCTTTTGAATTAATTCTTCAAGGAGAACGGCCGTGCCGAGGTTGTTGACGCTCGTGTAGTGGTTGACCTGATACATGCTCTGGCCAACGCCCACGGCGGCGGCAAAATGAAAGACCGCGTCGACGCCTTCCAGAGCGTTCGCCGCGGCGTCGGGATCGCGAACATCGCCGATCTGTAATTCAACTTCGGGGTTGAGATAGTCCGGCCGCGCCTGTCCGGGGCCATGGACTTGAGCCGAGAGGCAATCCAGGACTCGCACTCGATAGCCCCTCTTGAGCAGCTCATCCGCTAGATGCGAGCCGATGAATCCCGCTCCTCCAGTAATGAGGATATGATCCTTCACCTAGTTTCTCCTCCAGGGTTGCTGTTCTCTCGCGCGTCTCCATGAACGCACGCGGCCAAGCGCCCGAAACGGGATGCGGCGCCTGCTTCCGTCGACATTCTGAAGACTGCGCGCCAAGTCTAGAGCAATTCCGATTCCGGTTTTCAAACCTATGACTGCTCACGCTCAGGGGCTTGCGGGAGCCAGAAGGGACGGCTCGATCAGAAACCACCAACACTCTCTTTACCGGTTTCGCAAGGTAAGTACCTTAGAAGATTGTAAGTAGAGGCGAACGAGCGAGACGGTCAACGACTCCGCGAAGAAAAATCTTTATGCGAACATCCCAGAGGTAAACCGAACCCGGCATTCCATCTTCGGCAGCACGTATGTGATCGATACATATGCAGCAATACGAGTCAGGCAAATAGTCCAAGAGATTACGTTAGCGCCATCCAAAAAAATCCCACGACCACGTGAAGCGAACCCCCGCGTTGAACGCTGCCTGTCGATCAGACTCGAGATCTCCGACGAAAAGAACCTCACCCGGAGGCACGCCAAAACGCCGGATCGCGGAGTTCAGCATCTCGGCACCAGGCTTGCGGCGCTCACAAGAAGACTTCGCGCCGCAAACGCAAATCTCGATCGCGCAATTCACCGGAAGAAAGCCGATCGCCTCTTTCAACGTATCGACGATCATGCTGTGCGCCATGGCCTCGCTCAACCGGCTCTCCGCAACGCCGTCCTGATTCGAAGCAATCCCGAGCGCTGCGCCTTCAGGTCCCCAGTCTATTCTCCGCAGCGTTTCGCAAACACGCGGCATCAACCGCCACTCTCCAGGCCGATAAGGACAGGGCTGACCAGGGATCGTAGTCCAGCGCAATGTACCGTCTACATCAAACAGATACAGCTTGGGGCGGATGATTTTCATTTACACTTGCCTTATCGGTATCGGCAGCCTCGACTGAAAGATTCCTGAGTATTCCAAGATAGCGATTCGCCGCGGCATTCGCGCGATCCTTCTCTGGTCCAGCCGCGGTCGCCTGTGAACTAATCCTCAACTGTCCCGCTCTGAAGGCAGCGTACGCCAACTCAAAAAATTTGAGCGCGGCCCGCGACGGTAATTCGCCGCCGGCTACACGGAAGGCTTTTAGCAAAAGCTCGACAGCAGATGAGTCAAGCTCCCACTCAACTATTGCTCCCGCGAGGTCCCAGGCAATCGGCTGTTTGCCCACTACGGTATGGTCGAATTCGTGTCCGCCCGTGCTTACCTTCACAATCTCGCCGCGCTGATCCATTAACCAATGCTCAGGCGATAAGCGCCCATCTCCGTACGCGAGCGGCTCGGGACCTTCGTGATAGCTTTCCGTCACGAGCTGCCGGAGCCCGTCGGCCGTTCTTTCTCCAAGAAGCTCGAACGTGTTCCAGTACAGCATCTCATTCAACCGCGAGGCGCCCTGGGCGTACTCATCGGCCGTCATTCGAGCACCGGCTACTCCGGCCACGTAGTCGCCGATGCGCCGAAGAACTTCAGGAGTAGTATCGGATCGTGAAAGATGCGAACCGTTGACCCACGGAATCGCCGCGAATCCACGATGCACTCCAATCGGCGGAGGAGCGCCGCTCATTTTGCATTGTTCCGCGGCGCTACGGCAGAGCATCTCGGCCAGCGATTCATTTCCTCCGGGCGCGGAACAGAACCCTTGAAACTTGAAGAGCAGCCGCTTCCCTGCCTCATTTCCGAATAGATACTTCGGCTTTTCGAACATCGAGCATAGCGTCGGAATCGTCTCATCTCGGTCCTCTAAGAACCTGCTCGAAGTCTCGCCTGTGACTGGTGCAGCTCGTACGCCCTCGTCACAGAGTTCACGAGCAAGAACCGCGAGTTCGTCGCCGAGAGTTCCATTGCAAAATCTGATACTTTCGAGCGGAGCCCAATACTGCTTCACGCTCGACCACCACTCTAGAGTCCGATCGGACACCGGTCCGGAATTCTCCGGAGGCCTCTTTGAATTCTCGTTCGAATCGAAACCCGAGCCGCCATTCGAACCAATGTTGAAGCCGCCGTTCAGACCAATATTGAGAGCGTGATGCGGGAGGAAGCTGATGCGAGAGCGGGGGACGCCGGCCTGAAGGAGCGCTTCGGCTACCGCGGCCATCGAAGAGCCGGACATTCCGGGGCCTTCGTCAACGACCAGCGCGGGCGCTCTCCTGGCCAGCCCAAGCGACTTTGGTGAAAGCTTGACCTCGCGATTGAACGGCAGGCCCGACGGTCTTAGGGTGAATCGGTGCACTCTCCAAGTCGCTGCCTCCAGAGCGACCGCGACAATGGCGGACAGCGTGGAGCCGATCGTGCGAATTCCGACCACGGTCGCCTGCCGGTATTCTTCGGCGCGATGAGCGTCAATCCATTGAGCGGCTGAAGCGAGATACTGCTCGGGAAGGAGTCCATAGAACGCGAACCCTTCCGGCATTCTGATCGCGAGCCTGGTATCGCCAAGGTCGGCTATCGAGTCCAACAGCGACCGCAGCCTGATGAGCGGGCCTCGTTCTTCGATCGAAGGCGAGCCGGTATTCTCTCGAGTCCACGCGGCATGAAAGCTCTTTGCCGCCAGCATTGTTATCGCGCGGGCCGTGCTCAGCGCGGCTTGATCGATGTGCGCCGTATTTTGTTCAGCCGCGTCTTCGAGCGCCTGCTCCAGCTCACCCGAAAACACCAGCACTGTTCGAAGCGTATCCAGACTGATCGGAGCCGAGGCAAGCGCCTTTCCTATACGCACCCGCAAGCGGGAAACGTAGTTCGCCGCTGTTTCACTGTACTCGGAATCTCCAAAGACGATCATTAGAATGCCGCAAAGCAATAAGCAGACCGCCGTCCAACACCACAAACGACGCGTCCCACCGTTGAGAAAAGCCTTCAACGATGGGACGCTGTCGTACTCGGCAGTCCTATTCTAATGCGGCTAAAACTAGGAACCGGTCGTAGTCGACTTGCTCCTCTGCGGACTCGTCCTTTCGGTTGAGCCGCCCGTGCCCATGTATTCTCGATTCGGTTGGGACACCCTGATCCGGTTCTCGACGTTCTTAACACCCGAGACCTCTTCTACCACGTCTTCGGCCAACCGTTTCGCGTACCGGCTGTTGACCGTACCCGATAGAACCACATCGCCGTCGTTCACTCCTACCTCGATGTCCGAAGCGTCCAGCATAATGTTGTCGGTAAGGCGATCGTTTACGTCTTCTTTGATCCTCTCGTCGGATCGCTTGTAGCCCTTCGGACCGCGGCCCCTGTGCGACTCGTCGCGAGCGTGATCCATCATCCGGCGGCGTTCGGCCTCGTCATCTCCGAACCAGGACGACACTTCGTCCGAGGCACGGTCCCACCAGCCGCGTTCTTCACCGCGTGACTCATAATCTCTCTCTCTTCCATAGGGCAGCGCGGCCAGCCGGCGCTGTGACTCTCGGTTCTGCATTCCCGTGCGTCCATAGCTCGTGCGTCCATAGCCCGTGCGTCCGTAGCCCGTGCCGCCCTGCTGAAACCGGCCCCGGTCGAGCCCGCGCGTCTCCGCGTAATAGTCGGAGCGCCGGTCGGAACCTGACTCGTAATCATCGTCGTCAAATTGCTGGCTTCCTTCGAAGCGGTCTTGCGGATATTGCTGTCCTCGAAATGGCTGCGGGTAATACTGGTCTCCGCGAAAGATCTGCGGCCGATACTGCCCGCGCTGATATTCTTGCGAATAGCGCTCCTGGTCTGATTCCCCGTGGCCGCGCGAAATGCCTGTCGGCGTCCAGTCGCCAAACTGGCCTTCGTGTTCCCGCTCTGTTTCGTAGGGGCGGCCCCACCTGTTCTCCTGACGCCCGCCTTGTTGAGCGTAGCGCCCACGATTCCTGTTTCCCATGCCAACCTCCTTACTGGATCCAAGTTAAGTATTGAAACCGACAGCGGGTCGCGGATGGAATCGTCAAGTTCGAATCCATCAACCCGCTGTTCGTACACTGATGATTTCAACGAGACTATTGAGCAACGCCCGTGCCTAGCCAACGTACATTGTTCATCATTGTTAATGAGCCGTTAAAAGCGTGTGAGCCAGCGGCCGGACTCGAACGGATTTTGTTAAGCTGCTGCTCTGACTGGCTCGACCGGACGCCTTCTTGTCGATCATATTCGGCGTCGTCAAACGGCTCGCTAATTCACGGCTTGCTCTGTTGCTCGGACGGCGTTTCCGACTTGGAAGGTATATATCGAACTCATACACGAGCGATGTCGCAATCCTGTACAGGGCTTACTGAATCTGATCGAAGGTGCATTGGCGGGCCGACTTGTCCGGTCTCCATCGAAGCAGCTTTGTTCCATGCCTGAACCGTCCTCCGGTGAAGTGATCATATTGAACTTCTACTACCAACTTTGACTTGAGCGGCCTCCACTCTTTGGGAGCGCCCGGATTCCAACGACTTGGGCCTCCCGGGCTGCGACCCGTGAACCCCGGTTCTTTTACGAGGCGTTCGAGCTTCGGCTGGAGACTCTTTCGCTCTTCCGGAGTAAGCCCCGACGTGAACCCGACGTGATGCAAGAGATCTTCTTTGTCGTAGAGGCCCAACAGCAAAGAGCCGATTCCCTTTCCGTTGCTCGCATATCGGAAACCTCCGACGACGCAGTCCGCCGTTCTCAGTTTCTTAATCTTCTGCATTGCAGTCCGTTCGCCGGAGTCATAACCCATATCGACGCGCTTCGCTATAACGCCGTCAATCTTTTTGCCGACGCTGTTCAGCCAGGCTTTTGCTTGTTTCAAGTTCCTTGTGGCGTCGGAAAGCCGAACATCCCCATCCGGCTTCAAAATTTTTGCCGCAAACGCCTCCAGGAGTTTTCGCCGCTCTGCGAGAGGCTCATTTACGATAAGTTTTTCTTTCTCTGTTACGAGGAGATCGAAAACCATGAACAACGCCGGATGTTCGCTTGCCAGTTTGTTGACGCGGCTCTCCGCCGGGTGTATTCGCTGAAGCAGCTCGTCGAAGGAAAATCCGGACCCTTCCGGAATCACTATCTCGCCGTCGAGCACAAATCTCTTCGCGCGCAACGTTTTTATTGAACGAACGACATCCGGGAAGTACCTCGCCAGCGGCTTTCCCGATTTGGACTGAAGCTCGATTTCATTATCGTTACGAAACGCGAGACATCTGAAGCCATCCCACTTCGGTTCGTACTGCCACTCGCTGCCTTCGGGTATCTCATCCACGGCGGCCGCTTCCATCGGCGGGAATGGCGGAGCAATCGGAAGAGCCTTCATAGATGCTGCTCGAGCTTGATGCGGCCGCGTTTCTGGGTGAGCGGCTTCCAGAGATCGCCAAGCTCCTGAATTCTTTCAGGCACATTATCAATTCGGAAGTCCGCGATCTCGAATCCCCTTTCTACTTCTTCCCAGGTTACCGGCATCGATACCGTAGCCTTAGGCGTAGGCCGGAGCGAATACACCGAAGCCAGGGTTCGGCCCCACGCATTCTGGTTGTAGTCAACCAGAACATGGCCGCGCGGTCTTCTGGCAATCTGATATTCCGAGGTAATTAATCCAGGGCGCTCGGACGCGAGCGTTTGCGCGACGGATTTAGCAAAGGTCCATACCTGCTTCTGAATAGGGCCTCGCACGATCGGCACATATACGTGCATACCGGTGGCTCCGGTCGTCTTCGCGTAACTCGGCATCTTCATTCTTGCAAGCGCATCCCGGACTAACAGGGCCGTCTCCCTGACCTTGCGAAAGCCGGCTCCCGGAACCGGATCGAGATCGAAGTTGACGTAGTCCGGCCGGTCTACGTCGTCGCAGCGCGCATACCACTGATTCAAATCTATGCAGCCGAGATTGATTGTCCACAGCAGCGTCGGCAGATCGCGAACCACGGGAAAGTCTATGATGTTGCCCGACGAGTGCTCGATGGAACATATCTCGATCCAATCGGGACGGGGCGTCGGCGCATGCTTCATAAAAAAGAAGTCGGCCCCCGCTCCATTCGGATACCGCTTCATCACCATCGCCCGGTCTTGAAGATGCGGCAGCAGCACGTGAGACATATCGATGTAGTACTGCAGCAGGTCTCTCTTCTTCAGACCGAGCTTTGGCCAGAACGGCTTTTGAAGATTCGTCAGCTTAACCGTTCGGTCGCCGAACTCAAGCTGCACCATCTCCCTGTCTTTCGGAATTTCAAATCGGATTTTTGAGCTTGACGGGTTCGTAGGCCCTTTGACACGCGAGGGGTGATATGTGCTCGTTGCTCGAACTGCTCTGGTCATTCACACACCTATGGCAAGCCCAAAAAGCAAAGTACGTGCCGCCGCAATCTTTCCAGGCATACTGCTTCTCGTGTATTGATCAGAACGCGGCGTGATAATTTCTCACTTCGAATCAAATTCCTTGAACGCCGAAACTCTTCCGGACGTACAATGCCTTTCGCCCGTCGGCACACGGCCATAATCCGATCACAACGGAGAAACTCGATAATGACGGCAAATACGTCTCAGCTAACAATTCGCGATGTCCTCCGTATGAAACCCATGCGCCGGCTCTGGCTGGCGCAACTCGTAAGTGTATTCGGTGATTTTCTTGCATTTTTCGCGGTGCTCACCTACGTCTCGTTCAACCTGCACGCAACCGCGCTTCAGGTTACCCTGCTCAGCATATCTTTCATGACGCCGTTCGCATTAATCGGACCGGTTGCCGGCGTATTTGTCGATCGATGGCATGTAAAAAGGACAATGGTCGCGAGCGATCTTATTCGCGCGGCTCTTGCGCTCGCGCTCGTATTCGCCGGCTCGCTGGGTCAGGTATACGTGATTCTATTTCTTTTGAGCACGGTTTCTACGTTCTTTGTTCCCGCTCAGACGGTCACATTGCGGACGCTTGTTCCGCCGCAGGGACTGTTGGCGGCGAACTCGCTGGTTCAGCAGGCATTTCAATTTATGCGAATAGTCAGTCCGGCGCTTGCCAGCGCGATGGTCGGCTCGTTTGGACCCAGCTCTTGCTATTATCTCGACGCTCTCAGCTTTATCTTTTCCGCGTCGATGATCGGAAGCCTGGTAATAGTGCGCGAGCCGGTCGTACCGCCAAAAGGAAGCCATCCTGTTAAATCGGTGTTGAACGACCTCTCGGCCGGAGTCAAGTTCATCTTCACAAATCCCACCATTTCGTTCGTCATTGTCGCGATGGCGGCTGGAATGTTCGCGCTCGCCTGTTTCGGTCCGTTGATTGCGGTCTACGTGCGCGACGAGCTGCGCGCCAGCGAGGTTGCCTTCGGGATCATCAATTCACTGATCGGCGTCGGGATGATCGCGGGCTCGGTTTCGATGGGAAGATTCGCCCAGAGAATTTCAAAGACACATCTGGCTCTGTGGGGGTTGTTGACGATGGGCGGTTTTGTTTTTCTGCTCGCCGCCATCAAGACGATAGCGGCAGCTTCCATCAGCATGTTCGGGCTCGGGGTTGGCGTGATCTTCGTGATCGTCTCGGCTCAGACCATCATGCAAGGACGGACGCCGATGGAAATGATAGGCCGGGTGAGTGGAAGCTTCATGGCGGTGCTCTCACTTGCCCAATTGATTGGACTGGTATTTTCGGGTTCGCTGGCGGAAACGGTCGGAATCCGGAATCTCTTCTACGGCAGCGCGGCATTGCTCTTTGTCCTGGCGGTCTTTGGCTATTTCCGCCTGCCTCAGCAGACGCCGGTAGCGGCGCCCGTTCCGCAACAACAACCGGCCGATTGATCAGCACGCGAGCGCGTAACGGTCGTGCTCCAATATCGCCGCCAAGCCTGCTATTATCCTTCGACGCCGTGAGAGCCTGAACCCTTCACGGGCTCTCGCGGCGCCAAAGATGTCCGACACATCTGAGAAAGGCGATGCGCATGGATCTGATCCTTACCCCGGGAGAGGTTCGAGTGCTGGGCTCTCTCATAGAAAAAGAGAAGACCACCCCCGAGTACTATCCCCTCTCAATCAATGCCCTGAAGAACGCGTGCAATCAGAAGTCCAGCCGAGACCCGGTTGTTTCATATGACGAACGCACAGTCCAGCAAGCTCTGGATGGATTGCGCGAAAAAAAATTGGCATACGTTTTCTATGGCGCGGAGAGCCGCGTCGCAAAATACGGCCATATATTCGAAAAGGTTTTTCACCTGGAGTCCAGTGAGGTCTCCGTGCTGTGCGTCCTTCTCCTTCGAGGGCCTCAGACGGCGGGCGAGATTCGGCAGCGAGCGTCTCCGCTCCATACATTCGTGAATCTGAGCGAAGTAGATGAAGCGCTCGAATCGCTTATGAAGCGCGACGATCAGAATCTGGTGGTCAGTCTGCCGAGGCAGCCGGGGATGAAGGAGGTCCGCTATGCCCATCTGCTCTGCGGACCGATTTCGCAGACCGAGATGAGTGAACTGCTTCGCGGGGATCAACCGGCCCGGCCTCGCGGCGACGACAGAGTAGGTCGTCTTGAAGAGGAAACGACCGCGCTGCGGCAGCGACTGGACGATCTCGAGCGCCAATTCATCGCCTTCAAAAAACAGTTCGAATAAACGAGGCCGTAGCAACGCCGCCTCCCTACTCGCGGCGGCCGCCAAGAAAATACATCCGCGAATTCAAGCGATTGCCTTTCGATTTAACGGAACCTTCTGACATACCTGCATTCGGCCGATCCTCTTGTATGCCGCGCATACTCGGTTTCACATCCTTCACACCGAACTACGTTCGAGATCGCGCGCTTCGCGAAATAATCGGATTGCCGCTTGCAAGGCTTCAAGACGCGCCGCAAGATTTTTCGATTCGACGCTTCTCCCGGTTAGAACGCGATGAATGCGCTTCAGCGCAAGAACCGCTTGGTTCGCGAGCGCAAAAGCTTCAACACTCAGCGAACCTCGATGCTTTTGCAAAAACCGCATCTGACTCAGGTAAAACTGGACAAGCATGCGAGTCCTGTCCTTCTCAGCCGAAGCCCCTCCCTGATGAATCACGCTTCCGGATTTCGTGAAGCACACTTGCCCACCATTCGCGCGCAGCCGGAAACACAGGTCCTCATCCTCCGAGTACATAAAGAAGCGCTCATCAAGAAAGCCTGTTTCATTAAGAGCCGAGCGTCTCAGCAAAAGACACGACGCTTCTATCCAATCCACCGAACAATCTACCGGCTCGTCCCCCGATTCGACGGGATGAGTTCTTCGGACCGCCTTCGAACCCAACAGCTTTCCTACGCCGGCAAGCTCGAGGGCCTGATTGAACGGCGTGAGAAAATTCATCGCGACCATAGATTCGCCGCCGTTTCGACTAAGCACCCTACAACCCGCCGCGGCGCATCGCTCATTCGCCATGCAGTCGAGAAGCGCTTCAAGGGCCCCGGGCAGCAGCCGGGCGTCGCTGTTCAAGAGCAGGATGAATTCATATCGGCTCGCTCGAATACCCTGATTACACGCGGCGGCGAAGCCGAGGTTTGAGCCGTTCTCGAGAATGGACAACTCTGGGAAAAAGCCTCGGACCGCTTCAACGCTTCCGTCCGTGGACGCATTGTCGATGATGACTATCTCGACCTCGACCGATTTTCGATTCTCTAATACTGACGCTATGCATTCGAGCAGCAGCTCCCTGGTGTTGTAGCTAACAACAATGACGGAGATCTCGCGTTTAACTGCCATTGGCCGCTGAACATATTTTACCTGCTCGCGAGTGTCAATAATTCTGGACGCCTTGCCGCAAGCGATGTGAGCAATGTATACGTTGAGCCCGTAATGTCGACGGATCTTCCGCCCATTGTAGAGCCTGCCGTTTCAGTCATCGTGCCTTGTTATAACTCCGAGCGGACAATTAGAGAGTGCCTAACCGCACTCGTCAGCCAACGAACTTCGGTTCCCTTCGATATTATCGTCGTTGACAGCTCCTCGGACCGCACTTCCAACATCGTTCGCGACGAATTTCCCGGTGTACGGTTGATTCGTTCGGAGCGTCGTGCATTTCCCGGGGCTGCTAGAAACATCGCGATAAGATCGACTCAAGCTCCGTACTGTTTGCTCATCGACTCTGACTGCGTGGCGGCGCACGACGTTATCACTCGGATGATGGCGAGGCACGGCGAGGCCGAGTATGCGGCGGTAGGAGGTTCGCTCGCGAATGGAACGCCTCGCAGCGCAAGCGGATGGATCGGATATCTCCTCGAGTTCAAGGAATTCATGCCGGCCGCTCCAAAGAGACTCGTCCGCATGGTTCCAACCGCCAACGTTATGTACAGACGCTCCGTTATCGAAAAGGCAGGTTATTTCGATGACCATCTGCGAGCGTCGGAAGACATTTTACTGAATGCGAAGATTACGGAGCTTGGCGGGCGCATTCTTTTCGATCCCGAGATACAGGTTACTCATTTGAATCGCACTGGATGGCGCAACGTAATCCGCTATCAGTTTCCGCTCGGCAGGAGCTCGGCTCTTGTAAGAAAGCGAACCGACAACAGCGGCCGGATACTGCTGCGGCATCCCGTGCTGATAAGCCTTATGCCGCTGGTGCGGCTGGCCAGAGCTATCCAATGGCTCTTTAAATATGACAGGAGGGCTCTTGCCATTTTGATGTGTCTTTCACCGATGTATTTCCTGGCGGCGTGCGTATGGGCTTACGGATTTCTGAAGGGCGCGA
Organism: Blastocatellia bacterium AA13; assembly: GCA_003222245.1. GTDB lineage: Bacteria > Acidobacteriota > Blastocatellia > UBA7656 > UBA7656 > QHVH01. The sequence goes on along the minus strand of QHVH01000006.1, from coordinate 63,453 downwards.
CTGAAGATGCCTGAGCCGGCCAGCGTAATTGAATCGGTATTTCGGCGTGAGTCAGGCCGTATCCTGGCAAGCCTGACGCAGCGACCGCCAATCACCCCCGTTCCCCAGGGTAGCCGAAGTACGGCAACCCTGGGCTGGAGGACACAACCCCGCTGGGGGTTTGAAACCAAGAGTTGAATCAAAACCGGAAGTAAATTCTTTACGACTCTTAGTCCGCGCTTCGGATCAATAAAATAATCGCGCGACGAACATCATCTCTGGCCGGCGGCCCTGGTCTTGGTCTCGCGGCCTACCACTTTCAACAACTCGGCGACGGCGGTGTCGAGTTGAATATCACGGCCCGTGTAGCTCTCGCCTATCGGACGTTGAACCGGAACGTCGACCGGACGAGGATGGAGCTCCATATCTTCGCCGGCTGCCGTTGTGATTCGAACGAACGGAAGGCGAAATCCCGAGCCGTCTATGAGCTGAACGTTCGACGTATAAATTATCCAGCCGGCTGTAGGCTCGCCCACCACTTTCCCGAGCTTCATGCTGCGATAGCCTTCGGAAAAGTCCTCCGCGTCGGAAAGCGAGTGTTGGTTCGTCACCAGTATCGTCGGAGCTTCCAGAGCACGCTGCCCGAGCATTGGACGCGCCGGAGCCGCGGGCAGCCCCCGTACGGTCATCGTCAGGTAATGTTTTCGGCTCAGCACATCCAGAGCATACGCATTAACAAAGCCGCCCGTGTTGTTTCTCACGTCCACTACAACGCCGTCGCACGCTTGATTCTCGGCGTCCAAATCGACGTAGAGCTGAGAAAGCGAAGCCGCGGACATATCCGGAATGTGGACGTAGCCGAGACGGCCTCCGCTTGCCTTGAGCACGTAGGCCCTGCGCTCTTCAACCCACGCGCGATAGAGCAGCCCTTTCTCGGTTGCAAGATTAACCGGCCGGACTATGGCTTCGCGTTTGTTCGCGCCGTCCGCCGACGCGGCGATGGTGACCACGGTTCTCTTGCCTATTTTATGATCCAGCAATTCGTCGAGATTCGTTCGCGCGGTGATTCCGGTTCCATCCACGGCTAACAGATATTCGCCGACTTTGATCTTCTCAACCGCGGCGGGACTGAGCGGGATCACTTCCGACATTCGCAGACATCCGTTCTTCTCGTACTCATCTCTGTCGAAGCGCAATCCCAGACGCCCCGTCGAAGGCTGATTCCCGCCAAACGGAGCGTTCACTCCCAGGTGCGAAGCGTTCAGCTCACCCACCATTAGCGAAAGCAGGCGGCGCATCTCGTCCGGTGTTGCGGCCCCCGCGATTAAAGGAGCGTATTCAGCTCGAACCGCCTTCCAATCGACGCCGTTGAATTTTTCGTCAAAGAAGCCATCGCGAAGGTAAGACCACGCTTGTTGAAATGCCTGAATCTTCTCCGAGTTAAAATCCACATCCATCTCGGCACTCACTGCAAGAGGACGCGGGTTTCGGGCTTCCAGTGAAACAACGCTTATGCGGCCCTGTTCAAGGTAGTACACCTCTTTGCTATCCGGAGAAAATTGCGCATCGCGCTTGAGCCCCGGCGTAGAAGTCAACTGCCGTGCGACCGGCCTCTCACGAGACAGCTCGTCCAACGAATAGACGTAGAGATTGGACTGACCCGCGGCGGACGCAATCATCACGAGCCACTTACCGTCAGGACTTATTGATTGCGAATTTGCATCGATGCCTACGGGAAGCTCGCTCAAACGCCGCCTGATATCCTCAAAGACAATCTCGACCGGCTTGCCCGCGGACTTCTTCTGATCCGCGCTTTGATCGTTCACCCGCGGTGCTTCAGGCACGGCTTCCCTCGGATTTTCGGCAGGCGCTCTGCGGTTCGGCGGCCGCGGAGATTCTTCTTTGAAGAGATCGCGAAATTGATCTTCGCGGAACTTCGGTGTGTGCTCGATCAGGTCTACTCTTGCGATTTGTCCGTCCTCGGTTCTTTGATTCGTATCGAAGAGAATATAGGTTCCGTCGGGACTCCAGGACACCGAATCGCTGAAGCTATTTGCGAGGAAGCTGATTTGGCGGCTTTCCCCTCCCGCTGCCGCTACGACCTGAATATTGCGGAATGATTTGTTTCCCAGGGTTATATACGCGAGCCATCGGCTGTCAGGAGACCAGGCGAACGGCCGCGAGGCATTGAGCGGAGGCCGGCCGAGATAACCCGTTGCGAGCAGCCGTTCCTGCTTGGATTCAACATCAAATACCCGCAATTCGCGCCCGCTCCGCTCGAAAGCGATCGATTTACCATCGGGCGCGAATACCGGCAGCGCATCACTCGACTCGGTGCTGGTAAGGCGAGTTTCCGAGTTAGACGTGAAATCGTACAGGTATATATTGGCCGAACCCGAGCGCGTTGAAACGTAAACCAGCTTTCGACTATCCGGCGACCACGCGACTTCCAATTCGGGCGCCTCGGTATGAGTTATGCGGGCTGCGTCACCGCCGTCCTTGGCCGACGCCGCGAACACCTCTCCATGGACGACGAACGCCACCTTCTTCCCATCGGGCGCGAGCGCCGCTTCCTGAATCTGATTAGTGAACGTTAGGTGCTCGACCCCAGGACCTGCCGGCGCGCCTCGCCGGGTTATCGAAACCTGCTTAGCCTGCCCCGAGTCCGTATCGAGAAGCCATATTCCGAAATCATGTTCGAAGACGATTGAGCGGCCGTCATAGGAAATGTTAGGCCAGAGTACGCGGCCGTCCTTGAACTTCGTAACCTGTCGAGCAGATCCGGACAGAGGCTTGGTCCAGATATTCTGGGCGCCGCTTCGATCCGATACATAGAAGATTGTGCGGCCGTCGGCCTTCCACATCGGCCACATTTCCTTCGCGCCGCCTTCGGTAATGCGCTCGTAACTTCCCGCGGAGTCACTATGACGGAGCCATACCTCGCTCTCATCGATATGGCTGTGTCCCTTTCGCCACCACTGTCCGGAAGAGATTCCTCGCGCGGTAAAAGCAATGGTATTGCCATCGGGAGAGGGAGCGGAGAAGAATTCGTTAGCGTAGCGGTCGGCGCTGACTTGCATAGGCGTACCGCCTTCCGCGCCGACACGCAAGAGGTCGTTCATTACCGAGATGTCTCGGCTGGTCGACGAAAAATAAAGCCATTTCCCGTCTCGCGACCAAGCGTCCAGTTGATCGAGGCCGTCGTCATACGTTATGCGCTTCAACTCGCCAGTCGCGAGGGTCAGCACATAGATGTCGCCGCCGCCGGTGCGAGTCGATATGAACGCCAGCCGTTTACCATCGGGGGAATAGAGGGGCCGTGACTCGGTGGCTGGGTGTGAGATCAGCAGCCGCGCTTCGCCTCCCGATGCGGGCGCCGTCCATATGTCGCCTCCGGATGAAAAAGCAATCTCGCTGCGATCAGGCGATATCGCCGGCTCGGTGAAATAAGGACGAGCTTCCGTCGAGTCCGCGTTCGCCCGACGCGTGAAGCAGCCGAGCCCTAATGATAAGAGCGAGACAAACAAACCGAAAATGAGTCCGATTGAAACGGCTTTCTTATGTGACATCATAATTCTCCGAAGACTATCGTTTTGGTGCTCTGCATGGCTTGCCCGCAAAGGTAAAACAAAGGTAAGAGCAGGCCCCTGCCCGCCCTCTTTACGAATTCGATCTGAAACTCGGCTGAGATCTCCAGACGTCGCGGCGAGGCGTGAATAACTGTAATCCTGGAACGAGAGCGTAGCCTCGAAAACGGGCGGAGGCCCAGAGGCGCCGCTCCTACAATTACTCTTCAGCCGTATCGTTACAAATAGAATTTGCTCAAGGGGCTGGCGCAGAGACAGATCAGAAAGTTGTTCTTCCCTCTCGCTGAAAACCGGAGCCGGTCTTTCATCTTCGGCGCGTCAATTTAATGCGAGCCGTTGTCAGACTGCCTAGAATCTTCCTTCGAATCGGCGCCGGTGTCGACGTACTTCACAAAAATGAGTTCATTGTGGCGTTCGTTGTAAATCAACTCGTCGATGACTTGTGAGGCCAGCAGGATGCCGTAGCCGCCGGGCCTGATCCCCTTCTCGGCCCTCACCTGCATATGCCGAAGCGGCTCGTCGGTAGGGTTTGTGATGGCGGCATGCTGCATCTCGGCGATGTCGAACCCATTTCCCGGATCCTTGATCGAGTACATTATCGCGCGCTTGAGCCGAACGTATTTGACGACCACTCGCTGGGCCGGATCGCATTTGCCGCCGTGCTCGATTGCATTGCCGAGCATCTCTCGAAACGCGGAACCGATAGCCTCGCGAGTTTCAACCGGCAGCTTCGTATCAAGCTCCGTGATTAACTTCTGAAGCGGCGCCACGGCGTGCAGATCACAAGGAACGAGAAGCTCGATCCAGTCAGGCTTTGCCGAAACGACCTCGATTCCGCACGCAGGTTTGTGCTCGAGCGCGGTCGTCACGGCGCCGCGCAGATCTTCGAGAGAGAATGGCTTGGAGAGAAAGGCACAGGCTTGATATCGAAATGCTTCGATTACGGCGTCGGGCGAGCCGTGTCCGGTCATTAGCACCGTGCGCAGTTCGGGATGGAGTTTGCGGCCGCGCTCTACGAGCTCCAGACCTGTGTGGCCCGGCATATACAGATCCGTTACGAGAACGTCCACTGGTTCGTGTTCAAGAGCATCAAGAGCCTGATCTCCATCTTCGGCTTGAATGACGGTGTACCCTTCGGCGCTCAGCGTGTCGCCGTAGATCTTGCGAACCGTCGGGTTGTCTTCCGCCAGGAGAAGGGTTATTCCCATTGCCTCCCCGTTCCGCGGCGAACGCTAATGCGCCCGTCGCCATTTATCGTATCGAAGCCTGAGCGTCTTAACCGGATTGTCGTTTTCGTCGGCCTTGATGTCTTTGTCGGTGACCGAAATCTCGCAATAGTAGCTCCCGTCATTGAGTCCGGAGCCCATTTTGTCCTTTTTGTCCGCGACTACGAGATAGGCGACGTGAGCGGTCTTGGTTTCGCAGGGAGCAGGGGGGTCTGGAGGCGTTTTGCAATTACAACGGCGGTCGCCGCCGTGGGCGTCGGCGGCTTCCATAGCGGCCATCACTCTGTCGGCCAGCGTTCCTTTTGCGTTCCGAAATGCTTTCACCGCTTCTTCCACGACGCTGTCGTCGGCAAGTATGTTTCCCTGAATGGAAAAGTAAATCTCAGTTCCGTCGACCTTGCCTTGCCGATCCAGCGACTGCTTACCGTTTTGGGCGCCTGAATAACCGGCCGCCCGGCCCTCTAAATCCACAATCCCATACTGTCGGGATGCGTTGTTAGTGTCCTGAGATTTCAGCAATTCGATTATACGCGCCGGATCGGTCTTTCGTTTCAATTCGGTGGCTATGAGGTTCTGGAGCGCTCTGGTTCTATCCACGTTGGCCTGGGCGGCCGCGATTCCGATCCCCGGAAGTATGATAGCTTGCACATCTTTCAGGCCCTTCGCGGGAAAACTCGCGAAAGCGTCCTGCGGTACGCAGGTAGCCGAAGCAATGACTACCTGCTTCTTCTTTCTGTCCACGGCGATTACCGACCAGGTTGCAAAGGCGTTGGCGGAGAGTGAAAGAAGAAGAAGGAAGGCGGCGATGATTCGAGGGCTCCGTAGCGCGAGCCGTATGGCTGCATTGGGTTGCAATCTCTTAATCATCGGAGCCGAAAATACCACGCCGTAAGCCGTTGTTTCAACACTGTGGCTTCTATATCAATGATTGTCCGGCCAAGAGTAATGTTCTACCTACTCGTCTGATCACGCTGCGCTCCCAAACACATTAGGCGCCGGTCCAGCTTGCGAACTTGAACATCAACCCATTGATGCCTAATATCGCTCCTTGATTTGATTCGACGATTTGATTCGACCGCTCTCGAAACATCGCCAATTAAGCGAGGGGCATCTGGCAAATCACGACACAACCGCGATCAGACCCGGCGAAGAGCTGAACCGGGCCGCACTGCTACACGAGCTGCAGACGCGCATTTCAGAGTTCGGTGACGGCGAGGCTCTCGATGAAGCTGAATTGGAGATCGAGCAGTTTCCAGGAGGCCACTCCAATCTCACTTATTTGATCAGGCTTGGCTCGCGCGAATTCGTGCTGCGCCGTCCTCCCGTCGGGCCGGTAGCGCCGACGGCTCACGATATGCCGCGCGAGTTTCGACTGCTTTCCGCGATCAATCCTTTCTTTCCGCTCGCTCCGAAGCCGTTTCTGCTATGCGAAGATCTATCTGTCGTAGGCGTGCCGTTTTATTTGATGGAGCGGCGGAGCGGGATCGTCATCAGAAGAGAAGAGCCTCCCGAGATAGGTGATGATCCGCTGACGAGGAGGCGAATCAGCGAAGCCATGGTCGACACTCTTGCCGCTCTGCACGATGTGGATATCTACGGCAGCGGATTGGCAGCGCTTGGAAAACCAGTCGGATTCGTATCGCGGCAAGTTAAGGGATGGCACGAGCGATGGCAGCGCTCCAAAACAAGCGAAGTCCCAGAAGTGGACCAAATCGTGAAGTGGCTCGGCGAGCGCATTCCACCCGAGCCCGATCCTGCCGTGGGACGGCCGGCTGCTCTTGTACATAACGATTTCAAGCTCGACAACGTGATGCTCGGCCTCGAAGACCCGACCCGCGTCGTAGCGGTGTTGGATTGGGAGATGTGCACTGTAGGCGATCCATTGATCGATCTCGGCATCCTGCTTTGTTACTGGGCCGAGAAAGACGATCCTGAAGCGAGGCGGGAATCCATCAGCCCCGTGACTACGGGAGCCGGGTGGTTGACTCGCCGAGAAATGACCGAGCGCTATGCCGAAAAGACCGGCCGCGACTTGTCCGGGATCGCCTTTTATGAGGCTTTCGCGCTGTTCAAGATCGCTGTCGTAGTTCAGCAAATCTATTTCAGATATGTGCGAGGGCAAACGCACGACGAACGGTTCGCCGCATTCGGACCGCGAGTGGCGGGCCTGACAAAGGCCGCCCTGGATCTTGCCCGTGAGTCGGGGATCTGATTTCGATTGCGCCTCCGTGGCGACATAGGGAGTCGATTGGGTTTCATCTATTTAGTCCGGCACGCTCAGGCAGGTACGCGCGACAATTACGATGTGTTGTCCGATCTTGGCCTTGAACAGGCGAGGCTGCTCGGAGAGCATCTTGCTTCTCAGCGCGCTCGAATCTCGGAGATCCACTGCGGGGCAATGAACCGCCAACGGTTGACCGCGGAAATAGTACGCGAGTCGCTCAACGGAAACGGGCGCCGGGTTCCGGAAATCAAGGGCGATTCCCGATGGAATGAGTTTCAACTTGCCGGTCTCTACAGGGCATTCTCCGAGCGGATGTGCTCGGAAGACAGCGTATTCTCGGCCGATTACAAAGAAATGATCGAGACATTGAAGCGGGAGCCTCACACCACGCGAGGTCCGGTCGGGCGTTGTGATGTTGCTATGATCCGGGCGTGGATCGATAACCGCTACCCTGATTTCGATGGAGAATCGTGGTCAGACTTTCAAGCGCGAATCAAATCGATTGCGGGAGAGCTCGACGACTCACATGACGATACGATCCTCGTATTCACCTCGGCAACACCGATCGCGATCCTCGCGGGCAGCGCCTTGAGCGTTTCGGATGCTCAGTTGATGAGGCTGCTCGGGGTCATCTACAACAGCAGCATGACGACTCTGAAGCGATTCGGAGACGGCCTCAGACTCTTCTCTTACAACTCCACGCCGCACCTGACCGACGACCTCAGAACGTTCAGGTAAATTCCGCGGATTACCGACCAATGCCGCCGACTCCTCCTGAAGAAATCGAAATGTATCGCGACAGGCTCTGGCGCAGGACGCCCGAGCTACGAGTCGAGAATTCGAGCGAAGCCGAGCGGCTCATTGAGAGCCTCGGTTTTTGCGGCGGTCTTGTTGACTGTCGCCGGCCGGGGCCGTCGTTGTACGTAGCCGTTTGCGGCCGGCGTGATGCCCATATGCCCCGCAATGTACAGAAGGACCCGGAATCAAGTCTCACATGGATCATCAAGGATGAAATACTTCGGCGCGGCCGCTGTTACTATGCGAAGCTCCTCAGGGGACGCTCGACGTTCATGGCGCCGCGTTTGATTCCTCATTTCAACGCACTCTTTGGAGTTGGAAAAAAACAGGAACGATTGACGCTGTCTCCAGAGGCTCGCGCGGTTTTGAAGGCCCTGAGAAAAGAACGCGAGCTTGCCACCGTCGATTTACGGGAAGCCTCCGGAATCAAAGAGCGTCCGAAGCTAACGCGCGCTATAGACGAGCTTCAGCGGGCGATGAAAGTGATTCCAAGCGAAGTAGTCTACGATCCGTGGTTCACTTACATCTGGACGCTTGCCGAAGATCGATTCCCTCAAGAGATGGCTGTAACAGTCAGGCGTGAGGTTGCGCTGCGCGAGGTTGCACGGGCATATCTTCGAGGGGCTGGAATGACAATGCTTGGCGAACTGACTCGCGTTACGGGTCTATCGAGAAGCGATGCGGGACTCGGAAACCATGCACTGGTCTCCGAGAAATTCGCGGAGCGGATCGCGGTAGGGGTGTACCGGCTGACAGGCTTGGATGAGAGCTTAAAGATGTTGTCGGGCGAATAGGGGGCGTTCACGAAGGGGGATATGATCTCAACCGTTCTATTAGGAACGTCATGCATGCTCATATCTACAAGTCTGCGATCATTCTGATTTGGGCAACAACATACTTGACTCACCGGAGGCTTTATGGCAACATTTAGCCCCGGCGAGGCCGAGGCAGTATTCAGACCGCCCCTTTTTGGAAGCACAATGCTGCGGCTTTTAGGGCCGCGCGGCAAGGAGAAACTCGTCGCAGTGCTGACCGCCTACTTTGATGAAAGCGGTATTCATGGGAGCGCGCGCTATTGCGTGATCGCCGGGTTCCTCGGTACCTGTCGAAGATGGAATGAATTTGATCGCGCGTTTTTGAAGGCGGGGGACGATGCCATTGATCCTGGATTTCATGCGAAGGAGTTTTTCGGACGCGATCTCAATGGACAGCGCGTCCAATCATACAAGGGATGGAGTGATGATCGGGCACTTAATCTACTGGGTCACTTGGTGGACGCAATTCGCGATGTTGATATTCATCCGATTGGATGCGCTATCGATGTGAACCTGCTGAACCAGTATTCCCTTGAAGAGCGAAGGTTTCTAACTGGTGGCGAACGAAGTGCCTATGGCAAGCACAAGCTCCAGATATCGGGTGCACCGGAGCGGCCATACTTCTTTCCGTTTCAAGCCGTTATTATGCGTTCGTTGCTGCAATGCAAGCGCGCCAGTTATACAGTTAACTTCGTTTTTGATCAGCAGAAGCAGTTCGCTGGGTTTGCAAACGTGCTCTACAATAGGACAATTGAAACCGCCCCTCCGCGAGAGCGAAAGCAGCTCGGTAGTTTAGTGTTCAGTCCTCGACAGCAAGCGTTACCGCTAGCCGCTGCCGATCTTATTGCCTATTGCTCTTATCAAGTCGCGGACAGTCCCGATCTAAGCCCAGACATTTTTTCCATAGTAGAAATGCTGGATAGAAAGGGATATGGGCTTGATTATTATACGAAATCGCAAATCGATGGCTTCCTTGCGGATGCAGGCCATCACGTACAGAAGGACCCTTAGTACTTCTTTCGTTTGGGCCTGTCCGGGTCCGGCGCGTAATCAAACAATTGTGCCGGTCGAACCTGAAGGACATTGCAGAGAATCTCAATTGTTCGTAGATCAATCCGCGTCGCATCCTCTCGCCAGAGCCTTCTACATGTTTCGTAGGGCAAGCCCGTTGCCAGCGCGAGCGCGTTGGGATTCTCGAATCCTTCCCGCATCGCCGTCTCTCTGATGACAAGTCTAAGCACTAAGCGCAAGCTACCAAATAGCTTGTAATTGCGCCTAGCCGGATTTTCGCGTATCACACATTTGTTTGTAGCGCAAACGTAACAGCGTTAGTAGTCGCGCTTATTTTTCTTGTGTAATCACCTACTTGTTAGTGTTGACCGCGCCCATGCATCGTAGTAATATTGCCGCCCCGTTTTGGAGGTGGCTATGCAGTCAAATGCAAACTCTGATGAGTGGCCGGACTTGCTTGCTCTGGCGCTCGACAAAGATCCACACAGGGCCGAACGCGTGGCAAGGCTCTTTCACTACTTGCTCGCTGACATTGAGAGCGGGCCGGAGGGCGCTACGCGGGCGATAGAAAGCCTTGAAAATGCCTTTCGGTTGGCGTTCTCGTTCACGAAGACGTATAGAACCTGTCTGATTCTGTTTATGGTTTCGCTTGGCGAGGATTTCCCGCCCGATCTGGATTCAATGGAGCTGTTGACGGAAGCGATGCGGCGATTGAAGGTAGAGCTACGGCGCGCCTCAAGATCGCAATCAAAGAAGAAGCCAAGACGGAAAGCCGCTCTCTAACGATATCTGTCTAAGATTCGTCGGAACATTCGTTCGGAAGCCTGATCTGGGCTAATCTCATCCTCGTCGGCTGTAACATGCAGAGATTCGTTGGAGTCTAGGCGAAGGTGCCACCGCGAAGACTGCTCGACATTTTGTTGATCGTATTCTTCTTGAAGATACCATGTAACTTTAATCGAACTACTTGATTGATCAAGGCTGGCCGTGATCGAAAAAATCGGGTGGGGCAGGTCTTTCTTAACCAGAATCTCTTCGGGTCGTGGGCGAACTACCAGGAGCGGAATGGAACGCTTCGCCTTCAATTCGCGAGCGTCGCGGTTCACTGAATCGCAGAGGCTATCAAAGAACCGTCGCGCTTTCGCCTCAAGTATCTCGCTTCCTTTCGCGCTTTTCTTTCGCCTTTCGTCGTCGTCGTCAATCCAACTCATGTCCCTACTCCTATCGCGGCGCACGGACTAGTTCAATCTTAACGAGAAGTTTATCTCTGGCATCCCTACTTTTTACGTGCTTTCCGCCTTTTCTTCTGCTCGTATTTCTTCAGTTCTTTATCAAGCTCTTTCTTAGGCACGGCCAACAGCCGTTGAGTAAGTTCTCGGAACTTCTCAAACGGTGTTGGCTCTACCTGTGCTGCGTTCTTCACGGTTGATCCTTTATCGCGAGCGAGAGGCTATCAAAACGCCTCAGCCCGCATCAACGTTTTTCCTGTGAGCTTCTTGTAAGAGAGCCGCTTGCCGTCCATCGAGGCACACACGATCAGGAACCGCTCGCGGTCGTTCCGCTTGCGGTAGTTGTATCTGAAGGTTTGCTCATCGAGATAGCGGAACAAATGAAACGGCATCACGCTGATGTAGGTTCCGCCAAGAGCCCGTTTGACGAGGCTCCAAAAGTTTTCCATCTTGTTGGTGTGGACGCGGCCTCTGACGTACTCAATCGCGTGATTGACCACTTGATGAATGTAGTCAGCGGACAGCCCTTGATACCCGACAAAGGCATCGGTCATCACTTCGGTTCCTGACTCTACGTTGTCCCGAATCTCACCCTTCAGAGTTTCCCCGTCGCGGCTCTCGATTACCTTGGTTCTGACCTCGCCCTCGCGCTCAAGCATCCCCATCACAATCGCCTAGCCCGAGCCGCCAGTCCCGGTGATCTTGCCGGCACGTTTGCTCTGGTGCATATTGCGAGCCTTCCCGCCTATGAACGTTTCGTCCGCTTCCACGGTGCCTTTGAGCTTCTTATCGAAACTGCCCGTTGTCATCGCGTGCCGAATCCTGTGCAGCAAGAACCACGCGGACTTCTGAGTAATGCCAAGGCCGCGGTGAATCTCATATGAGCTAATCCCCTTCTTGTCGTTGGCAATCATCCAGATGGCGCACAGCCACTTGTCGAGCGAGATAGGACTGTCTTCCATTATGGTTCCGCGCTTGACCGTGTATTGCTTGTCGCAGCCTTTGCACTTCCAGACTCGACGTGTGGAGAGAAAGGAGTATTCTTTGGATTCGCACTCAGGGCATACCGGACCGTCGGGCCATCGCAGTGATGCCATGAAATTCAAAGCAACATCGGGGTCACTGAAGAACCGGACGGTTTCGATTAGGGTTTGCGGAAAGTCTTCGTTCGCTTTCATAGTGGGGCGATGGTATCACGAAGAGCCCGGTGAGTCAAGTATGTTATTGCCCTGATTTGGACTCGGACCTCACGTTATCTTCGCTCAGAGCGGACAAGATTTTTGCCCGAGTTTCCGCCAATAACTCAGGCGCCGCTTCGCGGGAACACCCCTTAGTTTCGATAGGATCGTGAATCGTTATTCGGACCGTTGCGGGGTAGACCTTGACCTCGCCCTTCGGCATAACCGCGGTGCATCCCGAGACCGTAACTGGAACAATCGGAGCGCCCGCCTTAATGGCCATAACAAACGCACCCTTTTTGAAAGGGAGCAGCCTGCCGTCCCTCGACCGAGTTCCTTCCGGATAGACGATGTAGTCTTTGCCTTTTCGAAGATTGGCGGCGGCAAGTTGGGCGCTGGCTACGGCTGTTTTGCTGTTGCCCCGGTCGACAGGCACGATGCCGATCAATCCGATTCCATAGCCGAAGATCGGGTATTTGAATAACTCCTTCTTTGCGAGATACGCGGGGTTGCGGCCTAAATAAGCGATCAGCAGCGGTACCTCTATAAAGCTCTGATGATTAGGAGTGAAGAGATAGGTGCGCGCCGGATCAAGCCGATCCAAACCTGATACTTCTACTTTTATCCCAACCAAAAAGAGTCCGGCTCTTATAAAGAGCCGGACCGGACCGTAGATGACGTTTTCTTTTTTTGTCAGAAGAAAGAGCGCGATGACGAAGGGCGCGATGAAGGCAATGCCGCCGAACCATAACGCCAGAAGCAGTATTGCTCGAAGCCTCGCCATTACTCCGCTGGAACTAATGGAGCCGCGACCGGCGCTCTGCTCTCCCGTCAGGGAAGATCTGAAACAAAACTCGAGATCAGCTCGAGCGCTTCGCGCAGGTGTTCGGGCTGGCTGCCGAAGCCCACTCGCAGGTAGTTCTTCATGTGAAAATGCTCGCCGGGCACGAGCAACACGCTCTTCTGATCGCGGAGCCTTTCTACGAAATCAAGCGATTCCATATCCAGATCGTAGCGCAGGTAAGCGATCGCGCCGGCCTGAGGCTCTACGACTGAGAACATCCCGCCGTAGCTGTCGACCCATTTGCGCAACACCGGAAAATTATTGTTGAGAATTTCCCGCGTGCGCGCGAGCAGCTTGCGCCTGTTATCCGGCGCCAGCGCAACACGCGCCAGCCGATCGCTAAGGGCGCTGGGGCCGATGGTCGTGTAATCATGATAAGACCATGCTTTTGTGACGATCTCCGAAGGGCCAACAATCCAGCCGATTCGCAAACCGGGGAGTCCGTAGGCCTTCGATAGGCCCGCGGTGACAATGACTTTTTCATATCTGCCCCAAAAGCTCGGTGTAATCGGCCGCTCCCTCTCCGCTCCTCTATAAACTTCATCCGCCAACAGCCACGCTCCAACCCGGCGGGCTCCCTCGGTAATCCGATCCATTTCGGCTTCGGTCAAAATAGCGCCGGTCGGATTGTTGGGGTTGCAGACGATTATGAGCTTCGTCTTTGACGAAAGTAGGCTTTCAAACTCATCAAGATCGGGAGCCCAGTTCATCTCCTCGATCAGAGGAACCTCTTTGATCTGTCCGCCGAATCCTCGAGCGACGCCCCAGGTCTGCATGTAATTCGGCAGAATCATAATCACTTCGTCTCCTGGTTCAACTATGGACCAGGTGGCCAGAAAGTTGGCTTCGGATGTCCCTGTCGTAACCAGCACGTTGGAATCATCGGCGCCTTGATACATCTCGGCGATAGTATTCCTCAAATCCGCGGTGCCGTTGGATTGACCATATCCCAACTCGAGAGTCAGCAGCTCCTCGCGGCCGGCGGCCGATGGCACCAGCTCACCGAGTGCAACCGGGTGCACCCCGCTTTCCGAGAGATTGAACTTAACAATGTTCTCCCAGGTTGACTGCATCCTCTCCATAACGAACTGCTCGAGTTTCATTGCTTCCCGCCTTTGCTAATTGGATTCCTCAGTGGGTCACCAGAATAGATTAATGCGTATGACTAGGGCAACCCGGAAGCAAACAACAAAAAAGTCGGGGAGATCACTCTATAGATTTATCTTCCGCCGTGGATGAACCCGCCGATCTGGCTCTTTCGATCATCCGCTTTACCTGGAAATTTGCGTGAATGTTCAACAGCACAATGTCCGGATGGGCAAGAGGAAAGACCCTGAATATTTCATCGGCGAAAGCCTGCCCAATAGTCTCAACTTCCGAGAAGTCAAAGATGACCGTATTAAACAACTCCACTCTCGCTAGAAGCCTTTTTGCTTGTGACCGCGAAATCAGCTTCTCATTTCCGTACTGCGCCAGCCTCACGGGAACGACTGTCCTGGTAAAACCGTAGTCCTCTCCGGATACATACTGATCAAAAATCTTCTTTGTTGTGCGCGCCGTATGGTTACTCAGTTTCATCCACACGGAAGTGCCCTTGGCAAACTCCGGTCTTTCGCTAATCCAGTCTTGTTTTTCGAACGTGTGAGAAAAATGTACTCCACCAGAAAGAATATCGAATGAATCAAGCATCCTCGACGTGAAGAAGATACCTTCCCCTGTATGGCGCGCCGGATCGGTTGTGAGTTTACCCTTGGACAATTCCAAAATCGCATGCCGCTCGTCTAGCAGATTCAGAGCCGTTTGAATCTTCTTAAAGATTCCAATCCCGTTATCCATCAATACTATTTCAGTATTTAGCGCGGTCCTTGTAATGCTTATGGACAGGGAGGCGCCGCCAGAATGTTCAACGGCATTATTAGACATCTCGGTGAAGGCGTAATGCCAGATGTCCAGGACGTTTTCTGGTTGCAGCCCAAGCACGAGGGCAACATCATTTCTCCAGATCACATCTTCAGCCAGGTTCGGCGAGAGTGCATACGTCTCTCGCCATTTAACTATCGCGGCCAAGTTATAAGTATGATTTCTTGTCTGCCCCTGCTCGCGAAGCGCGCCTTCAGCAACCAGTCTTTGCAGATGCTTATTAACCGCCTGGCGAGTAATTCGAAAATGGTCGGCAGTGACCTTGCTGATATCAGTCGAATGTTTAGCGACTTTTTCTAAGATGAATCGTCGAATCTCCTCACCTCGACTTCGAATCCTCGTCATTTAGAAATCTCCCGCCCAACCCACGCTGGATATTGTCAATGTTCCGACTTGTGATTGTCAATAATAACGAATCGATTGTCAACTATAGCTTTGATAGGACTGAAATGAACTCTCATAACTATCTGAAACAACTGGGAAAATCCGCAGACGCAAGGACGGCTGGCAACGTTATCGCTGAAACCGATGGTCTGGGGCTCGGCTCCCGAAATGGTGACTCGTTATTGAGAAGAAGCACATTGACGACTGACATTTTTCAACCTCACCCAATCCTCTTTGTGCGATAACAAGCGTGCTCTGGGGCTCGAGTTTTACAAACAGGGCTCGAGTTTTACTTTGCGCGGACAGCTCCTTTGAGAGAAACTCCCTGTCTCGTTTTTCTGATCTGATCAACCATTGCCGGATATGAGGAGATTAAGATGAAGCTCTTGTCAATTCGCGCGGACGGAACTCATCGCGCCGGAGTTGTGATCGAAAATGAAATTCTCGATATACGAGCCGCGCTTAATTTGCGAGGGAGCAAACAAGGCGAGTTCTCCGCGCTGGCGGAAAGCAAGCTCGAAGACGGCTTGGATCTTTATCTTGCGGGGCTTGAATCGCTGTCAGGCTTTATTGATAAGCTTAATTCGGAAGGGCTCTTTGAGGAGTGCCGCAAGAATCGCGCGCTCATTCCGATAAATGAAGTCCGACCTGGTCCTCCCGTGCTCTCGCCTGGAAAGATTCTAGCCGTGGGTTTGAATTATGCGGCGCACGCCGCGGAGCAGAATGTGCCGGTCCCTGAAACGCCCCTGATCTTCACCAAGAACGTTACCTGTCTTGCCGGGCCGGATGACGCAATTCGTCTCCCCAGAATAAGCGACCAGTGTGACTACGAAGCAGAGCTGGCGTTTGTGATCGGCAAGGAGGCGACTTCGGTCACGAAAGACGATGCGCTCGGATACGTCGCGGGATTCACGATAATGAATGATGTGACTGCTCGCGATCTTCAACGCAAAGAGAGACAGTGGGCGCGCGCTAAGGGACTGGACACCTTCGGCCCGTGCGGTCCATGGCTGGTTACCACCGATGAGCTGAGCGATCCGCATTCTCTGAACATCGCGCTGAAACTGAACGGAGAAACACGCCAGAATTCGAACACGAACGATCTCATCTTCAAGATTCCCGAAATCATTGAATTCGTATCGCAAGATCTAACGCTGAAACCGGGCGACATCATTTCCACCGGAACCCCTTCGGGCGTCGGAGTATTCATGAAACCTCCCGTGTTCTTGAAATCCGGAGACCGGATCGAGATCAATATAGAGAAGATCGGGACATTGCAAAACTACGTCGAATAATAAGCAGAGCCGCGTAATTCCCGAGTAACTCCTTGTACCCGTTCCGGGGGCTGTGTATGCTTACGGCGCCAGGCACGATTGATCTCCGATTTTGTGCGGCGTCGCCGATGAAAGCGCTAGATTCTTTGCTATATCGCTCGTCCTTCGACGAGTCCAGTCTCGCACAGTCATTTCGATTAAGCATACTTATTCCGGTATTCAACGAGCGCCACGTCGTCGGCGAAAGCCTTCGCCGTGTTCTCGCGCTCAAGCACGAACTCATCAGAGGGCTGGAAGCGATCGTCGTCGACGACTGCAGTACGGACGGCACCCGTGAAATCCTGGAGCGTCTTGCCCGAGAGGACGATCGCATCACCCTTATTCACCACGACACAAATCAAGGCAAAGGCGCCGCTATTCGAACCGCGCTGACTCGCGCTACCGGCGACATAGTAGTCATTCACGACGCCGATCTCGAGTACGACCCGCAGGATATTCCATTGCTTCTCGTTCCCTTCGCTAAAGAAGGAGCGGACGCGGTCATCGGCTCGCGCTATATGTCCGCTTCCTACCGCAGAGCGTTGATGTATCGCCATACCTTGATGAACAGGCTCGTCACGCTGCTCGGTAACTGGTTTACCGATCTGGCCCTGACCGATATCGAAAGCTGCTACAAACTCGTCAACGCGACGTTGATGAAATCCATTCCGCTGCGCAGCAACGATTTCAGGTTCGAAGTCGAAATTGTATTCAAGCTGGCCAAGCGGCGGGCTCGCGTATTCGAAGCGCCGATTCGTTATCTGCCTCGCAGTCATCAGGAGGGCAAAAAGATCCGCGCGTGGGATGGATTCCTGGCTCTCCTGGCGATGCTGCATTTCTGGCTGATTGACGACCTGTACAAAGAAGATGAATACGGCTCGACGCTTCTCGCGGAATTGGAGCGCGCCCGTAGATTGAGCCTATGGACGGGCGACAACCTGCGGCCTTATGTAGGAGACCGCGTGCTCGAAATCTCAGCGGGCATCGGCAATCTCACGAGCCAGTTCATACCTCGAGAGCTATACGTAGCGTCGGACGTCAATCCTAACTATCTCCACTATCTGAAGTCCTATTCATTCGGAAAACCCTATTTGCAGGTGATCGAGCTGGACCCGAATAACCCTGAGCACTTCACCGGTTTGGACAACAAGTTCGATACTGTCTTGATGCTCAATGTGCTCGAGCGCCTGCCCGACGAACGCCGGGCGCTAATGGGAGTTTGGAATGCTCTCGAACCAGGAGGCCGGGTTATCGTGCTGGTCCCTCAACATAAAGGGCTTTACGGAACGCTCGATAAGGCTCTGGACTACAAGAGACGATACACGGCGCCCGAGCTAAAGCAGCTTCTGACCGAATCCGGTTTCAACATTGAAACGATGTTCGACTTTAATCGATTCTCTCGACCCGGCTGGTGGCTGAATGGAAAGTTGTTGCGGCGGAGAAAGTTTTCTCGAGTCCAACTAAAAGCCATCGACTCGCTTATGCCGATTCTAAAGCGAGTCGACCGCCTGGCGCCGTGGAAAGGTCTCAGTCTGATAGCCGTTGCCGTCAAGAACTGAGGCTCGCCCGGATTTTCGGTTGAGAGTCGAGGCGTCACACGGCTCAGTTCATCGAGCAGGAACCCGGCCCCCGAGGATCTCCGCAAGTTCCGCACGGCCCCATTCGCATCGGCTGACTTCCACTTGCCGATTTTGTCGCGGCCGCGAATACGGAGAATTGTTTTTCCAACTCATCGCTCTGACAGGAAGGGCACTCTGCCTTCATCGAGCCTTGAACCAGGGCCTCGAACTTGTGATCACACTCTTTGCACACGTATTCAAAAATAGGCATACGTCTACTCCTGACCTTCAATATCAAAATACCCACCGGCAATTATGCTAACTGATCGGTTCAAACTCAACGCCTCCGGCACGAATCTTCGTACCGAAGTACTCGCCGGAATTACTACGTTCGCCACGATGGCCTACATCATTTTTGTACAGCCGGTGGTGCTTGCAGCCGCCGGGATGGATCAAGGAGCGGTGTTCACGACTACGTGCGTGGTGACCGCGATAGCAACGATACTGATGGCGCTGCTCGCGAATTATCCGGTCGCGGTTGCGCCTGCGATGGGCCACAACTTCTTCTTTGCGTACGTAGTCGTGCTCACGATGAAAGTACCCTGGCAGACGGCGCTCGGAGCCATTTTCCTATCAGGATTGATCTTCGTAGTCACGTCATCGTTCGGCCTTCGAGAGCGCATAGTCAACGCTGTTCCGGAATCGTTGAAATCCGCCATAGCAGCCGGCATCGGACTTCTGATCACGCTCATAGGCTTGGAATGGGCAGGCCTCGTGCGACTCGATCCGAATACTTTTGTCACGCTGGGCCGGCTCGAGAGCAAACCGGTTATGGTCGCTCTGATAGGGCTCCTGACAACGATCGTACTAATGGCGCGAAAGGTCGGAGGCTCGATTCTGATCGGTATTATCGTTGCCGCCCTCGTCGGAATTCCTCTCGGTATCGTGAAGGCGCCGGCCGGAATAATCGGCTTGCCTCCGTCGATCGCGCCGACTGCTCTTAAGCTGGACATAGCAGGAGCAATCAAGCAGGGTTTGTTCGCCATCATCTTCATATTCTTCTTTCTCGATCTGTTCGATACGGTCGGCTCTCTGATTGGAATCTCGAAACAAGCAGGCTTGATGAAGGACGGCAAACTGCCGCGGGTCGGAAGAGCGCTCTTCGCGGACGCGGTTGGAACCGTCTGCTCGTCGCTTGCGGGCAATACCACGATGGTGAGCTACATCGAAAGCACGGCCGGAGTGGCCGCGGGAGGCCGCACCGGCGTTACGGCGCTCGTAACCGCGGGACTGTTCGTGGCCGCGCTATTCTTCTCGCCTCTGGTCAGCGCGATCAGCGGCGGCTTTCCTGTTCACGAGACCATTCAGATCGGCGGGGCGCAGGCGGCTCATTCTTTCGTCTTATATCCGGTAACCTCGCCCGCGTTGATTGTGGTTGGGAGCTTGATGATGCGATCGGTGAAGGAGATCGCCTGGGAAGACTTCAGCGAGGGGCTCCCTGCTTTCTTGACGATAGTGCTGATGCCGCTGACGTTCAGCATCACCGACGGAATGGCTATCGGCTTTATCTCATATTCGTTGTTAAAGCTGGTGACCGGCCGCGGCCGCGACGTCCACTGGCTGATCTATGTGTTCGCCGCGTTGTTCCTGATCAGGTATTCGGTCCCGAGCCTTCGGGGATGACAGGGGTGAATTAGGATTGCCGATCTCGCGACGGTGATTTAGATTGTGAGGCTCTGCGATTGTTTGTGGCTCCAGTCGCTTGACCGAAGGCTTCACTTACCGGTGTCCCATAACTTGCCGGCAGAGCACCGGCCGTGATCCCTGGACAATTCTAAGTAGGGCGGCTCTGAATGAGCGGCGAAAAACTTGTCAAGATCGACAGCCTGCTCGAACCTCTTTTTCAAGAGACCAGCGACCAGCAGGCCGGCGAGCTGATTTCAGGACTCATTTCGGCACATGCCGAACCGATCATCAAAGGCATCATCCGTTATAAGCTCCATCTCGGATCTCATCGAACAGATCAGCGAGCCGAAGCGGAGGACATCTATCAGGAAGTGCTGGTACAGCTCCTGGCGGGGCTGCGCCAGCTCCGCGAGAACCGCGATCAGCACCCGATAAAGGACGTGCGCGGGATGGCCGCGGTGATTGCGCACCGGACCTGTTCTCGCTGGATGCGTCGGCAATTTCCGGAGCGCCACGCGCTAAAGAACCGGCTTCACTACCTGCTCACGCACCAACGAGGTTTCGCGCTGTGGCGGGAATCGGATGGAAAGCTGGTCGCGGGTTTTGCGTGCTGGCAGGGACAAAAAAACGCGGTCAAGACGGCCGAGCTTGAACGTCTTTCAGGCAATGACGGCCCGCTTGCACTCTTGCAAGCCGCCGAGCCGCAAGGACTGGCGGATGCGCTATCCACGATTTTTGATACTCTGGGCGCCCCGATTGAATTCGATCAACTAGTGGGCGCGCTTGCGGCGCGCCTTCAGATTCGAGATCAGCCTATTGAATCGATCGACGATGGTGAAAACGCAATCGCTTCTCGAGCCTCGGATGGAGCGCCCGACCCGGCGTGGCAGGTCGAAAAGCGAATCTTTCTGCAGAGACTGTGGGAGGAATTGCAACAGCTACCGATAAACCAGCGCGCGGCGCTGCTGCTCAACCTGAAAGACGAGGAAGGGCGCGGCTGCATCGCGCTATTTCCAGTTACTGGAATCGCGACTCTGCGCGAATTGGCTCAAGCGCTCGAGATGAGCACGGAGCGATTTGCGGCGCTGTGGAACGAGTTGCCGATGGAAGATGCAAGAGTCGCTGAGCTGCTCGGATTGACGCGGCAGCAGGTTATTAATGCGCGAAAATCGGGACGTGAACGGTTGACCCGCAGGTTGAAGGGATTTATTTGAGACCGGATGCTAATAACGGGCCGTTTTCGTCAACTTATTCTGGCACGAAGAGCTTGAGTCGAAGTTGAGGGATTAGAAAAAAGGTGATCGAGCACCTGACAAAAAATCAGGTTGAGGATTACTGTCGGCGCCGCCTTCGCCCCGAGGACCTGGTATCGCTGTCCGACCATCTGGGTGAGTGTGAAGCCTGCCGCAGGCGGATCGATGAAGCCCTGGATGAAGCCCCGGATGAAACCCCGGATGAAACCATGAATGAGGACGCAGCATTTTTCGCACTGAGGTTCGCGGCTTTTGGCGAGGCCGGCGATGTTTCATCACAGGCATTCACGCCCTCGCATCCGACGATCGAGCAGACGACCGGATTCGTGGATGAAACATTGAGCGCCGAGGAGCTTCAGATTGTTGCCGATCATTTGACCCGTTGCGATAAGTGCGCGTTAGCCGTGTACGACCTGCGCATTTTCAAAAATCAGGCGGCCGCCTCACTCGAACGCGAATACAAACCGGCTCGTCCCTTGTCCGATACTGCAGGCCCGCGTCTGACCCTTTCCGCCCTGCGTTCTCTTTTTCGTAGATCTCCCGTACTCGCTTTTGGCGCCGCGATAACAGTTCTAATACTCATATCGACGAGTTGGTTTATCTGGCGATCGCAACGCGAAAGGCCGATGCAACCGGAAAATGTGGTTGCGCCTGATTCGTCGCCGCAACCGGCGCAGGTTCCTCCCGCGCAGCCGCCGACGCAAATCGTTGCGCTGCTTAACGACGGCGGCGGTCAGGTGATTCTGGATCAGCAAGGCGCACTGTCGGGCGCGGATGAACTGCCTTCCCCTTATCGAAGCCTGCTTAAAAACGCGCTGGCGAAATCACGAATCGAACCTTCACCGCTGGTGAAGGGGCTCACAAGGCCTTCGAGCCCATTGATGGGTGGCGAACAGGAGAGCATCGGCTTTTCGGTAATCGAGCCCGTAGGAAAAGTCGTGATGCCGGACCGCCCGATATTCCGCTGGTCATCGATGCGCGGAGTTACAAGCTACGTGGTAGAGGTATATGATAATAAGTTCAACCTCGTGATGTCGAGTCCCGAACTCACCAATAATTCATGGACGCCGCTGCAATCACTTGCACGGGGCGAAGTCTACACCTGGCAGGTGAAAGCTATTAAAGAGGGCCAGGAATTCAAGTCGCCTCGCCCTCCCGCTCCTCAAGCAAGATTTCGCGTACTCGATAAGGCCAAGGCAGGCGAACTGGGGAAGGCGAAGCTCGCCTGGGGTTCATCTCACCTGTTAATGGGACTGCTGTACGCGCGGGCAGGATTGATGAATGAGTCCGAACAAGAGCTTCGAATACTTCAGAAAGCGAATCCCGACTCCGATATCGCCCGCCGTTTGTTGAATCAGGTTCAAGCATCGCGCCGATAAGACCTCCTCCGGCAGACAACAACCGCTCAAGCGGCCGCCGGACAATACACGACAATCACTATTCAAACCTGGAAGGCTATTCGTATCCGACCATTTCTTTAATGGGCATCGCCTTGTCATTCACTGTTCCACCAAATAAACTAGCCGCCTGTGACAACGGATCGCATAAGGGAAATGGCCAATGAAAGCGTTGAGGTCAAACGCGCATTCTTTGAATCCAACGCGGCCCTTGTAATGCGAGCCGCCGAAATGGTTATCGAATCGGTTCGAGGCGGGGGAAAGGTTCTTTTCTTCGGCAATGGAGGCTCGGCCGCTGACGCACAGCATCTCGCAGCCGAACTGGTCAACCGCTTGAACTACGACCATCCGCCGATTCCGGCGATTGCGCTTACGACCGATTCTTCCATACTGACCTCAGTCGGAAACGACCTCACCTTTCACGAACTGTTTGAAAGGCAAGTAGTCGCTCTGGGACGCAAAGGCGACATTGCAATTGCGATCTCCACAAGCGGGAACTCACCCAACGTGCTTCGAGCATCGCAAGCGGCACGTAAAATCGGAATGCAGGTGATTGGGTTCACGGGCCGCGATGGCGGACAGCTTGCACGCGAAGTCGATCTGGCGTTGATCGTTCAATCCCGTTCAACACAGCGTATTCAGGAGACCCACATCACCATCGGTCACATTTTGTGTGAATTAATTGAAGAGACGCTCTTCCCGCAATAGGTCAAATTTCAATGTCCCGTTATAAAGACCAGCCGCTCGATCTATCCGGCATCTCTACCTATCCGCTCGACTCCCGCCCCAGCAAAGTAACAGCGGCGGATTTTGCGAAATCGGTCAGCCCCGAGTCTACATTGAAGGATTTTCTTGGCTCCCTGCCGAATATCCTCGCGGCTCGAGAGCTCAAAGAGCTTGCCGGCTTGATAAGAAACGCCCGTGAGCGAGGTCGAGCGGTCATAGCCGGACTGGGCGGTCACATTATCAAGACGGGAATGGGTCCCATATTGATCGATTTGATGAAGCGCGGTTACATTACGGCGTTCGCGATGAATGGCTCCGCCATGATTCACGATTTCGAGATCGCGCTGGTTGGCGCGACCTCGGAGGATGTCGATGCAAGTCTCGGCTCAGGCGCCTTCGGCATGGCTGACGAGACAGGGCGGCTGATCAATGCCGCTACGATTGCCGGAGCGCGAGACAACGTCGGAATGGGCGAGGCGGTTGGAAGACTGCTTCACGCGATGCATCCGCCCGGCGGAAAGGTCTCGCTGTTGCAATCAGCTCACGCGGCCGCGACGCCGATCACGGTTCACGTTGCCATCGGAACAGACATAGTTCACATCCATCCGAGCGCTGACGGCGCCGCCATCGGCCAGACCAGCTATAACGATTTTCGATTACTTTGCTCGCTCGTTCGCGGGTTGAACGACGGGGGCGTTTACTTAAACCTGGGTTCGGCGGTGATTCTTCCGGAGGTGTTCCTCAAAACCGTCACGGTTGTTCGCAATCTCGGCTTTGAGCTTGGCGGATTTGCTACGGCGAATTTCGACTTCATTCAGCACTACCGTCCGCTCACGAACGTAGTTCGGCGGCCGGTGGCGGGGACGGGCCGAGGCTTCTCATTCACGGGCCATCACGAATTACTGATATCACTCCTGGCGGCAGCGATTCTTATTGACGAGTAAAAAGATCAGTTCGGAAGGCCGCGATTGAGCGGTTGGTTTCTAAACAGCATTGCCTCATATCAAGACCTTGCCCAAGGACATTAATCGCAGATTTATCGGACTTTTGATTAGACGCGGACAATAACGCAAGACGTGGGAAGGCCCAATTCTATTGCTAGCCCGTTTTTTTGGACGTGCCGGGACGAGGCCGCTTCAAGCGGAGATTAGCATAGGCTGCCAGTCGGATTCTTGAATCTCATTGCCCCACTGAGTCCAGTTCTGCCGCCCGTGTCTGGCAAAGAGTTCAAGATAAGGGCCGCGACTGCAATGCTCAATTATCTCGTATAACTGATCCGGCTTGCGGGAATGTTCACGCTTGCGACTCGTGATGATATTAACCTGTCTGCGACCAGGAGCCAGGGTCCGATTGTTCTTTCCACGGATACCAAAAAGGATCAATTCCGTGACGTTGCGGAAGTAAAAGCCTACGCCCCGGCCATCCGGTCCACCATCCATTCGCGTCTTGTACCATACGAGGTTAGTCTTGTAAGTGAATCCCCATCGCCTCATTACCTCAATTCCCTCGGCTACCAGAGCGTTAGGCACCCAGAGATATAGATGAGATTTAGGCATGGCCAATTGCTCTATCGGCAAGTCCATGATCTCCTGAAAGGTCATGGTGCCGTACCGTGAAAGCCGCTTGTGTTCGGGAGCCATTTTCCCAGTGCGATTGGCGAAGCGCCACGGAGGGTCCGCGAGTATGGTAGCAAACTGTTGTCCGGACAGATCAAGAGCGAGATCCCCAGCGGCTTGCTGTCCTTTCATTTGATGCCTGCTATTACTCTTCATCTATGGTCTCCACGGCTTCTGGTGGTAACGCCATGCCCGGCAGGTCATCCAC
The DNA here is from genome assembly GCA_003222245.1 of Blastocatellia bacterium AA13. Lineage (GTDB taxonomy): Bacteria > Acidobacteriota > Blastocatellia > UBA7656 > UBA7656 > QHVH01. The sequence continues at coordinate 38,500 of QHVH01000006.1, read as the reverse complement.
GAAGAGACTTCGGCGAATGCCAAAGGCTAGGATGGGGCAGCCGCCGCCACCGCCGCCTTCAATGCGCGGGAGAAGCTGACCGAAGTGTGTTGTATTCTGGCCAAAAGATTTGCCCCGGCCTAATTCATTTACCAGGGCTTGCAGTTCATCGGAACGAGTGATGATGATTCCAACGCTAATAGATCGAAGGTCGAACAGCAGGCGGAAATTGTTAAGATCGCGGTCAAAGAACGGGTCCTTGTTATTCCATTCAATTTCTAACGCGATGTGATTCCTATAGCAGTCTATCTCATGCGTTGGAGAATCCATCTGCAGCTCATCGACACTAACCTTAGTATCAAATACCTTGGCAGCCCATCCGAAATCAGACAGCGCCCCGTCTATAGCTCTAGCAATTTTAGACTTGTTGCCGCCGCCAACGACCAGATGGCTTTTGTAAAGACGAAAGGCTGTTAGTACCTTGATAAGGTCGGCCCATTCTTTGGGAAATTCAGTCTTGAGAATGGCGCACGCGTGTCTCCACTCTCGGACATCGTAATGATCGCGGATGAATTTGGGCAATAGGTCTAGAGTCATCTGAGGCCCTGACCAACGAGGGTTGTGAGGCATTCTATCAGCCGAATCCCGATGGTCCAAGCGCGCGTATGCGTTCATTCGAATGAGTCGCAAGCACTCATATATCGGCCGTGGGTCCTGTTCCACAGCTCGCGTCGCTGATCCGCTCCTTTACTTATTTCAACCTTCGCTCGAAGAAATCCGCGGCTGCGTGATAGACGCGAAGCCAGCTCTCGTGTCGAAGAAGGTCGTGAACCTCATCCGGAATTATTAATTGCTCGAAGTCGACTCCCTGGTCACGCAGTTTTCTTGCGAGATCGACCGTCTGATTGAAGGCGACGTTCCGATCGTCATCGCCGTGAATAAGGAGAACGGGAGACTTCCATTTGTCCACCGATGCTATCGGCGAAGACTCGCGCGCGAGCTTTATCATGTCCGGACCGCTTCCAGGCCCGCCGCGTCCGAGCCGAACGCTCCAGTCGTGTACTCCGTGAATGTCCACACCGGCCGCGAACACCTCCGAGTTACGCGCCAGGCCCATCGCGGTCAGGAAACCGCCGTATGAGCCGCCCCACAATCCAATCTTTTTCGCATCGATGTCATCGCGTGAGCGCAGGTACATCCCCCCCGCCAGCACGTCCTGATACTCGGAAGCGCCCCGAGCCCCGCGGCGCTTCGCTTCTCTGAAGGCGCGGCCGTAGCCGACGCCCGCCCTGTAATTCACCGACAGCACGATGAATCCGTGGCTGGCCAGATACTGATTCAGCGCGTACGAGTTGTGATAGTAATAGAGGGAGTGCCATCCGAGCAGCATTTGACGAATCGGGCCTCCGTGCATGAAGACGATGGCGGGACTCTTTACCGATGCGTCCTTCGCTTTGAATAACTGCCCGTGAATCTCCACACCGTCGGCTGCTTTGAAGATAACCTGCTCGGGCTCTATCAACTTGTCGACGGGAAAGTCAGACGGAAGCGCTCCCGCGGCAAGCATCTTCGCGCCCCTGACCTCCAGCGGCGCGATGTAGGGGAGCAGAGGATAATTCGAAGTACCATGGAAGAACGCGATTCGCTTCCCGCCGTCGACCAAAACCGGATGCACTTCAATGCTCGGCCCTTCTGTCAGAACTTGCGGCGCGCCGCCGGCTACGTTCACCTTCCACAGATGGCGCCTGTCGATGTCCGAAGCGTTTGACGAAACGATGAGAAACGATTTGTCCGGCGACCACGACACGTCTTCAATCTCGTGATTGCCGGGAACAAGATCAATCGCGTCGCCGCCTGAGGCGGATATCGAGTAGAGATGAGCCCAGCCGCTCTTTTCAGAGCCGAACACTATCCTATCTCCCGCCGCCCACTGAATCGCATTATCGCCAAAGATCGAGGAGAACGAATCGACAGCAGTCTTACCCGAGCGCCATATCTCCTTTCCGCTGTCGGTCGTTACATTAACTACTCGAATGGACCAGGGCATTATGCGTTCGGTATCCGCGGAATAGGTATCGGTCACGTTAAAGAGCCGAATGAACGCGATTCTTGTTCCGTCCGGGGACCATCGAGGCGTGATATCGCGATCGATGCTGCTCTGGAGAAACCTGATCGACGATGACTTGGGTTCATATATGCCGATGAAGCTGTGATCGCCGCGGGTCGAAACAAAAGCCAGTTTCTGCCCGTCGGGCGACCAGACCGCTTCGCCCACCTCGCCTCGCACTTCGAAGAGCTTTGCCGCCTCGCCCGGTCCGCTTCCGATCCAAAGATGATCTTCATGATGATAGATCACCGCCGAGCCCGACGGTGCGAATAGAGGCGCGGCTCCCTCGCCTATTTTGACGAGAGCGCCCGACTTCGTGTCGACGCGCCAGACTTCCTGCTTCGCGCCTTTAACATCGCTGCTGGGATTTGGAATCTCGCCCGCCGAGTTAGGAGGGCCGCCGCGCACGAAAGCGATATAAGCTCCGTCGGAAGAGAACACGGGTTCGGTTATGTCCTGTCCATCATCGCGCTCGTAATGCGTCAGCGAATGACCTTTGAACTCCGGCGCTTCCGCGATCCATATATTCCGCCTGCCCAGCGAATCGAATACCCAGGCCAGCTTGTCGCCGCGCGGCGAAGCGATCATATCGGATGGAAATGGCGAGCTCATCACCTGTTCGAGCGTGAACCCATCGGCATTCGCATTCACGCCGAACCGCCATGCTCCCAACGTCGGCGCAATAATAAAAAGTGCAAGCAGTAAGAGTCTTCTGTTCATGACTACTCCAGCCTGTGAGCGATTCGTCAAAAGGGAGAGCAAAAGATTATTGCGCGGGCCGTTTAGGCACGAGCACTCTTCTGCGCAGAGTCAGCACGGTCTCGTCGCGCTGATTAAGAGCGCGGGTCTCAACATAAACAATGCCGCGATCCGATTTACTTTCCGACTCGCGTTTTTCCAGCACTCTTGTTTCGGAGTATATGGTGTCTCCGTGAAAGGTCGGCCCGACATGCCTCACGTCTTCATAGCCGAGGTTCGCGATGGCTTTTCCGCTTACGTCGGCGACCGACATGCCGACGGCGATGCTGAGCACCAGCAATCCGTTTACGAGGCGCTGGCCGTGAAGCTTGCTCGCGTAATGCTCATCTATATGAAGCGGGTTCTGGTTCATCGTGATAAGACTGAACCAGGTGTCGTCAGCCTCGCCGATCGTTCTGCCGGGCCAGTGTTTGTACACCGCGTCTATTTCGAAATCTTCGTAATATCTTCCGAATTCCATTCCCTTTTCACCTCACGTGAATCAAAGACAAACGCAAAATCTCGGCGAATTGTAGGGGGCGGGCTCCGTGATGCCCGCGCCTCTTTGCGCTGCGTCTTACTATCAGAGATACCGTATCTTGGAGAGGGGCGGGCATCTATGAGCAGCTATGAAGCAGGAGCCCCTCATTCATTTCAAAGCATCACTTCTTCTCGAGAAGCCTGCGCGCGATTACGAGTCTTTGCAGTTCGTTGGTTCCGCCGCCGATGATCAACAGCGGCGCATCGCGGTAGAACCGCTCCACGGCGAAGTCTTTCGCATAGCCGTTGCCTCCCAGAATTCGCATCGCTTCGAGCGCACACTCCTGAGCCGTTTCAGTCGCGAATAACTTCGCCATTCCGGCTTCGAGATCGCACCTCTCCCCGCGATCTCTCTTTTCGGCGGCATTGTAGATCAACAAGCGAGACGCTTCGATCCGAGTCGCCATATCGGCGAGCTTTATCTGTATTGTCTGATGTTCGGCGATGGGCTTGCCGAATGTGCGCCGCTGCCGCGCATACTTGATGGCTTCGTCAAAGGCCGCGCGCGCTACTCCAAGTCCGCGAGCCGCGACATTGAGCCGCTCCGCTTCGAGTCCCGCCATAACCTGCTTGAACCCGTTCCCCTCCACGCCTCCGATAAGATTCTCCGCGGGTACTCTGAAATCTTCGAAGAGGACCTCACAAGTCTCCACGCTCTTATAACCCAGCTTGTCTATGTCGCGGCTCACGGTAAGCCCCTCGCCGCCCTTTTCGATGACGAAGGCGCTCATGCCGGAATGGGTCGGCACGGCATCCTTATTGGTCTTCGCCAGCAGCAGGAATATCTCGCCATAGCGGCCGTTGGTCACCCACATTTTCGAGCCGTTGATCAAATAGTGATCGCCGTGCCGCGTCGCTGTGGTTCGAATCGATTGAAGGTCGGTGCCCGCGTCCGGCTCCGACAGGCAAATTCCGCCGCGCCTCGAAGCTCGCGCGAGTTCCGGCAGAAAGCGCTGTTTCTGCTCCTCGGAGCCGAACCTGGCCAGCACGTCGCAAAGAACCGAATGCGTGCCCACGACGCCGGCAAGCCCCATCCATACCCTCGCGATCTCTTCGAAGATCATTGCATACACGGTGGTGCTGAGATCCTGGCCGCCGTAGGCTTCGGGAACATTGGCTCCGAAGAGGCCGATTTCTTTCATTCGCTCGACCAGCTCGAAAGGATATTCGTTCCGGTGTTCGAGTTCGGATGCGACCGGCTGTACTTCTCGTTCGAGGAATTTTCGAATGGTCGCGAGTATGAGCTGCTCTTCTTCGTTGAGTTGATAAGCCATCTAAGCCTCTTTATGGGAGGCAAATAATACCACGCACTCGAGATTCTCAGAAGGCGCCGACGGGCGATTTTGGCCCTTAAGTAGGGCTCAGCATTGCTTCAGGCCGTTCGTGGGCTGCCTTGTTTTTTTTGATCAACTCAAGCATGGTACATATTTTCCGTTGTTCCGGGTTCTTACGTTTTAACGTTATCAGAGAGGGAATTAATGAGTGAGACGCACATAAGCGATATCGCAAGTCATTCCGGTCAGGACATAACTATAAAAGGCTGGCTCTACAACATCCGATCCAGCGGGAAGCTTATGTTCCCCGAGATTCGCGATGGCTCCGGAATCATTCAGGGTGTCGTCTCAAAGAAGGACGTCGATGAAAGGGTTTGGAACGACTTTCAGCGGCTGACGCAGGAGTCCTCCATCATAGTTCGCGGCAAGGTGCGCGAGCATCCAAAGCGGCCCGGCGTATTCGAGCTCGATGTAGCCGACGTCGACATCATTCAAATAGCCGAACCCTATCCCATAACTCCAAAGGAACACGGCATAGAATTTCTAATGGAGCACCGCCATTTGTGGCTTCGCTCGCAGCGCTCGTATGCAATATTGAAAGTGCGGGCCGAAGTCGTTAGGGCGATCCACGATTATCTGGATTCGAATGGCTTCGTTTTAATGGAAACTCCGATCCTTACGCCCGCGGCTTGCGAAGGGACGACGACGCTGTTTGAAGTCGATTATTTCGACGAAAAGGCTTTTCTCACGCAATCCGGGCAGCTCTACAACGAAGCTACGGCTGCCGCTTTTGGCCGCGTCTATACTTTCGGGCCTGCGTTCCGCGCGGAGAAATCGAAGACACGCCGCCATCTCACCGAATTCTGGATGGTCGAACCCGAAATCGCTTATATGGATCTCGATGGGCTGATGACGCTTTCCGAAAATTTCTTGTCATATATCGTTCAGCGGGTAATTGAGAAGCGCGCCGTTGAATTGGAATCGCTCGGCCGCGACATAACAAAGCTCGAATCGGTAAAGCCTCCGTTCCCTCGCATCACGTATGACGAAGCGGCAAAGATGCTCGATGAAGGACATAAGAAAGGCGAGTTGGAAAACGCTTTTGAGTATGGGAGCGATTTCGGCTCTCCGGACGAGACCTACGTCTCTTCGCAATTCGATCGGCCCGTGATGGTGCATCGCTACCCTGCGCAAGTGAAAGCTTTTTACATGGAGCCCGATCCTGAAGATGCAACAAAGGCTCTTGGAGTGGACGTGCTGGCGCCCGAAGGCAACGGTGAAATCATCGGCGGCGGGCAGCGAATGGTCTCGCACGATCTGCTGGTACAGCGGATTCACGAGCACAATCTACCGATGGACGCCTTCGAGTGGTATGTCGATTTGCGGAAGTACGGAACCTATCCCCATTCCGGGTTCGGCATGGGTGTTGAGCGCTGCGTTCGTTGGATATGCGGCATCGAGCACATCCGCGAAACAGTTCCATTCCCGCGAATGCTTCACAGCATCAGGCCTTAAAATTCCGGCTCGAAAATCCGGCCTCGATTGCTCGCGCATTCTAAGGCAACCGTGGTCTTGTGGCTCTCTACAATCACGGAGCAGAGCGAGGTGAGATGGATCTCAGGGAATTCTCAATCAAGTCTCTTCGTGAAGAGCTCGCCGCGGGACGACTCAAGGCAAGCGATGTCTGCCGAACCGCGCTCGAACGAATGCAGCAACTGGCGGACTTGAATGCAGTTCTTACGGTGATGTCGGACTCCGCGCTGGCGCGCGCTGACGAATTGGATCTGGCCGCGCAGCGCGGGGATTCGCTCCCGCCGCTGGCCGGAACAATGCTGGCTGTCAAAGATGTTATCGTAATCGAAGGAACAAGAGCAACCGGCGGCTCACGAATTCTCTACAACTACATTCCACCTTACACGGCAACCGCGGTTAAGAAACTGGAGGCCGCTGGAGCGATTGTCGTAGGAAAGACAAACTGCGATGAGTTCGCAATGGGCTCCTCGACCGAGAACTCCGCCTACGGCACGGTTAAAAATCCCTGGGATACGGCGCGAGTACCCGGAGGCTCTTCCGGAGGATCGGCCGTCGTGGTCTCCGCGGGAATGACGACCGCCTCGCTTGGATCGGACACTGGAGGATCGATTCGCCAACCCGCCGGTTTCTGCGGCGTTGTTGGATTGAAGCCTACCTACGGACGCGTATCGCGCTACGGTCTGATGTCGTACGGATCGTCACTCGATCATATAGGTCCATTCGCAAACCGAGTTGAAGACGCAGCCGAAATATTGAAGGCGATCGCGGGACACGATCCATGCGATTCGACATCGAGCCGTGTCCCTGTCCCGGATTATGTTGCTTTGCTCCAAGAAGAGCTTCGCGGTCTCAAGGTTGGAGTTCCTCGCGAATACTTCGGTGAAGGACTGGATCCTGAAGTCAAAACGCGAGTCGAAGCAGCGATAAACAAATTCGAAGAGCTAGGCGCCGGCATCATTGATATAAGCCTGCCGCATACCGAGTACGCAGTGCCGGTCTATTATTTGATTGCGACGGCGGAGGCCTCGTCCAATCTGGCTCGCTATGACGGCGTTCGATATGGGTTCCGCGCCGAAACAGGATCAAGTCTGAGAGAAATGTACTGTCGCACCAGGGATGAGGGGTTTGGAGCGGAAGTAAAGCGGCGGATTATGCTCGGGACCTATGCTCTGTCCGCGGGTTACTATGATCAATACTACGGCAAGGCTCAGAAAGTGCGTTCGTTGATCGATAAAGATTTTCGGGAAGCATTTTCGCTCTGCGATATCATTGCGACGCCCGTTGCACCTACCACGGCGTTCGAAATCGGCGAGCTCATCGACGATCCGTTGAAAATGTACCTCCAGGACATCTATACCGTGACCGTAAACCTCGCGGGAGTTCCCGCCATAGTCCTGCCGTGCGGCGCGTCTACCGCCGGACTGCCGATAGGGATACAGCTCATAGGTCCGCATTTCGAAGAGGCTCGGCTCCTGACAGCGGCACATAATCTGGAGAGAGTCATCGGTTTCAATCAAAGACCATCCGCGATTGGGAAGGTCTCCTGACTCTGTTGTTAAAGGCGAGTGAGAATTTAACCGGTCGGAGAGTTCATCCCGGCGGCCCGGTCTATTCCGTGCGGATCAGATAGAGGAGGCTGCGCATATACGACCGGCGGCTGATTGGCTCTTGTAGCGAACCGCCGCACGCGCGAGAATCGCCCTGTCGGAAATTCACCTGGGAGGCTCAGAAAGATGACCTTGCGTACTATAATTTTCTTGCTTGCGCTTTTGGGAACCGCATTCACCGTCGCCCCAGCAGCTGCTATTAATCCGGCGAATGGAGACGGCAAAGAAGACCGCATCGCGGATAGCGCCGCGATTCGTGCTCATATAGAAAGCATTTTTCAGGCATTCATCGACGGCGATGTCGATAAAATCTATGCGACACACTCGGAGGACTGGCGAGGCTTTTTAGAAGGCTCTCGTGTTCCGATCAAAGGAATCGATAATTACATGGCATCCAACGGCATAGAGTGGCCGAGGCCGGCGGGCGCATCTAAATCAACCCGGTACTATCCACCGGGTACGACCTACAAGGTTAGCGACTTCGATGTGAATTTTTATGCCCCCGATTTGGCGGTCGCTTCCTTCTTCGGTGACTTTGTACGCAAGGTCGGAAACGATACCGTTACCTTGCAGAGATTCCGCATCATGGATGTTTATGCAAAACGGAAAGGGAGATGGATTCAGGTGGCTTCTCATACTATCGTCGATCCGGAATGGCGCGAGAAAGAGATGTCGAAGCCTCTTAGCGTAGGCCCGCAGATTCGCAAGCGGATTCTGGCCGTACGCGAGGCTGTTTGGAAGGCATGGTTCGCGAACGATCGGGCGGCGCTCGAGAAGCTGATTCCAGAGGAGACGATTGCCATCGATCAAGGTTCGGATGAATGGTCAAGCAAGGCTGCCATTCTCGCCGGCGCGAAGAGCTTCGCGGAGAGCGGGGCTAAACTCGTAAGACTGGAATTTCCGAAGACCGAGATCCAGGTCTACGGCAACACGATCATCGTCTATACGACTTATTCTTACGAGACCGAGATAGGCGGGAAGCGCACTTCACAAAAGGGCAGAGGCACGGAGATATTTGTCAGGCGCGGCGACGATCTGGTCAATGTGGGCTGGCATCTTGATTCGGGCAGCTAGTCCAGCAGGATGATCTATCACGCGGGATGGAATTTGTCTCAAAGATCGTCAGAAGCTATTTAGTTGAAGACATTCTTGACGGCGATCCTGAAGCCGGGAACCGTGTCGTCGAGATCAAGAACGGCGTCTTGGTCTAAGATGGCTATATCATTACGTGATCGATATACCGTCACACTAGGGTGTCGTGGATTGACCGCGAGAACGGTTGCTGCCCCAGCATCCAACCATTCTATTGCCTTTTCTTCAACCTCTGTATAGGTATCTCCCGGCGAGATAATCTCCACGGCAAGTTCCGGCGCACCCGGCCAATATCCTGCGACCTTACCGATTTTATCGATACATATTTGACTCACAAATGCCACATCAGGAGCACGCACGGTATCTGGATTTCTTGAAATCAAGAACGCCGTCTCCGCCGCGTAAACAGCGCCCAGCCTGTTAGTCTCGACGTGCTGTGCCAGGCGCCATGTAAATCTGGCTGCTATCCTTCCGTGCTCATGTCCGGCCGGAGCCATTTTTCTCAATTCTCCTTTCACAAGCTCATAGCGGAACCCATCATTGGGCATTCCGAGCAAATCAGCCGCTGTCATTGACTGTATGGTTGTACTCATAGAACACCTCGGCGGAAGCATATCACAATATGTTCCCACCTATGTCGTGCGGTCTCCAAGAGAGAGAGCTCTTAGATAGCAAGGCAAGGCGGCTCGGGCAAGTTGATCGCGGCCAACTCTTCCGAGACTACACCTTAGCCTCAACCATCGACCTGACGGCATCAAAACTGATTTTCTTCTAACGAGTCCTTATTGGGTCAGTGCGCTGATCAAGTCTTTCACGCTCGGCACTCCGAGGCCGGTGACCAGGTCATATCCCGGCCCGGCCGTGAAAGCGCCGTTCGTTCCGGTATCAATATCCCTGAAGCTGGACGAGCCCAACAATGGATAGAGCACGGTGTTCAAAAACGGCAGCGGCGGCTTCTTCGCCTTGAGGCGCGCTTCGTTGATCAAAGCGCAGAAGCCGGCCCACACCGGCGCGCTCCAACTCGTTCCACCGGACTGAATTACTTGCCCCTGAAAAACCAGAAAACACCCATGCGTCGGATCGGCCGCGAAGCTCACGTCTGGAACGAGTCGTTCGTTTCCTGCCGGCACTCCAACTCCGGTTTGCCAGGAAGGCCGGGCGAAGAGCACGCTCTTGCCGCCGCCGCCGCCGGACCAGGCAACTTCGCTCTGCACGGCGCCCTTTGGTGTGAGAGTCAGCGTAGTGCCGCCGACCGCGATCACATTGGTATCAGAGGACTGATACTCCACCTGAGTGGCGCCGGTCGCCTGATGGCCTGTGCGGTCGGGATTCGAGCCCGCATCGCCGCTGGAAATGAATACGTTCACTCCAAGCGCGGACAGCCACAGAAACTTTGTGTGTTGCGTGGCCACTTCGGCCGGCGCCATATAGAGTTCACCGATTCCAAGGCTAATCGATAGCTGACGCATGCTGGGATAATAGGGGACCTCGGAGATGATCCGATCGAGAGCCAGATCAAGATCGGGCAACTGGAGCGAGCCGGCCGCATAGACCCTGATAGTCGCTCCAGGAGCAATTCCGCTGGACCATTCCACATCCAGCGTCTCTTCGCTTTCGAGCGGAGGCAGATAGCCGCCTTTGACGTTGACCCCCTGGATCTGCTTAATAGTGACCGGTAAGTTGTTGGCCTTCCAGAAAGCCTTCAAGTCCGCTTCGTTCGGAAACGTATCAATCAATATCGCAATCGTCTGTCCTTTGCCGGTTACGGACAGAGAGTCGGCGTTATACGCCTTGAGGATTTCTTTAACCATATACGGCGGTGAATTCGGAATATTGGGCGACGCGCGGGGCGTGCTTTCGGACATCTTGGAGGTGGTCTTCTTTGTTGTTCCTTTTTTGGAGACGCCCTTCACGCTCCTTTTCAAGGCCGCTGCAGCCCCGCCTGCCGCAACCAGCGACGCGTGATTTCCACCGGACGGCATCACTCTTCTGTTTTGCTTTTGGGCATGTCGAAACGGCTGCAGCCCGATTATCGCGTGTATGTAGTTACCGATCGAAGCAGGCAGGCTCGGAGCGTTTTGCGCCGCGGTGTACGTAATGCCTTCCTTGGTCACACGCGTCGTCGTCACACCGAGAGTTTTCTCTATAAGATCGACGCTCGCCTTTGTGTACACGCCAATCCCATTTTTCGAGATCTCGGTGATCTTGAAACCCTGTTTCCGCAACCACGCCACGACCTCTTTTCGCGCTGACGCCGGTGGAGCGTATCGCTTTTGCAGTTGGGCTCGGGACAGCACCTCGCCTTTGGCTACTCTCTCTTCCAACTCGGCCAGCTTCTCGGGTGCGATCGCCAGCGAGAAAAAGAGGGTCATCGTCTCATCGCGATGCCGCGGTTCGACTCTTTTCATTAAGAATCCTTCATGGGTGAGTCCTTCTTCCTCCGGAAGCGGTGTTACGCTGTCCTGAAATATCTTTCGTTCGTCGGTTACTTGTTGATTAACCATTGAGCTACTCCTCCGTTTTATTGGGTATTCGAGAGTAATTGATTCAGCGGTCAACCAGCGAACGGCGCAACGACAGTCGCCTCCAACAAGCTGACCAATAAAGAAGGACTACTCAGAGTTCTGATTTGTTGGGCGCGCCTCAAGACCGATATCTGAGGTGTCGCTTACGCCATTCATTCAGGTGCATTCGAATCAATGAGCTTCGAGCAAGGCCTTTGCACCCTGGCCAAGCAGTTTCTCGGCGAGGCGGCCTCCAATTTCCGAGGCGCTTCGGGCCGCGCCGGTTTCTTTTCCGCGAATCACCTCAGACCCATCAGCCTTTGCCACCAGCCCGTTGATGGTTACTTCGCCTTCGCTAGCTCTGGCCAGAGCGGCTATCGGAACAAGGCAGCCTCCGCCAAGGCCAGTCAGGAAAGCACGCTCAGCTTCACAAGCAAATCTCGTGGGCGCGTGGTCGATGCGCTTCACCATGTTGTTTATGCGCTCGTCCTGGCTTCGCGTCTCAATGCCCAGAGCGCCCTGACCTACCGCGGGGAGAAGAAAGCTCTCGCTCAGGTACTGCGTGATTCGATGTCCCCGGTCGAGCCGGTGCAGTCCCGCCGCCGCGAGGACGATCGCGTCGAACTGCTTTTCATCCAGCTTACGCAGGCGCGTATCCACGTTTCCGCGAATCGGCACAACCTTAATATCCGGACGGACTGATAGCATCTGCGATTGACGTCGAAGACTGCTTGTTCCGACTACTGCTCCGTATGGAAGCTCAGCGAAAGACATTATTCCCTCGCGAGCAACCAGAGCGTCGCGAACATCTTCACGCTCCGAAATCGCGCCGATTCCCAATCCCTCGGGAAGATCCGTAGGAAGATCTTTCAGGCTATGCACCGCAAGATCGGCGCGGCCGTCGAGCATCTCTTCTTCGAGCTCCCTAGTGAACAGGCCCTTTCCCGCTGCCCCTAATTCGGGGAGCGCCTGATCCACGATCAGGTCGCCCTTAGTTTTGATTATTTTGATTTCGACGCCGAGGCCGGGGTTCAACCTTTCGAGGTTTGACCTCACCCAGTTTGACTGCCACAGAGCGAGCTGGCTCCCGCGGCTTGCTATTATGACCTTTTGCAATCAGCCTCCGGTCTCCAAGTCAATTTCAAAGGAAGATATCGCATAAAGAGCGAGCGTCCGAGCCGCTTCGCACCGAACACTTGAGATCGTTCAGTCGAGCTTCATCATCTTTCTCAGTTCATCGAGAATGCCCGAACGTTCGCCGTTGCGGGCGGAGGTTCGCATATGAAGTATCATCGGGTGCGAAAGTTTCGCCACAAGCGCCGGTATAAGCACGTCCCTGATAGCCGCTTCCTGTTCGTCGTTAAGCACTCCGAGGCGTTTTCGATTTCGCTTCAGCTCTGCCAACGCCATCTCCGACAGGAGTTGCTTGACCTCGACAACGCTTGGGCCGATATCGAGAGTTCGGAGGTGCAATATAAAATGCTGCACTTCCATTTCAATGATCGCTTCGGCCGCTTTCGCTTCTTTCTCTCTTTCGCGTTTATTGGCTTCTATAACGGATTCGAGGTCGTCGACATCGAACAGAAAGGTATTGTCGAGGGACGAGATGGCCGGATCGATGTTTCTCGGAACCGAGATGTCGATGCACAGGAGCGGCCTCTTCTTGCGCGACCTCATTGCGGCTTTTACATCGTCGTGCCTGACCACGTAGTCGGCCGCGCCTGTCGAGCAGATCACGATGTCGGCAAGCGGGAAAACATCGTAAAAAGCCTCGAAGCTCACGACACCGCCTCCGAACTTTTGCGCCAGGCCTTCCGCGCGTTCCGCGGTGCGATTTGTCACGATCAATCGACTGCTTCCGGCGGCCATCAGGCTCTGCGCCGCCAATTCAGCCATCTCGCCCGCGCCCACAAGAAGCACGGTCTTATCCGCGAGGTCGCCGAATATCTTTGAAGCAAGCTCAACCGCAACCGAGCTCACCGACACCGGGTTTTGGGAGATGGCAGTTTCGTTCCTGACGCGTCTCGCGACCGAGATGGCGCGATCCATTAACTGGCTGAGCACTCTTCCTATAGTGCCCGCGCTTACCGCGTGCTGATATGCGTCTTTGACCTGACCGAGGATCTGAGGCTCGCCGACAACCATCGAGTCGAGGCTGGATGCGACGCGAAAAACGTGCGCGACCGCTTCCGGCCCGGAGCGGCGATACAGATGGGCATCGATCGAGCTGGAAGGAATGTTCCGGGCCCCGCACAGGAAGTTTGTAAGACGATCGAGTCCGCGCTCCAAACCCGCGGGCGCGGAAGCGACCATTTCGACGCGGTTGCAAGTAGAGATAATCAGGCCTTCTTCAACAATATCGTGGTCGACCAGGTGTTCCAGCGCATCGGAGACGGAATCCGAATCAAACGCCAGCCGCTCGCGCATCTCGACGGGCGCAGTTCTATGATTCATTCCTAGCAGAATGATGCTCATCAGCCGCGGAAACACCTTTCAGTTATTTCGTTTCAACCAAATACGTGAAGCGCACCAAGATACCTGACACCCGCGAGGCTCACAATTACAAGCATGAATCCGACGATCGACGCAAGCGCAGCCCTGCGTCCCCCCCAGCCCGCATTGATTCTCGACTGAATGATCAATAAATAAACAATCCACGTGAACACCGAAAAAACTTCAATGGGCTGTCCATGCCAGAAAATGCCGTCGCGCACCCGAGACCATATGATTCCAGCCGCTATTCCGAGCGTCAGCAGAAGGAAGCCCGCCGACATGGACTTGAAGCTGATCGCGTCGCACGTATCCAACGAAGGGAGACGGAAGAAGATCAAGCCGAATCGTTTCAGCTTCAGCTCGCGCTCCTGGATTATGAACATCAAGCCCGCGCCGAATGCTATGAAGAAGGCCGCGTATGAGAGCATTATCAGACCGGCGTGAACCGCGAGAAGGATTCGTTGTACGGGACTGGTGATTCCTTCCGGATGCTCGGTTGTGCCCGGAAGAATCGCCGCTATACTCGCGAGCACGAATATAAGAGGAAAGACGAACGCCCTCAGGGCATTTGCTTTGTACCAACGCTGAATTACAAGATAGGCGACGATGAGGCACCAGGAGAGAAAGGCCGATTTCTCCTGCGCGTCTACGAGAGGGCATCTTCCGCTTTTGATGCCTTCGTTCAAGAGCCATACTGTGTGAGCGGTGAAAGAAACGGCGAGGGCGCCCAGCGCCAGCCGGTTGGCGCCCGGCCTCTTAGCTGAGAGACCCGTGATTGATTGGACGGCGCATACTGCGTATCCGGCAAGTATGACAAACCATAATAAATTCATAGCCGCGGCCTGGGTTTCCGAGTGAGAGGTTAGATTCTACCCGTAGCCTGCCGCTTGAGCAATGACACACACCGAACTGACTGAACTGAACCGAGATTGACGATATGAACATTCATGAATCACGACGAGGTGAATACTCCATAAGCACGGACATCCGGCGGTTGGATCTCGATGTCGTGTACGATTTCCTGAGCAACTCTTATTGGGCGGCCGGACGTTCGCTGGAGACGATAATAAAGTCGATAAAGAACTCGTTGCCGTTCGGCCTCTATAAACTCGATCAGCAGATTGGATTCGCGCGCGTAGTGACCGACTATTCTACGTTCGGCTATATCGCGGATGTATTCGTGCTGCCGGAACATCGCGGCGCCGGTCTCGGCGTCTGGCTCATGCAAGAGGTGATCTCGCATCCCGACTTGCAGGGATTTCGGCGATGGCTGCTCGTGACCCGCGACGCACACGAGCTATACAGGCGCTTCGGTTTCAAGGAAAGCACGACGGGCAAGATCATGGAGCTGCTCAAAGAACTATAGTGAGCGGCTCAAGACCGCTTACCTCTTTGAGCATCCACGCGAAGAGTATTGAAGCGCCCGAAGAGGCAGTAGTATATTAGGAGCCGATTTGCGCATTTGTCTTAAAAGCAGGCTCCCGATAAGTTGAATTTTCTAAAGAGCTTCGACGCAATCCGCGCGTGCCGGACGCGAGTTGAAATGCCCCTGCCGTACGCGGCCTCGGAGAGCACTCGTGGATCGGTTGACGAGCACCTCGTGGATTTAGGATGAAACACATCATCACAGCAGCCATTCTGGCGGGAATATTTTGTACGTCGGCGGCGGCGCAAGGGACCTCCGCAAAAGCCGGCTCGCCTACTGAAACGGCGATCCAGTTTTATAGGGCCCTGAGGGACAAGCGCTACGTGGAAGGCCTGAGCCGCTCGGTCTATCGTGGGGCCGTCGAAGGGCTCACGAGCGACGAGCTTCGCGATCTCGAGCCGGATTTCGCGAGAACCTTTTCAAGCATCCCCGCGAAAGTCGAAGCCGGCGAAGAGAAGACTGAGGGCGATACGGCTACCGTATTCCTGAAGTTTGAAGGTCTGGACCAGCCTCAACAAGTGACCCTCCTTAAAATAAACCGCGAGTGGCTGGTGGGTGATCGAGACGCGCTCGCGGCCGTCAAGGAACAGGGCCGCGCTTTTTTCTTCAATACACGAATGGCGGTCAACGAGGCCGAAGCCTATGAGTTGATCTTGCGCGTGGTCAGCGCGGAAATATTGTATGGCCAGCGGCACGAAAGCACGCGGATTCCCCTTTCTGAATTGATAAAGCTCGGAGCCGTTCCACAAGATGTTCAGGAAGGCAATACCGGAGGCTACCAGCTCAAGCTTACACTTAGTCCGGACTCGAAATCGTTTGTAGTTACCGCAAGCCCGGACTCATACGGCAAAACCGGAAGGCTTTCCTTTTACGGCGACGGCGGCGGCGTCCGCGCCGAAGATCTCAAAGGCAGGCCGGCTACGGCCAAGTCGCCGATTTATAGGCCTTCAACATAATTGACCCGAAACAGGGTCGATCGATTCGGCGCGAATCCAGTCGCGCAAAGACCAAGAGCCACAGGAGAATATGAACAGGGATACGATCACGATAGTTTCGGGATTGCCCCGCTCGGGCACCTCGATGATGATGAAAATGTTGGCGGCCGGCGGCCTGGAGCCGCTCGTGGACAATATTCGGACCGCTGATGAAGACAATCCGGCGGGTTACTTCGAGCTCGAAAAGGTCAAGCAAATCGACGAAGATTCTTCCTGGCTCGAAGATGCCCGTGGACGAGTGGTCAAGCTGATATCGGCGCTGCTCAAACACCTGCCCGCCGACTACGATTACAAAGTGATCTTCATGCGCAGGCACATGTCCGAAATTCTCGCCTCTCAAAAACAGATGCTCATCCGCCGATCCCAGCCTACCGACGCCGTTAGCGACCAACGCATGGCCGAGATGTTCGAGAAGCACATCACACAAGTAGAGGCATGGCTTGACAGACAGCCCAACATCTCCGTCATTTATATCAGCTACAACGAAGTAATAGCCGACCCGCGCCCGCATGCCGAGCGCATAAACCAGTTTCTTGGCGAATCGCTGAACGTCGAGGAGATGCTGCGGGTCGCGGACAAATCGCTGTATCGCCAGAAAGTATAAATTTGCGATTTCCTGCCCGACAGCGGCGCACCCTATAGCCTTGAATCTCAACTAAGTCTTATCTAGTGTTCTTGGAGAGGACTATTTGAATCCTGGAGACTTCAGGATCTATCTATGGAAATTCTGACGCTTGTTCCGCGGCGGAATCCAATTCGGAAGGGGATTTCAATCATGATAACCAAATTGCTGTCCGTAGGACTGTCGACGCGGTCTCTTTCGGCGAAGGCTCTCATCGTTGCGATGGCGCTTATGCCGTTAGGCAATGCACTCGCAGGCGCTCCGCAGCACGCACGCTCATCTCGCACCACTTCAAAGGCTGCAAAGCCCGCTGGTATTTATAATCAGGGATACACAAAAGGATATGGCGAGGGCTATGGCCAGGGCCAACGAGATTGGCACAACTCGAGCGCCCGCGATTTTCAGCGATCGGAATCGTTTCAAAACCGCCAGCAGCGATTCGATCCGCGGCTCGGATCACTCGAGGAATACAGATCAGGATATGACCTGGGTTTCGAGCTCGGATATACGGATGCCTATTACGGCCGAGCCAAAAACATCAATATACCGCCCAACGCCGTCCTGCTGGCAAAAGCCGCGGCTCTTTCCGATATGCAACGGGCAGAGGCTCAACGAGCAGAAGCTCAACGGGCTGAGGCACAGCGCACTCAGTCTCAAGATACTCGCGATCAGCGCCGGACCGATGATCAGGACGTGAATAGAGATCGGGGCCGGGAAAATGACCGGGGTCGCGACAGCGACAGGACCCGCGATAACGATCGAACCAGAGACTATGATCGAGACCGCGACAACGGTCGCCCGAGGAACGCAGGTCCCATAAACGTGCCCTCGAGCGCCGATTTCAAGATCAGACTCACATCTCGCATAGACACTAAGAAAAATGTAGCGGGCGATCGATTTACCGCGGTCGTGCTTACACCTTCTTCTTTCGAGAACGCTACGATCGAGGGCCACATCGCAACCCTGAATCGATCAGGCAAGGTGAGCGGCAAGACGGAGCTTGGAATCGCGTTTGATTCGATTACGCTTGAAGACGGACGTACCGCCCCGTTCCACGGCGACCTTCAACGAATCTACGATTCCGAAAACGTTAAGAAGGTCGACGAAGAAGGACACGTTGAAACCGGCAATAAGACTACGGACACTCAGAAGCGCGGCGCGATCGGAGCAGTCGCGGGCGCTGTCCTCGGAGGAATAGCCGGCGGAGGCAAAGGCGCGCTGTTGGGCGCAATCATAGGCGGCGCCGCCGGTGTGGGAACCGTTCTTATTGAAGGTAACAAAGACCTCGTGCTCGAGCCGGGAACCGAGATGCTCGTCCGAACCGAGGGATCGAAGCGCTAAGGTTTGCTGAAATACCCCACGGCTGTCCGGAAAGGACGCTGGAGTTTGGACCTTCGTCCCTTACCTGACCTAAAGAGCGTCAAGGTAAAGGCCTGAAAAGCCGCCGATAGAATGACCAGGGGCAACGTGCTTGCCCCTGGTCATAGTCCGAATGCATCGCGGATAGCAGCCCCCATCTTCCAAAGCAACCCCCGCTTTGCTACACTGAAAAACTCCACATCAGATTCAGGGTCAAGGCTCAGGGTCACGGCATGACTAAGAAGATATTGCTGGTCGAAGACGATTTTGAAACGCGTTATCTCTTATCGTTAGTTCTCAGAAATGAGGGTTACGAGGTTTTGACCGTTCGGGACGGCGATGCGGCGTTCGCCATCGCGGTGGAACGCGGGTTCGATTTGATCATCACCGATGTCGATATGCCTATAATGAACGGCGTTGTATTGACGTCGAAGATCAGAAGCACCCCGGTCACTGCGTCGGTTCCCGTTGTCGGGATAACAGCCTACGGACCGGCCACCATCAAAAGCATGTTGGAGGCGGGCGCTTCGGTCTGCGCCAGAAAGCCTCTTAACTTCGAGGATTTTATCCCGAAAATACGCGAGTTGCTTACATAGAAGGAATTCGCGAATCGATGCGAAGCCGCTGAACGAGCCGTCTCCGCCGAGAGCCGATGCACCCTCACTCACTTCTAAAGGCCACCCTCAAACCGCTCACCGCGTTCCTGGGATTTTTACAAGGAGCTTCGTCGGCCATCTGGACTTTTCCCTCGGTGCTTGGTTCGGCGATTGTGATAGCCTGGGCCGCCGAAGCCGCCCAGTTTCTCGTATCGCAGGGCCTCGCGTTGGCAATGCTCGCTTGGCTGCAGACGCTTCCGGAGTTTGCGGTTGAAGCCGTGATCGCGTGGCAAGCCGGCCAGGTGGCTCGGCACAGTCTCGATCCCTACCAGACAGCACATGCAACCGGGCTCGTGACGGCGAATTTCACCGGCAGCCTGCGCCTGCTTGTCGGCCTCGGCTGGCCGATGATCTACGTTACCGCGGCTTTTGTGTGCAGGCGGCGCGGCAAGAAACTCGGGCATATCGTGCTCGAGGGTGAACACGCGGTCGAGGTCATTTTTCTTCTCATCTCTATCGCATACTTCTTCGTTATCTGGGCAAAGGCAAGTATCAATCTGATCGACACCGCCCTCCTTTCGCTGATTTATTTCGCCTATCTTTTCTTTTTAAGAAAAATTCCGCCTCAAGGCGAGGAACGGATCGAGGATGCGGACAAGGTCCCGCAACTCATCTTGCGGCAGCCGCCCCGCGTGAGGAACGCGATAATAATCGGCTTGTTTGTCTCCGGAGGACTGCTGTTGTACGTATGCGCCGAGCCGTTTCTCGAAAGCCTCAAAGCCATCGCGCTTGGCCTTGGATTATCAACGTTCGTGTTCGTCCAATGGGTGGCTCCATTCCTGTCGGAGTTCCCGGAGAAAGTGTCCGCCTTCAACTGGGCAAGAAAGGTGAAGACGGCTCCGATGGCATTGATGAACATGGTCAGCTCGAACATAAACCAATGGACGATGCTTGCCGCCATGCTGCCGATCGCATACGCGATATCCCTGGGCAGGATCTCGACTATCCAGTTCGACCAGCATCAACAGCTCGAAATTCTGCTCACGCTTGGACAGTCGCTGCTCGGAGCGTTGCTTCTCGCCAATATGAGATTCTCGTGGTGGGAAGCATTGCTGCTCTTCGCTCTCTGGATGATTCAATTCCTGATGTCGGGACTGGAGAACCCAATTGACCCGACGATGGCTCATTCGAGCATCGCGCAGTGGACCGCGCACCTCTTTTCGCTGACGCCGGATTGGATCGAACAGGCCGCGCACCTGACGAAAATTGTGATCACGGTCTTATACTTCGTATGGTCGGCGGCTGTCATTGTTGCTTTTATCGTGAGAAGAAAAGGTCTGGAAGCAATCACTCATTTCCCGCGCCTGATGCGCGAACACTGGTAAAGTATGCGAGTTTGGCGTCGCGGTATTTAGTCGCGGTATTGATATGACTAAGGATTCGAATCGGCTGAAACAGAGATTGCTTCGCGGCGTGGGCTCGGCCATTGCGGCCTTCAATATGATTGAAGAGGGCGATCGCGTGATGGTGTGCCTGAGCGGCGGCAAGGACAGCCACACGCTGCTGGATTTACTACTCGACTTGCAGCAGAGAGCTCCAGTGCGGTTCGAGTTGCTCGCCGTCAATCTCGATCAGAAGCAGCCCGGGTTCCCCGCGACAGTACTCCCGGAATACCTGGCCCACAGGCGCGTTCCTTTCAAGATCATCGAGCGCGATACATACTCCATCGTTAAGGCACTGGTGCCCGAAGGCAAGACAACGTGCGCGGTATGCTCACGTCTGCGGAGAGGCATACTCTACAACGCCGCGGTCGAAGAAGGATGCTCAAAGATCGCGCTCGGCCATCACGCCGACGACATTCTCGAAACGTTTCTCCTGAATCTCTTCTTCAGCGGTTCATTGAAGGCGATGCCGCCGATTCTGCGCAGCGACGATTGCCGTAACGTTGTAATCCGTCCACTCGCGCACTGCTGGGAGTCTGATATAGCCGCATACGCCGACACGCGATCGTTTCCGATCATTCCGTGTGATCTATGCGGTTCGCAGGAAAATCTGAAGCGAAAGCGAATGAAACAACTGATCACGGATCTGCAGAGCGACATCCCTCACGTTCGACAGTCGATGCTCAATGCGATGGGCAACGTCTGCCCTTCACAGTTGATGGATCCGCAGCAGTTTCATTTCGATTCTCTGTCCGCCCTGGCGGGCGATGTTTCAGCCGAGCTTGATGCCGCTTTAGGAGCACACCTCGAAACACCCGCGATGTTTCCCGTGCTTCAAATCGAGCAACCGGTTCTTTAATCCAATCTCGTACGCTTCTTCACTCCGGTCTAGTTTTGATAGCCACGGCCAACTCCTCGACCTCCCCCGAAAGCTACCCGGCGCAAGCTTCGTGGATCGATCGTCTGACGCCCGCTCGTCTGTTCGTGATGCTGCTTGCCGCCAGCTTCGTGTTGCGAATCTTCTACGCGAGCCGCCTTTATGAAGACGACGGCTTATGGTTCACGGCTGCCGAAGAGATTCTTCGAGGCAAGGTCTTGTATCGCGAGATCTATTTCGACAAGCCGCCGCTCTTGCCGCTGATTTACGCGGTGCTGTTCAAAGTCCTTGGGCCGCATATTCTTGTGATCAGGCTATTCACGATTCTCTACGTCGCGGCTGTATCGGTGATCCTCTATCTAATCGGCAAGAAGTACTATGGCCAACGGCTGGGCGTATTCGCCGCCTGCTTATTCACCTTCTTCAGCACGAGCTCAGGCAGCGGGCACGGACACGTCCAGGGATTCAATACCGATTTCCTGGAAACAGCGCCCTACACGGTCGCCGCGCATCTGGCCATCATGAGTTGCGCCGTCAGCCGCGGAGTTATTGCGTCAAGATTGCGCCCCTGGATGCTTGCGTGCCTGTCCGGAGCTTCGGCCGCTCTCGCTATTCAAGCGAATCCAAAAGGATTGTTTGATCTCATATTCTTCGCGGCGCTGATTCTCCTCTCCCCATTTATTTTGAGTTCTCTCGATCACGCTCGCTCACCGGAATTCGCGTCAGCGCCGCCCATTCTCGGCTCGTCGCTATTACTGATCGCCGCGGCCGCACTGGGATTTGCGGCGATATCGGCTCCGATTATCGGTTATTTATTTTTCCATCATGCGCTGACCGATTACTGGCGAGACGTGTGGGTCTGGGGGCGCAAATATGCGAGCCTCCACTCGGCTAAAGACATCCTTGCGTCGACGCTGAGGTTCGGGGTCGCATACTTCGCGTTGAACAGCACGTTGTTCATAGGCCTTTTGATTGTCTTGGCAAGAACGCTCGGCCGTTTCACACGATCGCGCAAAGAAATTCTCGCGGAAAATGTTCCATGGCCGGACAGGCCGTTTGCTTTCGACGCGATGCTCCTCGTCTGGTGCGCCGTGTCATTCCTCGGACTGGCACTAGGCGGAAGGTTTTACGGTCATTATTTTTTCCAGGTATTGCCGGCCCTTTGCCTGCTCGGAGCCCGAGGTTGGATGCTGCTCGCGCCGCGGTTGAAGCAATCGAAACGGCTCATTCGAGCGCCAGGCGTCGCGTTGTTCGCGGTTGGTTTATTGGTCACGGCCATTCGATTCCATACAAGAACCGTTGTGCTGGCCGCCGATTGGATTCGAGGAAACAAGAGCGAATCGACCAAATCCTGGTACTACGACGTGCTGAATCACGAAGAGCGAATGGCCGCGGCCGTGGTGCGCGAGTTGGACAAAGACGCCGCCGATCGCTTGGGATTGGAGGCTATTAGAGAGAACGGTCCTCGAACGCGCACGCCGGAGGGTTCTTCCGATTATCTCTTCGTATGGGGCTATCGACCGGAGATCTATTACTGGTCCGGACTCATACCGGCCTCGCATTATCTCAGCACGCAGCCTTTGACCGGCGTTCCGGCCGACATCGCAAACGTGAACGGCCAGCGCACAAGCCTGCTTGACGAAGATCAGACCGCCGCCGCGCGCGCTCAGCTTGTACGCGAGCTAGAGTCTGTGAATCCCAATTACATCATCGATGAAGTGGGGATGTTTAACTCAGAGCTCAATATAAACAACTTTCCGGAGATCGCGGAATTCATGAAGGCTTACAGGACTGTTGGGCCCTGCGGCAGGCTGATGGTCTACAAACGTCGTGACTTGAAGAGAAAAGCGCGAAGAGATTGACCGCCTACAAATCGGCGTTCTATGCGGTCCGCGCTGGCCAGACGGGATATGTCATGCTACAACGCTCGGGCAGGTTGGTCAGATCCGGCGTCATTGCGTCAGCGCATTTCGCATAATCCGCCGGTCCGCTCATTCAATCTGTTCCTTTGGTCCTAAGTGAGGTGAAACATGAAATTGATAAAGAGAGTTTTTATCGCGGTGACTCTGGTATCGATCGCATTCGCGGGCATTGCTGCTTCGCGGAATCAAGCGCCGCCTGCTTCGGTCGCGCACTTCCATCATCTTCACTTGAACACGACCGATCCAGCGGCGGCAATCAACTTCTACACAAGCAAGTTTGATTGCGAGAAGGCGAAATTCGCCGGTCTCCTGGATGCGGTATGGGCGCAGAAATCATGGCTGCTGTTCAACAAGGTCAAGGATGCTCCGCCATGGGAGCTAACTTCCGCGATATGGCACTTCGGATGGGGCGCCGAAGACATGAAAACGACTTATCAGAAGCAGCTCGATAGCGGAACGAAGTTCTTCGCGCCGCTCACGGACATCAGCGATCTGGCGCGCGTGCCGAACTTTTATTTCGCCTACGTCGAAAGCCCCGATCACGCGCTCATCGAGCTAAACACCGCGGCTCATCATCATTTCGGCCATCTTCATCTGTTCAGCGCGGACCCGGTTGCGGCCGGTGAGTGGTACGTTAAGCACCTTGGGGTGACTCGGCGCGGAACCGCGCCTCCATCTCGCGAGCCGAGATTTTACCGAGACTTTCAAGTGGGCCCGAGTGTCTCGCTCATGGCCGACAACGTCAACATCATCATCTTTCCGATTGAATATTCAAAGAAGGACTACGCGGCTCACTGGAAAAACGGTCAAACCGAAATATCGTCCACCAAAGGACGAGTCGTCGATCACGTCGGCTTCAGCTATGACAATCTGCCCGAGGCTCTCGAACGGCTTCGCAAAGAGGGCGTGAAGGTGACTGACGAAATCAGGAGCATCGGCAAGATCAAATTTGCGTTTATCGAAGGGCCGGACAAGATCCGTATCGAGCTTGTCGAGGGCGCCGCGACGAAGGAGTAGCGGCGCTCTCAAGCCGATTTGTAGAGATAGTAAACCATCGCTGGAGTTTGGCATCGAAGAAGGAGCAGTGAAAGCCCCGAAGGGGCACGAGTGAATAGCCGGGGCCAGCGCAGCGCAGCCCCCGGTACGATCGCCGAAAGAAGTTCGCGCCCTGAAGGGGCGCCAGCCCATGGTTGCCGCCGCATCCTTTCCAACCCAAAGGCGATTGTTGAGAGCATCGAGAGAGAGAGCAACAGACCTATGATCTCGCACAATGGTAGGCGCGCATTCCTTGTCATGTATTCCCCCGCACTGAATAGATTGTGTGTAAGAAATCCGCGCTGAATCTGGTTGAACAATATGGCAAAAGGCAATCGCAAGCGGCTCATTGAATTCCTTCGAACAGGCGATCTTGGCGGCGTGAAGGCATACCTTGCCGATGACCCCGAAGCTGCTCGATCCGCGCAGGTTGTTTGTGAAGCCGGAAGGCTTGCGTGGAAACAGGCTCTCGAGGTGCTTCTGAGATTCGAAGCGGATCTGAACGGCGAGTATCGCGGATATCGCCCGCTTCACTCGATGATCCAGGAGAAGCCGCACGCTCAGCACGAACAACCGCCCGCCTCGCGAATAACCTGTCTTCGCTGGTTGCTCTCAAAAGGCGCCGATCCGGAACAGCTCGGCGGATGGCCGTCAACGCGAGCAATCATCACCGCGGCTTTTGTAGGCGAGCCTGACTACGTCGAAGAGTTGCGAAAAGCCGGCGCGGTAATCGACGGTTTCGTCAGCGCCGCGCTAGGCGATCTTCGACGGGTCGAGCAGCTGTTGGCTAAGAATTCCGATTTCGCCGCTGCTCGTGATCCGGGAGGTCTTACGGCTCTTCAATGCGCCGCGGGCTCGCGGATGGGTAAACGCAATAAGAAGACCCATGATTCGCTGCTCGACATAGGCCGCCTCTTGCTCGACCATGGTGCTGACTTGAAGTCGAGAGTGAAGAGCTGGGGACACGACGTGGATACCGTCTACTTTGCGATCTCGTCAGGCCAGATCGAATTATTTGAGTTATTTCTTGAGCGCGGCGCTGATCCGACTGCTGCTCTGCCGGCCGCTGCCTGGAAAACCGATCCTGCGTTTGCCGACATCGCGTTGAAGCACGGCGCGAAGATCGACGATGCTATCGACAACGAGAAGCCGCTTCTGAATGAATTGATTCGGTGGGGTCAGTTCAAACAGGCGATCTGGCTGTTGGAACACGGCGCCAATCCTGATCTCGCGGACTCCGACGGATGGACCGCGCTCCATCAAGCCGCGTCGCGAGGAAACGAGAATATGTTCAAGGCGCTGCTTGCCGCCAAAGGCGATCCGTCCCGGAAAGATAAATCAGGCGCCACGGTTTTAGACATCGCAAAGGCAAAGGGCCGATCCAAACTCGCTGCGTTGCTCGAGTTCTGATCAGCCCTCTCGATCGCTGAGACTCACGGACATATGCAGGCATCGTCGGTCGTCTTCCTATCAGTCAACACGAATGTCTTTCCGAGCGCGGTTATTTGAATGGAAGCTGTCGCGCTTTTCGTGCACGAGTTAATGGAAGCCGTCAGTTTTCGATCTGACCGCGTGTCCGTGAAGTCCGTAGTGCAAGGCGTCTTGTTAATCTTGCCGATGCCTGACAGCTTCACCGCCTTGGTGCTGCATTGCAGGAACAGATACTCCCCCGTCCCCGAATTCAGGTACAGCAGATCGCCGCTTGAATCGTCCTGTATGCACGTGCCAAAGACCGCCACGCTCAACGAGCATTGACTCGAGTTATTTGACCGTCGCGGTGCAAGTGACGGTGGTTACGCCTCGTGGAAAAATCGAGCCGGATACGGGAGTGCATAACATGGGTCCGGAGGTAATCTCAAAGCCGCTGATTATCGATTACTTCCGTTCCTCTGTAGGCGGAACAGCGGCGATATAATGCGTCGCTACCATCTCGCCGTACGAATGATAGATCCCTTCGTCGAAGTCCTTAAGAAAGACTCGAATGTACTGCAGCACCGTGGTGGACCGGTGTCCGGGCATCTGCGCCGGATGGGAAAAGCGCGTGCTCGGGACCGCTCGTATGAAGAGGCTCTTGTCACTAACCGGAAGCTTGCGAATGTTCTCAGCAAAGCCCGAAAAGACTCCGTTCTGAAACAGATACTGCTCAACATTCGACGTGTAAAATGCAGTGACCGTCAGTCCGTTTTTTCGAAGATAATCACCAACGGCGACTAGAGCCTTCTTGCCGGCGAAATCACCGACCACTGGAATGATCAAATTGCGCTTGTGCAGATCGCGCACGAAATCGTAATCCTCTTTTGCAGCCAAAAAATTTCCGAGTTTGCCGTGTTGATCCGGCTGCGCAATAAGCTCCTTCAGGTTCGGAAAGAAGCCTCCCCACGAAGAGCCTTCCATTCGATATCCGATCTCCAGTCCGTCGGTTCGGAAGTTCTTGTAGACGTAGTCGAGGCTTGCCTGATCCGCGTCCGAAAGCTGAACCTGAAAGTCCTCGCGAATCGCCTTGCGGATCGCGGTCAGATTCGCCGCGTACGCCTTTTCGTCGGGCTGAGCCTGACTGAAGTAGGACAACATCTCATTGACCGAAGCGTCAGGACCGGGCCCTTTTTCTTTCGGCAGGGGTCTGCTCAAAAGCAGCGACAGATACTGAACGCGGTTGGGCGCCAAATGAAAGATAGCTTTGAACATCAGGTGCTGAATCATCGCCTGCCGCCGGATGTCCACAATGAACGCAATGCGCGGCCGCATCTTCGCGATGTATGTGAAGTTCTGCTCGGGCCCGACTCCAATGTAAGCGCCTCCGCTAGCGCCCAGTTCGTGCAGCTTGTCGACAACATGAAGATAGGAGGTCTCATTCGAAGTGAAGTTGTCCGATCTGAAGTATCCGCCGTCTTCGGACAGGTCTCGAATTAAACGGGAAAACTCGGCTGAGGAAAGACTCTCAATCCGAGCCTGGGATTGCGCGGCGCTCGACTCGCTTGCCTGCGATCCCGCGACGACTGACGGTGCCAGAAGAAGGGTGCTCAGAAGGACCAGGAGACTGGCTTGAATGCTCACTCGAAGATTCAGCGCAATTCCGTTGGCGTTCCATGAAACGCGCATCGGTCGTGGCGCACAGAGGACACGGCTGATCAAATTCATCGGCACAATCTCCATCTTGTTCTTTGGGCGAATTGCTGAGAGCATATATCCGAAGGCAGGACAACGTCCAGACGCCTTTCCCTGTCAAAATTCGCGGAAACCGATTTGGGCTCATCTGAGTAATAGCAAATGCAAGCGGATGCTCTCGAAGGCAATCCATTTTCAATTACAAGTTGCGGAGTGAAGGCATGAACGCAATACATCGCGTGATCTCAGTCGTTTTGGTGTTCGTGGTCATATTGATCTCGGCGCCCAGCTACAAAGCACAACAGCCGTCGGAACAACAGGCGGCCAATCAACAAAATTCCGATCAGCAAAAGAAAGACAAGACCACACCAGAAGAGAAAGCGCTGATCATGCTCGATCAGATCATCGCCGACGCGGGCGCGCTGAAATTATCGGAGAACCGCATTTTCATACAGATGTCCGCTGGAGACCTGCTCTGGGATCACGACGAGGGACGCGCCCGGAATCTGTTCGCTCAAGCTTCCGCCGGCGTCGGCGAGCTGCTTCAAAAGAGCGATTCCACCGATGCGCGCGGATTTGGCCCGGTTCGGACCGCCGTCCAGTTGCGGCAGGAACTGCTGCTCACCGTAGCCAAGCACGACCCGGCGCTCGCCTATCAGTTCCTTCAGCAAATGCCGACGCCGCCTTCGAACGGCCCCAGGCGGCCGGATCAGGAAGGAGCTCTGGAACAAAATCTTGTCGCTCTCATTGCCGCCAAAGATCCGGCGATGGCGCTCAACAACGTTCAAAACTGGCTTGATAAGAATCAATATCCCTCGGCTATCGCAAAGGTGCTTGGCCAGCTTCAGGTAAAGGATCAAGATTCGGCCGCGAAACTCTCTTCGCAGTTGTTGAAGCGGCTTCAATCGGACGAGTTAATTTCAAAGACGGATGCGGCGCGCCTGTCGTTGACGCTGCTGCGGCCGGGCCCTCGTCCCGATAAGAAGGCGAGCGACAGCTCTCAATCTTCTCAATCGGCGGAAGGCGCTCAGACAGCAGCCGCCGATCAGTTTCTTTCCGAGTCATCGTTTCGCTCGCTGCTCGATTCAGTCATCACCGCCGCCTTGAGAGCGACGCCTGACCCGAACGCAAACACGGGTCGAGGGGGGCCCGGAGGTTTCCGGGGAAGGCCTAACAATTTTAACGGTGCGGCTCCAAATAACGGCATTTCCACCGACGCTCAGAACGAGCAGGCTAACGCGCGGACGCTCTTGAGTGGATTGCAGCAGATGATGCCTCAGGTGAATCAGTATCTACCCGAGCGCGCTCTCTTGGTCAATCAGAAGCTCAACGAGCTCGGCATGAATAACAATCAGAGAGCATCGTTCCAGCAGATGGGCGCCCTGCTGCAACGTGGAACCTCGGACAGCATGGCGGCGGCCGCCGGTCTTGCGCCCGAAAGAATGCAAGCGAATATATATCGACAAGCGGCGCTGAAGGCGCTCGACGAAGGTAACACGGATCGAGCGCGGCAGATTGCATCCGAGCACCTTGACCCTTCGGTCCGCGGCGGCATTTTGCAAGCCGCCGATCTAAAACAGTCGGCCGCGTCAGCCGGGCCAAAACAAATTGAAGATGTAAGGCGCACTCTTTTGCGCGCGCAAACCGACGAAGAACGCACGGCGCTTCTTCTTCAGTTCGTCAATGTAATTCGGACCGATAATCCAAAGCTCGCGGTTCAGCTTCTGGATGAAGCAAGAAATTTCCTGGGGAGGCGCGCTAATAATCTCGCGCAGTTTCAGGCGCAGCTCAGCATCGTCGCAGCCTATTCCGCCTTGGACCCTCAACGCAGTTTTGAGCTATTGGAGCCGGCGATAAATCAGGTAAACGAGCTGCTCGGAGCAGCGGCCTTGCTAAACGGCTTCGAAGTGAATCTGTTCAAGGACGGCGAGCTGCCGGTGCAAAACGGAGGAACGTTGATGCGCATGGTGGGCAGTTGCGGTGAGCGATTGGCTGCGCTGGCGGAGAAGGACTTTGAACGAGCCCAGATGACTGCCGACAGGTTCCTGCTTTCCGAACCGCGCATTATCGTCAAGCTCGCGATCGTCACAGAATTGCTCGGAGAAGATCTGATCGAGCCGATGGACAACGGCCGCGGCTTTGGCGGCGGTAGAAGGCGAGGCCAATAGATCAGCTCATCGTTAAACATCATTCTGCCGTCGCACAGGTGATCACGGCGGCGCACGGGTTAAATCAATCATCGCACGAAGCAATCTTGACGGTTCGCGAGTCGATCTCATCGGCCCACGGAGCAGTCTTGACGGCCACGGATCGATCTTATCGGCCCACGGATCGATCTTGACGAAGCGGGAGTCGATCTCATCAGAGCTCAGGACCAATCCTGGAGGTGCAGGAATCGATCTGGTCAACGCACGGGGTGATCTGATCCGCGCACGCAGGGAGCAAAGGCCTCGATTCGGTTCCTAAACGAGTCGCTCTTGCCGCCGCTTGAGTCGATCGGATCGCCCATTGTCTCGCCTCGGCGGACGCTGGAGTCGATCTTGCGGATAAGAAACTCGATCCGACAAGCCATTCTCTCGATCGAGCATCGTCTCAATCTCGCGGGCAACCGACTCAGTCTTGCCGGCGCGGGAATCGACCTTGCGTGCGAATGGCTCAATTCTACCGAGCATTGTCTCAAGCTCACCGAACCACGCCCGATTATTTACACAAAATCTTTGACGCTACCTTACTGATAGCGCGCCAGGAAAGAACGGCGGAAGACTCTCGCGCAAGACCGGCTCTCAATGACCGAAGATCTGACTACTACGACGATGATTTACACGCACGTATTGAACAAAGGCGGCCGCAGTGTGCGGAGTCCGACGGACACTCTCTGAATTGCTGCCGGGCATTGTTAGGCTTCCCACGGCTTCCCACAGTGTCATGTTTCTTGAAATGGTGTACTAATGTACATACAATTCTCTCGTGGGCTTTGAGTGGGATCTCAAAAAGGCCGCCAGCAATTTCCGCAAGCATGGCGTTGACTTTGCAGACGCAGTCACTGCGCTTGAAGATGAACTGGCTTTGACCCTTGATGACGACCACTCCCATGAACCAAGGTTCATTACCATCGGGATTGACGCTCTGGCGCGTGTGTTAGTTGTGGTTTACACCTTTCGGGGAGAAACGATCCGCATCATTTCAGCGCGTGAGGCGACGTTACACGAGCGCAGACAATATAGCGAGGGACTATGAAGAAGGAATATGATTTCAGTAAAGGCCGACGCGGGGCAGTCGTCACTGCAACGCCTGGGAAGACGCGTATCACAATCAGGCTGGATGATGAGGTGCTGGCTTGGTTCCGGGACCTGGTAAATAAATCTGGTGGCGGGAATTATCAAACCCTCATCAATAAGGCCTTACGAGAGTATATCAGCCAACAAAAAGAACCCTTGGAAACAGTGATACGACGTGTCCTCAGAGAGGAACTAAAACGGATTGCCTGATTTCTCCCACGCGGCCAATATGGGATTGCAGCCGACCGTGGCTAGTGCAATGCTGAGCCACCGCTGCTGAAGTCGGACTTAGGCCATATGCGGTCTATGTCTCAGGAGCCGGAGCCTTTGAGGAGTCTTTTGAGATGTTTGAGCCGAGGGCAACTCTTACGTCGGGTTCTTAGGGGGCTGGGTGCCAGCAATGTCGCCCGGCTACCCGACCCGCTGAGGGCATCAGCAAACCACGTGAATGGAGGCAAACGATGGCGAGAATTACGGGAATTGGCGGTATATTCTTCAAGAGCAGCAACGACAGGACCGCTCTTGTGACTTGGTATCAGAAACACCTGGGCATGCAACTGGAGAGCTTTGGCGGCGCTATTCTGAAATGGCAGGATGACAAAGCCGACGACAAAGGGCTCACCGTATGGCACATCGCCGAAAAGGAAAGCGAGTGGTTCAGCCCCAGCAACTCCTCTTTCATGATTAACTACCGGGTTGACAATCTCGGCGAGATGATCGCGCAACTCCGTGCGGACGGAGTCGAAATTATTGGCGGCCCCGAATCGCATGAAAACGGGAAGTTCGCGTGGATCATGGATCCCGAGGGAAACAAGGTGGAGTTGTGGGAGCCGATGATCTGGGATGAAAAGAACAAGACCACCTGAAGTCTTTGTCCAAGCCGCCCTACAATGCATCCAGCGGGGCGCGGGCAGCGAGTTGAGGATTCAGGTATGAATGTTCCTGGATTCAAGCTGCATCCGCTCAAGGGCCGATAGAAAGGTCGTTGGGCCATATCAGTGAGCGGCAATTGGCGATTAACGTTTGAGTTCCGAGATGGTGATGTCCATCTACTCGATTACGAGGATTACCACTAATGACCATGCACAACCCGCCGCATCCCGGTGAGTTCATTCGGGAGGTTTATTTAGAGCCTCATGCTCTGAGCGTTCGCAGTTTGGCAGAGAGCCTTGATGTATCCGCGTCGACGCTAACGCGCATCGTGAATGGCCAAAGTGGAATCAGCCCGGAAATGGCCTTGCGGCTTTCGAAGGCAATCGGACGATCTCCAGAGAATTGGCTTGCGATGCAACACAACTACGATCTTTGGCAAGCCAAATTGTCAGCGGATCTTTCCGGAGTTACTCCTGTTGAGTTTGCCGCATAGCAAGCGCCTCAAGCCGCGACCGCAGGTATTCGACCTCATGAATTACTTCATTCTCGACTGGGAACTTCTCAAGGGTCGGGCAATTGATGTCCTTGAAGCGATCACGGCGGAGGGGAAATCCGGTGGGCCGGGCAGAATGGTCTGTTCATTCGGTCGTTTGATTCAGTCACGACTGTACGTAAGTAACAACGGCAAGCTATTAATCAGGCTGTCCAGAAAGAACCTCAAAAGCTTTCTGGTGAATTCGGCGGAGGCAATAACATGAGCAATCGTGTACTGCTTTCATCCGAGCTGTCACACCAAGGTTCACGACCGTGAGTTGACAGTGGTAAAACCGCGTTTTGTGAATGAGGCGTTTATCTGAGGCTTGAGCGGGATGAGCGGAAACTCTCAAGTCGGGTTCTTAGGGGCTGGGCGGCAGCAATGTCGCCCGGCTACCCGACCAGGAAACCACAAGGAGTTTGGAATGAAGGTTCATTACCTAGAGATTGTCGCTTCGGATGTCGATGCTGTGTGTGCTGCCTATGAGGCTGCACACGGCATCAAGTTTGGCCCATCTGATCCGCTTCTTGGAGGCGCGCGAACGGCTCCACTGCCGGATGGCGGCAACATTGGCGTGCGAGGTCCCTTGCGGGATATAGAGAAGCCAGTCGTTCGACCATACTGGCTCGTTGACGACATCGAAGCGGCGTTGGATGCGGCGTCCAGGCAGGGCGCTTTCGTTGCGCACCCCCCGCTGGAGATTCCAGGAAAGGGCACGTTCGCGATCTATATCCAGGGAGATGTGGATCACGGGTTGTGGCAACTATGATTTCCGTCCTGGCCTTATCGGCCGCTCGTGAATTGCTCGCGGCGAATGTGGGAGGATGGAGAAAGCGAATGCCGCACTGTAATGGAGCGTATAGGGGTCGAGCGCAACAATACGCCAAGATCATATGTGGTTACTTTCTTTCGTCAGATTGATGCTAGGTCTGTAAGTTATACTCCGGGTATGAAAACCGCAGTCTCAATTCCGGACGAAGTCTTTGAGGAGACTGAACGACTGGCCAGTCGCATGAAGAAGTCTCGAAGCCAACTGTTCAGTCACGCCTCTGTTCTACATTCCTGCCCGGATCCGACCACGCTGCTTGACCGGTCACGAGCGACGGGCCATTCGAATGACATTGCCGCTGGTTTCTCGTGAAGCAACCTTCTGGATCTCTGCTACGACCTCTTTCATGTTGAACGGTTTGTAAAAGACCGGGACATCCACGGACTGAAGAAATTCATAGGTGCTGGGTTCCATCGCGTTTCCGGTCATGAACAAGATTCGCGATTCCAATCCGGGAAAATTCTCAGCCATCCATTCATAGAGTTGTACGCCGCTTACATTGCCCGGCATTTTGCAGTCGGTAATGATTGCGTCAAATCTATGCTGCGATATTCGGCTCTTGGCCTGCACCCCATTGGAAGCGCTCTCCACGCTCATACCAGCATTCGAAAGCGAGTCCGCGAGCAGAGCCACTATGGACGGTTCGTCTTCGACTATGAGCACTCGAGGCGCGCCCGAGAAAACCGCGGCTTCTTCGGCATCGGGTTGCGCTGAAGGGAACGACCTGGCATTCGTGGCGGGCAGCGATATTATGAAGCGAGCTCCCGGCCCGCGAGCGGCGGAAATCGTGCCTCCGAAACTCTTCACGATCTGATAACAAATCGACAAACCGAGGCCCGTGCCCTTTCCAACCCCTTTGGTCGTATAGAAAGGATCGAACACCTTGTCCGGCTCCGCCAAACCCGGCCCGCTGTCGCTGAATTCGACTACTACATCATCGCCGTTGAAGCGAGTTTGAATCCTTATTTGGCCGCCGCCGCTTTCGGCAAGCGCGTCGAAAGAATTCTGCAGCAGATTTATGAAGACCTGCTGGATATCGCTCGCATCCGCGGCGAGGATCGGTAGATTCGTCGCCAGATCGTGTGAAATGTTGATGTTGTTGGCGGCGCGGTCATGCTCGCGCAATGCGAGAGTTTCTTTGATGATCTGATTGATATCGACCGGCCGGCATTGCGGCTCGTCGTGCCTGACGGATCGCAGGATCTTCTGCACGATGTTTCTGGTCCTGTACGCCTCCGAGAGAACCATCTTCAGCCGCTTTCTGGTTACATCGCTGAGGTGATCATCCTCCTGCATCGAGAGTTCCGTAAAACCGATGACCGACGTAAGCGGGTTATTAAGCTCGTGAGCAACGCCCGAAAGCAGCATGCCGATGGAGGCCATCTTCTCCGTTCGATTGAGCTGTCTCTCGAGATTGAGCCGCTCAGTTATGTCCTTTATCAAAACCATCGCGCCGGCCGCGCCATCGGTGGAGTTGATCGGACATGTAGTAACGAGGACATCGAGAGTTCCCTCATCTTGCGTAATCAGTTTGGCCTGGCAGGTAATCTCGTTCTCAGAGAACGCATTGCTGAAGGCATTCTTCAAAGTCTCGATTTCAGCTTTAAAGAACAGCGGCCACATTTCTTCGCCGATCAGATTCTGAGCTCTGGAACCTACCATGGCTTCCAGACGCTGGTTCATTCGAGTCACCCGGAATGAACGGTTCACGAGAAGGATTCCCTCAGGCGCGCTCTCGATCAGATGATCGGAAAAATCGCGCTGCTGTTGAACTATTCTGCGCTCGCGTTCCAGGAGAAAGATCACCATGCTAATCGCCGCAATGGGTTTGGGCAGATTTGAAAACTGATACATGTACTGGATCTTAGTCACGAGAAACGGGGTTCCTTTTAATATCGCAAACGCGAAGAAGCAGGCCGCCCAAAAGAAAAACGAATAAGCCAGGATTGCGCCGCCAACGGTGTAATCTTCACGAAGCCGAAATCTGTGCGACACTCCGGCAAGGCCGAATGCGATACCGAGGCCGACCGTATAGGGAGCATAAACATTAACCCACTGAAACTGAGGAACGGGAAGAACTGATAAGAACGCCCAGAGAGTAAAGACGGCCCCGGCTGCGATCATCCAGGGAACCATTCTCTTCAAGGCTCGGCCGCGGAGCGATTCAGCGGCCGCAATAAACACTATGACGGAATAAGCGAGGAAAACGCGATCCACCAGCGACCCCCATTTCGCGGGGCTCTGAAGGCTCGCTTGTGCGAGCTGGCCTAGATAATGAATGACCGACATGAGCCAGCCGAAAATCCAAAGGCGGAAGTATGTTTCCTTAACCTGAAGCCGCCTGCCTACGGCAAGAAAAATCAACACGATTATGAACAGAGTGGCCAGTATTATAGAGATATCAGGTATTAACCAATCCATCACTTCCTCCCACTAATGCGCCACGACACTTGTGACTTAAGAATAAAAATCGTCCAGCCATACCAGATTTGGGGGTGGGCCTATCACTCGAACAACGAACCGTGCGGCAGCAATAGAGATGCCACGGAATTCGATTCTTTCTTCTTGAACTTCGCGAGATATCTTTCCGCTTCTGTCGCAAAGTGCGTTGCCGAGCTACGCCAAAATTGTGGCTCCTCGCCACGACGTGACAGACCCGAGCATACCTTGGTCTGGTTCTGGTTTAAGGAAGCGGTAGCGCCGAGCGGTTTGTAGAACTCATCCGGGCTCGAGCGCGCGTAGCAGTGCGAGCTCGATTCGATTCTGCGTAGGCGATACTCGCCGCCAAACTCAGCCGGTTTCAGCCGCACATTACATCCTGAAATCCGTCAAGTCAATCCGTTTCGCCTCCGGGCCTCCGGGCCATTTCGCGTCCCGGCCGGCTCTCCGCTCCGCCGCTTCGCCGCTCGCTCTCTTGCTCGCATCTACTTCACGGTGTTAGATTCAAATGGTCTAAGGGGGTGACAGGTTTCGACGGGAGTTCCGGAGGCGATAGATGCATACCGCGGCCCACGCTCCGCGTTATCAAGCTTGGGAAAACACAATCGCGAATAGCGAACTAGCTCTGGCTGCTTAATGCGGCCACGTCTCAACCGGAGTTACCTGCGCGACGGATTGAGGCGTAACTAAGCAGGTTGCCCGCGGCCCTCCTCGTTCCGTGGAGTGCCGTGGAAAGATCAATCGGGATAGTCCGCCGAGATGCTTGGCCGTTTCCACGGTCGCGGCGGGCGAAACAAAGAGGAAGCGGCTAAGTATGTAGATTCTAGCGTTCCCGGCTTTCGGACGAGAGTTCGATTCTCTCCACCTCCACTTGCGAAATGTAAAAGCGGTGTCATTAGGCGGGCGATCTATCTTCGGATGGACCGCCCGCCTTTTGTGTAGCGACTAGTCAATAACGTGGTAAGATTGACCCGCCAACTGATGGAGAAAATCGTTAAATGAACCTTCCCGCCCGACCTGAAGAAGCGGTGATAAGACTGGCTGAGCTGTCCGCCGAAATCGACGAACTCGAATCGGGGCGGTCGAGCCTCATCAAACGGATCGAGGACGCGCGCACGGGCCTGCAGGAAGCGGGCGGCCGCGCAGCCGAGATCAGGGCCTCGATCGCGATGGTAAAAGAACACCTCGCCGAAAATGCCTATGCCGCCGCGGAGCTTCGAGCCATTCGACAAGAAGTTCTGGAACTCGAGCAGTCCATCACGGAAGTTTCAGCCGACTCGCTTGGTCTCCTTTTTGAAGCAGACGGCCTTCAAGACTCGATAGGCGAGGCCGAAGAAGAAATGAATACTCTCCTGACCATCCTTATCGAAGGATCGGGCAAGAAACCGCGGGGCCATTAATTCTCCATGAGTGAATCAGAATTGCCTATCGGCATTTTCGATTCCGGTGTCGGCGGGCTCACGGTTTTTCGGGCAATTGAACGCCGACTTCCCAATGAGAGCCTGATCTATCTCGGAGACACGGCTCGAATTCCCTACGGCATACGCTCCCCATCAACAGTTCATAGATACGCGTTCGAAGACGCGGCCTTTATCAAAGCGAAGCGAGTCAAAGCAATCGCCATTGCCTGCAATACGGCATCGGCCCTTGCTTCCGAGGATCTCGCGCGCGAATATTCGATTCCCGTTCTTGGGGTGATCGAGCCCGGATCGCGGCGGGCCGTTCGGTTAACTTCAGTAGGCCGAATCGGCGTTATCGGAACGGAAGCAACGATAGCGAGTCACGCATATGAAAAGGCGATGTTCTCAATTAGATCGGGCCTTGATATAATCTCGCGGGCCTGTCCTCTGCTGGTTCCGCTGGCCGAGGAAGGATGGCTGAATCATCCGGTCACGCAACAAGTGGTCGAAGAATATCTTCAGGATTTAAAAGAAGCGGCTGTTGACACGCTGGTGCTTGGATGCACGCACTATCCAATTCTCCGGCCTGTCATAGACCAGGTGATGGGAAACTCAGTTCGATTCGTGGATTCGGGTGAAGCTGTCGCCGATGAACTGGCGGAGATGCTCGAATCAAATCAGTTATTGAAACGAGGAGCCGGGCGGCGCTCCGAGCAGTTCTATGTGACCGACTCGGCCAGTCGCTTCAAGCGCGTAGCCGAGCTATTTCTAGGCCGTCCCATTGATCATCTGGAGACTGTGGAACTGGGAGCACTATGACTCTAACACGAAGCGGCGGACGCGGTTTCGATCAACTGCGGCCTATACGAATAACGCCGGCCTTCACCAGATACGCGGAGGGATCGGTGCTGATGGAAATTGGCGAGACGCGCGTGATCTGTACCGCTTCGGTGGATGAACGCGTGCCGATGTTCCTGAGAGGACAGGGGCGAGGCTGGGTCACCGCGGAGTACTCGATGCTTCCGAGGGCTACAGAATCTCGCACCAATCGCGAAACAGGCCGAAATCAGTTATCGGGGCGAACGCAGGAGATTCAGCGGCTGATCGGCAGATCCCTCAGAGCGGTTATCGACAGCCGTAGACTCGGCGAGCGAACTATCTACGTAGACTGTGATGTGATTCAGGCGGACGGCGGAACCAGAACCGCTTCAATCACCGGGTCGTTCGTAGCGCTGACTCTGGCCCTGCGAAAGCTGTACAACGACGGCAAGCT
The DNA here is from genome assembly GCA_003222245.1 of Blastocatellia bacterium AA13. Classification (GTDB taxonomy): domain Bacteria; phylum Acidobacteriota; class Blastocatellia; order UBA7656; family UBA7656; genus QHVH01. Next base: position 627 of record QHVH01000006.1, on the reverse strand, counting down.
CGCCGCTCCGCTTCCAGTGTCGGACTTTGTAGCGGCTGTTTCCGTGGGGATGATCTCCGGGGCAATAGCGCTGGATCTGGATTACAACGAGGACTCGCGCGCGGACGTCGACATGAACGTGGTCCGAACAGGCGAGGGAAAGTTTATAGAGATTCAGGGCACGGCGGAGTCGAAGCCCTTCGATCAGGACCAAATGAATCAGATGGTTTCGCTGGCAAGCGTCGGTATAACCCACATAGTAGAGCAACAAAGAGACCTTCTCGGCGGCCTCGATAAATAGCAGCTCCAGGGACGATGAATTAATAGTGCGGATTCTCGCCTCTAAGACGCCGGCTCACGTTTGATTCCACGCCATCCACGAGTCCCAATTCTCATCACGGTTGATTTGCCCAAGAATCGCGATTGAAAAAACCCAAAGAAAGAGAAAAACCCTGCTGGTAAATATGTTATAAGAGTTTTACGAAACAAAATAACAGCACCAACAGGGTGATTGATGACCAAGAAAGTACAGCAGACGTTGCTACCGATCAAGCTGGAGCAGAGCGAAGAGAGATTGACCTCGCTAGGCGGGCTAATGGTGTTAGAGGAATGGGCTCGGGCGAAGGGGCTATGGGAGAGTGTGGATGA
>QHVH01000042.1 GCA_003222245.1 Blastocatellia bacterium AA13 | reverse complement strand
AAAGATCACGCTCCCGAGAATATGGCTATTCTCAGGCACATTGCCTTGAACTTACTCAAGCACGATAAAACTGAAAAAGTAGGAGTTAAGTCTAAAAGGTTGAATGCCGGCTGGAACGAAAGCTATCTAATGAAAGTTGTTGGACTTTAGATGCGTTCGCCCTGTCCCGAGCATGCGCTTGAATTGACGTCCAAAATAAGTCATGTCATTGATGCCTACCGCTGCCATTACTTCCTTCACTCTCAAAGCAGGAGCCGTTTCAAACATTCTTTTCGCCGCCCGAATCCTTGTCTCCTTTATGTACCTGACAGGAGGCACGCCGAGTTCGCGTTTGAACAGAATTTCCAATCGTGAGAGTGACAGATTCGTGCGTCGCGTCAGGTCAAGAACTGAAATTACGTTCGCGTAGTTCGCCTCAATGTATGCAACCGCCTCACGTATTCTATAGTCCATCGAATACACCTCCATCCAGAACGGCCGCGTTTTGGTGGATTCGCAGCCAGAACAATTCGCAAAGTTGCAGTCAAATTTCGCTCAGCGATTGCAGTCTCTCGGCGTCGAGGATTCGAAATCTTCTTCGTGCGCCGGTGATCACTTGTAGTGACCTGAGGGTCGCCATTGCCGATGAGCTTGCCAATGCACGCGCCATTAGCATGTGAGATAGAAGCGGGATTTGCAGATATGCGACTCGTTGAGCAAGGAGGATGGAGCGAAGCTTTTGTGCGCGTTCGCTCACGGAGGATCGCCGATTAAACTTGCCGCTCCTGGGAATGTTAACAGGGGTCTCAGACGATTCCGGCTTGAATGCCTTAGACGGAGCGGCTGAAGTGGAATGGCCAATACGTTTTTCCGGGTTGTCCCGGTGGTTGTCATCATTTATCATTCTGCCCTCCAGCGCGGCGGCGTGCTCTAGGTAAACCAATCCCTTCACGCCAATGCGCTTCAGTTAGTGAGAGGGTGGACGCCACCTCAAATGGCGGCCACCCGCTCATTGAGTTTCTAATCAGACCGTAGCGCTAAGAAATCTGGTTACGGCATGCTCTTTGAAGAAACACCTTTATTTATGCGCCGTGGAAATGCGCTTGATATTTCTCCGCAGACTTTCAACGTTTAGACCAGAGATCAAATCTACGATGTACTTGGAAGGGGTTGTAGTCGGAGAGGTATTAAGGCGCCCGTGGTTTGGCAGGTTGGCGCGCGGGATTGATGACCGCGAGGTTGGATGGAATGAGTCGTCCGCGTTGAGGAGGCGGCGCTCGAAACGACGTGAAGCGCCGTTCGGCTTCACGGATGATGAACGTTGATTGCCTTCGCCGCTTTCGTGCTGGATTGGATACCGTTTTTAGGGCAGCGACAGGCTCGGCTGCACGCTGAATGACTACGACGGAATGCTTTCGCGCCGGTAGCTTGCTCTCAAGCTCGGCAATTGTGTCGTTGAACTCGGGATGGATGAACGCAAATGGCTTTAGGCGCGAGGCGACGTTTAGCGCCTGCTCTACATGATCCATCTCGCCCAACTCAACCGCATAGCTATTCAGCACCAAGGCAAAGGCTCTCGGATCGTACCTAGAAACCTGGAAAGCGAATGGCACTAGAGATTCAAGGTCAGCCAGAGACTGACGATGATCGCCGTGGATGCTTTTTATTAGAGCGACCGTCTGAAGGGCCGTGAGGAGAGAGACGGGATCGCAGTCACGCGCGAGTTGCCCAGCCTTCACGTGGAGTTGCAGGGATCGGTCAACCTCGCCAGCAGAAAAGTAGGCTGCCGCTTTGTTGCCTACTGCCCTCGCGCGCAGCCGTGGATCAAGGTCCTTCTCCAACAAGTTGTCCAGGAGGTTATGTGCTTCAACGAATCGGCCTTTGCTATGTAAGCAGAATGCCTGATAGTGCAGTGCAAGACTCTTCGCCCGCTCAGATACAGGGAGCCCAAGTATTATTTGGCTCACAAGCTCGAGCGTCTCTATATCCGCCAGGGCACGCGCCTGGGCAGCTACTTTCGCCAAGGACCAATACAGAGTTTCAGTTTCAACACGGATGCGTTGGGCGTTTACCAGGAGTGCAACGACTGCCTGTTGGCATCGGCTACTTTCTAATCGCACGTCCTTGCCCAACTTCAAATTCTCGCCGGAGGTTAGACTAATGAAGAGACTACTATGCTGTGCCGCGCTGATGCTGGTGCTCCCATTTTGTGTATCTCGGAACAATTCCATTCCCGGTCCATTTTCACAGCAGGCTATGGCTGGCCATGTCGCTGGCACCTACCGGTATTGTGACTGCGGCGCTGAGGAGTGCATCTGTGACCCGGGCGAAGCCCCTGTGACTCTCAAAGCAGCCGCAACTCAAAACAACACCTCAGCCTCAAATAAAGGATTAACTGGTGCACCAACGCCAGACACCGAGCCGGCGCTGGCTATGCTGATCGTTGCGCTTCTCTTTGCTGTGCTGTTGCGGATGCGTTGACGACCAGCCTTTAGAATTTGTTCGTCTCCAAATACCCTGCTTGAACGATGCCGCCGAAGTGGAACTGACGGCTCAGGGGACTACTGCCGTTGGCAGCGGCGGTATTCTACTACACACAAGCACACTCGTCACGCGAATGTTAATTCCAAATCGAGATTTCTTCACGGGTCAAGAATCTGTTACGACTGCACCAGTCGACGACAATAGCTAATCTATTAACGGACTCCGCGGAGTAGCGCCTCCATCAGGTCCCAAGTAAGGAAAATCGCCGCGCAAGCGATTCCAGTCTCTATCGGTAATTTTAGAAGAGACTAATTCGAGGGTTTTTGTGTTTCTCATCTCTTGTCTTGTTGACGGTAATGGTTGGCCAGCATAGAATCGTTCGCGTTCTCCGTGCCATTCATGACCATAGCTCAATAGAAGAGTACCAATAATTGATAATGAGAGCTGGAGCAGCATTGAATCGTGGAATTGTGTCGTGTCCATTTCTTTTAGGTGTCGTTTACTGCGCTTCTTTATCGCTGTCGAGTAATTAGGGAGGAATTGAGCGATGTCGAAACTGAAGAGACTTTCGATATTTCTAGCCGCCATTCCGCTTCTGATAACCGTGGGTTTCTTGTCAAGATCACAGCTTGCTTCCAACTCTTCAATGAAGAGTCAAAAACTCCAGGTAATAAACAAAACCCAGTCACTGGAGGCCACGGCGAGACTAGGGCCGGATAAACGATTCAACAATCGGCCTATGGTGACTGTCAAATTCACGAATATCTCGAACCGCGCCTGCAAGGGCTATATGATGGCCTTCCGTGTTACATCGCCTGGGAATGGTTCGGGAACCGGTAGAGACATGAAAAGACCGGAGCACCGCCTGCAGCCAGGGCAATCCACAATACAGTCATTCGACCCATTTAACATCACGATGGAGGACGGCCGACTCGGTCCTGTCATAGTCGAGATGGCTATATTCGACGATGATTCCATCGAGGGCAATGAAGACTGGGGAATGGATATGCTAGGTTCGCAGTTGGGTCACGATATCCAATTCGCAAGATCCAGAGGACTGTACGAAAAGTTGCTCGATGTACCGGATGAGAGCATGCCGGCGGCACTCGACAAACTGGCATTGGAGATACAGTCTCTGCCGACCGATGATGATAAAACCTATGGCGGACCTATGGCCGGAAACGTATGGTACCGAGCCGGGTTCAGAACCGGTTTAAAGGAGGGCAAGCAAGCACTGCTGGAGGAGGTCGACTGGCTAAAGAGGCCTTCTCATGGTCCGCTGAAGCCAAATGCGCCTATAACAGAGACGGAAGTACGCGCGATGGACGCTGCTGAGAAGAGGTCTGCAATAATTTCAATCGTGGAAAATGCTAAACGACTCGAACAGGATGTGGCGCGCGCCAGAAAAGGTCGTTCCTCGGAGGAAATCAAATGACAACAAGGAATGCGCTGCTCTTTCTGATCTTTTCGGCCTTCATGTTTGTGGTTAATGAAACCGCGGCCATTCAGGGCTTGTACAATTGCTATAGCGGCAGCACCGTCTGTTGCGAGCATTCGATTCCGGGAGACATTCCCACCAAGTGGGAGACATGGACGATAAGCTATCTGAATGGTTTTAGTGAAAACAAGCTGGCCTCTGGAAATGGTGTGACCTGCGAGACGGACTTCTTTGGCCCCACTGAATGCTGGCCGTCGTTCGACGTGGCGACGGTTGAGGAGTCTGCTGTTCCTGGCGGTTGGCACGCTAAGTGGACCAAGAACATTCGCCAAGGGCAGGCGGGCCTGACGTGCAAATGCAAGGAACCGGAAGAAGTGACACCGGATCCGGTCATAAGCGAGACTTCTTGCATCACGGGTGGCGGGGGAACTGAAGGCGGCGACTGCGGTGACACTGCTGGCGGAAACGAACAGGGCCTCGATCCTTCGTTGCCAACCCCTTGCTACAGCCCAATATTGATCGATGTGTTTGGCAATGGTTTTGATCTTACGAATGCCGCGAACGGCGTCGCGTTCGACTTGAGTGGAGACGGAATTCTCGACCATATTTCCTGGACGACAGCACGCTCGGACGACGCCTTTCTGGTTTTCGACCGAAACGGAAACGGAGTCATAGACAATGGTACTGAGTTGTTCGGTAATTTTACTCCGCAGCCTCATTCCGCTCACCCTAACGGATTTCTTGCATTAACTGAGTTCGACAAGCCCGAGAACGGCGGCAATGGTGACGGCATCATTGACCGGCGCGACCGTATATTCACACAGCTTCGTCTGTGGCAGGACATGAATCACAACGGCAAATCAGAGCCTAACGAACTGCACACACTGACGGAACTTGGTCTTGAATCGGTTTCGCTTGATTATCAAGAAGCGAGGTTAAGGGACCGCTACGGCAATCGATTTCGCTATCGCGCGAAGGTCGAAGACGCGCAACACGCTCACATCGGTCGATGGGCGTGGGATGTCTTTTTTGCAAGGCAGTAGAAGAGGGAACTTAGCGATTCCTGACAATGAGCCTGCGGCGTAAGCAATAGAGCTTTATTCGGTTTCCAAACCAAGCCAGTCACATCGGAAAATGAATCGGGATTGGCTATGCTGATCGTTGCGCTTCTCTTTGCTGTGCTATTGCGGATGCACTGACGACCAGCCTTTAGAATTTTAGTTCGTCTTCAATACCCTGCTTGAAATAGCGCCGCCGAAGTGGAACTGACGGCTCAGCGACTACTGCCGTTGGCGGCGGCGGTATTCTACTATACGGAAGCACACTCGTCACGCGAATGTTAATTCCAAATCGAGATTTCTTCACGAGTCAAAAAATCTGTTACGACTGCACCGGTTGACGACAATAGCTAATGGTATTGGCCCGTATTCGTGACATAGCCTTTGCACAGCGTCGCCGCCTCTGCTACTTTCTGACCGGCTATTCTACAATGTGGGATAAGGAGTAACTGATCGTGCCGGTACAATCGTTGGAACAGGTGCGCGAAGCTATTCAAGCATCGCGCTGGGCCGAGGCCATATCAAATGTCAGACTAATCTCAGATGCCAGGCTGCGACAGTTTACCAGTGAACAGATTCAAGAATTGGCTCGTTTGCTCAAAGTCGCCGTTGCCGGATTGGAATCCCCTCACGCGCAACTCTGGGTTTATGCATTCTTTGAAAAGCTTGGCGATCTCCTCGCTCAAACTGGAGCTAGCCTCCCCGATGTGAATCTCGAAATCGCGAAGGCGATCTTTAATAAGGCGGACCTGCTTGAGCAACTTGGCAGGCCGCTAGAAGCCGTCTCTACGTACTCCCGGCTTATAGACCTGCACTGTCAGTCAAAAGACCTGGAGCTTACTCGGCTGGCGGCGAGCGCGCTCTTAAGCAAGGGGCGTAGCCTTGCTTCAGTGAATCTCGACAGAGATGCGATAGAGGCCTACGAACAAGTTGACGCCTTGTTTAGCGACTCAGAGGACCCGGTGATCCAGGATCGAGTCGCCAGCGCTTTTAATCTGACTGGCGTATTGCTGAACAAGATGGACAGGATCGATGAAGCGATAGAACGGTACGACGAAGTTCAGCGGCGATTCAGCCACGCCACTGATATTGCTTTGCGAGAGCGAGTCGGCATCAGCATGACCAACAAAGCCATTGCCCTCTTCCGCCAGGATCGCGACGGCGAAGCTATTGATATTTGTGAGACGGTTCTACGGCTCTATGGCGATGAGCCCCGACTGTGGAAACCGAGTTCTATTGCGCTGAACGAGATCGGATATATGGCACTCTGCGAAGCCAAACAGTTAAGTGCGGCGGGCGATGCCCAGAGAGCGGATGAGCGTCTTCGCTATGCAGCCGAATTGTTAAAAGACGCAGTGAATCGCTCTTCACACAAACCCGATCCGATCATACTTGGCAATCTTGGATACGCGTGGTTTCTTCAAGGTCATAGAGAGGCGGCTCGCCGCACTCTTGCCCAAGCCATTGAATTGGGAGGCGAGGAACTTCGAGAGACGGAGTTGAGGGATAGCAAAATCAGTCCTCTACCGGAGGATATTGAGTTTCGCGAATTGATCATCAGCCTCTAAAGAAGAGCGTCGCAGCTTCAAGGCAACCATGAGGACCATTCACGATCTTGTTAATAACGCTCTCAACAATCTCCAAATTGTACGCCTTGATTTGGAAGATCTGCTCCTCCTGAATCTCTCCATCAATTCGACCAGAAATTCAGGTCACTGCAGAGAACCTGAAAATACTGAGTAATCTTGAGTGTGCAACTGAGATAGAGTTAGCGACCGGGGCAGGAATTTACTATCAGCGTGTGGAAACCGCATGATGACGACCAGGTTGGAAGCGCAATGACATTGTCTTAGAGCCAGCGAATGCGCGTGAACCAAACAGCGCAATTACTATAATGAGAATGACTGACCACTTCTTCATAAAAGCAATGCCTCCAACTGTTTATTGCGAACCTATTGATAATCGGATGGCGCCTGCCATCTTGTGCCGTCTTCGAAGTCAATCGACGCAACAATGATCCTCAGATTCTCAAGCTTCGGTCCGATCCCTGCCGGCTGGATCAGAGCAACTCGTCCAGCTCCCGAGACTCGGCAATGCGATGAAGGACGCGAAATGAAAAAATTCGTTCGGACTTTCTCTTTCATGGTGGTTTGTGGGGCTTCGGTATTGTTGCTGATGTTTCAGCCAGCCGCAGTTTTACCTCAACAGACGGCTGCTGTTTTGCCTCAAAATGAATCTGCGTCGCCTCCTTTTCCTCCGCCGGGAAGACTGATCGATGTAGGCGGGTGGCGACTGCACCTCAATTGCACCGGCGAAGCCCGCGCCTCGCAGCCGACAGTCATCCTCGAAGCGGGCATCGGTGACTTCTCGGTCGAGTGGAGTCTCGTCCAGTCAGGCGTCTCCAAGTTCGCGCGCGTCTGCTCGTACGACCGCGCGGGCGATGGATGGAGCGACCTTGGACCCTACCCGCGCACCTTCCATCAGATCGTCTATGAGCTCCACACGCTCCTCGACAAGGCCGGCGCGAAACCGCCGTTCGTCCTTGTAGGCCATTCCTATGGAGGTTGGCTGGTTCGTCTCTATGCTTCGATCTATCCCGCGGATGTTGCCGGGATGGTACTGGTCGACGCCGGAGCCGATAATCCGTGGCGCATGATGCCGGATGGCAAGCTGGTGCGTTCGGCGGATCTCGCGACTCAACGCCCGATCCCAGCAGTGAAGGTCTCAAATCCATTGCGGGTGGTCGACATTCCTCCGGCTGCTTTAGCTCAGATGAGAGCCGGCATCGCGGGCGCTGTTAAGCGCGCAAACGAACCTCCGCGCGACAAGCTGCCGCCCGACGCGCAGCGTATGCGGACGTGGGCGCTGGCGCAGTTGGGGCATATCGCTGCCGCCGTCAATCCGTTCGAGAACGAAGAGCTCGCCGCGTTGAGGGCCGAGCGCGCGAAGAGCGAACACCCGCTTGGTGACTTGCCGCTGATCGTGCTGACCCGAGGGATCTCAGAAAAAGAGGGTCCCGACGGGGAGGCTTTTGCCGCCGAGCATAGGCGGGAACATGCGGCGCTGACGTCGATGTCGCGCAACGGTAAGCTGATAATCGCCACGCACAGCGGCCATCATATCCAGCTCGACGAACCGGATCTCGTGATCAGGGCAATTCATGAAGTGCTGGACGCAGCACGGAAGTGACGGTCTTGCATTAAGCAACTAACCAATTAGCCCAGCCGCTTCGAACGCCGCGGCTGTAGTGAATAATTTTACCGGCGCGCTCGGACTCGAGGGATTGCGGTCATCCAGCCATGCCCATGATTATGGATGTATAATTCGGGTTCTACTGGATGGAGAAAAGTATGGCAAAAGATGATGAGCTCAAAGAGAGAATGTCTAAGCTGTCCGATGAAGAATTGTTGAATATCGTCGAAGTCGAGTCTCACGACTATCGCAAGGAGGCGCTTGATTATGCCAAAGTCGAGCTAGCCGCGCGCGGTATTGAATTTCAAGAGGCCCAGGAAACTTCGGACGAAGAAGTAGATTCTACGGGCAGCGAACCGACTGATATGCGGATGCTCGTCGCTTGTAAGAATATTCCTCAAGCAGGAATGCTAAAAGAACTCTTAATAGAAAATGGAATAGCATGCGAAGTAAGAGGCGAATACCTGTCAATGGCATTGGGCCAGATTCCATTCACGGAGTGTTATCCGGAAATCTGGGTCGCGGGCGATGAAGATTTCGAAAGAGCGAGAGAAATTCTGGATGAATGGGAGAGCCAAGAACCCTCCCCACGGAATAGTTGGATCTGCCAGGGGTGCGGACAAGAAAATGAAGGGCAGTTCGGTTCCTGTTGGAATTGTGGACGCGTTGAACCAGCGAGTGACGATCAGCCTCAAGCCTGACGTTGTTCGACTCTTCAGTTCCAGTGAGCGACGACCGGACGAGCGATAAGCGTATGCAGAAGGCGCCGAGTTATCAGCGCCTGAAAATCATTTTTTCAAATCACACCTCGATTGACTAGATAACGATTACCGAGTTAGACAGAGGCAGTCCTGATTTATATAATTCCGCCGATCCTGACACCGGAGTATTCCCGTTCAGACACCTTCTTGAACGTTGAAGGATCATCGGAAAGGTTGGGACACTCAATTCCGTCAGCGGCGCGACTTCTTCGGCTCATTTCCCGCTCACGAGCCGAATCCGCGCCGCCCACATAAATGACAGCGATAGAGGAGGAATTTCCATGCAACGCAAATTGACATTGCTTGCCATTGGGCTGGCTCTCGCGGTCTCCGGACTGGCGTTCGCTACTGCCGGCGCTAACGACACGATAAAAATCGAAGGCGGGTTGATCTCAGGGACGACCGCGGACGGCGTCAGGAGTTTCAAAGGAATTCCTTTTGCCGCGCCGCCGGTTGGAGAGTTGCGCTGGAAGGCCCCGCAGCCTGTCGCGCCCTGGCAAGGCGTTCGCGAATGCAACGTCTTCGGAGCCGAATGTCCTCAATCGCCTTATCCGGCCGGGTCGCTGTACGTCTCGCCGCCGCAGAAGCAAAGCGAGGATTGCCTCTATCTGAATGTATGGACCGCGGCAAAGTCCGGAGACAAACTGCCGGTAATGGTGTGGATCCATGGCGGGGGACTTACCCGCGGATCGGGCTCGACTCGAGCTTATGACGGAGCGCGGTTCGCCAAGAAAGGCGTGGTGCTGGTGACGATCAATTACCGGCTCGGGCCGCTCGGCTACCTTGCGCACCCTGACCTGACCGCCGAATCATCAAATCATTCGTCCGGCAACTATGGAGTGCTCGATCAAATCGCCGCGCTGAAGTGGGTGCGCAAAAACATCGCTGCCTTTGGAGGCGACATCAACCGCGTAACGATTTTCGGTGAGTCGGCGGGTTCGTGGAGCGTGAATACTCTTGTGGCTTCACCGCTGGCAAAGGGTCTGTTTCAACGCGCGATCGGAGAAAGCGGCGGCGCGTTCGGGCCTATGAGCTACTTGAAAGAAGACCGGGGCCGCCTCACATCGGCCGAAAAGATCGGCGTCGCGTTCGCGAAAGCCGCCGGAGCTGATTCGCTCAAGGCGCTGCGCGCGGTTCCCGCCGATAAGATCGTCGACATATTCAACAACGATGCGGAGGGAAAGAAATTCAGGACACAGCCAACAGTCGATGGATGGGTGCTGCCGGACGAGATTCGGAACATCTATGCCCAAGGTAAACAAAATTCAGTTCCGGTCATCGTAGGCTCGAACGCAAATGAAATGAGCAGCCTTACCGTTCCCGCGAGCGTGCCAAAAACGGTCGACGAATACCGCAAACGCACGGCGGCAATGTACGGGAAAATGATGGATGCATTCGAGGCCCTCTATCCAACCAAGAGCGACGCGGATGTGGCGGGGGCATATCTCGGCGGGCTGCGCGACGCAACATTCACGCTGCAGATGCGAACGTGGGCAAGGATGACTACGGCGGGACATCAGAAGGCTTATCTGTATTTCTTCAGCCACGTGCCTCCCAACCCGAACAGCAAGTATTTGGGGGCTTATCACGCCGGAGAGATTGCCTATGTATTCAACAATCTCAACAGGGAGAATTCGTTATTGACGGACGCCGATCAAAAGCTTGCGGATATGATGACGAGCTACTGGGTGAACTTCGCGACGACGGGAGATCCAAACGGAAAAGGCTTGCCCGCATGGAGTCCGTACACCAGCGACGGCGAGCCTTATCTCGATCTCGGCGACCCCGTTCAACTGCGAAATCATCTGCTTAAAGAGCAGCTCGATTTTCAGGAACAACTTCAAAAACACAGGGAGGAAGAAACTACCGCGGCGAGTAGAAAGTAGTTACTTGTCAGTTATGACTTGTAACTTGTATGACTTGTAACTTGTCAGCGGCCGCTTGAGTGGTCTTTACGAAGAAAGGCGCCTTTGTAGCCGGGGAGATCGATGGTTTCGTAATTCTCCCCGGCCCAGCCTTCCAGTTCCGCGCGGTGCTGCACCTTTTGAAGCCGCGTGAGAACAACGATCTTTGGTTTCAGGCCATCGATCTCCCGAATTACCGAGTCGAACGACAAACCTCGCGATGCAGCGATGAATTCATCCTTGCCCCAATCGAAAAAGAGATAGGGGCTCGCGTTCGGAACATCGAGTAGTACCAGTATCTCCGCGGCGCCGTGCACATATATGCGATCGCCCGGCTTCAGGAGTCTCGCCATTTCTCCGGCGTTCGCCATTTGCGTTTGAACCGAAGGGCCGGAATACGGCCTGTACAGCGCGCCGCGTCCGAGCGCTGTGCAGGCGACTGCTACTAACGCCGCGCGCGCAAGCCATTCTCCTCCTTTCAGGCGCTCTGATAGAACCGCAACAAACGCGCCGAAGAAGATCGCTATGAACGGAAAGAATGGGATGAGATCCGGTCCCGCCTGAAAGTTTACGAGGCAGAAGATCAGATAAATAATCGGCGGAAGCAACAACGTTATTACAGCGAGCCGCTGAGCCCGCTCATCATCGGACCGAGCTCTTGTCTGATCGGACCGAGATCTTTTTTGCCGGAGAACGAACACCATTGCGCCTGCGATGCTCGCAAAAACAATGATCAGATCCCAACCAAAGATCCGGAGCATCACCTTCCAGAGATGGTCGATGGCTTCGATCAAGCTCCTGGAGGTCCTTGGAGCATACACGCTGTAGTTGAATACTATGGTCCATCGCCAGAGATCGCCGAACCCTCCTCGCGCGTAAAAATAAATCGCAAGCAGACCAAGCGGGACCGCTGCCCCCAACAGTACTTTCGCCGCTTTCCAGTCGTTCCAGCGAGTGAGGCAGCGCGAAAAGAAGAGAACGCAGACACCAGTGAACAGCAATCCCGGCTGCCAGCATGTGCACGAGAGCATCGAACAGAAACCCGCCCAGAAAGGCCTGTTCTTCGCTATTAACAACAACGACAGCATCCCGAACAGAATCATCGAGAGCTTTGATTGAGTGCCGCCGGCCATCCACTCACAAAAATGATCGGACATCAGCGGTATTGCACTGGCTAGGAGCGCCGCCGTGCGATTGCGCAAGAAAGCTTCGGCGATCAGAAAAATGACGGCTGATAGAAGGCCGACAAGCAGAACTTCGACGCCGCGAATAGCAAGCACATCCTTCACGCCGAAGAGGCGCCCTATAGCAATTCCGGCCGCGCTTATGTACGCGCCGCCCGGCCCTTTGATTTCAACTACGTCGCGATAAGGAAGCTGCCCTCGGAGAATGCATTGAGCGATGTAGTCCCAGATCGCTTCATCGCCGCCCTCCGACTGAGTGAAAGGCCTATAAGCCTGCATCAAGAGGACTGCGAAGGAAAAGACCGCGAGCGCGATGAGCCGTGAACGCTTCGCCTGAATCATCTCGCGCCAATTGCGATCGATCCAACGGCCCGCTCTTGCGACTGATGACTCATCGCTCACGCATGATCCTCACAGGGCGGCGATTTCTCGAATGAGAAGATTTGAAATAGTCATCGGAGGGGAAAGCGATCCGCCGAGGCGCCGAATCGATAGCGCCACACGGCCATCACCCAGAGTTCTGAATACATCCTCAGAGTGCTGAGCGTCGTTGGATGCTTTCAGGCTGATCTCCTTGAGCCAGACGCCGTTTGCGTCGCTCACAACGAGATCAACATCCGCACTCAGCCGAGAAACATCCACGGCTATCTGATATGCAGCGCCGGATCTAAGATTGATCGAATCAATTTCCTGAATGCCATTCACACTGGAGTTTGCGTGCGCTCGCTCCTCAAGGAAATTCGCGTCGGCTTGCCAGGCTATCCGCGCAGCGTCGATCTGTGCCTGAGAAACATGTCCGCGCCACCGCTGAAAAAAGTAATAATTGTCCGCCGGGGCCGTTCGAAGAATCGGGTCGGAACCAGTGTAATAGATTTGGAAATTGCCGTATGGCGTGTCGTAAATCTTGCCCAACAAATGAAAGCTCTGATCCAAATCGCGCGCCCAGTAATCCGGGTTCTTGGGCCGCACGATCAGAGCGTATTCCTTGCCTTCAATATCCACGGCGTCGGCCATGCGTCTTTCGATAGTCGCGAAACATCGATCCTTATCGATAAACGCAAGCCAGAATACGGGGGCTTTGACTGCCGCCGGACATAACGATTCAGGAATGATGCTCTTCAACACGCTTTGCATCTCGGCGAACGAAGCAAGATCAGGATTCCGTGCTTCCCTGCTATACCTCACATACTGGCGCGTCAGAAGGCCCGTCCAGGCAAGCACGACGAATGAAAATACCGTGAGTCTTATAAGCGTCGTTCGCGCCGGAGCGATTCGAGTCGATATCCGGCGGTAGAACCTCTCCCACACATCGCAAAGGAATACGCCCGCGCAAAGCGAATACCAGGTAACAAGATGCGCGTTATAATAGCCGGCCTTGTGCGCGATCACCGCAAAGAACAGAGCGGAGCACATTGTGACTATAAAGAGCCGGATGCGGGGCTCGTCGGTACGGTTCTCTTCCCTGAGCCATCGAATCAACCGGATTCCCAGACATACCACACCCGCGACCGCCAGCATCTGAAACAAGTGCAGGAGAGTGCGAGGCACGTTGGGAAACGCCACATCGTAGGCGTTGTACCATCGCACGTAGCGCCGCGGCTCATCCAGCAGGTTGTACCACCAGCCCAGCGGCGAGAACACTTCAAAATGGAGATTGTCGTCGCGATACTGAAGTTTGAAATTCGTAAAATCGAACGCAATGTAGACAAGCTCGTACGCAATAACGGCAAGCGCCGCGCAAGCAAATTTGTAGAGATTCGCCGTCTTAAAAACCGCAAAGCCTCTCCTCACGAACATCAAAAGACAGATCGCGGCAAGCATATAGACAATGCTGGAATGGCACATTACTCCAGCGCCGCCGGCCAGACCCGCCGCGATAAAGAGCCTGCCGCTCTTGCGCCGCTCCGCCAGCTCATAGAGGAAAAAAGCCAGCAGTGCAAAGGCCTCCGCGGCGTAGTCGTTTCGCAGAAGCCTGGCTCGCTCAAATACGGTTTGGTCCGAGATCAGGAGAGCGACTGCAATAAGACCAGCTCTGAAATTGAAGAGCTTCCAACCGACAAGACAAACCAGAGCGAACGTCGCGGCAACTGTAATAAGGTTAAAAATGCGGCCCTGGAGCACGCCGAACCCGGTTATCTTTAGAAATCCAGACAGCAGCGCGAAGTAGAGCGGCGTGAGGCTGTGCCATACATTCTCGATATTGCCGCCAAGATAGCGGTACATCGGCAGAGCCAGCTTCCCTCGATTCAGCACCTCATACGACACCTGTAGAATGTATGACTCATCGGTTTCATAGACCGGAACGTCCGCCAATCTTTGCGACGCTACAGCCAGGAAGGCGCCCAACAGCACCGTCAGCGCCGCCGCGCCCGCCGCCAGTTTTTTCCCGGAATCGCTCATATCTTGGCGGCCAACACAATGGCGGAAAGCCCGAACGGAAAGCTCATCCGCTCCAAAAAAACTGCTTCGGATTTTAGAATGCTTGCGAGCGCGCGATTCATCCACGAAGCAACCGGCTTCACATCCGATTCTTCGCTTCTTCTGATTCTAGAGAGCACTCTGTGAGCGGCGGCAGCGCCGAAAAGAAGCGTATTGGCATAGGCGCCGCGCTTTATCTCGAAGCCGGCCTGTCTGAGATCGCTCTTGAGTTTGCCAAGCGTATATCGATGATCGGTTGCGACGGCGATGTCGTGCGATCCGCGCATCCATTCATATGCCGGCTCACGAATGAAAAATAATCCACCGGGCGTGAGCACTCGATTGACTTCAGCGAATGCAGCAGCCGCGCGCGTTTCGTCCAACTGATATATGACGTCAAAGCAGGTCACGAGATCGAATTTTCCCGATTCGAACGGCAGCGAATCGGCGCTCGCGACCGCAACGGTATCGACGCTGCGCCGCTTCCATAACGCGGCGGCGTGCATTGAAACGTCGACTCCAAATGCCGCGGAGGATTGATAGCGCTCTCGCAGCCAGGCAAGCGAATATCCGGTTCCGCAGCCGACGTCCAGCAAACGCGGATTTCCACGCCGACGCATCGCGCGGTCGAGAATCGCCCCGGTAATCGCCCTCATGCCTTCGAACCACCAGAGGCGATCTTCAAGCTCGAACATCGCGGTA
This sequence comes from Blastocatellia bacterium AA13, assembly GCA_003222245.1. Taxonomy (GTDB): domain Bacteria; phylum Acidobacteriota; class Blastocatellia; order UBA7656; family UBA7656; genus QHVH01. The sequence continues at coordinate 26,973 of QHVH01000042.1, read as the reverse complement.
TATTCTTCGATTCGCATTTTGCAAGAGGCCGGCCGGCAGGACGGAGATCAGTGTTTTTTGCTTGCCTTGATCGACGCCGGCGTTGGCTCGCCGGGAGCCGTGGAAGCGCGCTCGTCCGGAAACGCGATCTGGGCCTGGCGCTTGACGACAAGCCTCCACCAGAGGCGGCTCAGATCGGTGAATGTTTTGAACAGTCTCCTGAAGTTAAAGAACTGTGATTTGCCGTATGCGCGATGAAAGTGATGAACGGGAGCTTCGGCGAATCTCAGCCCCGCGTCTTGAAAGCACTTGATCATCTCAACGCATATCGTGCCGCTCGTAGAGAAAAGACGCACGCGGTTGTAGCACGAGCGCCGGACAAGGCGAAAATCGCAGTCCACATCTGAAATCTTTATTCCGAATGCAAACCTGACGATCTCGCAATAAATCCTGCCTATCAGCACTCGATGCAGCGGATCCGACCTGCTGATCTTGTAGCCGTTGACTATGTCGACGTCGGCCGTCATCAGCTTCGCAAGATCTTCGAGCTCCCTTACATCGTATTGCGCGTCTCCGTCGGTATAGAAGATCAAATCCTTCGTCGCGCTGGCGAAGCCGGTTCGAAGAGCGCCGCCGTATCCCATGTTGGTGGGATGGTTGACCACGCGCAGACGCGGATATCGCGTCTCGAGCTCCGCAAGAACCTGCGCGGTATGATCGGCGCTTCCATCGTTGACTACGATCACCTCATAGTCGTCGGCGATTCGGCGACAGGTCAGATCCGCAAGCACTACAAGACTGGCGATGGTGCCGGCGTCGTTGTATGCGGGAAAGAACACGCTGATACTCGGTCTATTAGTCATCGATTGCTCTACTCGTCGGACTCTCCGGTTTGTCGCTTTTGCACGCGCCTCAGCAGGTCGACCGCTTCCGATCCGCCTTCCCTCGTTGTCCTTTGATAGAACGGGTCGGCGAGCGCTTCGTCAAGCGTGATGAACTTGACTCCCATTCGCTTGCAGAACTTCAGGATTTCATCCAGGTTGTCCGATGTAAACTGAGTCGCCTCCAACATCATTATATGTTTTACATCTCGGCCCATTATCTCGTTCGCGATCATTCGGGCGCGCAGGGCCGAATCCAGGAGCAGCGGAGTGAAATAGCCCTTGATTAGATTCGCGCAAGCTTGATCGCCTCGCGAGGAGGCCTTACAAAACAGTTCGCTGAACTTTGAGTCCAGACTATCGATTGTAGCCGGTACTTCGGCGTAGCCGGTCTTTTTGAGATAGGCGCCGACTACCGACTGATCTCCGGGATTGAGCGCACGCTTCAATCGAGGATAGCGAAAGTACCTTTGCCGCTGACTGTCCTTGATCATTAACGGGCTAAGCACCTGATCTGTCTTCTTGAGATCGTCTATGAACTCCTCGGCCGTGAAGCCGTGCGCCTTCTGGCGTTCAAATGTAAGGCTGCCGATGAGATTACCGGCCTTCAGCCATTTCTCTTGCAGCTCCGGATCGCTCCATCGCGCGGCTATGAAATCGACTGTCGGCGGCATCTCATTTCGCTTGAGCGCATCGACCATCTTATGAAAGTTCGCGACACTGTTTTCGTCGCGGCACCAATAATCCTCTTCTTCCGATTTGTCGACGTTTCGGTGCACCATCCCGTTGATCGTAAGCGCTACTTCCATTCCTTCGAGCGGGCGCTCGACTTCGGACTCGCCTTTGGACTTAGTCCTCAGAAATTCGTGCAGCTCCGCGATGGTGTTGAGGTCGTGCATGCAGCCGATCATCGCCTGTCCAGCTCCCTTTTGCCTTCGCAATGCGGAGCATCCGAATAGGAATGCAAGGAGTGCGAAAGATAGCGCGATGATTGCTGCTCTTCTCATCAACTATTGGCGATGATCCGGTCTCTACTGTGAGTGAAGGGAGCGGCCTGAGAGGCTTTGTTGTGTTGCTACCCTCGAGCGGACCCCGTGCCTTAACTCTCGATAGCCGGTCAGCCACGCTGAGTGAAATGACTGGCCCGCTATTCTACAGCCGCACAGTGAGAGGATCAAACGGCCTACGGAGTTTCTGGAGTTTCTACGGCCTACGGAGTTTCTACGGATGAACCGATCGGTCTCGTGAATGGAATACAGCGCGAATCTCAATGACCGGCATTCGAATATATCCAAAATAGGAGCTTTCCTGTCATTAAAATATGAGCCTTCCTTGACACCTACTTTGACGCTTTGTTAGAGTGGCGAACTTTCAAAAAGCGCGGGCCTATTTGTTGTTCGCTCAATCGAAATTCCAGAACATTCGCGGAGGCATTACGTCGTGAGCAATAAGAAAAGACTATTCACGTCGGAGTCCGTTACGGAAGGGCATCCCGACAAAATGGCTGATCAGATCTCTGACGCGGTGCTGGACGCCGTGCTTCGCGAAGATTCGCACGGCCGCGTCGCGTGCGAAACTCTCCTGACGACAGGATTGGTTGTCGTCGCGGGCGAAATCACCACCTCAGCAAAACTGGACTACGTAAGAATCGCGAGGGAGACAGTGCGCGAGATCGGCTACACGCGCGCCAAGTACGGCTTTGACTGCGATACCTGCGCCGTCATTACGGCGATCGACACTCAGTCGCCGGACATAGCGATGGGAGTGGACATCGGCGGAGCAGGCGATCAGGGTCTCATGTTCGGATTTGCCTGTAACGAGACTCCCGAGTTGATGCCGATGCCGATTCAACTGGCTCAAACGCTGACTAGACGCCTTTCTGATGTGAGAAAAGAGGGCCTCCTTCCCTACCTCAGACCCGACGGAAAATCCCAGGTTACAATTCAATACGAGAACGGAAGGCCGGCCAAGGTTGATACGGTCGTCATCTCGACTCAGCACTCCGACAAAGTAGGCGCCGAGCAGCTCCGAGACGACGTTATCGAACACGTCATCAGACCGGTGGTCTCCAGTGAGATGATGGACGGCGCTACAAAGTTCCACATCAATCCGACCGGGCGTTTTGTCGTAGGCGGCCCTCAGGGGGATACGGGCCTCACCGGAAGAAAGATCATCGTCGACACTTATGGCGGCGCGGGAGCCCACGGAGGCGGCGCGTTTTCAGGAAAGGATCCCACAAAAGTGGATCGATCCGCTTCTTATATGGCTCGTTACATCGCGAAGAACATTGTCGCGGCGGGACTGGCGGATCGCTGCGAGGTCCAACTCGCTTATGCGATCGGCATCGCTGATCCGGTTTCGGTCCTGGTCGATACCAAAGGCACAAGCAAGGTTGATGAAGACAGGCTCTCGGATCTCGTGCGTGAGAATTTCAAATTGACGCCGCTCGGAATCATCGAAAGCCTGAACCTGCGAAAGCCCATCTATAAAAAGACGGCCGCATACGGACATTTCGGCCGTAACGAACCGGAGTTTACGTGGGAGCATACAGATAAGGCCGACGCGCTTCGGAAGGGCGCCGGCCTGTAGATCGAACCCGCGCCAGGCGTAAATAAATTCGAGACTAAAAGAAGGGCGGTCCCTACAGGCCGCCCTTCTTCAAATACAATCAAACTGCTCAATGGAGATTTTGAATGGCAACTGGTAAAGGAATTCCAAATTGCGACATCAAGGATATCAATCTAGCGGCGGCGGGCCGGAAGCGAATCGAATGGGCCGAGCGCGAGATGCCCGTGCTCAGACTTATTCGAGAGCGATTCGAAAAAGAACGGCCGCTGGAAGGGCTGAGAATGGTCGCTTGCTGTCACATAACCACCGAGACGGCGAACCTGGCGCGAGCATTGAAGGCCGCCGGCATTGATGCGGTGCTGATCGCTTCGAATCCGCTGTCGACGCAAGACGATGTTGCGGCCGCGCTCGTCGGAGAGTTTGGAATCCCCGTGTTTGCCATCAAGGGTGAATCGACAGAAACCTACAACCGTCACGTCAGAATGGCGCTCGATCACGAGCCGCACCTGATCATCGACGACGGCTCGGACGTCGTCGCCACTCTTGTCCGGGAGCGGCCGGAGCTTTTGGAACATGTGATAGGAACGACCGAAGAAACGACAACGGGTCTGGTCAGGCTCAGGGCGCTTGAAAAGAGCGGCCGGATGACGTGGCCCGCTGTTGCCGTGAACGATGCGCAGACTAAACACTTCTTCGACAATCGCTATGGCACGGGCCAGTCTACGCTTGACGGAGTTATTCGTGCGACTAACGTGTTGCTGGCTGGAAAGAATCTCGTAGTAGCGGGCTACGGCTGGTGCGGCAAGGGCGTTTCGATGCGAGGCCGAGGCATGGGCGCCAACGTCATCGTCTGCGAAATAAATCCAATTCGAGCGATCGAGGCCGTGATGGACGGTTTTCGCGTTATGCCGATGACGGAAGCAGTCAAGATCGGAGACATTTTTATCACGGTTACTGGAAATCGACACGTGATCAACGCAAGCCATTTCGAGGCGATGCACGACGGCGCGCTGGTGGCCAACTCGGGTCATTTCGATGTCGAGCTTGATCTTGTGTCGCTCGCGGAAATGAGCAAATCGCGCGATCATCTTCGGCCCTTCGTCGAAGAGTTCACGTTGAAGTCCTCGGGAAAGCGCATCATCGTGCTCGGTGAAGGAAGGCTGATAAATCTGGCTGCCGCCGAAGGGCACCCCGCGTCCGTGATGGACATGAGCTTCGCCAATCAGGCGCTATCTTGCGAATATCTGGTCAAGAAAAAAGGCGAGCTTGCTCCTGGATTGCACCTTCTGCCGGAAGAGGTTGATACCGAGATCGCTTCGCTGAAGCTCGCGGCAATGGGGATCAGGATCGACGAGTTGTCGGCGGAACAGATTGAATATATGAACACCTGGGAGGAAGGTACGTAGTCAGGTGTTTTTCTTGTCTTCGGCGCGCCGGCCGGTGCGCCGTCGTTCAGTCTTGCGAGTACTCAAGACACCCGTTTTATTATTGCGTTCGTTATCGCGCCGCTCGGATTTTCGGCGATCGGTTCCGGAGCGTCTTTCACCGCCGCTCCACGCGCTGCCGTTGTTCTTAGTCATCGACGTCGGCCCTGACTCGAATTTAAGTTTGATCTGAGTGCTTAGAATCGTGCAGCAACGATCACTCGGTTTTTCGCGCCGCCTATTCTAATGGATGGCGAAAACCCGCGTTTCAGTTACAGCCGAGCCGGTAACGAAACATTCTTACAATCCGCCGGCTCGGAAGACTCTGTTTTATCAAACGGCCGCGCCCGACCCGGTGTCCTCTCCCGAGGTGTCGGAAGACGATCCTGCCGGTTCGTCATGCGGCTCATTACCGGCTGCTATTGGACCCTCGCCGGCCGATGCTTCATCTGACCCAACCGGTTCGTCCGTAAAGAATTCTTTCAGTTCTTTGCCGGGCTTGAAGTAAGGCACTCGCTTCGCCGGAACATCAACAGGCTCACCGGTCTTGGGATTGCGGCCGCGGCGTGGTCCGCGCTCACGCGTACGGAAGCTGCCAAATCCACGCAATTCAACCTTTTCACCTTTGTGCAGGGCCGAGACTATAGATTCAAAAACCGTCTCGACTATCACTTCGGCATCGCGCTTATTCAACTCCGCCGCGCGAGCCACTTCATCTACTAGCTCTGCCTTTGTCATTTCATTCCTCTCTGAGAGCGCTTTAAGCGTGCTGAATGAGCACGGCCACGAAGCAAATGCATCAGTGAAACACGGACAAGTATCTACAGCGAGAGTAAAGAAAGCAAGTCAAATGATCGAGCAATGCATAGCGAAATGGTCCTAATTTTGAACGAGTTTGACACCTCTTCCGGCGCGCCTCTATGATTCAGTTTCTTCATTTTCAGTGCTGTATTCGCGCAGAGCGTTGTTGAAAAATTGAGGTGGATTGTCCCGATTCCGACATTTATCGCTATGACATCTTCGATCGTAACCGCTGACCATACCTCGGCCGAGGCTCCGGCAAAATCGTTTATTACAGACGGTGTAAAGAGAACCGTGCTGCCGAACGGCTTGACGCTCTTAACAAAAGAGGCGCACGACAAACCGGTTGTCGCCGCCATAATCTGGTACCGCGTCGGATCGCGCGACGAAGAATTGGGCCAGACCGGAAAGTCCCACTTTCTGGAGCACATGCTCTTTAAAGGCACCGACAAGTACAAGAAGGGCGACATCGATCTGATTACGCTCAAGAACGGCGGTTCGAATAACGCTTTCACCTGGCAGGACTATACCGCCTACTATTTCACCTTTGCGTCGGATCGCTGGCAGAACGCGCTCGAGATAGAAGCGAATCGCATGCGCCGCACCACCTTCGCCCAGGAGGAGTTCGATCCCGAGAAGAAAGTCGTAGAAGAAGAGCTGCATATCGGACTCGACGGTCCATGGGAGGCGCTCGAAAACGAAGTCTGGGCGACCGCTTTTCGACAGCACTCCTATCACTGGCCGACGGTCGGCTGGATCGAAGATCTCGAGGCGACGACCGCCGCCGATATGAAGGCTTATTATGACAAGTGGTATCATCCGCGAAACGCGACGCTCGTCATCGTAGGCGACTTCGATACCGACGCTACGGTTGCACGCGTCAAACAACTGTTCGGCCCGATACCAAAAGGGCCCGATCCCAAACGACAGCACCTGACCGAGCCCGAACAGAAGGGCGAGAAGCGCGTGCTCGTAAAGAAGGCGACCCCGGTCGAGCGGCTGATCATCGGTTATCACACACCCGCCATCGCCGATGCCGACTCTTATACGCTTCACGTCCTCGAAGCGCTCCTGTCCACCGGAAAGACCTCGCGGCTTTATAAACGTCTGGTTGAAATCGATCAGGCGGTCACAAACGTCCGGGCGACTTTTGACGACCGCATCGATCCCGCTCTTTGCACGATTCAGGCAGAGCTCAAACCCGGCTTCAAACTCCCGGCGGTCGAGAGCGCGATCTATGACGAGCTGGCCCGCATTCAATCCCACGGTATCGCCGAGGCGGAGATCAACAAAGCCAAAAAAATGATCGAAGCGGATCTCACGCTTTCAAATGAGCAGCCTTTGCAACAGGCGATTTTGATCGGGCAATACGAAACCATTTGTTTCGGCGAAAGCGTTCCCGTCGATTCTCGAGGCTACAAGTATCTCGATACCTATCTGGACAGGATACAAGCCGTAGGCGAAGACGATATCGTGAGAGTCGTAAAGAAGTACTTCGTTCAGGACAACCGCACGGTCGGCTACCTGATCGATGACGGAAGCAACTCGGCCCCTTCGGTAAATTCATGTGACGGCGATGATCACAGCGGACCCGCGGCCAGACTACAAACATCGGAGACATCTACTCCCGCCGGCCCTCGAGGTCGAGGTCTTGCCTTCAGAAGCGGCGCTCAAAAAGCGTCAGCCGATCCGCCGAAGAGTGGAACGGCCTCGAAATCAAAGAGGATAACTGCTCGAAAGAGCGCTAAGCCAAGTACGAGCCGGTCTTCAAAAGCCGCCGGACCAACCCTTGATGTCGAGCGGTTCGAGCTTCCAAACGGCCTCGTGGTTTTACTATCAGAGAATCATTCCAATCCGTCGGTCGCAATCAATGCGCTCGTCCAGGCGGGCTCTAGATACGATGCGGAGGAAAAGGCAGGACTCGCCGCGTTCACCGCTGAGATCCTCGACGAAGGCACAAAGACAAAAACGTCCGATCAGATTGCCGACGCCGTCGAGTCGGTCGGCGGACGGCTCAGCACCGGCGGCGATTATCAATCGAGTGTTGTCTCTTCGTCCTTCCTGTCAAAGGACATCGCGCTCGGTCTCGACATAACAGCCGATTTGCTGATGAATGCGAGCTTTCCGGAAGATCGAGTAAGGCTGCATCTCGATCGCAGGCTCGCTCAGCTCAAGAGCCGCCTCGACATGCCGAAGGTACAGGCATCCGATACCTTCAACGAAATTGTGTTCAAGGATCATCCCCAGCATCGGCCTTCCATCGGCTACGAAGATACGGTGAAGAAGCTGACGAGATCCGATCTCCTCGACTTTTATCGGCGTTACTACCTGCCAAATAACACGCTGCTTTCGGTGGTTGGCGATTTCGACAAGGCCGTTATCAAGCAAAGGATCGAAGCGGCGTTCAGCCCATGGCTTCGCGATGCGAATTTCAAAGCGCCTGCGATTCCGCTTCCGGCGCCGCAAGACAAACCCATCGATAAGTTCGTCAGCGCCAGGAAAGAACAGGTCAATATTTTTATAGGAAGCGTGGGAATCCAGCGCAAGAATCCGGACTATTACGCGCTGCTGGTGTTTGACACGATACTTGGATCGAGTCCGGGATTCACCTCTCGCATTCCGCGCATTCTGAGGGACGAGCAGGGACTGGCATATACGACCTTCAGCAACATGACGTCCAGCGCTCGGCTCGACCCCGGCCGTTTTATCGCTTACATCGGGACATCACCGGAGAACCTCGACAAGGCGCTTGCCGGCTTGCATCGCGAGATTGCTCGAATCGTGCATGAACCGGTGAGCCCTGCTGAAGTAGAAGGAGCAAAGGCGTATCTCACCGGCAGCTTTGTCTTCGATTTTCAGACCAACGGGCAAGTCGGTCAATTCCTGATCGAAGCCGAGCTATATGACCTCGGCTTTGACTATCTTCAGAAGTATCCGCTTCGAATCAATGAAGTGGATGTTGCGCGGGTTGCGGAGGTCGCGGCGAAATATGTGCACCCGGACAGGCTCACGACCGTTGTTGTCGGTCCGGTCGATGAGCACGGCGCCATAGTGAAGGAAAAGTAGTGCGTTTCATCCTGTCCGTTTGGCCCGACCTTTCTTCCTCGGCTTGCATCGGAACCGGCGGCGCTCGATAATTCCTGGCGAATCCGGCGGACGGCTGTGTAACTGGACCACTCGGAGGTCCGCGACTCCCGACACTCCCACATTGATCTCCCGAAGGACGACATTCGAATGAAACAATTCCTGCTTAGAAGGGCGGTAGCAATCGCCGCAATAGCATCCATAGCGCTGCCGGTCGGCGCGAGCAACTTGCCGCTGCCGGCGCCTGAAGCAACCGCCGCAATTACAGCCCGCGACCTGAAGCGGCATTTGAGTTTTCTGGCGAGCGATGAGCTCGGAGGGCGCTATACGCTGAGCAGCGGGAATCGCATCGCGGCGCGTTACATCGCCTCTCAACTCGAATTCTATGGTTTTCACGGCGCGGCTCGCGACGGTTCCTTCTTCCAAAAGGTTCCCATCGTGACACAGAAGATAGATTCCGGGTCGACCGGGCTCACGATAGCATCGGGTGAGACGAAACAGTCCTTCAAATATGCCGACGATTTCATATCATCCGCTCCTCGCGATGCTGCTCTTACCGGAGAACTTATATTCGTGGGTCAGGGAATCTCCTCGCCCAGGACCGGCCGCGATGATTACGCGGGACTCGATGTGACCAACAAGATCGTAGTCCTTGCCGCGCCGGACGAGAGGGCGCAGGCCAAATATGAAACAGCAGAGAAGGGCGAAGGAGCCGCAATCAAACACGGCGCGGCGGCGGTTATACTCACGCCGAGTTCGGCGTTCCTAAGCGCCTGGTCGCAGATCAAGTTCTATGAAAGCCGGGAGCAGACAGGCCTGGATCGGAGGTCCGTTCACGGCAAGAGCGTGCCGGCGCTGCTAGCTGGACCCCCTTTGATCAAATCGCTTGCGGCGTTGCTGGGTAAAGAGGCCGGCTATCTTACGAATCCTTCCGCTAAGCCGCCCGAGCCCCTGAAACTGGCCGCCAGAGCCGACATCAAAATGAAAGTCGAGGCCAAGCCCAATCCCCAGGCTCAGAACGTCGCGGGAATATTGGAAGGCGCTGATCCAAAGCTAAAGAATGAATACGTCGTATTCAGCGCTCATTATGATCATCTCGAGACCACCCCCAAAGGCGAGGTCTACAACGGGGCGGATGACGACGGTTCGGGAACCGTATCGGTGCTCGAGATTGCTCATGCTCTTGCTGTCGGCCCACGGCCGAAGCGATCCATTCTCGTCGTCTTTCACACCGGCGAGGAGATGGGCCTGCTCGGGTCGGAATACAACACCGACTATGAACCTGTAGTCCCGCTCGAGAAGCTCGTAGCCGACTTCAACATTGATATGGTCGGCCGGAGCCGGACGGTTGACAATCTGGATGTTCGCGATAAGGAGCTGACCGATAAGGACTCCCTTTACATTATAGGCGCCGACAAGCTCTCGACCGAGCTGAACAAACTGAGCGAACAAACTAATGCCGACACATCACGGATGAGATTCGACCTGACTTACAACGACGAGAACCATCCTCAGCACTTCTACTACCGTTCGGATCATTACAACTATGCCAAGCACGGCATACCCATAATCTTCTACTTCACCGGGGTTCACCGAGACTACCACCGGACCACCGACGACGTTGATAAAATCGACTTCGAGAAGATGGAGCGCATAGATCGAATGATCTTCGCTACAGGGTGGCGCGTCGCAAACCTCGATCATCGCCTGGTAGTCGACAAGAAGCCGGCGCCCGCGCCTCAATAATAGACCGAGCGTATCCGTAGCGGGACTTCAACAGGGCCTGCCATCGACAGGCCCTCCGAGACCGATCCGAGTTGCGATTCAAATACGCTACGACGACACAAGACCGTTATGAAATTGTGATTGGGAAAGGCATGAAGGCCAATATGAAAGCAATCGCCGCAGCCGCGGCAAGCGCGATTCGCCCTTTACCCAACGGCTCGTTCGTAAATGTAGGCGGGTGCCCGACTCTCAAGAGGAAAAGGAGTACGACCGTCCACAGAAACCAGATCGGCGATCGATAAAGCACGAACGAAACGACTGCCAGCGTCGCTACCGCGAGGAACGTGAGCCGCGAGATCCACTTGTGCATCGTCGGACCGAAAATCGCGTATACGACATGGCCTCCGTCGAGTTGACCAACCGGAAAGAGATTCAAGGCGGTGACTAACAACGTCGCCCAGGCGGCCCAGTAGATGGGATTCCAGTCTATCCACTTCGGCAGGCCGAGCAGTTTTTGAATGATGATAAACAGAAGAGGATCGTTGTAACTGAGAGTGCCTTCCGCCCCGGCAGCGGGAGGAGTGACTCCATGGGCAATAAGCAGGCCGATAATAGAAGCGGGCAGCGCCAGTGCGAACCCGGCCAACGGACCCGCAATACCAATGTCAAAGAGCGCGCGCCTGGTCGTAATCGGCTCTTTGATTCTGATCACCGCGCCGAATGTTCCGAACGGCGTTAGAGGAATCGGCGGCGCAGGTATGACGAACGGCAGCGTCGCCCGAATTCCGTAGTATCTGCAGGCGAAGTAGTGCCCGAATTCATGCGCGGCGAGAATAATAAGCAAAGTAAATGAAAACGCGATGCCGGGTAATAAGGGTCCGAAGTCGCCGGCTGTAGCGGAGGTAATAATGGTTTTGTAAACGCCCAGAATCGAACTTGCTTCTCCTAGCAAGGGCCATGCAGCTCCGGTAAGCGTGGTTGTCGCTATCGTGGCTAAGAATAAGAGGCTGTGGAGAACGATACGCCTGGCGGAAAGCTCGTTGGCTTCTCGTCTGGGCTGTGGTATTGATGCGATTACTTCTGGAAGATACTCATTGGTTGTTTCCACGAACCAAGCATACAACCCCGCCAGTGTCGCCTGTCAACTCAGCCCTAACTCAGCCTTCCAACGAGCAGCGCCTTTCATTTTTCCAGAACAAATATCTTCTCTCGACCGCCGGGTATTAGAAAGCTGGTTTTGACAGAGCAGTGATAATTCTCGAAGAGCGCATCCAAAGTCTCTTCCGTGAAGCGAAGGGCCTCCGCGCCGTGGCCCGAATCCGTGAGCCGTCTGCCCAGTTTCGCGAGAATTCCGATTCGGCTCGTGGTTAGATTGGTGATCGGCTCGGCAATGATAACTTGCCTGTCGGCGGCCCGGAGCAAACGATCGATTACGGGCGCGGCGTCCGGCAGGAAGTGATACAGACTGGCCTGCATGACTACATATCCGGCGTCGGGCAACGGTTCCTCGGTTCGCAGATCGCGGATTCTCGCATCGACGCCAACCGATCTGAGCCCGTCAATAAAGCCCCTGTTCATATCGAGGCCGACATACGAGACATTTTTCTTCGAGAGGTATCGAGTGTACAGATTGCCCGGTCCACAGCAGACATCCAGCACCGATGCGCCGCCGGGAATGAGCTGCGCGATCGCGCGATAACGAGAGAAATAATGACGCCCGTAGAGCACCAGCATCGCGGCATCGTAAAGAGCGGCGCTCCTGTAAATCAGACTTGTGCCCAATGCCTATCTCGCGCCTATCTCGTCTTGATGCGCAGTCGGAAGGTCGACCTCTCCGCGATTCAGGATCTTCCGAACGGCCGTCTGAGGCTTGCGGTTAACCGCAAGGTAGGTTCGTCCCGCATACTCTCCCAGGATGCCGAAGAAGACCATTTGAATTCCGCCTATGAGAAGAATCGCTACCATCAATGACGCCCAGCCCACGGCGACCGGCGGAAAGTCCTCAGGGAAAAACACGCGATAGCCAATGACAACGAATGTAAGAATGAGCCCCAGAACGGCGAAGATAAATCCAAACCAGGTCACGAGCCGAAGCGGCTTTGACGAAAACGAGAACGCCAATCGAGCCCCGACTCTGACCGACTTCCAAAACGTGTATGCGCTTTGTCCCGCGTAGCGGTCGTGATGTTCGGCCGGCGCCTGAGTAACTCGACTGGTTACCTGCAACAATAATCCGTCGATATAAGGGTCGGGGCCTTCATAACGACAAATTAGTTCGGCGGCCTCTCGCGATATCACTTTATATGGAGACAGGTAGATGTGCTTCGGTTTGTCGAGGACCCATTGGGCTACTTTGCCGTTTAACCAGCTCCCGATGTTTTTCCAGAGCCGCTGCCGCTTAACCCTGAAATCGGCATACACAACATCGTACCCTTCCCTGATTCGCTCCAGCATCGCGGGAAGCTCGGCCGGATCGTGCTGGAGATCGTCGTCCATTATTGCGACGTAAGAGCCTCGCGCGAGCCGCAACCCCGTGAGAATTGCATTATCCTGGCCGAAATTTTTCCTCAGGTCGATTCCGACAATGGCTGAATTTCTTGAGCAAAGGCCTTCAATCACCGCCCAGGAATTATCCGGAGAGCCGTCGTTAACAAGAATGATCTCGAAATTCACGCGCGCAGCCGAGAGGGATCGTTCAGTTGCGTCGACGAGCTCGTGCAGACAATCTTCGCTTCGATAGACCGGCGCCACAATGGACAGTTCGATCTGTTCGGATGAGGAGCCGATAAAGCCGCTGTTATTCATACGCCCGCTATCTCGCGAAATCGCTCTCTGAGTCAGCGTTTACCGACTCGCCCTCGCCAAAGAAACGCTCTTACTTCTCCGGCCACCGCCATAAGATCGCTTTCCTCTATATCCGAATAGAAGGGGAGTCTCAGCAGCCGATCGCTCAGGTCTTCGGTAAACGAAAGATCGTGTCGCTTATATCCAAGCCGCTCGCCCATCGGAGAGGTATGCAGCGGAACATAGTGAAAGACGGACTGGATTCCCTGTTGTCTCAAATGAACCATCAACCCGTCCCGCGTAGCCGCATCGTGAAGGAGGATATAAAACATATGGTAATTGGGCGCGCAGCCAGGCGGAATGACGGGAAGGCTGAGCAATCCATCTTCTTCCATCTCCGCGAAATGTTCGCGGTAGAATTCAAAAATCGCCCGGCGTTTTTCGGTCAACGCATCGAGAGCCTCGAGTTGCGCTAACAAGAAGGCGCATGAAATTTCGCTCGGGATGAACGACGATCCGACATCAACCCACGTATATTTGTCGATCTCGCCGCGCAGAAATCGGCTGCGATTCGTTCCCTTTTCCCTGATGATCTCGGCGCGCTCGATCATCTCCGGCGCGTTTATGCAAAGGGCGCCTCCTTCGCCGCAAACATAGTTCTTAGTATCGTGAAAGCTGTATGCGGCGAGGTGTCCTATCGCGCCTAACGCCTTTCCGTGATAGAAGGCGTTTACCGATTGCGCCGCGTCTTCGACGACCAGCAACCCATGCCGCTTCGAGATTTCCATTATGGAGTTCATCTCGCAAGCAACCGCGGCATAATGTACCGGAAAGATCGCCCTCGTTCGCTCGGTGATTGCCGTTTCGATGAGGGCCTCGTCAATGTTCAAAGTATCGCTCCGAATATCGATGAAGACGGGACGCGCGCCCATCCTGAGAACCGCGTTCGCGGTCGAGACGAAGGTAAACGACGGCATAATCACTTCGTCTCCCGGCTCCAGAGCGCACAACATAGCCGCCATCTCCAGGGCCGCGGTAGCCGAAGGCGTTAACAGGACTCTATTGATGGCAAAGCGTTCTTCGAGGAGGCTCGCACACTTGTTCGTATAAGCCCCGCCCGCTGAGATACGGCCCGAGCTAATCGCATCGCTAATATAGTCAATTTCCCTGCCCGTTATCGCAGGTCGGTTGAATGGTATCTTGTCTCGCATGTCGGCTAGTTAGTTTAGGGCGCCGCGATTTGAATTAGATCAATACCAGAGCACGGATGCAATTGATAACTGGCGCCTCTTTTCGAACTGCTTGTCCCCTCGCTCAACGGATAGCTAGCCGTCTGATGTTTACAACCTATTCCCGATCCCCTATCCCCTATTCCCCGTCACTGGTCACTTCCGGCGCCTGACACTTGCACCTATTCATACCTGAGGGCGACCATTGGATCGACCTTAGCCGCCCTGCGTGCCGGAATGAAGCACGCTGCCAAGCCAACAGCCGCCAGGAGCGCGGCTACTCCGACAAAAGTCGCTGGATCGGTCGCGCTGACCTCGAACAACAGAGTCGCCATAACACGGGTTAACGTGAACGCGCTTAACATGCCGACACCGAGTCCGACCGCAGTCAATCGAAGACCCTGCCTCATAATCATCGACAGCACTCCGCCTGTAGTGGCTCCCAGAGCCACTCTCAGCCCGATCTCCTGAGTTCGCTGGGCCACCGAATAAGCCATGACTCCATAAATTCCAACAGCCGCAAGCGCCAGCGCGATCACGGAAAACGCGCCAAGCAGCAATGAAAGGAACCGCGGCCTTACCAGCGAATCCGCTACGATGTCGCCCATCGTCCTCAATTGGAAGACCGGCACATTGGGATCGATGGACGCAACAGCGGAACGAATGTTTGAAGCGGCTGCCGAAGCCGAGATCCCTTCCGTCTTTACGACAAAGTTCATGCTGGTGCTTACGCCGAAGGCCGCTGTTTGCGGAGTGAGGAAATACATTTCAGTGCCCGCGGGCTTCTCGACTCCGAGGTTCTTTGTATCTTCCACGATTCCCACTACCGTGAACCACACGGGCGGGTTTGCGAAGCCGGGATTCACGCGTCTTCCGATCGGACTTCCCTGCCAAAAACGGCGCGCCATCGCGGTGTTGATGACAACTACCTTCTGGGCGTTCTCATTTCGATCGGCCCTGTCAAAAAGCCGGCCCTCAAGAGTGCGAATCCCCATCGTTTCGAAATAGTTCTCGTCGACGAGGTTCCAATAGTCGACATTCTCAACGGGCGTATCCGGCGTCGATTGATAATCCTCAATATCGGTGTCATTGGCGTCGATCGGCCGAAGCGGGGGGAGTTCCCCCGCAAGAGCCGCCGATTTCACGCCGGGCAGCGAGCTGAGCTTCTCACGAAGCGTGTCCGCGAAGTGCAAGCGATCCGGATTCTTATATTGAGTGCCGGGTAACTGTAGGCTGAACGCCGTAACTCCGTGCGGCTCGAAGCCGAGGTTTACCTGTCTGAGCTTCCAGAACGCGCGGATCATCAGGCCGGATCCGATGACCGGAACAACCGCGAGCGCGATCTCAGCAACAACCAGCGTTGTCCGCAGCCGATGGCTGCCCGCCGCTCCCGAGGTTCGCTGGCCCGAACCTCTAAGTGTGTCGGCGAGACCTCGATCGCGCATTTGAGCAAGCGGCGCCAGGGCAAAGATGATTATCGATAAGATCGAAACGCCAAGCGTGAAGAAGAGCACGTTGGGATCGATCCCAATGTCAGTTGTGCGCGGTATGCTGTCAGGAGCCGCGGTCAACACGATGGCCAGGCCCGCTTTGGCGAAGCCGATCCCTGCTAACGCGCCAAGCGCGACCAGTATCATGCCCTCCGCTAGAAACTGTCTCAGGAGCCTGTTTCGGGCGGCGCCCAATGCAAGTCGAATAGAAAATTCCCGCCGTCTGGCTTCGGCGCGGGCGAGGAGGAGGTTGGCCACGTTAACGCATGCAATGAGAAGCACGAATCCGACAGCGCCAAGCAGCATCAGCACCGCCGGACGCGCGGCTCCGACGACATCCTCGTGAAGCGGAGCCATAAGAATCGGGTGGAACTCAGGGTTCGGCAGGTGCTGCGCGCGGTTCTCGCTTCTCCATCCCGCAATTAGCGATTCCATCTCCGCTCGCGCTTGAGAGATGGCGACCTCCGGCTTCAGGCGGCCGATGACATACAAGAAATGTCCTCCTCGATTTCCCGGATTGGCGGGATCGAACTGAAGCGAAAGCCATATTTCAGCGGGATCATTGCTGCCGGGAGGAAAGACAAATGAGGGCGGCATCACTCCGATCACGGTGACCGCTTGTGAGTTCACCTGAATCTCTTTGTTTATTATGTCGTCAGCGCCCCCAAACGCCCGATGCCACAGGCCGTCGGAGATCAAAGCGGCCGCCGGTCCGCCTTTTTTGTCTTCTTCGGGGCTGAAGTTTCGGCCCCGCGCAGGCTGGACGCCTAAGGTATCAATCAAGCTTCTGGTGATAAACGCAGCGCTCACCCTGACCGGCGCTTCGGCCGCAGCGATGTTGCGTCCGCCGGTCGACCATGCTCCGATGCTCTCCCACGATTGCGCTTCCTTTTGAATGTCGAGAAATTCCGGGGCCGACATCCAGAACTTTTTCAGATTCATCGTCGGGAATTCGGTGTATATGCGAACGAGCTTGCCCGGCTGCTTGTAAGGCAGGGGCCGCAGCAATACCGCGTTCACGACGCTGAATATCGCGGTGTTTGCTCCGATACCCAGCGCAAGGGTGATCACCGCTACTACGGCGAAGCCCGGCTTATGCGCGAGCATTCGAATTCCATACCGAAGATCTTTCCAAAGTATTTCCATAGATTACTCAACTGATATCTGATTTATTTTTGCCGGACTTGAATTTAGTCTCTGGTAATTTGTCGCTGGTCATTTATCATTTTGTCGCTCCCCTTCACTCGTATCGCAATGCGACCATTGGATCGACGCGAGCCGCGCGTAGAGCAGGCGCCACACAGGCTCCGAGAGCAACAAACGCAAGCACGGCCGCGATGGCTATGAAAGTTGCCGGATCCGCGGCGCTCACGTTGAAGAGCATGGTCGACATCAGCCGTGTCAGCATTAGCGAGGCCGCCGAACCGATGCCTATGCCTATAGCCACAAGCAGCATCGCGCGGCTGACTACAAGGCTGAGCACGTGACGCCGCTCGGCCCCAAGCGCTATGCGAATTCCGATCTCATGCGTTCGCTGCGTAACCGAGTAGGAGATCACTCCATAGATTCCGACGGCGGCGAGGATCAATGCGACCGCCGCGAATACTCCCAGCAAAAGCATATTGAATCTGCGTTGAGACATCATCTCCGAGAGAATGGCGCTCATCGGCCTTATGTCGAATACGGATTGATCTTTATCAATGGCCCAGACTTCGCTTCGCAGCACGGCGGCGAATCCGGCCGGATCCGCGGTCGTTCGAGCAATCACCGTCAGTACGTTATCCGCGGCTTGTGCTTCCGGCAGGAAGGTCTCCGGGCGAACCGGCCTGTCGAAGCCGGTTCTGCGCGTGTCGGCAACAACTCCTACAATCGTAATCCACGGGTTATCGGGCGCGGGCCGGCCGTAGACGTAGCGCTTGCCCACCGGCTCTTCATCCGGAAAGAAGCGGCGCGCGAACGTGTCGTTTATGATCGCCACGGGAGTCGCTCCATTGATATCGCGATTATCAAACTCTCGCCCTTTCAACAGAGGAACTCCCATCACTCCGAAGTAACCGGGAGTGATCGAATCGAGCGGAACCTCGATCGCCTCGGCGCCTTGCGGAACAGGACGGCCTTCGATGGAGAAATTCGTGGAGTTCGGAGTATCGGTCAGGAAGACGCTCGATGTTGCTCCGACCGCTTGTATGCCGGGAACATTCTCGAGACGGGTCAGCAGTTGCTGATAGAAGTCATTAATCGGTTTTGCGCCGCGATATTTTGATCCCGGCAATTGAACTCGCATCGTGATTGCCCGGTCAGGATTGAACCCGAAATCGAACTGCTGAAGCCGGATAAAACTCCTGATCATAAGACCCGCGCCAATCAGCAGGATCAACGAGAACACGACCTCCGCGACTACGAGGATGTTGCGAATCCTCATTCCTCGAATGCCGCCCGTCGAACCGCGATCTCCCTCTTTAAGAGAATCCGTCAGATCTGGGCGCGTCGCTTGCAGCGCCGGAACGAGTCCGAAGATGACACCCGTCAGCAGCGATATTCCAAGCGTGAACGCAAGCACCGGGAGATCCACGCGAGTGTGGTCAAGCCGGGGAATGTCGGCGGGACTAAGCGCAACAATAAGCTTGAGTCCCCATATCGCAAGCAGTAGACCTGCTGCGCCGCCCGCGAGAGCAAGCAGGCCGCTTTCCGTGAGCAGCAATCTGATCAGCCGCGCGCGTCCGGCTCCCAGCGCAAGGCGAATTGCGACTTCTTTCTCGCGCATGGCCGCGCGCGCCAACAGGAGGTTCGCCACATTAGCACAGGCGATGAGCAATACGAACGCGACCGCTCCGAGCAGCACGAACAGGGCTGGCCGTACCTGCCTTGTCTCCTGATCGTGCAAGAGGACCAGATTAGTTCCGTATCCCGATTGCGAGTACTGATCGTCAAGCCGCTTTGCTATCGCGCCCATATCTTCGCGGGCTTGAGCCATCGTCACCCCGGGCTTCAGGCGGCCTACTGCTTTGTAAGAGATCGCGAAGCGCGCCTGTCTTTGTCTCGGATTCAGCGCTAGAGGTATCCAGAACTCGGTCTTCTTGTCGGGAAACGAAAAGCTTGCGGGCATTATTCCGATCACGGTTCTGCTGACGCCGTTCATGCTGATCGACTGGCCGATGACACCCGGATCGCCGCCGAAGGTGCGCTGCCACAATCCGTGGCTAAGTACGACCACCAGATCCTTGCCCGGCTCCTCCTCCGCTTCGGTGAACACGTTGCCCCGCGCGGGATCGACTCCGAGAACGGAGAACAGACTTGCTGTAGTCCATATGCCGCTGACTCGTACCGGTTCGCCGGCGCCGGTCAGGTTGAAGCTTCGAGTATTAAAGGCTGCCATATCCTCGAATACCTGATTTTGCTCTTTGAAATCGAGGTAGTTCGGGTACGGATGCCAATCTTCAGAGACCGCGAGCTTCGGATTATCCATCCAGATCATTGAAATCCGATCTTGATTTTTGTAGGGCAACGGCGTGAGCAATATCGATTTGACTACGCTGAATATCGCGGTATTGGCCCCGATCCCAATCGCGAGCGCTACGATCACGATGATGGTGAAGGATGGCTTCTTTACAAGCATCCGTGCGGCATAGCGAATATCCTGGTTTAGATTTGTCATTGATCACCTGTCGCTGATCTCTCCACGGAAATCCAACATCGGAGTCTTCTATAACCTGTTCCCCGTCCCCTATTCATATCTCAGAGCAATGATCGGATCGACCTTTGTAGCGCGGCGCGCAGGCACGATACAGGCTCCCAGGGCTACAATGGCCAACACCACGGCCATAGCGGCGAACGTAGGCGGATCGTTCGCGCTTATGCCATACAGCAGAGATGCCAGTATCTTCGTCGCGAAATACGCGCCTCCAAGCCCAAGCACCAGCCCGACCGAGGAGAGCACCATGCCGTGGCCAAGAACCATCTTCACGACGTCTCCAGACCTCGCGCCCAGGGCCATTCTTATGCCCATCTCATGCGTCCGCTGAGCTACCGAATAGCTCATAACGCCGTACAATCCGATCGCCGTCAGAACCAGCGCCAGTCCGGCGAAGATCGACAGCAGAAATGCGTTCAAGCGAGGCTGCGCTACCGACGAAGCGACATAGTTTTCAAGCGTCTTCACCTCATATACCGGGAGATCCTTGTCCATCGCCTTGATCTCGTCCTGAATTGCCCCGTTGAGAAGTCGAGGGTCGCCATACGACCTGACGACCAGGGTCATCGAATCGAATGGAAGCTGTGAGTGCGGGATATAAGCCTCAGGATCGGGAGGCACGCCCAGCTTGCGATGTTTGACGCTTCCAACAATGCCGACAATCTCTCTCATTATCGGGCGGCTTTCATCGGTCGCAATGCTGGGTTTAATCCGGCGGCCGACAGCATCTTCGCCGGGAAAAAACCGCTGCGCAAACGTCTCATTGACGATAATGACTCCCGGAGAACCCTTGGCGTCCTGGTCCGTAAAATCCCTGCCTTTGATTACAGGTATTTGCATGGTTGTGAAGTAATTCAGGCCCACGCTTCGGACCTCGGTCGAGGGTTGATCGGCCTTGGCTACGGGTCGTCCTTCGGTTTCAAAGCTCACGCGCATGCGGTCGCCGCTCAGCGGAAGCGGCATCACGGCGCTGGCGGAATTCACGCCTGGAATACCACCGATTCGGCCGATGAGATCGTGGTAGAAAGCGCTTTGCTGTTGAGCCGAATACTTGACTTCGCTCAAGCCGAGGTTCAGCGCCAGCACGTTGTGAGGATCGAATCCGGGGTCGACGTTCTGAAGTCCGCGCAGGCTGCGAATCAGCAGGCCGGCGCTTATCAAGAGAATCGTCGCGACGGCGATTTCTCCTATAACCAGCAGGCTTCGAATTCTGTTTCGACGGATTCCGTCAGACGAACCTCGCCCGCCTTCTTTTAACGCATCGGTGAGATCGGGTCTCGCGGATTGGAACGCCGGAACGACGCCGAACAGCAAACCCGTCAGAAGCGACACTATCAACGTGAACGCGAGAACCTTTAGGTCCAGCCCGATTCCCGCCGACCGAGGAATGTCGTCCTTGGCAAGCGTAACGAGAAGATCCGCGCCCCAGATCGCAAGCAGCAGGCCCAGCGCGCCTCCGGCGACGGCGAGGATCACGCTCTCGGTCAATAGCTGTCGCACGATTCGCATCCGTGTTGCTCCGATCGCGGCTCGAATGGCTATTTCTTTATGGCGGGTCGTCGCGCGAGCCAACAGCAGATTCGCCACGTTTGTACAGGCAATTAAGAGCACGCCGCCGACCGCGAACAACAGCATCAAGAGCGCAGGCTTTATATCGGTTACCAGATCTTCAAGCGAAGAAATAAGGCGCACGCCGTGGTGCGAATTCTGATCGGGATACTGGGTCTCCAGCCGAGCCGCGATCGTATTCAATTCAGCCTGGGCCTGATCGAGCGAGACTCCCTGAGCAAGCCTTGCGATCACATTGATGAAATGGGCTCCTCGCTGTTGCGTAGCGGGTTTGTCTCCCGCGCTGTCGGCCGCGAACGTGGTCCAGATTTCGACGGGCTCGTTCTGAACCGGGAACTTGAACCCGGCAGGCATCACTCCCGCTACGGCATAGCTGTAACCGTTGACGGTGATCGTGCGATTGAGGATATCGGGGTTCGCGCCGAATCGCGTACGCCACAGGTCATAGCTGAGAATTGCCGCGCGGCTCCGATTACCCGGCTGCTCTTCCTCAGGTACGAACTCGCGGCCGAGCATCGGCTGAACGCCCAGCAGTGAAAACAGATCGGTTGATACGATTGCGCCGCGAAGCCGCGCCGGCTCCTGCTCGCCGGTCAGGATAAAATCATTCTGATAGAAGGCCGAGATCTTCTCGAATACATGATTCTGGTCGCGCCAGTCGGCGAAATTGGGATACGAACAGGACGAGCGAGACTCACCGCGTTGAAGATTCGTCTCCCACACCGAGACCAGGCGTTGTGGTTCAGGAAACGGAAGCGGGCGAAGCAAGACCGCGTTCACCACGCTGAAGATCGCGCTATTCGCGCCGATCCCCAATGCGAGCGCGATAATCGCAACAACTGTAAAACCAGGAGCCTTGATCAGGTTTCTGACTCCGTATTTGACATCCTGAGTGAGATCGTTCATTTCAACTCCTATCGGAACAGCCAAGAACAGGCGCCGGTGTCAGGTGTTGGGCCGCCCGGCGCCTGACACCTAGTCATGCCTCGCGCCTATTCATATCTGAGCGCGATCATCGGATCTACTTTTGTCGCGCGGCGGCCTGGAACATAACTCGCCGCCAACGCAACGACTCCAAGCAGCGCCGCAATTGCCAGGAAGGTCACCGGGTCGCCTGCGCCGACGCCGAACAACAGGCTCGACATGAATCGCGTGACTCCGTATGCCGCTGCAAGTCCGATTACGATACCAAGCGCCGTCAGACGCATCCCCTGGCCTACGACGAGCCTCAATACATCACCGCGAACAGCTCCCAGAGCCATTCGCACGCCGATCTCATGAGTTCGCTGCATGACGGAATACGAGATCACTCCATAGATTCCCACTGCCGCCAACAGCAGAGCGAGCGCCGCGAAGATTCCAAGAAGTAACAGAGTCAGGCGCTGTGGCGCTACGGATTCGGATCGCACCTGATCCATCGTTTTCACATTCGACAGCGCGAGATCTTTGTCGAGAGCGGCTACGTGCGCGCGAACGGCCGAGGCAATGCTCATCGGGTTCGAGCTAGTTCTTATGGTCAGAGTCATCGCGGCCGACGGTACTTGGCCTTCAGGGAAGTACATCGAAGGCCGCGCATCCGCGTCGAGGCCGAAGTGCCTTATGTCTCCAACCACTCCAACGATCTGACGCCATTTCGTTTTAGGTCCTCCTCCGGAGCCGATTCGCTTGCCGACCGGGTCTTGTCCCGGGAAATATCGGTCGGCGGTCTTCTCGCTTATCAGTACAACCAGCGGCGAGCCGTCTTTGTTGTCTGCATCGGTGAACCAGCGGCCTCTAGTTAACTTCAACCCGAGGGCCTGAAAATAATTCGGAGTGACCGAGACATACCACGCAACCGGGCTCCTGTTGGGTTCCGGATCGGGTTGGCCTTCAATTACAAAATCACTGTCGCTGCCGTCCCCGCCGAGCGGCAGGTTTGAAACCGCGCCCGCGGATTCGACTCCCTGCGATGATTGGACCCGCTCGATCAATTGTTCGTAGAACGCCGCCGACTGTTGAGGCTCTCGATATCGCACTCGCGGCAGTTTTATGTTCATCGTCAACACGTTTGTCGAGCTGAATCCGGCATCGACATTCAGTAGGTTCACGAAGCTTCTGATCAGGAGGCCTGCGCCTACGAGCAGCATGAGCGCGAGGGCCACTTCAGAAACCACAAGAGCGGCTCGCATCTTCCGGCCCTTGGCAAGCCCTCCCGAGGTCTTGCCGTCCTTCAACGAGTGATTCAGATCCGGCTTGGCCGTCACCATCGCGGGAATCACTCCGAACAGCAGGCCCGTGAGCATCGCTATTCCGAGCGTGAATGCAAGCACGTGCCAGTCAATTGCGATCTCATCTATGCGCGGCATACCCGGAGGACTAACCGACACAAGCGCGTTAACCATCCAAACAGCGAGAGACAGTCCCAACGCGCCTCCGGCAAGCGCAAGCAGCAGGCTCTCGGTTAATAACTGACGCACGATTCTGGATCGACCGGCGCCGATAGCGGCTCTGATCGCAATCTCACGTTCTCGCGTCGATGCGCGGACCATCAACAAGTTCGCTACGTTGGCGCAAGCGATCAAAAGAACGAAGCAAACCGCTCCAAGCAAAACAAGCAGCATCGTCCTGACATTGCCCACGATCTGCTCCTGCAGCCGGATGATGGTTACACCGATCTCTTTATTTGCATCGGGTATGCCTGGGCGAGAGACGCGGAAAGTCCGGTCATCTCCGAACGCGCGGATTCAAGCGTGGTTTCGGGTTTCATTCGCGCTATAACGCGCAGGACTACGCACGCGCGACCGCAGCGCGGCGATAATAATGGACGCAGCGGCCTCCATATTTCCGCGTTCGTGATTAGCGGAAACCGAAAGCTCTCCGGCATGACGCCGACAACCGTAAACGACTCTCCACCAAGATTGATCGATCTTCCAACCATGAATCGATCGGATGCGAATCGCCGTTTCCAGAGAGCGTGGCTCAAAACTACTACCCGCTCCGCCGTCGGTTGATCCTCCTCCGCAATAAAACTGCGTCCGAGCGCGGGTTGAACTCCGAGAACGGAGAACATGTCGTGAGACACGCCGGCGCCGATGAGGGTTTCCGGTTCGTACTCGCCGGTTAGCGTCGGCTGCCAGTCGATCAACGCCGCCACGCCATCGAATGACTGCGTCTGGTCGCGCCAGTCATAAAAATTCGCAGGCGACACCCACTCGCGTTCCGGACCGTTTACGGCCCGATAGTCCTGCCATAGCATGACAAGCTTATCCGGAGTTTTGTATGGAAGCGGATTAAGAAGCAGTGCGTTGACAATCGAGAAGATGGCGGTGTTCGCGCCGATTCCCAGGGCAAGCGCAATAACTGCAATTGCCGTAAACCCGGGCTTCTTCAACAGCATTCGAACTCCGTAGCGTACATCTTGAAAGAATGTTTCCATAACGCCTCCAGATAGGTCTCAGGCGCGCCAGGCGCCAGAAAACAGTGTCAGGCGGGCCGGGCGCCGGTCTCAGATGCCGGATGCCAGGCGCCGAGTGTCAAGCGCCAGGGGTTGAGCAAACAGGGCTCATTGCAACCAGCATCAGCGTCCAACAATCAGCAACTCGACCATCAATCTATCACCCGTTCTCTCTTACCTGTTCCCTGTTCCTATTCCCTATTCATATCTCAGCGCAATCATCGGATCGACCTTAGCTGATCTCCGAGCCGGCAAGTAGGATGCGGCGAGCGCAACGGAGCCGAGCGCCGCTGCGACCGCGCAAACGTAACGGGATCGGTTGATCCAACACCATTAGTCACGGGCGGGTAATGCGCTGGTCAGTTCCGGAAAGCTATTGAAGTTGTTCTGCCGGACGATGAAATAGGTTCCAGGTGTCGGGGCCGGGTGTCAGGCTCCCGCCGCCAACGGTCAGCCATCAGACACCAGGGCCTTAATGTACCATCGATCAGCGCTCTCAGCCACAGGTTAGTCAGTTCAGTCAGAGCGATCGGCGGCGAGAAGCATAAACACACCGGCAAATGGTGAGCACGAGAGCGGTATAACGATAGTCTACTCGCAGCGAAGCGCTATCAGAGGATCGACCTTGATCGCTCGGCGCGCAGGTATCACGCTCGCGGTTATCGCGACCGCCGCCAGCAAGAGCGAGATTGAAATCATAGTGAGCGGATCGTTCGGTTCCGTTTCGAAGAGGAGGCTTGATAACAATCGGCCCGTAGCCAGCGTTCCCGCGAGCCCGATCGCAAGGCCGATAAGCGTCAACGTCACTCCCTGCCGAACAACCATCTTGAGCACGTCGCCGCGGTCGGCGCCAAGCGCCATCCGAATTCCTATTTCGCGCGTTCGCTGGCTCACCGTGTAAGAGACGACGCCAAAGATTCCAATCGCGGCCAGAAGCAGTGCGACTCCTGCAAATCCCGACAGCAGGATACTGTTGAACCGGGCTCGCGATGACGCGGCCGCAACCACTTGTCCAAGAGTCCGCACATTGGAAATCGGCTGATCACGATCTACCGCGACAATCGATGCCTGAACCGCGGATGACAACGAGCTTGGATCCTGCTCCGTCCGAACTACAAGCGCCATGGAAGCGGTTGACTCCTGCGAGCTTGATACATACATGGCCGGGCGCGGGGCCGTTGAGAGGCTCCGCTCGCGCACATCTTCACAAACGCCTATAATCGTCATCCAGGGCCGCGGCGAACGCGGCGCGCCGAGCTTTATGCGTTTGCCAATGGCGCCGTCACCGGAAAAGAAATCATTCGCAAGAGTCTGATTAATGATTACTCCCGGATTAGCAGGGTCGGCGGAATACCGATCAAGAGCATTCCCCTGCCTGAGTCTCACCCCCAGAGCGTCAAAAAGGCCGGCGCTGACGATCCTGTAGTCCGCTGACGAGAGTTTTGTCGGATCGAAGGGGCGGCCTTCGATAGAGAAGGGCCCGTCGAATCGGCTCCCGCTCATCGGAAGTATGGAGACGACGCCGGCGCTCTTTACTCCGGAGAGTGAAGTGACTCGATCAAGCACTTCCTGGAAAAATGCACGCCGTTGCTGCTCGCTCGAATATTTGGCCGCCGGTAGATCTATTTCCATCGTCAGCACGTTGCGAGGATTAAAACCGGGATCAACATGGCTGAGCCTTATCATGCTCCTTACCAGGAGTCCTGCCGAGACTAACAACACGAGCGAAATCGATATCTCCGCCACGACAAGGAGGCTTCGAAGCCGGGTCTGGCGACTTTTTGCGGAGCCAAACAGATCCCCGCCGTCTCTGAGCCATCTCTTGATCTTCGTCGTCGATGCCTGAAGAGCAGGCGCCGTCCCGAAAACCAGGGCAGTCAGCACGGACACTGCCGCCGTGAACGAGATCACGCGCCAGTCGACATCTACCTCCGCAAGTCTTGGAATCCGGTCGGGATTGATGGCCAAAATCAGATCCTTGAACCAGAGCGTCAAAAGCAGTCCGAGGCCGCCGCCAAGAATGGCAAGCACGATGCTCTCGGCCAGGAGCTGACGAATGATGGCGCCGCGGCTTGCTCCGAGAGCCATTCGAATTGCAAGCTCGCGGGTTCGGCCGGCAACACGGGCGAGCATAATGTTAGCCGTATTTGCGCAAGCGATCAGTAACAACAGAACAACCGCGCCCATCAGAATCAAGAGCGCGGGTTTAACGCTGCCTGTGATTTGATCCGACAGCGGAACGACTGTTATTCGCCAGCCCCCATCTTCGCCTCCGGGCCCCAGATATGAACGTGGATACTGCTGAATAAAACTGC
>QHVH01000041.1 GCA_003222245.1 Blastocatellia bacterium AA13 | reverse complement strand
CATTCCCGCGCCCGCCGCCCACCCCCGCTACGCTTTCAAACCCTCCCTCCCTCCCCGAAGTCATATTCACTTCCGCGACTTTCTCCTCAACCGACCTCGCGCGAAGCAACCGAGGCTGAGCTGAATCCCTGCGAACCGAAGAAGCTCCAATCGAACCCGCACCCACTGATGACACTGCTGACGACGTCGCTTGTACTGACGCAGCTTGCACCGACGAACCCGCGCCCACTGACGACGCCGCTGACGACGTCGCTTGTACTAACGCTGCTTGTACTGACGACGTCGCTTGCACTGACGCAGCTTGCACTGACGAACCCGCGCCCACTGACGCCGCCGCTGACGACGCCGCTTGTACTGACGAACCCGCTTGCACTGATGCAGCTTGTACTGACGCCACTGCTTGCACTGACGACGCTGCTTGTCTTGACGCTCTCATATCGGTAGCAGCGCCACCTGCCGACGGATGGCTCGAGCCCGGAACGCTCGCCATGCACATAGCTTCGATCAAAAACAGCGAGACCGCCTGCCGAACCTGCACCTCACGCGCCCGCAACAACAACCGAACGCAAAGAACTCGCAGACGTGAACGCGTACCTGAAAGTGAGAAGGTTTCAAGATATGATGTGGGCATATAGTCTTACGTGAAACGTCACTGCTTACTTGTCTTTGGTGATTTGATCACTGGTGATTTGATCACTGGTGATTTGGTCACTGGTGATTTGGTCACTGGTGATTGGTCACTCCGCGGGATGCACTTAGCCAACAGTTCTCAGATAGAAGTCCGTAGGGCATTCCCTAACTGGATGTTCTTTATATATTGGCTGATATATATTGGCTGCCGCTCCCTCAGAGAAACGCTTCAATACTTTTTCTTAATTTGATTAATATCGCCTCGGCGCCAAACAGCATCAGGGCCAAGTAGCCTAACCCGAGTAGCCTAACCAACGAACAATCAATGCCAATTCGGTGCATAGTTCCGAAATGGCCCATCAACTCCGCAACTTCAGGGCGGAGAGTATACCTGAAGTCTTCTTGATGAATCACGACTTTTATTTTGGAACATAGTTAACAAAATTGCGGAGCCGCCTTTATCAATAAAAGCGGGGCATGCGACACGACTATCTTTTTTGCCCTCGCCTACTGACTTTCGTGACTATGAAAGCACCTCTCGCGCACGTACAATTCGAAAATTCGATTTTATCGCAGGAGGTGAGGTCTGAACCTGAGCGCATTGCTGATCATTCTCTTGCTTAGCGTCAGCACGCTGCCGGGGAACTCGAAGCCGGTACGAGTCATGGCTCTTACTTTCGATGATCTCCCGTTCGTCGAATTAGAACAGGCTCATGACCTCGCACGTGTTCAAGACAAGACAAAGAAGCTAATCCGAACGCTTCGTGAGCACCGTGCGCCTGCTATTGGATTTGTCAACGAGGCAAAGTTGAATGTGTCAGGGGAGATCAGTGCTCGAACCGATCTGTTGGAGCAATGGGTTGATGCCGGATTTATCCTGGGAAATCACACCTATTCGCACCCCGACCTCAACGCTCTTAGAAGGGGATGAATGTCAGCTTCGATAAGGATCCCGATCCGCCGCAATGGGTTTTGGATTTGTATCGGAAAAATCCACGCGGGTTTTAATTGCTTTTAACTTAATCCAGCGCCTCCTATCTCATACCTTCCTTGTCCAATTGTCGTTCAAGGTATTCGTGTCCATGGATGTACAGCTTTACCGTATACGTCTACTTCAGGCATTCCCCATACAGTTATTTCTTTGCTCTTACTGTGTGCGTCTTTCTATGATATAAACTTGCTGGAAGATCCTGCCGGGAACCTCACCGGAAACCAATTTCAAGCTCACCAATCTACAGTCTCTTTCGTCCGCGCGGTTGCCGTTATGGCAAGAGCGCTGGAAAACATCGAAACGCGGGATATATCGAAATGCGTTTGGATATTTGATCGAGGCTGCCGATTAAGAATCAGGAGTGGTTTTTTGATGTCCAGCTCACCCATTATCTCAAGGCCAGCCTCCGCCCGCGCCCTACTCCGTGTCTTATTGCTCGAAGACAACTGCCTCGACGCCGACACTACAATAATGACGCTCGAGCGAGCCGGCTACTCGCCGAGTTATGACCGAGTCCAAACCAGGAACGAGTTTCTCGAACGGCTTTCCGGAGACTACGACATCATACTCGCCGATTATAACCTGCCTTCATTTGACGGCATCAGCGCGTTGAAGCTCTTTCTCGAAAAAGAGCTCGACATACCGTTCATTCTTATCTCAGGCGCTCTAGGAGAAGAAACCGCCATCGAAAGCCTTAAGACCGGAGCCACGGATTACGTGCTCAAGCGAGATATTCGAAGACTGGGTCCGGCCGTGCGGCGCGCTCTTCGCGAATGTGAGGAGAAACGCCAGCGCAAGCGAGCCGAGGCGGCAATGCGCGAAAGCGACGAGCGATACAGGCAGCTATTCGAACGCAGCCTCGCGATAAAGCTCCTGATCAACCCGGAATCCGGAGAGATCGATTACGCGAATCCGGCTGCCTGCAAGTTCTATGGCTACGATCTGGACCACATCAGGGCGATAAACATTCGCGACATAGATGCCCATTCGGAACAGAACCAGCTCAGCGGCCAGTCGCTGAGCTCGAACAAGCCATGGTCGTCGCTCTGTCATCACAAACTCGCTTCCGGTGAAGCCCGCTTTGTGGAAGTTCAATCCAGCGCCATCAATCTTGGCGGAAAAAACCTGATCTATTCGATCGTAAACGATATAACCGAGAGGATGCTCACGCAGGAGGCTCTCCTCAAGAGCGAGTCTCGGCTGCGAAGCCTCGTCGAGTCGAATCTCGTCGGCATCCTGTTCTCGACTTTGGACGGCGAGATATTCGACGCTAATGAAGCGTTTCTCTCGCTTGTCGGTCACACCGAAGAGGAGGTCAGGGAACGAAGGCTGAGCTGGTCAAATCTCACACCGCGAAAGTTTCACTTCCGAGACAGAAGGGCGATGGATGAGCTCAAGTCGACCGGCGCTTGTACGGCATACGAAAAAGAGCTCAACCGGCGCGATGGTGAATCAATTCCGGTTCTGGTCGGCTGCGCGATGCTCGAAGGCTCGGAGGACACCTTTATCTCGTTCATTCTCGATCTGACGGAACGCAAAAAAGCCGAATTCGCGTTAAGAAAAAGCGAAGAGAAGTATCGCGACCTCTATGAAAACGCGAGCGACGTCATTTACACACACGATCTCGACGGCAATTTCACTTCGATAAACAGCCGGGTCGAAGCCGTGACGGGTTATCGCGTGAGCGAATTGGTAGGCGGCAACATAAGCAACGTCCTCGCGCCTGAAAATCGAGGGCTGCTACTCGACAGCTTCAAAACTCATGCCAATAACGGCCATGCGATCGAGGCCGAGCTTATTTCCAAAGCCGGATCCCGGATATCCGTGGAAATCAACAGCCGCGTCATCTTCGAAGACGGCCGGCCGGTAGCCATTCAGGGAATAGCCCGAGACGTCAGCGAACGAAAGCACGCCGAAGCGCAGAGAAGACAGCTCGAAGAGGAGTTGATTCAGGCCCAGAAGCTCGAATCGATTGGAAGGCTCGCAGGCGGCGTGGCGCACGACTTCAACAACCTGCTTACGGCAATCCTGGGCAACGCCCAGCTCGTCATAGCTGAAACCGCTCCGGATCATCCCGATTATGGCAAGCTTGTTCAGATCGAGAAGGCGGCGGTACGCGCCGCATCATTGACACGCCAGCTCCTGATTTTCGGCCGTCGCCAAAAGCTCGAACGTCGAACCGTCAATATCAACGAAACGATCAACGACTTTATAAAATTGCTGCAGCGAATCATCGGAGAAGACGTCGATGTATGCGTGAGCGCCTCTCCCGAAATCGGGCCGATCTTTGCCGATCCGCGCCAGATCGAGCAGGTAATTATGAATCTCGGCGTCAATGCCAGGGATGCGATGCCCGGCGGCGGAAGACTGACGATAGCTACGGCGCAGATCGATCTGGATTACGAAGCCGTTTGCGACCGCCCGCTGGCGCACGCGGGCTCCTACGCGCGATTTACTGTTACGGACACCGGCGTGGGGATGGACGAGGAAACGCTTCAACACATCTTCGAGCCTTTCTTTACAACGAAGGGGGTGGAGAAGGGCACAGGCCTCGGGCTCGCGGTCGTGTATGGCATCGTCAACCAGCACGAAGGCTTCATTGAAGTAGAAAGCAGTCCAGGGCTCGGAACAACGTTCTCGGTGTACCTCCCGATCAACGACACCGTGGGCGAAGAAAGTTCGCACGAAGTGTCTTCGCCCCTTCGAGGCGGCGTCGAGACCGTGCTCATCGCCGAAGACGAAGAGATTCTACGGCGCCTGATAAAGGAGGTGCTGTCCGGCCTGGGTTACAACGTCCTGCTGGCCGCCGACGGCGAAGAGGCGCTCCGTTTGTTTTCAACGAGCCCACAGGCAATAAGCCTCGTGCTGCTGGATTTCGTGATGCCGCGCATGGGCGGACGCGACGTGTACGAACGGCTCCGCGGACTTGGGAATAAGGCGCCCGTGATCTTTATGACCGGGCATAGCACGGAAGTTATACAAGGCGAGTTTCTGGAGACAATCGGAGCGAGGCTCATCCGAAAGCCATACAGCGTGGGAGAGCTTGGCAGGATCGTGCGGGAGGTCCTTGATCATCAAGGCGCCCGGATATCCTGAACTCCAAAGCGGACTATTGTTGTTTCGCGACAATGTCGAAGGACAGCTTTAGCTCGTCCTTCACCTTGACCGTGCCTCCGGCCGCCGAGACGGGCGTGATTTTGTACGCGGTCTGTTTCACTGGAAACTCGCCCCTGGCGCGAAGCACGCCGGCGCTGAATTCGACTTCGCTATTAATGGTGACCTGGTGTGTCTCGCCGTGAAGCGTCAGCTCGCCGGAAATTCGAACCCGGTACGTTCCTTCATGAAGCTTGTCACCTGAGATCTCCGTGCTCTTGAAAACGATCTCGGGATATTTGCCCGTCTCGAGCACGTTATTCTTCATCGTGCTTTGAATTTCATTGCGGTCCTTATCGCTGACCTTATCCGTGACCGCGAGCGAATCCGCCTTGATTACAAGATTCAAGGACGCTGGAGACAGACTCCCCGGGGTCACCAGCGCCTCGCCTGAGAACTCTCGAATCGCAATGTTGTGATCGTGCCCCAATGCGGATAGCAATCCTCCCGCCGACGCGCGGACCGTGAACCGACTTTGCGCCGTATCTATCTTATAGCGGATTTGTGTCGCCGGGCTGCGCATCCTGTCGGCGGCAAGTCCTGATGCCATCGCCGAGAATACACAGATTGAGACAAGGACGAGAACGCGCGGGAATATGTTCATCAGTTCATTACCTCTAATCGTCTGCTTTCCGAAACGCCGCATTCATCATTCGATGAAGATCCGACGGCGACGCCCGGTGAATTCTTCAAGCACAATAAGTTTCGCACCTCGACTGTTCTTGATCAATTAGGTTGAGACACGGCTGAATGTGGATTAAGGCTATCGGCTCATGTAGCCGCTATTTCCTGAGTATTCGAACCGTGTGCTCGACATCGGTTGCGTATGAAAGGTGGGAAAGGTCGCACTCGGAAACGACAAGCTGACTTCGCAGGCAAGAGATAACACCGGGCCAGCACTCGCCCAGCAGCACCAAAGGCCGTTTCGGAATGACTCCGGTCATCAGCTTGTTCCAAACGAGCGATACTTCGGTGAGGGTTCCGATGCCGCCTCGAAGCGCAATGTAGCCTTCCGACTCTCGTATCATTGTCTGGAGCCGCGCATAGAAATCCGCGCTCGGAAGGATCTTGCCGAGGTACGGGTTTGGCTCGGCATCGAACTGCTCCATCGTCACGCCAATGACGTTACCGCCTGCGTCGTGAGCGCCGCGGCTTATCGCTTCCATAATTCCGGAATATCCACCCGAGCACACGTCGAAGCCCGCTTCGACCAGGAGCCGGCCGAGCTTAAGCGCCTCTTTGTATTCGTCAGCCTCGGGGCCGCAACGCGATCCTCCAAAAATAGTGATCCGTTGATTCTTTGCCGACTCAGACAAGGTCCCTCTCCGATCGATTATTCGTCCGTGTAGTGAGCCCGAATACTACTACACGAAAAGGCGCGTTGCATATTATCGCTCGAGATTCGAGCGAGGCTTTTTTCATTGGATACACGCTCACCCACTGCCGACGATCGCGCGAGTTTCTTAGGCGCAAGGCGTCAGTCTTCAATCACCTGTCCAATTGGCGTCATGCCCGTCGTGAGGAAATGAGGGCTTGAGGCAAATTAGTTTCCAAAAGAGCGGTCAACTAAAACAGCATAAGACGCGACAGCAATATCTCAGCCGTTTCAAACCACGTTAACCGCGCGGGAGCATTGTCCGAAATCTGTCTTGGCTGTGGTTTAACAGGCATGGTTATTCTGCTGGTCGTGTCGGGCGGGGGAGGCGCCGCTGGATTAGGTTCGGTCTGACCTGCGAGTACACTACCAATTGACAATGTCAGGAGAATGAGGAGGCAGCCCGAAATTGTTCGCACGCGTTTCATAATTTTCCTTTCTCGTTACCGCAAAAATGCATTTGACTCTGGTCCGCGATGCTGTATCCTATGTTACTTAAACGTGACTGTAAATACGACAACAAACTTTTGGCGATTTTATCGTCAAGCGGCAGCGGAAGGCGACCTAAATGGGGCACAAATGGTCGCGGAAAAAGCAGTTTCGTTTTACAAGAAACAAGGCGACACTCGCCAGGCAGCTATCTTCGAGCGGGCAGTTTCAAGCGTTCACTACCAAAGAGGCGAATATAATAAGGCAGCGAGAATAGCGAAGCGGTCATGTCGGAATCTCAGCGATTCCTATGAAAAGGCCCTCGCGTTTATTCTCAGCGGCCAAAGCCAGACCTATGCGGGCAAGTACAAGGCGGCTTTCAACGACTTCAACGAAGCTCTCGAAATCGCCCGCGAATATCCCGGCGATGTCTATCTCTGGACACATCTCTTCGGCTCGCGCGCCACTGCTTTTGAAAGAGTCGGTTCTTACGACAGCGCTATAGTAGATCGAGAAGGCGCGGCAACTCTCCTCAGCGATAAAGGACAATATAGAAGGGCCGCCGTTTTCATAAACAACAATGGCTTCCTGCTGATCAAACGGCAATGCTTCGAAGAGGCGGAGGATCGTCTCCGCGAAGCGCTTGACCTACTGAGGCACGAGCCCCATCTGCATACCGAAGGCGTGATTCGAGATTCGCTCGGTTATCTGTACACGTTGACGAATCGGCCAAACGACGCCGAGCGCTTCCTTGAAAAATCGATCTGTATTTTTGAGCGAATCTCGGACAATTCCCAGTTGATCGGTTCGCTTCTCCACTTGAGCGAGCTTCGCCAGCGTCAGCTTCATTTTGAAGAGGCCCACGAACTCGCGCTCCGATCGCTCGACCTCGCAACCGAAATCAAATCCACTTCGCTGATCGGCGAGGCTCGCGAGCGGCTCAAGCAGGTGACGCTCGATAAAGTCGTTCGAACCAGGACGGACTCTCCCGTATTCAGCGAGATCCTCCGAGTCACAAGCATCAATTCCGCCCGACCCGGTCTCCACCGAAACGAAGACTGAAAGCACATCTCGGAAGTCTTCCGGAACAGGTGCTGATCCGCCGCCCGTATCCCTTCCTATCAGCCGAACTCACACGCTATAGTTCAGCGTGAAAGCGAGACATCAATGCTGAATTTCGCCATTCGCGTCGCTCAAGACGCAGGCCGGCTTTTGCGAGACCGGCTCGGAACCAGAATTCAGGTCAACCTGAAAGGAGACATCAACCTTGTCACCGACGTGGATATTGCAAGCGAACATCTCATCAGAGAAGCCATAGCCGATCACTATCCGCGCCATCAGGTTCTGGCCGAAGAAGAAGGGCTTCACGACGCCGCTTCCGAGTATCGTTGGGTCATCGATCCCCTCGACGGCACGACAAACTACGCGCACGGATTCCCGATTTTCGCCGTATCGATCGCGCTCGAGCGCAACGGCGAGACGATGCTGGGCGTTGTTTATGATCCGATGCGTGACGAGCTCTTCGCCGCCGAGCGCGGCTCCGGAGCCTCGCTCAACAACAAAGCGATTCACGTCTCTTCGACCGAGCCGCTCTCCCGCTCGATGTTGAGCACGGGATTCCCCTACGACATTCGCACATCTCGGTTGACCAATCTCAACAATTGGTCGAATTTCGCAATGACCGCGCAGGCGTTGAGGCGAACCGGAGCGGCGTCAGTCGATATGTGTTATGTGGCTTGCGGCCGCTTCGATGGATTCTGGGAGCTGAACCTGAGTCCCTGGGACACGGCGGCGGGCGCTCTTATTGTCGAAGAAGCAGGCGGGCGGGTCACCAATTTCGGCGGCGGCGAGTTTTCAAACTACAAGCCTGAAGTCATCGCGAGCAACGGACACATCCACGAACAGATGGTTGAAGTAATCTCCCGCGCTGATCAACGTAATACCGCGTAACACGATGGGTCTGCGATTTGTCATATCTCTGATAATTTCCTCGATCTCGATTGCGGCCGCGCAAACGGATCAGGCTCAGGCTCCTCGAATAAGCGCGCCATATTCGGACGAAATCCGAAAACTGTCGGCGCAGGGGCTGCGAGTTAAGGAAGCCATTGAGATCAACATCGACGGCCCCGCCGGAAATCTCGCTGTTGTCTTTGAAAGAACCAAGCCGCGCGCGCCAAACGAGTCGTATGAATTTCGCATCTTCGAGCGCGGCAATTCATCGGTAACGACGATCTTTCGCCGAGCCGATTTCTTTTTTTCATTTCCACCCAACGAAGTTACGCGACTGAACGCAAGCGATTTCAATGGAGACGGCTTCAAAGAAATAGTCGTACAGAGCTCGAGCGGAGGAAATTGCTGGAGCTGCAATCCTACGGAGATATACCGGGTGAAGAATCACACGGCGGAGTTGATTGGAGCGGCGCCGATTGAGCGAATAGTGGATCTCGACGGCGACGGCAAGGCTGAGCTTCTGGTTACGGATGCCCGCTGGGAGGTGTACTCCGATCTTTCACACGCAGCCGCGCCGTCCTCGGTAATGATCTATGCCTGGCGAAACGGGAAATACGTATACGCCTCGCGAGACTTTTCGAGCTACTGCGAATCAGAGATCGATCGACTGAAAGGCGAGATCGCCCAGGCCCGCGCACAAATCACTAACCAAGAGTTTTCCGATGATGGGTTCGTAGGGCGTTCCCTCTCGCTGGCAATAACCCGGGCGCATCAAGGGTTCGTGGAACGCGCTATCGGAGAGCTCCAGAACCTACTGAACTCCAATGTGATTTCGAAAGAGCAGCAAAAGCGCAGAGCGGCGATTCTGGAGGATTTTAAGAGCGGCGCCAGCGCAAAGAAGCTGCGACAAATGAAGTACGGCGATCCCCTGCCCTTTTAACAGCCTTCAGAAACGCATCATCTTGCGGATGCGGAGCCAAGCCGAGTGCTGCTTGTATAGCCCGAAAGGCAAGTGTAATGTTCACGCTTCGCAGCCTGAAAATCGTTGACGAGGAGTCCCGCCATGAAGAGCACTCGCAGAGACTTTGTGAAGTTAAGCGCGTTATCGACTCTTGCCCTAGCCGTTAAGAGCGAAAGCGCCGCGGCGGGCCAGGACGTGCCGTCGATGCCAAACGCTAAACAAGGCAAGCCGATCTCTCGCGAAGAATTTCTTCAGCGACAGGAAACCGCGCGGCGATACATGAAAGAGGCCGGCATCGACGCCGTCTTTTTGACCGGCGGCTCCAGCTTGTCCTATTTCACGGGAACACAATGGGGTCTCAGCGAGCGGTTGTTCGCTCTCGTTTTTCCGGCGGCCGGAGAGCCGGTGTGGGTCGTTCCTGCATTCGAAAAAGGACGTGCTCTCGAACAGATAAAGTTCGGCGCGGATATCAGGACTTGGGAAGAGGACGAGAGCCCTTATCAACTTGTCGCCGCGGCCTTGAAGGATCGCAAAATCGGAACCGGGTCGATCGGAATTGAGGAGACCGTTCGCTTCGCCTTTTCGAACGGAGTCGCGAAAGCCGCGCCCGCGGCCAGGCTGATCAGCGCCGATGCGGTAACCGCGCGTTGCCGACGCGTGAAATCGGCGCATGAGATCGAGCTGTTGAGACTGGCCAACAAGATCACGCTCAAGGCGTTTGAGACCGCTTCAAAATCGCTCGCGGAAGGATTGAGCCAGGGCGAGTTCTCAGGAAAGATCTCGGCTGCCCATCAGCAAATGGGCTCCGGCGGCGGCGCTCTCGTGTTATTCGCCGAAAACGCCGCCCTGCCGCACGGAACGGTAGCTCCGCAGCGCCTCAAGCGCGGCGACATCGTATTGATGGACGGCGGCTGCAGCGTACAGGGTTATCAATCGGACATAACGCGAACGACGGTATTCGGCAAACCGACCGATCGGCAGAAACATGTATGGGCCATAGTGAAACAGGCTCAGGCAGCAGCTCTCAAGACCGCCAGACCCGGAGTAGCCTGCGAGGACGTCGATCGTGCGGCGCGCAAAGTAATAGAAGATGCTGAATTCGGACCCGGCTATAAGTACTTCACGCATCGAGTCGGGCACGGAATCGGTATGGACGGCCACGAATGGACATACCTCGTAAAGGGAAACAAGACAAAGCTCGAAGCCGGGATGACTTTCAGCGATGAGCCGGGAATCTACATACCGGGCGAGTTCGGAGTCCGGCTCGAAGATGTCATGCTTATAACCGAGAACGGGGCCGAGTTGCTTACGGGACAGGCTGATTCGATCGAGAATCCGTTCGGTTGATCCGAGACGCCGGCTTTTCTGAGTAATTCATTGCAGGATTAAAAACTCACATCGCTCTCTTATTTTGAGTTGACGCCTGTCTGGCGGCTGAGCACATAGTCGAATAGACCCTGCGGCAGAAGCCGCTTCATGAACAATGCGAGTTTTGCGTGTCGCGGCGCCGCGTAACGCGCTCGCGGGTTGGAAGCCGTTAAAGCTGTCAGTACAAGCTTCGCGATATCATCCGAAGTTCCCGCCATCTTTCTCAGCCTTGCGTATCCAGCCGCTGTCCCCTCGAATAAGGCGGAGTAGACCGATTGATGCTCAAAGATGTCCCGGGCTCGTTCCGTAGCCGTATCCAAAAATTCAGTCAGAATAAATCCAGGCTCGATCACTACAACCTTAATGCCAAATGGCGCGAGTTCGCCGCGCAATCCATCGGAAATGGCCTCAAGCGCGTGTTTGGTGGCATCGTATACCGATGAAAGGGGCCGCGCGACCCTGCCGGCGACCGAGCTTATATTGACGATGCGGCCCGACTGCTGTTTTCGCATGATCGGGATTACCTGTTGAGTGAGCGCGATCAGTGAAAACAGATTTGTTTCGAAGTTCGCGCGTATGTTCTCTATCGGAACCAGCTCGATTGGGCCGCGCTGGCCGTACCCTGCGTTATTGACCAGGCCGTCTATGCGGCCAAACGCTTCGAGCGTTTCGCTTACGATTCTCGATCGATCTTCGGCGGAGGTTATGTCGGCCGCGATTCCTATCGCCTGCCCGCCGGCGGTTTGGATTTGATGCTTTAATTCGTCGAGCCGCTCCCGTCTTCGCGCCGCCAGTACGACCGCGGCGCCTTCACGCGCCAGCCATTTCGCGCTGGCCTCGCCGATCCCGGAAGAAGCGCCGGTAATAATGACCGTTTGCCTTTCTAATTTTTTCATTTTTCTCTCGCGGGGGTTTTACAGGTAGTGCCCGATCATCTCTCGCCAGTAAGGCCAGTCGTGGCCCGTATTGCCGCCCCACTCGTGTATCGTATGGCCGATCCCTTTTTCGCCGAGCACGCGAGAGAGATCGAAAGTTCTCTCTCGACAGATGCCGATATCGTGGTCGCTGGTGACGAGAGCTATTTCCGTCCGCCGAATGCGGGCAAGCAGCGATTCGTCTGCGATATTTTTCAGGTAGCTCACCGGATCATTGAAATAAGACTCTTCGTCGTAGTAGCCATCCAGCAGGCGTTTTATTGAGTATGAGCCGCTTATGCCTACCGTCTTGCCGACAATCTCCGGATGTTTGAAAGCGAAGTTCACCGCCAGATAGGCGCCGAAGCTGGCTCCGGCTGTAATGATAAAAGGATTGGGATTGACGTTGCGAATGAACGGAACCAATTCATCCTTGATGTATGCTTCCCAGCGATTGTGAACCCACACGCGCTCGCGAGGATGAATGCGGTCGTTATACCAGGATTGAAGGCTGACACTGTCGACGCAATATAGCTGGATCAGACCCGAATCGATCTTGCCCGCGAGCGAGTCGACCATTTTGAAGTCTTTCCACTCGTAGAATCGCGCGCCGGAGGTCGGGCACACTATGACCGGAGCGCCTCGCTCACCGAAGACGAGCAATTCCATCTCTCGGTCAAGCGAAGGGCTGACCCATTTAGCGTAAGTCTCGCGTGGCATCGCGTGTACGCTAACGGGACAGCCCTCCAAATTCAAGTCAATACGCTTTATGCAGCCAGGCGCTTCCGAGGTCCGGTAGGCGGCGGCAACAGGCTATCAAAGGATTGTTGTTCGGATTCCAGAAA
Organism: Blastocatellia bacterium AA13; assembly: GCA_003222245.1. Lineage (GTDB taxonomy): Bacteria > Acidobacteriota > Blastocatellia > UBA7656 > UBA7656 > QHVH01. The sequence goes on along the minus strand of QHVH01000041.1, from coordinate 76,316 downwards.
TGAGAACGTCAGCTCTTGTTGAACTTCATCGAAGCCCACCGAAAGCCGATCTCCCGTTCTCAATTGGCCGGTTGATATTAGATTGGCGAATGGATAGACCACGTGCTTTTCTATCGCACGCTTGAGATGGCGAGCTCCGTACTGAGCGTTGGTGCCTTCGTCTAAAAGGAATTTCTTGGCTTCGTCGTCCAGCGAGAAGCTGAATCGGGCGCGCTGACTCTTCTCGATTCGATCCTGCACGGCGTTCAATTCGAGATGGAGGATGTGATAAAGGTCGTCCTGTTTAAGACTGCGGAATACTACGGTTTTGTCCAGGCGATTCATAAATTCAGGAGAGAACCGTCTCTTAGCCGCTTCAACCGCGGTTCTCTGAATATTTTTGTCCAGGCCGGGTACCTCGCTTTTGATGCGGGCGGGCGCAAAGCCCAGCGATCCGGAAATCAAATCACTCATTTCCTTGGCGCCAAGATTGGACGTGAGAAAGATCATTGTCCTTGCAAAGTTTACTCGTTTGTTGTCCCCGAGCGTCAACGTTGCCTTGTCAAGCACGCCCAGAAGCAACTGCCAGAGCGCATCGGATGCCTTCTCGATCTCGTCGAACAGGACGAGTGAGAAATTGTTCCTCTCGGTATGATGCTTGTCGAGATTCTCCTGCGTAAGCAGCGGAGTCGTTTCGCGATGACCGAGATAGCCGGGAGGCGACCCTATCAGCTTTGATATTTCGTGCGAGTGCTGGAACTCGGCGCAGTCGATTTTTACGACCGCGCCCGCGTGGCCGAAGAGGACTTCCGCGGCCGCTTCTACAACGCGCGTTTTTCCGGAGCCTGTAGGGCCAAGGAACAGCAGCGTTCCGACCGGCCGCGTGGCGCAACTAATGTCCGCTTGAAAGACCTGGTACAACGATGTGATGGCGGCGACTGCCGCTTCCTGACCCACAATTCTGGCGCGCATTCCGGCTTCGAATGCCTGTACCAGTGGGCTTCGCATTTCGGGGTTGAGTGACTTCTTCTTTAATTGAGCAGTAGCCATGCAGCACCTCCTTCGGCTTTTCTGTTTTCTGGACATCGAGACCAATTCTCGGACTCGATGCTGTTCTGTTTTCAATCACTGAACAGGGCTGTCAAAGAGTTACTACGATACGGGGCTGCAGCTTGCGACCACTCACGACGAACCGCAAATTTAATGCCAGCTTAAGGTGTCAGGACGCGATCGGCGCGCGCCGCTTCCGCGAAGTCGAGAGGTGAGACGACGGCCAAAATGTGCTATATGAGCCGCGCTGGATAAGAGTTACGAACGGAGTGAACGGCGAAAGCTCGGCGGCGCCGGGAATTGTCGAGGCCGAGGGAAGTCCGCGTTGCGTGCGGCCTTTCTCCACGCAGCGGACACAAATATGGCGATTCGGCATGGGATGATATTCGGGCGCACGCCGGTGCGTTGATCGACTTACATTAGAGTCAAAAGATTGGCGCTTTCGCTTGAGTCTACGGCTCGCTCAGGCGCCGAGCACAAGACTGCCTCAGAAGGTAAACGTCTCTTCTTCGGCTATCAACAGTATCGGAGGTCCGCCGCTCGAGATCTTCGCGGCGTGTCCGATCGTTTCTTGTCCGCCCGGCGAAGCGGCGCACGCTTGCAGCGCTTCGAGCGAGGGAAAATGAACTTCGGCTATGCGATAAAACGGAGCCTCGCCCGCCGGAGAACCGACGACCTTCGTGGCTACGAATTTCGTTTTACCTTCCAACTTCTCGACTGCCATAGGAACGTGTTCTTCCTGATAGAGCTTCTCGAATGCATCAACATCGGTGGGACGAGGGTAGATCACGATGAACTTCACGCCTGCCATTTTGTCATTCCTCCCGGCTTTGAAGAGATTTCGCGGAGGCACTGAGAATACCAACAAAGCGGCGCTTCTGACTACTTCCGCGTGAGTGGTCAGCGGTCAGCAGGGTTCGAATGTAAGGACTACGACAGAAGTCGCGATTTGAATTTACTCCATCGATAATTGGACGATGTACCCAATTGACTCAGCGCGACAATCCGCTTGATCCATGCTGACGCTAGACGGCGGCCCTCGCCGTGTAACCTCTGATATGAGCAGCCGTTCAGTTACAGAAAGTGTGGCTTGGAAATTGTCTGAGAGGAGGCGGGACTGCGATCCCGAGAAGAAGTTTTCAAAGGAGACGTTGAAGTATGTTGGATCATAATGCCAGGCGCACAATTCTGTGGCTGGTCATTGTTGCCGCCTTTGCAATTATATCGCACCAGGTCCCCTAAACTTTGAATGGAGTCCTCTGATTCTCAGAGAATTCATAGGGCAGGGAAGGTTCGTATTTGCTTGAGATTGCACCGAGCGAACGTCGCAATCAAAGCGCTCTTCCTTCACTTCTAATCGCCTTGGGTTGGTCGGGCCGTATCGCGCAATCAAGATTTACACTACCCAGCAAGGGCCGAGAAGCTGCATCGCTCTCGGCCCTTGCTCCCTTGCTCGACATCCGTAGTAGTCAAGAGCATCTCTCCGCTTCTGTCTTCCGGCAACTTACTGCGCGGCAGTCACGACAACTCGTCGAAATAACTTACGCTGTTGCAACCGCGTATGGAAAGTAGGCGAAAGCCTTCACATTGTCGAGGAGCTCTTCGTGGCGAGATCCATAAATATCCCGCGCCTTATCCGCGTCCTTATGCGTGAGGCCGGCGATGCATTCAAACAACGTTGTCTTTCCCGCGCCGTTGGGGCCTATCAAGCCCAACACTCAATGAGTCCTCATCAGTTGCTGCTTCGAGCAACTCATCGCGCCGTGCATCGCGCGGCTGCGCTCATTTGAAGTTCAAGATCAGTTTTCCACTGTAGTTTCGCGGCCGGCCGATAGTCGTACCTGAAAAAACACTTTCAAAAGTGATCAGGTAAAACGAGTCCGCGAGATTCTGCACGTTGAATTGGCCTGACAGTAAAACGTGCTCATTCAAAGTGATGTCCTTGCCTATAGAAAAATCCAAAACCGTATGCGGCTTTATGAAGCCTCTGTCGAAGTTAACGCGATCCAGAATCTTCGCGGGAAATTCGGCTTCGAAATCTGCTCTGGTTGTATTCGGCTCTAACTCTACCGAGAAGCCGCTGTCGTGGCGTCCTCCGAAGGCCACCCACCATCGGCCTGGAAGGTGATCGTACATTGCCTGGAATACAACCGTGTTTCTTTGGTCCTCCTCGATATTGACTCGCTGACCCGCGTGCTTACGCAAATCCACGGCTTCGCCAAGGAAGAGGCCCCCGGTGATCGGCGCGAAGCCGTAGATGTGCAAGTTGGTGTAGCTCACAAAGCCTGAGAAACCGCGGACGCGAGCTACGTCGAGTCTGGTTTCAATACCCTTCGACCGGCTGTGATCGAGGTTGGCTGGAAAGATGACGCCCGTTTCGAGAAAGTTCGTGATCTCCGGCGGATTCTTCAAATGCCGGTAATAGAAGTCCGCGTCAAGACGCACGTATTTTCCAAGCTGCTGTTGGAACCCCGTATCGACTTGCCACTCACGGCTTGGCTGAACCGGCGCGCCTTTGTCAGGATCGGATTCGCCGGGAGCCTCTTCATTGGCGGCCCGAACAAACGGACTCCTGGGCAGCGCCCTTGTCGCTCTCAGCACTCCGCGGGCTCGCGACGTTGTTATAGCGGCGCCCTCGCCCTCTCCGCCGGGACTGAAGATCTGGGCGTCCGCCGAAGACGAAAGGAGCAGATTCTCCAAGGCCGGCGTCTCTAGAAATCTGTTGTAGGCGGCGCGCAGCACGGTTCTGCTTTTTTCGATGCGATAAGCCATTCCGAGCCGCGGGCTCACATAATCTTTGTCCACAAGGAAGTGATACCCGTCGTATCGCACTCCGAGATCAAAGGTGAGATCCCTGGTCGCGTTTATGTGATCCTGCACGTAAACGGAGCCTTCGTGGCCCGTGCGATGGTCGTTGAAGAAAAACGCATTCGGGAACACGAAGTCGCGAACGGGTTCCGGTAGATCGGGCTCCTTGTTCAACAGATCGGCGAGATCGGTGATCGACAGGGTGAACGATTCGGTAAGCGGGAAACGTGAATATTCGAAGCCGGTCTTTATAGTATGTCTGCTCTTGTGCCACGTCAGCGATCCGAGAAACCCGTAGTTCGAAAGATGACGCGATTGCTCGGCAAAAATCGGAGCCGCCTCCGCGTTGCTGCGTAGATTGGCCGCGTTGTAGCGCTGATGACCGGCGAGATAGCCGACAAGGTTCGGCGAGAATACATGCTCCCAGGAAAGCGATTGCATATTGTCGTGAATCCGGCGCCGCTGATCCTGGCCCTCCTGCTGTTGATCGGGCAGATTCGGCACGTCGAATCGCTGACGATCAAAGAATAGATTCAATCGAACGATGTCTTTATCGCTGGGCGAATAATCAAGCTTGACGAAACTCTTTATCGCCCTACCGTTATTGTGAAAGTTTTCGAGCGCCGGAGGGGCCAGGAATCTGTCCGTAGTCGAGCCGGCAGCGCTGACGAAGTATCCGAATTTCTTCGTGTGGCCGCCGAAATCAAACGACGTCTCGAATGTCGAGAAGCTTCCGCCCGACAGCGTCACGCTGCCCGAAGTCGGAATCTCGAGCCCCGAGCGTGAGGTCACCGCTATGATCCCGGCCAGCTTGTTTCCATATTCAGCCGGAATATTCGCCGTTGTGACTTCGACCGATCGGAAGTTCCGAGGATCCGGGGCAGCCGCGAATGTATCGGCTATCGTGTCGGTCACCGGAATCCCGTCGATCAAATATTGCACCTGGTACTCGATGCCCCGTGCGTGGAGCCGCCCGTTCGCATCCACGGTCCATCCCGGAACGGTTCCCACGATTTCTTCGGCGCCGCGGCTCGGTTGAGACGTTGGAAACCTCAGAACCCAGTTGCGATCCAGCACCGTTGTCGGAGCCGTCTTTTCTGCTTCAATCAGCTCGCCGGGCCGCACCGTGACTTCTTCCCGAACCGGCGCGACGCCCAGTTGAACGTTTATCGTCTGCTGGAGATCCGACCGCACCGCGACCGTTCTTGTTTCCGCTTCGAATCCGCTGCTCTTGATTGAGAGGACATAATTATTGAACGGCACGTCGACCAGCCGATACTGGCCTTGTTTATCGGTGACCGCTGTTTGATTGTAGCCGGTAATCGCGTTTGTAAGAGAGGCGGTCGCGCCCGAGACGGTCGCTCCGGTTTTGTCGGTGACAACTCCGAGAATCATGCCCGTGTTGGACTGTGCATGAACGATCGACGCCATCAGGCAAAGCGCGCATAAGTAAAGGACAATTGTTTTTGTTTTTCGCACGACGGCTCCTATTTTGATTTTGATTTAATTCAATGCCGTACAACTTCGATGTTGAGTACCGGATGGACCTCGTACCAGTTGTGATTCCGCTGATTATCGTAGCGGCTCACTCCATAAACCCGAACACGGCTTCCGACTGAAGGGGCCTCTATTCTTATTGGATCGATGATCTCGCACACGATGAACGGACCTGAATGTCCGAGATCGTCGACCAGCTTGAAGCTGAGATCGCCGTCCTCGTCATTTATTCGGAGCTCGCTTACATAACCCTCCGCCATTACGTGCGACTTGGTGGTCCATTCCATATCGGCAATGCTGACCTGATGAAATTCGCGGAGATCGATTGCATTTTTCGCCAGGAGGCTGCCTCCGCTTCCACCCCATCGAGGTAAAAAGAGGAACACCGAGACGATTAGAAAGAGAAATGAGCCCACGGCAACAGCGGGAGCATGCCGCCTCAGCAACGTCAATAACGTCAACAATGATAGCGGGCGCATTTCAAAGGCCGGTTGCACAGCCGACTCTCGCGAGATTGCCGCCTCTATGGCTGCCCACGGATCACGCGCCGGCGTCTCTCCGGATAACTGATCCGCCAGTCGGTGAGCGGATTGTAAGCGCGTGAGCCACGCCCGGCACTCGCCGCAATCCAACAGATGTTCTTCCACCTTACGCAGTCGGGAAGGCTTGAGCTCGCCGTGCACGTAGCGCGACAGGCTGCGCCGTAGTTGAAATCGCCAACATCTCATGTTGCCACCTTTGAGAAGAACTTCATCCATGGATCAGCATGCATGCACTAGAATTCATGCATCAGAGCGGGGAATTAAAACTGGATCAAAGCAGACGCCTGAGCGGGCCGAGTCGCTGCTCGAGCCGGGCCAGCGCCCTGTTCAATCGAGATGCAACGGTTCCGGTCGAGCATCCCAGAGCGTCCGCGATCTCCTGATAGGAGAAGTCTTCGACATACTTCATCACGACGACCGTTCTCAGCTTCGGGGGCAGACCCATTACCGCCTCTCGAATTATTTCGCGGCTTTGATGCTCCAGGTGACGGATATCAGGCGCTGGTCTGGAATCAAATTCCTCTTGTCTGCCCAGAATCGACTCGAGCGGCACATACTCAGCCCCGCGCCGCCGCTGTTGATTCAGGCATTCGTTAAGCGCGATTCGGTAGACCCAGGTCGCCAGGCTCGACTCAAACCGAAATCCGCCCAATCCACGATGAACTTTCAGGAAAACCGTCTGCAGCAGGTCTTCCGCGGAAAGCGAGTCTCCGAACGTGTAATAAGCCAGCGTATAGACCCGATCGCGATAGAGATCATAGAGCCTCTTGAACGCGCGCCTGTCGCCGCGCTGGGCGTCCCGCACCAACTCGCGCTCACTGGAATATATTTCGGAGTCTCGTACTTTCATTTCTCGGGCCCGGTGCTTGTGAGCAGTCAGATTAGGGCCACATGAAGATTAGACACAAGCTTTTAGACTTTCTTCCACGGGCGGAACAATTTCGGAAATCAACCTCTCGACTGGCAGGCAACCGTGATAAATCACCACAAGAGCGCCGCGTTCCTGCTTCATTGGATGCCTGCCCTTTTGCGAGTCCCGTCCCCCCCCTTTCGAATACATCCCCTCGAATGTTTTCGGCTAAAGGCGGCTCATGTCATCGGTGCATCGCGCAATCGCCTTTCAATCGTGGCATCTGCTCCTTGAGGGCCCACGGCAGCTCCACGTGGTCTGACCTGACTGGCATTTCGGTGGCGGCGCGCTATAGGATTACGGCTATGAAAATCACAATTGTGCTTGTCGCTGCTGTCCTGATGACCGCGTGCGCGATACTTGCCTTCGCCTTGCCGGGCGGCCAGGAAGCAGCCGTTTCAACGAAAGACAAAAAGGGAAAGAAGATGCACGAGAAGATCGTCAAGACCGAAGAAGAGTGGCAAAAACAGCTAAGCGAAGAGCAGTTCTACGTGACCCGAAAGCACGGCACCGAGAGGGCCTTCACGGGAGAGTACTACAACTCGCATGACAAAGGGGTCTTCACCTGTGTCTGCTGCGGACAGGAGCTCTTTTCATCCGACGCCAAGTTCGATTCGGGAACGGGCTGGCCCAGTTTCTGGAAACCGATCTCGGAAGACGCCGTCGATGTGAATACCGACCATAGCTACGGCATGGCTCGCACCGAGGTCCTTTGCAGTCGATGCGACGCTCATCTCGGGCATGTATTCGATGACGGCCCCGCTCCTACTCACCTGCGCTACTGCATGAACTCGGCGGCGCTGAAACTGGTTAAGAAAAACTGACAACGAGAAAGGTGTGTTGATGCGACAGATCCTGTTGATGCTTGTAGTCACCCTGTTCTTGCCGCTCGCGGCGGCGGCGCAGGACCATCCGAAAGTTGAGGTTTTTACCGGGTACTCTTATCTTCGCGGCGATCTGGACGCGAACTTCCACGGCTGGGAGGCCTCCGCGACTGGAAATCTGAATAAATGGTTCGGCGTGACCGCGGATTTCAGCGGGCACTATGTCAACGGTCTGAACATTCACTCGTTTCTGTTCGGCCCTAAGTTTACATATCGCGGATCAGGCCGGGTGAACCCCTACTTCCAAACTCTCTTCGGCGGCGTCCATTTCGGCGGCTTTGGCTCGAACACGGCTCTCGGATGGGCATCCGGAGGTGGAATCGACGTTAAGGTTCACAAGAAAGTCGCGATCCGGGTCGTCGACGTGACTTATTTGCTCATTCACGATAATGGCGTGAACTCCAGCAACGGCAGAGTGTCTACCGGCGTAGTATGGCGATTCGGGGACAAGTGAGAGATCAGGTCGGATAGCGAGTCTCGAATTACATCGCGCTGCCATCATTAACAAAACCCTGAGCGAACAAAACGCTGAGCGAGCTTTAACGGAACGCAGAGCGAGCAGCTTGAAAATTGTCAGAGGGGCGGTCTTCGATGGCCGCCCCTCTTTTCACTAACATCCGAGGATATTAGCATCAATTCACCGAATCGCTCGCACGCGACCAAGCGGATGCATTCCTGAGATACACGTGATGTAACGGCCACAGTCAGCAGGCCCGCATCAAATCACGAGAGTTTCCAGACCCCCCGTTTACTTTAAATCCTGGTCGCACTACTTCAACGCGAACACTCGTAAAGACCGCTTTCCGTCCTTTCGTGTTAGCAAAAAACGCGTTTGAGCCCTAATTCGTGGGGCCGGAGTAGATTTTCATTCGTCTGCGATGACGCAGCTCATAGGGACCGCCGCTTGCTTTGAAAGCAAGTTCTCATTTGATTTGAAAACCGCTCGCATCGGAAGCGGTCGCCGCTATCGCAAAAAGAACGCTCGAATAGAGGCGGCGGTAACGTCAACCAGCGAGCACGAATCTCGTGATCGCATTTTCGGAGGCGCGTGCCTTTCGGGACCGCGTCAGTCAAGGAGGGACCATGAAGTTTGGATTTATCAGGCTTGCGATGGCAGCCATGTGTTTACTGGCGCTGCTAAGCGTGGGCTCATTCGCCCAGGATAAGGAACACGACAAAGAACACGACAAGGACAAAAGAACTGACAGGGCGGCCAAAGATATCAAGGACGAGGCCAAACAGGCGGAGAAGGCGGCTCGCGTTTTTCGCGAGATCATGAACACGCCTGACAAGGGCATTCCGCAAGGCGTGCTCGAGCGCGCTGAATGTATCGCCGTGTTTCCGTCTGTTCTGAAGGCCGGGTTCATCGTCGGCGGCCGGGGCGGCAGCGGAGTGGCAAGTTGCCGAACGCCGACCGGCTGGAGCGCTCCAGTATTCTTGAATCTGGGCGGCGGCAGCATCGGACTTCAGATAGGCGCACAGTCGACGGATTTCGTTCTCTTGTTCACGAACAGGAGCGGTATCGATAGTCTACTCTCATCGAAGTTCGAGCTGGGCGGAGAGACGTCGGTAGCGGCGGGCCCGGTCGGGCGCGAAGCCGGAGCTTCCACTGACTTGAAGCTCAACGCTCAGATTCTTTCCTATTCGAGGAGCCGCGGCCTGTTTGCCGGACTCGAGCTCAAGGGAGTTGTGATACAGCCGGACAAGAGTGATATGCGGGCCGTGTACGGCGAAGGGGTCACCGCGAAAGAGATCCTCCAGGAGAAGAGAATGGAGGCGCCGGCAGCAGTGAGAGTATTTCCTACAACCCTTTCTCAATTCTCGCGCTCATCGGAACATTGAGAAGTTAAGACCTACAGACGTATTGTTGTCGGGCCGTCTCTCGTCGATACGGCCCGACAGCAGCGTCAACATTCGCCACGGCGTTCCTCCTCAACGCAAGGACGCAAGGACGCAAGGACGCAAAGACGCGAATGAAAAGACACCTGGAGGCGAGTTCACCCCGCAGGGCCTTCGTCCGCTAGTTCCAGAGTCAGGTTCCCTGAAGTCTATTACTCTATTCCTGTCTCTCTGTCTCCTGTCCTCTGTCACCTACCTTGATACAGTAGAACCGATGGTAGTAGGCTGCTCGTCCTATGAACACTCGACGACAGTTCCTGCTAACCGCGCCGCTGGGCTTACTCGTTGCTGCCTCCGCTTGTCGCAAAGGAGCGCCGCCCGCCGATTCACAAGCTACACCTACCACGGCTGGGGCTCCCCCCACGTTCGGCACCGGCGTTGGCTCAGGCCCTGAGGTAGCGCCCGCGACTTTTGCTGAAGCCGAAAAGCTGATGCAAATCACGATGACGCCCGCCGAGCGACAGCAGGCCGCCGACTCATGGCGCCAGTCGCTCGCTCCGTACCTCGAGCGCCGCACCGGCCCACGCAAGCTACAAATCACCGACACCGACGCGCCGGCCACGCTCTGGAATCCAATGCTCCCGGGCCTTGCACCGCCGCCGGCATCGGATCGGTTTGTTCGATCAAAGGCCGACGGCGCGCCGATGCCGTCGTCGGACGACGCCATCGCGTTCTCGCCGGTTACGCAGCTCTCGAGATGGATCGAATCACGCCAGCTCACATCGGAGCGGCTTACCAATATCTATCTCAATCGCATCGAGCGCCTCGATTCGAAGATTCGATCGATCATCACGCTGACCAGAGATCACGCGCTCGCTCGCGCGAAGTCTGCGGACGCGGAGATCGCCGCCGGCAAGTACCGCGGTCCGCTGCACGGCATTCCTTACGGCGTGAAAGATCTGCTCGATACGAAAGACATCCCGACGACTTACGGCGCCGAGCCGTTCCGCAACCGTGTTCCCTCGGCGGATTCCGCGGTCGTCCGCAGGTTGAACGATGCCGGCGCCGTATTGTTGGCGAAGCTATCGCTCGGGGCGCTTGCTCTTAATGATATATGGTTCGGCGGTCAGACAATGAACCCGTGGCTTTTGGAAGAAGGCGCGTCGGGATCAAGCGCCGGACCCGGTGCGGCAACAGCCGCGGCGCTGGTAGCGTTTTCTATCGGCAGCGAAACCGGAGGAAGCATCGTCAGTCCGGCGATGCGATGCGGCGTGACCGGTCTGCGGCCTACCTTCGGCCGCGTGGCTCGCACGGGCGCGATGACGCTCTGCTGGTCTCTCGACAAGCTCGGCCCGATGACACGGACGGTAGAAGACGCGATGCTGGTGCTTCACGCTATAAGCGGGCCGGATGCGGGCGATCCGTCGAGCGTGCCGAGCCGGCTGGACTTCGACGCCGCGGCGCCCGTCGCGGGGTTGAAAGTGGGCTACATCGCTCAATGGATGAAAGAAAATCCTGCGACGGACGTTGATCGAGCGGCGATGGAGACGATCAAAAAACTGAAGATGGAATTGAAAGAAGTCACGCTGCCCGATTGGCCGTATGGTTCTTTGAATCCGATTCTGTTTGCCGAGGGCGCGGCGTCGTTCGAAGAGCTGGCGCTCAATAATAAACTCGGAGAGCTTAAGGTCCAGGTCAAGGACGCGTGGCCGAACCTGTTCCGCCAGGCGCGATTTCTTTCCGCGGTCGATTTCATCCAGGCCGATCGGCTTCGCCGCAAAGTAGCGCTGGAAATGGCTCGCATATTCAAGGAGGTCGATCTGCTGTTAGTGCCATCGCTCCGCGACGAGCAGCTTACGATTACGAACTTCACGGGTCATCCGTCTCTCACGCTGCGCGCCGGATTCGTCGAGGTGTCTGAAGCCCGAAGCGACTGGGCTCCTGATCCAGCCAATCCACTGCCGAAGTTCAATCCTCCCCGGCGCGTTCCGCATGGCATCACGATTCTCGGTCGCCTCTTTGATGACGGGCTGGTCGGACAGGCCGGACTGGCGCTCGAACGGGAATTCGGAGTCGCGAAGGAGAAGCCTGCAGGGTTCTAGACAGTGGATTTGTTCGTTCCGTTATTAACGCTCGATGCTCACTCGTCGCCGAGTATTTTGAGTCGAAAGAATCCCAAGTAATTCGGATTCGCATCGATCGGTCTCCACCGTTTGTCCGGGTGATGATCCAGAGTAGCCAGGCGCACCTTCTTTATTGTTCCTTCGTCTTCCGGTGACGACCCGGTATGATAGACGACCCAATCCGCGCGGCCTTCCGATGCCTGACGCGGCTGGCCGATGAAAATCATAAGGTGGTAGGGAAACTTCTGAACCCACGGCTGATAAAAAAATAGCAAATCCCCCGGTCTTGCAAGGTCCCGGTTTCGGCCCACAAAAACGCAGTTATAGTTCTTGAGAGTCCTCGCGTCCGCGAATTCCGAAAACGTTCGATCGTCAAGATCGCTCTTGTTGAAACCTCCTTCTCGTGTCCTGAAAATCTTTTCGCCCAGAGGACTTGTTTCAAGCGTGTATGCGCGAACGTCCGCCGCGATCGTTTCATAGGCCGGGCCCATTCGTTGAAACCACGCGCGGTCGTGGCGGCGCAGCGCTTCTCTTACAGCAAACCTCACGAGCCCGGCGCAATCGCGCTGGCTCGGATTCCACTCGCTGCTGGGTCCGTAGAATTGCATCTCCGCGATTGCGGTAAACCATCGCCTGAAGCTCTGGCGGTCTTCAAACGATCTCAGCTCCATTGCATCTGGAAGACCGTTTGAATTGGAATCGGTCATCGGAAGACGCGCCGGTTCTGATTTGGTTGAAATTGGTTCCGGCCGCTTTGTACATGCGGCCACGGTCAGAAGCGTGAGCGCGATGGTGAATTCGATTGAGAGGCGACGCGACAAAGTAACATCCGGCTCGAATTGACGGAACCGGATTATATGATTCGTTCTTGGAGAGGTCAAAAAAAAGAGGCCGCCTGCCCTCTCAGGCGAGCGGCCTCGTTATCAGCTCACGCGAACGGAGGCTCGACAAGAGAACTATCTCGATCAGAAATTCAATCGCAATGCGAACTGGATCTGGCGGTTCGTTCCCAATCCTACTGTCCTTGCGACGGTCGAGTTCAAGAGACCGAAGCTTCCCGCCGCTGCGCTCGTGAACGGCTGGCCCGGCTGTATCTGGTTCGCGCCGGTTCCCAATGCGTTCGGAAGAGTGGAAGGGGGATTGGCGAAGTTTGCATGGTTGAAGAGATTGAAAAACTCAGCTCGAAATTCGAGGTTGGTCGACTCGGCAAGCTGGAAGCGCTTGTTCAGCACCATATCGAACTGCCGGAAATCAGGTCCGTGCAACTGGCCGCGCCTGAGATTCCCATCCGTACCTGGGGCCGGTATGGCGAACGCGGCCGGGTTAAGAAACTGACGGTCGCTTCCGAGAAACGGATCAACTCCCGGTATCAAGTCGGGCCTGTGAACACCGCGCGAGGCGCCTCCGCCCAGAGTGTTAATCAAAGCCTTGCAACCCGGCGCGGCGCTCGAGACGATGACGCCGCCTGCGCACTGAAAGACTACGTCCGGTCTCGTCACTCGAAGGTCGATGGGCAGGCCGCTGCGCGCGTTAATGATCGTCCCTACTTCCCAACCTCCGATGAGCCCTTGTCCGAAGCCTGCGAGGCCGGATAGATGCGCGCGTCCCTTTCCAAACGGCAGTGCATAAAGCGCGCTCAAATTGAAAGAGTGCCGGACGTCGAAGATGTTGTAGCCGTTGTCATAGTCGAAACTGGCTGTGTGGCCGCCAGCCGGTGCTTCCGCGGCGGTGCGCGCAAGATTGCCGGAGGTCAATGCGTCATTTGAACCGGATGTATTCCCAAAGCTCCTTGCAAACGTGTATTGAGAGCTCAAGGTCAGCCCGGAGTTGAACCGGCGCACAAGGAGCATCTGAAGCGCGTTGTAGCTGTCGCTGCCGCCGCTGGTCTTGAAGTCGACTTCGGCAAACGGCCGCAGGATCGCGCCGCCGGGCTGAACGATATCGAATTCCCGGATGACCGTGCCGTTGGGAAGGACGTTCACAATCTGATTGGCAACGCTGCGAAGAAAGAGATTGCGGCCCTGGCTGCCTACGTATGCCGCGGTCAAAACCATTTTGTAAGGGAGTTCCTGTTGAAGCGAAGCGCTGTACTCGAAGATGCGCTCCGGCACCTGGTAGTCAGGCGCATAGGCGCGCGGCTGGTACTGGCGGTTGTTCGGATTGCTGATGAAGTTCGCGCGCAATGTGTTCAGGTTCGCCGGAAACGCGCCGCCGCTCTGCGTGATTCGAATAGCGTCGCTCTCGATCGGCTGGATCTGATCTTCGGTTTGGCCGGGGCCGTAGAATATTCCGAAGCCGCCGCGAAGCACGGTTCGTCCGCCGCCAAAGAAACCTGAGCCGCTTGCATTGGGCGACCACGTCATTGAGATGCGTGGTCCAAAATTGGATTTCCGTGAGGTAAAGAATTCATCGCTGGGCGAGTCCAACTGGCCGGTGACTATGTTGAAGCGAACATCAAGGTTCCTGTCTTCGCGAAGCGGCGAATAATATTCGTAGCGAAGTCCGTAGTTGAGCGTGAGATTCGGCCTTATTCTCCATTCATCCTGAGCATAGCCGATGTAGTATTCCTGCTTTGCCTGCCGAGTACCGGTCGCTCCTCCGTTGAACGGGCTCGGATTGCTTAGATCGTCAGTCAATTGAACCGATTGAAGCTTGTTCGCAAGGAAGTCGTTAAGGTTCGAGTAGGTATATGTTGTTCCGCCGAGCCGATCGGTGTAGATGCGAATCAAACGGGCTTCAGCGCCGAGCTTCAAGCTGTGACTTCTTTTTGTCCAGCTCAGGTTGTCGATGAACGAGAGGCTATAGGGAGTGTAAGGCGCTCCGCGGCCGTTGGTCGCGCTGTTCTGACGCAACAGTCCGCCGGGAATCGCAACGCCTGTTGAATTCCCCTGTCCCGCGATGCCGGTGTTCGCGACGTTGCCGGAGATGTTGATCGTGATCGCGGAGAGATCGATTCCGTTCACTGTGGGCGCGACGCCGTTTACTCGCGTGATGGCTTCGTTGAAGCCGAATTTCGCTTCGTTGATGATTGTTGAAGAGAGCGTCGACTGAAACGCGAGAACCGCGTTCTGCGGATTCCCTATTAGTACCGATTGCCGCCCAGTTATTCCCTCCGGCTGAGTGTTGCTTCCCTGATCGCGATAGTAGCGCGCATAGAGCGAATGCCGGTCGTTGAGCTTGAAATCAAAGCGGGCCCCGCCGGCATTTTCGTCGACAGCCGAGTTCGATTGAAGTTGCACGATGTCGAAGTCCGGATTAGCCGACGCGCCCGGAAGCACGATCGCGCCGGGCCCTCGGAAGGCATCGATCAAGGGCCTGACCGCGGGAACAGCCCTGGCCGCCGCGAGAGCGCTCGGAGCAGCCTCTATAAAATTGAGCCCGGAGCGCAAGCGGTACCCTTCGTAGCTCAAAAAGAAAAAGAAGCGATCCTTGACTATCGGGCCGCCGAACGAGCCGCCGAATTGATTCAATCGAAGCGGCGTTTTCCGGTCGCGGTCGAAAAAATTGCGCGCATCAAGTACGTTGTTGCGGAGAAACTCAAACGCGGACCCGTGAAACCTGTTCGATCCCGACTTGCTGATGACGCTGATTTGACCGCCCGTTCCCGTTCCGTACTCGGCCGGATAGTTGTTTGATTCGACCCTGAATTCCTGAACGTTCTGGAGACTGGTCTGGAGCCGAAACGGAGACGCCAGCTCGCCGTTCAGATTGCCCGGGCTTGCATCGATGATGGCCGTTCCTTCTATTCCGTCATAGCGGATCGCATTCTGTTCGTTCGATCTCCCGCTGAACCGAATTTCTTGAAATGTGCCTGAGCCGGTGTTCACCGAGCCGGGCGCCTGCAAATAGAGCTGGGAGAGCTGACGGCCGTTTATCGGGAGTCCTTCGACCTCACGCTGATTGACATTGGCTCCCATTCGAGCGGAGCTGACGTCGAGCGCGGGCTCTTCCGAACCGACTACGGTAATTACTTCACTTGTTCCGGCCGGCTTCAGATCGACGTCGAAGATGAGTTCCTGGCCCACGGACAGTCGCACGGTGGTGAACTCGGCAACAGCGAAGCCGTTCGCGCTGATGTTCATCGTATATACCGATGGCTTCAATGCCGTTAGAAGATACTGGCCTTGATCCGACGAAACGATGTTTCGCTCCTGTCCGGTGCGTTCGTCTTTGATCTTGATAGCGGCGCCGGCGACAACCGCCTTATTCTGGTCGCGCACGGTTCCGGCGATGCGCCCGTTATCCGTTTGAGCCGACACACCGGAGTGCAATAGCAACCCGGTAAACATTGTTAAGATAATAAAGCTGCTGATTGAGCGGCGCCGCCGCAAGCGATCCTGCCTCTTCCTCATTTCTCCTCCTGTAGATTTATGGAAAGACTCTGTCATTGCGATTGGGCGATAGAAGCGAACCGCCATGAGACTCAGTGATTACGGCTCATCCGGCCCGCAAACACGGCGTGCTGATTCAAATCGCGGAGTCTAACAACCTCGCCTTAACGATCTATGAAAGCGCCCTTAACTCCATGTGAACTTCGTCAGCGCATGCACGTGCGGCACGCGTAATAGAGGTCAACCTCTCGATCAAACGGGGAAGTGCGCGAAGCGCGGGCACGGTAAACGTTTCCTCACCAATCTTGGTCCGCTCGAGATCGACCGATAATCCGCCGTTATCCCGCGATCGATCATAGAATTGGGTTGTCTCGACCATGCGGAGTTTCGCCGCGCTTTGCTCCCGGCTCATTGACGGTTCCCCGTCGGCGAACAACACCGAGATACAAAGAAGTCGATTTAACTCAGCCTTAAGGCCGAGGTAACGCGTGCATAATTCCCACGGGCTAGAGTTTATCTTGCGGCAGCAGAGGTGAATCTCGTTGGACGAGGAACATCCGCTGAAACAATAGAAGTGAGGAAAGAAATGCTCGAGAGACAAGTCAGCTTCTATGATCACGAGACGGAATCGCGGCCGGTTCGAATGAGCCCCGGCTTCGGTCCCCTGTCTACTGCGTCGGCAAACGGAGACGATGCGGCGGTCTGGGCAAAGCAGTTGGAAATCAAAGTCGCGGCGGCGAACCTGGGTCAGGCCGAATACTATCTTGATCGATTGAAGGAGCGAGTCGAGTATCTTCAATCTCGCGCGCAAACCGAGAGCGGAATAAGCCGTCGAGAGCTTGAAGAGCTCACCTGGGCTCGATCGGCATTGTCGGCGAACGTCGCGACGATGAACGCTCTATCCGAGCAGTTAGAACGCGGGAGAAGAGATCTGGAGCGGCTCGTTGCTGGAAATATTTCCGGAAATCACTCGTTTTAGGCCGTATCTTTTCGCGAGTCTCGCATTCGATATCCGATGCCCGTAACGGTTTCGATCAAGTCGCAGCCGGTCAGTTTCTTTCTGAGTCTGCGTATGTGCACGTCCAGCGTCCGAGTATCTCCGTGATAAGAGATGTCCCAGATCCTGTCCATCAAGACCTCGCGGGTCATAACGCGGCCCTGATTGCGAGCCAACTCCCATAACAGAGCAAACTCTTTTCGCGTAAGCTTGATGTCCTTTTCCTGATGCCGAACATTGAACGCGGCGGGATCGATCATCAAGACGCCGTTGTCAAACACGCGTTGCGCCGGCTCAAATGGATCGGCCCGCCGCAGAGCCGCGTTGACTCGGGCGACCAGCTCGCGCATGCCAAACGGTTTTGTTATGTAGTCGTCGGCGCCGATACTCAATCCGAGAACCTTGTCGGATTCATCGGTGCGCGCGGTCAGCATCAGAATTGGAAGCCTTGCCGTAGCGGATTCCGCCCGCAGCCGCGTGCAAATCTCGAAGCCGCTCATCCGCGGAAGGTTCAGATCCAACAGAACCAGGCTCGGCGGCCGATCGAGGATAAGATTCAGCGCATCCTCTCCGGTTGTAGCTACGCGAACCCGAAAGCCCTCGCGCTCGAGGTTGTATCGAATCGAATCCGCGATGTCTTCGTCGTCTTCGACGATGACTACGGTGCGTACTCGCCTATCATCAATGTTGGCTACCATATGGAATGTTTGATCACCTGGCCTCTCGCCATATAAACGATCTGCTCGCAGATGTTCGTGACGTAGTCGGCTATGCGCTCCAGATGCTTCAGAATTGCGAGCCATTCGGCGCCCCTCGCCACCGTGTTTGACTCGCCGGTCATGACTTCGATGACTCTGTCGTACATCCTGTCATATGTAGCGTCGACCTCATCGTCCCTCGCGATGGTCGCGCGAGCGCGGTCCGGATCGCCTGAGGTAAACGCGTCGAGCCCCTCTACAAGCATTTCCTGCACGACCCTTGATACGCCCGAGAGATCGATCCCCCAATCCACCTGCGGTTCGTCATTCAGCGTGACGGCATGTTTTGCGATGTTCACCGCGTGATCGGCGATTCGCTCGACCATAGGAGCCGTGCGGGCTACCGATATCACGAATCTGAGATCGGATGCGGCAGGCTGCTTCAACACGAGCACGTCGACGCAGATTTGATCGATCTCGATTTCCATCTGGTCTATATTGTCGTCCTCGCGGATGACGCGCTGCGCGAGATCCGAGTCGCGCTCCATCAGCGCGCGCATCGAAAGCATGATCGCTTTCTCCGCGGCTCCACCCATAATCAATAATTTGTCGCGAAGGAGATTCAAATCTTCTTCGATGAGACGTTTTCGCATTTACCCTCTGATTCACCCGCCGTCGCCGGCGCGCGTGAAAGTCTTTATCCGAAACGGCCGGTCACATAGTCTTCGGTCATTCGATTATCAGGCTTCGTGAACATCTTCTCGGTCGCGTTGAACTCGATCATCTCGCCCAGCCAGAAGAACGCGGTGAGGTCGGATACTCGAGCGGCCTGCTGCATGTTGTGAGTAACGATCACGATTGTGTACTTCGTTTTCAGTTCGGCGATCAACTCCTCGATTCTCTGCGTCGCTATTGGATCGAGCGCCGAAGTCGGCTCGTCCATTAGCAGCACTTCCGGCTCAACCGCCAGCGCCCTGGCTATGCATACGCGCTGCTGCTGGCCGCCCGAAAGACCGAACGCGGATTCTTTCAACCGATCTTTGACCTCGTCCCAAATCGCGGCGGCGCGCAGGCTCGATTCTACTCGGTCGTGCAACTCGGACTTGGAGCCCGCCAGCCCGTTGATCCTGACGCCGTATGCGACGTTGTCAAAGATCGAGCGTGGAAACGGGTTCGGCTTCTGAAAAACCATACCGACCCGTCCGCGGAGTGAGACAACGTCGGTTCCAGGGGCGAGGATATCTTCGCCGTCCAGCTCGACTCGGCCCTCGGCCCGCGCCCCCGGTATGATGTCGTTCATCCGATTGAACGTTCTGATCAGGGTGGATTTCCCGCAGCCTGACGGCCCAATAAACGCCGTGACCCTGTTTGGAGCAACGTCGAGCGAGATTCCTTTAAGGGCCTGAATCCGGCCGTAATAGAAATTGAGATTCGAAACCGCCATCTTAGGCCGCGCGCTGGCGGCGTTTGGGGGGTTGGAAATCGGCACTCGCTCATCTCCTCTAGTTTTGGCGACGGCTGCTAGCTAAAGGTCTCGCTGCGCCCGTGAGATTCTTCTGCTGATTCATATTGTCTCGCGGACCAAACGGCAGCCTTCCTGTCCATCATACTTTGTCGCGGCTCTTTCACGCCGCGGGCTGTCTCACGCATGCCGATTCCGGGCGAGGAACTTCACGGTGACGTTTATCGCCAAGATCATTCCGACGAGAACCAGGGTTGCCGACCACGCCATTGAATGCCATTCCTCATAAGGCGATCCAGCATAATAGTAAATCTGATAAGTTAGCGATGCGATAGGCTGAAAGATATCCGTGCTCGTATAGCTGCGGCCCAGCGCGGTGAACAACAGCGGAGCGGTCTCGCCCGCTATTCGAGCGATCGCCAGCATCGCGCCGGTCGCCACACCGCCCGCCGCGGCTCTCAATACGACGCCCAGGCTCATCCTCCACACCGGAGCCCCCAACGCAAGCGCCGCTTCGCGCATGCTGTGAGGCACAAGTCTGATCATCTCCTCGGTTGTACGCGCGACGATCGGCATCATTATTATCGCGAGCGAAACTCCGCCCGCGAGCGCCGAGAAGATGCCCATCGGCTTGACCATAATAGTCCAGACAAATACGCCGACGATTATGGACGGCATTCCGGTTAGAGTATCGATCAAGAATCTAATGATCATCCCCACGCGGTCCGATGCGAACTCAGCAAGATAAAAGCCCGCCAGGATTCCGACCGGCATGCCGATGACTGAAGAGATTCCGATGAGGATGAAACTGCCTACGATTGCATTTGCAATCCCGCTGCCGGGTTCGCCGATTGGTTTCGGATCATTGACAAGGAAGCTGATGCTGAGCTTGCTCACGCCGGTTACCGCTATATAACCGAGAATCGCAATTAGTACGGCGATCACCGCGACCGCCGAAATGCTGGTCAATGCGGTGATCGTTGAGCTGATGGCCTTGCGAAACCAGATCCTACGCATCGGCGGCCTTCCCCTGTCCGCGAGTAGCCGCCCAGACAAGCAGCCGGGCGGCTATATTAATGACGAAGGTGATGACAAACAGTATCAACCCCAATTCGACAAGAGCGCTCTTGTAAATTTCGGTCGTAGCCTCGCTGAACTCGTTGGCGATCGTCGATGCGATGGTGTAAGAAGGATCAAAGATCGACAGCGATATCTCCGGGCGGTTCCCTATCACCATCGTTACCGCCATCGTCTCTCCGATAGCACGGCCAAGCCCGAGAATGATCGCTCCTGTTATTCCCGAGCGGGCGTTCTGAAGCACGATCAGAGTGGCTTCCCACTTTGTCGCTCCCAAAGCCAGCGAAGCTTCACGCTGGGCTTCCGGCGCCGCGCGCATCACATCAGTCGTGACCGCCGTGACTATTGGAACAACCATAATCGACAGTATGATTCCAGCGGTAAGCAAACCCAGTCCATTCGGATTGCCCCGAAAGATCGGCAGATATCCAAACTTCGATTGAATGGCGGGATAGATCCGATCACGCAACAGCGGCGCAAGAACAAAGATTCCCCACAGCCCATACACGACGGACGGGATCGCGGCCAGCAGTTGCACTACGAATGAAATCGGAGTCGCGAGTTTTTTCGGCGCGGTCTCCACCAGAAAAACACCAACGCCGACGCTGACGGGAACGGCTATTATCAACGCCAGTATTGAAGACACGGCGGTGCCATACACGAAGGGCAGCGACCCGAAGTCGTCTCGTACCGGGTTCCACGCGGATCGCGACACAAAACTCCAGCCGAACTTTTGAAACGTCAGCGAGGAGTTCATCGCCATTTCAATGATGATGAAGATCACCGCTCCGGCAACCATCAGCGCAAAGAAAAATGTGGTTTGCTTAAACAACCAATCGAGCGGGCTCATCGAGCCGCGCCACGCATTGATGGGCGCGGCCAGTAGACGGAGGACCCCGGCCGGCGAGGCCCCCCTTGTTGTGGTGGTCTGGCTCATCTTACGATTGTCGAGGGTTGAGCTGGTGAATGGCCTGTCTTAGCTCTGCAAAAGCGGCTTGCCTTTGAATACTATGGACTTCACCTTCGCCTCGGCCTTTTTGACGACCTCATCCGGCAGCGGCGCGTAGAGCTTGCCCCTGGCCATTTTTTCGCCGTCGTGAATCGCCCACCACATAAAGTCCACAAGCGCTTTCCCCTTGCGCTCGTCCTCCTGTTCTTTGTAAGCAAGGAGGTAGGTGAACGACGCGATCGGATATGCGTCCGCTCCCGGAGCGTTGGTAATGGAGACTCTCAGATCATCGGGCATCTGGCCCGAAACGCTCGCGGCTGCCGCGGTCGTTGAATCAAGCGAAGGCTTAACGAAATTGCCTGCGCCGTTCTTGATCGATGCCACCGGAAGCTTGTTTTCCTGGGCATATATTAGTTCGACGTAGCCGATCGAATTCGGCGTTCCCTTCACCCTGCCTGTCACGCCTTCGTTGCCTTTCTCGCCGCCGCCTGCCGGCCACTGAACCGATGTGCCGGCTCCGACTTTGTCCTTCCAATCCTGACTGACCTTTGAGAGATAGTCGGTGAACACGAACGAGGTTCCGCTTCCATCCGAGCGATGAATGACGGTTATGGTCGAATCCGGCAGCGTGACTCCGGGGTTTGACGCGCTGATCGCCGCATCGCTCCACTTCGTGATCTTCCCGAGAAAAATTCCCGCGACTGCATCCGAAGTCAGCTTCATCTCGGTTGTCACCGAGGGCAGGTTATAAGTAATGACGACGGCTCCAAGCACGGTTGGAATATGTAATATCTCACCCGGCGCGGCTTTCAATTGTTCGGCCGTCATCGGCGCGTCCGAGCCTCCGAAATCGACGGTGCGCGATGTAATCTGATTTATTCCTCCGCCTGAGCCTATGGAGGAGTAATCGAGCTTAACGTTGGAGTGGCTCTTATTGTATTCAGAAAACCATTCTTGATATAGCGGGTACGGAAAGGTGGCGCCTGCGCCCTGAACCTTAACCTCTCCGTTCATTGACTTGTCGCCGCAGGACGTGATGACCAGTAGGAATACTGAGAATACTGCAATATAGACAACTCGAAGATATACAGCGGTTCGCTCTCGCATGGTTGCCTCCTGTCGCAAATTCAGAGAGGGAGAGTCTATGCGGCCGGCGTTACGAGTTATTAATATTGATGTAAACTTTCTGTTAAGAACCCGCTGGGAATTCAGTCGGCGTAGGCTTGTGTTCGGTCCTCGATTTCCACGCGTTCCGCCGATCGTCTCTGATGTCCTGTTTCACAACGCAACGTATGCGTGCCGTCCATGATCGCAGCCATCGTGCGGCTCAGGCCGGCTAGGTGTACTTCAAATCACAAGCATGTCGCGCTCCGGCAATCGCTGGCTGGAACATTGTTTGCTAAAATACACAGGTTGTTTTTCTCGGGTTGTCTCTCGAAGCGAAAGTATCAAGAGAGCAACTAAAGAGGTTCCACTAAACACGAGCTCGCCAGGCTTGTTAAAAACGTGGGGACTAATGATGAGCACCGCCGGGCCGCTCGACGACGAAGAACTTGAAATACGTGAATGGCTGGATTCGCTTGATTACGTCATCAAGCGTGGACCTGATAGAACGCGCGCGCTGCTAGAACGATTGAGCATCCACGCTCAACAAGCGGGCGTTCGAAGACCTTTCTCAGCCAATACTCCTTACATCAATACTATTCCCGCCGGTCAGCAGCCGGTTTATCCCGGGAGCCGCGAAATAGAGCGGCGCATAAAGAGCCTAGTGCGATGGAACGCACTCGCGATGGTGGTGCGAGCGAACCGCGAGGAGAGCGGCATCGGCGGGCACATATCAACCTACGCTTCGGCGGCGACCCTGTATGAAGTGGGCTTCAATCACTTCTTTCGAGCGAAAGGCGCCGATCACAACGGCGACATCATCTACTTTCAAGGGCACGCGTCTCCGGGAATCTACGCGCGAGCCTACTTGGAAGGCCGCATTGACGAGAACCACCTCAGAAATTTCAGAAGAGAATTGCGGGCGGGCGGCGGCCTTTCCTCTTATCCGCATCCGTGGCTGATGCCCGAGTTCTGGGAGTTCCCAACGGTGTCGATGGGACTGGGGCCGATCATGGCGATTTACCAATCGCGCTTCAATCGCTATCTCGAAGATCGGGGACTTAAAAAGGAATCGGACTCGCGCGTGTGGGCTTTTCTTGGAGACGGCGAGACCGACGAGCCCGAGAGCCTCGGCGCAATCACCCTCGCTTCGCGCGAGAAGCTCGACGACCTCATCTTTGTCATCAATTGCAATCTGCAGCGGCTCGATGGTCCGGTTAGAGGAAACGGCAACATCATTCAAGAGCTTGAAGCGATCTTCCGAGGCGCCGGCTGGAATGTGATCAAGGTGATCTGGGGCAGTGATTGGGACCCGCTGCTGGCGATAGACCACGACGGCCTGCTGATCAAAAGAATGGGCGAGACTGTCGACGGACAGTGGCAAAAGTACGCGACCGAATCGGGAGCATTTGTCCGCGAACATTTCTTTGGAACCGATCCTCGATTGCTCGAAATGGTGAGCTCTCTTTCGGACGAACAGCTCGAGAAGATGAGACTCGGCGGGCACGACCCTCAGAAGGTCTACGCGGCATACAAAGCGGCAGTCGAGCACCGCGGCTCTCCAACAGTCATTCTTGCGCGCACGATCAAAGGCTATGGATTGGGTGAAGCCGGCGAAGGCAAGAACATCACTCACCAGCAAAAGAAGCTGAACGAAGACGAGCTGCGGCGATTCCGGTCGCGGTTCGGCATACCTATTTCCGATGAGGACATAGCCGAGGCGCCTTTCTACCGGCCCGCCGTCAACAGCCCCGAGCTCGAATACCTGCACGAGAGACGGAGGCGATTAGGAGGCTATGTCCCGTCCAGAACCGTGTCGGTCGAATCGATAAGCACCCCGCCTCAAAGCGTGTTTGAAGAGTTCTATGCCGGAACGGACGGCAGAGAAGCATCGACCACGATGGTGTTCGTTCGCATGCTCTCAAAGCTGCTCCGCGATGAACACATCGGCAAGCTGATCGTTCCTATCGTTCCCGACGAGGCGCGCACCTTTGGTATGGAGCCCTTGTTCCGGCAGGTCGGAATTTACTCACACGTAGGTCAATTGTACGAGCCGGTCGACGCGGAGACGCTGCTCTATTACAAAGAGGCCCAGGACGGACAGATTCTGGAAGAAGGGATCACCGAAGCCGGATCGATTTCATCGTTCATCGCGGCCGGCACGGCTTACGCGACTCATGAAGTCAACACGATCCCGTTTTTCATCTTCTACTCGATGTTTGGTCTCCAGCGAGTCGGTGACCTTGTCTGGGCGGCCGGTGACGCGCGCACGAAGGGTTTTCTTTTGGGCGGAACGGCCGGGCGCACGACGCTGTCGGGCGAGGGATTGCAGCATCAGGACGGCCAGAGTCATCTACTCGCTTTCCCGATTCCGAATCTGCTGACGTACGATCCCGCATTCGCGTATGAAATTGCCGTCATCGTTCGCGACGGCATCCGCCGCATGTACGAGAAGCAGGAAAACATCTTCTACTACCTGACACTGGCCAACGAGAATTACAACCATCCTCCGATCCCGAACGCCGACGATATCGAGGAAGGGATCATAAAGGGCATCTACAGGCTCAAAGCCGCTGAAAAAGATAAGAGTAAATTGCGTGCGAATATCTTCAGCAGCGGCGCGATAGTAAACGAAGCGTTGCGGGCTCAGACGCTGCTGCGAGAACGGTACAACGTCGCGGCCGATGTCTGGAGCGTCACCAGCTACAAGCAGCTCTATGTCGAAGGCAACGAGGCTGAGCGCTGGAATATGCTGCACCCGGGCGAGAAGCCCCGTGTTCCTTACATCACGCAATGCGTGAAAGACTCATCCGGCGTTTTTGTCGCGGCCTCGGACTACGTCAAGGCTCTTCCCGACTCGATCTCGCAGTGGCTCCCGGGACCTCTGCTCTCGTTGGGAACCGACGGATTCGGACGCAGCGACAATCGCACCGCATTGCGAGACTTCTTCGAAGTCGACAGCAGATATATAACCTTGGCGGTGCTCGCCGCGCTCGTGCGCGAAAAGAAGATCGATCCCACCGTGGCGCAGACGGCAATGCGGGAGTTGGAAATCAATCCTGAAAAAGCAAACCCACGACTGGTGTAGAAGAGGTGTCACGGCGCCGGTGTCAGCTTTAGTAAAGAGAAAAGGCGCCGACGAAAGTTAAAGAAGGACTGCACATATATATGGCAAATGATATGAAGCTCCCGAAGCTGGGTGAGAGCGTTGATTCGGGCGTCGTGTCGAGAATCCTCGTACAGCCCGGTGACTCGGTTACCGAAGGTCAGCCCGTCATCGAGCTCGAGACGGAAAAGGCTACAGTCGAAGTTCCAGCGGCCTCTGCCGGTACCGTAAAGGAAGTACGCGTAAAGGAAGGCGAGACAATCAAAGTAGGACAGGTGATCCTGATCGTCGACGGCGGAGCCGAATCACAAAAGCCGGATAAACAGCGAAGTGACGGCGCCGATCAAGTCGCTCCTCGAAGCGACGATCGAAGCCCCGCTCAGCCGCGGAAACAAACCGCAAGCGGAGATCGTCCAAAGACAGGTCTCGAGGGCGGCTCGACACAAGGTGTCGCGGCCAGCCAGACGCTTCCGCCCCGAAGGTCGAGTTCGGAATCAGGAGGAGGGCCCGGCGCGGCTCCGACCCCCGCCAAAGCTCCTGCCGCCCCAGAGCCGCGCAAAAGCGATGAACCCGAGGAGCAAGGACAAGCGGCTGCCCAAAGTCGTACCGGCGAAATCGAGGGACAAAGCGAAACACAGCCGCAAGCAGCGGAGCTTGTTCCGGCATCTCCGTCAGTTCGCAGAATGGCGCGCGAGCTCGGGGTCGACATCGCGGAAGTTACGGGGTCGGGCCCCGGCAGCCGAATCACCGAAGAAGACGTCAGGAACTATGCGCGCTCCATAATCCTCAATGTCACAAAAGGCGAATCCGGACCGCGTCCACCGGCGAGCGCTCTGCCCGACTTCACGCAGTGGGGCGAGGTCGAGCGAAAGTCGATGACGACCATACGTCGCAAGACCGCCGAACGTACAGCCAACGCATGGCAGGCGATTCCGCACGTGACCCATTTCGATAACGCCGACATCACCGAGCTGGAAAAGATGCGGCAGCTTTATGCCGACCGCGCGGCGGAAGCCGGCGGCAAACTCACCATTACCGCCATCGCGCTCAAGATCGTCGCCTCGGCTCTGAAACGCTTTCCTCAATTCAACGCGAGCCTCGATATCGAAGGAGCGGAGATCATCTACAAAAGGTATTATGACATCGGAGTCGCCGTTGAGACCGATTTCGGCCTCCTCGTTCCCGTCATACGTTCTGTAGACAAGAAGAATCTCCTGGAACTGTCAGCCGAGCTGACCGAGGTCGCCGAAAGAGCCAGGCAAAAGAAGCTCGCGCTCGAGGAGATGAAGGGCGGAACATTTACCATCACAAACCTCGGCGGTATAGGCGGGTCAGGTTTCACTCCGATCATAAACAGTCCGGAGGTCGCCATACTGGCAATGTCTCGGGCGGCGAAGCAACCGGTTTTCATCGACGGAAGTTTTCAGCCGCGCTTGATGCTTCCGATCGGGCTTTCATACGACCATCGTTTGATCGATGGTGCGGACGCCGCTCAGTTCCTTCGATGGGTAGCTGAGGCATTTCGACAGCCGTTCGTGCTCACCCTCGAAGGATAAACAGAATGGATAAGGCTACGCAGCTCGCGGTGATCGGAGCCGGGCCCGGCGGATACGCGGCGGCATTCATGGCGGCCGATCTCGATCTCGAGGTCACGTTGATAGACCCGGAGGCCGACCCCGGCGGCGTCTGCCTTTATCGCGGCTGCATTCCATCCAAAGCCCTGTTGCACGTCTCGCGAATCATCGCCGAATCTCGCCAGGCGGCGAATTGGGGGATCACATTCTCCGAACCGAAAATCAATCTCGACAAGCTGCGCGACTGGAAAGACGGCGTGGTGAAGAAACTGACTTCGGGACTTGGGCAATTGACGCGGCTCCGAAGCGTCAACTACATCAAAGGCCGCGCGCAGTTTGTTGATGGCCGCACGTTGACGATCGATACGGGCGGGAGCGCTTCGGAGCAGCTCCGCTTCGAGCATGCCATAGTCGCAACAGGCTCACGGCCAAGCGTCGTTCCGGGTCTTTCGTTTGACGGCAAGCGAGTGTGGGATTCGACGGCTGCACTGGAGCTGGCTGAAATACCGAAAAACATTCTCGTGCTGGGCGGCGGCTATATCGGCCTGGAATTGGGAACCGTCTATGCTGCTCTCGGCTCGCGGGTCACCGTCATCGAGATGACTTCGGGACTGCTTCCCGGTGTTGACCGCGATTTGGTTGCCGTTCTGACAAAGCAGGCCGAGAAAATCTTCGACAACATACTGCTCGAGACAAAAGTCGTCGGTTTAGAACACGAAGGCGACGGCGTGCGAGTTACCTTTCAAAAAGCCGATGGCGGACAGGATTCAGCGATGTTCGACAGAGTCCTTGCCGCCGTTGGACGCAGACCGAACTCAGCGGGTTTGGGACTCGAGAACACCGCGGTTGAGATTGATTCACGCGGCTTTATTAAAGTTGATTCACAGCGACGGACCGCCGAGCGCACGATCTTCGCCATAGGCGACGCGGCGGGCGAACCGATGCTCGCGCATAAGGCGACGCACGAAGGCATTGTGGCGGCTGAAGTGATCGCGGGCCGCGACGTTGCATTCGAACCGCGCGCAATTCCGGCGGTAGTCTTTACCGATCCTGAGATTGCATGGTGCGGGCTGACCGAGTCACAGGCGCGCGCGGCCGGACGGGATGTGAAGGTCGCGCGCTTTCCGTGGACCGCTTCGGGCAGGGCCGCTACTCTGGATCGCGGAGAAGGTGTCACGAAGCTTATCGTCGATCCTGAGACCGAACGGATCCTGGGAGTAGGCATCGCCGGAGTCGGAGCTGGAGAGCTGATCGCGGAAGGTGTGCTCGCGGTAGAAATGGCGGCGCTTGTTTCAGACCTGAAACTGAGCATTCATGCTCATCCGACGTTGTCTGAAACCACAATGGAAGCCGCCGAGATGTTCTTCGGCCGGAGCACGCATCTTTATCGACAGACGAAGCGCAAACGGCAATCACAGTAGGCGCTCAAGGTTGATTATGCGCAAAAGCGGAAGATCAATCTCAAACCCGAAAGGCTGTCGTTCCCCGAAGGCGAACGCTGTAGTTGCCATTAGAAGAAGGAAAGGGTGAGGGAAAGGCGCCGGATTAGCATCAGGAATATTGGAGTTGGACATTTCAGGGGCAAAGCACGACCTTATCGGCGCCGCTCATAAGCGTCAAAGGCGGGAACTATGAAAGGCCAGGGCGACAGCCGGGTCGAGCGACGAAGCGCTCCGCGCACTGAGAGTGCCGGGCCGCTCCCGCGCTCAATACAGGCAGGATGCCCGCGCTCCCAGGGGCGCATCCCTTTGGAGCATCGCTCCCGGTTCAAAAGACCAAGCACGGCAATAAACCCCATCACATGAAAGAACAAACCCAACCTGCATCTGACGAGAAATCGGATGACAAAGGAACAAAGATCGATTCCACCGAACCCTCGAATACTCGCCCGCGTGTTCGCCGGCTGATCACGATTATCGTCTTATTAGGTGTTATCGCCGCGGCAGTCATAATCGCATGGAAAGTTTTCTTCAATGGACCGAAAGTACCCGATAGCATCATCCCTCTGAGCGGCCGCATAGAAGGCGATGCATCCACGGTCGCTCCAAAGGCCAACGGGCGTATTCTTGAGATCCGCGTCAGAGAAGGCGATGAGGTCAAGGCAGGTGACACGATCGCCGTCCTCGACGACGAGCAGTTGCGGGCCAGGGAAGAGCAGGCCAAGGCAGCTCTCTCGCAGGCTCAGGCAAAAGCTCAGGCGGCGCAAAACCAGATCGCCGTTTTGAAAGAGCAATGGCAACAGAATAATCTGCAAACCGGTCAGGCTAAGCTCGATGCCGAAGGAAGAGTGCACCAAGCGGAAGCTGAAGTAACCGCGGCCGAAGCGGAACTGGCCCAGCAGGAAGCTGCCTATCGGCTCGCGCTTTTCGATAAGGATGCGTATTCGCGTCTGGCCGCTACCGGGGCGGTCTCCGAACGAAAGGGCCTGGAAGCAGTTTCGGCGGCCGCTCAACAAGCCGCGGCAGTCGCATCCGCGAAACGTCATGTCGAAGCCGCGCGAGGAGCCCTGGAGCTCGCGAAGGCCAGTCTCTCCAATCCGGGCATAAAGAGCGCGGCCACTAACGCCGTGAGTCGGCAGATCGCTCAGCAACAATCCGAGGTCGCGAGCGCAAACGCCGCAATCGAGCAGGCCCGCGCTCAACTTGCCGAAGCTCAAGCGAACCGGCAAGACTTGACCGTGAAAGCGCCTTTCAACGGCACCGTGACGACGCGCTCGGCCGAACCGGGCGAGGTAGTGATGGCCGGCACGCCGATCGTATCGCTCCTCGATCTCAGCAAGGTGTATCTGCGCGGCTTTGTTCCGGAAGGACAGATCGGAAACGTCAAAGTCGGTCAACACGCAAGGGTGTACCTGGATTCAAATCCGGACCAGCCGCTCGATGCATATATATCGCGTGTTGATCCTACGGCTACGTTCACACCCGAGAACACATACTTTCGAGATGAGCGCGTCAAACAAGTCGTAGGGGTCAAGCTACAACTCAACGAAGGCGTCGGCAGCGCAAAACCTGGAATGCCCGCGGACGGCGAGATACTGATTCGCGGCGACCGGTGGCCTCCGACACGCCCCCGCAAATGACCAATAACAAGCGGCAAGTGACGAATGACCAATGGCGCCGAGACTCGAGTTGCTATCAAAGTCAGCGATCTAAAGAAGAGCTACGCCGAAATACAGGCGGTGCGCGGTATAAGCTTCGATGTTTCAAAGGGAGAGATCTTCGGCTTGATAGGACCTGATGGCGCCGGCAAGACCACCACTTTTCAGATAATGGCCGGTATTATGGAACCGACCTCGGGCTCCGCAACGGTATTCGACAGACCCGCAAGAGAAACGCGCTCGCAGACCGGTTATCTCACCCAGACTTTCAGTCTCTACCCTGATTTAACAGTCTCCGAAAATATCGGATACGTAGGCGATCTGCGACTCGTCCCTCGCGCCGAAATCATCGAAAGGGGCCGGCGATATCTCCGCATGTTCAGCATGGATCGCTTCGAAGATCGGCTCGCGGGACAGTTGAGCGGCGGCATGAAACAGAAGCTCGCGCTTGCGTGCGCGCTTGTGCCCGAGCCTCAGGTCCTGCTTTTGGATGAACCCACGACCGGCGTTGATCCCGTATCGCGCCGGGAATTCTGGGATACGCTTGCGCACCTTTCTTCCGACGGACTGACGATCCTGGTGGCGACCCCGTATCTTGACGAAGCCGAAAGATGTCATCGCGTGGCCCTGATGCATGAAGGCGAGATTCAGCAGCTCGGTACGCCTGACGAATTGCGCGGAAGCCTTCGCGCGCGCCGACTCGAGATTCGAACATCCGACCTGAGCGCGGCGGAGAGCGCGCTTTCAGAAATCAGCGGGCCCGATTCCGCGATCATCGACGTTCAACGATTCGGCGACCGCCTCGACCTTCTCACTAAAGATCCCGAAGAAGCACGCCGTGTTCTTGACGACACGATGAAAGCGACGGGTCTGTCGGTCAGCGATGTGCGTACCGATGATCCAACTCTCGAGAGCGTGTTCGTAGCGCGGCTCCGATCGCTGGGACAGGAGGCGCATTCAATTCGGTTTCCAGCGCGGCACAATCACGGGCGGCTGCGAGGAGACGTCGCGATCGGAGCCGACAAGCTGACGAAGCGATTCGGCGCCTTCACCGCCGCCAGGGACATCAGCCTCCAGATAAAATACGGCGAAATCTACGGACTGCTCGGCGCAAATGGGGCCGGCAAAACAACTACGATCAAGATGCTCTGCGGCTTGCTCGAGCCCAGCGGCGGCGAAGTACAACTCGCCGGAGAGCGGGGCCGCGTGCGGTCAGGCTCCGTGCGCCAGCGGATCGGATATATGTCGCAGAAGTTCTCGCTCTACGACGACCTGTCGATCAAAGAGAATCTGGATTTCTTCGCCGGAGTCTATGGAGTGCCTGATCGCGAGCGCCAGGAAAAGTTGCGATGGGTGCTGTCGTTTTCGGGACTCGAAGGCAAAGAACGCCAGATGACCGGCGCTCTTCCGGGTGGATGGAAACAACGAGTGGCGTTCGGAGCCGCAATCATGCACGAACCAAGCGTCATCTTTCTCGACGAGCCGACCTCCGGCGTAGATCCCCTGGCGAGACGGGCGTTCTGGACGATGATCAACCGCCTGGCTGATGGCGGAGCCGCGATCCTTGTCACCACGCACTATCTCGAAGAATCGGAACAATGCAACCGGCTTGGATTAATGGTCGCGGGCGAGATCGTAGCGGAAGGCAGCCCGACTGAGATCAAGGGCCGCCAGACGGGCCGCCTGCTCGAGGTCAGGGTCGATCGGCCCCAACAGGCAGCCGACCTCTTGAAGAAGGACCGCGAGCATTGGCGAGTATCGCTCTTCGGCGACCGCCTGCACGTCATCACCGACGAAGACGCGGAAGCCGGGCTCAAGAAGACCACAACCGTGCTCCAAGAAAATGGAATCAGAATTATTAGCGCCAGGGAAGAACGATTTTCGATGGAAGATGTATTCATCAGCATAGTCGAGAAGGCGAGGAAAGAAGGGAAAACCGTCTCCGAAGATTGATCATTCAGTATGAGGCGCCGTATGAGACGCATCATTGCTCAAATCCGCAAAGAGCTGATTCAAATCGTGCGCGACCGGCGCACGCTTCTGCTCGCGCTCGTGCTTCCGCTCATTCTGTTGATCCTGCTCGGCACCGCCATCGCGTTGACGGTGAGCGACCTGCCGCTCGTGATTCAAGATCTGGACGATTCGCCCGAGTCGCGAAACTTCATTGAGGCTTTTCGCGCCTCGCTTACCTTTCACATAGTGCAGTGGCCGGTCGATCGACAGCCCGAACAGGCGCTCACAACCAACACGGCGCGCGGAGCGCTTATCATCCCCGCTCATTTTGGCGGCGATCTCAACCGCGGGGTCGCGTCGCCGGTTCAGGTGCTCATCGACGCCTCCGACGCCAATTCGGCAAAACTGGTCGCCGGTTTCACGAGCCAGATCGTAAGCGCCTACAACAGGAGGCTCGGAGGCGCTGCCGGCATGGAACCGGTCAGCGCCGCCATCCGCCTGTGGTACAACCCCGGCCGTTCCTCCAAAAAATTCTACGGCCCCGGGATCTTCGTCCTCGGCATGTCGCTGTTTCCGCCGCTGCTGGCCGGGCTGGCGATGTCGCGAGAGATGGAACAGCGGACTATTCCTCAGGTCTACGTCTCCAACATTTCCGTCCATGAATTCCTGCTGGGCAAGATACTGACGTTCGTATTCGTAGCGCTCGCGGAATGCGTGCTCATGCTCATCCTGTTGTTCACCTACTTTGAGCTCGGCATCGCGGGCGATCCGACGCCCTTCATAGTAGCCACGGTTCTTTACGCATTTTGTGTCTCGTCATTTGGAACGATGGTTGGAGCCGCGATTCCAAGTCAGGTCGCGGCGCTGCAGGCGGTGGCGCTTGGAGGCTTTCTGCTCGTGTTCTTATTGTCGGGGCTTCTATATCCGATCGAAAACATCCCTCCCCAATTTCGATGGCTGTCGAACTTCGTCTGGGGCAAGTACTACATCGAGATCGTCCGTGATGCGTTCTTGCAAGGAGGCGGGTGGCCCGCTACATGGGCGAAAGTACTCGTCATCGGATTCATCGGCTGCATCTTTTATTTGATGGCCTGGCGAAGCATGCGGCGAATGCAATTGAAGGCTTAACCATGCGACCTGGCATTCCAGTGATCGGCCATCGCGTTTTCGCCTTGGTTCGAAAAGAATTCAACCAGATCCGGCACGACCGTCGGCTTGTGCTCTCGATGGTGGTTCCGCCCGCGTTGCAGTTGCTCGTATTCGGCTTTGCTCTGAGCGCCAATGTCAGCGATCTGCGCTTAGGCGTCGTCGACGACAGCAAAACTCGGGAGAGCCGTGAGCTGATCGCTGTTATGACCGAGAGCAAGAGTTTTAAGCTTGCCGGCTCTTATCTTTCAAGCGACGAGCTCGGAGATGCGTTAGGCAAGAGCGACATCGATTGCGGACTGGTCATTCCGTACGACTATTCGCGAGACCTCACGCGCGGCCGCCAGACTACGATTCAATTCGTTCTCAACGCGATGAATGCAAACACCGCCGCCATAGCCGAGGGCTATGCGCAGGGAGTGATTCAAAGCTACAACCAGACGCTTCGAAGCGAGCGGCTTCGTTTGAGTGTCGGCAGGATGACGCCTTCGAGCCCGGTTCAACAGCGGCGAGTATTGCCCTTTCCCGCCTTCCTCTACAATCCCGGACTCGACGGCTCGTGGTTTATCGTGACCGGTGTGTTAGGACTCCTGTTGATTCTAAACAGCTCTATCGTCGCCTCTGGAGCCATGGTCAAAGAGCGCGCCGCGGGCACCATCGAACAATTGCTGATGTCGCCGGCAAGCACCACCGAAGTCATTATCGCCAAGCTGACTCCGCTGTTCGCGCTGTTGTGTCTGATGATGCTCTGCGCCGTCGTGGTTATCAGGGTGGTCTTTCACGTGCCTTCGCGAGGGAGCCTGCTGCTGGTGCTGAGCGGCGGAGCGCTCTGCATACTATCGGGAATAAGCATCGGCACCGTGATTGCGACCTTTAGCAAATCCGCCCAGCAGGCGGCATTGACCAGCTTCTTCGTGAACCCGCCGATCTCCACGCTATCGGGGGCCTTTAGCCCGATTGAAGCGATGCCGCACTGGCTTCAGCCCCTGACTCAACTAAACCCGATTTATCATTTCGTCACCATAGTGCGGGGAAGCATGCTCAAAGGAACCGGGTTGCAAACCCTCTGGCCTCACTTTGTGGGATTGCTTGTGTTCACGCTCGTCCTAGTCTCGCTGAGCGTATGGCGCTTTCGAAAACAGCTCAGCTAACCGCGAAGACTCAACATCCTTGAAAGGCATGGTTGCTACGATGAGAAGATCGATCGCAATAATATTTAACATCGCCGGAACGTTCTTTATGCTCTCAACGGTTTGCTCTGTCCTCGTCACTAATGGCTTCGCTCAAGTGGGGCCGCCGAGAAGTCAACAGCCTGGCTCGCAGGCAAATCCGCTCCCGCTATCCGGAAGAACCGCGCAAAACGGTTCCGTGACTGCGACTCAAACTCCCGTGCCGGGGACGACCACAAGCGTGAACACGATTAACCCGACCGTTCAGATACAGGGGCCTTATTCGGGAAGCATACCGAGCACGGCGCGGCTCCCATTCTCGGGACGCCTGTCGCTTCGCGAAGCAATTCAGCGCGGGCTCGAATATAACCTCGGCGCGGTTGGATTGACTCAACTTGTCCGGCAGACGAGAGGCCAGGAGAAGTCGGCCCGCGGCGCCTTGATGCCAAACATCAGCGCGAGTCTCAATGAAACCGTCGAGCAGTTGAATCTCACGGCGAGCGGTCTTCGGATCAGCTCTCCGATTCCCGGGTTCTCGCTTCCTTCGATTGTGGGGCCGTTCAATGTCTTCGACGCGCGGGCGTCTCTTTCGCAAAGCGTCGTAGACCTGACCGCGTGGCACAATTATCGGTCGGCCTCGGAGACGGCTCGAGCAGGCGAAAGACTCGCGGATGACGCGCGTGACCTCATCGTCCTTGCGGTCGGCGGGTCGTATCTTCAGGTCATCGCGGCCAAGGCGAGGGTGGAATCCGCGCAGGCCCAGGTTGAGACCGCCAATGCGCTCTATCAACAAGCGGCCCAGCAGCGCGCCGTCGGAGTGCTTGCGCAAGTCGATGTGAATCGAAGTCAGGTTCAACTGCTCACGCAGCAACAGCGGCTGCTCTCGCTACAGAACGATCTTGCCAAGCAGAAAATAAGTCTGGCGAGATTGACCGGAGTTCCCGTAAGCGATCTATACGACATCTCCGACGATGTGCCCTTTTCCCCGGCGCCCCCGCTCACGCTCGAAGAAGCATTGAAGCAGGCCTTCGAACATCGCTCGGACCTGAAGGCTGCGCAGGCGCAGGTAAGGGCCGCCAACCAATCCATATCCGCGGCCCGAGCGGAACGGCTTCCATCCTTTTCAATCAATGCCGACTATGGCGCGATCGGTACGACCCCTTTTCAGTCGCATGGCACGTTCGCGGTTGCCGCCACAATTCGAATTCCAATATGGACGGGGGGCCGGACGGAAGGAAATATCCTGCAGGCAGAGGCCGCGCTGACTCAGCGGCAGGCCGAGTTCGAGGATTTAAAAGGGCGCATCGAGGGCGAGATCCGCAACGCTTATCTCGATCTGCAAGCGGCCGCCGGTCAGGTCGACATCGCTACGAAAAACATTCAGGTGAGCCGCCAGAACCTCGATTTAACGCGCCAGCGATTCGACGCGGGGGTAAGTGACAACGTCGACGTAGTGCAGTCGCAGGAAGCGGTTTCAACCGCGAGACTGGACTACATCAACAGCGTCTTCGCGCATAATCTCGCGAAGCTGAGCCTGGCGAGAGCCCTCGGCCGAGCGAATGAAAATCTGACTATGTTCCTGAAGCTGCAATGAAGGTTAAAGAGGAACGCCAGGGCGCAAAGACGCAAAGACGCGAGAGGCAAGAACGCAAGGACACACTCAGCAAGTGCGAAGATTGTATAGAGAATCTGGAGCTGGAACGACAACGATCTGAATCACAGATGGGGATTTAAAATTGGATTTGAAATCGGAGGTTGCGATTGAGAACAAGAAGGCGGGATTAAAAATTAAAAGGTTGGATTTTAAGAATCAGCGGTGGAATTTAAGAACAACGGGTGGAGTCAAAAAATCACAGGTTGGGAGGGAGTTTACTCCCGCTCTTTTGGTCGAGCATGCTGTTTCCGTTGTTTTCACACTTCCGGTTACGGTTTACTGATGGAGCAAGGATATAGATGCGAAGGCTTACCGGCCCCAGTTAGGCTAGGCTCACGAATATAGACATGATATACGAGCATGCGTTATGTTCATGCACTCGGAGGGGCGGGTGAGAGGGGAGGTCGTACTCGATAGAGACGGAGGTCGTACTCGATGGAGACGGAGGTCGTACTCGATCATTGTTATGACAGAAGCCCTCCCGCGGAGTTCTTTGTAGTGAGCAAGAAATTGATGTGGCGGCGTAGCTCAGGTGGTTAGAGCGTGGGATTCATAACCCCAAGGTCAGTGGTTCAAGTCCACTCGCCGCTACCAATACTTCAGCAAGTTACAGCAGCCTTCAACGGGCTGCTGTTGCTCTTTGTGGCCAAATTGGGGACAACTCCCTCCAGCGACTTGACTGCCCTTCGCTTCCCTTCGTCGGTCGCGTGAGCGTATCGCATCGTTGTGTGGATGTCCCTGTGGCCCAGAATCTCCGCTATCGCCGTTATCGGCGCGTTGGCATCTGCCATTCGAGTTCCCGCAGTATGCCTCAAGTCATGAAAGCGTAGCCCCTCAATTCCAGCTTCCTTCAGTGCAGCATTGAAAGCGTTCTTGATGTCCGTTAGAGGCTTGCCTGTTCGGGGATTGAGAAAGACATACTCAAAACCGCCTGCGTCTTTCCTCACTTCCGACATCGCATCTTTCACAACAGCGTTCATTGGTACGGTGCGAGGCTTGCCCGACTTCGTGTGCAACAAGTAAATCGACTCGCGAACGAAATCCACTTGCTCCCATCGCAGCGATAAAATCTCACCCCGTCTCATACCGGTGTGAAGCGCAATCAGTACGATAGGTAGCAAGTGTGCGCGCCGATTCGTCAGCACAGCCATCAGGCGGCGTTCTTCGTCCTCTGTGAGATAGCGAGTCAACAGGTTATTCATTGGCAGTTTCTTGACGCCTTTGAATGGGTTGCTATCTATCTCGCCGCGCTCTATGGCGAAGCTGAATATCCTCGACAAAAGTTCTAGCTCCCGATTCACCGAAGAATTACTCAGTGAGTCCCCTCGCATGCTTAAGCCGCCGCGCCTTTGCTTCTTGAACTGCTCTATCAGGAATCGCGTCACTTCCGATAGCCTTTGCTTACCGAAGAATTCAATCAGTGGCTTGGCTCTGGAAACATCGTTTCTCCAAGAGCGCTTGTTGTCCTTTGCCCAAGGCAAGAATTCAGATTCGACAAACTGACGAAAGGTCGTGGTGCTTGATCGCCTGTTGTACTTGCCTTCGAAGATACTGTCTCTTGCTGCTGCTTCCGCTTGTTGAGCCTGATACTTTGTGCGTGCCTCTGGAATCGCTCTTCGGTACCTGACACTGTTCAGACGGAAGTAGTAGTACCATGTCTTACTCTTACCTCTCTGCTTGACTGACACGGTTCGCTAACTCCTTTCCCGAATCGCAGCCAACCGTGGCGTTGCGATCTTACACTGCGTTGCGAGCGGGAGTCTACGTTCCGTGTGCTTGTCGTTTTCTGGACGTGTCCAATCCATGAGTTCAGCGAGCAAGAAAATCGGCTTGGAGTTGGCGTATCTCACAGGTAAGAGGTCTTTCGAAATCCAATCGTAGACTGTCTTTTTCTCTACCCTCAGAAGCCAAGCCGCTTCGTCTACGGTGAGAAAGACAATTTGTAATAGTTTCATCAAGTCCTTAGTTTCAATTTGCTGTTTTAGAATGCGTGCTGTTTCAAAAGCTACTTCTTCAATGCATGGTATAGAGTTCTCAGAGTTCAATCTGTTCATCGTCCTTTCTTTCATTTCCCTTATTTTCAAGTCAAAGGCGTTTTATCCCTTCAGTAATACTATTGAGAAATTTGAAGAACTGAGCTTAACATTCGCTGATACTTAAATTACGACCAAATCAGTGTTCCTTTTTTCTGTAACGGAGTGTTAGAGCGTTAGTGGGCAGCCTTCTTCTTAAGAGGATTAAGCAGCGGTAAGCCCTTCCGAGATCGAGGGGCTTGAACATAGCCTTCGAGGTTTCTCACGTGAGTGAGTGCGTCCTTTAGAGTCTCAGCACGTGTTTTCGACGCCTTGGCTTCCCCTCTGGCCCATTTGCCAAGCGTCCTGAGTGACACCTTGCCATTCGAGAACTTTGTTTCAGTCGCCAGCTTGTCGTAAATATCCACGATCTTCCATCCCAGCTTGCGAAACTCCGCCATTGTTTCGGAGACATCGACAAACCGTTCAGAGTTTTTCTTTGCTTCCTTG
The DNA here is from genome assembly GCA_003222245.1 of Blastocatellia bacterium AA13. GTDB lineage: Bacteria > Acidobacteriota > Blastocatellia > UBA7656 > UBA7656 > QHVH01. Next base: position 37,845 of record QHVH01000041.1, on the reverse strand, counting down.
ATGACGGAGCTGACGTACTGAGGGCTGCAACGAAGCTGTCTCGCTATTTCCGATTGTGGCAATCGAGCTTGAGTACCTTCGATGATCTTGGTCCTTAATGCCGTACTTGCTGACTTGCTCGTGCCCTTCTTTCTTCCCATGGCGGCACTTTTTCGTTCTTACGAGAACCGACTGTCGGACTGCCAAGATGCGTCTATAGATAGTCGCGGCTTATCTTCCGCGTAGACCCTTTAGACCCTTTGTTTTACTTTGAAGATTCGGTTTCACTCTATATAATCGGCTACCCCAAGCGGTTTCAATCAGAAGCGTATCAAAAAAAGAAATACGGGCCTAATGAAGTAAGTAGGTTTCGATTTAGGGCATTCTTAGCATTGATAATCTCTTCCGGCGGCGCATGTCGGAATACGACTAAACCCTCGTGTGTACACTGGATTGACTCATCACAATTGTGGAGTTGCTGAGTAGTTAGAAAGGAAGGCATAGGAATGGAGGCTGTTTACCAAGCACATCGATTTGACGCTCTAAAAATGCGCTATGACGATCAAGTGGCGCTGCTTCGTTCGATCACGGAGTTGGACCTTAAGCTCTTCACGGGATATTTTACAGTTCAGCTTCTACTAGGCGCGTGGCTGACAAGTCATCCTCTGTCTCGGGTACTAATGCAGATTGGATTGCTCTCAATTGATTTGACATTATGTCTTATCGCTTCAAGGCTACTCTACTTGAGCCAGAAGCGACGGTGTGAAATCGTCGCGACGATTAAGAACATCTGCGAGGTGTTGGGCTTCACTCAGAAAGACATCTACCTGTCCGGTAGCGCAATAAACCCCGAAATCGTCCTACGCGCTTGGACACCTTACTATATTGTTGGTGTCTTGGTATCCAGCATCGGTATCGGGCTGATTATCTTCGGTGGATTAGCTTGAAAGTTGTGGCAACACAGAGTGGAGACTTGCAAATGATCGGATACCTTGCCTTCATCGCCACAACCCTTCGAATCTCGATGCAGCCGTGCGCGTGTACCTGCTCGTGTGCGCAATATTCCTGTGGCCGAGATAGTCTTGAATCAACCGCGTATCCAAGCCCTTGTTGGCCAAGTAGAATCCGCACGAGTGGCGCAGGGTATGAGGATGTACTCGAAAGCCTAGCTTCGCTCTTTCCCCTGTCTGCTGAACCAAGTAGTTCAATGCTTGCCTTGTGAACGGGCCGCGTTCACTCAAGAAGAGAAAGGGCGAGTGGGCTGCATTGCTCTCTAAAGACCGCTGACGCAACCAAGCACGAATAGCGCGGAGTTCGTCACCTTCGATAGGCTGATGCGTTGACAGGCTGCCTTTCAAACGTCGAACGAACAGACGTGCTGTGACCATATCAACGTCGGCGAGCCGAATGTCAATTAATTCACTAACGCGCAAGCCGTGGCGATAAGCGATCAACATCATGCAGTAGTCTCGGATTCCGTGTCTGCCCTGCTTCGAAGCGGCAAGAAATTGGGCAATCTCCGATTCGGTCATATAGTCTTTGCTCTCTCCGTCCACGGCATCACAGCCACTCTTTACTTTACGGCTATTGGGCGTGAGCGAAGTTTGACTGCAAGTGTCGGCTCTTGTTACCGCCTGTGCCTCTGACTCTTTACTTAATGAGCATTCTGTAGCGAGTGTATTCATCGTGCCGTCCCCTTTTCTACTATTTTAGTAGTCTGCGTGTTTTGTGGTATGCGCAGCCCGCCTCTGTCTCATTTTATTCTGATTGCCTTAGCCGCAAAGCTGGCTGCGACCTTCAAGATAAAGAACAGCACGACTACGAAAACCATTGTTCAACCCTCCCTTCTTTGGAGCAGCCCGCACATAGAATCCTGTCAGCGGCTCCGAATATCTTTTGAGCAGACTTCTCCGGTATCGCGTCACCCACGAGCCAGCTTTGAATGTACCCTCTGCAATACTCGGCACCGGGCAGGCTGAGAGACTCACAAAGAATCAATGCGACGGCTTCCGCCTCAACTTCTCGCAGACTTCGCGGGGTAGCCTCTGAGTCGCTTACTCCTGCCTCTAGTGTATGCCCTAACCCGACGTGGCCTAGTTCGTGAAAGAGTGTCTTGGCTGGCAGCTCTGCGAGCGGCGATATTGCAACCTCTCTTCTCTTCGCGTACCCCTGTACATTCCCGTCCATCCCTTCAAACTCAATCTCTGTGACGTTGAGAGCCGCTAGAGCTTTCGCCTTGTCCCATGCTGGTATCTCAGGCATCGGAACCGGCTGGCCGTCAGTCTGTGCCAATACAAACCAGTTTGGCTTCCACACAAACCCCGTGATGACTTCTCTCTCCGGTTGGCTCTCTTGTCCGCTGCTCTGATCGTTCGCTGCCTTCCGCTTGAACGTTATAGGCATACAAAGCCAGATAGCCTTCTGCCCTTTCATAACCTGCCTGTTGAGTCTTTGCCATCCGGGATAGGTGTTGATAGGGCCGGGTTGAATATTGCGCGTCTGACACTGAACTAGGGCCGCAATCTGATTGCCGATGCTGTAGCCGTGAAAACTGGAATACGCTTTGAGAATCAATCCGGGTTGAGTGACAGCTTGATTGAGCAGGTCAGCCCATTGGCTTGTAGCGAGTGTCTTAGTCATTGGCTTTTCTCCGTTCTGATTTCTGCCTTCCGACTAATCACTTTTCGGTATGGGCGCGGCGGGTTAGTGTGGAGAAATCGCAGTATGCCCCCGGCTGCACTGAGGCCGACGATAAACCTGGGAAGTTTTCTCAAAATTCTTTTTCGATGCTTGGCAAGACTAGACGAGCAGTTGCTCTCGCGGGTCGAGGATCGCAGCCTAGCGACGCACCTGTTCAGTGGCTTTGTGCTTCTTGGTTTTCAACTCCGTGTAATCTGCGAGGAGTTGAGTTCGGGTAAAGGGGACACAGGCTTTGACACAGTTTTGGATTGCGTGAGCCGCTTTCTTTCGCTCGGATTTGCTACCCTTGATCATATGACGTAGAGAGATCATCAGAACCATGATTCGTTCAGCGTTACCTGAAAGCTCGGTCATGTTGTCGCCGAATAGTTCCAGCCAGCACTCTACGCTGAACCATTCATTTGCTTTTTTCTTCTTATCAGGCATGTTCACCCCGCCTCTCTTCTTCTATCTTTTCGCGTAGCGTCTCTGGTCGCACATAGGGCTGGCACGCTTTAATCGCATTGCTAATCGCGTGCGCGGCAACCTTCCGCTCCGACCATCTTCCGATGATCAATCCTCGAATGGACATCATCAGAACCGTCATCCGTTCGGCGTGCTCGGGGTCTGTTATCGCTTCGCCGAATAGTTCGCGCCAGCGCTTCACGCTAAACCGTCTCTGTGCTTTGGCATCCCAGTTTGCATCTGGCATACTTACCCCTGTTTCGAAGCAGTTTGCAGAGACGGGCCGGTTTATCCTTGGCGGGAGTCGGCCCGCCCCTACGCTGTGCCAGCGGGTTACGTGTGTCACCCTCTTGGCTTGCGGATTATTACAAAGCTTTTGGATGAAATCAACTGGTTTGATACTGCCTTGAAAATAGACCTCGACGATCTGATAACCCAAGCTGAAGCCGCAGAATTACGCGGGGTCTCAATTCAAGCCATCAATCACTTGGTAAAGAAGGGTAGGTTCCGAGTAGTCCGAATCGTTGGAAGGGTATTGTTATATCGGGACGAGGTTATGAACTACACGCCAAGCGTCGGCGGAAGGCCGAAGAAATCGGATTCTCAAAAGAAGTCACGGAAGCCAAAGCGCAAAGCCTAGCCCAGATGTGGCCGAAGGCTGCAAAGAGGAACTTGGTTGCTATGTGGCTCAGAAATGCAGCCAGTAGCAAATGCGATGAAGGGAGTAACGCCCCGGAGCAAATGCTCGTCCTAACGCATTCGGCCACACCAAGAACCAAAACAACTTTGAATAGTGCCGATAACAGTCAGCGTCTATCTAGGGTAGAGCGCAAATCTTTGCGCTGAAGAGAATTTGAGAGGTAAAAGAGACATGGCAGAAGTATCTACGTTCTATTCTGTCAATGAGGCAAAACGGCCCGCCAGTGAGCGCCGGTACCATGACAACGATAAGTGCGGCCCCGGAAGTGAAATAAAGCTAGAGGATCGGCAGGTCGGGACTAATGGATATGATCGTAGCAAGGACTGCCAAAAACTTGATTAGCTTAGGAAGGCTTCAAGGGAAGGCGAAACGTGATGCCGGCCAATGGCCTCGTTTTTGAGACTGGGGTCTGCCAAGAAGGAAACAGAGCGATGAACTCTTACACATTTCAAGGGGGTTGGATTCGAGGGGCAAATAGTGTGTTTGTCAGTCCTGTTACTTGGAAGGAAGGTGACGCCGAAGTAGAGGTACAGGTTGATCCTAGAAGAGATACAGATACCTCAAACAACTACGAGTTCATTTCCCTCGCCGTCTTCATGGAAGGCAATCTAGAGCGTAAGCTCGTACTCGTGCCAGACAATGGTGCACCAGTGAGAGCTAATGTTCTTGAGGTAAGAAGCGACGATCCCGTCAGAATTCGGGTAGAGCCCATCCCCGACACGAAACAGTAAAAGCGAAGTTGCGATTGGGTTAAGGCCAGTTGGCGAGACTATCCGACTCAAGACGAAGTAACTCGCATATTGAGTGCTTATCCTTCTCAGAGGACACTACAGGACGAGAGTAGATACACGTCGCCTTTATCTCTTGTGGCTACTAATTGCCTGTGCTGATGGTCTGTTCCAAAAGAAGTAATTAGATAACTCATCTACTACCACCTTATTTTGTAGTGAGACCCATCAAACACGAGCTATTGAAATCCTTTGAACTGTATTCGCTGTTGAGAAGGATGCTCCGCTAAGGAAAATCAACCTAGCGTCTCTGACTGATCAAGGGTTAGTCACACGGGTTTGTGAATTCCCGTAGTAGTAGTCACAATCGGGCGAGTCGTCAGGCGTGACGTTGCTCGCTCTTCCCCTCAATCTTAAGGCAGTCTCTCCACTCAAGCGCTGTTCTTCTTACGAAGCCTTCCTTCTTGAGCTTGTTTTTCTGCCAAAGCTTCTGCGATGCGTGGGCATCACCATCCTTGAATCAGAGCGATAGCTTGGTTGAGTTTTGTTCTATCTCCAAGCTTTTCATTCTGACTCTGCGCTGCCGTTTTTGTTTCCGGTTGTACGTCCGCGCGATGATCACAAACCGGGAGGGCCACTAAAATAGTAGTCCACTAAAATAGTGGTGACCTTCTGCGATTGTTCAAAGGGTGGGAGACTAGCCGCCCCCATAGAAGAGAACCTCCACTAATACTAACGAAATCTGCCTGGACTCCTCCGACTTCACAGGTTTGGTGAGAATTGCGATTGAAGATAAAAATGCATTAGAGGTTTCTAAGACCCGAATGCTTGCCGAGTCCAACAGCCATTCATCAAGTCAAAAATCGTTCTGGGCGTATTTCTGAGCGATTACGGACCACTGTAGGCGACGAATTGAACTGGTTTAGTAAACCGGTCTGCAAGGCACTGCTTGCATAGATAGCTCCGAATGCTGTGGCCAATCTGTGGACAGAATTCATCGCACAGTATGGAAAACGACGGAAACCTATGTACTCTCGGTCGGCTGCGATTCGGATTAGAATGAAATGGATAGAAGTCTACGGTAACTCGCGTAGAGGATTTGAATTGGATTCATAACCCCAAGGTCAGTGGTTCAAGTCCACTCGCCGCTACCAATCAAATCAGGCACTTGAGGCCGCTACCGTGGTGGCCTCAAGTGTTTACTCCCACATTCGCTCCCACTTTCAAACCTCACGCTACGAATCATGCTGCTCCATTCGACTCTATCTCCATTCGGGCACAGCTCGATCCCTGATGTGAGGTCGGAAGCCGAGCGAGTGCTCAACAGTAGGAAACCTTGTATTCTCGTTTGGAGTTTGGAATGTTCGAACAGGGCGACAGGCCTGACCTACTAACCGGGAGGCCGTCTATTGGTGCGGTTTATCACCGTCGTCAGTTGCTTGCCGCAAGTTCTGGTCGTTAACCCCAAGTTATCCAGATCGTAATCCCGGCTTGGCGCGGAATTTTGCAATGGTAACCTATGTTCTCACGTCATGTATTAATGGGAAGATCCGGGAAACGGTGATGTCCATAGTCCTATGAAAAACTGCCTCAGTTCACAGAACGCTATTTAGGAATTGAGCCGATCCAGTATTCATCCGACACGCCATCATCTATGTGGGCATAGACCACTGGGACGCCTGAATAAGAAATAGCCAAGGCAAACCGCGGATTCGCATTCTCCTCCCTGCGAAGCGTCCGTGCCCCAGCCGTGAAAGATGAGACGCTATGCATGAACGCCGAAGCGAAGGAAGTAACGCGGGCGGTGAGAATACCGCTAGCGCCAAGAGCGACGCCAGTCGAACGGCAAACTCTCCACCATCCATCTCACTGCCAAAAGGCGGCGGCGCAATCAGAGGGATTGGCGAGAAGTTTGCCGCCAACCCGGTTACCGGAACGGGTTCGCTCTCTGTCCCTATCTTTGCTTCGCCGGGCCGATCAGGTTTTGGTCCGCAACTTTCTCTTTCTTATGACTCCGGCGCCGGTAATGGACCATTTGGGTTCGGCTGGAACCTCTCAAATCCTTCGATCACACGCAAGACAGACAAAGGCCTGCCAAGATATCAAGACGCCGATGAATCTGACGTGTTTATTCTGTCCGGCTCTGAAGATCTTGTTCCCGTCCTAGTTGAAGATCGTGGCGAATGGAAGTCGGAGGCCGTCGTCCGCATGGTGGAGGGGACGCGCTACCGGATTCAGCGTTATCGTCCGCGCATCGAAGGGCTGTTCGCGCGTATTGAACGGTGGACAAACCAAACCGATCCCACGGACATGTTCTGGCGGTCCATCAGCCGCGATAACATCACGACTTCTTACGGCAAGACTGGCGAAAGCCGCATCTACGATCCTGCCGACCCGCGACGCATTTTCAGTTGGCTGATCTGCGAAAGCTATGATGACAAGGGAAACGCGATCGTTTATGACTACGCCCCTGAAGACTCAGGCAGTGTTGACCTGTCCCGGGTGCACGAGAAGAACAGAACCTACGAAAGCCGCTCGGCGAATCGGTATCTGAAGCGAATCAAGTATGGCAACAGAACGTCACGCCTGGTCGAGCCGAACCTTTTGACGGCGAGCTGGTTGTTTGAGTTGGTGTTTGACTACGAGGAGGGACATTACGAAGACCTGCCGGTCGACGCCGAAGCACGTCACTTCGTTCGCGCTACCAAAGACGGAAGCCGAGAATGGCCGGCTCGCCGAGACCCCTTCTCCAGTCATCGAGCGGGCTTTGAGACGCGAACGTATCGTCTGTGTCGGCGGGCGTTGATGTTTCATCATTTTCCGCAAGAGCTCGGCGCGGATGATTATCTCGTACGCTCAACGGAATTCGTCTATGACGAAGGCCCCGTTGCCTCGTTCATTACAAGCGTCACTCAGTCGGGCTACGTTCGACGGGATGACGGGACCTATCTCAAGAAATCGCTGCCGCCGCTCGAGTTCGAATACACAAAGGCGACGGTTCAGGAAGAAGTAAGGGAGATCGACGCCGAGAGCCTTGAGAATCTGCCGGTCGGTCTGGACGGCTCCCAGTATCAATGGATCGACCTCGACGGGGAGGGTGTGACCGGCATTCTGAGCGAGCAGGGCGGCGGCTGGTTCTACAAGCCAAACCTTGGTGACGCACATTTCGGCAGGCTGCAAACACTGCGCACTTTGCCGGCGTCGAGTGGCCAGAAGCATCAGTTCCTCGATCTGGCCGGAGACGGACAGCTCGACGTCGTGCAGTTTAGCGGGGCGGTCTCCGGTTTCTACGAACGCACTCCTGACGGCGAATGGGATTCGTTCACGTCATTCAGTTCGCTGCCGAATATTGACTTGGGTGACCCGAATCTACGATTTATCGATCTTACTGGCGATGGCCACGCTGATGTCCTCATCACCGAAAACGAAGCCTTCACCTGGGCGCCCTCTCTGGCTGAAGAAGGATTCGGTTTATTTGAATTTGTTCGGCAAGCGCTGGATGAAGAGATGGGTCCGAAGCTCGTCTTTGCGGACGGCGAGCAATCGATTTACCTCGCGGACATGTGCGGCGACGGGTTGACCGGTCTGGCGCGAATTCGAAATGGAGAGGTTTGTTACTGGCCAAATCTCGGCTACGGACGCTTCGGAGCAAAAGTCTCGATGGACAATGCTCCGTGGTTCGATAACCCCGACCAGTTCGACCAGAAACGGGTTCGGCTTGCGGACATCGACGGCTCCGGGACCAGCGACATCATTTATCTCAGCCGCGACGGCGTTGACCTCTATTTCAACCAGTCGGGCAACCGCTGGAGCGAGCCTCGTCGACTTAGCGCCTTTCCAGCCGTCGATAACCTATCGTCAATCATGACTGCCGACTTGCTCGGCAACGGGACAGCTTGTCTTGTGTGGTCAACGCCCTTGCCTGGTCACACGCGGGGGCCAATGCGGTACATCGATCTGATGGGCGGGCAGAAGCCTCACTTGCTTACCAGATCGGTTAACAACCTCGGCTCGGAGACGCTTGTTCACTATGTGGCTTCCACGAAGTTCTACCTTGCCGACAAGCTTGCGGGAAAACCGTGGATCACCAGGGTTCCGTTTCCGGTTCACGTAGTCGAGCGAGTCGAAACCTACGACCGCATCAGCCGCAACCGGTTTGTCACCCGATATGCCTATCATCACGGCTACTTCGACGGAGTCGAGCGCGAGTTTCGCGGGTTCGGAATGGTCGAGCAATGGGACACCGAGGAATTCGCCTCGCTCAGCTCGAGCGATCATTTCCCAACCGGCGACAACATAGACGCAGCGTCTCACGTGCCGCCGGTTCACACAAAGACATGGTTTCACACCGGCGCATATCTTGACCGCAAAGTCATCTCCAACTTCTTTGCCGGTATGGCTGGCGAAGATGAAATTAGCGAGTACTATCGCGAACCGGGCCTGGATGATCGACAAGCCAGAGCGTTGCTGCTTGAGGACACCGTGCTTCCGGACGGCTTGTCGACAGACGAAGAACGCGAGGCATGCCGCGCGCTTAAGGGTTCGATCCTGCGCCAGGAAGTCTACGCCATTGACGGGACAGCGAAGGCGATCCATCCGTACAGCGTATCCGAGCGCAACTACACGATTGAGCTGTTGCAACCTCAAGACGCCAATCTTCACGCCGTTTTCTTAGCCCACCCGCGCGAAACCATCGACTATCACTATGAACGCAATCCGGCGGACCCCCGTATCGGTCACGCGTTGACTCTTGAAGTGGATCGATTCGGCAACGTTCTGAAATCGGCTGCGGTTGGGTATGGCCGAAGACGGTCTGACCCGGAGCTTGGTTCGCAGGACCAGGACAAACAAACGCTGACGCTGGTGACCTACACCGAGAACAGCGTCACCAACGCGATCTCAGGTGACGATTCGTACCGGACTCCGCTGCCGAGCGAGGCGAGGACTTATGAACTTACCGGATATTCGCCGTCGGGTCACGGCGGGCGGTTCCAGATATCCGACTTTGTTCGCAAGGAGCGGAATGGTCCAACAAAACACGTCTTCGACAGCGAGATCAACTATGAAGAATCGTCCAGCGCCGGCCGACAGCGTCGTGTGATAGAGCGGGTGCGCACGCATTACCGGCCCGATGATCTTGGAACCGCACAGAACGATCCGTTTGTGCTGCTGCCATTCGGATTGATTGAATCGCTTGCGATACCGGGCGAGAGCTACAAGCTGGCATTCACTCCCGGATTGCTAACGCAGGTCTATCAGCGCCCGCGCGGCGATCAACCTCTTGAAGATCTTTTGCCCAATCCCGCAAGTGTTTTCGCCGCGGATATTCCGGGCGGCCACGTGGCGGACCGCGGCGGCTACGTCGATCTCGACAATGACGGCCACTGGTGGATTCCAACCGGCCGCGCGTTTCATTCATCCAAGAAGAGTGACGACGCAGCAGCGGAAGAGTCCTACGCCCGCGAGCACTTCTTCCTTGTTCAGCGCTATCGCGATCCTTTTGGTGAAACGACCACTATTACTCTCGACGGCTACGATTTGCTTCCGGTCGAAACGCGCGACCCGCTCGGCAACCGTGTCACCGTCGGGGAGCGAGATGTTTCGGGCAATCTGGTCACATCGGGTAATGACTACCGGCTGCTTCAAGCAAGATTAGTGATGGACCCTAACCGCAATCGATCGGCGGCGGCCTTCGACGCGCTCGGGATGGTCGTAGGTACGGCGGTCATGGGCAAACCCGAGGAGAACCTGGGTGACTCGCTCGAGGAGTTCGAAGCGGACCTAACTGATGCGGTCATCCTCGATCACCTGGAAAACCCACTCGCTGGCCCGCACTCGATTCTTCAACACGCCACAACGCGACTGGTCTACGATCTGTTCGCCTACCAACGAACTTTGAATGACCCTACGCCTGAGTCGGCGGTGGTGTACACACTCGCCCGGGAGACGCACGAGGCTGACCTCAGTCCCGGTGAGCAGACAAAAATACAGCACAGTTTCTCTTACTCGGACGGCTTCGGTCGGGAGATTCAGAAGAAGATTCAAGCCGAGCCGGGTCCGCTGATCCGATCCGGGCCGGATGTGAATCCGCGCTGGGTAGGGAGCGGCTGGACGATCTTCAACAACAAAGGTAAACCGGTCCGGCAGTATGAACCGTTCTTCAGCGCCACGCACGGCTTCGAGTTCGCTCGCGTTGTCGGAGTCAGCGCGATCCTGTTTTACGACCCCGTCGATCGAGTGGTAGCAACGCTGCACCCAAACCACACCTACGAAAAAGTAGTGTTCGATCCGTGGAGGCAGAAGACCTACGACGGCAATGACACGGTCTTGCAAGCAGACCCGAAGGACGATCCGGATGTAGGCAACTTTTTCAGCCGCTTATCTGAAGCAGATTACCTTCCCACTTGGCACAGCCAGCGCGACGCGGGAGCGCTCGGTAAGCAAGAACAGTCCGCTGCCGCGAAAGCCGCCGCTCATGCCGACACTCCGACAGTTGCTTACTTCGATACTTTAGGAAGGCCGTTCATGACGGTTGCGGACAACGGCGTCGATAACAATGGCCAAGAGCAGAAGTACAGGACGCGGACCTATCTGGACATCGAAGGCAACCAGCGTGAAGTCGTCGATGCGCGAGACCGCGTTGTCATGCGCTACGACTACGACATGCTGAGCAATCGTATCCACCAGGCCAGCATGGAAGCGGGCGCGCGTTGGATGCTCAACGATGTGACCGGCAAGGCCATTCGCGCCTGGGATAGCCGGGATCGTCAGTTCCGCCCAATTTACGACGCATTGCGGCGACCAGTGGATTCACTCATGCGTGACGGCTCAAACGCCGAACAGTTGGTCGGACGCACTGTCTATGGCGAGACGCGGGCTGATCCTGAAACAAATAACCTGCGCGCCAAAGTAGTTCAGCTATTCGATCAGGCAGGCGTAGTCACTAGCGACGATTATGATTTCAAAGGCAATTCCCTGAGTAGCAGCCGGCAGCTCGCCGTCAAATACAAGGCCACACTCGATTGGTCAGGCTCGGTTGCGCTCGAAGCGGAGACCTACACCAGCGGCACCCGCTACGACGGGCTCAACCGCCCAAAGCAATTAACGGCGCCGGACAACAGCGTCATTCGACCCAGCTACAACGAAGCGAACCTGATCGAGAAAGTCGAAGCGAATTTGCGCGGCGCGACACCCATCACTGCCTTTGTCGACGACATTGATTACGACGCCAAAGGGCAGCGCGAACGGATCGAATATGGCAATGAAGTAAGCACTGCTTACAGCTACGATCCGCTGACCTTTCGACTGACACACTTGCTGACGCTGCGCGGAACGGAACCGCTGCAGGATTTGAGCTACACCTATGACCCGGTGGGCAATATCACCAGCATCCGAGACGATGCGCAGCAGACCATCTACTTCCGCAACCAACGTGTCGAGCCGAGCGCTGACTACACCTACGATGCCATTTACCGCTTGATCTCAGCGACGGGCCGCGAGCACCTGGGCCAGATCGGAGGACAGCCCAATGCGCCCACCGCTCCCGATGCCTTCAACGGTTTCCACACTGGACTTGATCATCCGGGAGACGGGAAAGAGATGGGCACGTATGTTGAGCGCTATCTCTACGACGCCGTGGGCAACTTCCTTTCAATGCAGCATCGCGGCAGCGATCCCGCGCATTCCGGCTGGACGCGCGCTTGCACGTACAACGAAGCCAGCCTGATTGAACCTGCGAAGAATAGTAATCGGTTGAGCAGCACTACGGTTGGCAGCGGCGCGCCTGAAGTTTTTCCGTACGACGCTCACGGCAATATGACGCGCATGAGCCATCTGCCGTTGATGCAGTGGGATTACCGCGACCAGCTTCAGGCGACGGCGCAACAGGTAGTCAACAACGGTACGCCGGAAACGACATGGTACGTTTACGACGCCGCCGGACAGCGAGTGCGTAAGGTCACAGACAACGCTGCTCCAGTCGGGCAAACGCCCTCCCGCAAAGCAGAGCGCCTCTATCTGGGGGGCTTCGAGATCCACCGCGAATATAGTTCAAACGGCGGCACGGTGACGCTGGAGCGCGAGACGCTCCACATCATGGACGACAAGCAGCGCATTGCTCTGGTGGAGACCAGGAGTCAGGGTAACGAACCTTCGCTACGTCAACTCGTTCGTTTCCAATATGGCAATCACCTCGGATCAGCCAGCCTAGAGCTGGACGACCAAGCGCAGATCATTTCCTACGAAGAGTATTTCCCCTACGGTAGCACGTCGTATCAAGCGGTGCGGGACAAGATCGAAACGCCCAAGCGTTACCGATACACAGGCAAGGAGCGCGATGAGGAGAATGCACTGTATTACCACGGGGCGCGGTACTACGCGCCGTGGTTGGGGCGGTGGACAGCGTGCGATCCGAAGGGTCTCGCCCCTGGTCTAAATGTCTATCGCTATGCTGCAAACAGATCTACCAATCTGATCGATCCAGATGGTATGCAAGAACGTAAAGCATCACTACTTGTCAGTGACCCGAAGTTTGATGAGGAAACAAAAACATCGACACAATCTACCTATGGTGAACTTAGCCCATTGGTTAAAGGGGATGTGATCACAACGACCCATCAAGATGTCAAGAGCGAAGCCGCAAAGTACACCGCGAGCAGCATGGAATTTGGCTTTTCCGACGTCGCAAAATGGAAGACCGACCCCGAATACCTGATGAAATTCAAAGCGCAGTTCGTCTACGAAAACCGGGACATAATAAAAGCAGCCGCTGCCAAGTACGATTTACCGCCTGAATTAGTGGCTGGCGTGGCCTTTACCGAGATTGGCGGCAAAGATCCGATCAAACCAGCGGTCTACTGGGGGCGAACTTGGATTCCTGGTACAGACGACAAGGACAAGACTTCGCTTGGACAACAGGCCACTCAAGTCAGGCGTGCGGCAGAATCACTCGGTTACGACCGCAAGAACTTGAGTGATGCACAACGAACGGAGATCGTGAAATCGCTCGCAGACCCTTCACAGTCCATTTTCATAGCTGCCAAGCACCTCAGTGACCTCAGGAACATTGATGTTCCAGGCAAGGCCGGTAAAGATCTAACAACGGATGAGATCAAAGTCATCGGAGCTCGCTACAATCAAGGGCCTGACAAATCCCTCGCTGATGTGAAGAAGGATTTGAGCTACGGACAAAATATTGCCAAACGCTGGAGCCAACTTGGTAGCCTGCTTACAACAGCTCCGTCTAAGTTGGAGTACTCGCCAGTCGAGAATAGTATCGTCAAACCAATTCGTAGTTGGGCTGGCCAGCTTGAAAGGGAGCTTGAGCAGTTTAACAACCTTGACTGGTGGATCAAGCGGCAACTCGGAGTATTTTAGCAGCCGGCGAGACTCGCATGATGACGACACAAGAGTCTGCGCGTGGGCAACCCCAGAGCGGCGCGTTCGAAATGAACCTAGCAGCAAATCAACCTGGCGGACTCGCATTTCTTCGTCGTCGCGGGGCAGCCCTCAGGAGCATCATCAGTCGTGCACGACCCGATTGAGGCTTTCGCTCCAACCTGATCGCCGAATGCGGAATGGCAAAAAAGAAGCGGACTTCCACCCTGTGGTGGAATGCATAAAAATGAGAACACCGACTTCCAATAACTCACAAACGTAAATAACAAACGGAGAAAAAACAATGCCCTCACTGCTTGTCATTCGCTTGCATCCCTCAGAGCCTGTTACCGGCGATGAATTTACCAATTATCTCAACAGCCTCTCAATTGCCGCGCACGAGCTGTCGATTACCGATCCTGATGGCGTCGGACCGGCTTTCGGGACGGCGGCTTATTTCGCACCTAACCTGCCGCCCTCGCCCTCTCCAAAGCCTTCGCCTGTTCCAGACTCCAAGACCAGGGTCATTCAGCACTTTGAAATCGTCCCGGTCGCGGGAATAAAAAACTTTGCGCGAAACCTCTTCGCGGTAGCAACGGCGGTCATCGAAATTCCCGATGCTCTCATCACCCGAGAGTTCCGAACCGTCGACGCGCGCCTGGTCATTACTCGCGATGGCGGCGAGATCATCCACAAACAGCTTTACTACAACGTCCCGGTCGCGCCTGTGTCGATACCGAAGAGTCCGAACGATTTCCCGACGCTTACACCCATAAGCCTGCACTTGGCTTTGCCCGCGCGTGGGCAGCAACTCCCGAAGACTGCGGCCGAGCCGCTGGATGCTCCGGTTCCGAATTTCGCAAAGCTGCTATCGGCAATCGAACAGGTTTTGACCGCCGAACAGGGCGACACGAAAGGCATAGCCAATCTTGCACTTGAGCAATGCCGCCACATTGCGTTTGAAATCACATGGGACCCAATGCTTCACCCGCTGCCTGCGCCCAACCGCTCGCTGGAGGCGATGTACACCGGCCCTCAAGGCGCGGACAGTGATGACGAACGCGACCGGCGATTATTCGAAGCCAAGTTGTTGATGCACTATGTCACGCACAACAGCGAAGCCGAGCATTTGACCAAGTTCGTATTCTCGGTCTCGGCGGCAATCTGGTGCGAGCAGGAAACCCGGAAGGCGACGCAAGCCGGATTCTCTTTTCCAATCTTCCCCGCCGCGCCCACAAAGGAAGTGAAGGTAATTCTGAAAGGCGTCGAGACGGCGCTGGGCTTTGAAGTTCCGGCGGCATATTTCTACGCGGTCACCGCGGTTCTTCCGCCACAAACCCGACGCGAGGAACGTTTCAAGATGGCTCTCCTTAGCTCCGAGGAGCAGACTGTCGTCCACATCGAGCAAGCCCTCGACGAACATCTTTTGATTGAGCCGGCGGATGTCAATCGTTTTCAAGCGGCGCGGCGCCTGCGCGCGTTGGGTTCGGTGGGCGAGGCGGGCACACCAGAATTCGTTCTCGCTCGACCAGCAGCAGCAGGCGGGTCGGCTCCAGCACAGGGATTGGTTAACAACTGGTTACGTTTCTCTGGCGCTGATCTGAGTGTGTTCTGGAGTTCGGCGCCCGCGCGAGATGCAAGAGGACATTTGGATTTGCTGCTCACTGCAATTAGCAAAGCGCACGCGCCCCTGATTGCGGCTATCACCGACGCTGGGTTCGGCGTAATGGATGTGAACGGCTTGGCGGCTAAGAACACCGACGATTGGGAAAGGCTGCTGCACTCTAGCCCCATTGCGCTCCCTGAGTTTACTAACCCGGGCACGACCGAAGACCGGACACGAACGTTTATTCGCCACTTGAGCAAATTCTTCGACGTCCCCAAGGTGTTTAAAACGCCGCCTGTTCCAACTGTGGAACCTGCGCCGGCCTTTGATCGTCCAGCGGACAATCCATTGGATGCTTTGATCACAAACTACAACGGCTTTTCGTTCGACGAATGGGATTCGGCCAAACTGGCCAAGACCTTGGTGACTGTCATTCCCGGCGACGCGACCAAACAAGGCCAATTCGCCGAGTGGCTGAAGTGCATTCAGGGAGTAACCAAACTCGCTCTGGACATCAAGCCCGACGAGATACGTATCTCGGTCATCGAGGCCCTTTGGGCGCGCGGCTTCACGAATTCCAAGAGCATTGAAGGATTTTCTTTCGAAGATTTCAAAGAGGCTTTGGCCGGCTCGGTTGCTTATGACTTTGCCGAGATCATCTGGAAAAACGCCGGGGCGGTGGACCCGCATCCCAAGCCCGAGCCGGACGGATTCAAGCCGGTAAACCCGGACGGCTCGATAGTGAACTGCGTTCCGCCCGCGCATTTGTCACCGCTTGGCCCGGTGGCGTATCTGCATGATTTATTGCTCGTAGCCGAGGAGTCTACCTGCGACCACCCCTTGCCGGCGCAGAGCAAAAAGAACCTGGCTACCGTCCTGGCCAACCGCCGTGGACCGTTGGGTAACCTTCTGGCAACAAAGTCCAATCTGGCGGTACCAATCCCCTTGATCGATTTCGCCAACGAGTCTCTGGAGAACATGGTTGCCGGTAGTGTTTCCTCTGGCGCGGTCTACAACACCGCGAGCGATCAGGTGGGCGGCCATGAATTGTCTTCAAGTTTCCATCCCACCGCCGATGCTTACCAACACGATCCGGTGACGATGTTCGAGGCGTTGCCCGAACATTCCACTCCGGCCGCGCCGACCGCGCAGCAATCGGCTTACAACAAACTGAGGAGCGACTTTTCTGCGTGCAATCTTCCGTATTCGCAGCCGTTGGATGTGGCGCGCACTTATTTGGAGCAGTTGGGTACCAGTCTCTTTGCAACAAAACGCCGCTTCATCAAAAACATTACCGAGTTTGTTTTGGATCCCGCGAAGGAAACGGCGGACTTCCAGAAGCAGTTGTGGCGCTATCCGGTGCGGATCGGGATTGCGATCGAGTATCTAGGCATTACTCCTGAGGAATACGCGGTCTTGTTCCAAAACAATATCTCGCCCTTAACGTTGGCGGCGATGTATGGCTTCGCTCCCGGCGTTCCAGGCGGAACCGGCGGTGGACTCTCGACTGCGGTAGTTGTGCACCTGGATGAATTCCTTAAGCGCACGTGTCTGACCTATTGCGAGTTCATCGAATTGTGGAAGTCCAAGTTCGTCAGATTTGACTTGAGGGGCAGTCATGAAGAAGGCTTCCCTGATTGCGAGCCGTGCTGTTTGGAAGAATACGAGATTCGGTTCGAAGACCCTTCTGACCCGGCGGAAGCCCTCAAGCGTCTTGCGATCTTTATCCGCTTGTGGCGCAAATTTCAAACTATTTCAAACGCCCGTTATACGTTCACAGAATTACGCGACATCTGCGAAGTGCTTGGATTGTTTAGCGGTACAAACATCAATCCGGACTTTATCCGGCAGTTGGCGGCTTTCCAAATGTTCCGTGACGATTTCCAACTGTCACTGACGGACGGCACTCCGCCGGCTGCCGGAGCAACTGGAGCAGACCGCTTACACCTGCTGGCATTTTGGGTTCCGGGGGCTTCCAAATGGGACTGGGCGGTGGAACATCTACTCAATCAAATTCAGCAGTACGCGATGAAGAGACATGGCTGCCGTTGCCGCGGACCGGAATTCATAAAGCTTCTTTTTTCCAACTTGAATTCGTTATCGTCATTGGCTGGTTTCGATCCAAACAATCCGGCCGACACCTGGCACGCGTTTCCGACGCATACGTTACGACTCGCGGAGATACTGGCTAAGATTTACGCCTCCGAATTTGGCGTCGGCGAGATTCTGTTTCTTTTTACCAACGACGAGCACCTGGATGGCGACGACCCCTTCCCGTTGCAAACCAGCAACGAAGCGCATGACTCTCCACTGGGTTTGCCCGATGATGACGACGAGAACTCGCTCTGCACCCTGCGCAAGAAACTAATGAGTGTGGAACCGAAGGCCGAGGACGCGGAGCGCTGGTCCTGGTCCCGCATGGAAAACGCACTGCGGACGGAGTTTGGTTTTGCGCCGCCGGCCGGCAACAACAAGTGGCTTTCACTTGGGCAACACTTCTTCCCATCGGTCTTAGCGGAGAGCGGTATTGCCGTCGGCGCGCCACAACGCCAATATCGAGTTTCGTTGGTGCTCCCAACTTCCGAGCTGATGTGGAACACGCCGCCGGACGGTCCTTTCCATTACGATGCGACGGCCCAGGAATTGTGGACGCAAGTCCCACTCACCGATGAAGCGGTATTGGCCAAACTAGGCCGTATCCGCCAATTGACACCATCCGAGCAGAGCGCCGTGCGCGATCTCTACTTCCTGCCGCGTGTGGACCTGGTGAATTTTGCGCTGATCTTCAACAACTTCGGCGAAGCAGAAGAACGCCTGATACAGGAGCCGGACGAGGCCAAACGATGGGCCTGGTTCCAGCAGGAGTTCGCACGCTTCCATCAACGATGTCAGATCATCGCGAAGCACCTGGCGACTCATACAGCTTGCGCTACGGGCGACAGCAATCCGGAGGGCGCCGACCTTGCCAAACTTTTGTTGAAACAGCTTTGGGCTGACGAGAACATCGCGACCAATTCCTGGGAAAAGGACAACGGCCAATCGCCCGCGGTCACCTGGCCGTCGCAGCCCAATGGAGGAGCATTCGCTGCGTTGTTGGGTTTGACCGGCACGGGGATGCAGGCCGAATACTTCGACGCGGCGACGAATGTGCGCTGGCGCGAATTGCGCGGGGGCGTAGATGCTTTCGGCCCGGAAGAGAATGCGTTTAATGCTCCGATCCCCACCGTCCTCCCTTCGATGGGTTTCACGTTCTCGCCGGCGCAACTGCGCTTTGCCGCGGTGAGGAACGGTTTTGCGATGGCCAATGCGGCCGGCGGAATGCTGGGCGGGGCTGAACCGTTCACGCTGAAATGGACCGGTCTGTTGCTGATCGACAGTGAAGGCGAGTACGGGTTCAGCGCCGGCGCTCCGACACCCGCGGGTGAAGTCCCTGATTTCGAGAAAGCCGAGGAATCGCATCGTTGGCGTATCGAACTGAGCCGAGGACAACGAACCTGGGTATTGCTCAGTCACGAGTGGCCGAGCGAAGAAGCACCGGCGCATTGTTCGAAGCCCATTGCGCTGAAGAGAGGGTTCTACGATCTGAAAATCGAGCTCGAGCGGAACCCTTTGATCTTCGACGGCCCGGAGGATATTTGCCCGCAAGCCACCGGTTTTCAACTCAAATACAAGGGCCCGGACGTAGGGGAGTCGTGGTTAGCCGTGCCGTATGACAAACTCTTCCAACCTCATAAGGACGGCACCTTACAAAATAAGGACGCCACGTTACAAAATCGTATTAGCTTACCCGGAGCGGCGAGAAGTTTTCTGGCAGAACACTACACAAGCACGGTGCGCGACATCCGCGGCACGTATCAGCGAGCTTTCAAGGCGATGCTGTTGGCCTACCGCTTTCATCTCTCAGCAAAGCGAATTTCAGATGACGGGCAGTCCGAATTGGGATATATGCTCTCGCACCCGATCAATTTTACAGGTCAATCCTATTATCGCAGCGGCCCAACCTTCATTACGCATAAGGCTGAGTTTGATCCGAATTTCCTGCCCCTATCGGACAACTATGAACCGCCGTCAGCAACGCAGGACCAGCGAAGAGCCGCTTCCGCGCAACGACGGCAGGCCATCTTTGATTGTTTTTGGGAGCGTCTGTTCGACTACACGGTGATGCGTCGCGAAAGCGGGCGCTCGCCGGAGCAGCCTGTCTGGCTGCTGTTTCACGAATCGGCCGAATTGCATACTGATAATCCCGCCGATTTGGTGCGACACTTAGGAATCGACCTGCGGCACGATTCGCTGGTCTTACAATACTATCAAGCATACGCCGTCACGTCCGCGGATCTTGAAGATGATCGATGGGCCGTCCGTGTTTGGCATTCCGAGAAATGGATTCGCGCGCTGCTGAAGCATTTCTACGCAAAGGATATTCGCCAGGCTCGACCCGATCTCTGGGCTTCTGATGACCCATCAGTCGCGGAGACGGCTTTTGGGACGACCGATTCCGGCAATCGCAACCTGACTCAATTCTATCGCGACGGTTGTATAGAAAACGGCGAGCCGCGCCGCTACAAAGAAATCAAGCACCTCAACGACGGCCTTCGCTTGCGCGGGCGAGCAGCGCTGGTGGCTTACTTGACGCGTCTGAGCCGTGTCGCGCTGCCGTGGGGCGGGTTTGCTACCGAAGCTAAAAATTTGAGCGAACTGTTACTGCTCGATGTGGAAGCAGGGCTTTGTCAAAGGGCGAGTCGCATCGAGGAAGCAATAAGTGCCATTCAACAATTCATCCAGCGTGCCCGCCTTGGTCTGGAGCCTGGCTTTGTGGTCTCGCCCGATTTCGTGCTTGCCTGGGAACGCCACTTCGCCACGTTCCGCACCTGGGAAGCATGTGAGCGACGCTCCATCTATCGGGAAAACTGGATTGAATGGGACGAGTTGCACAAGGCAAAGAAGAATGAGGCTTTCGAGTTTTTGGAGTCGGAACTGCGTCGAGCCGCGCTGACCATCCCCTTGCCTGGTGGTTCGACAACTTGGAATGGCGCACAACTACCGACCCGTCCGGTAATAACGATGCTTCAGCATCGCGAGCCTGCGACCCTACAGCTCTTGAATCCTGCGCGAGAATGCTGTAGCGCTTGTGGCATGACGCATCCGGCGCTGATGGATGAGTATTACTTTTGGATTGACGACTCGAGCTACTACGACGAACAAGAACAAGTAGCTGAGTGGGGCGGTCCTGGCGCCGATGCGGATAATGACTGGCACCGCCCCGGCAAATTGCCTGGCCTGCTGCATTGGAATTCGAAGTCGATGGTTCACCTGCGTTGGAGCCGAGTTCACAACGGTGAGTTCCAACAACCTCGACAGTCATACGAAGGTGTGCGGATAACCGCGGGCTTTAATCCACAACTGGTCTTCAAGGGTCGCAGCGGCGACTCGCTGCAGTTCGAGATAACCGGAAGTGAAACTCCGATCGGTTACCCACCGCCACCGGCGGGTTTCCGTTACGACCTTGCGACAGATGAGGCCATTGTTCTGCCGCAGGTGGTAAGCGCGTCCGGTCCGTCCCTGGTTGGCGGACTGGGATCCTATCCATTCTTTGCGTGGTCTGATCCCGGCGCGCCGTTGTTGCCGCCTTCGCCGTTTAGTCCAGCCATCGCGGTGGCCGGTCACTTGAGAGCGCACTGCCGCTTTGAAGCTGCGTTGAAGTGGTATGAGTTGGTGTACAACCCGCTTATGAATGACAACACCTGGATCGTCTGCCCGGCAACCCTGCAAGATGGGCCGGCAAAGCCTGACCATCCCGCGGTGGCCGAGTCAAGAAAGTGCTGCTGCGCCAGCGATCCGGTCTCGGATGCTGAGGTGAAAGAGCGCGCGATCCTGTTGCACTACCTGGACACGCTGTTGTTATGGGGCGACGCGCTGATGCGAAGAAACACCCCGGAGGCCTTCCAGCACGCCCGATTGATTTTTGATACCGCAGCCAAAATTCTGGGAGCAATGCCGATTACGGTGGTGACGAAAGATGGAAGAGCGGACGCACCCACCATCGCGAACTTCAAACCCGACTGCGCGCCAATCAACCCCCGGCTGATGTGCCTCTATACCGGAGTCAATGATCGGCTGAGCTTGATCCATAACTGCATGAATTCTCGGCGCTTGAAAAACGGCCGCGCAAACCTCGATATGCCCTACTTCGGAAATGGCGAGACTCGAGACTGCTGTTGGAAAACTACAGACGATCTCTGTGCGGATGAAAGCGATTGGTGCGCGCCGCAAAGCCCCTATCGGTTCATGGTCCTGGTGCAAAAGGCGCTTGAGATGGCGGGCGCTGTGAGCGGCTTGGGCGGCGCGCTTCTGTCGGCTTTTGAAAAAGGTGATGCGGAGTATCTGTCGACCATGCGCGCAATGCACGAGCGCCAGTTGCTCAACCTTGCTTTGGAAGTACGGCAGAACCAGTGGCGCGAAGCTGACTGGCAGGTGCAGGCGTTGCACAAGACCAAAGAAATTGCTGTGGCAAACCTACAGTATTATTCAGATCTGATTTTCCATGGAAAGATTCTTAACGAGACAAATTATGAGCTCGCTATGGGTGTATCGCTCGCGGCTTATTTAGCGGCGCAGGGTCTTGAACTCATCGCGCAAGTGCTTAGTGACACCCCTGATGTGTGGACAGGAACGGTTGGCCCCTTCCCCGTTTTGGTTGATCAGACACCATTGGTTGGTAGCAAGGGAGGCGGCGCATTTGCCACAGGGGCGCGGATTTCGAATTTCATCGGTAGCGAATCAAACACGCTGGCTTCGCTCCTGCTGACTGAGGCTGGATGGGACCGGCGCTTACAAGAATGGAACCATCAGGTCGTCGTGCTGACGATTGAAATCGAGCAAATCGAACGGCAAATTCTCGCCGCCGATCGTCGCCGCGATATCGCACTGCGGGAACTGAACAACCACGAGCAGCAGATCGAAAACGCCGCCGAGGTGCACGACTTCCTGCGCGACAAGTTTACCAATCACGAACTCTATCGTTGGTTGCAAGAGGAAACCGCGGCCATCTATTACCAGATGTATGAAATGGCTTTGCATTGCGCGCGCCAGGCCGAACGCGCTTTCAACTTCGAGAGGGGCCACACGGCACGGCGATTCGTTCCCGCGGAGATTTGGGACAACCTGCACGAAGGGCTTCTATCCGGCGAGCGGCTGCAACTCGCTGTACGCCACATGGAAAAGGCCTACTATGACGAGAATATCCGTGAGTATGAACTTACCAAACACTTTTCGTTGCGCCTGCACTTTCCGACGGCGTTCCTGCAACTGCGAACCACTGGTTACTGTGAGGTCGAAATCCCCGAATGGATGTTCGACCTCGACTACCCCGGCCAGTACATGCGTCGGGTCAAGAACGTTACTATGACGATTCCGTGTGTGGCCGGACCATACACCGGCGTGCACTGTCGCTTGACGATGCTGAGCAGCAAGACCCGTGTGGATCCCCGTCTCACTAGCCCGCCACACATATGCTGTCACGAGAGCTGTCAAGACGAGTGCTGTAAGAACGGCTATCAAGCGATGCCCGATGACTGCCGCATCGTCTCCATGTACGCTGCCACCGAAGCCATCGCAACCTCGAGCGGGCAGAATGACTCCGGGATGTTTGAGCTCAATTTCCGCGATGAACGCTATCTGCCGTTTGAGTTCTCGGGCGCCATAAGCCGCTGGCGGATCGAGCTTCCCCTGGAGAATAACCAGTTCGATATGGAGACGGTTAGTGACCTGGTTTTGCACCTGAACTTCACGGCTCGCGAGGGTGGGGAGATTCTGCGCAAAGCTGCCAACGAATGTGCGCAGCAAAACCTGCCTGGTGCGGGCGTTCGCTTCTTCGATATGAAGCGCGAGTTCCCTGAAGCGTGGCGTCGATTCGCTGGCGCCAAGCCCCATGGCCGGCCCGCGAAGAATGGTCGTCCAGCCCATAATGGCCGGCTCGCTAGGGAACTCGGCATTCGTCTGAGCAGGGAGATGTTTCCGTTCCTGCCGGCAAACAAGCCGATCGGTGTACATCGGCTCGGTATTCTATTCGAGGCGCCCGGAGCAGACCCCAGCGCCAACCATCTCGTCGAGTTCCTGCTGGGACAGCACGCGGGCCACCAAGAGGAAGAAAAATGTGAGTGTGATGTGCATAGCGTAGCCTGCGTAGCTGATGCGAAGTGGCCGGGGCTTTTTCACGGTGTGCTGGAAGTTGACTTCGACGCACTCAGCCGGTCCGGCCATCAGGACTTGGGGGTGTTTAGATTCCCAACCGACGCTGGTGAAATCAAGGATATCTATTTGTTCTGCGGTTACAAAGTTATATGAGACGAAGGGGCGTCCCCCTCGGCGCCTGGTCTTCCGCTGTCCGAACTCTATGGCACATCAGAAAGTGCGCTCGACGGTCTTTCTCCTAAGCAGGGGTCGCAGGTTCGAGTCCTGCCGGGTGCACTTTATTTCCAGTAGTTTACAGCACGGCTCAAATAATCCCTCTAACGTTCGGCCACATGTTCGGCCACATTGAACTTACAATTTGGCGACTCTCGCAGGTTCCAAACGATCTGATCATCTTTCAGGTGAGGTCAATACGCCTCGAGCAGGTCCGGATATTTTTTCTGCCGAAGCTGTTCGATGACTTTGTCGGTGAGCTTCCAGGGCTCACCCTTTATCCTGCCAATGAGTTCAAGTCACACCTTGCCAAAAGCAACGGTGGCCTCTTCTCCGTTGAAAGTTATTCCGGTCGGTAGCAATGGCCCAATGTCTTCGGTGAGGCTCCGGGTGAGTTTCTTTAGCATCCTTTCCTCTGCCATCGCACGGCTGATCGATGTCCCTTCAAGAGCCAAGTAATCCTCGAAGCATGAGACGAGTTTGTCAGGATCCAAGGACAGTTGTTTCAATCTCTCATTCAAGTCAAATAGGTCGCGATTCTTGTGACGCTGCAGCAGTGCCCGCAGCTTAGTACCGAAGAGTTCCTCTGGCTCATAGGTCGCGATTTCAGTTTTCGCCCTGTACCAACTGTTGTCGACTTCGAAGGTGTACATCTTGAAATCGTGGACGGCTATGTGCTCGCGAGTATTGATCTCGACTTTCACCTTGGGTTTGACTTGTGGATCAGCCTCCGCGCCGAATCTGAATACGAGGTGCATTGAGTGCTCGGCGTGTTCGCGAGTGCATCTGTCTAGAGTTTTCAGAAACTATACTCAGCAGGACGTTGAGCATGACCGGAACAAACGGGAGTCCGGCAACCCTTAGGAAGGTTGGAGTGTCCAGGTAGTGAGTTCAACTCGTGAACGAGCTTATTACCTACTACCTAGAGGCATATCTTCAGATTGGGTGGCCCAAGGCCATGCGTCTGGCTATTCAACTCGGGAGCATTTTCCGATGACCGCGCTCCTGATTTCGAGTCGTTTTTCTGGAACCGTTTATCAATGGGATTATCGTAGGGCGTTTATGATCAGATCACGGAGAATGTGGCTGAGGTGGCGGGGGACGGCTTTCCGGAACCGCTTATCGAGGGAAGAGGGGCAGAATGCGCTTGGAGTCAAGATTGAATGGTACACAACGTGACCGTCCGATTACCGGAAGAGATCTACCGCCGACTTGAACAAAGTGCGTAGGCCTCCAACAAACCGATGGAGGAACTCATTGTGCAATCGGTTAAGGCGGGAATCCCTCCTCTGGTTAACGACCTTCCGAATGAATATCGCGAAGAGTTGCTCGAACTCGAATGTCTCAGCGATAAGCGTCTGCGGCGCCTCGCCGAGAGCGCCATATCGGCAGCACGTGAACGCCAATACACGATTCTGCTGCGCAAAAACCAGCAGGGCATTCTAACCAAGAAAGAGCAAGAGCAATTGAAGCGCCTCGGGGCAGAAGCCCGCCGGCTCACTCGCAAGGCGTATGCGTATGCGCTCCTTCAGTGGCGCGGCCACCGGATTCCCACGCCGGCGGAACTTCGACAACCACGATGAAGCGAACCCGCCTTCCTGCTCCTCTGCGCAGGAGCGTTTCAAAGGAGGCGGGTTCCCGATGCGGATATCGCCTGACCCCACAGATGATCTCAGGAACGCGACTTGTCCTAGATCACATAATCCCTGAAGCTGCGGGTGGACCAATGCCGATATCGACACAAATGGATGACCACTGAACGTCGCTCGCGACCCACGGGGTCTCACATGCCCATGCCGTCGCCCATACCAGCGGGCATCGACCGGGCTTTATCAGCGTCGTGAATTTCGGAAATGAGACCTTCGGTAGTGAGCATTAAGCCAGCGATGGAGGCGGCGTTTTGCAGCGCGCAACGCGTTACTTTCGCGGGGTCAATAATGCCGGCGATAACCAGGTCTTCGAACTCCTCGGTCTCCGCGTTGTAGCCAAAATTCGGGTTCTTGTCGACGCGAACCCTCTCGACAATCACCGCGCCTTCTTTGCCAGAATTCTGCACGATCTGACGAAGCGGTTCTTCCAGTGCTCGTTTGACTATAGTGACGCCAATCTGCTCATCCGGATCTCCCGTCACTTCGCCTTCATTGTTCGGCGCGAAAACCTTGAATTTTTCCAGTGCCTTCGCGGCGCGAAGCAACGCCACGCCGCCGCCTGCCACGATGCCTTCCTCGACTGCCGCGCGCGTCGCGTTCATAGCATCTTCAACGCGAGACTTCTTTTCCTTTAGTTCAGTCTCAGTTGCCGCGCCGACGCGAATCACCGCTACTCCTCCAACGAGCTTGGCCAGCCGCTCTTGCAGCTTCTCGCCGTCGTAGTCTGACGTTGCATCTTCGATTTGAGCCTTGATCATCTTCACGCGGCCTTGCAACTCCTCCGCTTTACCCGCCCCATCAATAATTATCGTGTTGTCTTTATCGATAGTGACCTTCTTAGCGCTGCCAAGGTCTTCGAGCTTGACACTCTCGAGTTTGATTCCCAGGTCTTCGCTGATGACCTTGCCTCCCGTCAAAACGGCGATGTCTTCGAGCAGTGCTTTTCGGCGATCTCCGAAGCCGGGGGCCTTCACCGCCACCACATTGAGTGTGCCGCGCAGCTTGTTCACTACCAGCGTAGCCAACGCTTCGCCTTCGACGTCTTCGGCAATGATCAGCATCGGTCTGCTCCCTTTGGCCGTCTGTTCCAAGAGAGGGAGAATATCCCTCATCGACGAGATTTTCTTCTCGCTAATAAGAATGACCGGGTTTTCGAGAACGGCCTGCATGCTATCCGGCTCGGTCACGAAGTAAGGAGAGAGGTAGCCGCGATCAAACTGCATCCCTTCGACAAACTCCAGGTCTGTCTCCATGGTCTTCGATTCTTCGACCGTGATGACGCCGTCCTTGCCGACCTTGTTCATTGCCTCCGCGATCAATTCTCCGATTGTCGCATCGCCGTTTGCGGATATCGTGCCGACCTGGGCGATCATATCGCCTTTGACCGGCTTAGCCATCTTCTTGATTTCCGCCGTCGCCCGTTCAACTGCTTTTTCTATACCGCGCTTCAAGGCCATCGGATTCGCGCCCGTCGCCACGGTCTTCACGCCCTCCCGAAAAATCGCCTGTGCGAGTACGGTTGCCGTAGTCGTGCCGTCGCCGGCAACGTCCGAAGTCCTGGAAGCGACTTCCTTCAACATCTGCGCGCCCATGTTTTCCATTGAATCTTCGAGCTCAATTTCCTTCGCTACGGTCACGCCGTCCTTAGTGATTGTCGGACTGCCATATTTCTTATTGAGCACGACGTTACGCCCTTTCGGACCGAGTGTGATTTTCACGGTATCGGCCAGTTTATTGACGCCGCGCAAGATGGCCGACCGCGACTCCCCGCCCTGAACTATTTGCTTTGCCATGATAATTGCCTTTTCTCCTAGTTAAATTGTTGGTGATTCCCATCAATGCGACCGGGTGTTAAAGAACTACTTACCTCTCCTCTTACCGCCGGAAGAGCCTGCAGCCGCGCCCGCCCGTCTGACGATTCCGAGAATCTCGTCCTCGCGCATAATCAAGAGCTCTTCACCGTCGATCTTGATTTCAGAACTGCTGTACTTGCCGAACAGGACGCGGTCGCCCACATTCACATCCAGCGGTTGGCGAGATCCGTCTTCCCTGTATTTGCCCTCGCCGACGGCGATCACTTCGCCCTCCTGCGGTTTCTCTTTGGCCGAGTCAGGGATGATGATGCCGCCGCGAACCTGCTCACCTTCCTCGATGCGCTTCACGATAATGCGGTCATGTAGAGGTTTGATATTGATTGTCATAAGTTGCTCCTATCTCCTTTTCTATTCGCGCCGGAATCAGCCATGCATTCTTTTGGCCGACGAAGGACTATCCAGTACTCCAACGACCAAACCGGAAGTGCTGCACCGGTCTTAGATGTGTTATCCAATCTGTTCCCTTGCCGATTCGGTGCTATGCGTCCCGTTTCCCGATACAAGGCGCTCGAGCATCTCGATCTGCCGCTGTTGCATTCGCACGAGGTCTACCCAAGAGGAATCGCGGAGCTCGTCGAATTTTTCGTGTAACTGCAAGATCTCGAGCTCGGCTTTCAGGTTGACTTCGTAGTCGTGCTTCGCTTGCAGATGGTCTTTTTCGGATTGGCGGTTTTGACTCATCATAATGATTGGCGCGGCATACGCTGCTTGAAACGACATTGCCAGGTTGAGCAGGATAAACGGATAGGGATCCCATCTATAAACATAGGCGGTGATATTCAGCGCGATCCAGACGGCAAGCAGCGTGCTCTGAATGATGATGAACCGCCATGATCCCATGATCTCAGCAACGCGGTCCGCGACTCGTTGCCCAAACGTTATTTTTTCCTCGAACTCACGCGCGACGTTGCGGGCCACACGGCCGCGTTTGATAAATCGATCGACTACCTGGCGCTCCTGCTCGGATAGCTTATCGAGTTCTTTAGCAAGATGTCTTTTTGCGGTTTCCGCTCTACTCTTTTCCGTCATGAGTCGAGCCTCAGTCGATCAATAAGCCGAACTACAAGGGCGCACCCAACCTGATTCAAAACAAACGTCAAGGTCCTACTTCTCATTCAGTTCCTGAGCTTGCGCTTGCCGCGACCAACACTCTAGCCGGTTCTCGTTCTCCTGTTCGCGCGTCGAGGGCCAGGTCCACCCGTTCCTCGGCCGCTCCCTTTGTCTCGCCCATGACCTCGGATATCTCGCAGATGAGCAGCCTTTTCGCCCTCCCAAGCGTCCGGTATTCACCAACGGTTAACGGCCTCGTTGCGTTCAACTCAGTCAGTGAAGAGACGATCTCAGCGAGGTCGTAGGGTGATGCGGAGTTGAACCGTTTCAAATTTTCGGTTGCGCGCTGCTTCCAGGTATCGCCTATCTTCACCGCTTTCCTTAGATGAGCTAAGAGTCCCGGGATCTCGGACTCCTCCATCAGCATCCGGACGCCAATGTTCTGAACTCTTTCTACCGGCACAAACAAGTTCACGCGGTTGTCGTCCAGGACGGTCAAGTGATAGAACATTGTCACTCTGGCATCAACAACTCTCTTGATGATTCCGCCAACCCGACAGGGCCCCTGACCTGGGTAAACTGCCTTGTTTCCCACCGTGAGCCGCACATCGACCCTTGAAGTCGGGTCCGAAGCCGTGTCGTCGTCTCGTTTCTGAGTGCTCATGCGAAAAAGCTCCCTGACTCGCCTTTCAATGTTAGTTGCTCTCGGCGAGTTTCGTTCGTTCCCATTCACAACTGGACGCCTATCTAGTGTTCCGACTCCGTCCGAAGTGCAGCCGCGTGTCTCCGAGGATAGTGATCTTTCTATCTAACCCCATTCAAGGATACGCCATCGCCGAAATCGGTTCTGTCCTGTATTGAACAGTCTTGAAAATAGGTGGCTGGATGTTGCGAAGGACGCGATAAGGCAGAGAAAAGCCCGCTTTCAGCCCGCAAACGCAGGTGCGCCGGTTGGCTACACACTTTGTGGCAAGCCCATCCGTCTCAACCACCGGAAATGCGACGCCAGTCCCGACCAAAAGGTCTCATGTTCGCTGTACCTCAACCCAAACTCCTTACAGGTCGCCTCGACCAGTTTAGAGATGGCAGGGTAGTACCCAGTCGTGGTTCGAGTAGGCGCTATGGCTGCGATCGTGCTGAACGTTGAAGCCGATCGCCGCGGTGATTAATCCGAGCGCCATCGCAAGCGGTAGCGCCTGCCACCAGGTCTGGGCAACAAAAACCAGAACTGCGTAGCAGATGTATTCATACCGGTGCATCCGCAGTCAGAAGAAGGAGCGTTAGCTCCTTCTTCTGAAGGTGGGTAAACGATGCTCAATGCGACTCGCATCACTCGTGGTGAATAGCCTCCAGAGTGAGGATGGTGCCCAACACGGCGCCCAGGACGAGATACTTCCCACCAGACACGTGGCCGTATTGATAGCGGCTGTTGTAGGCATCCTCGTAGCCGCGGCGGAAGCCCTCGCGGAAGTAATAGTTGTAGTCATCCCGCTGTACGTAGTAGCCGCTATAGCCGTAGTTGGCGTCGCGATACCCGTAAGAGTCTTCAAAGCTGGAGCCCCAGTGATCCAGGCGGTCGGCGCGTCCGGCGCGGAATCCCTGCTCATAACCGTTGTTCACAGCCTGCCGTAGCAATCTCGCCCCGTATTCGTTGGTTTCGTAGTAGTTGCCGCCACGATTGTAGCGATAGCTGTACGGCGTGGAGAAGTACAGATCGCGATCGTAATCGTGTCGGCGCCCAAGACTGAGCTGTTGCTGATGCAAGCGCGCTAGATACTGTTGCTGAAACCGGTACTGCTGCATGCGTTTTTGCTGCTGCAACTGTGCGGTTTGTTCGCGTCCGGTGCGATATTGCTCATCCAGATGCTGGCGATACTGCGTGACGCGTTGCTGCTGTTGCTGAACAAGCTGCTGACGCTCCTGCGGCTGGTGCTGTTGACGTTGCTGCTTCGCAGCGGTTTGCTGTTGTTGCTCCTGAGCATTCTGCTGCTGCTGTTGCTGCTTCTGAGCCTTTCGCTGCTGCTGCTCCTGTTGTTGTTGCTGAGTGTTCTGTTGCTGCTTCTGAGCCCTCTGCTGTTCTTGTTGTTGAGCGGCCTGCTGCTGTTGTTGCTTTTGCGCCTTTCGCTGCTGCTGCTCCTGTTGTTGTTGCTGAGTGTTCTGCTGTTGCTGCTGTTGCTGCTGTTGCTGCTGTTGCTGCTGAGCGTTCTGCTGCTTTTGCGCCTTTTGCTTTTGCTTGTCCTGTTGTTGCTGCTGCTGCTGTTGTTGGTTCTGAGCCTTTCGCTGTTGCTTCTCTTCCTTTTGCTTATTTTGGTTTTCCTGCTGAGTTGGTTCTAACGCCGGTTGCTGCGCGCGAGCCGGCAGACTCATTCCGGCCAACAACGCCGCACTGGTTACAAGCGCCGCCACCGTTTGGTTTAGTTTGCTGCTTTTCATTCCATACCTCCTGATAATCCGATGCCTCACATACACGCAAACGCGGCGCTTGAAACGAAGCGGCTCACGTCCGCCTCGAGCTGCGCAAGCGCGCAGCTCGACTTCGGTTTACATCTCTAATCCTACGCATAAAAGAGATAGCTTTCTGTTCAATATTAGACAGCGTCTTTCGAAACTGAATCGGTACGGGGGGCCCTGCGGTACTGATTTGGGCGATACGATCGGCGCAGCAACATTCCCGCTGGTGTATCGATGACTTCCGCAGGTGTGCCAGCGACTCCCGCAGGTGTGCTGGTCCCTTCCGCAAGTGTGCTGGTGACTTCCGCGGGTGTGCCGGTGTTGTAACAAGCGGATATGCCGGGAAGGGTGTAATTAACGTCGCGCCGAGCAACAACGCTCCTGAATCCCACCAACGGAAAGTTGGTGGATAGTTCACACTCAACCTACAAGAGCAACCCTCTTCCTCCCAAATCTCCCCACGGTAGTGGTCGGATACTTAAAGTTAGGCCTGCGAAGAGATCAATCACTCCGTTTCTTCAGCATGCGGCCAGGAGATTGTCAGCAGGATCGCGCTCTCTTCGAGCGCCACCAGGTCGTGCTCGATCGCGCGTTCAAGCACGACCATGTGGCCGTGGGGCAAATCAAGGGTTCGTTCAGGCAGTTGTAGCTTCACGTGCCCGCCCAACGCGTAGATCGAGAGCCTCGCGTCGGCACTGTGTTCTTCGAGATGACGGCCTTTTTGCAGCGCGATCAGCACGATCCTGAAATCAGGCTGTTTTACCAGAGTCTTCGAGTTCCTGCCCGTTCGCAGCCAGGCCTCTTCATCATGGAGCTGGGCTATCTCATTCGGCAGATTGAAATCCATCAGCGGCGCGGTCAGGTGTCCCGCCAGCGATTCGTGACCGGTGCGCCCTTCCTTCTCTTGAGAAACCTTACTACGCGGCGTCGTCATTTCTTAACCCTCTCTTTCCTACGTAAATAGCTCATGCATTTGCGTCACCCCGCGAGTGAACTTGAATGGGCTCGTGTCAATGGAGATTTCCACCAGTATCCAAGCTACGAAGGTGCGCGCCGGGCTTTGTTGTTCTGGTCTTTCGTATTTGCGACTTCTGTGGCTCGGTCTGGCGCCTACTTCTGGCCAGCACCACTAGGGTGATCCTGTGGCGGAGATCTTCTCCAGGAAGTGCTGTCGCACCTTCGCTGCAATCTCGCGATCAGTCATCCTGTCGGCTGTTTCGATACCCGCTATAAGACCTGAGAGTTTCTGTTTTTCGAGACGTTTTTTCAGCTCCGTCTTTGCCTCGCCGGGACCGAAAATCAAAATTGAGTTTGCATCACGAATGAAGGAGATTACGTCATCGTAGTACAGATTGAGATGGCCTGTTAGCCTGTTCTCTTTCAGATCATCCGCCGGTACTTGTAGTGGTTCATATTGGGTGTTCGAAGATGAAGTATCAGAGCGTCGAAGTTGTTTTTCAACACCCGAGCTGATCTCTTTTACCTCTTCGCCATTGTCCGTAAGAACCAAAATAATTGCTTTTCTATGATCAATCCACAACCCGACTGTCTTTTTCATGCCGTCTCCTTTTCTGCTGGTTCGGCTCCTTCGCGCTCGAGACGCCTAATCATTGGTCATGATAATTTCAGGGAGCGATTTTTGTAAGGTCACTCTTTTCATTCTTTCCTCCATTGTATGTTGGTAGAAGCGCGATGCGCGTCAACCGGAAAGCACTGCTATTTGAATTTGATGGGTACGTGAATAATGCCAAAAGCGTTGAAGAGCCACAGGCAAACCAGCACCACCACCACTACGTTCAACACTCTTTTGATGGGCTGAGCCATCGGAATGTAGGTGTTGACCAGGTATAGCACCAGGCCCACCACTACCAAAACGATGATCTGTCACTATCGGCATTCGCTCACCTTTCTCTGACGGTTGATTCTCGCCCAACCCTCGTTGGGCGTCCCAGCGTTCGTCATCTTTGTTTCACAGGCATGCGCAATCCCGTTTTGGAATTCGTCACAACGCAAGCATTGCGCACGGGCTTCACCTGTTTGGCGTCGATCCCCACCCTTATTTCGCCCGAGTACAGAAAGCGGCGCCATCCAGGATGTCTCCCGGAACTGACTTGTCAGGCCCGCGCATGATCAGGGTTCGTGGATTTGATTCGGCGACGATACCAGGCCGCGAGCGATTCCATTGACATCTGATGTCGTTTATAACTCCTGAGGCCGGTCCGCCTGACAGCGGGTTCTGTCGTTCACCCGCCACGTCCATCCTCACACTCTCGTCTGAAATCGGAGCAGCCCGGGAGGCGGCGAAAGCGTTCCGTGGTAGTGGCGCTGTTCTCTTGGTCAATCACAGGTACCCCCAGCCTCCCAGGTCCTCCAGCGGTTTGAATCGTAGCGGACCTCGCAATGCGTTTCTGTTCAATATTGGACAACTCATGAATTCGGCTAATTGGCGCTCCGTAAGTCAAAATCAATTTTTGGGGACGAAAACTTATTCTTGCAATTGTCTAATACAGGACAGCATCGGATATCGAAGTCACATATCGTAGGCGGGATGGCTGGCATGGCGGACAAAGGCAGAGTCGGAGAGGAAAGCACATTGAGGATATGTCACCGAGGATGGGTGTCAGCACCGAATCATGACTTGAAAGAAAACTCAGGACCAAGGGCTTTTCGGCTCAAACTGACCAATTCGACACGAGTTCCGCCTCAAACCGCGGCCTGCGAAGTTTCCAAGGCGCCGTGCAGAGCCAAATCTAGTCTTGGAGTGATCTAGCAAAAAGGAAAGGTAGAAAAATGAATCGATTCAAAGTAGTGGCAATAGTCTTTCTTTGGGGCCTGGTGGCCGTCGGTCTTTCAGTGACCGCAAAAGCAGATGACTGGAACAAGGAGACCACACTGACGTTCGACCAGCCGGTTGAAATTCCGGGCCACATTGTCCTGCCCGCTGGCACTTATGTTTTCAAGCTGATGGATTCGCCTGCCGACCGTCACATAGTCCAGATCTTCAGCAAGGACCGAACGCACCTCTATGCGACCATTCTGGCGATTCCGAATTATCGTCTGCGGACTACCGACCGAACAGTAATGACGTTCGGTGAACGAGCAGTCGGCCTTCCGGAAGCCATCAGGGCCTGGTTCTACCCGGGAGATAACTGGGGCCAGGAATTCGTCTATCCAAGGGCAAGAGCGGTCGAGTTGGCGAAGATGGCCGATCTTCCCGTGCTCGCGACGTCGAAGGAGTTCGAATTCACCAAGCCCGAAGTCAAAGACGAGTTGAAGCAGGCGCCTATAGTGGCGATTAGGCCTACGGGGGAAGAGGTTGAAGTAGCTCAGGTCGTTGAGCCGCCGCCCGCCGAGATCGCGGCTAAGACCTCGGCAGTCTTGCCCAAGACAGCAAGCCAGCAGCCGCTTATCGCCTTAATTGGGTTCTTGACGTTAGGTGCAGGCCTCGCCCTCTGGGGCTTTTCAAAGCGGCGTGCTTGAGTTGGGCGATTCGTTGGGTTGGAAGGAGCCGCATTTCAGCTCAGGCCAAATTGGGACTGCTCTTAGGGATTGTCGCCCGACAAATAGGACAGTACCTGTGCCGATTGCGAGCGGAGTCCCCACGCCGGTGGGGACTCCAACCATCAAACTTTTACGAAGAAACGCAAGAAGGGAACTCGACATATGAGCGGGACATCAGCATCTTTATATCCTCCAATCACAGGTATCGCGCTAATCCGGCTTAGTGGCTGGCTCCCGCTTTTCTTTGTGATCGCGTTGCCAGGCATTGCCAGGCGTCCGGCGTTTCAGCCGCCCTCGACACTCCAGACTGAGCAGAACACGGTCAGGCTAAGCGCTGATCTTGTGACCTTGCACGCGACGGTGCAGAACAGCAAAGGCAATCTTGTTTCGGGACTCGGCAAGGAGAACTTTCGGGTTTACGAGGACGGTGTCATTCAACAGATTAACTCTTTCGCTCACGAAGATATCCCGGTCACGGTTGGCCTGGTCATTGATAACAGCGGAAGCATGCGGCCCAGGCGCGATGATGTCATCGCAGCCGCCCTGGCGTTCTCCAACGCCAGCAACGACAAGGATCAGATATTCGTGGTCTACTTTAACGAGTATGTTTCGTTTGGACTCCCGGCAAACATCCCCTTCACCGGGAAGGGCGTTCAACTGAACGCTGCTCTGTCGAAATTCGCTACCGAGGGAAAGACAGCGCTCTACGACGCTGTTGCCGCGGCGTTGGACCACCTTAAGAAGGGTGACCGGGACAAGAAAGTGCTGATTGTGATCAGCGATGGCGCCGACAACGCGAGCCGTCACAGTCTGGCTCAGATCATGGCTGAGGCAAGACAATCCGAGGCGATAATCTACACCATTGGTCTCTACGACCCGGACGATCCATACCGGAGGCCCGGTTCGCTTAAACAGATGGCGAACGCCACCGGCGGAGAGGTTTTCTTCCCCGAGTCAATCAAGGAAGCCGTTCCGATTTGTGAGCAAATAGCTCATGATGTTCGCAACCAGTACTCGATAAGCTACATCCCTACAAATACCAATTACGACGGGAAGTATCGCGTGATTCAGGTGAAGGTAGAGGCTCCCGGTCGCGGGCGCTTGATCGTCCGAACTCGCGTTGGTTACGACGCACCTGTGAGGCCGTAAAAACGCCGGCGTCCGCACCAACGAATTCCAAATGAATTTCAGAATCAAACGGCACATGTTTATTCCGACGCGAGCCAGGTCGCTCCGTTGGATCCGAAATGCCCTTATCACCATTGGCATCGTCCTACTCAGTTACACTGCTCTGGTGCTGTTGGACCGGAAGATGTATCAAGACGACGAAGGCTGGCGATTCGAACGAGCGTTGAAAGCATCGACCGCGACTGTTGAGAGCAGTGACCAGGATCAGGCATTCCCTGTCCCTCCACTTGCCGTACCCGAGAGCATGCGAAATGAGAGTCTGACGATAGCGAATCGCAACGACGCGCCGCTCGGGCGAATCGAGATAAGCAGAATCGGTCTCAGGGCGATGATTATGGAGGGCATCGACGAACCAACTCTACGACGTGCGGTCGGGCATATCCCGGGGACCGCGTTACCGGGTCAGAAGGGGAATATCGGAATCGCGGGACACCGGGATACCTTGTTCAGAGCGCTCCGCAATATCCGACTGCAAGACGAGATCGCGCTCACGACGTCGCAGGGCTCTTTCCGCTACCAGGTAAACGCCACTAAGATCGTCGATCCTGCCGAGGTTCAAGTACTCGACAATCCCAACAGCGAAGTTCTGACTCTGATCACGTGCTATCCGTTTAGTTTCATCGGCTCGGCGCCAAGGCGATTCGTTGTCCGCGCGTACAGGATCGCGGATTAGGCCGGCCTGCCGTTACAGACATCAATAGATCTATCCTTCGAAAATTCATCTGCCCATCCTCACGATTAGACGGCCAAAGGCTATCGCGCCAGCCGGCTTCCGCGCGCGGGACCGCTGACAAGCCTCATTACTGCATGCCCCACCGCCACGAGGCCGATATAAATTGCGGCATCGGCCAAGACTGGAGCAATGCCCTCGGCGAACGCCCCCCACTCCGGGTAAGTCGCAACGTACAGATAATCCCGCGGCGGGCCAACGACTCCCGCAACGATGAGACACACCGCCAGCCCGCGCACCCCAAACCTGCGAGCCACTCGCCATGTTATGAAATAGATCGGCGACAACGAGATAGCGAGCCCGAGGTAGAAGAGCACCCACACGGCGTGTGTCGCGGGCAGGAAATCCCGCCATACGCCGATCGCCTCTCCTACGAGGATCGCGCACAGCCCCCAACATCCGGCTGCGGCGCCTCCGGCGAGGGCTCCCGCGACGCGGCGCGCAGTTGCGCGCGAAAAGTAGATGGCGGCAGCCAGCGCAACTGCGTACGCACAGGTCATCACGATGATTTGCGGCGTTGTCATGCGCTCTCTAACCGCCTAACGTATTAGTGGGATGTTCTCATTCAACAAATCCGCGTTGTCGAGGAGCGGTGGGCTGCTTCCATATCTAGAGAATTGATGCCAGTAAGCCGTCAGCTTCTTTTCCTTGATAATCAGATGATGCTCGGTGTTGTATTCAATCAGCTCGAGGTTCCGAAATCGCTGCATAAACACACTGATTCGAGGCCGCGTAGTGCCTACCATTGTCGCCAGTTCTTCGTGAGAGATCTTTACTTCGATGCGAATGCTCCGCGGGTCTTTCTTGCCGAGCTTCCTGGCGATTTGAAGCAGCGTCTTACCCAGGCGCTGCTCGCTATCAACGGTCACGAGGTTGGCGATTACCTGTTGCTGGTCCGCGACCCGCACCGCCAGGTATCTGATGAAGCCTTCGAGGAGAGAATCTTTTGCCAGGCGATCGAGAAACTTGCCACAAGGGATCTCTTTCAGGAAAG
The DNA here is from genome assembly GCA_003222245.1 of Blastocatellia bacterium AA13. Classification (GTDB taxonomy): domain Bacteria; phylum Acidobacteriota; class Blastocatellia; order UBA7656; family UBA7656; genus QHVH01. The sequence goes on along the minus strand of QHVH01000041.1, from coordinate 473 downwards.
TGTCTTCCATCGCGGTCGCCGTTTCCAACCGGCTTCCAAGTCCAGACAGACACAACTCGCCGAAAACATCTCCCGCGCCGTGAATGGCGAGCATACATTCCTTACCTTCCTCTGAGACCATGATCAACTTGATCTGCCCCTTTTCAATGAAATACACAGTTTCGCGCTCGTCCCCAACGGTGTATACGTAATTGTGCCTGGGAACCCTGATGGCGGTCGAGTTCCTTGTTTCACTGAACAATGACCCTCGCATCTGTTCTTTGAATTGATCGGACTGCGGAGTTTGCTGAAGCATATGCCTCTTCCTTCTTTGTCCCCCTAAATATTTTTGCGATGCCTTTCGACTGAACTAGTGTACTGTTTCACAAATAGCTATACAGGTAATGCCTGCTTAGCGCGCTGGATTTTGCGCAGTATGTTTTCGCCTTTTGCATTCCAGGTGTAGCGAATCGGATTGAGATTTCGATCCGCTA
>QHVH01000065.1 GCA_003222245.1 Blastocatellia bacterium AA13 | reverse complement strand
TAATTTCTCTGCTCTTGGCTGGCCTTCTCCAACTCCTCACCCAATCGAATCGTCTTGGCCACGCTCCGATTACCCTTGGTCGTAGTGCTCCACATATACCGCAGATGCCCCGAATGTGAAGACTTCGCACACGCGCAATTCTTTTTGCCGCACTTCCGATAGCTAGCCGCAAGCGACCCGCGTCGAAAGTCACCCACCTTCGCTAGTTCCTCGTACAACTGCCTCCTCACCTGCTCCAGTTCCGCCACCGTCTCTGACCTGTCTTTTTCCATGACCTCTCCTTTGGGCGATGATATTACTCTAATCTCTATCTGACTACTGTACAGTAGTCAGATTATTCCCCAAAAAAAGAGAAAGCACAAATACTTCACAAATTTGTCGCCCACCCGCGCGGCGGCGTGCGCCGACTAAACTCGGGTAGACAGGCATGCCCGTCGCTTATAGAATCGAAGCCTTCGGTCCGAGTTCCTCGTCATTCTTTAGCCCCTTCTCCCCTCGCTCGATACTCCATGCGCGGCGGAAGCAGCCGGCGCTTGAAGAGAGCACATCGCAAACAAGGAGGGATATGCACCAGGTAAGCCGCATCGGATTCGCGCTGCTGATTGTAGCAGCGGCTCTTGTACGGGGCGCCGGCCTGGAGATGGGAAATCAGGCCGGGGCTACGAAAGTTGCCGCTCCAAAACAACTCTTCGCCGTGCGGGGCGAAATCAAGAAAGCCGCGAGCGCCGATAAAGGTATGCTCGCGATTACAATAAAGCCGTTCAAGGATTTCGCTGAAGTTACAGTCGCCGCTCGCGAAAACGATCTCGTGGGTTCCGCGGTCAAGCGCGAAGGCGGCCACGATTTGTTCAATGCTCTCATCGGAGAGGACTCGCGCGACGACGACGGCTTAACGGCGGCCGAATTGCGCGAGGGCGATCTCGTCTCCATCATCTACGATCCTAATCAGCAGAATCGCGCGCTCGAAATATACGTGCACTAATGAAAATAGCCGTCGCCTCCTTGCGAAAAGCAAAGATTGAAGCTGTGCGCGCGGCGGCCGAGCGTCTTGCGGCGGCGAAAATTACGGGATGGATAAATACCGATCTCATAACTCGAGCGGTCAGCGCCGATGTCTCCGATACTCCGACCAGCGACCGCGAGATGATGCAAGGCGCGCGCGTCAGGGTCGAGAAGCTCAAGGACCTGTTGGCGCGCGAAGGAGTGAAGGCCGACTTCTTTGTTGGGCTCGAAGGCGGGCTACACGTGCAGCAGGATCGAGAAAACTCGCTGGTATTCTTGAGGGGATGGGTATATGCATCCGATTTGGGAGCGCACGGCAGCTTCGGCTGCACCCCTTCCATAGAAGTGCCGCCCGCGATATCGGAGCGGGTTTTGAGGCGGGGCGAAGACCTGAGCAATGTAATAGACTCCTTCGCCGGGCGGTTTGATGTGAGGAGCAACGAGGGCACATGGGGCGTGCTTACGCGCGATATGGTCACGCGAGGCAATTCATTCGAGATGGCTGTGCTGGCGGCGCTCGCGCCATTTTACAATAGCGGGGCTTTGGCTTTACGGGTTAAAGGGCAATTGGATCGCCAATTAGACTTGTCGAGGATATGTGAATTTCCGAAAAGGGTTTGAGTTTGATACAAGACGAGAATCAAGTAAGGCGTAGGGTTTGATAGAAGAACAAGAATCTAATGGACTACACACTAACCGAAGAACAAGAGCAACTGCGGCGGCTTGTGGAAGATTTCGTCGCGCGCGAGGTAAAGCCTTACGAGGAGACAGCCGGCGAGGATTTCCCGTGGCCGCTCTTTCGCAAACTGGGCGAGCTTGGCCTCGCTTCTATTCCTTTTCCAACCGAGTATGGCGGCGGAGGCCTCGACTACACCAGCTACTCGATTGTGCTTGAAGAGCTCTCGCGCCTCGGCACTCACCTCGGAAGCGTACTGGCGGTACATGGGCTGCCTCAGTTGATTCTCAACCAGTTCGGAGACGAATCGCAGAAGCGCAAATACCTTCCGGCAATGGCGCGCGCTGAGCTGCTCGGGGCATTTGCATTGACCGAGCCGCAAGCGGGCTCCGATGCGGCCGCGATCAAGACGCGCGCCGAGCTTCGAGGTGATAAGTACATCCTGCGCGGCCAGAAGATCTGGATCACGCATGGAGGCGACGCCGATGTCTATCTCGTGATGGCCGTGACCGAAAAGGGCAAGGGCTCAAAAGGAATCAGCTCGTTTATTATTGAAAAGGGCACGCCGGGACTGGCTTTTGGAAAGCGCGAGCGACCGATGGGACTGGCTCATCACACTCGCGAGGTATTCTTTGAAGATTGCGAGGCGCCGCGAAGCTGTCTCGTCGGACGCGAAGGAGACGGGTTCAAAGTCGCAATGACCGCGCTGGACTCCGGCCGCATCACCGTTGCGTCGACTTCTCTTGGACTCGCGCAATCGGCGTTCGATTACGCACTGTCTTACGCGAACGAGCGACAGGCTTTCGGCAAATCGATCGGAGAGTTTCAGGGAATTCAATTCATGCTGGCCGATATGGCGGCTGCGATTGAAGCGGCCCGATGCGTGACACGAAAGGCGGCTTTTCTTCGCGACAACGGACTGCCTTTCAATGCTATCGCGTCGATGGCAAAACTGTTGGCGACGGATGCAGCAATGAAGGTAACGACGGATGCCGTGCAAATCTATGGCGGCTACGGCACGAGCGAGGATTATCCGGTGCAAGCGCTCTTCCGTCAGGCTAAGATCGGCCAGATCGTTGAGGGAACAAATCAAATTCAACGGATGATTATCGCTCGAGAGCTGTTGAAGAAATTCAAGCAGTAGCTATTGCTCTAACAACTCCTCGACATTCTTTGGCGGCCGAGCCAAGACCGCGCGATGGCCTCGTACGACGATCGGCCGCTGGATCAAATCGGGATTCTCTACCATCAGCTCTACGAGCTCATCGTTTGTCAGATCCCGGCTGGCAAGCTTCAACTCTCTATAGATTTTTTCGTCCTTACGTATTATCTCGCGAGGCCCAACTCCGAGCTTCTCGAGTACGCTTTTGAGCTCGTCCGATGTGAAAGGGCGCTCGTAGTAGTTGATCGATTCAAAATCGACGCCGCATTCGCTCAGGATACCAAGCGTCTCGCGGCATTTGCTGCAGGTCGGTTTTTGATAGATCTTGATCTGATCAGTCATGCCGCCAATGCTAGCATCTGGAATGAAAAAGTGGGAAGAGGGCCCCGACGGAGCATCCCTAAGAGGGTTCTTAACCGTTATGCGAACATCGTTGTTATATCGGGCGCGCCTTACCATTAGACATCTTCAACCAGCTCCAGTGGTTCAATAGCGCACTCGGCAAAGTTAATTGACTCGAGTACGGATGAGTGAACAAACTCGACGCCTACCAGGTTTCCTCTTTCGGCGTTTGGAGTCGTGTGGCGAACGACGCCGCTGACGAAGTAAAGACCATCCGATTCGCCTTCTCGCCGCAGATCAGGCGGCATCGGCATTTCCAGATGAACGACCGAACCAGGTTCGATCATTTGTTTCAAGCGGAACTTTATACCGAGTTTGCTGACATCCCAGCTCTCCGTAACTTCCTGCCAGGCGCCGTCGTCCGGGGTCACGCGAACCGGCATCCGCAGCGAAAACCGCGCAGTTCGGCGGCGATCTCCTACGCGAGGCATCGTAGGCTCGGAAGAGCCGAATGCCGTAGCTACTCGCGGCTTCTTTACGGCGGTATCGATCGCGCGGGGAACGCGAATATTGACGGAGTTCGTCTGGCTTACGCCGTTGTGCACGGCAGGGAGCGGAAGCGGCGCGGTTGGTTTTCTATTGAGCGCTCCGTCGTATTCGATTCTGCGCGCGGGCCGCGACAAGGTCGAGAAAGCCTCCACCACGCGTAGAAAGGCCTGGCTCAGCTTCCACTGCATAGTGCCCTCGCGTTCGATCACGTCGCGGCACTTTAGCGGATGAAGCAAATCCACCGATCGGCAATATGCTTTTCTAATTTCCTCGATCGATGCTCGGCGGCTGATCTTGAGCACGCTGTAGTGATCGGCGCTCTCGGTTATGCAACCGAGGATTCTGTCGACCTCGCCTCGAATAGATACCACCCTCTTTTCCCTGGTGACCTCAGTTCCGAATTGTGTCATAGGTCTTTTCAGCTCTCATTCTTACGATGGTCGGGGCTCCATCGCAGGGATCAAGAATCAATGTGTTTCAGCGGCATGGAGCGAGGCCGCCTTGATGCGATCACGATCCTGCGCCGCTGCTCGCATCTTTGTCGCCGCGTGGCCAATCTCACGCCACCGGTCTACTGGAACCCGGGTGAGCGCATCAACCACCCGCGGGTCGAATTGAGTTCCCGAGCAGCGCCTCAGTTCGTCAATCGCGGATTCAAATGTCCGAGTCGAATCGTATCGACGTTCGGATGTCATAGCGTCAAAGGCATCGGCAACCGCCAGGATCCGCGCGCCAATCAATATCTTGTCGGCTGAAAGCGCTTTCGGGTACCCGCCTCCATCAAGCCGTTCGTGATGCTGGGCGACTATTTCCCTTGTGCCGTCGACGAGATCCATGCCCCGCATGATCCGCAGACTGAAGTCTACATGCCGGCGCATATGGACAAGCTCTTGCTCGTTCAACGGACCCTTCTTCATCAGAATGCTGTCGGGAACGGCAATCTTGCCGATGTCGTGGATCAGGGCGGCCTGTTCGAGCGCAGCCATATCAACGCTGCCTAACTCGAGCATTATTCCAAGCCGCTTACAATATGCAACTACGCGTTCGGAGTGGCCGGGTGAGTCCACATCGCGAGTCTCCAGCGCGACCGCAAGCGCCGAGAGCGTTGATTGTTTTGTCAACGCGAGACTTTTCAGAGCGGCGCTCAACGTCGAGCTCGCCTCATGGACTTCGTCCGTGCGTGCACTAACGAGTTCTTCCAACCGTCTGTCGTATTGTTTGCTTGAGGTCAACAGCAGCCGATGGTGTAGAGCGCGCTCGACCGCGGCTTGTACTTCCGCAAGGGTATAAGGCTTCGTTATATAGTCGAAGGCGCCATGACGGAGCGCCTCTATCGCATAGTGAATCTCGGTCATCGCCGACTCTACTATTATGACGGTATCAGGGTAGGATTCGTGGAGGAAATGACACAGATCGATGCCGGTCATTTTCGGCATCATTATATCAATCAACGCTACATCGAAATCAGTTTCACCAGCCGCTTCCAGCGCGGCCTGGCCGTCGTGAACCAGTACAACATGATTACCGAGTCTCGAAAGCTCCTTTTGCAGGACGAGACCCAAATGCTCTTCGTCTTCCGCAATCAACAGATTGATCGTTGGGCTTGCCGTCACCTTGAATTACTCCATTCTCCTTGTTCGGTAGGACGCGCGTGGGGAAACGCGACCTTGGGGCCTACACGCCTCGACTCAGAGCGAAGCACGGGAGCTTCATAGCGCTCTTTCGTGAAACGGAAGGTTGATGATTAGACGCTTCAATATAACGCCATTCGCCTGCTAGCCCGGCGCGTTCGACGCGCCCCTGCGGCTGCTTTTAGGGCGCTATACAAAAGAGCAACGACTGTTCCACTTGGCTTCCGTCAGTTGATGCTGGTTAACTCGTTTGTATGTTACGAAGGCCGGCAGGGAGCCGAACAAGTTTCCCTGAGAATAAAGTCATTGTGAATGTGGAGGTAGGTCAATATGCACGCAGCATTCTAACGGAGGATTATTTACTCCAAGGCTCGTGAAAGATAAGTTACCGCCGTTGGGCTAAACGAACTCCACATCGACCGCGCTCGGAATAATTCCGGCGCTCCATGCGCGTTGCAGCAGTAAGCGGACCGCTTCCCGTCCTTGATCACCGTAGTCGATTGTATAATCGTTAACGTACATTCCGACGAATCGATCAGTCAGGTCTTTTTGCATTCCGCGGCCGTAGGCCATGGAATGAACAACGGCATCTTCGCGGTTGGCCAGCCCAAATTCTATGGATTTGCGAAGCAGAGCGGACACTTTCGCGATCATCTCCGGACCCAGCGACTTCCTGATCGCGTTGCCTCCGAGCGGGAGCGGCAAGCCCGTTTCGGTCTTCCACCATTCACCGAGATCGATGATCTTGTTCAGGCCGCGGTTCCCATACGTCAACTGGCCTTCGTGAATGAGCAAGCCCGCGTCGGCTTCACCGTTCTGAACGGCATCCATGATCTTATCGAAGGGAACGACTACCGTTTCACACTCGCCGAGACACAGTCGCAGAGCGAGATAAGCCGTTGTCATAAGCCCCGGTACCGCTATCCGCGTCTTTTTAAGGTCGTCTATGGTAAGGCTCCTGGTTGAAACGACCAGGGGACCATAATCGTCGCCGACCGAAGCGCCCGAGGTAAGCAACGCATACTTGTTCAAGACGTATGCATACGCATGAATCGAAATCGCCGTAACGTCGAGCTCTTCGTTCATCGCGCGGCGGTTCAGCGTTTCAATATCTTCTATGACGTGCCGGAACCGCAGCCCTTCGGTGTCGATCTTGTCGGCCGCGAGAGCATAGAACATAAAGGCATCATCTGGATCGGGGCTGTGCCCGAGCGTTATTTCCGTGGCTTGCATAGGCGGCAACTATAGCGATGGGGTTGGAAGCTCCGCAAGCTTAGCAATTTGACAATGGGACCCAGGGAAATGACGGAATCGCTTTCGGTGGGCTTTAATCAAAGGTTCGGGGCAAGCTGACGCATTTCTATGCTTTCATCCTCTTCGAGCCAGATCCGGGTCATGCTCGACAGCTCGCCAAAAGTCAGCTCATCTTGCTTGCGCCTCCGCTTTTGGCAATAGATTGGTAACTCTCAAAAAGCTAAGTAGCAAATCGTGATAATTTCTTTAATTTCTCCCGCATGCTTTTAACACAGGAAGCTCTGCTGTATACTTCCGCGCTGATTGTAGACGGGGGCCTGCTTGAACTCTACAGCTATCATTCATCGAGTAACCGCGCGCGAAATACTAGACTCCCGCGGGAACCCAACCGTGGAAGCCGAAGTGACCCTTGCCAGCAGAGTGATCGGAAGCGCAGCCGTGCCGTCCGGCGCATCGACCGGCGAGAATGAGGCGCTGGAACTGCGCGATAATGACAAAAAGCGCTACGGCGGCAAAGGCGTACTCAAAGCCGTCTCCAACGTAAATACGATCATCGCCAAAACGGTCGTTGGACGGGATGCTTTAAGGCAGGGCGAGATCGACCAATCGATGATCGACGCCGACGCGACCCCGAACAAACGCAAGATCGGCGCAAATGCGATCCTGGCCGTTTCGCTTGCGACTGCGAGAGCTGCCGCGGCAAGCGTCGGCCTGCCGCTCTATTCATACATAGGCGGGGCAGGCGCGCGCACCCTTCCGGTTCCGCTGATGAATATCATCAACGGCGGCGCGCACGCGGACAACAATGTGGATTTTCAAGAGTTCATGATCGTGCCCGCCGGCCTGCAATCTTTTTCCGAAAGCTTGAGGGCTGGTGTTGAAGTCTTTCATGCGCTCAAAGCCGTGTTGAAAAAACGCGGCTATTCCACGGCCGTCGGCGACGAGGGCGGCTTTGCGCCGAATCTCAAGTCAAACGAAGAAGCAATCGAGGCGATCCTCGAAGCCATAGTTCAGGCCGGCTACAAACCGGGTGATCACATTGCTCTTGCGCTTGATCCCGCGGCAAGCGAGTTCTATGAGAACGGGCGCTATGTGTTCAAGAAGTCGGATCATTCCCGCAAGAACAGCGAGGAGATGGTTCAGTTCTACGCGGAATGGGTGAATCAGTATCCCATCATTTCAATCGAGGACGGTCTGGCCGAATCGGATTGGAAGGGATGGACCCGCCTCACGGAGCAGCTAGGCGCCGCCATCCAACTTGTAGGCGATGATCTATTCGTAACCAATATCAAATATCTGGAACGCGGAATAAAGGAGCGCGCGGCGAATTCCATTCTGGTCAAGCTCAATCAGATTGGCTCCCTAACCGAGACGTTGGGCGCGATCGAAATGGCCAGAAACGCGGGTTACACTGCAGTGATCTCTCATCGCTCAGGCGAAACCGAGGACACGTTTATCGCGGATCTTGCGGTTGCCGCCGGCGCCGGACAGATAAAGACAGGGTCGGCGAGCCGGACCGACCGAATAGCGAAATACAACAGGCTTCTTCGGATTGAAGAGGAGCTGGGAGCTTCAGCGCGGTTCCCCGGGTTTGCCGCTTTTGCCGCGGCCGGCCGGCGATACACGAAGCGCGGCGCGAAAGCTACCGCTAGGAGCTAATCCGCCTGAGGGGTGATGCAGGGCTGGAGTATGTTCCGCACCCTCAAGTTGCACAGTCGAGACTTGGCTGGTTTGAGACCGAATAGCACAAGATAAATATTTTCAGCAGGGTCCGGAAAAGTGGGAATAGGATGAAGCAGTTATCAAGCAAGATGTCCATATCTCTGCCGGTGCTGGACCCCGGCGCCGTACTCCCCGTGGAAGCTCTTGTGCCCCGCGTGCTGGATATCGGATGCGGCACAAACAAGCACTCGGGCTCTATAGGCCTCGACGTCAATCCACGCACGGCGGCGGACATAATTCACGACCTCGACGACTTGCCCTATCCGTTTGACGACGATCGCTTTGACCAGATCGTGGGAAATCATGTTATCGAGCATGTCAATAATCCGATGGGCGTTATGTGCGAGCTTCATAGAATCACGCGACACGGAGGACTGATAAAGCTGCTGGTGCCTCATTGGACCAACCCTGACTTTGCCAGCGATCTGACTCATCGAAATCACCTGAACAGCTATTCCTTCCGCACCTTCATCGACGGCAGCGCCGTTTTCCCGTTCTACGCCAGCGTAAGGTTCAATCAGTTGAGTGTCCGCGTCACCCTGCTCAAATTCTGGCGGCGATTTGGATTTCAAATATTAATTAATCTGGACCATCGCTTCCCCCGGTTGAGATTTATTCGAAAGTTCTGGGAGCACTACCTGAACGCCTTAGTGCGCGCCAAAGAGATCTATTTTGTACTCGAGGTAGTGAAGCCGGAGCGCGAACCGCGTGAACTTCCTGAACCGACTTTTTGAATTGATCAGCCCCAGGTCCTACAATACCTCGCGAGCGGAGGAAGAGTGAGGTTGCGCGACAGCCCGGCAATCGCGGAAGCCGGAAGCCCGGACCACCGCCGTCGGAGACCCGCCTGCGCTCAAGAAATCACGCGGGAAACAGATTTTTGACGAAAGCAAAAAACACCCCTCTGGCGCTAATCATACTCGACGGATTCGGATACTCACCCAGGCGTGACGGCAATGCGATTGCACTCGCGCATACGCCGAATTTCGACCGGCTCCTGGCCAATTATCCCCATACCTTGATCGAAGGCTCCGGCAAAGCGGTTGGCCTACCCCCCGGACAGATGGGCAATAGCGAAGTAGGCCACCTCAACATCGGCGCCGGCCGAATAGTGCGAATGGATATATCACGCATAGATCACGCAATTGAAACCGGCGAGTTTTTTCGTAATGAAGCGCTTCTTCAAGCGATGGAACATGCCCGGGCAAAGGCAAGCGCCCTTCACTTGATGGGCCTTGTGTCGGAGGGCGGAGTTCATTCCTGGCACGAGCACCTGTATGCGCTCCTCAAGATGGCTCGGGACCGGAGAGTCGCCGAAGTATTCGTTCACGCTTTCCTGGATGGCAGGGATACAGCGCCTGATTCCGGCGCGGGCTATGTTTCGAACCTGATCGACAAAATGGCCGAGCTGGGAATCGGACGAGTCGCGTCGATAATCGGCCGATACTACGCGATGGATCGAGACCGCAGATGGGAACGCGTCGAGAAAGCCTACAAGCTGCTTGTGCACGGCGAAGGCGAGCGGGCGACCGATCCTGTAGCCGCGATTCGCGCGCATTATCGCGACGATAGTACCGACGAATTTATGACCCCTATATCGATTGTGCCGGAGCCGGGCGCGGCGCCAATCACCGTGCGAGACGGTGACAGCGTTATCTTTTTCAATTTTCGCGCCGACCGCGCTCGCCAGCTCACGCGTGCTTTCACCGAAGAAGATTTCTCCGGCTTTGAACGCGGGCCGCGCCTGAACGTGAAGTTCACATGCATGACCGAATACGACCGCGGTTTTGGGCTTCCGGTTGCGTTCGGACCGATTCCCCTCACGATGATTTTTGCCGACGTGCTCGCGCAGCACGGCTTGAAGAATCTCCGCGTAGCCGAAACGGAGAAATACGCTCACGTCACCTTCTTCTTCAACGGCGGCGTCGAAAAAGAATTTCCAGGAGAAACAAGGACGTTGATCCCTTCGCCTCGTGTAGCCACCTACGATTTGCAGCCGGAGATGAGCGCGCCCGCGGTGACCGACGCCGTACTAAAGGCTATCAGCGAAGATCAAACCGAAGTCCTTATAATCAACTACGCCAACGCGGATATGGTGGGACATACCGGCGTCTTGCAGGCCGCTATCAAGGCGATCGAGGCTCTGGATACAAACGTGGGCCGCGTGGTCGATGTAATCAGAGAAAAGGGCGGCGCGGCCATAATAACGGCGGATCACGGGAACGCTGAAAAGATGATCGATCCGGCAACCGGCCGGCCGTTCACGGCGCATACAACCGATCCGGTGCCGTTGCTCCTGATTGATGATCAGCATACTCGGTTGCGCGAAGGAGGGTCGCTCCAGGACATCGCTCCGACGATGCTGGGATTGCTGGGAATACCAAAGCCCGAGGAGATGACCGGGCAGGATCTGAGGATTTGAGCTAATGAAAGTTGGAATTGTAGGGCTTGCCGGCTCCGGCAAGACAACCATATTCAATGCCCTGACCGGACTCGCCGCGGAAGTCGGTTACGGAGGACGAGACCGCGCAAACGTCGGAGTGATCAAGGTGCCGGACGAGCGCGTCGATCGACTCGCGGATCTCTTCAAGCCTAAAAAGAAGACATATGCGGAGATGGCGTTCGTCGATGTTGCCGGACCGGAGGCAGAGCAAGCCGAACGTCATTCAGGGCTCGATCCGAAACTCGTGCAGCATATGCGAGAGACAGACGCTCTTGTGCACGTTGTTCGGGCTTTTGAAAGCCCGTATGCGACAGGGGCGGCCGACGCCGTCAAAGACATAAAGGCCTTTGAGGACGAGTTGATGTTGACCGATCTCGTCCAGATCGAGAACCGGCTTGAAAGGCTAAAGAAAGAGAAGGATTCGGCGAGGGAGCGGGAAACGCTCGAACGACTCAAGAGTTCGTTGGAATCCGAGACCTCGCTTCGAGATGTTGAAATCGGCGCCGACGAAGTGCAGATCATCGCCGGCTTTCGCTTTCTAAGTCTTAAACCGCTCCTGCTTCTGCTCAGCGTCGGTGAGGATCGGATATCGGCTGATGTTCCCGGCGATGTCAGCGCAGCCGCCGCGGCAAATCATCTCGACCTGATTCAGATGTGCGGCAAGGCCGAGATGGATATTGCTCAACTTGATCCATCCGAGCAGCGCGACTTCCTGGTCGATCTCGGGATTTCCGAACCCGCGCGAGACCGTTTCATAAGAGCGGCGTACGCGCTGCTGGATCTGATCAGCTTTCTCACCGCGGGCGAAGATGAGTGCCGCGCGTGGCCGATCAGGCGCGGGACCACGGCGCATAAAGCGGCCGGCAAGATTCACTCGGATATCGAGCGCGGCTTTATCAGGGCGGAAGTGATCCGGTTCGAAGACCTGATCGAGTACGGCAGCGAAGCGCGTTGCCGGGAACATGGAAAGCACAAGCTCGAAGGCAAGGATTACATTGTGAAAGACGGCGACGTCGTTCATTTTCGATTCAACGTTTGAGATTCCGATCAACGATGGCGATCCGCAGACACGCCGGCTGGTACAACGGCTCTCCACCGAGGGTAATACTCTTCGATATCGACGGCACATTGATCAGGGCCGCTCGCCGAGGCGAGTACCGGGGACTGATCAACCAGATGCTGATCGATATCTTTGGGACATGCGGGCGCATCGCCGAAGTGGACTTCGGCGGCAGGACCGATCTTGCCATTTATCGCGAGGCGCTCGAATGCGAAGGGATCACGGTAGATCACATTCAAAGCAGGTTAGGCGACCTCGAAGCGGCAATGGTTACGATCCTGGACAAGATGTCGGAAGACGGCGCGGTGTTTCGTTTATGCGCGGGCGTTCGGGAATTGCTCGATGCGCTCGCTCCGGACACCCGCTTTATCACGAGCTTGTTGACGGGCAACGTCGAAAGGCTCGCCGAAGCGAAGCTCCGCCACGTCGATATCTGGAGTTACTTCGCGAGCAGAGGCGCGTTCGGCAGCGATGCGGTCGAGCGAGATCATCTGCCCGCAATCGCCGCGGCCAGAGTTTCGGAACAAATAGGGCTCGAGCTTCGGCCCGAGCGATTCGTCATCGTCGGCGATACTCCGAGGGACATCGCCTGCGCGAGACACTTCGGAGCGAAGGTCGTTGCGGTTGCCTCCGGATTTCATACTATTGATCAGCTCGCCGGCTTCGCGCCCGACGCGGTTCTTTCAAGTCTGAACCCAACCGACGATGTGATCGAGCTGCTCGCGACAATCTGACAATCTGTTTTGCTAACTCCGGTCTTTTCCGGCTTATGAGCCGGCGATAATCTCATGCGACGCTTCTAAATATCCGTACTCAAGACCGCGCGGAAGCGACGTGAAATGATCTAGTTTCCTTTGTTACTCCCGAAAGATCGCTCCCTGTATAATCCGCTTGAATGCGCGACAACCCGCGAACAATTCTTGTGATTGATGCGTCGTCGTTTGGAAGCTCTCTGATGTTGCTGCCGGCAATGAGAGCGTTGAGAACGAGTTTCACGAACGCTCTGATAACGGCGGCTGCATCAACCGGCATCTGTGAGTTGCTTGCAGCGGAAGGATTGGCGGACAGAACGATCGATCTCGGCGCGATCGTGGAATCTTCCAAAAATTCCTTCGGAGCCGTAAAGCGCTTCTTCAGATTGACTCGGGAGACGAGACAAAGGCCGGTCGACCTTGTCATAGATTTTTCACCCCGAACCGAGACCCAAATCGCTCGATGGCTTACCCACCGGGGACGTGTACTGACTCCATCGCAGCCGTTGGAATTTCTCGAGAGACTAGCCGGACGAATTCGCACGAAAGAACGAGCGAGATCTTCGCGCTATAAGCAGGTACTGGGGCAATTTGGGATTAAATGGGAGACCGGCAAACCTATTCTGAGAGTGATGCGCGAAGAGAGCATCAAGTTCGAAAAGCTGCTCGAGCGCGACAGCAGCGCGGCGCCGCTGGTGATCTTGTTCTCCGGCGATCCAGGAGGCTCGATTAGCTGGCCGCCCGAAAAGTTCGCCGAAACTGCTCATCTGCTGACGAATAGCTTTGGCATTCGCATAGTCGCCGTTGACTCGCCTTCGGACCGGAGCTTTTCTTCGCGCCTGAGCGGGCTTCTTCCCGCGCGAGCAATTGTTTTGCGGCAGCCAAATGCTCTCCAGATAATCGCCGCGCTGGCCAGAAGCAGTCTGCTCATTACAGACGATCCGGGCCTGGCGACAGCCGTGATTGATCTTGGCACGCCGACTATAGAGCTGCGCTACGGCAGAGGAACCGAGCGCGTTGCCGAGACCCACGTTGCAATAGGCCAGGCAGCGCCCGATGCGGCTATTCAGATTCGCGATGCGGCATCCGAGCTGCTTGTTCTGAACCGCACATCGGCCCTATTCCAACGGTAGCGCCAAAAGTATCGCTCGCATATTTTTCATCCCGGCGTTGGTGTATAATCGCTTCGAAAAATGAGCCAAATACTCGCACCTGAGCAGGGTTAATTCCTAACTCGTTAGGAGGAGCTTATGAAGCACATACTCTGGGGGATGGGGCTGGTAATGCTCGCGCCGACGATTTACTACTTCGTCAGCTATCTGGAAGCAGTGCCGGGCACACAAAGGAATTCGCTTGCAATAGCCGGGATATTCTTTGTCGTTTCGTTGATTTTCTGGGCGGTCTTCTTCTTCAAGAGATTTCATGACGAAGGAGAGCAGGACATCAGTATCACCAAGTTCTGATCATCGCCGCCAAACGATTTGACTCGACTTTTTGTCGTCGTACGCCGGCTGGATCAAGCTTATAACATCAGTAGACCAGCGCCTTCCGTAAAGGAGGGCGCATAGCAGCAATAGCGTACCTATGCGGCTCGCGAATTCAGCGCGGCTGCTGCTTCCGAGATTCGTTCCACTCCGCGTTGAATTGCTTCAAGCGAATTCGCATACGAGATTCGCACGTAGTCTTCCGCTCCGAATGAGGAGCCCGGCGTCACGACCACGAGGGCTTGTTCCAAAAGGAGCCTCGAAAAATCCGTCGAATTGCGAACCGTCTCGCCGAGCAGCCCCGTGATTTTGGGAAACGCATAGAAGGCGCCTTCGGGATTCAGGCACTCGATCCCTTGAATGCGATTGAGAGCCGGGATCAGCCAGTCCCGGCGCTTCTGATACTCCTGCAGCATGAATTTCAGCGAATCCTGCTGGCCCTGCGCCGCTTCTTCGGCGGCCCGTTGCGATATTGAAGTCACGTTCGATGTCGAGTGACTCTGGATCTTCAGCATCGGCTGAATCCAATCTTCGCGCCCCAACGCGAACCCAACCCTCCAGCCCGTCATCGCGTATGCCTTTGAGAATGATCCGCAGACCATAACACTCCGGCGCAGATCGTCCGGCAGTTGTCCGGCTGTAAACGGACGCCCCGGTGGATAGACGAATTGAAGGTAACACTCGTCGCTTATGACCAGAACACCTCTTTCGGCAGCCGCTTCCACTATTCGCCGGAATTCATCCGGTGGAATTACCCGCCCCGTAGGATTATTCGGCGAGTTGAGGATCAGCAACTTGGTCCTCGGTGTTATTGAATCCCGAACCATATCGGCATCGAGTACAAACCCCCGCTCTTCGGTGTCGATGAAAACCGGAACGGCTCGAAGGAACTTTGTTATTTCGGGAAACGTGACCCAGTAGGGCCTCGGTATCAGTACTTCGTCGCCGGGATTCAACAGCGAGGCCATCGCGTTAAAGATCGCCTGCTTTCCACCCGCGGTCACAAGCAGCTCCGACAAGTTGTAGATCGCGCCGAAGTCTCGCTCCATCATCTCGAGGATTGCGCGTTTCAGCGAAACGGCGCCTCCGGTCGCGGTGTATCGCGTGAAATTCTCCTCGATTGCTCTTTCCGCCGCCTGTTTTACATTCGCCGGCGTCGGGAAGTCCGGCTCACCGGCGCCCAGATCAACCAGGTCGGCGCCCGCCGCTCGAAGCCGCTCGGCTTCCATTAACACCGCGAGCGTCGAAGACATCTCCATGTTCGACGCATAACACGACTGTGAAAAGGGGCTCATTGGCATGCTGTTTTGGCTTCCTGTCACTGAATAAAATCCTCACTCGCGCGTGAACATCTTCTTCATTTGCTCTTCTACCTCGGGAGGGACGAGGCCGGAGATCGCACCGCCGAGCCTGAAAACCTCTTTTATTAACCGCGAGCTGAGGTAGGAGTACGCCTCGGCGGACATCATGAATACCGTCTCAACTCTCGGCTCCAGCCTTCGGTTCATCAAAGCCATCTGAAGCTCGTATTCATAGTCGGAGACCGCTCGAATACCGCGCACTATCACCTGGGCTCCCTGCTCGACCGCGTAGTGGACCAATAAGCCCTCGAATGTTCCTACCGTAACATTGCTCCAGCGCGACACGGTCTGAATCAGCTCAACACGCTCCTGGGTTGAGAACATCGGGTTCTTATCTTCGTTGACCAGGACGGAGACGATCACCTCGTCAAACAATTTTGCTGAGCGCTCGATGATGTCGAGGTGTCCGTTGGTGATTGGATCGAACGAGCCCGGATAGATCGCTCTGCGCGTCACGCTGTCTCCCCTTTTAACTGGCGAAAATGCAGTAACCCGATCGACGTGCGATACACTAGCATACGGTCAAAACTCAAAACAAGATACGTTATTCAAGGCATTTGGAGGAGCCCGAGACCGGATTATTCGGAAGAAAGCGTCTCCTCGCGGGAGTAGAAGCTGAGCTTGGAATTACCCTGCTTTTTGCGCCGAAATGCGCTCAGGCCGTGGTAATCATTTTCAGGTTCGGTGTTCGTTCGATGCTCGACTATGACGACGCCGTTTTGAGCAATGAGGCCGCTCTTCGAGATGAAATTCATGACGGGCGAATAGAGATCAGATGAATACGGCGGATCGAAAAAGATTATGTCGAATTTCTCGCCGGAAAGATCCAGGGAACGCAGCGCCGACCGCACATCCCGCTTAATGATCGTCGCAGCTTCTTCCACACGAACGGCCGCAAGATTTCTGATGATGAAGGCGTAAGCAATACCTGATTCTTCGACGAAGGTTACATGGCCGGCGCCTCGGCTGAGAGCCTCGATTCCTACGGCGCCTGTGCCGGCGCAAAGATCCAGGAATCGCGCTCCTTCAATGACCGGCGAGAGTATATTGAACAGCGTCTCTCGAAGCCGATCCGATGTCGGCCGAACCCCCAAACCCGGCGCGCTGGCCAGACTGCGTCCGCGATACAAACCGGCGATTACTCTCACAGGCTTTTTATATCACAGCGCCGATGGAATCCTCGATTTGACGTGCTTTCTCGCCGCCACTAGAGTGAAACAACGAGAAGGAGGCGAACGGTGGGCGGCGCAAATCCATATATCGAGCAGGCCGAATACACGCCTGCAACAAAGAAATACAAAATCACCTTTATGCCGGATGAGATCGCTGTCGAGGTAGATCCAAAGAAAGTCCCCTATGACCGGACAGGATTGCCCGGCAGCATTCTCGATATCGCTCTCGGCTTCAAGATAGGTCTCGATCACGCCTGTGGAGGAGTCGTCGCATGTTCGACGTGCCACGTGATCGTCCGCGAAGGGCTCGAGACGTGTAACGAATCAACCGAAGCCGAGGACGACATGCTCGACAACGCTCCCGGATTGACGCCTTATTCGCGGCTGGGCTGCCAATGTGTACCAGACGGCACGTCGGATGTAGTCGTGGAGATTCCCGAGTGGAATCGAAACTATGTAAAGGAACACTAAAGAGAGCGGCAGGAATACATCCCGGTTCTGTGCTCCGCGGCGGAGCGGCCCGCAATAAATGGTGTTTTCACACATTCCGGCGCGCCGAAAATCGGTCGCCGGCTCGGACGCACCTATTGAGCTCTCGGCGCTAAACGATGAAAATCCTTAGTCCCAAGAATCGCGATTGAAAAAACCCAAAGAAAGAGAAAAACCCTGCTGGTAAACATGTTATAAGAGTTTTACGAAACAAAATAACAGCACCAACAGGGTGATTGATGACCAAGAAAGTACAGCAGACGTTGCTACCGATCAAGCTGGAGCAGAGCGAAGAGAGATTGACCTCGCTAGGCGGGCTAATGGTG
>QHVH01000064.1 GCA_003222245.1 Blastocatellia bacterium AA13 | reverse complement strand
CAACCCCACTATCATCTCTATTCCTCGCTCAACACACAGCCCGACTTTCACATCCGCTCCTACTCCCCTCCCTATCAAATACTGCCCAACCTGATTCGCTCTCCGGTTCAGCTCTCCATAGCTAACTCGCTTCCCTTCGTACGCGACCGCCACCGCGTCTCTTCTCTTCTCCACCTGCTCCTCGAATAGCTCGTGCACACACCTGTCTCGTCGATAGTCCGCTCCCGTCTGATTCCACCCAACGAGCATCTCTTCCCGTTCCGCCTTGCTTATCAACTCCACTTCCCTTACCAGCCCGTCTTCTTTCTCCACCATCCCTTCCAATACTCGCGTAAAATGCGACAGCATACGTCTGATCCTGCCGGCTTCGAATAGATCGGTGCTATATCGCAATGATCCGGTGAGCCCTCTGGCTTGATCACTAATCGACAACATCAGATCAAACTTCGTGAAGCTATCTTCAATCGGGAACATCTCAATACTGAGTTTCTGTAGATTCACGCTCGCGGGAGGAACGTTCTGCAGTACAAGCCAGACCTGAAACAGCGGTTGATGCGACAAGGTCCTCTCCGGATGTATCTCTTCGACCATCTTGTCGAACGGCAGATCCTGATGCGCCAAGGCGCCGAGCACTGTCGTCCTCACCCTGCCGAGGAACTGTTTAACCGTCAGGTCTTCATCCACGTCTACCTTGATCACCAACGTGTTCAGAAAACAACCGATCAAGTCTTCCAATTCCACTTCATCACGTCCGGCCACCGGCGTGCCTACGGCTATCTCGCATTGGCCGCTGTACCTCGCCAGCAGTAACTGGAAGCCTGCCAGCAAAGTCATAAACAACGTCACTCCCTCGCGCCTGCTCAGATCCCTGAGTTTCGCGCTCATCTCCTCGGACAAGCGCCATCTCTCGCTCGCACCTCGGTAGCTCGCTTCGGAAGGACGTGGCCGGTCAGCGGGAAGCTCCAACAACTTCGGTGCTCTTTCAAACTGACGCTTCCAATACTCCAGCCGGCTCTCAAGGACATCTCCCGTTAGCCAGTCTCTTTGCCACACCGCATAATCGGCATACTGTATAGGCAATTCCGGCAAGCGTGATTGCCCGTCTGCCGCAAACGCCGCGTACAACTGTGAAACCTCTTTCACTATGACTTGTATGGACCAGCCGTCGCTGACGATGTGATGCATAACCAGGATCAGCACGTGCGAATCGTCTCGTACTTTGACCAGCTTCATCCTGATCATCGGGCCGGTTACGAGATCAAATCCTCGTCTTGCTTCCGCGGCTACAATCTCGCGAAGCTGCGCCTCTCGTTGAAACTCATCGGTATGCGTCAGATCAATTAATGTTAACGGGATATCCAACGATTCATTAACCTGCTGGCGAGGCTCACCATTAACATAAGCGAGGTTCGTGCGGAGTATCTCATGACGACGAACCATCTCGGTGAGGCTCTTACGCAACGCATCCACATCGAGTTCGCCCTTAAGTCTGACGGCGCAGGGTATGTTGTATGCGCCGCTTCCTGGTTGAAGCTGGTCCATCAGCCAAAGTCTTCGTTGCTCAAACGAACAAGGGAAAATAAACGTCGAGCCCACAGGCTTAGGAACCAGGCTCTCAGTTGTTTGATTAGACATCACAATCCTCACTCGTTTGCGCCTTACCAAGACCTGCTAAGACAACTCTACGAGTTCCAGAGATTAGTTATATGGCTGAAATCTTATAATCTAACTTCGGTTAGAGACTGTTTCGCGCTCTCTCAACGTTAACGGCGATTTTTTGTGTAAGGCGCGATGTTCGCACCCGCGCGAGAACATCGACTTGCGCTCTTCGTTTCTCATGACTAACGAAAAACCCAGTCACTTCATCGGAATTCTTCTATTGGAATCGGCTGATTGATGTTATAGCTGGACACCTTCGCCACGACGACCGTCTGCATAGTTCCGTCAGCGGTCATTTCCGAGATCCGCCAACCACTTGGAATCCATCCCCATCGCAGGTCTTCCGTGTAATCGATATCGATATCCACCATGAGCTTCTGTTCGAACGCGACACGGTACCGGCTCACCAGGCAATTTCTCTCCGGCTCAACCCACAAACCGGTCTTCCAGCCCGATGGATCGTGGCGCTCTTCCAATATACCTTGAGATCTTCCCTTGTAGATTCGTCGTCCTCCTCCTGTGACCGCGCGATCAAGGAGAAGATGTCCGATCACCGGATCGAGCGGGCGAAGCGCCATCAAGATCGCTCTGGTGTCCAGGTTCTGTCCGTCGATATTCATCGTCCCTTGGTGGATCGTCGACGGGGGCGAACCCGTCAGAGAGGAGAGAACGGCCTTCCCCATCTGTCCATCGAATACGCTTACGTATGAGTAGTTCCTTCGAGTGCCAAGGCCCTTGTCGAGACCCCTGCCTTTCGCAATGACATCTACACCGTCCGGCTCCTCCCCGCGGTCAAGCTCGAAGGTGTAGCGCATCTTGTTACCGTCCACCGCCAGGGTCTTGAAGACCGTATAGCTCCTGTCGATTAGCAGCGCCGGTATAGACAACCATTCGCGCTCGGGAAATCTCGGGTTTGGAAGCCATCCTTTTGGATGGGTTTGTTGTTCGGTCCACGCAAATCGAGCAGACTTAATCGCGTCCTGGCGCTTCTGCCAGGAGTTCACGATCTCGGCTCTTGTTGGAGCCGGCTTGCTACGATCCGCTGGAAGTCTTCCATATTCATCCTGCACGGCGATTGCCAACGACGTAGAAATTGCCAGAGGGTTTTCCTTAAAGTCGCGCTCCTCCACCACGCTGTTGGAAAAAGGTTGTAGACTCACGATTAATATCAGGAGAAAGCGCGTTATCCTCGGAATGAGTTGACGAGATCGGTACATCCAGAACTCCTTGCCGGGAGATTAGCCGAGATCAAGACAACGGTAACTGCAAGGCACCCGCTAGTGTTTTCTCGCAGGTATCTGCATGTATTAACCGGAGCGAAACGCGTTTCGATCGACTCTTGTAATTCTGCGCTGCGGAACTTGTTTCCTGCTTCCTTCGATCCGTTTTGCAAATTCAGAGATCGTCCCTGTTTCGAATAAGCTAAGCAGCGGCGCCTCGATACCCATTGCTCTGCGAATTCGGGAAATAACACGAAAAGCGCTAAGAGAGCTTCCTCCAAGATCAAAGAAATTATCATGGATGCCGACCCTTTCCACCACCAACACCTCTGCCCAGATCCCGCACAGGATTTCTTCGACTTCTGTTTGAGGCGCCGCATACTCCACGTCTGTACGGGCTTCAGGCATTGGCAGCGCCTTTCGGTCGAGCTTGCCGTTTGCCGTCAGTGGCAGCTCATCCAGTTGCATTATGACTGCCGGCGCCATGTAGTCGGGGAGCTTCTCTTTCAAATACTCTCTTAGCTCACTCCTATTGAGCTCTTCCTTCACCACGACGTAGGCGACTAGCCGTTTCTCCGCGCCTTCTCTTTGTACAGCGACTACTGCCGCCTGCTCTATCATCGGGTACTCGTGAAGCGCTGTTTCGACTTCTCCAGGTTCGATGCGATAACCTCGGATCTTCACCTGTTGGTCTATTCGGCCGAGATACTCGATCACTCCTCCGATGTTGTAGCGCCCCACATCTCCCGTGCGGTAGAGACGGCTCCCCGCTTCGCTGAATGGATCGGGAATGTATCCCTTTGCAGATTTCTCCGGATCAGCCACATATCCCCGGCCAACTCCAACGCCTCCGACACATATCTCCCCCGAAACCCCAATAGGCACAGGCCTGAACATCTCACCCAGAACATAGATTCGTGTGTTGGCCACGGCACGCCCCAAAGGTACGTTCGCAGTATATTCGGCGCACGATGCGACGCTATGATGCGTTACGTCGTCCGAACATTCCGTCGGACCATAGGCGTTCATTACCTGGATATCGGGAAAAGAGTTCAGCCAGCGGCGACATAATTCGGATGGGAAGGCTTCACCTGTCACCAGCAGCCATCTCAAGGCGGATGCGGAACTCTTTGAGTCGTTCACGGCACGTTCCGCCAACAATGCCGGCAGCAGCGATGGCACAACTTCCGCTACGGTGACTCGCTGTTCCTGAACGAGCTTCATGAGTCTGACGGGGTCATGCGCGTTCTCGTCATTGACAATGACAACCCTTCCTCCCGCGAGCAGAGAAATCAGGAACTGCCAAACCGATATGTCGAATGCCTGTGAAGCCGTTTGTGCAATGACGTCACGAGCTGTGAAGTTCAAATCCCGCATCTTTGCGAATAGATGGTTCAACATTCCATCGTGCTCAACCATTGCCCCTTTTGGCAGACCGGTCGAACCAGAGGTGTAAATCACGTATGCGAGATTCTTCGAGTGAGCATCAGAAGCTAGATTCTCGATCTGATACTCGGCACATTCCTGTATATCCTCGACGGACACGACTGGCACTTGCGCTTCCGAGGAACCTGTTGCCGAGTCCAATAGCACGGCCGATTCTCTAGTAGTCAGCACCAACCGCGCGTTACTTTCGGCCAATGAATGCTGCAGCCGTTTCGCGGGAAGGCCGAGGTTCAAGGGCAGATACGTCCCACCGGATTTAAAGACTCCCAACATTGAAATCAGGAATCCAAGGCCTCTGTTCGCACCCACGGCAACCACTGATTCGGGCGCTACCCCACTTCTTCTAAGATAATGTCCAACATGATTAGCTCTATGATTGAGCTCGTTGTAAGTAACGTGGCCTTCCTCATCAACAGCAGCGATCGCGTCAGGAGTACGTTCGACCTGAGCCTCGATGATTTCGTGTACGCGCTGATCTCGCGGGTATTCGGCGGCTGTCTGGTTCCATTCGACGACGACTTCCTGCCATTCGGCTTCGCTCATCAACGGCAAATCCATGACTCGCTCGGTCTCGTCTCCCACCATCCCCTCGAGCACCCGCTCCAGATGGTCCAGCAACCTCCTGACGCGCCAGCCGTCATAGAGTTCCGTAGCGTATTCGAGCCCGCCGTAAATCGTTTCACCGGTGTCTACCACGGACAATTCCAATTCGAATTTCGCGGTATCCAACTCGAGCGGCTCGCCCTTCAAGTTGATACCCCCGATCGATCTCGTCCCTTGCTGCACGTTCTGCAACATGAACATCACTTGAAAAAGCGGCTGATGCGACAGGCTCCTTTCAGGGCGCAGCTCCTCGACGAGCTTATCGAACGGCAGATCCTGATGCATATAAGCGCCAAGCGCCGTCTCTCTCACTTTCGTCAGCAACTCTTTAACTGTAGGGTTCGCGCTAAGATCGGCCCTCATAACCAGCGTGTTGACGAACAGACCGATCAATCCTTCTATTTCCCTCTGATTTCTTCCGGCGATCGGGGTTCCCACGGCGATATCGCGCTGTCCGCTATGCCGGCTCAAGACCACCTGAAAAGCGGCCAATAAGGTCATGAACAATGTCACGCCTTCGCGCCTGCTCATCTGCCTCAGCTTATCGCTCAACTCAAGTGAAAGGCGGAACGTTTCTCCGGCGCCTCTGTAACCGGCCACAGCAGGTCTCAGCCGGTCGGCGGGCATTTCCAGAACGGCCACTCCATCCAACTGCTTTTTCCAGTATTCAAGTTGGGAGTTTAAGGCGTCTCCCTGCAACCATGACCTTTGCCACGTCGCATAGTCGGCATATTGAATTTCCAGTTCAGGCAGCGGAGATTCCTGTCCCTGCGAGAAGGATTCATAGAGTTGTGAGAACTCCCTGACGATGACGCCCATCGACCATCCGTCACTCACAATATGGTGCATTCCGACGACGAGTACGTGCTCGTCTTCAGATGCTTTGATCAACTGCGCTCTTACCAGCGGCCCACGCGACAGGTCAAATCCTCGTTTCGCCTCCTGCTTGACCGCCTGGCGAATCAGATGTGGCTGTTCTGAAATTTCCGCAGTGCTGAAGTCCAAACAGTTCAGTTGAACGTCCGCGACACTGCTTATGCTCAATCTGGGCTCACCGTCCCTGACAGGGAAGCTTGTCCGCAACACCTCGTGGCGAGCGACTATCTCGTTAAAGCTCTTCCGCAGAGCTCCAACATCGAGATTGCCGTTGAGCCGAACCGCGTACGATATGTTGTAGGCAGTGTTTCCCGGATGTAGCTGGTCGATGAGCCACAGTCTCTGCTGCGCAAATGAGAGCGGCAACTCCTGATTTCGTTCGACCCTGACCAGCGGTGGCGCGGATATCTTTTCTCCGGCCATTCGCTCTTGTTCCACAGCAACGGCTATCGCTGCCGGCGTGGGATCGGAGAACAGGCTTCGCAAGGGCACTTCAACTCCAAGCAGATCCCGTATGCGCGACATCACCTGCATCGCGAGTAATGAGTGGCCTCCCAGTTCGAAGAAGTTGTCGTTGATGCCTACCGTTTTTGCTCTCAGCACATCTGCCCAGATATCGCAGAGAATTTCTTCCACCGCGCTGCGCGGCGCAACGAAGGATTCTCTTCGAGCGCTGAGATCTGGTGCGGGCAGCGCCTTACGATCAAGCTTGCCGTTCGAGGTAAGCGGCATCGCTTCGAGCTCCACAATGGCCGCCGGCGCCATGTAGTCGGGCAATTGCTCGCCGACGAAGCTTCTTAGCTCCGCAATCGAGAATCCATCGGTACCGGTCGGAACTACATAGCCGACCAATTGTCTTTCCCCTCGCTCATCATCCCTGTCAACCACCGCGCACTGTCTCACTCCCTCGTGTCTCGCCATCACTGCCTCGATTTCTCCCAGCTCGATTCGATAACCTCTCAGCTTCACCTGAGCATCAATACGCCCGAGATAATCAAGGTCTCCACCATCCGCCATCCGCCCGCGATCTCCGGTTCTATACAACCGTTCCCCGTATTCTCCCAAAACGCCCGGCAGGTATCGCTCTGCCGTCAGATCCGCTCGATTCAAATATCCTCTCCCGACCGCGGCTCCGCCGATGTATATCTCTCCGATAACGCCAGTAGGCGCCAGTTCCATCTTCTTATCGAGCACGCACACGCGAGTGTTTGTTATGGGGCGTCCGATCGGCACTCGGTCTATGCTGTCCGAGCTTCTTACCTGCCAACCGGTAGCATCGATCGTTGCCTCAGTTGGTCCGTACAAATTACACAGTTCAGATCCGGTAGTCTTCATGAGCTTCTCAGCCAGCTCGACGGTCAACAATTCGCCTCCGCTGTAGACCAGCCTCAGAGGACCATCTCCCACCAACCCGCTTCCGTTGACCAGCATCTCTCTGAGAAGGGTCGGGACCCCCTGGAAGATCGTCACGCTCTCCTCCAGTATCACGCGGCCAAGGTATTCCACATCGCGCTGTCCGCCTTCTCGCGCCACGACGACCGTGCCCCCAGCCAGCCACGGAAGCCAGATCTCGGTTCCTGCCGCATCAAATCCGATCGCGGTTTTCTGCAGCATGCGGTCATCCGATCCAATCGGATAGATCTTCTGCATCCATCGCATGTGATTACATACAGGGCCGTGCGGTATCATCACGCCCTTCGGCCTTCCCGTTGATCCCGACGTGTAAATAGCGTAGGCCAGGTTGTCGCCCGTAACCCGCACTTCGGTGCTGCTGTCTCTCTCTTCTCCTATCTTCGCCCATTCCTTATCCAGACAAATCTCTTCGGCGCCGCTCGATAGAAGACCTCCTGCCAGCGGCTCGATCGTAAGCACTACCGCCGCTCCGGCTTCCTCGACAATATACTTCAGGCGACCCATCGGATAACCCGGATCCATCGGCACATAGGCCCCTCCACTTTTCAAAACACCAAGCACGGCTATCATCAATTCCAGACCGCGCTCGAGGTACAGCGCTATCCTGTCCTCGACTTCCACTCCACGACGCCTTAGATAGTTCGCCAGTTGGTTTCCTTTTCGATTGACCTCCTCGTAGCTCAGATGTTCTCCCTCATAGACCAGCGCGACGCCATCCGGCCGCTCTACGGCCTGCGCCTCGAACATCCCGTGCACGCTCTCCATCTCCCAATCGATCTCTTCTCCTCGCGCATACTTCACTAATTGCGTCTTTGCCTCCGGACTCAGAATCTCGAGTGACTCTACTGGCCGACCGGGATCACTCAATCCGGAGTCAATCAACGTGCTCAGGCTGTCCCAGACTCTGCGTATTTCACTCTCAGTGATCCTGGCTTCGTCGTATTCCAACTGACAGAGCAGCCTGCCGGAGACCTCTATCGAAGTCAGCTTCATCTCGAACCGATCGGTGACGCTGAGCAGCGATTCGAGCACGAACGTCTGTCTCGCTTCTACGTCATGCGGCTGCGTTCTTACGTATTCGAAACAGGTTTTATAGGTCCCCTCGTCTGCCGACCCCTCATTCACCGTTGCGGGGTCAAAGTAGAGCTGCTCTTCCGTCATCTCGGTCAACTGACGATGCACTTCAAGCACGACTTCCGTGAAAGTTTCGGAGGGCGTTGGGCGGAAGAGAAAGGGCACAGGTCGCGATAGCAGGCCGATCACTTCCAGTAAGACGTCTTCCGCGCGGCCATCGCAACAGACACCGATCAGCGTCTCTTCGGCTGACTCCATCCGGCTCACCACCAATCCCCAGCTAGCCAGCACCAGGCTCTCCAGACTCACGCCCAATCTAATACAAAACTCTTCTGCTCTTTCCCAGAGGCGATCCGCTCCTTGTATCCGAAACACCTTATGCCGAAAGTCGCTAGCGACAAGCCGCTGTCGTATATGAGAGTGTCCGAGATCCGCAATCTGCTCACGCCAATACTGCCTTCCAATGTCAAAGTCGTCGGTTTGCAGGCAGTCATTCATCGTCTCGGAGACATCGACGTACTGCACGGCAGGCTCGGCCATAGTTTCTTCATTAAGGATGCTCACATAAGCAATCGAAATCCGGCGCGCCAACAGATGCAGGCTTATTGCATCCGCGTTCATCACCGGCGCTTCGATGGCCAGCAGGTGCTGCTCCGGATCGAGCATCAGATGCCTGACACTCAGAACAACATCGCTCTCCGATTCGTCTTCTCCCTCACTTGCGCTGGGGAACGTCTCGCGCTTCATTGCCTGCTCATCCGCCGGCAGCGCGCTTAGGTTCTCAAAGACATAAGCAAAATCAGCATCCGCGGAAATGACCTGTAGTGGATGCGCCATTCCGGGCAGCAACCTGAACCTCGTCCGCAGGACTTCGTAACGCTCGACCACTTTTCGCAGTGCGGGAGTAAGGATCTCGGGCTCCAGCTCGCCTGTTACCGTAAAGACGTAGCGGCTTCTGTATGCCGCGGCTCCATCTCTGGATTGCAGCCGCCAGATATGTTTCTGTTGCGGGGACAGTGCAAATCCCTGCAGCATCTCCGTAGACATTCAGTGTACCTCTAGATTCATGGAGATCGAGTCCGTGCGAGTATATGGCTCTGCCATTGCAAAAAGGATGCGCCGCGGCCCGACATAAGGCGCGCGGCCGTGCACGGTCAACATATTGTCTATGATGACTACATCTCCGTTTTCCCATGGGGCTGAGACCAGTTCCTCCGTATAAGCCTCCCGGAGATGCTCAGCTACAGAATCTTCAATCGGCGAATGGTCGCCATAATAAGTATGGTTCGGAAAGTCTCTTTCGTCGTACGTAGCAAGGAGCGGCCCGCGCACATCCGGTTCGAGGCTGGATACATGAAAGAAGGCTGCGTGATTGAACCAGACAGGCTCATTTGATACGGGATGCATGGCAATCGCAGGCCGTCGCTGTATGGTGCGCAGTCCCTCGGCAGTCCATTCCCATTCGATATCAGCGTTGCCGCAGTAGGCTTCGACACGCGCGCGATCGTTTGTTTGAAATGCTGTCTGCCACGACATGCCGAAGTGCGGAGTGTAGTTGCGTACGTACATCCACCCCTTCTCCCGAAACTTGTCGACAATAGCCGGATCAATGCGCGCCAGAATTCTGCGAGTGTCGCCCAGCGGCGTTTCTCCACCTTGCTGCGCGGCAATCTCGCACCAGAAAAATAATTTCCGCGGAAAGGTTATCGCATAAGAGTGTTCGTTGTGAGGAAGTATGCTTCGGTCGCTCGGGTAGTCTGTCGACGTATATATATTCTCCATAACGCGCGATCGCGGCGAGCTGCGTTCTCGATATGGAACGGCCCCGCCTGATACGGATTCGACTAACTGTCGAAACTGTTCCGGGCGATTCAAGGCAAAGCCGCGCAGAAGAATCGCTCCATGTTTCAAGAGATGTTTTGCCAGCACAGATCGGTTCGCGTTTGCCCACGCGATCGGATCCAGGTCGCTGCTTCGTGCGCGAACGACCAGCGGCAGTCCACGTTCAGCGCCGAAGACGTCGATGGTGACCATATCTTCAGAGGAGACTGCTACGGGTTTCCGAGGTGACAATACAAACGGCGCACTCCTCTTATGCACCCGATTATCGTTCATAAAATTGCCTCAGGATTTCGGCCGCACCGACCGTCGCGGGACTATCTCGCAAGCAGCCTGGTTCTTAATGCGCTCTTTAAGGAGCCTTTTCGTTTCGCACGGTATTCTCTGGCAAGTGTATCGAGTTTCGCGCCGAGAGCATCGAGCGACTGATCGTATTCACTGGCTACTATGCCTAGTAGACTCTGCAACTGATCTACGAGCAACTCTGCATCGGCTCGATGGATTACGTTCATCTCATAGCTCAATGCGCCTCCCAACCCGCTCTCGCTTTCTCCTACTCTCAACGCCAGAGTGTATTTCGCAATCTCTTCTCCAATTGGAAAAGATAACAAGATCAATCCTTCGAGTGTTCCGCCCTCTTGTGGAACATTCTGCATGACCAGGCTCGCCTCAAACAGAGGCGTCCGAGAGGTGCTCCTTCTTGGAGCGAGTTTCTCTACCAGTTTCTCAAACGGCAGGTCCTGATGCGCATTCGCTCCAAGCGTCACATCTCTAACGCGGGCCATCAGCTCTCTGAAGCTCAATGTCCCTTCAAGCTTCACTCGGAGCACCAACTGGTTTACAAAAAAGCCGATCAGTCCCTCCGCTTCCAAACGGTTCCGGTTTGCTATGTCAGTACCCACTACCACGTCGTCCTGCTCTGCATACCTTCCCAGTACCATCTGGTAGGCTGCCAGCAAGGTCATAAACAGAGTCGCGCCTTCCTGCCGGCTCAACGCTTTCAGTTCATTTGTGACTTCCGGTGTAATCTGAAAAGAGACTTGCCCGGCTTTATGACCGTTTATTTGCGCGGCTCCCTCTCCCTTTCTAAGATTCAGCATCGGCGCCCCGTTTAGTTGCCGCCGCCAGTAATCCATCTGCCGTTCCAGCATCTCCTCATCAAGCCACTTTCTCTGCCAGACCGCATAATCCGCATACTGGATATCCAACTCCCTGAGGCTTGATTGCATTCCTCGCCTGAACAGTCCATACAAGTCCGTAAACTCCCTGACCAGCACGCTACCCGACCAGCCATCGCTCGCGACGTGATGTATGCAAACGACGAGAACATGGTCATACTGCCCAAGCCTGACCAGAACCGCCCGCCATACCGGACCTTTTTTCAGATCGAAGGGCCGTTCCGCCACTGCTACCGCGATCTCAACGGCAAGCTTTTCCTGCTCGCCTTCTGCTATGACTCCGATATCGACCACTGCTGGTTCGACATCGATTGTGCGATGGATCAACTGTACCGGCTCACCACCTCGCGATTCGAAACTCGTCCGCAAGGCTTCGTGTCTTCGTGCGATCTCGCTCAAGCTCTGCTTTAGCGCAGCGGTATCCAGCGCGCCCACCATCCGAACCGCGGTCGGAACGTTGTAGGCCCAGCTTTCGGGCTCCAACTCCTGCATGAACCACAAGCGGTTCTGTGCATATGAAAGCGGCAGCTCCGTCTCTCTACTCACTCGTACTATGTCGTATGATTCAACGCGGACACCGGCCCTGAGATCTTCCATCACAACTTCTGAAAGTTGTCTAACCGTCGGGTTCTCGAAAAGCGATCGCAAAGCCAGATCAACACCGAGTACCTTTCGCATACGAGAGACGACCTGAGTCGCGAGCAATGAATGTCCGCCTAAATCAAAGAAGTTATCCGTTACGCCGATCTTCTCGAGTCTCAGTACCTCTTCCCAGATTCCGCAGACGATCTCCTCGACGACGGTCCTCGGCGCCGCATAACTGGCGACGGCTCCCGCAAAGTCGGGCTTCGGCAGCGACCTGCGATCGATCTTGCCGTTTGACATCAACGGTATCTCATCCAGGTAAATAAATGCGGCTGGTACCATATAGTCCGGCAATTTCTGTCGAAGATGTGCTTTCAAGTCCGCCTCACCTACGTCATCCTTTAGGACGAGGTAGGCTACCAACCGCCTCTCTCCGAAGTCATCCTCTCGCGCCAGCACGACAACCTGTTCCACCGAAGCGTGTTGACTCAGGACTGCTTCGATCTCTCCAAGTTCGATTCGATATCCTCTGATCTTGACCTGCTCATCCAAGCGTCCCAGAAACTCGATATTTCCGCTCCTGAGATGGCGGACCTGATCGCCTGTCTTATACAAGCGTCCCCCGCGCTCACTGGAATACAAGTCAGGAATAAATCGATCCGCCGTTATTTCCGGATGATTGAGATAGCC
Source organism: Blastocatellia bacterium AA13 (assembly GCA_003222245.1). Taxonomy (GTDB): domain Bacteria; phylum Acidobacteriota; class Blastocatellia; order UBA7656; family UBA7656; genus QHVH01. The sequence continues at coordinate 4,717 of QHVH01000064.1, read as the reverse complement.
CCGAGCAATGCATGAACCGGCGATGTACAGCTCGCCTCCAACTCCTACCGGCGCCGGCTGCATTAATCTGTCGAGCACATATGCTTGCGTATTTGCCAGCGGATGGCCGACCGGAACCACTGCCGTGTAGCCCTCGCTTCGATCCTGCTCGACATCATAAGTGAGCATCCCCACGGTCGCCTCTGTAGGTCCGTAATGACTCAATACCCGGCAATGCGGCCTCAGCTCGCGCAGTTCTGCTACCCATTCGCTACTTGATGATTCTCCACCGATCACCAGGCACTCTCGCGGTAAGACACTCTCCGCATCAATCCCCGCTTGCAACGCAACCAGGTGCGATGGAGTAATCTTCAGGCAATCTATTTCGAGCCTGCTGAAATACTCACTCAACGCTTGCGGGTCAATAACGTATTCCCTTGGAACCAGATTCAAACAGCCGCCGGTAATCAATGCCGGATAAATGACCGTTGCACACGAGTCAAATGTCAGAGGCTGCACCATAGCAAACTTGCCGCGTGGTTTGACCCCCATCCGCTCGATAATTGCGGCGACGTAATTGAGGATTTGCCGGTGCTCGATGGCTACTCCCTTCGGTTTTCCCGTCGAACCCGAGGTGAAGATCACATAGGCCAGATTCTCCGGATTGATCGGCACAATCGGCTTCTTGTCGCTCCGCTGAGCGATCCGCTGCCAATCCGCATCGAGACTCACCACTTCTGTTTCAATGGAACGCAGCTTCTCAATTAATGGTTCAACGGTGATTGTTACGCTGCACTCACCGTCTCCGATCATGTGTTCGAGCCGTTCCCGCGGATAATCCGGATCAAGAGGCAGGTACGCGGCGCCGGCTTTCATAATCCCCAATAAGCCAACGATCATCTCCAGACTGCGCTCCACGCACAGCCCCACTCTCAGGTCAGGGCCAATGCCAATCTCGCGCAGATAGTTTGCAAGCTGATTGGCTCTCCGGCTCAATTCCTCGTAGGTTAGTGAGGCATCTTCTTGAATGACGGCTACGGAATCGGGCGTCAGTTCCACTTGCTGATCGAATAACTCGTGCAAACAACGGTCTGCCGGAAATTCGACCGCGGTCTGATTCCACTCTATGATCACCTCCTGCCGTTCCTCGAAACTCATCAACGGCAGCTCCATCATCTTCGCTTTCTCGTTCTTCACCATTCCTTCAAGCGTTCGATTGAAGTGCTCCAGCAACCGCCGGATTCTCCAGCCGTCATACAACTCAGTCGCATACTCCACCGCACCGTGGGCCTCGCCATCCTTTTCGCTCATCAACAGGTTCAGCTCGAACTTTGCCGATGCGGGTCTCATCGATTCGCCCCTCAAGGTTAATCCCGCTATTGCCGAGTCCGCCTGCGGCACGTTCTGCATCGCGACCATTACCTGAAAGAGAGGCTGATACGAGAGGCTTCTCTCGGGTTGGAGTTCCTCGACCAGCTTTTCAAACGGCACGTCCTGGTGCGAATAGGCTCCCAGCGCCGTTTCCCGCACTTTTCGCAGCAACTCAACTACCGTGGGATTGCCTCGCAGATCAGTCCGCATCACCAGCGTGTTGACGAAGCATCCAATCAGACCCTCGCTCTCTCTCCAACTCCTGCCTGCGATCGGTGTACCGATTGCGATATCTTCCTGTCCGCTGTACCTGGCCAGCAGCGTCTGGAATCCCGCAAGCAGGCTCATAAACAAAGTAGCGCCTTCGCGCTTGCTCAGATCGCTGAGTTTCGCTGTCAACTCTTCCGAAATATGAAAACTCTCGCTCGCTCCGATGTAGCTGCCCCTTGGAAGTCTCGCTCGATCCGAGGGCAATTCGAGGACTGCTACTCCATCGAGTTTCTCTTTCCAGTATTGAAGCTTCGTTTCCAGGACTTCCCCTTGCAGCCATTCTCTCTGCCAGATTGAATAGTCCGCGTACTGAACCTCCAACTCAGGCAGTGGTGATAAATTTCCTTGCGCGAAGGCGCCGTATAAACGTGAGAACTCCGCGACCATGATTTCTATGGACCACCCGTCGCTGATGATGTGATGCATCACCACGACCAGTACATGTTCGTCTTCGGCCATCCAGACGAGCTTCGCGCGGATCAGCGGGCCATTCGACAGATCAAACCCACTTCTTGCTTCTTCTCTCAACATTTCCTGCAGATCGCGCTCTCGCTCGGCTTCATTCACCTGAGTTAAGTCTGTCGTGATCAACGGCAGTTCGAGAGTCTCGAGAATCTCCTGTCGAGGCGCTCCATCCTTCGCGGGAAAGATGGTCCGCAATACTTCGTGTCGTCGGACTATTTCATTGAGGCTACGGGTCAACGCACTCACATCAAGCGGACCGCTTAGCCGCACGGCGCAGCGGATATTGTAGGTGGCATTTCCCGGTTCCAACTGATCGATGAACCACAACCGTTGCTGGGCAAACGACAGCGGCACGGTTTCCGCTCGATGAGATCTGGTCAGCGGCGGGATAACAGTCCTTTCTCCGGATCTCCTGAGCTGCTCCACTTCGATTGCTATGGCGGCGACTGTCGGGTTCGCGAACAGACTTCGTAACGAAATCTCCACTCCGAGAGTGTTCCGCACGCGCGAGACCAGTTGCATCGCCAGCAGCGAGTGTCCTCCGAGTTCGAAGAAGTTATCCGTTATTCCTACCTTCTCTACTCTCAATACCTCCGACCATATATCGCACAGTATTTCTTCGACGGCGCTACGAGGAGGAACATAACTCTCGTTTGTCGAGCTGATCTCAGGCATCCGCAATGCTCGTCGATCGATTTTGCCGTTTGCCGTCAGCGGCATCTCTTCAAGCTGTACAAAAGCGGCCGGCATCATGTAGGCGGGCAATCTCTCCTGCAAATCCTCTCTTATCAGTTTTCCGCTTACCTCGTGCTTGCCGACAAAGTAACAGACCAACCGCTTATCACCGGGCTCGTCTTCTCTTGCCAGTACGATGGCCTGGTCGACCACTGCATGTTCATTGATTGCCGCTTCTATTTCCCCGAGTTCGATTCGATATCCTCTGATCTTGACCTGATGATCTATTCGTCCCAGGTACTCTATGTCTCCGTCGTCGTGATAGCGTCCAATATCACCGGTACGATATAACCGGCTTCCAGTAGAGCTGCTGAACGGGTTGGGTACAAACGCCTGTGCGGTCTTCGCCGGATCATCCAGGTATCCGCGGCCAACCCCTACTCCTCCGACATAAAGCTCTCCTTTGACGTCGAGAGGCGCGGGAGAGAGCGCATCATTCAAGATATACATCTGGAGATTAGCTATCGCTTTGCCCAGCGCTACGTTCGATGTATTAAGGTTCGAGAGCGAGTTTGCATAATAGTGAGTGACATCGTCCGAGCATTCAGTCGGTCCATACGCGTTCATCACGTGAATCTCTGGGAAAGCGTCCAACCAGCGGCGACATAACTCGGAGGGGAAGGCTTCACCCGTAACCAGCATCCATCGCAGAGCGGTTAGCGGATTCGTTGAGCCGTTCTTAACGAGATCTGCAAACAGGGCCTGCAGTAACGAAGGCACGACTTCGGCTATGCTGACGCCGTGTTCCTGCAAGACTCGTATCAGCGGGGCCGGATCTTGCGCTTCTTCATCCTTGACTATGACAACTCTCCCGCCGACCAGCAGCGCGCTTAAGAACTGCCAGATCGAAATGTCGAATAACTGAGAAGCGGTTTGCGCGACTACATCCTGCCCGGTTAAAGCTAGATCGGTGATTTTCGCGAAGAGATGGTTGATCATTCCACGCTGCTCAACCATCGCTCCTTTAGGCATACCGGTTGAGCCGGATGTGTAAATCAGATAGGCGAGGTTTTGCGAGTTGTTGCGCGAAGAAAGATTCTGATCGTCACGTTCAAATTCGAATAGATTCTCGACTGTGTAGAGAGGAACCGCGCAGTCCCCTTTTGATAACTTGTCATCGATTTCTGCTACCGATTCCAGGATAGACAGAACCACGCAGGCCTTACTCCGAGTCAGCGAATATACCAGCCGGGCTATGGGGAGTGCCGGATCCAAAGGCAGATAACTCGCGCCTGCTTTGAGAGTCGCCAACATTGAGATTAGAAATCCGGGCCCGCGGTCTGCAACGATTGCAACAACCGACTCCGGCCCGATCCCGAGATTCCAGAGACAACGACCTGCCTGATTGCTCCTCCTGTTCAACACGTCATAAGTTATGTGCTTGCCTTCATAGCTTACGGCAACCGCCTCCGGTGTAAGCTTCACCTGTTGCTCGAACAGCTCATGAACACAACAGTCTTTCGAATATTCGGCTGTAGTCTGATTCCAATCGACAATCACCTGATGCCGTTCCCGCGGGCTCATCAAGGATAGATCCATAACGCGGAGCTGATTGTCCGCTGCGATGCTTTCCAGCACCTGCGTCAGGTGATTCAATAGGCGCTCAATGTTATTTGCTTTGTATTCTCCAACCTCATATTGAAAGCCCAGGGAGAGTTCTTTCCCGGGCATGGCGTGTAAAACAAGCGGGTAATTGTTCTTTTCAACGGATCGAGCTTCGCTTATTCGAAACTCAGCGCCTGCCTGCTCGCGAATGCCTCCGTCAACGGGATAGTTCTGGAAGATATAGATCATTTCAAACAGCGGCACGCTTCGCGGCACTTCGCTCCATCCCTGTACTTCCATCAGCGGGCTGTACTCATACTCCAGCACCTTGCTCTGCTTCTCCTGCACCTTC
>QHVH01000040.1 GCA_003222245.1 Blastocatellia bacterium AA13 | reverse complement strand
CTTCAAGCATGTAAAGGAGCTGTCTGATGAAATTCTTGGCTACTTAGCGGATCGAAATCTCAATCCGATTCGCTACACCTGGAATGCAAAAGGCGAAAACATACTGCGCAAAATCCAGCGCGCTAAGCAGGCATTACCTGTATAGCTATTTGTGAAACAGTACACTAGGGAACCGCTTACAATGCGACGCGAACTGGCTCATCGACGCGCTTTGGCAACGACTGCAGGGCGCCAGGCCGCCCGCGCTGCCGGCGCCGCCGAACCTGCTCGATCGCTGGCGCGACGACATAGGTAGGTTTTCTGCGGGTTCGAAAAATGCTGCGTTGGGATCGCTGCTCTTCCGCGCGTCCCAGCACGGACTCGCGGCAGTTCGCTATTTCGATGCGCTCGACGGTTTGACGGACTCCCACGCGCGCATTTCGGTGCTAATGAAATTCGGCAATGCTCTGCGCAATCTCGGCAAGCTTCACGAGGCCGTGTCGACGTTTCACCTTGCGGTCAACGAGGCCACGTCGTTCGGTGACAAAGCAATGCTGCATCAGGCGCTGACCGCAAAGGCCGGAGGGCTGATGAATCTCGGCAAGATCAATGAAGCACGGCCCTTTCTGCAGCAGGCATGGTGTCTCATCAGGGAAGCCGGCATCGACCGCACCACGCTCGGGGAGACCCTCGGCATTATTGCCGAAGGCTTCTGGCGCAACGGGGACAACGAGCGCGCAATGCGGGCGCTTGAGGACGCGATCGGGATCGCGCGTGAGGTCGGTGATGTACGCGGCCTGTCGGGTCGTCTCGGCAACCTCGCCATCATTCACATGAACGAGCGTCGGATAAAGAAGGCTGAGGCAGCGCTGAAGGAAGCGCGTGAATTCTCGCAGCTCGCTGGCGATCTCAAAGGCGAGGCATTCGTGGTCGGCTCACTGGCGCATATCAGTCTGGATCGCGGCGATTACGAGGAGGCGCGCAAGCTCAACGTGCGCGCACTGGAGCTCTTTCGCGCATTTCGCGACCAGCAGGGCGAAGCGCGCGTGCTCGGCAACCTCGGCTTAGTGTCTGAACATCTTGGCGATCGCCTGAAGGCGTTGGAGTATTATGCGGAGTCACGCCGGCTTGCTATGGAGATCGGAGATCAGCAGGTGTTGCAGGCCGCGCTCCACAATCTGGCGCGACTCGGATTTAGCTGAATGCGGGAGAATTTCACGCGCCGGCACCAACGCTGCTGTAGCGCTGGAAGAACGTAGATTTGGAACGTGGGCTGATCTATGTGACTAACACGAAGAGTGGAAAAGATCGAGTGATTCCGCTCAATCAAGCAACGCGCTTCGTCCTAGAGTCTATGCCGCGAGACGGGCATCGTGTATTCCAGATAGGCTGGATCAAGACCGCGTGGGCGTGGGCTATCAGAGAAGCTAAGATCGGAGATTTCAGATTTCACGATCTACGCCACACGGCTGCTACGCGGCTAGCCGATGCGCATGCTGATGCAGTTACGATTGCGGCCATTCTGGGTCATAGCACGATTCAAATGTCCGCACGTTACACTCACGCGACAGACGAGCGAAAACGACAGGCTATAGAGGCCATTTGTGGGCGGGCCGAAAGTCCGGTCACATATAGGTCACAAAGCCAAGAGGCGGCCAATCAATGACCGCCTCTACGTGGTTGATTAACTTGGCTCCTGAGGTAGGACTCGAACCTACAACCCTCCGGTTAACAGCCGGATGCTCTGCCATTGAGCTACTCAGGAATATATGACCTCAAAAAAGCAACGAGAAAAATACCAAAGCAGTTTGAGGGTGTCAATTAGGCCTCTGACATTACGCCTCCGAAGATCGAATAGGCTTTCGAATGTTATTCAAACTCTCGCTTGTATCAAAGGCTATACCGCTCTTAAATATCAGAGGTTTATCCCGAAGCGGTACAGCGTGGCTATCCTGGAGTTCTCTTTCACCTCAACGTCTCACAGATATCTGGGTGAATTTCGCCCTCCCGCTGAGTGATTACGCCCATCCGTTTCGCATTTGCGAGGGAGCTTACCGATAAGACTCAAAGGTGAAGCGCCGTCCTTAAATACCGCGAAACCACGGCCAGACGCATTCGGAGCCTGATTTCTTGATCCTGTCCTGATTGATCTCCGTGAAATGTAGCGCTTGTGAACACCACTTGCACAATGCGTGTCCGAGATGAGTGACTCAACTTCAAATCTCATCGCCAACGGGGCGTCCGATCTTTCCGAAAAAAGAGAAGCGACGACGCCCGATCACGAGAATTGGGAGGATCAAAGATGACTGTCCTGAAGCTAACAAAAACAGCGCTGATCGGCGGCTTTGCTATCGCCCTGTTCTGGACTGCTTTCGGTAAAGCTGTTCCGCCGGCCAGAGCTGATTCGACACTTGCAGCGCCGCCGACCGCGGCTGCGCCGGAGAAAGGCGCGCCCGAAGACTATGTCGGAAGCGAATCCTGCAAGGCCTGTCATGAAGACCAGTTCAAGAGTTTCTCGCACACGGCTCATGCCAAGCCCCGTCCACATTGGAAGGCGGAGCAACAGGGCTGCGAATCATGTCACGGCCCAGGAAAGGCTCATATCGAAGGAGGCGGAGACAAGACAAAGATCCACACCTTCGAAGGCGAGTCAACGAAGAAGATCTCCGAAACATGTTTGAGCTGCCACTCGGGCAAGGAAGAACATAACGCCTATCGGCGAGGCGAACACTGGAAAAATGACGTAGGCTGCACCGATTGCCATTCGCCTCACTGGTCAGCGAAAGCAGCAAAGGGCGAAGCCGGTCCGCCGTCGTCGCCCTCACGAGCTCCGGCATCGATTCAATCAATCGCGGCGGCAAGCAGTCACGTCAACGATCTTGCTCCTCCAAAGATGCTGATCAAGCCTCAGCCTCAACTCTGCGTGTCGTGCCACAACGAAACCAAGGCTCAGTTCACGAAGCCGTTCCATCACAAAGTGCTGGAAGGCGCGATGAATTGCAGCGACTGTCACAACCCGCACGGCGGTTTCGAGTCGAAGCAGGCCAGGCTTTCAGGCGGCTCTGATGCGGCTTGCATAAAATGCCATTCCGACAAGCAGGGACCGTTTGTATTCGAGCACGCACCGCTAAAAGTTGAAGGCTGCGCGGCCTGCCACGATCCTCACGGATCCGGCAATCCGAAATTGCTCAAGCGCGCCGATGTGCGGCAGCTCTGCCTGGAGTGCCACAGCAACGCCGGAGAGGTAGGGGCGCCGAATACGCCGAGCTTCCACAACCAAGCCACGGCGCGATTCCAGAACTGCACTACCTGTCACGCGAAAATTCATGGTTCCAACACGCATCCCTTCTTCTTCCGATGAGGCGGCGATGACGTTCAACGGAGGCACAACGATGAACAAGAAATTCAGACTCGCGCTCGCTCTTGGGGTCGGGATGCTGGTCACCGCTGGGATCAGCGGCCCGGGGACACAAGCGCAGGATTCGGATACCGGCAAGAAGCCCGCCGTCACCATTACCGATAAGGACAAGGGGGCAGTGGTCGATGCTGAAAAGACGGATGAGGCCCAGAGCTCGGTGAAAAAGATCGGCGCCGCGGCGCCGCAGGAAAAGCTTGAAGGCGCCTACACCATTACATCGAGCATCGAGGTCGGCGCTGGCGCAATCGTGATCGAGGGAAACGCAAACAAGTACCGGAGCGATTTGAACTACACACCGGGGTTCCGATTGTTCGATCAGAGCCTGCTCATCAAATCTCGCGAGAACAACGGACTGCTTTTCGACTCGTTCCTGATGACTTCGTTTGGCTGGGGAATCGGCGATCGCTCGGGCGACCCGAATCGCTATCTGCACGTCAATACGGAGAAGACCGGCGCATATAAGTTCGACGCGACATATCGCCGGTTCGACTTCTTCAACAGCCTGACCAACATTGCTCTCAATCAGCACAACTCAAACACGGAATACCGGCAGGGGGATTTCGATCTCACTATTCTTCCACAAAACGACAAGCTGAGGTTCAATCTCGGTTATTCGGTGAACAAGAACAGCGGGCCGGCGCTTACAACCTACGATTATCAACGCGACGAGTTTCCGATACTGTCGCCGTCGCGGTGGGAATCGAACGAATACCGTATTGGCGTCGATGCAAAGCTGTGGGTGTTCAATTTATCGTTCCTTCAAGGACTGCGTTTCTTCAAGGATGATACTCGCTATCTCGTCGATGGCGTGAATCCCGGGAACAACCCGACGAATACCAGCGTGCTGAACACATTCGAGCGCGATCTTCCCACTCGGGGAACCTCGCCTTACACGCGAATGAGCGTGCACACGTTGCTCAAGAAGCAGTTGGACTTCACGGCTCGTTACATCTATACGAGCTCCGAGACGAAGTTCAATTTGAGGGAGCTGGCGACGGGCAAGGATGCATCGGGAAACAACATCAAGAGCGAGACCGGCACTGCAATCGGCAGCGCCAAGCGGCCGAACAGCATTGTGGACTTGGGCGCAACCTGGCTGATTAACGACAGGTTTCGCATCTCCGATACCTTCAGGGTGAACAACTTCCGAATAAGCGGCGGCGAAGAGGTGTTGGATGCTTTGCTTCGCTCACGAACGACCGCCTTCGGCGAGACGCCTTTGCCGCCGGTATTCACGGACAGTTTCTCATTCAGGACAACCAACTATCGGCGGTATCAGGACACGATCGAGGCGGATTATTCGTTCATTCCGCAATTCAGCGCGCACTTCGGTTATCGATACACGAACAGGCACATAGAGCTTTTCAGTACGGACGTAGCCAGCGGAGCCGCCCCGGCTCCAAAGTTGAATCTCTTCAACAACTCGACTCATTCGGTAATCTTCGGGTTCAAGGCCAAGCCGGCGAAGATATGGTCGCTCTATTTCGATTTGGAGAACGGCACGTCGGATAACGTGTTCACGCGCATCGCGAGCTATGACTTCACCAATGTGCGGGTGCGGAGCATCCTGCGTCCGACTCGGACGTTTTCGATAAACGCGTCTATGGTGACCAAGGACAACAACAATCCTTCTCTCTCCGAAGATCTGCGTAATTTCGGGGCGGACATCAAGAGCCGTATCCTTTCAGCGTCGGCCGATTGGACGCCCAACAGCAAGTACTCTCTGAGCGGAGGCTACACTTATTCGCGCGTCACCAGCGAGGCGGAGATAATCTTCTTCCTCAACAACGTAAAGACTCTGGGAGAGAGCCGGTATTTTCTACGAGACAACTTCGCATTTCTATCCGCCTATGCCGAGCTGCACCCGAGGTTGAGAGTGTATGCCGGTTATAGAATCCACCACGATGGAGGCCAGGGCGATCGAGTGTCAACGCCGACGATCTTCATCGGATCATACCCGCTGCAATTCCAATCGCCCGAAGCAAAGATCTCGGTCAAGCTTCACGAGCGAGTGGACTGGATAGCCGGATATCAGGGCTTCCTGTTTCAGGAGACATTCCCGAATCTGCAGCGCTACCGGGCGCACTTGCCTTACACGTCGCTGAAGATATATTTCGGGCGGCGCAGCGAATGAGAGCCCGTTCAATTCAAATCGGTTCCTTGATGTGTGAGCCCTGAGCTATGCGAAAGGGAGTAGTAATCAACGCAAAGACCGGCTGGACGCCTGACGGCGTCCAGCCGCCGAAACGGAGTGAGCAGTCTGGCGTACGCATTCATAAATCTTGCCTGCGATGTTGAGAGAGGATCAAGGAGGTGAAGGAATAATCTGACAGATAGAATATAAGGGGCTCCTGTGAGAGGAGCCCCTTGAAAATCCATCCATCAAGAAAGGCCGAAACACTATGAAACGCTCTGTCCTGAAATTAACCGTAATCGCACTGACCGTAGCCGCGTTCGTATGGGCAGCCCCGCGCTCCAGCGGCGTCGTTGCAGCGGGCGAGGAAGAGGATGCCGCCGCGACATATAAATCTAAATGCGTAATGTGCCACGCTCCGGATGGGAGCGGGAACACGCCGGTAGGAAAAAGCATGAAGCTGCGCGATTTGGGGTCCGCCGACGTACAGGGGCAGTCCGACTCTCAGCTTTATGACGTCATCACAAAAGGAAAGGGCAAGATGCCCGCTTATGAGAAATCTCTTGGCGAGGATACCTGCAAGGCTCTCGTTACACATATCCGCTCCTTCAAGAAGTGAGTATGGATCAAAAGTGATAATGCCCGGCGGCCAACTACAAACGGCCGCCGGTCCGCCCGCTCATTTGGTCGAAGTTCGGGCTCCCCTGGGCTCGGTTTCAATATAGGCAGCGCTCCTGAATGAACAAGCAAATAGAACAATGAAGCGCTGCATTCAACTCTCGCTCGTAATACTAACCGCCCTCTTCTGGGTGCTCGGCCCGCGCGCTGCTTCCACGCTCGCCATCGTAGTCTGGCATTTCTACAATGCAATTTTCGATGTCGATGTTTATCCGCTAAACTGGGCCGTGGTAGACGGCAAAGTTTCCGAAGCATACTACCGGGAAGAGCATCCTCTTGATCTTGAGCGAGCCAGGAATGAATCTCTCGGCCCTGACGTAAAGGATCCGGGAACGGCTTGATGCCTCAATAAGACTCGCAAGGAGACTGACAATGACGGATGAGTCGGGCGGCCGCCAGGCCGCTAAGCCAACGCCGCGTCTGTTGCGCAATTTCATCAGCATACTGGGGTCTGCAATGAGCATCGCCAGTGCGGCCAGCATTCTCTTCCTGATTCTGATCGAACTGTTGGACACCAGAAGCAATCCTTATCTCGGAATACTCGCTTATATAATTCTTCCCGGATTTCTGTTGCTCGGGCTGGGGCTGATCTTTATAGGAACGCTCGTGGAGCGCAGGCGCCGCAGCAAGCAAGGGGCTTCTGAACTTTCGCCTTTTCCAGTGCTCGATCTCAACGACGCTCGCCAGCGGCGCCGGTTCTTGTCGTTCAGCGGGTTTACGTTTCTTTTTCTGTTCATAAGCGCATTCGGCAGCTACCGCGCTTATGAATTCACGGATTCGGTAGTCTTCTGTGGACAGTTGTGCCACAGCGTGATGAACCCCGAGTTCGTCGCGTATCAGGCATCGGCGCACGCGCGTGTACGATGTGTGGACTGTCACGTCGGGGCCGGAGCCGGTTGGTACCTGAGGTCTAAGCTCTCCGGCGCATATCAGGTTTACTCCGTCTGGTTCAAGAAGTATCCCAAGCCGATTCCAACCCCCGTGCACAATCTGCGGCCAGCCCAGGAGACTTGCGAGCAGTGTCATTGGCCGGAGAAATTCTTCGGGACCCAGTTGAAGATGTTCAATCATTACGGCTTCGACGAAAAGAATACGCTGACTCAGGTTCGCATGCTGATCAACACCGGCGGCGGCAGTCCCGAAAAAGGCCTCGTAACCGGAATACACTGGCACATGAACATTGCGAACGAGATCACCTATATCGCCAACGACGACCATCGGCAGGTGATACCGTGGGTGCAGAGGAAGGACCCGCAGGGCAATGTAGAGGAGTTCGTGGCTGAAACCGGGGCGCTGACGCCTGATCAGATCGCCTCCTCTCAAAAACGGCGTATGGATTGTGTGGAATGCCATAATAGGCCGGCTCACGTCTATGTTCCGCCGGATCGCGCGGTCAACGAATCGATGTTCGCGGGGAAGATGGATGTGTCGTTGCCGTTTCTGAAAGAGAAATCAGTCGAGCTGTTGTCGAGGCGGTTCGACACGACGGACGCCGCTGTGGCAGCCATTGCCAGGGATCTGGACGCTTACTATCGGGACAATTATGCTCGGGTATATTCCGCCAAGCGTGATTCAATCAACGCGGCCGTCACCGAAATCCAACGGATCTACAAAACTTACTTCTTCCCTGAAATGAATGTCGACTGGACCTCCCACGTAGACAACATAGGTCACTATTACTCAATAGGCTGCTTCCGGTGTCACGATGGAAAGCATAAGACAAAGACCGGAAAAGTGATTCGCGAAGACTGCAACATCTGCCATACGGTGCTTGACCAGATCGAAGGCGTCAAGACCATTGCCGTCAAGAACGGATCGTTTCAGCACCCGATTGATCTTGGCGACTTGACCGGAATGAAGTGCACTGATTGCCACACTGGAAAAGGGCTCAAACAATAGGAAAAGAAATCGACAGGCTCAATCCGCGCTCTTAGGAGAACCACAAGGTATCACGATCGAAAGGTGGGGCCGCGATGGCATCGCTTGCAATCGGAAAATTTTTCGCCGAAGGCTCGTTGATTGTTGTGACAGCTCTGACAGCTCTCGGAGCGGCCCGCTGCCTGATGCATTGCGGTAAGCGGGTGAGTCATTGTATTGGATACCGCCGAACTTACCCGATGGCACTCATTGCACGACAGCTTTGAACGAGCCGTATGGTCGCCGTGGCTGAAATTGGCTTTGAAAGCCTTTGCGGATATTGAAGGGCGTGTAAAACGTCCCGGCTGATGGCACAAACTGCACGAGAAGCTCTCTTTTCGAGTGCTCGCCGGACCGTGGCACTGAAAGCAGGTCGCGTGAGCGTTTGAGCCGGTCGGTATCGAGAGCGCTACTCCACGCGAGGCGGCTTTATGACAGGTCGCACAAGCGACGCTTGTGTGGCGGCCGTGCTCGAATTTGACGCTGAAACTCTTCAGGCTCGGAAGCGATTTAACCGGCGGAGTCTTGGGTTCGACGCTCGCATGACAGACGGTACAGATTGAGCCTTTGAGCGCAGCAAAAGTCTGGGAATGGCACGAAGAGCATGGTCTGTGACCGAGCCAGTTCGTCCGCGGCGAGTTGTCTTCTCGATGGCAGGCCTGGCATCGCAATCGGGAGTGCGCCACGAGACGATGTGAGAACTTAGTCGATTCGCCTGCTTCCTGAAGCGCGCTTTCACTGCCGGGCTCAAATACTGCAGCGTGCGCTTCCGCGGCGCTAAGCGCGGAATCCTTATCGAAGAGTATGAAGAGCGCCAAACCCGCGAAGCCTGCCATTACAAGAATAGATAACCAGGGTCTGCAATACTTCATATCGCGCGATCTCGAAGTGATGGTTCGCCTGGGTGTGCCTGACATAATAGTCAAATTCATTTCTTCGCGCGCGCTTCCGCGATCGCCTTGGCGTGAGATTCGGGCATAGCTTTCTTCCCGAGAATCGCGTGACACTTCGTGCACTGGAAGGCGGCATTGGCTTTCTTCTGGTCGGCTTCGACGTTCAGAGCGCCTCCTTCATCGGATGTTGCTGTTACGTGGCAGCCTATGCACGACGACGGCGTGACGGTTGGGCCCTTGGGATCCGCGGTATTTATGGAAGCGACGGTGTGACAGGTTGAACACGCCAGATCGGCGTGGCTTATCCACTCGTGTCGGAACTTCACAGCCTCGCGCCTGCTCCACTTTTGCAAAGAAGTCTTATCGGCAATGCCCATGGCCGATGCCATCGCGGGGTCAAAATCACCGCGCATCCGCGTTAGAGCGGCGCTCTGGCCGGCCGTCATCAGCTTGTGGCAGGTCGCGCAATCAGATGCCGACGGCTTGAGGCCCTCTTCCGGCGTGTGGCAGGTAAAACATAATGCGTGACTTTGCGGCGCGGTTTTGAAAGCGCCCTTCTTCAACCAGAAGGCGGTCTCCGGAAGATCCTTCGGCGGTTTTACGACGAATTCCTGATCGGACTCCCCCTGCGGTTGATAAGTCTGATGACATTTGTCGCAAGCGGCGTTGGGAGACCCTTGCGGCTGCTGTTTCTCCTTCTCTTTGTCCTTATCTTTCTCCTGCCGAAATGCCGCTCGTATTAAACTGCGTCCCAGGTATGTTGCTGGTTCGCGATCAAGCCGGCCAAATAGACCTTCATGTTTTTCATGGGGAAAAAAGACACGGTACTCCGAAACTCGAGATTTGCCCCGCTCCGATGTGTCGTAGATTTCGCGCGGATTCGGAAAGGGATATCGAGTGCTGTTTGTAGGAGACGGCGCCACATGACAACCCGTGCATATAGCGGGAACGGCGCCTTTGAAAAACTGCTGACGATGACATCCTATGCACGAGGCGTGCTGAGGATAATCCGTGACATCTGGGAACGGTTCTCCTTCACGTCGAACCTGTTTCCAGTTCGCGGATGGAAACTTATGGCAGGAATCGCAGTTTAAGCGATGCTGCTCGACATTATGACCGAATCTTGAATATGGACGATCCGATTTATCGGGGGTTTTTGCCTCACTGGACGGCGTTGTTTTACGGTCTGATTTCGCCTGAGAGTTTGTGTCCGGCGTGGCCGCATGGTTAAAGGAGAGGAAACATCCAGCTATTGAAAATACCACGCACGAAACGTACTTGACCCGTTGATACCCCATATTTTCGATCGAAAACGCGCGAGCTGGATCATATCATGCCGCAACATTTGTTCGATAAAAATTACGAAACGATCAGCAATGATTTACAACACATTAGTCGGCTTGCTCTCCTTAATATTACTCAAATGATTTAGCTCATTACGCGAAGGCTGTCAGCTCGAAAAGGCGGGATCGCGGCCTTCGCGATGGGCGTTCATTGCTTCCTCGTGATCCTTCGAAGCGAGGGCGATGCGCTGCCGCCGAAGGTACTCTTCAAGGAACTGACCGTGCGGCATATCGAACGGCATGTTCAAGAGTATTTTCGACTGCCGCGTTCCCTCAGAGCACGCGCGAGAATACTTGTCCACCAACGCGTCTACTTCCTGATCGAACGTTTCCGCAGCGGCCAGATGGTCCACGAGCCCTATTTCAAGCGCCCTGCGACCGTCTATATTTTCTCCCGACAATACCATCCACTTCGCCCTGCCCAGACCGATATAGCGGGGCAGGCGAAACGTGCCAAGGCCGGGAATAATTCCTTCCTTAATAGCCGGTAGTCCCAGCATGCAGTCTTCAGTTGCAATTCGAATGTCACAAGCCAGCGCCAACTGGAGCCCGCCTCCCAATGCATAGCCTTGCATGGCGCAGATGAGAATTTTTTCGGACTGCTCGAGAATCCTGAGAGCTCGGTCCCAATTTTCGTAGTACTGGTGCGGCGTATCGCCCGCCTGAAGCTGCTTGAGATCGATGCCGGTGCAGAATGCCCTTCCAGCCCCGCGGATAAGTACCACCCTCACATCAGGGTCATCTCTAATGGCTTCAGCGGCGCGGTTCATGTCGAGCGAGCCCTCGTAGTTCATCGCATTGAGCAGCCGGGGCCGATTGAGCGTCAGGCATCCAATCCGCCCATTCTTCTCGAAGTACATCGTATCGAGTTTCATCACCGCCTCCTTCTTCCACAGGTGTCGCGGAAAAGCGAATACTCTATCCGCGATCTCTTTTATCGACGACTCTGACCGCCTTGCCTTCGCTGCGAGCAATCTCTCTCGGAGCCACGAGCCGCACTCTGCAGGAGATCCCCAGCGAGCTTTGCACCTCGTAGCTCAAGCGATTCTCGAGCTGAATGAAATGTTCTTGATCGCCGTTGACCGAAGCAGGCGCCTCCACCAGGACGTCGATCTCATCCATCAATCCCGAGCCCCGGTCCACCACGATTTGGTAATGAGGCTCGATTCCGCCGACCTCGAGCAGAACGGTTTCGATTTGGGAGGGAAAGACGTTTACTCCGCGCACGATGAGCATGTCGTCGGTGCGTCCCACCACGCGATCCATCCGAGCCGTGGCCCGGCCGCAGTCGCACTTCTCGCGTATGAGACGAGTCCGGTCCCGCGTGCGATAGCGAATGAGCGGCAGAGCTTCCTTCGTTACGCAGGTGAGCACGAGTTCGCCGGTTTCACCGTCGGGAAGCGGTTCGCCTGTTTCGGGATCGATTATCTCGGGAATGAAGTGATCCTCGGCGATGTGCAGCCCTTGCCTTGCGGGACACTCGACGGCAACTCCCGGGCCTATTACTTCAGATAAGCCGTATACATTCACGGCGGCGATATTCAAACGCGCTTCGGTCTCGGCTCGCATTCGTTCCGACCATGGCTCGGCGCCGAATAAGCCCACTCTCAACGGGAGCGATTTAAGATCCAGCTTCTCGTCTTCCGCGACCTCCGCGATCAGAAGCGAATAAGACGGCGTGCAGCACAGGACCGAGCTTCCAAAGTCGCTCATTACCATCAATTGCCGTTTTGTGTTTCCTCCCGCAATCGGAATAACCGTCGCGCCGATTCTCTCGGCTCCGTAATGAAAACCGAGGCCTCCCGTAAACAAGCCATATCCATACGCGTTTTGAACTATATCGTCGGCCGTAACGCCCGCGGCCGCGTAAGTGCGGGCCATCAAATCAGTCCAGAGTGCAATATCGTTTCGAGTGTAGGCCACAACAGTGGGCTTGCCGGTAGTTCCGCTGGACGCATGAACTCGCGTCACCTCCCTCAGAGGAACCGCCAATAAGCCGAAGGGATAATTGTCCCGCAGATCGCTCTTTGTTGTGAATGGGAACCGGCGCAGGTCGTCCAAAGAGTTGATGTTCTGAGAGGCCATGCCCGAGCGCGCCGGCATCTCTCGATAGAAAGGGACGGTAGCGGCTATTCGCTCGATGCCGTTTCTCAATCGCTCGACCTGAAGCCGGTCCATTTCCGCGCGGCTGATCTTTTCGACTGGATCCCAGATATAGGATGTTGTTGATTTCATAGATCCGGACGAGTTCGTCTGATTAATGATAATGAGGCGTTCGTAGTATATTCACGTCGAGATGCGGCGACAAACGGCGGATGATCGAGGGTTGGCAGCACGCCGCTTGCTTTTCCCCTGTTTTTTATAGGACTCTTCCATAGGAGGTAATCGTGATGATTCGAAAGACTCTCAGTAGGTTTATGATAGCCGCGTTGTTGGCGGCATTTTTGTTGGGAAGCCTTGTCGCGGACGCCGGGGCGCAGGTTCGGCGCCACCGTCGCCATCACCACAGCACTACTAAAGGCGCCGTAGTCGGCGGAGTTGTCGGCGGAGTTGCAGGCGGCCTGCTCGGCGGAAAGAAAGGCGCCGTCATAGGAGCTGGAGCCGGTGCGGGAACCGGATATCTCGTTCAACGGCACAGAAATCGTCGCCACTACCGACGACACAGAGGCTGAGCGAAAGCGTTTCGGGCTCGTGCGAAAAGATGAAACGATATGCTCGCGTTTACCAGGCGCGTCGCAACATAAATAACGTCGTGGAGGATCTATGAAAGCTATTGCGAGACTGGCCGCTCTTGTTCTTCTTGTAACGCCTTCGTTGTTTGGGGCGCCAAAGGACGATCGGGCCGACGATATTAAGAGATTGAAGCGAGCGTCGGAGGTATTCACTGAGATCATGGGAACGCCAGACAAGGGGATTCCCACCGAGCTACTCGACAAATGCGAGTGCGTGGCGATCGTACCCGGTTTAAAGAAAGGCGGTCTCGGTATTGGAGGCCGCTACGGCAAAGGCATCGTTATGTGCCGCCGGCCCGGACGCCGATGGAGCGCTCCTTCCTTCATGACGATTGAAGGCGGAAGCTTCGGGCTGCAAATCGGCTTCACCCAGATTGATCTCGTGATGCTCATAATGAATCGAAACGGGATGGACAAACTGTTGGGAGACAAGTTCACGGTAGGCGCCGACGCCACGGCGGCCGCCGGCCCGGTCGGGCGCCACACCTCGGCCGAAACTAATATCAGGCTGGACGCCGAGATCTTGACCTATTCACGAGCAAAGGGATTGTTTGCCGGCATCGCGCTGGACGGCGCGGTTGTGAAACAGGATAAAGGCGACAACGCCGATTTTTATGGCAAGTCGATGAATGCGCGCGAGATTCTGCTCGAAGGAACGGTCGATTTACCCGCCGAAGCGGAGCCGCTCGCATTGGCGCTTTCGGGACAATCACCCAGAAGAAAGCATTAGTTTTCTGAGACCGCGGCGCTTCAACAGACCGGCTGCTCAAACGGCTGCAGAAACTTCTCGCAGACCATATCCTCACAAAGCGCCGCGGTCTCTAATGATCTCATAACCTTCACAGCCTTTATCACGGCGCGACCCTGAATCAACTCGTCTGCGCTCCCACAACTTGAGTTTCGATATGCTCAAAAGAGTGCCGAGCCTCACCCTGGTCAAGCAGGCTTTTGCTTCGTTCATGCATAACGACCTGACTACGGCGGCGGCGGCCGTATCTTATTTTTCCATGCTTGCTCTATTCCCAACGCTGTTGGTCTTGCTGGTAATTGGAAACGCTACGCTCGGTCCTGCTCAAGTCCAAAAGTATGTAATCGGCGAAGTGCTCTCGCTTCTTCCCGGAGCACAGTCGTTCGTGAGTAAGAATCTCGACTCTATCTCCAACATCTCAGCGGGCCTCGTGGCCAGTTGTCTTCTCGTAATGATATGGGCGGCTTCGTGGATGTTCACGGTAATTGAGAAGGCGTTAAACCGTATTTGGAACACGAGTCCGCGATCGTTTTTTCGCGGCCGCGCAGTCAACTTCGCGGTAATGTCCTCGGTTTGGATTCTGCTCGGAGTTTCGTCGCTCTTCACCGCTTTTGTCTCGAGCGTTCGAGCAGCAGCAAACAGGCTGCCGGTGCGGCTCGACAGATGGATTATCGAGCTGGGGGGTTATGCATGGCAGAGCGTATTCATAGCGGCCAGCGTTGCCGTTACGATTCTTCTGTTCACGGTAGTTTATAAGTGGCTGCCCAACACTCGAATCCCGATTTCTGAAGCTCTGACAGGAGCAGTGCTTTCCGCGCTGCTATGGGAGCCGGCCAAGTTCGGATTCGCGTATCTACTCCCCTACTTCCATTACGACCTTCTCTACGGTTCCATCGGCGCCGGGGTCGCGCTTCTGACCTGGGTTTACATGTCGAGCAATATCCTTCTATTCGGCGCCCAATTCACGGCGCTTCTGCATCGCGAGCATTTATTTGATCAGAGCAGAAAGCGAGCGTTAGGAACTCAGGAACTCACCGCGGGAGATGACTAAGACAGGATGCCGCCATGCCCTCCGCACTGTGCACCTGCAGCTCCGCAGCAGGTATTCATACAAGTCGTACACATCTTGTATTCCGTGCAGTCGTTACAATCTCCTGAACAATCGCAGACACCCTGGCTCCAGCAATACTCGCCACAACTACACACGCACTCAGGGAGTCGGTTCACGGCTGGTACAGCCCTCACGCCGTTTAAAAGGCTTGCTGGTTTATATGCGACAGTTCGAGCGAGATGCGCCTTAGATTGCCTCAGGAGGGACGTTTCAGTCGGCAGGCCAGCTACTGCCATCCGCAAATTCTACGAAACCAACTCGTACATCTAGATCGCTGGAATTTCCAATCATCCACATCTTTTCTGACGACCAAAAAGCCGCTCGCTGAGCAGGGTCCTGTAGGATTCCGCTTAGATACGGCTTTTTCCCCTTTTGTGCCGCCGAAGGTAAACTCTCCGGTCTTATCCATCGCTCAGCGAGTACCTCGTATTCCTCGTTCGGCCCCAGCTTTATGCCGATGGTCTTGAAGAAATGCATGCTATTTGTCTGGTGATTCTTGAGCAGAAGAGCAAACGCCCGAATCTCTCGCCCTGAAGTGTTTTGTACTTTCACTTCTGGAAACGATACGAGATTCTGAGACGGTGTGGTTTTGCCCACCAGACCGCGATACTCCATGTTGGAGATCTCTTTTGCGCCTGATGACAGGATCACAGCAGGAGCGCCTTCTCCATTTTCGATCCGGGTTTGTACACCAGAGGCAGCCGTTATTCTCTGAAGAATCTCTGATTTTGTACTGCCGCCGGATTGCTCATCGGAGCCTACCGCTTGGCGTTGACTCGTAGCGAAGGCGAACCTTAGACATAAGGCGAGCGTAAAGAACAAGCTTATTGATACTACTACAATCTCCTTTGTCGGCTTCTGAAGAGTCATTTCCGGTTACCTCTCGAGCGAAAAGTAATATCGTGGTAGCCGCGATTGTATCAGAGGACACAATTTACCATCAAAACAAAACCCTCTACCGAGAAATACTTCGTTCCTTACCAGCCATCCTTGTGATCGCGATGATCGCCACAACTTAACCACCCGCGACTTGTCACTTTGCGCGAACTGCAATGCGTGTGCAGTCACGATTGCGAAACTGCTCGTGCGGAGATCGGACGTAAGGGCAACTACTCGACAGTGAATATCGTTTATTGTCGATTGACTTGTTGATATGAGAATGTTTTGGGCATGGGCTCGGTTGTTCGATTGGGCTCCAGTATGAGGTACCCGCTTGTGAAACATCCAGAATCCTGAGGAGTCCGATTAATAAACTACTCCTCACTAATCCCTTCGGTTCACCGTTCGGTTAACAAGTATACATCCCATATCCATCGCGGTGCGCGGGCGCTTGGGGTGTCCGGGGTGTCCAGGATTTTCGCCCGATATCTGAACCAATTGCCATGTTCATCACGAACTCTCGATTCCTTGTAGTCGAGCCTGATTCGGTACACCCCAAGGGATGTGAGCGTATGCAACTCGCTCGCTTCCGAAATCCCGTTGTGGTTTATATCCTGCCACAGACGGAGCAGTGCAAACACTGCATCCTTGCCGTCAATAACGCTGTCGCCATTGCCGCCGTTTTCAAGCTTGTCGTACTCGGCCAGTGCTTTGAATCCATTTGGTTGGCCGGCAGGAGGCTGTGGAGTGAAACTCCCGAATAGCTCGGAGCCGTTGTCGACGCGACCGTTGCCGTTACGGTCGAGCACAACGAAAGCGTCATCAGAGCCTGGCGATGTCCACGCCATCCGCGTCAACACACCCGTGTTCTTAAGGTCAAAGTTGACCCCACCCCGCACGTCGGTCAAAGAGAATCCATTGCCAAGAATATCGACGAGTAGCGGACTGCATTCACAATCGCAAATGGCCGGATCCCAGAAACAGCCAAAGGCGGCGCCAACACCACAGCTCTGAGGAGGACAAATCCCAGCACCGCCCGTGCCTCCGGTTGTCCCGCATTGCAAATCTATACTGTGCGTACTCTCCACGCCGTTTGCTTCCTTACATAATGTAACCGATGAGCTGCAGCTCGTTGATGTAGTCGTACAGTTCTGATGGACTATGCGCTGACCGTTGAGCGTGATGCTCGCAAGAAGCTCAGCCTTACAATCCTTATCGTCAGCCTTGTCTGTTGTTCCACATGGCGTAGTGCACTCCGGGAAATCCACCGCCACCGAACAGGATGCCGCTTCGTCCAGAGGATGAATCGCTCTTCGGGATGCTTGCTGATTTAGATCGAAATTAAACACACCCTGTGGAGCCCAGGCATACACAGCCGGACCGCTTGCCACTATCGTGTTCACGGTCGTCAGCGTGTTTGAACGGGCCGAGGCCGCGCTGGCCGAACCGGCATTGAAGCTATATTCTCCAGTCTTCGCGCCATCGAGATTGTACATATAGGCTGCGCCGAAGTCCGAGGCTGCGTTCAAGCAAACCCAAAGCGATTCTGTCAGGGGATCAATGAAAGCGGAGTTGATTATGCGTATGCCGCCGACTACACCGTCTCGCCGGTTTCGCAAAAAGCGATTAGCAACGCTCAACTGTAAATCGAGCGCCTTGCCTTCGAGGATGAATTCAGAACGCGCCTTTCCGGTTCGAGAGAACGTCTGGACAAACGGGACAAGGGCATGTGTATAAACATAATAGATCCTGTCCGACGCATCGACGACAACCCTGCCTCGATTGAGAAAGGCGTTCTCCTCATCGTTTCCGACCAAAAAGCGCTTCTCTTTTCCAAAGCTTCGTAATTCATTCCCCGCGGAGTCGAAGACATGCAGCAGCGTTTCTCCTGAGACGGACGCGGCGACAATCTCGCCGTTCCTCAGGGTCGCAATGGAAGAGGGGTGAGGCGCAACAATCGCTCTCACCAACTCTCCCCTTTGGCCGAATACTCTGATCTGACTCGCGCCACAGTCGGCAATTATAATGCGACCCGCGGAATCGACGGCGATCGAGTCGGGAGAGTCCATAAAAGTCGGAAAGCTCCGAAGTAAAATATGATTTGAGTTGTAAGCGTACACCCGCCGATCTTGAGCAAGCACATAGAAAAGTAGCTCTCGCTTCGACAATTGCGCCGCGACGTCTTTCACGATTGGCAGACCTCGGGAGGCTTGGCCGATGGAATACAGCGTGATTGGTCGAGAATCTATCGAATCGGACTTTGACATGGCAATGGAGTCATCGACCTCTTTGACCGCGTAATTCTTTTCCATGAGCGTGGAGCTCGGTCGCCCTGTATTGTTCCTTGCCCGCTGCCCTTTCACCGTCATGGCGAACCCAAACGCTACTACGGAAACGAAGAGCGCTGAATACGCAGTTAATGTCCTAGCCATCGCATTAACTCGATTCGCCATTGTTTCCCTCACTTCTTGATTTACGAAATTGGCTGGCATTATATGGTTGCTTCCGCGGCTAGTCAACGGGCGCGAAAGCAATGGCGGCTACAACTAAACAGTCCTGTCACGGTCAGGCGGCCACTACCGCAACGCATCCGCAGTCACGATTGCGAAACTGCTCGTGCGGAGATCGGACGTAAGGGCAACTACTCGCCAGTCAGGAATATCGTTTACTGTCGATTGACTTGTTGGTATGATCGTGCCGCGCCGATTGGCGCATGCTGCGCCACAAGTTGTTACAGGCGCAACGCGGAGTGAGCCTTCTCGCGTGTCGCATGCGCGGGCCGTGCTGAGGAGCCACGGCCACTTGAGATTTACTTAAGCAGCACCAGCTTGTTGCTCATCGCCGTCGAGCTTTCAACTCATGGCGAAGAATCCAATTACTGATATGAGCGTTCGTACCCAGATACCGAATGAGCTACTCGCAGTTGGCGAGGCCGAAAGACGGGTAGCGGAATTAGTTTCAGTTTTGATAGCTGATCCGTTGTCAGAGCAGACGACACCGTTGCAATCACGAGAAACGCCGTCGGGTCCAATTTGGCAGGGGCAGTCCGTCAGGGGGTTCGGCCGTGTCGCCTCGGCATAGGCGACCGACGCGATCGGGGCTGAAGCCTGAGACTTATGGTGGGTTGATGAGGCCATACCGGGCAATAGCATCAACGTGACTAACGAAGCGATCAAAATCCTCATTTCATCCTCCTTTGGCGGCGGAAACAATGCTGCACGGCATCGCAGGGATGAGCGGTCGCTTGGACTGTCCATCCCAATGCGACGTAGTTTTGTGTCACGGCGGAAATTTAACTCAGAGCAAGCAATGCGAGAATTGATAGCACGGCCCGCCCCCAAGCCGCTAATAAGTTTGGGTTGGTTATACGTGCAGCCCCTCGATTTGACGACGGCGGAGCCGTTTTGGTCGTCGCTTGAGAACAGTCACTCACAGCCGGGTCGCATGGACAATCAGGACAGAAGTTTGGCCTGCCGTGATCGGCGAATGCTACGGTTGCAAGCGGAACGGGTTTATCTGACTGCTGAATTGACTGGGTCATCATTGGCATCGCAATCATGACCAGACAAGCAAAAAAGGCGAACGATCTCTTCATCTCTTCCTCCTTTGGAGGAGACCGCAATGCGGTCGCCTCTTCGATCTATCTCATCCAGAATAATGCCTATCAACAATCCCTCATTCGTGTCTTCGCTCGGGCTAGAAATGGGGCCGAGGATCTCAATCTACTAGGCAAGCAACTTATCTCGACGATTTCGCAGGCTAATGCGGCCCGGCAGATGGATACCGTTGCAAGGATAAGCGAGCTGATGCTCGGCTTGCCTATCTCAGCACAAATGAAAGCGCTGGCCCGCTACTACCAGGGAGTATGCCTTTACCACCAACGGGACTTTCAAGAGGCTCGCGAAGTATTTGAGTGTGCTGTCGACGAAGTAGCGCCGGAGCACAAAGGCCGAGTGCTGCATCAACTCGGAATGGTCTCCTACGACTGCGGCGAAATCGATGCCGCAGTGCCATTCTTGTTGGAAGCGTTGACGGCTGCGAAAGGGTACGACCCGCTTACAAGCCTCGACGTACATTGGTTTCTAGCCATCGATCGCAGCATTCGTGGTGATCACAAGCATGCACTCGCCGACCTCGAGAATCTGTTTCCTCTTGTTGAGACGTTCACAAGGTATTCTGGAGCGTTCTACGAATTCTTGAACAGCTATGCGGTCGAACTCGGCGAGGTCGGCCGGATCGATGAGGCGAATGCCGCGTTGGACGTCGCTCTTGCTTCGCCATTTGCGCCAGCGTTCCCAAATTGGACCCGGACTCGTGGTGAGCTTGAAACGAAACGCAGGCATCCCAGGCCATCGTTCCTCTCTTTGAATTCGGCGAAACCCTTTGACCGAACGCCACAACGCGAAACGCGACAGCGGCCAAAGTCAGAGCGAAGAGATGTCACAACAACTGTGCGTGCTCTCGCGATTGCTGTCATAGCCACGCTTCCCTTCAAGAATCGAGGCGCCCTTCATTGGCTGGCCGGACTCTCGATCTTCAGATCAGCTTCATTCGCACGAATTCTCACCAAACCAATCAGCGTCGATGTTGAGGCGCTTCACCCGATAACCTCCGATTGGCCCACAAGCGGCCCCGGCCCTCGCGCCCCTCCATCCAGCCGCTGAAATCCTGTCTCCGTTTCAGCGAATCCTGGCTCCAAGCTTTACCCTGATTCGCGCGCTATCAAGTTAACTTCATTTCAAAGAGCAAGTGGTGGCGTCGCAAACCACCTGCGGCGCTAAACGCCGGATGTGTGCTTCACACTCGACCGGCTGATGATCAGTAGCCACGCCTTAGGGCGGTCGCCAAAGCGATCGCTGAAGGAGTTGCTACCAATCTGGCCGATCCGCGCACACTGACCGGAAACGGGTAAAACAGGTGGGTGGTTACCAGTGTGTCTTTTGGCTACCTGGCAGCCGCCCGCCCGATCATCAACGCGCATCTGGCGTGTCAGCGGAAGTGTGCCTCTTTCACGCCGGGTACGCTGAAAGGCGGGACAATGATACGAGACAGGAAGAAACCATACAAGCCTCAATCCGACGAACAATCCGAGGGCGGAAAGAACGGCCGCAATCGCGCAAGAAAAAATGTAAAGCCAACTGCAGCCGGCCCGACCGTACCACTTACTTCTTCAAAGTTGATCAATCTGACACGCAGCCACGCTCTCACCGCGAGAACGATTTCACTGTCGGCAAAGCTGCTCGCCTTACGAGTCGGCTACTTAACGATCAGGGCTTTCCCTTCGCTCGAAATACTTAGAAGTTTGCCGACTCGATTATTCAGTGCGGGCGAACCGATCCCATGCAACGAACTCCTGTGCCTGATCCAAAGCGGCACTGTCGAAATCAGACACTCGCGGCACAAGTATCCGGTGAAGCAGATCAATGCGGGAGGCTTGTTCGGTGAAATGCCTCTATTGGGCCAGACGATGCTGATGACCGAAGCTGTCGCCGGTGGCTCGCGCGCTGAGATAACCACGATAGACGTCAGCACGGCCAAACAACTGGCGGCAGACAACCCAATGTCGTTCATCGAAATAATCGGACCGCGGATGGCTCTCCTTGCACGCGATCATTTTCGATCTCAATTCCAACTCCACGACTCGATGGTAGCCGATGCGCTGCTGCATCTTGCAAACGGCAGCAGGACCATCGAAGGCGTCACGCAGGACGAGTTGGCCCAGAGCATCGGAATATATCGCGAGACTGTCAATCCGGTTCTTGCCGAGTTGAAGGCGCTAGGCCTGATCCAGATTCATAACAAGGCGATAACAATCCTGGACAAAGACGCACTGCGAGAGCTGAGCGAGTTATAAGAAGGCTCTATCTCACGGTCGGGGCGCAACAGCTTCTTGAAATCAGAGGAGAACAAGTCATGAACGCGCAAAAACGGAGAGCCGCCACGAGGCAGCGGAATGGGGTCGAACGACGGACGCCGGGGATTCTCTCACGGCGCGATATCACCAGATTCGCGTCGACGGTAAGGGATAGCCAGGGAAGCGAGGTGCTGCTCGCGTTAATTCTCATAATGGAAGACCTGCTCTCGGATGACTCGATAGGCAAGAATGAGTGGCAGGCAGCCCTGAATTATCTGATTGCGGAACAGAGGCAGGTGGGATTCCGAAAACTAGTCCCGCGAATAATTGCCGCACTGGATAAAAGCGGCAATTACCGCCAGGCCGCGCGCGGCGCCCTGCAACGAATATTGGAGATTGGCTATGAAATGAATCCGTTCGATTGCCCATCGAGTGAGCCGGGCGAACTCGTTAAATTCCTACGCACCTGGATCGACAATAACGACGAATACCGACGTCATTGCTCTTCAGAAGTCTCTGAAGGAGGCATGGAATTGAAAACCAGACACGAGACACGCGAGACAAGAGAAAGCACAAAAGGCTTGACGCCTCTTGAGATCAAGTTCCTCATCTATGAGAAGTGGGGATCAATCACAGCAGCGGCCCGCGAAATTGGTTGTAGCCGCTCACAGCTATCTTATTGCATTTCGCGAAAACGAATCACACCCAAGATCAGAGAAAAAGTTGCGCGCGCGCTCGGGAAGATGGTCGAGGAACTATTTGGTGCATTTTCCGAGGGATTCTGACCGGGCTACTGTTGATGTTCAGGATGAGTGCAGCCGGTGAATTCCTTCAGGTATGAATTGCCCTTGTAGTGAAGCTCGTCGTGAATTCCGATCTTCGATGTGTAGTAGCCGTCGACAATCGCATTCTTCGCCGTTTTGAAAAATCTCTCTTCCACTGTTTGAGGCGAGCGTTCGTTTTTGCTGATCGCGGTCAACAAGCGGACTTGATTCTCCACTCCGGCTGCGGCGAAGTCGGAACTGAACATATCGCGGCTCATCTTGTTGATAGCCGCCAGACCCTCGCGCCATGTCTGTTTCGAGATTTCCGATGACATACTGACGATAAGATCGATGTACTCGTTGACCCTGGCAGCTTTGGCGCCCGCCGAGTGCTCGTCCGCCGGTATTATTCTTTCGCTCAACTCCAGGACTGCGAGGTTTTCGGCTTCGGTAAAAAAGCGCAGCGGTTTGGGCTGATCGTCGGAGACTCCTGATGCGCGATGATGATGAGCGTGGGCCTCATCGTCAAGTATGCTTGCGCGGCTGGTTATGACGGGCAGCGCGGCTATCACGCTTGCTCCGACGCCGATTGACTTGATGGCTTCGCGCCGCGATACGGTCTCTTTTTCGTCCGTCATAAGGATCTCCAGTTCCTACTTGTTTCGAAGCGGCCTGGCGAATTGTCTGAGCCAGCTTCTGCGCTCGGGAATATCCGGAGCCTGCATTACCCGGCAGAAGCACTCGGATGCGATCCGCTCAATATCGGTCATCCATTCCGCATCGACGATATAGGTTTCGTCGTGCAAGGCTTTGAGAGTTCGTTCCGGAAACTGATGGCCCCACTCAACGTGAAACGCGCGGCTCCAAAACTCGTCCTTCCCTCGAATTTCGATTCTTGAAGTACGCACGTGGTCCTCTCCGCAGGCATTTTTTAGCATAAAAGCCGGGGTTTTCAAACCGAAGCGAGGCGCGAAACGCGGATTATGCTAGTATCTAGTCTCCTGCATCGCAGCCGCACATCGGAGTAATGCCGGCGATTGAGCGCTTGCAGGAGACACACCATGGCGCGCAGCAAGAAATTCAGACCGCCTCGCCGGATTCCCGATACTGAACGCTCGCTGTTCGAGCAAAAACTTGGCGGAAGATATAGCAGGACGCTCGATCGAACGGATCTGCTTAACCTGATCAGAGGCGGCGAAGATACCCACGTTGAATTCAAGATTCGCCTGGTCAACGAAGAGAAGATCACGGCCGAATTGGTCGCGTTCGCGAACAGCGGCGGCGGAGCCCTCATCTTCGGCGTCAACGACCAGCGCCGCATCGAAGGGCTCGACGATCCCGAAGCCGTTGAAGAGGATCTGATCAATATTTGCCGGAACGGGATCAGGCCGCCGCTCCTTCCCAGGATCGACAAAGTTTCGTTCGATAACGGCGTCAGAATCGTAGTTTGTCAGGTTGACGACCGCCGCGCTCCACATTCGACTCCCGACAACCGCTACTTCATTCGAGTGGGATCGACGAAGCGGGAATCGGACGGCGCCGAGATCGCGCAACTCTTCGCGCGCTCGCGTTCAGCTTCGTTTGAAGATATGCCCGTGTATGGAACCTCGCTGGAAGATGTCGACGAGGCGCTTGTATGGAGCTATGTTCGGGACACTGAGGGCGATGCGTTTCGCCAGCCCGCCGGCTATCCCACTGCTTCAGCTTTGCAGGACCTCTCGCTCGCATCGGAAAGCGGTATCGGCGTTAGGCCCACACTCGCCGGCCTTCTTCTTTTCGGCCGCAATGCATCCGTTCCGCGAAGCTTTCCAAACAGCGGCGTTTCGGTGGTGAGGTTCTCAGGAAACGACGTCAATGCGGCTGAGATAGAGCGCAACGAACTGCTCGGTAATCTGGGCTCAATGCACGATCGCGCGACTCTCTTTATAAAGCGGTATGTCGATCTCTGGGATTCCCGCCCGCCAAAGGCAGGAGGAAACACGAATGGCTCAGGTCAGGGCGATCCGGTACCGCCTCGATCGAACTATTCGCGATCCGTGGTGACGGAGGCCGTTGTTAACCTCCTGTCGCATCGCAGCTATTCCAGCTCGGCCGTCTCGCGCATCTTGATTTTCGACCATCGAATGGAATTCGTTAATCCGGCGCGGGGCAACGGACTGCACAAGCGATCAATAGAATATGGCGCGAGCGTGCCGGAGAATCCGAGACTGCATCACTTTCTGACGAGTCCTGAATACGGGTTGGAACAATGGCGGCGCGGCATGCCGGCGCTCAGGCGCGAGCATTACACCTTCACTCGGCGCGAGCCGCGAATTACGCTTACAAATGAGGAGTTCAGCCTGGAGATTCTTGGAGTGTGACCGATGGTGTTGTAGATTAGCTTGCTGCGTGTCCGCTTTGGAGGTTGCTGAGTGTCATCACCACGCGTGCTGGTTGAAGTACGTCGCGGAGCCATAGTCGAGGCCCGGCATCGCGGATCGATAATCGCCCTGGAGCCCAGTGGACGCGTGGTAGCTTCGCTTGGCGACCACGACGCGATCACTTCGACCCGCTCCGCCATCAAACCGATTCAAGCCATACCCGTAATCACAAGCGGCGCGGCCGATAGATTCAACTTCAGCGAGCGCGAGATCGCGCTCACCTGCGCTTCCCACAATGGTGAACCGATTCATACCGAAGGCGTAGAAGCCTTGTTGGCCAGAGTAGGTCTCAGCGAAAAAGCGGCCCGTTGCGGCGCTCATCGGCCCTATTGCGAGGAAACGGCGCGAAAACTGGAAAGAGCCGGCGTTCCGTTTAGTCAGCTTCATAACAACTGCTCGGGCAAGCACGCGGGTATGCTTGCGACCGCTGTACATCTCGGTCTCGAGTTGGAGGACTATGTCAGCGCCGATCACCCGATCCAGATCGCAATAACATCGCTGCTAAGGCGGCTGGGCGATATTCAAGGCGATCTGGCCGTTGCCGTCGATGGGTGCAGCGCACCGACGTTCGGAATAAGCCCAAGATCACTCGCCTTGATGCTCGCCCGACTCGTGAATTGCGCGTTGAAATCGCCCGCATCGTCCAACCCTCTGAATGAGAGCGAACAGACAGCCGCGCGTCGAATCATCAGCGCTATGATCGCTCATCCCGAGCTGGTGGGGGGTACGTCCGGTCGGGTTGATACTGATTTGATACGAGCTGCCGCCGGTAAGCTCATCAGCAAGATCGGAGCGGAGAGCCTCTATGCGATCGGCGTTCTTCCCTGCGAGAGATTTCCGAACGGCCTTGGGATCGCGATCAAGATAGAAGATGGCGCGAAGCGCGGCCTCAATCCGACAGTGATCGAGACCCTGTTGCAGCTCGGCGCGATCGGCGCCGCGGAACGAGAGCAGCTCACGAGCTATCATCGCGAGAGGCTTATTAGCGTCCGCGGCCGGGAAGTGGGCGAGGTTGTTCCAGTGTTCGATCTGGGTATCGCAAAATAAGCGGAGTAAAAATGAACGAGCAGATACGATCGCTTTTTCCAGTTACAAATAATTTCATTTACATGAATCACTCGGCCGTGGCCCCGCTCTCAACCAGGGTTAGGGACGCAATGACCGAACTCGTGGCGGATGTTACGGAAAACGGCTCCGCGAGTTTCGAGCGCTGGTACGCTACTCAGGAACAGGCCCGCCGCGGCGCAGGCGTCCTCGTGAACGCGAAACCTCACGAGATCGCCTTCATGAGAAATACTTCCGAAGGTATAGCCGCCCTGGCCAACGGCATCGACTGGCGAGAGGGAGACAATTGCGTCACGTGCAATGTGGAGTTTCCATCAAACATGTACCCATGGCTCAGACTCGAAGCGGAACGCGGAATCAAGGTGAAGACCGCGATCGAGCGAGAGGGCCGAATCGATCCGGAGGAGTTGTTCGCGCTGGTCGATGAACGAACGAAGGTCCTTACCCTGAGCTGGGTTCAGTTCTCTTCCGGATTCCGCTCCGATTTGCGGCGAATTGGGCGCTTTTGCCGCGAGCGCGGCGTGTTATTCGTGATTGACGCCATTCAGGGGCTTGGCGGATTGAAGCTCGATGTGGAGCGCGACTATGTGGATGCATTCGCCGCCGACGCACACAAATACCTTCTTGGGCCCGAAGGCATCGCTTTGCTCTACATCTCTGATCGGGTAATAGAAAAGATCAGGCCCGTCGTTGTCGGATGGACCTCGTTCAAGAACTATACTGACTATCTGGACTACGATCTCTCCTTTCGTGAAGGGGCCGCGCGTTTTGAATATGGCACGCTGAACACGGTCGGAATATACGGGATCAACGCTGCCTTGAACCTGTTTCTCGAGATTGGTACGGGCGGGATCGAAGAATACCTGATAGGGCTAACGGACTACCTGGTGGAGCGGCTCGCTTCGAAAGGCTATGTGATAACGAGCTCACGCCGGCCGGGTGAAGCGTCCGCAATGGTCACCTGCACGCATCCTGTATACAAGCCTATGGAGTTGTTCAGACTTCTTATGTCGAAGCGGATCGTGACCGCGCCGCGAGCCGGCAAGCTCAGGATCTCGCCCCACATTTACAACACTCGCGCGGAGGTTGACGAACTTATTTCGGCGTTGCCGGAGGGTTGAATCAGTCGGCCTCGGTTATTTCCTTGAGCTTTCGCTTGGCGAACTGCTGCCGAATACCCTCGGTATAAAGCCTGGCGAACTCGAGTATGGAAAGTTTCTGAGGCGCGCCTTCGTAGTAAAACGTACAGGCGTTTCCTACTTCGCGCTGCAACAGCTTGAGGTCGAGGGGGTCCAGCGGGAACTTGAGACACGCAGACGGCGCATGCGGAGTGGTATAGACTGAACAATGAGTGTTGTAGGGGCCCTCGTCCACAAAGAAAGGGCACTGAAACTGAATCTTGCAACATAGTCCGCAGCGATTGCACTCGCCGCGTTGATACGCTTTATAGCGATATGACAGGTTTTCCGGAAGGAAGTTTGACATCAGAGTACGCCGCAACGCCGCCCAGGTATGAATCGAAAACGGAGCCCTGACGATCTTCTTAAGAACAGCCCTCGTCATCTGGGAATACATCCATCTTCGCGAAGTAATTTCTGGCGGAAGGTCGGAGCCCGGCGATTTGTTAATGGAGTTCGTCAGAACAGGAAGGACTCGGCGGCCATTCTGGCTCTGCTGCATTAATGACTCCCTGCGATTTTAGTCTACGCAAGCACCGCGGTCTCAAAAGCCGCATCGCGATGCCGGTGCGTCCGTACTTGAGAACCGCTAAATGCAGCGATGGAAAATAGTATCACCCCGTTTGCGGAGGCGGCAAATCGGGCTGGCCTTACACACATCGTTATCAAACCAAAGATCTCCAGGCGCCCTCACTCATATTCACACCGCGCTGCCGACAATCCTCTCCCAAGTTCAGTTAAGCACCCTTTTTAACCTCCCTTGACGCTCATTCCAGCGCGCTCGTAGACTGACAGGTTCACTTAAAAAATCTATGGAACATAATCGATTCAACGCGCTGAAAAACTTCGATGCAGGATCGGGACGGACCGGCAAGTACTATTCATTGCCTCAACTCGAAAAGGAAGGTCTTGGACCTATTTCGCGCCTGCCCATCAGCATTCGAATAGTTCTCGAATCCGTTTTACGCAATTGCGACGGCAAGCGCGTCACGGAAACCAACGTGCGCGAACTCGCCGGTTGGAGGCCCAATGCGGAGCGTACCGAGGAAGTTCCATTCGTAGTTGCGCGAGTGCTTCTGCAGGACTTCACCGGCGTTCCGCTGCTGGTAGACCTCGCGGCGATGCGTTCGGCCGTCGCGCGATTGGGCAAAGATCCGAAGATCATCGAGCCGTTGGTGCCGGTCGATCTCGTCATCGATCATTCAGTGCAGGTCGATTTTTCAAGTACGAGCGACGCGCTTCAACTCAATATGGAAATGGAGTTCAAGCGCAATCGCCAGCGTTATCAGTTCCTGAAATGGGGCATGCGGGCCTTCAACTCGTTCAAGGTCATTCCTCCCGGTATTGGAATCTGCCATCAAGTCAATCTCGAATTTCTCGGCAAATGCGTGCTCGAACGCGAAGGCGTCTACTTCCCCGACTCGCTCGTAGGCACCGATTCGCATACGACTATGATCAACGGATTGGGAATTGTCGGGTGGGGCGTAGGCGGAATCGAAGCGGAAGCCGGAATGCTCGGACAACCCGTTTACTTTCTCACTCCGGATGTAGTCGGTGTTTGTCTCACCGGCGCGCTACAAGAAGGAGTGACCGCCACCGATCTCGTTTTGCGTGTAACCGAGATGCTGCGAAAAGCAAAGGTTGTAGGCAAGTTCGTTGAATTTCATGGCGAGGGCGCTGCGACGCTGGGGGTCACCGACCGAGCTACCATAGCCAATATGTCACCGGAGTACGGCGCTACGATGGGGTTCTTCCCGACCGATGAGGAGACGTTGAACTATCTGAGAGCAACAGGCCGCGCCGACGAACAGATTGAAGCGGTCAGAAATTATTTTTCGGCGCAGGAAATGTTCGGGATTCCGAAAAAAGGACAATGCGACTACAGCGCGTTGCTGGAACTCGATCTATCGACGATTGAGCCGAGCGTGGCCGGTCCGAAGCGGCCCCAGGATCGAATCGAACTCTCCACTTTGAAGAGCAAGTTCTCCAAGCTTCTGACGAGTCCGGCTTCGGACAATGGCTATAGCAAGACGGTAGACGAATCCGCACGGCGATTCCCTACGAAAATTGGAGTCAAAGCCGGCGAGTCGTTGCTTCCGCTGGCCGGAGGCGGCGCTCAGGGCGCGGAAACCGCGCCCGATCCTGCGATGGACGAAACCAACCCTCAGGCGACAAGCCATTGGACTGAAACAGAAATGATGAACAATCGGCCTACGCCGGACCGCGTGGAAAAGGTCAAGCCGGGCGAGTACCCCGAAGCCTTCGTCGACATAGGCAACGGCGACGTAGTCATTGCCGCGATCACCTCTTGCACAAACACATCTAACCCAAGCGTGATGCTAGGCGCAGGGCTTCTTGCAAAGAAAGCCGTCGAGCATGGGCTTCGAGTCAGGCCGACTGTGAAAACCTCTCTCGCGCCCGGCTCGCGGGTTGTGAGCGATTATCTTGCGAAGACGGGGTTGCAGGAATATCTCAACCAGATCGGCTTCAATCTCGTGGGATATGGCTGCACTACGTGTATAGGGAACTCAGGCCCGCTCGATCCGAGGATCGAGGAAGTAATCGGCGCTCACGATCTGATCGCCGCGAGCGTTCTGTCAGGCAATCGCAACTTCGAAGCTCGCGTTCACCAGAGCGTCAAGGCGAATTTCCTGATGAGCCCGCCCCTTGTCGTAGCCTTTGCGCTCGCCGGACGCGTGAATATCGATATGACTCGCGAACCGCTGGGCAGGGGCAATAACGGAAAAGATGTCTATCTGCGCGACATATGGCCGAGCCTCAAGGAGATCAGCGGCCTGATGCGTACTGCCTTCGACCCGGAGACCTACCGGCGGCTCTACAGCAACTTCGCCGAACAGAATCCGATGTGGGACGAGATACCATCCGTGACTTCGGATGTGTATGAGTGGGATAGCCGCTCAACTTATATTCAGGATCCTCCATATTTCGAAGGCTT
Source organism: Blastocatellia bacterium AA13 (assembly GCA_003222245.1). Taxonomy (GTDB): domain Bacteria; phylum Acidobacteriota; class Blastocatellia; order UBA7656; family UBA7656; genus QHVH01. Next base: position 14,165 of record QHVH01000040.1, on the reverse strand, counting down.
CAACATGTCGCCCGGCGTGATAAACAACGTGCACGGCGCGCGAGCGCTCGCGATCTTCGGCGATTCGGTTACTACGGATCACATCAGTCCCGCGGGAGCTATAAAGGCGACTTCGCCCGCGGGGATGTACCTTCAGGAGAAGGGGGTGGCCGTCGAAGACTTCAATAGCTACGGCTCGCGCCGCGGAAATCATCAAGTAATGGTGCGCGGTACCTTTGCCAACGTGCGGATCAAGAACCTGATGGTTCATGGAGTCGAGGGCGGAGTGACGGTTTTCCAGCCCGATGGAGGAAGCACCAGTATTTATAATGCCGCTATTCGGTACGAAGAAGCCGGAGTGCCTCTTCTTGTTTTCGCCGGCGCCGAGTATGGGACAGGAAGCTCTAGAGACTGGGCGGCGAAGGGGACTCGACTCTTGGGAGTACGAGCGGTAGTAGCACAGAGCTTCGAGCGCATTCATCGAAGCAACCTGGTCGGCATGGGCGTTCTGCCGTGCCAATTCAAAGAAGGGATGAATGCGCAGACGCTCGGACTGGACGGACGAGAAATATTCGATCTGGTCGGCCTCGAGAAAGGACTCAGACCCCGCCAGGATGTGACCCTGGTGATCCATCGCGAGGGCAGAGTTCCTGAACCGATCCCGGTCATATTACGAATAGATACGCCCATCGAAATTGAATACTACCAGCATGGCGGGATTCTTCCCTATGTACTCAGGCAGCTATTGGCGAGTTGAAACAAAGCTGAAGGGCGAAAAAGACTGTAGAGGCGGGCGTCTCTGCCCGCCCCTCTTGAATCGACGCTCCGAGCGGTCGCACCAATATTACCTGCGGACGCTCAGAAGCGAACTACCGTATCGGGGCCGCCATCGATGTGAACGGTGTCGACAAAGCGAATGCGCTTATTTTTCTCTTGTAACGTATCGGTCGTCATGATAACCGAGGAAGTTCGAGTTCCGGTTCCAAAGAAGCGAACACCTCTTAGAATCGTTCCGTCCGTCACGCCGCTAGCCGCGAAGATTATTTGCCTGCCTGGAGCTAGATCGTTGGTGTCGTAAACGCGCTTAGGATCCGTGATTCCCATCTCGCGCATTCTATCAACTGCATCCTCCGGAATTCGGTTTCGATCCTCGATATCTTCTAGCTGCTCCTTGAGAACAAACCGGGCCAGGATCTGTCCGTTCAAGCACTTCATCGCGGCAGCGGTGAGTACGCCTTCGGGCGCGCCTCCGGTACCCATCACCGCGTGGACGCCTGATCCGGCAACCGCGGCCGAGATACCCGCCGAGAGATCGCCATCCGATATGAGCTTTATTCGCGCTCCGGCATCTCTGATGTCGTGAAAGAGCTTCTCATGGCGCGGGCGATCCAGGACGATCACGACCAGATCTTCGATATCGCGGCTCAATCTACGCGCTATTGCTTTTAGGTTTTCTTTAACCGGCGCATCAAGGTTAACGGCGCCTTTGGACGAAGGCCCTACAATCAATTTCTGCATGTAAAGATCCGGCGCGTGCAGAAGCCCGCCTCTTTCCGAGCAAGCCATCACCGCGATGGCGTTTGCCGAACCAGTCGCGCATAGATTTGTTCCTTCGAGAGGATCGACGGCAATGTCGACTTCGGGATATGTCTCGCCGTCCGGGACGCCTTCCTTGTAACCGAGTCCCAGCTTCTCGCCTATGTATAACATTGGCGCTTCGTCGCGCTCGCCTTCGCCAATGACGATTTGGCCGCGCATCGGCACCGTATCCATAACTTTTCGCATCGCCTCGACGGCGACATGATCGGAATATTTCCGTTTGCCCTGCCCCATCGTTCGGGCCGAAGCGATGGCCGCGGATTCGACTACTCTAAGGAAGTCAAGCCCCAGCTCATGCTCCATTACTCGCTCGCTCATCTTTTTCCTCCCGGCGTCCCCCCCGCTTGCAGGCGGGAGATGATGATGATTCAAGCACCTCCTTTTTTCAAGGTTGCGCGACCGTGTCGATGCTTAACGTCTTTGGAAGAGAACGCACGTCATAATTCTTACCAATCGGTGTCCCGCCTCATTAGCCTCTGGGAAATTTCACACTCTTCGAGGCGGCATTTCATGGGTGAATGCGGATGCAAAAAAGTCAGTATGTAATTTACATATGATCATCGCTATCGCGGTTCAGTCCTTTCCTTGGAATTGATTTGCGTTCCTCTCGCGAGTTCGTATACTAGACTGCCGCTGTCGCGGACAAGGTCCCTAATAAGCCGCCGGCAGCGAGACGCTGATAGCAGCAGTATAGTCAATTTTCAGGTTGTATTTTGGTTCGATCCAAGGGCTCCATGCCCGTTGTCGAGGAGTGTCCCGAATGTATAAGCCGCGAATGGCGTTCGCCGGAACGCTGGTTGCCCTACTGCTCACGGCAACCGGCACAGGGTTTTCCTTAATCAACGCCGAAAGAAAATTTCAGCTCAACAATGAGCAGGATCTCGGTCCGCAAGGGGTCAGCCTGATCATCAATGAGTACCTGGCCGATCCTCCCGCGGCTTTTCCGGCGGGTGACGCGAACGGAGACGGACGCCGCGACTCTAGCGAAGATGAGTTTGTTGAACTCGTGAATACCGGGGCGGCGCCGCTCGACATATCGGGATTTACCTTGAGCGACGCGGCGGCCGTGAGATTCACCTTTCCTTCGACGCCTGCTCGCACGGTCGTTCCTGCTGGTGAGGCGGTGATTGTGTTTGGAGGCGGAACACCTACGGGCGCCTTTGGAAACTGCACCGCGAATCATCTGGTATTCAAGACCGGTTCGGCCGGTCTGTCACTGAACAACGGCGGCGATACGATAACCGTAAAGGACGCCTCCGCGAATATTGTCGCGACGCTGACTTATGGCTCGGCCGAAGGAGGGGCCCATCAGTCGATCACGCGAAGCCCCGATGTCAACGGCGCATTCGTCACTCATTCAACCGCCGCGGGCGCCGCCGGCAGGCTGTTCTCGCCGGGCACGCGAACCAACGGACGGCCATTCGTTACGTCGGATCCGACAATTACGTCGATCTCGCCGGAGGCGGCGGTCGCGGGCGGCGGATCGGTTCTGTTGACGGCCTCCGGTACGAATTTTCAAATCGCGTCTCAGATCCGAGTTGATGGAGCGCCGCTCGTCACTTCATTCGGCGGCGCCACGCAGGTGACCGCTACACTTACGTCGCCGATCACGGCTTTTCCAGGCTCGCATTCCATCACTGTTCAGAATCCGGATGGGCTCATATCGAATGCCGTGACCTTCACCGTCCTGACGACGATCGGAATAAATGAATATTTAGCTGATCCTCCAGACGGTATAGCAGGCGATGCAAACGGAGACGGAGTCCGGGATTCCTCTCAAGATGAGTTCGTGGAAGTTATCAATAGAAGCGGATCTCCTGCTTCCATAGGCGGCTTCACGATCAGCGATGCGGATCAGGTTCGCTTTACGTTTCCAGCCGGCACGGTTCTTCCAGCCGGAGAAGTCGCCGTGGTATTCGGCGGCGGCTCTCCTCGCGGCGAGTTCGGCAATGCGTCGGTCAACCATCTCGTATTCACGGCGAGTCTCTCATTAAATAACGGCGGCGACACTATAACTCTCGAGAACGCCGGAGGCGCAATCGTGGAATCGATAGCCTACGGCGCAAGCGAGGGCGGCGCGAACGAGTCGATTAATCGCAATCCCGATAAGCTCGGAGCGGGATTCACTCGTCACTCGACGATTGCCGGGAGCGGCGGGCGGTTGTTCTCTCCGGGCACTCAGGTAAACGGGCTTCCGTTTACAGCCGGGCCGAGGATTACGCACATAACTCCCGATCGAATCCCGGAGAGCAACAATGCGTTTGGCTTGTCAATCGAGGGCGCCGGCTTCGCACCCGCATCCCTGGTCACAATCGATGCGACCATCATCACATCATCGTTCGTAAACCCCGCGTTAATTATCGGCGCCGTGCCGCTGGTTATTGCCTCGTCTCCTGGACCTCACCTCGTTGAAATTCGCAACGCGAGCGGCAATCGTTCGAATCAAGCAACGCTCACGATAGTCCCGCTGCCCCCTGCTCTCGAAAAGATAAGCCCTGCTTTCATCGAGGTCGGAAGCAGAGACTTTGGTATGAATTTTCTTGGGCATGGCTTCGATCATGGCGCGCAGGTGCTGGTCGATGAGAGCTTGGTAGCAACCCAGTTTCGAAGCTCGGCGCTTCTGACCGCTACGATTCCAGCGTCGTTCGCGCGCAACACAGGAACTCGTCATGTGCGCGTGCGAAACGGCGATGGACAGCAGTCGAACGAGCTTTCTTTCGACGTGATGCCCGAAGTGCCTGTAATCAATTCGATCCTGCCGCAACAGGTATTCGCGGGCGCGCCGGCTTTTACGCTTACTGTGAAGGGAGCCAAGTTCAGACCGGGCGGAGTTATTCTGTTCGGCAGCGCGGAGCTGCCCGCGACAGAGATCGCTGAATCGCAGATTCAGGGTCAGGTACCCGCGGCGCTAATCGCTGCTCCGGGCGAACGGTCAATCTCCGTGCGGAATCCGGGCGGCATAACATCCAACGAATTGATCTTCACTATTGTCGCCGTGCCGCCTGTGATCGGCGCTGTTGAGCCTGGAAACATAAGCGCCGGCGCGGGCGATGTTGTTATCTCAATCGCCGGTGAGCGATTCCAGCGAGGGGCGGCAGTCCTTGTTTCAGACTCTCGGAGCACGTTGTCAGCCCTCGAGACTTCTTTCATAAGCAGCGAACGATTGCAAGCCAACCTTCCCGCGACGTTGACGGCGGAGGCGAAACTGCTCTTCATCACGGTTCACAACCCCGACACCGGCGTTTCGATTCCGTTCCCGTTGAACATTTCAATAAACGATTCTCTCGTCATAAACGAATTCCTTGCCGATCCTCCGGATGGTTTAGCCGGGGACGCCAATGGAGACGGGCAGCGAGATTCGGCGGATGATGAATTCATCGAGCTCGTAAACAGAACGAATGCGCCCATCGATGTCTCGGGGTTCAAGCTGTCCGATGCCGATGCGATTCGTCACATCTTTGCAGCGGGCACGATAATACCGCCCTTCGAAGCACTGGTCGTATTCGGCGGCGGCAAGCCAACCGGCTCCTTCGGAAACGCAGCCGAAAACGGATTGGTCTTTGTGGCCTCATCAGGAGGGCTGTCGCTTAACAACGGCGGCGATACGATCAGACTCGAAGATGCGTCCGCACACCTGATTCAAGAGATTCGATACGGCTCGACCGAAGGCGGGGCCAATCAGTCCATCAACCGCGATCCAGATATGGATGGCGCGGCCTTCGTGCCTCACGGCAATATGAAGAGCGCTGCCGGGCGGTTGTTTTCACCGGGCGCTCGAGTGAGCGGCGAGACATTCACTATTCAGCCGCGCGTTCAGAGCCTCTCGCCCGCTGCTGTTCGAGCAGGCAGCGGCGCGTTTGAGCTGTCGGTCAGAGGAGAAAGATTCCTTCCGGGCTCGGTTATCTTCTTCGGTTCTACTCAGCTTGATACAGCCTATGTTTCGGACTCCGAATTGCGCGCGACGGTAAGCGCCGCTCTCGTATCTGAAGGCGGCGCATCAAACGTGAGAGTCAAGAACCCGAGGGGTGAAATATCTCGCGAGGCTCACTTTCTGATCACCGCGGATCCGCCGGTGATTTCATCGCTCGATCCGCCGAAGATCGGAACGGGCGCGGCTGACGTCGAAATCTCGATCAAGGGCGAACGCTTTCAGCGCGGAGCGATGATTCAGCTAGCAACGGAGGCGATTCCGGCGCGCTTCGTAGCATCGGATTTACTTACGGTGTCTCTGCCTGACAAGTTTTTCGGCGCCGCGACCACGCTGACGATCAGCGTGGTGAATGCGGATGGAAATCGGTCCAATCAAATGACTCTCGCGGTTGAGAACGGGCCGCTGATTACTCGTCTTCCGCGATCTAAGATAAAAGCCGGCAGAGGCGACGTTGAACTAATGGTGGGCGGCGTCGCCTTTGAGAGCGGCGCTACTCTCTACGTCGATGGTGTCGCGGTTACAACGCGGTTCGTAGACGATGCGACTATAGTTGCCGTTATACCCGCGGCGCTGACCGCTGCGCCGAGCAAGCTGTCGCTTCAGGTGCGCAACTCGGATGGGGGTCGTTCGAATACAGTGATTCTGAAAATAGTGTGAGCCTTTGACAGCAGCCGAAGTCGGCAACACAATTCAATACGGTATCTTCAAACTGTTTCCAGTCGCGTGCCTCGATCCTTTATTTCCCTCCTGTTACTATTGAATATCCGTGCGCGAACATCCCAATGGTGAAAAGTCGATGAATAAGCGATCGGTCCTCTTTGTACTAATGCTTGCGTTTATCCTGGCATGCTGTTCTCCGGCCGCCGCGCCAGGTAGTTGGTCTGAGCAAGATACGGGAACCGGAGATGCCTTTTTCAGCGTGAACTTCGTAAATGAGAGCGTCGGCTGGGTAAACGGACAAACAGACCGCGGATTCGAGAGCGCTGATGAAAATGAAAACGCGAACAAGCCAAAGAAACCGGCGCCGCCCGGCAAGAAACCCGAAGATCCATTAAAGGCAAATCAGGGATTCGAGGTATTGAAGACTACCGACGGCGGCCAAACCTGGAAGCAGATCAAGGATCAGTTCAAATACAAAATTCGCTCCGTTCGGTTCGTCGATCCGATGAACGGCTGGTCGCTTACCATTGATCGAGACATTCTTCATACTACCGATGGAGGCGAATCATGGACGCTCCAACGAAAGGCTGGAACCGTCAAGATGAAGCTCATCGGAAATAGACGCGATCCTTTCGTCGACTCTCCTGAACAGATTGAGAACATTTTCTTCGTCGACTCCACGCACGGCTGGGCCTGGGGTGGAGGCCGCAAGGACGAATACACCGAGCAGCCGGGCGCCTTTCTTAGCACGGTGGATGCAGGCGCCCACTGGAATGAGATCGCCTTCCCGTTTGATCAAGCCGCGGGGAAAATATTCTTTCTCGACCGGCAGTATGGATGGGCCGGTACTATAAACGAAGGCGCATTTTATAGCACAACCGACGGAGGCCTGAACTGGACCAGCATCAAGACCAAGCGTCCTGAGTTAGTATTCGACTCGATTTTTTTTACAGACAAAGACTCCGGCTGGGTTGTTGGGCACAGCGGGAGGATGGCCAAGACTACGGATGGCGGTCGCACCTGGAGAAAGATGTATGAGATCAAAGACGAATTCATTATGAGGGACATCTTTTTCAGCGATCGAAATCACGGTTGGGCGGTAGGCGACAATGGAGCGATTCTCTATACCTCGGATGCCGGCGTCACCTGGATCAGCGTCGCCAGCCCGATTCAGTCCCGATTGCTTACGATGTCGTGGATAAGCCCTCGCCTCGGATGGGCAGTCGGTTTGAAAGGCTCCGTAATCAGGTTCGACGGTCATTAAACTCGTAAGGGCGGGCATCCCCCAAGCGTAAATCTGGCTCTAAGCTGGAGCCACGACGGAATTCTGCGCAAGCAAGAGGCCGGTTTCCCGTTCAAACTCGCGGGTCGTTTTTCACGATAAGGTGTGTGCCCAATAGCGACGCAGCGAGTTTTCAGGGTGAGATCAGATCGACAAGAGATATCTTGACACACTAAATACGGTCAAGTGAAAATAGCAGATGACTGTCGTCGGGGAATTTCGAGATACAATGGTAGCGGTTCAACCTCTTTTAGCCTGTGCTTGAGCAGGTAGAATGGGCGCCTTGGAGGGCGGATATGCAACAGGAGTTGTTCGCTGGAGCTTTTATCAGACAGCCGTCTTTGATAGGTAGGCTCTTCGGTGAATTCACGGAAGCCACTCGTGAATTTAGTGCCAATCCAAAACAGTATTTATCAAGTGCTTTCAAGGGCGACGGCACAGGGGGCCGCCGCAGAAAGACTCTTCTCCGATTCGGCATGGCCACGGGCATTGTGGTCTATGCGCTTTTTTTCACGACAATATTAGTCATATGGTGGATTCAACATCATAAGGCCGCTAAAGTAGACGAGCCCGATACGCTCCTAACGCGTCTTGTCAATGCCGACGATTTCAAGCCTCAACAGATTGAGATGAAGAAGGCGAAGGAGAAGGCCGGAGGCGGTGGAGGCGGCGGGCGCAATACGCCTACACCTCCCTCAAAAGGACAGCTTCCACAATTTTCTTTGACTCCCCCGATTATTGCGCCTCGACCCGAGCCGCAACTAAAGCCGCCTTCTCTTCCGGTGATGGAAACAGTGCAAGTCGATCCGCGCCTGCAGCCAAAGCGCGATGATCTGACGCCTACGGGCCTTCCAACCGGTGTTCCTGGACCGCCTTCTGCTGGGCCGGGCTCAGGCGGCGGTATGGGGTCAGGCTCAGGCGGCGGTATGGGAACCGGTGATGGTACCGGCGTTGGTCCGGGCCACGGCTACAACATGGGAGGCGGCGACCCTCGGCTCGGAGGCGGAACCGGCATCGCGACATCCGTAGACAGCAGGCCGAGCGCTCTCAACAGGCCGCGTCCGAACTATACGGAAGAGGCTCGTAAGAACAAGATTTCAGGCGTAGTACTTGCCCGTGTTCTGGTGGGCGCCGATGGAACAGTGAAGCGGGTTCAGATCGTCAGAGGACTTCCTGACGGACTCGATGAAGAAGCCATCAGGGCTGCTTATCAAATACGGTTCAAAGCTGCTACTAAGAATGGTCAACCCGTAGCTTATCAGATGAATATCGAGATAGAATTCAATCTGAGATAGCACGCAATAAACATTGGGCTGGGCCGCGCTCACGCGCGGCCCAGCTTTTCTCTCATACTATCGCAAAGAAAAAAGGCAGGCCTCTCAATGGTTTCAGTAACGACACGAGGTTTTGCCCAGTCCCGCAGCGAAGCATCCCCGTTTTCACTCATCGAGAGTCGAGGATTAATCGCGAGGCTGATAGATGAGTTTTCGCTCGCCGGGACCGAATTCGTTAGCAATCCCCGAAATTTTCTTACCGAACTGCTCGCCATAGACGATAGAGATGCGAAGCGCCGGAGAAGGCTCTACATCGGTCTTTCAATAGCCGTGGCCGCGCACCTTGCTATTCTCGGAGTAATCGTGGTTGTAGGATTCCGCCACTTTACTCAATCGGTCGAAACAAAACCGGAGCTGGTGGTTACTCTGATCAATCCGGACATGCCTCTTGCCGGAAAAGAAACCGCCGTGAAACCCGCCTCTGAAGCGAAGGGTGATAACGGTAAAGGCGGCGGAGGCGGCGGGGATGAAAATCCCAGACCTGCTTCACAGGGAGCCTTGCCCCCAATGCTTCCAGCGCCTCAGATCGTCGGGCCGAAGCCATCCCCAATCGAAGCGCCGAGTCTCGCTGTCAATACAACTCTCGTCGGTGCGCCGGACAATCATCCTCCGGAGCCCCATCCGGGCGATCCTAACGGTCAGGTCGGTCCTTTCTCACAAGGACAAGGAAAGGGCGGCGGAATGGGCGGCGAGGATGGAACTGGAATCGGTCCTAATAAGGGCTCGGGAGCAGATCGTGGAAACGGGGGCAACAAGGGCGGCAATACCCCAGGTACTCCCAATGGAACGAACGGGACCGGCATAAAGGAGATCGACTGGTCTCAACACGACAAGCTTGCAGGCTTCAGCAGGATTACCTGGACCTATCGCCCAAGGCCGATTGTAACTCCCGAGGCGCAGGCGGAGAAGGTTGTCGGCACCGTGGTTCTCCGGGCGACATTTCATGCGGACGGAACAATTTCAGATGTCGAGATAGTTAATCCGGTCAGCTTTATGACCGATGCGGCCATCGAGTCATTGATGCGTTCAAAATTCCGCCCTGCCACTCTCTATGGCGTGCCCATAACTTTGAAGCGCGCCCCGGTTACTGTCGAAGTACATTACTGACCTCAGCCCTCAACTCTAAGCCGCGATTTCTTTGCAGAGGATGTCAACTACGGGCCGGATCTGTTTGAGCGCCTGCGCCAGATTCGCGGATTTATTTAGTTCCAGAGCCACGAAATATCCCTTGATCAAGTTCTCAATGAGGAATTGAGTGTTGTCGTATTCGATCAGCAGACTTGTTGTCGTTCCATTTCCCAGCCTACTCGCGATCGATCTGGCTGTTTTGACCAAAACAGCCACATAAGCGGCTCTAAGCCTTAATTGGGTGCTGTCGCCGTTCGTGTGCCACATTACGGCCTCGCCGTCGCCATCCAGAAAGATGGCTCCGAGAGCCCCGTCCACCTTGGAAACCAGTGATTTCAGTGTGCTTTCGAACAAAGCAGTTCCATTATCTCTATGAACCAGGACATGTTAAGATCGCACGCCGAACGGATTATAAGCGCGGCGTCAATTGAAGCCAAATGGCGTCTCGGCTTTGAAGCCCTATCCCGCTTCAACTTTCAATCAAAAGGCGTATTCTTGCTGCTCGCGCAGCTTTTATCCTGACTCCGCGTTATGCCATCATCATCTCGAACAAGACTGTCGATCGGAATTCCGCGGGTATAAGAGTTTTTCCAACTTTTGCGACTTTGGCGAAGTCTATTAACACGGAAGCGATGGAGGGTCAGTCCCGGTAAATAGCACAGGGTGAAATTGGATCTGACCGATACTCAACTTATAGAGAGCACTCTTCACGGCGAGGCTGATGCCTTTAACCTGTTGGTGCGCCGATGGGAGAGACAGATTTATGGGCTCTCGTTCCGGATGCTTGGGCGCGACGACGAAGCCAAAGACGCGACTCAAGAGACTTTCATATCGGCCTATAAGAACCTCGCCAAATTTCGCGGCGAGGCAAAGTTTTCATCGTGGATCTATCGAATCGCGCTTAACACTTGTAATACGAAGTTACGCGGCCGCCCGCGAGACACTTTTTCGATCGAGCAGCAACGAGAAGCGACCGGGTTTGAGCTTGCGGCCGAGACCGAGGATCTCGGCGGGGACATTCAAAGAGAACAGATAGCCCAACACGTCAGGAGAGCGCTCCAGGGGCTTCCGGCGGAAATGCGACAGGTGATAATAATGAAGGAGTATGACGGATTGAAGTTTGTCGAAATCGCTGAAATCCTGAAAATTCCAATTTCCACCGTAAAAACGAGGATGTACACGGGCCTGAACGAACTCAGAAAAAGGCTCGAGCACCTGCGGGAAGCTGTATGAAACGTGCAGGAGTTTGATATGACGGATACAAGCAATAACAGCCAGTGCAATATGCGGGAGATGCTGGTTTCGTACCTATATGACGAGGCCACCCCCGAGGAGACGCGCAGGGTGGAATCCCACCTCACTGAATGCGCGCAATGCAACGACGAAATAACCGCATTCGGCCGCGTGCGCGACATGTTGCAGCAATGGGAGCTTTCCGATCTTCCAGTTGTTCGCATCGCGGTTCAACAAAAACGTTCCGCCATTGAAGTGATGAAAGAGCTCATCGGAGTCATGCCTGTATGGGTCAAGGCTCTCACTGCCGTGGCGGCGGCAATGCTCATTCTCTCCGTGCTTGGTACAGAAGTGAGCTTCGGCAACGGTGGCTTTAATCTAAAGACCAGTCTCTTTCGATCCGGCGGCGCCGTTGGCGCCAGCGGCGCGCGCCTCCAAACTCGAGCTGAAGAAGCACTCGACCGCGCGGAAGTTCGGAACATCGTCAATCAAATGATCGCCGATAGTGAGCGACAGCATCAGACGGAGTTCAACGGACAATTGGTTAAACTGCAATCCGAGCTCAACGGCCTGCACTCCTCGGATCTAGGGAAGCTCAGCGCGCGGCTTCAAGAACAGCGCGATCGTCTAAGAGCGCTTGAACGGGATGTCGATCGACGCGATGGGCTCGATTTAACGGACATTCTATTCAGCGATTCTCGTGGTAATAAAACTGCTGCCGTGGGTTCGGAAAGCGGCGCGGAGCAGTAGGTTTCTTGCGAGATACCGCAGCGTCCATCGGCGCACGATTCGGCGGATTCGCGTGTGAAACTGGGGAGAGTTCACGCGCGAGCTGAAACCGGGTTCCTTGCCGTGGGCGCTGCGGTTCGATTTTAAAGACTCCTTTGATCGACTAATTTTCTTCTACCGACCTCCTTCTCTGTTACTTCTTCTGCGCTCCTACAATCAGCCGCAAAACAGCCGGCGATGGAGGTTTTACAAGAGAAGGTTAATGCCGCGCGCTCCCGTCTCGCCTCACCTCGTGGAATCTTATAGAATCCGAGACTTATTTCAGTCAGGGGGATCGACCACAACAATGAACGTACTCGAGAGAATTCGGGCGCGGGCTGCTGCTGAGCCCAGGCATATAGTCCTTGCGGAAGGCGATGACGATCGAATTATTCAGGCAGCATCGCTTTGCATTGCCGAGCGAATCGCGCGCGTTACGATCATCGGGAAAGAGGAGCAAATTCGCGAGAGGTCTCGCCGGATCAATGCTCCGATTACCGGCGTCGATATTGTTGATCATACGCGTTCCTCGAAGACGGAGGCATACGGAAATGCTTACTATCAAATGCGTAGGGCAAAAGGCGTCACCGCGGACGAGGCGCGTCGGCAGATGAAAGACCCGCTTTACTTCGCGAATATGATGGTTAAGGAAGGACACGCCGACGGCAGTGTTTCAGGCGCAACCCACACTACAGCTCATACGGTGAGCGCCGCGCTTCGATGCATAGGACCAGCGGCGGGAATGCGCACGGTCTCGAGCTTTTTCCTGATGGTCCTTAAAGACACGTCTGTGGGCGCGGGAGGCGCGTTGATCTTTGCCGACTGCGGCGTCGTGATAAGTCCCTCCGCGGCGGAGCTCGCCGAAATCGCAATTGCTTCCGCCGGATCTGCCGGCGCGCTTCTCGGTGTCGAGCCTCGAGTGGCGATGCTGTCGTTTTCAACGAAAGGGAGCGCCGCGTCGCCATTGGCCGACAGAGTAATCGAGGCGACGCGAACCGTCAGAGCTCGCGCTCCTGAGCTTCTCGTCGACGGAGAATTACAGGTGGATGCGGCTCTCGTTGAAGCCATCGGCCAAAGTAAGGCGCCCGGCAGTCCGGTGGCCGGTCGCGCGAACACCCTCATTTTTCCCAACCTCGAGTCCGGCAACATTGCCTATAAACTGGTGGAGCGACTGGCCGGCGCGACGGCTATAGGCCCAATCCTTCAGGGGCTCGCCCGCCCTGCCAACGATTTGTCGCGAGGCTGCACGGCAGAAGATATCCGGGACGCCGTGGCAATCACGGCGGTACAGTCTCAGCAACAGAACCAAACCCGATAGGCGCTCATCTCTTTTTTCTTAGTCCTTTCGATCATCTCGTTGACACGTTTCGCGGCCATACATATAATTGGCAGTCTTTTTCAGAGAGTGCTAATGCAACCGTATGTATGTTAGTGCTGCACGGCATATCTGGATCGGTGTTTAGAATTCGATTTATTAAGAAAGGAGAAAGCCATATGGCAAGCATACGACCGCTCCACGATCGCGTCATCATCAAGCGAATAGAGGAAGGTGAACAGATTCGCGGGGGAATCATTATCCCGGATTCCGCCAAAGAGAAACCCCAGGAGGGTGAAGTTATCGCAGCCGGTAACGGTAAAGTGCTGGACAATGGACAGCGAATACCGCTCGAAGTCAAGGAGGGCGACAGGGTCCTTTTTGGTAAGTACTCCGGAAGCGAAGTGAAACTGGACGGCGAGGAATATCTGATTATGCGCGAGGACGAAATCCTCGGGATCATCGATTCCACTGCAAAGGGCAAAGGCAAGGGAAAGTAAGAGATTCTTAAATTAGGAGACGACGAGATGGCAAAACAAATTGTATTTGGCGAAAACTCACGGCGGAGCATCCTGTCCGGAGTGAACCAGCTTGCGGACGCGGTCAAGGTGACCCTGGGGCCGAAGGGCAGAAACGTGGTCATCGAGAAGAAGTTCGGATCGCCCACCATTACCAAGGACGGAGTGACCGTAGCCAAGGAGATTGAGCTAGAGGACAGGCTTGAGAACACCGGCGCGCAGATGGTGCGCGAAGTGGCCTCCAAAACCTCGGACGTGGCCGGCGACGGCACCACCACCGCGACCGTCCTGGCGCAGGCGATCTTTCGCGAAGGCGTAAAGACCGTAGCGGCCGGAGCGAGCCCGATGGCTCTCAAGCGCGGCATCGACAAAGCTGTCGAAAAAGTGGTCGCCGAGATTCAGCGGCTCTCCAAACCGG
>QHVH01000086.1 GCA_003222245.1 Blastocatellia bacterium AA13 | reverse complement strand
ACCACAGGCAAGAAAATCCCAGACCTCCTGTTCAACCAAATCCCCATATCTACCCACTCAGAGCTTCCCAATTGGAACTACACCATCCCACCCACCTGAACACTCAAAATGCCAATTTGTTTTTGCGCAGCCCCTTAATTAAGGCACAATCGGATGGTGACTTTGGTAAAGCGGTAACGCGGGCTCGCAACCACCAAAACCAGGTATCGTTGTCGAACTTTGCAGCACTGGACGACGAGCAGGAGCGGCTGAGGCGAGAGGCATCATACTTAGGGTTCCATTACCGATATAAAGCCGAGGTACCAGACACGCAGGTAGACCGTGCTCGCATCGGTCTTGATGAGGCTGCTCAAGCGCTGGCGATGCTTCAGGTTGATCCTCGGTACGTCGTATGGCTTAAGAAGGAGCCCGCGCAACTTCTTGATACCCAGTCTGACCAATACAAGGCGCTCTTCAGTGCCAGCGTTACTTCCTTTCAGCTAATCAACGCAGTAGTGGTGAACCGATATGTGCAGCGGCGTATGCAGGAAGAGGCGCGAACTGCGACAGGCGCGGAGCGACTTATATATAAACACGGCAACTATGCAGTTGCATGGGTTATCGCTAAGAGATTAAAGTCAGCGATCAATTCATCTGCCGTGATCGATGGCGCAACTTTAGAGATAAAGCTAAGCGCTATATTTGACCAGCTCCGGCTTACACATTTAAACCATACTACTGCGGCGACGAATCTAAGGGGGCCGTTAGCTCTTTTCCGAAATCAAACGCACACCGTACCATTGCTAGAAAAGGTGATGATCGAGAACTACGATTTATCCACAGACCTGGCCATTCCTTCCAAGCGCAGTCAGCACAAGGCGGGTCAGTTATATCCAGAGGCATTATTCAATTATCTAGTTTCCAAGGCACCGCAGATCGTGGATATCCCATGAATGGAAAGCAGAGAGTCGAACTCACATGGATTGGTAAGGAGAACCGGCCGCGCCTGGAGCCCCGCATCCTTCTCGAAGGACTTGAGCTGTCTCATCACGCTCAGCATCGCATCGACAAGAGTGACCTATTCGATAACCGGCTCGTCTTTGGCGACAATCTGCTGGCACTCAAAGCCCTTGAGCAAGAATTCATAGGCAGAATCAAGTGCATCTATATCGACCCACCTTACAATACAGGGAGCGCCTGGGATCATTACCAAGATGGACTCGAACATTCTCTTTGGCTATCAATGATCAGGGAGAGACTGGTGATTCTGAGACGCTTGCTCGCCGACGATGGCGCTATTTGGATTTCGATCGATGACAATGAATGCCACTACCTCAAAGTTCTAATGGACGAGATCTTCGGAAGGCAGAACTTTGTGGCAAACGTTATTTGGCAAAAAATCTTTTCGCCAAAGAGCACGGCACGCCATCTCTCTGACATGCACGATCACATACTTCTCTTTGCGCGCGACAAAGAGAAATGGACGCGAAACTTGCTTCCCAGAAGCGAGGAGCACAACAAAAGCTACAAGAACCCCGACGACGATCCCCGCGGCGTCTGGACGTCTGGCGATCTCTCTGCGAGGAATTATTATTCAGTCGGAGTCTATCCGATTACGACTCCAGCCGGCCGAGTCATTGAGGGTCCGCCCAAGGGTATGTACTGGAGAGTTTCAAAGGAGAAGTTTGCCGAACTCGATCGCGATAACAGAATTTGGTGGGGTGTAAACCGGAATAATCAACCGAGACTGAAACGATTTCTTTCTGACGTTCTAGAGGGAATCGTGCCGCAGACGATATGGTTTCATCAGGATGTCGGAAACACTCAGGAAGCTAAGAAGGAAGTGATGGCTGTAGTTCCGGAGGTTCCCGATGTCTTTCAAACAACGAAACCTGAACGGCTCATTAAACGCATCCTTAGAAATTTTAACGGGCGTCGGCGACTGGGTTCTCGATTCCTTTGGAGGAACTGGCACAACTGGAGCAGTCGCACACAAGATGGGACGGCGATGGATAATGATCGAGCTCGGCGAACATTGCCACACGCATATCGTTCCTCGGTTGAAAAGAGTTATCGACGGCGATGACCTTGGAGGCATCACGAATGCAGTCAGTTGGAAAGGCGGCGGAGGGTTTCGCTATTACCGTCTCGCGCCATCATTGCTTGAAAAGGACAAGTGGGGTAACTGGATCATCAGTAAGCAATACAACGCCGCGATGCTGGCGGAGGCTTTGTGCAAGGTCGAAGGTCTTGTTTACTCGCCGAGCGATACGATCTACTGGCAACACGGATATTCGACCGAGCGGGATTTCGTATACGTTACCACTCAGAATCTGAGCCCGGATCAGCTTCAGGAGTTGAGCGATGAAGTCGGATCGGAGCGCTCGTTGCTGGTGCTGTGCTCGGCGTTTCGCGGGAAGGCGGACCGTTGGCAGAATCTGACGGTCAAGAAAATTCCACGAGCAGTGTTGTCCCGATGCGAGTGGGGCCACGATGACTACAGCCTGCGAGTCGAGAACCTCCCTAAGGCGCCACCCAAGCCCGGCCAGCAGGAATTATTCGGAGATGATTTCGCGGACGAATAGGATAGAAAGGAGCACATACGGTGAAGTTACCAAAGCTGACAGCGGTAATCGAGAAAGAAGGAAAATGGTACGTCGCTAATTGCCCTGAGCTCGGCGTCGCAAGTCAAGGAAGAACACTTGAAGAGGCGGAAGCAATGATTCAGGAGGCCGTTGAGCTTCTCCTCGAAGAGGCCGACGAAACGGAAATCAAGCGCCGTTTGAATCGGGGGGTGAAGGTAAAGAGATTGGAACTTGCGCATGCCTAAGCTGCGGGTTCTATCAGCCGCACAGGTTTGCAAGATTCTTGAGCGGCACGGCTTTGAGGCGGTGCGGCAGACAGGAAGTCACATCATTATGCGACGACAGCTTTCCGAAAGGCGAATCACGATACCCGTGCCGAACCACTCGGAGATTGCTAGAGGTACCCTAAAAAGCATCATTGCTCAGAGTGAGCTGCCAAAGTCAGTATTCATGAGATAGGCCTTTTATCTCCATCTGAAGTCAAAATGACAAATCGTCATGTTAACGCCATCGCCGGTCGCCTCAGTCTGCGCCAACCACAGCGGCGTTCGCTGGAGATTCTAGACCGCATCACGGAGATCGCGCCGCCTGCGAAGGATGCCGATGTTCAAACCGCGCTCGACGCCATCCGCAGCGAGTTTCCGTCTGTAACTGACTTCGAACGCGAGTTTCCGTCGCTTTGTTTTGCTGTTGCTACTGGAGTGGGCAAGACTCGCCTGATGGGCGCGTTCATCAGCTACCTGCATCTCGCGCATGGCTTCAACAACTTCTTTGTGCTTGCGCCGAACCTGACGATCTACAAGAAGCTGATCGACGACTTCACGCCCAACACACCGAAGTACGTCTTCAAAGGCATCGCGGAATTTGCGACGGACGCGCCCGAAGTCATCACTGGCGATACCTATGAAGCCAAGGCTGGCACACTCTTCGATGAACTGCTGCGTTGCAAGGTGAATATCTTTAACATATCCAAAATCAACTCCGAAGTGCGCGGTGGAAAATCGCCTAGAATCAAGCGGCTCTCGGAATACATCGGCGAGAGTTACTTCGACTACCTGGCGGGGTTGAAAGACCTCGTGCTGATCATGGACGAGTCTCACCGCTACCGGGCTTCTGCGGGCGTGCGGGCAATCAACGAGCTGAAGCCAGTTATTGGCCTCGAGCTAACCGCGACTCCATTTGTCGAGACGAGCAAGGGTACGGTCGCCTTCAAGAATGTGATCTACGAGTACCCGCTTGGAAAGGCGATGCAAGACGGCTTCGTGAAAGAGCCGGCCGTCGTCACGCGCAAGGACTTCAATCCGGCTGGAATGTCCCAAGAAGAGATCGAGCGGCTGAAACTCGAAGACGGTGTGCGGTTGCACGAAAGCGTGAAAGTCGAGTTGGAAACGTACGCTCGCGAGTCCGCCAACCCCATCGTGAAGCCGTTCTTGCTCGTCATCGCTCGCGACACGACGCACGCGAGCCACTTGCTCCAATTGATCCAGTCCGACTCGTTCTTCGAGGGACGCTACAAGGATAAGGTAATTCAGGTCGATTCCAGTAGGACTGGCGCGGAAGAGGACGAAATGGTAGAGCGCCTGCTCAAAGTGGAGAGCGCCGACGAGCCTACCGAGATCGTCATCCACGTCAACATGCTCAAGGAGGGCTGGGATGTAACCAACCTCTACACGATTGTGCCGCTGCGGGCCGCAAATGCACGAACACTAATCGAGCAGTCCATCGGACGAGGCCTTCGTCTGCCATACGGGAAACGAACGCGCGTGACGGCTGTAGACCGATTGAACATCGTTGCGCATGACAAGTTTCAAGAGATCATCGAAGAGGCCAATCGCCCAGGATCGATAATCAGAATGCAAACCGTCGTGTTGGATCCTAACCAACTTGCACAGAAGACAGTCACGGTGGTGTCGCAGTCTCAGCTTGCAACGAAGCTCGGCCTGCAACCCGAACATCAGACGACAAGCACGATCGTGGCTGGCAAGACCGTGGCTCCTGCGTTCACGAAGCCGGAAGAACAGAGGGTCGCGCAGATAGCCTATGAAGTTATTCGCAAGTTGGAAAATCATCCGGCGAAACTGCCTTCAGTCACGTACCTTCAACGGCCTGATGTTCAAGCTAAGATAGCCCATCAAGTCGCCGAGCAATACCGGCCTTTGCAGTTGCCGTTGGAGGGAGTGGTGGAACAACCAGACATCGCCGCGGTCGTTGCGAAAACCGCGGAGCTTGTCGCACAACAGACCATCGATATTCCCCGCGTCCTTGTTGTACCGAGAGGTGAGGTTAAATCGGGATTTGCGCCGTTCCAACTCAAGCTCGACACGCTGCGTTATCCGGCGGTGTCGGACGAACTCTGGATTCAACACCTGCACACCAATCAGCGCGACACCGTTTTTTTAAGCGGCGGCGGTATCGAGGAAGACCGACTGGAGAACTACATCGTGAGAGGCTTAGTGGTCTTCAATGACGTTTCGTATGACGATGATGCCGATTTTCTCTACGATCTGGCCACGCAGACGGTGCGGCACTTCAACGGTTATTTGTCGGAGGATGAAACCGGAAAGGTGCTGCGCTGCTACGAGCGGGACATTGCCAAATTCATTCACGCGCAAATGCAAGAACACTATTGGGAAGATGCGGCCGACTATGATGTAAAGATCAGCAGGGGTTTCACGGAGTTAAAGCCGAGCGCATACAGTGCGGCGGCCGGAGAACCGCCGATTGATTTTCGCGTATCGCCGGCCGACGAGAGCAACATGGCGAGGTACCTATTCGGCGGCTTCAGCAAGTGCCTGTATCACGTCGAGAAGTTTCAATCTGACGCGGAGCGGAAGCTGGCGGTGATCCTTGAGCGCGAAGCATCGAAATGGTTCAAACCCGCGAAGGGTCAATTTCAGATACTATACAAGTGGGGCGCTGACCATCTGGAATACCAGCCCGACTTCGTGGCGGAAACTGGCGACATGATTTACATGATTGAGCCGAAAGCAAGAAACGAGATGGAAGATCCCCAGGTGCTGGCAAAGCGGGATGTCGCGGTGACTTGGTGCCGGCACGCGAGCAGCCATGCTGAGAGTTACAGCGGTAAGCCATGGAAGTATCTTCTGATCCCGCACGATAAGATTGCAGAGAACATGACGCTGACAGGCTTGGCAGCTCGCTTTACAGTCTCGTGAAAAGGTTCCGCTGGTAGCACGCGCTGGAGACTCTGCCCGTATGTAAGCCGAAACATCATTGTGTAGCGCGCATCATCAGGTGGTACAGACTCGGACAGCAACCGCAGGGCATCCGCGAACGAGTTTAGAGCCTCGAGACGGTACCGGATGCCTCCCACGCACGACGATCTGCTTCGTACCTCTCCTGTTCTCGCTCAGCCTTGATTTTGCACTGCCGTGCCATATGCGCTCCGCGCGAGCACCAGCTCTCGGGTACCGCGCATCAGAGCGCGGCATCACGCAGGACTGTTTAGCACGAAACGGAACCGTGGCGCGTGGCTACACATCCGGCGCATCCAGTGCTTATGCCGGGTAGAGCGCCGGACCCGGAGAAGGATCAACATGATTTTTGGGCTAGGCCTTCTTTCTGCGAGTATAGTGTTTGTCGAACTCCTGCAGAATGTTCGGGTTGTAGAACCGTTGCTTCGAACTCCAGGGATTGCCCGGATGCAGTGAGCGGACGACGGCGTATTTCGTCTCGATTTCGAATTTTGCGTATTCCGGTGAAAACGGCCACCCATTCCAGAGGGGTCGGCCACCCAGCGTCGCTTCGCTCCGCTGGGTGGTGATACGGTAAATCATGGTGGCCGGTTTCAGTCAAACTCACGATGAGTCGAACAGAGTTAAACAGTTCTTCGGTGCTCGGCAAAAGTAGACCAGTAGTGCTTGTCAGAAGTGAGCCGGGCTTGGAACAGGGTCAGGAACAACGAGGGCGGTGAGGTATATGCAACATCATCCACGCCGAAGGCGTGAGGGTCTTGGGTTAGGAAAGAGGATTGGGGTCAGAGGGTGTTTGGGAAGGGCGGCTGGGAAGTTTGAGTGAAGCGA
>QHVH01000005.1 GCA_003222245.1 Blastocatellia bacterium AA13 | reverse complement strand
GCTGGAGTCCAAAAGCAAAAAAACGGTTAATTAAAGATCACAATAACCCGCCATATTCCGTCTTAGAATCCCTCAACTACGATTCAAAACGCACAGACAAGATGAGAATGACTAAAAAATGGGTTTTTCAGCAGCCTGCTAGGTCGGGGCACTCCTTCCAAGCTTATTCCTGCTGTAATTGGGCGAAAGCATCCCAATACGATAAGATGAAGATGGAAATCAGCTTGGAGTAATTAAATGGCAACCGAAACCGTCAATCTCCAACTCGACAGCGAAGCCGCCAGAGTTTTTAGAACCGCGACGCCTGAAGAACAAAAGAAGATGGAGGTCTTACTTAGTATCTGGCTCAAAGAGATTTCAGCAAGCGAGAGTCTGTCTTTGAAAGAAGTAATGAATGACATTGGCAGAACGGCGCGGGAGAGAGGCCTCACTCCTGAAATCCTAGAGTCTCTATTGAATGAAGAGTAACTGGCTCTTTGTTTTTGATACGAATACGATCATCAGCGGATTACTTGTGCCTGATTCTAAAACCCCGTCAAGCATTCGACCGAGCACAAGATCAAGGAAGTCTTCTCATATCAATGCCGGTTCTGGCCGAGTTAAACGAAGTATTAAGTCGCAAGAAATTTGATAGGTACCTACCTGAAGAAAAGCGGAAAACGATTTCTTGCCTCATTGGCCAAAGAAGCCACACTGGTAGAGATTACACAGGAGATATTGGAGTGTCGTGATCCAAAGGATAACAAGTTCCTGGACCTGGCGGTTTGCGGCCGTGCCCACTGCATAATCAGCGGTGATAAAGATCTGCTTGAGTTAAATCCTTTTCGAGGGATTGCTGTCTTGAAACCAGATGAATTCTTGAAGAAGTATTGAGCGGCATTCCGCAATTACGCATAACGAACCCACGACAGTGATGTGTCCTCCAGGTCCTCGTGTTCGGCAATCCCCTTGAGGTATAGAGCCGCGTGACTAGCACGACAACTCCGCCTGAGAAACTACAGATGTCGTAGTTAAGTCCAAAAGGCTTAATGCCGGCTAAAATGAAAACTAATTAATCAAAGTCGTTCGGCTGTAGATTCATTCGCTTTGGTATCAGGTATTTAGTATGACGTTCATTGCCTGCGGCACGCGGTTTTAGTATGATCTCTCACGGTAAGTAGGCCGGAAACGATCGGCGAACCAGGGGATCACATGCTGGACATTCTCTCTCAAGACAGCGTTCGATCTGTTTTGATCGACGAACTGGAAGATTTGACGGTACGGGGCGCGCACCTTTCGACCTCCGAAGTCGGAGTGATTCTGGGACAGTGGTATTATCCTCTGCATTACTTTCCCGTCTTTCTTTCTCGCCTGGTCTCAGTGACGCCTACGATCGAGATGCAGTCGGTCATATCCAAAATTCTCTGGCAGGAACTCGGACAGGGTGATCCGCGGCTTGCGCATGAAAAGATCTATATCGAAACGATGATCGACTCGGGATTCGAGCCGGACTTAGTCGCATCCTCGCCGGCGTTCGATGCAACAGCCGATCTGGTTCGGGGCTATGAAAGATCGTCCGCCGGGTACCTCACGGGTCTCGGCTTTTTGTATGGAACCGAGGTAGCCGATCTCCCGATGGTCTCTTCGATCGGCGCCCTCGTGAGGAATTGCACTAACCGGCGGAGCCTCCCGTGGGTTGATATTCATATTGAACAAGAGCCGGCTCACGTCGAGGCGTCAAGCAAGACATTACTGCCGACATTCCCACCGGAGGAGCAAGCTCAAATCGTATCGAGCGCGGAAGAGTTGTGGAGCCTCTGGACCGGGTTCTTCGCCGAACTCAAGAAGCGGATTCTTCATTGATCAGGTTGGCATCCTCGATTACTTCAGGTTGTTAGAGACTATTACCGGGTCCAACTCAGCAGCGGTTGCGGTGTGCGTTATAAAAGTAGGACTTCCCCAGGGAGCGGAGGCGTTGTCCTACGTTCGTTCTTGTCCGGGCCGACGAATGGAGTCGGCCATTTTTCCAGCGGCTATGCCGCTTCAGCACTCCATCGGAGTACAGTTAATTCATGACGAGCACCTCCGAAAGCGCTTGTGATATCGCTATCATCGGGATGGCGTGCCGTTTTCCAGGCGCAAGCAGCCTCGAAGAGTTCTGGGATAAGCTATCGACAGGGGCCGAGCTGATCACGTTCCTGTCTGATGAGCAGCTCCTGGCTGAGGGTGTTGATCCGCGGCTTCTGGGTGACCCGTTGTATGTCAAAGCTGATGGGGCCCTGGATGGAATAGAGTTGTTCGATGCCGCTTTTTTCGGCTATACCCCGAGAGAGGCCGAATTGATGGACCCCCAGCTCAGACACTTTCTCGAAGTTGCCTGGGAGGCGCTGGAAAACGCGGGCTACTGGTGGGACTCCAATTCCTCCCGCGTCGGAGTCTATGCCGGCGCGAGCCTGAACAGCTATCTGTTCAACAATCTCTATCCAAATTCCAAACTCATCAACTCGGTAGGGAGCTTTCAAACAACGATACTGAATAATCGAGATTATCTGCCTCTGCACGTTTCGTATAAGTTCAACTTGAACGGCCCCAGCATGAACGTGCAGACGGCCTGCTCGACTTCATTGACGGCCGTTCATCTTGCCTGTCAATCATTGTTGGGACGCGAATCCGATCTTGCGCTGGCCGGTGGTTCGTCAATCAGGGTTCCACAACGGCGCGGATACCTGTTTGAAGAAGGCGGAATACTCTCGCCCGACGGACATTGCAGGGCCTTTGATGAAAAGGCCGCCGGAACCGTCGCGTCGAGCGGCGTCGCCGCCGTCGTGCTGAAACGCCTCGATGACGCCGTTGCCAATAGAGACTTCATACATGCCGTCATAAAAGGGACGGCGGTCAATAATGACGGAGCGATAAAGGCGGGCTTCACCGCGCCGGCCATTGAGGGACAGGCGGCAGTAATAGAAGAAGCACTCGCAATGGCCATGATGTCGCCGGCGACCGTGACGTATGTCGAAACGCATGGAACGGCGACGCCGCTCGGCGATCCCATCGAAATCGCCGCGCTGACTCAGGCATTCCGGCGATACACCAACGCAGCGCAGTTTTGTCGCATAGGCTCGGTCAAGACCAACCTGGGCCATCTTGACGCCGCGGCGGGGGCGGCAGGTTTGATCAAAACGGCCCTCGCGCTTCAACACCGCAAGATACCGCCGAGCTTGCATTTCGAGAAACCGAATCCGCGGATCGATTTCGACAATAGTCCGTTCCTGGTTAACACATCGCTTCACGATTGGAACACGGCCGGATATCCGCGCCGCGCGGGTGTCAGTTCATTCGGCATCGGCGGAACCAACGTGCATGCCGTCCTGGAAGAGGCCCCGGCGCGCGAATCAGGCAGCGTCGATCCGCGCTCCAAAATACTGGTCTTGTCAGCCAGGACTTCCGACGCTCTCGATGCCTCGACTCGAAATGTTGCCGGGTTTATTTCCTCGCATTCGAGCGTAGATTTATCTGATGTCGCCTATACGCTTCAAACAGGCCGCAAGAACATGGCTCACAGAAGAGCCGTGGTTTGCGGGTCTGCTACCGGATCGGCGGCCGAAGCTCTCGAGTTGCTGAACAGGCTGCCGCCGGAAAGGGTGATCGACGGATTTTACGACAAGGGAAATCGTCCGGTCGCTTTCGTGTTTCCGGGGCAAGGCTCTCAATACGCCGCGATGGGCAGGGGCATCTACGATGCTGAAAGTGTCTTTCGAAGCGAGATCGACCGGTGCCTGGCATTGCTCGATTCGACTGCTGCCGCGGACTTGCGCTCCGTGCTCTTTCCGGAACCCAGTAACAGCGAGCAAGCCGGAGCAACGCTTCAGCACACGGCGCTGGCTCAGCCTGCCCTGTTTGCCGTTTCATACTCAGTCGCTCGACAACTGATGAAGTGGGGAATTCAACCTGACTCGATGATAGGTCACAGCGTAGGCGAATTTGTCGCTGCTTGCCTATCGGGAGTCATGGAGTTGGAATACGCCCTCTCACTCGTTGCGCTGAGGGGCAAGCTAATGGGTAAGCTCCCAGCCGGAAGCATGCTTGCGGTGTATCTCGACGAGAAAGAAACGGCGCTGGCCGTCAAGGACCTGCCGGAATTGTCAATCGCCGCCGTTAACGGTCCGAGGCTCTCGATTGTTTCCGGTTCTTCCAATTCCATAACGAAGCTTGAAGAATCGTTATCGCTTCGCGGTGTCAGCTCCAAGCAGCTTCGGGTTTCGCATTCGTTCCATTCTGAAATGATGGACTCGATTCTCGGCGAGTTTACCAGCGCCGTTGCTCGGGTGCGGCTAAGCGCGCCTCGCGTGCCTTACATTTCGAACGTAACGGGAACCTGGATAACGAGCGGGCAAGCTACAAGTCCGGAGTACTACGCCCGGCATCTTCGTGAGACGGTGCGCTTCTATCAAGGGGTCGGCGAATTGATGACTGAGCCCGATCGCGTGTTCGTGGAGGTCGGGCCGGGCGGTTCATTGAAAGCGGCGTTGGGAACTGAGATCGGCCGCTCCGAGTCCAGGCCGGTAATCGAAACCTTGAGACGCCCGAGCGCGGTCGCCGAAGACGAAATGGTACTGAAGGCGGCGCTCGCGAACTTGTGGGTATGCGGAGTCGATGTGAACTGGGAGTCGGTACACGAGGGCGAAGTCAGGAACCGCGTGCCTCTTCCGACTTATCCGTTTGAACGAAACCGGTATTGGATCGAGGCAAGCGAGAACAACACCGAAGCGTCGGAGAAGTTCGAAGGCAAGCAGACCGACATCTCGAAGTGGTTCTATCATCAGTCCTGGAGGCGGTCTCCCTTGCCGTCGAAATCCGATACCCGCGCGCCGGACGAAGCACGATCTGCTCTCCTGTTTGTTGACGGCATGGAGGTTTGCGAAGGCGCCGCGCATATTCTCGAGTCTGGAGGCATTGATTGCGTGGTCGTGCGCTCAGGCGAAGCATTCGAGAAATCGAGCGATACTGAATATGCCATAAGCCCGATGGACCGAGCGTCGTACCTGACGCTCCTTAAAGCCGTTCGCGCGAGCGGAAAGACGCCTTCTCTTATTCTGCATTGCTGGAACGAATCGCTGATCTCAGTTTCGGATCGGACGGAGGAGCCGGAGTCAATCCCGCCTCTGGGTTACTGTAGCTTACTGTATCTCGCTCAGGCGATCGGCGAACTCGGCGAAACTGGACCGATCGAGATTCTGGCGATCACAAATCAAGCGCAAGACGTCATTGGGAATGAAACAGTGAATCCCGCGGCCGCTGTCGGGCTCGGTCCGTGCAAAGTAATTCCACTCGAGTATCCCAACGTCACCTGTCGCTCGATTGATGTGATGGCAACAGAACGCGCGGCGGAATCGCGTGCGTCCTCTACTGAGAGATTGGCCTTCGACCTCGCCGCCGAGGCAATGTCCGGAAGCCGTGACCGAATGGTCGCCTTTCGAAACGGCCTGCGATGGACCGCCGAGATAGATACTCTGACGATCGATCTGAACACCGCGGCGGTGCCCGTGATCCGGCCTGAGGCCGCGTATCTGATAACGGGAGGAATGGGCGAGATCGAGTTTGAAA
Source organism: Blastocatellia bacterium AA13 (assembly GCA_003222245.1). Classification (GTDB taxonomy): domain Bacteria; phylum Acidobacteriota; class Blastocatellia; order UBA7656; family UBA7656; genus QHVH01. The sequence continues at coordinate 147,639 of QHVH01000005.1, read as the reverse complement.
TAGCGAAGCATCTGGCCGAACTGGGAGCCGTAAAGCTAATCATAACCGGCATGCCTCTTCCGCCTGGAGCTTCATGGAATGACTATAAGGTTGAAGCCGCGCAGGAGTCGCAGATCCCGATCATAGAGCGTCTGACCGAACTAACTCGACTCGGCGTCGATCTTCTTGCGGACACCACCGAAGCAGGGAATTACGAGGGAATGAAAGCCGTTGTAGAACTGGCTTGCCGGCGCTTTGGCAGCGTAAAGGGCGTGATACACACGGCGTTCGCCGCAGCCGGCGGGATGATTCAGTTAAAGAGCCCTGAAGCCGGTAAGCCGGTGCTGGCTCCAAAAATCACGGGGACTATCGCGATTAATGAAATCTTTAAGGATGACCCGCTCGATTTCCTGATTCTCTTCTCTACGACTCTTTCGATTACCGGTGTCTTTGGCCAGACCGACTACTGCGCCGCTAACGCCTACCTGGACGCATTCGCAAGCTATAGCCGGACGCGCGACGAATCACGCGTTGTCTCGATCAATTGGGATGTCACGTCGTGGGAGCGTTGGCAGGAAAGCGCGATGACATCCGCGCTCGAGCTGCAGTCACAAATCAGGGAGTTGAGGGAACGGTTCGGCATCACGCCGCGGGAAGCGGTTCGCTGTCTGGATGTAGCCCTGGCGCTGGACCGCTCTCAAGTAATCGTCTCGTCCAGGAATTTTTTGCAGGTGTTGAAGTCCCAGGATGAATTGGCGGCGAATGGCTTTCTGGATCAGATTGCTTCGATCGGACGCTCAATGCCGGGCCACGCATCCTCCGACTCATCGGCGGCCTACGTCGCGCCCGCCGGCGAGGCCGAAGAGGCAATTGCGTTCATATGGCGCGACATATTCGGAATCAAACAAATCGGAATCAATGATGACTTCTTCGGTATCGGGGGGAATTCGCTGATCGCTATTCAGGTGATTTCTCGTTTGCGGAAGGAATTTGACATCGACCTGCCAATGAGCGCGTTGTTCGAACATACGACGATATCGAGCCTGGCGGCCGTTATTCGATCCATACGCTCCGAAGGGCGCTCCGACGACGAAGAAATATTGGAGATGGAACAACTCCTCGCGGAAATTGAAAACCTTACTCCCGAAGAGATCAAGGCGGCGCTTGCCGAAGAGACCGCTGAAAGAAAAGGGTAACAGGTCAAGGTATATAAAGGTGGATAAGCTATCTGGAAGAGTCGAGGCGTTGACCGCCGAGCAGCGCGCACTCCTGGAGGCCCGGGTCAAAAAGAAAGGCATGACGCTCGAGCGATCGCGCGAGCCGGAGGGCGCGGAGAGCGTTCAGGGCAAGGCTCAACCGGCAGCCGCGAAGGGCCGGGCGCTCAGTGCGGAGCGGTTGACCGCGGGCGATCTCGAGATGAAGTTCAGTCTCTATTTCTTCTCCGACGATGGCTCCTCATCCGAATCCGAGAAGTATGACTTACTGCTGGAGAGCGCGAAGTTCGCCGATCTACATGGCTTTTCCGCGGTCTGGACACCCGAGCGGCATTTTCAGAAATTCGGCGGGCTGCATCCTAATCCATCGGTGGTCGCCGCGGCGCTGGCCGTTCTCACAACCCAAATAAAGATTCGCGCGGGGAGCGTTGCCTTGCCGATTCATCACCCCGCGCGGGTCGCGGAAGAATGGTCGGTAGTGGATAACCTGTCTCACGGCCGGGTCGGGGTCTCGTTCGCTTCGGGATGGCATCCGGACGATTTTATATTCGCGCCGGCGGAGTATGAAAATCGGAAGGAAGTAATGTTCGATCACATCCGCAAGATCGAGAGACTCTGGGCCGGCGAAGAGGTCGCATTTGAAGGGACCAATCACACGGATCTTCGTCTGCGCATCTTTCCTAAGCCGATTCAGTCAAAGCTGCCGGTCTGGCTGACGACGGCAGGCAGCCCCACGACATGGGCTAAAGCCGGTGAGATCGGCGCGAATGTGCTGTGTGCGTTGGTTGGATATTCATTTGAGGATCTCGCGGATCTAATCCAGCTTTATCGGAAAACTCGGGCCGAATATGGACACGACCCGCGGACCGGTCAGGTTACGGTCATGGTTCATACGTATATCGGCGAAGACGAGGATGAAGTCAGGGCGTTGGTTCACGATCCGCTGTGCAATTATCTTTGCAGCTACTTCCAACAGTTTGAATCCGTGGTGCAGGGCGGGGAGAGCATTACCGAAGCGGATCGATTGGCCATCGCCTCCCGAGCTTTCGACGCATACTACGACGCAAGCTTGCTCATCGGCACGATGAACAAGTGCAATGCACTGGTCGATCGGTTGGCTGAGTTGGGCGTTGATGAGCTTGCCTGCTTAATAGATTTCGGATTGGACTTCAATTCGGTAATGGAGAGTCTGGATCGGCTGCGGATTCTCAAACAGCAATACCAGCCGGGTCGGCCCGCGCGGGCGCTTGCGCCGCCCGACACAATAGGAATGGACGCCCACGACTAACAGAGCCTCATCAGCGAACTTGTCATGAAGGATTTCAGCGACCGTTTATCATCCCTTACACCGGAACAGAGGGCGTTGTTTGAGTCACGCCTGAAAAAGAAAGACGCGTCTCGCGCAAGACAGGGCGTGGTCAGAGGTGGTTCGATACCGAAGCGCAAACGCGAGAACCACTGCCTTCTCTCATTCGATCAGGAACGCATCTGGATTATAGACCGGATGGAGCCCGGCAATCCCGCCTATAACATTTATACCGTTAGCAGGCTTCTCGGTCCGCTGAACCTGGAAGCAATGGAGAGAGCGGTAAACGAAATAATCCGGCGGCATGAGATTCTTCGCACGACATTTTCGACCGAAGCCGGCGAGCCGGTGATGGTGATATCGCCGGAGATGACCGTTAAGTTTTCGGTTCGCGATATATCCCGCGTCGCCGATGAAGAACGGTTGAATGAAGCCGTTCAGTTGGCGAATGAAGCAACGGCATTGCCGTTCGATCTCGAGAAGGGCCCCTTGCTCAGGGCGGGAATCATAAGACTCGGCGACGACGATCATGTAGTGCACGTAACGATGCATCATTCAATCACCGATCGATGGTCAGCCGCCGTTCTAGAGCAGGAGATGGTGTCGATCTATTCGGCATTTATCGAAAACAAACCGTCGCCGCTGGCCCCGGTCGACCTCCAGTTCGCCGACTTTGCCGAATGGCAGCGCGACTACCTGCAGGGCGAGGTCCTCGCCGCGAAGTTGGACTACTGGGCCAAGCAACTGGCGGGCGCGCCGCTGGTGCTTGATCTACCGACCGACCGGCCGAGACCGCCCTTCCAGAAGTTCCGGGGAGCCCGAGAGGTGATAACGCTGCCTGAGCCTTTGCTTAAAGACCTGAAGGCCTTTACCCAGGCAGAGGGCGCCACGATGTTTATGACGCTGCTGGCGGCTTACAACCTGCTCCTTTACCGGTATACCTGCCAGGAGGACATTCTCATTGGGTTGGCGATGGCGAACCGGAACCGGCCTGAAACCGAAAACATGCTCGGGTATCTCCTCAATATGGTGATCATTCGGGCGAAGTTCTCCGCCAGGACCAGCTTTCGCGAGCTGCTTGCGATCGTCCGCCAATCTTCGGTAGGCGCTTTTGCCAACCTCGACCTGCCGATGGGAAGCCTGATTGATGAACTGAAGCCGACTCCCGATCCAAGCCGTAATCCGATCTTTCAAATGGCATACATCTACCTGGACTTCCCTCCAGAGATGGGAATGGAGTTCCTGAAGATCAATCCAGTCCCGCTCGAAGCGGACAATGGTTCATCCAGATTCGATATGACTCTGGCTCTTACCGAGCTGCCGGATCGATTGGAGACGTTGATCGAATACAACACCGATCTCTTCGACCCCGAAACGATAAGGCGAATGCTCCAGCATCTCAGGGTGCTTCTCGAAGGGATTGCGCGCGATCCGGATCTTCCTTTGAGCGAGTTGCCGATGCTCACCGCTTCCGAGCTGCAACAGGTCTCAGAGATTTGGAACGAGCCCCCTGTCGCCTTTCCCAGCGATCAGTGCGTGCATCAACTGGTTGAGATCGTCGCGGCCCGATCTCCGGACTCGATTGCCGTCACGCACGGAGAGTCGGAGCTTACCTACGCCGAGGTGAACACGCGGGCGAACAAGCTTGCTCACTACCTGATGTCTCTCGGTGTCGGCGTGGGCGGAAGAGCGGCCGTATGTCTACAGCGGTCTCCCGATTTGATAGTGACTCTGCTAGGGGTCTTGAAAACCGGCGCTGCTTACGTTCCCATAGACCCCGGATATCCTCTCGTACGCGTTGCGCGCACGCTCGAGGACGCGCAGTGCTACATCGTCATCAGCCAGGAATCCCTGATTGACTCGCTCCCTTCCCAATGGGGCATAACAGTATCGATAGATGCCGACTGGCAGGGAATCGAGGTTGAATCAACCGAGAATCCGCGGCTGGAACCACTGCCGGATTCGCCTGCCTACGTACTATATACTTCCGGATCAACCGGCGGACCAAAAGGCGTTTCAGTTCCTCACCGAGCCATCAGCCGCCTCGTCTTGAATACCAACTACATAGACCTTGAGCCGGATTCAATAGTGGCTCAGTGCTCGAACGCTTCGTTCGACGCGGTGACTTTCGAGATATGGGGCGCGTTGTCGACCGGGTCGCGGCTTGTGATCATAGACAAAGACGTGGCGCTGTCTCCGCACGAGTTCTCGGATGAGATTCGCAGGCACGCGGTTACGGCGATGTTTCTTACGACCTCGCTGTTCAATCAAGTCGCAAGACATTCTCCGCGGGCCTTTCGCTCGATGAAATATTTGTTGTTTGGCGGAGAAGCGGTGACGCCGAGCTGGGTAAAATCCGTCGTCGAAGCCGGCCCTCCCGAGAATCTTCTGCACGTTTACGGTCCCACTGAAAACACTACTTTTTCTTCATTCTTTAGCGTGAATTCAGTCGCCGCTGATGACGCAATTCCGATCGGCCTGCCCATCTCCAATACCGTTATCCACGTTGTCGATCACCGCATGAATCCGGTTCCCGCCGGAGTCATCGGGGAATTACTACTTGGCGGAGAGGGACTGGCTCACTGCTATCTGAATCGTCCCGAGCTCACAGCGGATAGATTCATACCCAATGCGCTGGCCGCGTCACCAGGAGAACGGCTTTATCGATCGGGTGACCTCGCCCGGCGAAGGCCGGATGGCAATATCGTGTTCCTCGGCAGGAATGACTTCCAGGTCAAGGTGAGGGGATTCCGAATCGAGCTGGAAGAGATCGAATCGGTGATCAAACGGCATCCAGCATTAGTCGATGCCGCGGTTGCTGTGACCGACGGGTCCGAACACGAACGCCGGTTGGCGGCTTATGTAGTTCCACGAACGGATTCCGAGATTACGATCAGCGAGCTTCGGCGTTTTGTCGGCGAGAGCCTGCCTGAGTATATGGCGCCTTCGGCTATGGTTGAGATGAGCCGCCTTCCATTGACGGCAAACGGAAAGGTGGACAGATCGAAGTTACCCGATCCCGAGGAAATAAGACCCGACCTCGCTTACGAATATATTGCTCCGAGAACGACGGTCGAAGGTTCGCTGTGCGAGGCATGGGCGTCGATCCTTAAACTGGACAGGGTCGGCATACGGGACAATTTTTTCGATCTCGGCGGCGATTCGATTCGCAGCATCCAGATCATGTCCCATTGCGAGAAGTCCGGTTTTGCATTCTCGATTCAGGAATTGTTCCGGAACCCGACGGTGGAGTCTCTGGCAGCCGTCATCGATTCGCGAACCGCTGAGCGGCGGGCATATACGTTAGCTGCTCCTTTCTCGACCATCAGGAAAGAGGACAGAGCGTTAATACCTGAATCCGTTGAGGAGGCGTACGCGCTTACTTTGCTTCAGGCGGGCATGATCTTTCATAGCGAACTGAGCCCGTCAACGGCTGTCTATCACGACATATTCAGCTTTCATCTGCGCGCGCCGCTCGATCTGGAGCTGATGCAACAGTCCCTGGATCAATTGATCGCGCGCCACGAGATTTTGAGAACCTCCTTTAATCTGACGGGTCTGACGGAGCCTTTGCAATTTGTATGGAAGCACGCCGAATTGCCGGTGCAATTTGATGACATCAGCGCTCTCGCCATTGATGCGCAACAGGACTTTATTCGAGATTTTGTGAGACGCGAGAAGAGCAAAGGGTTCTCCTGGGACCGCGCTCCGTTGTTGCGGGTCTGGATACACAAAAGGACCGAAGAGTCATTTCAGCTCACGTTGAGCTTTCATCACGCTATTCTGGATGGCTGGAGCCTGGCGACATTCTTCGCCGAGCTATTCCAGGTCTACCTGATCAAAGTAGATGGGCGCGCCGAACCTGCTTATCTGAAACCAGGCAGCTCGTTCAAGATGTTTGTTGCGCTGGAAACTGAGGCCGTGCAATCGCAAGAATGCCGCGGGTTCTGGACAGATCTTTTGGACAACGCTCCGTTCACCACGGTTTCCGAGTCTGAAACTTTTCAAGCCGCGAGTCCATCCGGAGAAATCGATATTCAACCTCTCGATCTTGCGGAAGAGCTGTCGCGAAAGCTGCTGGAGCTTTCAAGGAGGCTGGGTGTTCCGTTGAAGAGCGTGCTCCTCGCTGTTCATGCGAAGGTGCTGGCGCTGCTTAGCGGCCGGAATGATATCGTGACGGGGCTTATTTCCAATGGACGGCCCGAAGAGAAGGACGCAGACAGGCTCCTCGGTCTGTTCCTCAACACGCTGCCGCTACGAATGAGGCTGGCGCCGTCGGATACATGGGAGGAATTAATCCAGGCAGCCTTCAACATCGAAAGGGAGATGCTTCCTTACCGCCGTTATCCTCTTGCCGAGATGCAGCGAGTAACGGGCCGAAACCCGTTGCTGGTGGTTGCTTTCAACTATACTCACTTTCACGCCGTAAGCGGGGTACTCGCGGGTCAGGACATTGAGATCCTGGACGAAGAGATCATCTCCGAAACTAATTTTCACTTCCTGCTCGATTTCAATCTGGATCCTGCTTCGTCCGAGCTGCAGGGAGCCATCAAGTACGATAGAGCGCTGTTTGATAGAAATCAGATAGAACTGATCGGCGGCTATTATTCGCGGGCATTCAATCTCATGGCTGAAAGCCCCACTGCCGGACATGCATCCGTTCCGCTGTTGTCCTACGCCGAAATTGACTCAGTGATCTACGCGTGGAATTCCACCGATGTCGATTACTCTGCATTTGTATTCGTCCATGAATTAGTGGAGGAACAGGCAGGACGAATGCCCGACGCGATTGGGCTGGTTTCCGACGAGCTGCATCTTTCATATGGGGAGGTGAACCGTGAAGCCAACCGGTTAGCCTTTGACCTCGCGAGATTCGGCGCCGGTCCGGAACGCCGAATCGGTATCTTGTTGGACCGATCCGCTTCGATGTGCATTGCTTTACTGGCGATCTTAAAGACCGGGTCGGCATACGTACCGATTGACGCGGCCTTTCCCGATCAACGTGTTGAGTTGATGCTCCGGGAGGTAGATATCCTGCTGACTCAAAGCTCCAGTCTCGGCCGGCTGGCCGGAATGAAGGATCAGGGTACGGCTGTCTTGTGCATAGATGAGTTAGAGCAGGTAATTTCATCCGAAACCTCCGCGGCATTTCCAACAACTATGGATGCGGCGAAGATGGACGCCGAGAATCTCGTGTACGTCATCTTCACCTCCGGATCTACGGGCGTGCCGAAAGGGGTTGCGGTAACTCACAGGGTTGCGACGAACATGATCCGCTGGAATATAGCGGCCATCTCCTTTGGAAGAAGAGTGCTGCAATTCACGTCAGTCTCCTTTGACGTCGCATTTCAGGAGATTTTCTCGACCTGGGCCGCCGGCGGCGCGCTCGTGCTTATCGCCGATTCGGATCGCCGTGATCCAGCCATGCTCGCCCGGCACATCATTGAGCATCGAGTGGAGAGACTGTTCCTGCCAAGCATCGCGCTTCAACAGTTGGCGGAACAGTTGTTGATCGAAGAGTCATCCCTGCCTGTGAGGGAGGTGATCACCGCCGGAGAGCAGTTAAAAATATCGAGCGAGGTGAGGAGTCTATTTCAGGGATCCGATGATCGCAGATTCCACAATCACTATGGTCCGTCGGAGACGCACGTGGCCACTGCATATCAGTTGCCACAGGGGTCGCCCTGGCCTGATTTGCCGCCGATAGGGACACCGATAGCCAACGCGCAAATCTACGTGTTGAGCGAAAATCTGGAAGCCGCGCCCCGCGGAGTTCCGGGTGAGATTTTCATTGGCGGTGAGATCGTCGGCCGCGGGTATATTGCTCGCCCTGAATTGACAGCCCAGAGCTTCCTTTGCAATCCATACGGGCGCAGTGGGTCGAGACTTTATCGAACAGGCGATATGGGGCGCTGGCGGCCGGACGGTCAGATCGAGTTTCTCGGAAGACTGGATTCTCAGGTCAAGGTGCGAGGGTTCCGAGTTGAGATCGGTGAAGTCGAAGCGGCTCTGTCGGCGCATCCCGGCGTCCGGCAGGCGGCAGTCACCGCTTTCGATGGGGCCGAAAGCAAAAAACTGGTCGCCTATATGGTTCCCGCCGCGCCGGATTCTATTACCGTCGATGAGATGTCCGGCTTTCTGAGGGCTCGCCTTCCGAGCTATATGCTTCCATCCGACTATGTCTTCCTCGAAAGCCTTCCAGTAACCGCGACCGGAAAGGTCGACAAGCAGGCCCTGCCGCCGCCGGATACCGCTCGCACATCAAAGGCGGAGTATGTTCCTCCCGGTACGCCCGCGGAACAAGCAGTCGCCGCTATCTGGTCGGAGGTTCTGGCTACGGCCTATATCGGTATCCACGATAATTTTTTCGATCTCGGCGGTCATTCGCTTCTCGCAACTCGAATCGTCTCCAGGATACGGACCGCGCTGCGCGTGGATCTTCCGCTCAAGATGTTGTTCGAGCACCCAACGGTTGCGGAGATGAGCGCTCATATCGACCACTGTGCGTATGGCTCGCCGCCGATATACTCCGAGCACATCGGCCGCCAGACTCCCGAACTGTTATGCCCGCTGTCGATCGCTCAGCGAAGGCTGTGGTTTCTCGAACAACTCGACCCGCTTAGCGGAGCCTATCACATCGCTCTATCACTTAAGCTCGTCGGTGAGCTTAGCCTGAGCGCGATGGAACAGGCTCTGGCCGAAATTGTCAGAAGGCACGAAGCGCTGCGCTCCAGCGTCAAGACTGACGACGGAAGCCCGTATCAGATCGTTGAATCCGTGCGGCCGGTATTACATCGGTTGGACTTGATCGGGATGGACGACACCGAGCATCAGACACTTGCGCGGCGACTCATATCGTTGCTGCACTCTCGGATCTACGATCTCGCGGAGGCGCCGCTCATCAGGACCTGGATCGTTAAGATCGCGGATCGAGAACACGTCCTCGCGCTGACCATGCACCATCTGATTTCAGACGGCTGGTCCATGAACATCTTCAACGATGAACTGGCGGCCCTCTATGAGTCTTTCTCCGCGGGCGTGTCGTCGTCTCTTAGTGAACCGCCCATACAGTATCGAGATTTCGCCGCCTGGCAGAACGACTGGTCGAAAAGCGGCCGGTTGGATGCAGAGCTGTCATATTGGAAGCGGCAGCTCGGCGGATATCTCCCCGTTGTTGACATACCCGCCGACCATCCAAGACCGGCGGCGAGAAGCTTCGATGGCGCGACGGTCTCTTACCCGCTGGATGCCGGCTCGAGAAATAGTCTTAAGCGCATCGCCGATGCCGAGGGCGCCACCCTGTTCATGGCTTATCTGGCGTCGTTCCTCACTCTGCTTTACAGGTATACCGGGCAGTCCGAGTTGATCCTTGGAATTCCAATCTCAGGACGCAATCGGCCTGAAGTCGAGCTGCTCATTGGTTTTTTTGTTAATACGCTGGTTCTGAGAACCAACGCATCGGGCTCGCTCACGCTCAGACAGATGATTCGGCAAACAAGGGATGTCTGCCTCGAGGCTTATGCACATCAGGACGCGCCCTTTGAATTGTTGGTTGAGGAACTGCAGCCCGAACGCAATCCGTCCCGATCTCCGCTTTTCGACATAATGTTCGATCTGCAGCCGGAGTCCGGCCGCTCGCCCAGGCTTGCGAATTTAGACATTGCTCCATTCACGCACGACAACGCCGCCTCCAAATTCGACATAACGGTTTCGATAGCGGATTCCGCGGCCGACCCGGCCGTCATTGTTGAGTACGCCACGGCTCTGTTTGAAGCCAATTCGATCCACCGGCTCATCGCTCATTTCAATCTATTAATTGAGTCGGCGGTACGAGAGCCCGATCTGCCCATTGCTCAACTAACTCTCATGACGCAGAGCGAGATGAGCGAAATCCTTGTTGGTTTCAACGACGCAAGCCGCGCGTTCCCGGATCAGAGCTGCATACATGATCTCTTCGATGTGGAGGCAGCGCGGCATCGCGACTCCGTGGCCCTTGTATTGGAAGATGACAATGTAACCTATGGCCTCCTTTCCCGGCGGGCAGACGCACTGTCCCGGATGCTGACGAGAAGAGGGGTTTCAACCGAATCGCGCGTTGGAGTCTGCCTGCCGCGATCCATCGACATGATCGTGGGCCTTATAGCCGTGCTCAAAGCGGGCGGCGCGTATGTTCCGATTGATCCATCCTATCCACCCGCCCGGCTCGAGTTCATGGCAGGCGACGCAGAGATCGAATTGCTCATAACGTTGAGCGACATGCTCGGGCGCGTTCCAACTCCGTCGGAAAACATTCTTTGCGTTGACCGTCTGAGCTACGACGATGAACCCGCTATCTCCGGCCCTGGGCAAGCAGCGGCATTCCCGGATTCGCTCGCCTATGTCATCTACACGTCCGGAACCACGGGATCTCCGAAAGGCGTCGCGGTAACGCACAAAGGAGTGGTTCGCCTGGTCAAGGCGGCGAATTATGCCGATCTCGACGACACGCAGGTGTTTCTACAAAATTCGACGATCTCTTTCGACGTGGCGACATTCGAAATCTGGGGCTGCCTGTTGAATGGGGCAAGGCTGATTTTAATGTCCGACGAGATGCAATCATTGGAGGACATCGAACGCACAATAATCGCTCATGGTGTTACGACCGCCTGGATGACGGCGGGAGTGTTTCACCTGATGGCCGGCCGCCGCGTCGAGGCGCTCGATTCACTTCGTCAACTGCTGGCGGGCGGAGAAGCCTTGCTGGCTGAGCAGGTCAACCACTTCATCCGTGCGGCTGGACCAGGACGCTTGATCAACGGATACGGTCCAACCGAGGTGACTACTTTCACCTGCTGGCATAGATTCGATAGAGCCCTCCATCCGTCGCGCGCTGTCCCTATCGGGCGCCCTATTTCGAACACGAACGTCTATTTGTTGGACCAGTCGCTGAATCCGGTTCCCATCACGGTGAAAGGGCAGATTTATGCATCCGGACCGGGACTCGCTCGCTGCTATCTGAACAGTCCGGATCTGACCGCGGAGAAATTCCAACCGAATCCGTTCTCCCTCGCCGAAGGCGAACGAATGTATGGCACGGGCGACATCGGCAGCTATGTCGAGGGCGGGACCATTGAATTTCACGGGCGCGTGGACAGCCAGATCAAGCTCCGCGGATTTCGCATCGAGCTGGGCGAGATCGAATCAGTGCTTGCTTCTTGTCCTGGGGTCAGCCAGGCGGTGGTAATGATTCGGCCGGACCAGATCGGAGAGCGGCGGCTGGCCGCTTATGTGACCGCGAGACCCGGCGCCGAGCTGACGCCGAGGGCCTTGTTGGAACTCGCAAAGAGCGAGCTGCCCGACTTCATGGTCCCATCCTCGTTTGTGATTCTCGACACGATTCCATTGACCCGCATCGGAAAAGTGGATCGCAGCGCCTTGCCCGCGCCGGACATGAATCTTCCTCTGGAGGAAGCGCAATTCGAGCCGCCTCGAAACTCGATAGAAGAGGGTCTGGCGCGAGTCTGGGTGCACGTCCTTGGCCGCGAGCGGATCGGCATTCACGACGACTTTTTCACTCTCGGCGGTCACTCGCTGCTTGCGACTCAAGTGGTGTCGCGAATCAGGGAAGCTTTTCAGGTGGAGTTACCGCTGCGTTCGTTGTTCGAGAACAGGGACATCAGCCGGCTGGGAGCGGTGGTTGAGGCGCTGTTGTTAGACAGGCTCGAATCACTATCGGAAGAAGAGGCCGCGGATCTGTTGGGCTGACTCTGCTTTGATGGCTCTCGGTATCTCGCCGGGAATAAAGGGGCGTTGAATGGCAGTCGATGACGTCGCAATCAGAAAAGCAAACCTCTCCGCAACCAAGAAGGCGCTGCTGGAGAAGTTGTTGCGCAAGAGCGGCGAAAGCCTGCCGGAAAAGCCGCTCTTGCAACCGGACAATAATAACGCCATCTCCAGGAGGCCGCCGGGGCCGGTCGCGCCGCTTTCGTTTGCACAGCAGCGGCTTTGGTTCCTCGATCAACTGAATCCTCGAACACCGGCCTACAATATGCCCGCCGCTCTCAGACTGAACGGCGAGCTCAACGTCTCGGCGTTGGACCAGACCCTCCTGGAAATCGCGAGGCGCCACGAAACGCTGCGCACCACTTTTGGACTCGAGAGGGGCCGGCCGGCGCAGTTTATCTCACCCGTCAATCAAGTCAGTCTTCAATATGCCGATATCTCAATGCACGACGACGCGGCGAGCAGCCGCTTGGCGGATCTCCTCACCGATGTCGAGACCAACCGCCCCTTTGATCTGACGACCGGTCCTCTCTTCAGAGCGATACTGCTTCGGCTCAACAAAAAAGAGAATGTGCTTGTCGTGACCATGCATCACATCGTTAGCGACGGGTGGTCAATGGGGGTTCTCGTCAACGAGATATCCTCGCTTTATAACGTCTATGCCGAAGGACAAGCTTCGGTGCTTGACGAGCTGCCGCTTCAGTACGCCGATTTTGCGACCTGGCAACGCAAGTGGCTTCAAGGCCGGGTTCTCGAGGAACAGCTTTCATATTGGAGACGGCAGCTCAGCGGCGCTCCGGAGGTAACGGAGCTTCCGACTGATAGACCCAGGCCGCCGGCTCGGAGCTACAAAGGGGCGGCAGTACTGTTTGATATTCCGCGGATTGCGGCTCAAGGTCTGGCGGATCTGTCATCATCATCCGGCGCCACTCTATTCATGGGATTGCTCGCCGCATTTCAGTTGTTGCTCTTCAAGTACTCGGGAAGCTCGGACGTGGTTGTCGGTTCCCCTATCGCGAATCGCAATCGCTGGGAAATCGAAGGACTGATTGGATTCTTCGTCAATACACTGGCCTATCGAGCGACTCTCTCACGCCGTCAAACCTTTCGACAGCTTCTAGATCAAATAAGAGAGACGACGCTCGAAGCATATGCCCATCAGGATCTTCCGTTCGAGCGTGTCGTGGAAGAGCTTCATCCTGAGCGCAACGTCAGCTACAACCCGCTATTTCAGGTTGCTTTCGCGCTCCAGAATGCACCCGTCGAAGCACTCGAGCTTCGCGGACTGATTCTGTCGCCCCAGCCATTCACCGTGTCTTCGACCAGGTTCGATCTGGAATTTCATCTTTGGGACCAGCCTGACCGATTGCGAGGCTTCGTCATATACGCCGTCGACCTTTTCGACGCGCCCACGATATCGCGCATGACCGGCCACTTCAGAAACGTGATCCGCGCCGTCACGGCTGATAGCGCTCTCACACTGGAACAGGTTGAGATATTAGATGAGGCGGAACGGCGCCAGCTCCTGACCGAATGGAACGATACGTATGCGCCGTATCCTGAAAACAGGCTCGTACACGACCTCGTGGAAGACTGGAGTGACCGGACGCCGGATTCTCTGTCGGTGTCGGATGCCGAGAATCAACTGAGTTACGCCAGGTTGAACAGCGCCGCGAATCAACTTGCTCGTGTCCTTAGAACGTTGGGAGTGGGCGCGGATTCCATTGTCGGCGTCTTTATGGATCGGTCGGTTGAATGGGTGAGCACTCTCGTGGGCATCCTTAAAGCAGGCGCCGGGTACGTGTGTTTTGATCCGGCCTATCCCAAAGACCGCGTTAGCTTCATGGTGGAAGACTGCCGGGCCGCAGTCGTGGCCGCCGACCACGAACACGCGCGTCTGATGCAGGATAGCGCGGCGACAGTCGTCGATATCGAAACCATCTGGAAAAGCGCGTCGGCATACCCTGACGACAATCCTGAGAATGCCGCGGCCCATCCGTCCAGTGTGTCTTACGTCGTGTACACCTCGGGTTCCACAGGAAAACCTAAAGGTATTGTCACCAGCCACGCTTCGCTGCTCAATCTTGTTTCCTGGCACCGAGAGTTCTGCGCGGTAACCGAGCGAGACCGCGCCAGCCAGATTGCGCGCTGTGGATTCGACGCCGCGGCCTGGGAGATATGGCCCTATCTCGCATCCGGATCGAGCGTATTCCTTGTCGACGAGAACACCAGAATCTCGCCCTCCGAGTTGAAGCGATGGCTTATACGAAACGACATAACTATTGGGTGGACGCCTCCGGCGCTGATCGAGCCGATATTTCAAGAGGGCGGCCTCGAAGAGCTGAAGATGAGAATAATGTTCTCGGGGTCCGACCGTTTGATATTGCGTCCTCCGGCCGGCGCGGGATTCTCATACGTCAATGCCTATGGCCCCAGCGAAGCAACGGTCATCGTCACCGCTGGAACCGTACCGAGCGAAGGACAGCGCGCATCCGCTCCGCACATCGGGCGTCCCTTAGCCAATAACAGCGTGTTCATTCTCGACGGCAATATGCAGCCGGAGCCCGCGGGGGTGTCCGGCGAGCTTTGCATCGCGGGGAGCCACGTAGCTCGCGGGTACCTGTTTCGCGCCGATCTGACTGCTGAAAAGTTTGCGCCCTGTCCGTTTGCCGGCGCCGGAACGAGGATGTATAGGACCGGAGATCTTGCGCGATACCGCCCCGATGGAAACATCGAATTCCTTGGCCGAATAGATAATCAGATCAAGATCAGAGGATTTCGAATCGAGCTTGGCGAGATCGAATCAGCTTTGTTGGAAAGCCCGCTCGTTCAAGAAGCCGTCGCTCTTGCAATGGATGACGACGGTGAGAAAAGCATTGCGGCCTACGTAGCGCCGGCGGCCGCGGATTCGGATTCCAGCCACCTGGAGACTCTTGAAAGAAATCACGTCTCCGAATGGCAAACACTCTACGATCAGACGTATTCGCAATCAGGCGGCAGCGATCCGGAGTTCAACATAATAGGCTGGAATAGCAGCTACACGGGCGAGCCGATCGACAAAAGCGAGATGCGAGAGTGGAGAGACTCGGCCGTGGATGCGATTCTCGCGCGCGGGCCAAAACGGATTCTCGAAATAGGCTGCGGAACCGGGCTGCTGCTCCTCAGCATTGCGCCTCATTCGGATGAGTACTGGGGGACCGATTTTTCGTCTGTCTCGCTCGAATACCTGCGCGGCCGGTTGGAGAGATTGGGCGCCGGGGCGGATAACGTAAAGCTGTTGCAAAAGGGCGCGGACGATTTCGGCGGAATTCCAGAGAATTACTTTGACGCTGTGATCCTGAATTCCGTCATCCAGTACTTCCCGGGATTCGACTACTTGTCGAGAGTGCTGAGCGGCGCCGTGAACGCGGTGAAGCCCGGCGGGTTCGTCTTTGTCGGCGACGTGAGAAACCTCGACCTGCTCGAAGCATTTCACACATCCATATTACTCGGAAACACCCAGCCGTCTTTGAGCATTGAAGATATGCGGTCGAGTATTCGCACATCCGTCGTGCAGGAGGAAGAGCTGCTCGTCTCGCCTAAGTTTTTTCCCGCGCTACTGTCGTCGCTTCCGTCAATCGGCGGCTTGGAAATTCAGTTGAAGCGCGGACGGCGCCGGAACGAGTTAACTAAGTACCGGTACGACGCTGTTCTTCACGTCGGACCGGAACGCGATATGTCCCGCATTGAGGTGCGCTTCAACTGGCAACGCGACTTGATGAACCCGGAAAAGCTCCGAGCCGTACTGGCGGAAGGCGAGCATGAATCGCTTCTGGTGCAGGACATCCTGAATGCGCGGGTCATCGGTGAAATCGAGGCGGCGGGATCGATAATGGCGGGGTTCGCCCAGACGGGGCGATGTATCGTCCCTGGATCACAATCTCAGATCTTTTCTAAACCTTCCGCTCCAGGACAAGATTGCCGGCTGGCTGGCCCCCGAGCTCAGGCGATTTCTCTCCGAGAGGCTGCCCGAATACATGATCCCTTCGGCCGTGGTCGTCGTAGATTCCCTGCCGCGCAACGCGAACGGCAAGGTCGACCGGAAGCGTCTGCCGCGCCCGTCGTCAGGCATCCACGGAGAGTCATCTCGCGCGTTTGCCGCGCCGGTAACACCGGAGGAGGAGTTGATTGCCGGTGTTTGGCGCCAATTGCTCGGCGTCGAGCGAGTCGGCGTCACCGATAATTTTTTTGATATCGGGGGACACTCGTTGCGCGCTACTCAAGCGGTCAGCGCCATACGCGATATTTTCAAAGTGGAAATCCCTCTGGTGGATTTCTTCGCCGATCCGACGGTTTCCGCGCTCGCCGGTAAAGTGGCGGTCGCCAGAAGAGCCGGGATCGGAGTCAGCCTTCCAAAGATTGAGCCTGCCATCCGAAGCGATACCGCGCCGCTTTCACTTGCCCAACAGCGGTTGTGGTTCATATATCAATTGGCGCCGGGCTCTCCGGTCTACAACGTGCCTCTTGCGGTCAGAATCAGGGGCAAGGTGAGTGTCAATGTTTTGGAGCAGGCGATTTCGGAGGTAGTAAGAAGACACGAGACACTGCGTACCGTTTTTATTGAGCGGCGAGGCCCTCAACAATATATACGGCCGTACTCCAACGTCTCTCTTCCGATCGTCGACCTTTCCCATCTGCCGCATGACGCGCTGGAAGCTGAAGCCCGAATCCTGGCCAGCCTGGAGCGCGATCGAGCATTCAATCTCAGTCGTGGGCCGCTCGCGAGGTTCAGCGCTTTGCGATTGGAAACATGGCACTACGCGGCGCTGATCACAATGCACCATATTGTTTCGGACGGATGGTCGCTGACTGTTTTCATGGACGAAGTGACAAATATCTACGAGGCGTTTGCCTCCGGTCTCTCGTCGCCGCTTGAAGAGATGGAAATTCAATACGCGGATTATTGCTGTTGGCAGCGCGAATGGATCGATGGCGGCATACTCGACCGGCAGACTACGTTCTGGAAGGAAGGGATCGGCGAGAGCCCCTCTGTCGTGGAAGTGCCCCCGGACAAACCGCGCCCGCCGGTTCAGAGCTTCGCCGGGGCATCGCTGCCCTTTGCGATTCCACGAAATGTTACCTCGAGCCTCAACGAGCTTGCGCGAGTGAATCGGGCAACCGTGTTCATGGTTTTATTGGCCGCATTCCAGGCGCTTTTGCATCGCTACACCGCGGAGGAAACGATAATCGTGGGCACTCCCATCGCAGGCCGCAATCGGGCGGAGATCGAGAGGCTCATAGGATTCTTTGTCAATACGCTGATCATGAAGGCTGACGTATCCGGCCGCGGGACCTTTCGCGAGCTGGTCGATCAAGTGAGAGAGTTTGCGCTCGGCGCATATTCGAATCAGGAAGTTCCGTTCGAAAAGCTCGTGGAAGAACTGCATCCAAGACGCGACATGAGCAGGAATCCATTGTTTCAAATCATGTTCGCTCTTCAAAGCACGCCGTCCGGCGAAGAGAGCCGGCTCGGCTTTCAGCTTCGCTCGCAGGAGTCCGATAGCAGCACCGCGAGATTCGACATGGAGATGCAGGTGTTCGAATTCGGGCGCAACTTAATGGGAACCATCACCTACAGCACGGACCTGTACGACGAAGCCACCATACAGCGATTGTTGTCTCACTACATCACCCTTCTCGACCGGGCCGCGAAGGACCCCGGCCGCCGGATAGAAGACTTACCGCTCATGACAGAGACGGAAGAATCACAGGCAATGAGTCTCTGGAACGGCGAGCAGATCCGCGCCCGGGAGTTGCTGATTCACCAATCTATCGAGACCCAGGCTCTTCGCACGCCGGACGCCATTGCGGCCGTGGGCCGCGGCCGTTTCTGCACATATCTTGCCCTGGAACGATCCGCTGAAAAGTTAGCCCATGAGCTACGCCGCCGAGGAATGGGTATCGAATCCCGAGTCGGTGTGTTTGTTAGCCGCGGCATCGAGATGGCGGCCGTCTTACTTGGAATCCTCAAATCCGGCGCCGCTTATGTAACCCTTGATCCCGCCTACCCGGAAGAGCGGATGTCTTACATCATTCGAGATTCACAACTCAGTCTGCTAGTCACGGAACGCGGGCTGCCCGGCCATCGCCTAAAGGAGGTCGAAGCCATCTTCATTGAAGACGTGCTTGGCGAAGACGCGCCGGGCAAGGATGCTTTTTGCGGAGGTCCCGCCGCCGGCGGAGCAGGGTTTGAGAGACGCGATCGCTTCGACCTCGATTCCGGCAATCTGGCGTACGTAATCTACACATCGGGCTCAACGGGCGTTCCAAAGGGAGTTGCAATAGAGCACCGGAGTGCGGCCGCGCTTCTGGATTGGGCCGGACGAGTATTCAGCCAGTACGAGCTATCCTGGGTTCTCGCCGCGACGTCGATCTGCTTTGATCTATCGATCTTTGAGATCTTCGCTCCTCTCTCGCGCGGCGGCACGGTGATCATTGCCGAGAATGCTATGGAGATTCGGGAACTGGCCGTCAAACATTTTTCTACGCTGATCAACACAGTTCCGTCGGCGATGGCTGAAATCATTGGAGAGGGCGAAATGCCAGGCGCTGTCGTCACGGTCAATCTCGCGGGCGAGCCATTATCGGGAGAACTGGTCCGGGAGATTTACCGAGAGCCTCGAGTGAGCAAGTTATATAACCTCTACGGCCCAACCGAAGACACGACCTATTCGACCTTCGCATTGATCGATCGCCGCGGCCCGGACAAGCCTGAAGTTGGCAGGCCGATTTCGAACACCCAGGCATACGTGCTCCAGCCCGGCTGCAATCCTGTTCCACCCGGGATTCGCGGCGGTATATACCTGAGCGGATCGGGATTGGCTCGCGGTTACCTGGGCAAGCCGGACCTGACAGCCTCCGCCTTTCTTCCAGCGCCGTTTCGAGGATTCAGCGGCGCGCGAATGTATTGCACCGGCGACATGGGACGCTTTCGCGAGGACGGCAAATTAGAATTCCTCGGACGGGTCGATCACCAGGTCAAGATTCGTGGTTTTCGAATCGAGCTCGGGGAAATCGAGGCCGTTCTGAGGCAGCACCCGGCGATCCAGGAAGCCGCGGCCATAGCCGTGCAGGATCCTAATCCAAATCTCATCGCGTATGTCGTATGCGAGGAAGGGCGAAGCATTTCGGCTGGTGAGTTGAAGAGCTTTCTGGCCGCGAGGCTTCCCAGTTACATGGCGCCCTCCGCTACCATTGTCCTGTCGCGTATGCCCGTCACGCCAAACGGCAAATTGAACAGGAAGGCTCTCGAAGAAGAGAGCAAACGGCGGCAGGACCCATCGGACTACGTAGCGCCGAGGACAAAATCGGAAGAGCTGATAAGCCGAATCTGGGAAGAGATGCTTGATGTAAAACCGATAGGCGTGAATCACAATTTCTTTGACCTGGGCGGCCACTCGCTCCTCGCGGTTCGAGTACTATCGCGCATACGCGAAGCCACGGGTACGGCGATTCAGCTTGCGGCAATCTTCCGGGGGCCTACTGTCGGAGAGCTGGCTCAGATTCTGGATGGCAAGGCTCCGGCGAGGGCGGCATCCACGCTGGTTGAAATTCAACCGGGGACCGAAAGGCCGCGACTGTATCTTATCCCTGGAATTGGGGGAAGCATCGCGGACTTCACCAATCTCGCTCGCGCTATCGGTGGTGATCAACCGATCTTCGGATTTAGCGCCGCCGATACCAAGGGCCTCGGCCTGTCGATCGAAGAGGCTGCCGCCGTGTATGTGGATGAACTCTTGAGTGTTCAGCCCGCAGGACCATACGTGATTGGAGGCTGGTCTTTTGGGGCAGTGGCGGCATTCGAAATGGCAAGGCAGCTCCGGTCCCGCCAAAAAGCGATTTCGCTGTTAATGCTGTTCGACATGGTCGCGCCATCGTCCGAGGGTATGAAGTCAATTCTCGGCGATGAGCACTCCAGGGAAACTCAGCTCATTGCCGATTTGGCGAATGAAATCACGCGGGGAGCCGCAGGCGCGTATCCTGAAGAGATCGAGGGCTTGTCGAGACAGCAGATGCTGGACCGAATCGTAGGTCGGATAAAATCTACGAGCGTTCTTCCGGACGACGTTCCCGCCGACGCGTTGTCTGACTGGCTATCGGGTCTTGCCGATCGATACCAGATGCTTAATCGCTATCGCGGCGGACCGTATACCGGGCGAATAGTTCTCTTTCGGGCTAAGCAATTGCCCGCCGAGAACCCGGCGTTCACGGCTCGCCTGGCTTCGTTCGGCCCGGCACTGGGATGGGACCGGTTTTCAGACCGGCGGATCGAGGTGCATTACGTGGATGGATCTCATTACACGATGCTGGAACCGCCCTTTGTAGAAGCGCTTGGAGCAATGGTTAGAGAGCTCATTGGGAGCGTTGGCTTTTCTTAAGAGTAACTTTCTCAGGCTTGAGGTTTCCAGACACTCCGCGGCTGACAATACTGAGCTAGCCGCAACGATTGCGATCGCGAGAATCTCCATCACGGTTCCAGAGCTGACCATTCTAGCGCCAAGTGCAAATCGCGCTGCGCGCGACGGATGGCACCCTCCTTAAGCCGCTTTCTCAGATTCGCTCGACCCATGGCGCCTACGTAATGGCGCACGGCGCTATCTATGAAGCGGCTCCTGTCACCTTTGTCCACGACACGGTCAATGAGTCGAAGCGTCTCTTCGGGCAATGTAATGTTGACTCGTTGGTGCATCGTACCTGACTCCTTTGACATTAACATCAGCATACGCATTTACGGTGTGTATGTCGAGATCTGCATCTGGCCTCCAGCGCATTGAAACTTATCGTATTCTCGTTTAACCTCCTTCATCGTCTCAGCGGCAGTCGAAAGATGCGATCATTAGCGCATTGAAAACGGACTGAACATGGAATAGGGCCGATGTTCGATGCGTCGGCGTCCTCGGCATAGCATATCCGCCGCGGAATCTTGCCGGAACGATCAGAGACATTCGGTCTATTAAGGCTCATTAGACTCGCTTTTTCGATTCTTTTTATGAGTCCGAACAGTTTGGTTGGAAGGAGGTGCGAGATGAAAGTCGGGGTCATCTTTGCCTACATGGATTTTCACCGAAAGGGTAGGCATCACAGGGGCGTGCTTCAGCCGCAAATAGGTCCCTTGATTGCCGCCCTGTTGCCTCCTGATGTTAATGTCGACATCGTCAATGATACCTGGGAGGATCCGGACTGGACCAAGGACTACGATCTGTTGTTCATATCCAGCCTTCATTCGGACTTCGACCGGGCTCGCCAGATCTCTCACTACTGGCGCCGCCGCGGAGCCAAGACCGTATACGGAGGCATCATGGCAAGCACTTATTCTCATCTGTGCAAGCCTTACTTTGATGCCGTCGTCGTTGGCGATCCCGAGGGGTGCGTTCAACAGCTCTACGACGACTTTTGCAAAGGGGAGCTAAGACCGGTATATGTCTCATCGCCCTATGACGCGTCGAGGGTCCCGGTTCCAAGATTCGATCTGTCGGCCGGCAAACAGATCATCCCAATCGCCATAGAAGCAACTCGCGGCTGTCCCTTCACCTGTGAATTCTGTGCGTTGACCGGCTTTGGCACCCGATACCATATTCGTCCGCCGGAGATGGTCGTAAACGAGATCAAGCAGGCTCAACGCATGCTTCGCGGGCTGGTGCCCGCCTATAAGCTATATACCGCCGTTTTCAACGACAACAACATCGGCGGCAACCTCGCGCACCTGAGGCAGCTCTGCGACGCCATCGAGCCGCTGGGTATGTATTGGGGCTCGGCAATCACGTTCAATGCGGTCGCCGATCCTGACGTGGTCAAGGCCCTTTCCCGTTCAGGATGCACTTTTCTGTTCATGGGCCTCGAGAGTTTCAATCCGGCTGCAATCGCCGACATGCAGAAATTCCAGAACGCGATCGAAAAGACGAAGCGGGTATTCGACCAGTGCCGAAAGAACGGAATTCTTGTCGTATCGGGATTGATGATCAATCCACTGGTCGACGACCGCGATTACATGCGAACGATCCCCGCTCATCTCAGGGCGAGCGGCCTTCACGTCCCCAGTTTCATCTGCTTCGAGTGTCCAATTCCCGGTACGCCTCACTTCTTCCGGGTCGCTTCGGAAGAAACACCGTCGTTCTTGCCAAACGCCTTGCTGCGGGATTTCACCGGTTATACGCTCGTGACCAAACCCAGGCGAGAATCCGTTGGAGATTTTATCGAAGCATACAGGGACTTGATGGATACCACGTATTCAAGTATGGCGAGATACAGAAAGCTGGCGGATGACGTTCCCCGGTTGCTCATGAATGGGCATCCATGGACGGCGCTCGTGGACCTCATTATGCATAAATCGACGGTGTGGCAGCCCCACCCGGATCGCACTTACCTGGCGGGCACCGATGTACCTCCGCCGGAAGGGACCGCGGTTCCGCTGACGGATGACGACTTCGAATCAGAAGAGGAACGTCGCGCGATTATGGAACCGTGGAGAGTGACCGACTCTGAAGGCCGCGTGTTGCCGGAATGGCTTCTTTCGACCAAGGTATTCGGACCTAAAGGGCGAATATCATCCGAGGCGCAACACGCAGTAGCGTGAGTACCAGAATAAGAAGTCAGGCGATTTCCGCGGGTTTGAGGTAAAGCCGGCGGCGCCAACACCAATTTCTGTTTTGAACCGCTCTCCACTGTATTCTGACTGAATGGAAAGACGGCGGGTGTAACGTTTCGCCAATCGTCCAACTGATCCTTCCAGTGAGGGCTTTTCGGGTCGCCTGATTCACCAAGCGGGATGCCCATCCTGGTATTGTCCCAGTTGTTCAGATCCGCGATGAATCGCATCGAAACCGTCGAGCCGTTGTTGACGGTAGTCGAGCTGCCGTTCTGCGGGAATGTCGGGATGTCGAACTGAGAGCCCATAAACGGATTCTGCGATAGCGCGTGGGGAAACCGCACTTTGATAAACTCACCCCACTTCCATTTCGATTCGTCGGCTCCGAAGCTACGCTTAATGTCCGCCATCGTTTGCCGGTAACAGGCGAGAATAAAGTCCGGATAAGACTTGTATTCTTTGGGCAGCCACTCCGCGGGTTGTCGCTGAATGACCTCATCCAGAAAAGCGTAGTTGGTCCAGGAAAATTGTCTCGCCAGGGTTGATCCAAACGCCGATTCAAGTATCCGTAACGAAAACGTGCGCCGCATCAAGGCCACAATCAGCATTGGCCGCGAATCGGCGACAGCCCGGGCATCCCAGTCTTTGAACTCCGCAAGCAAACCCGCCCAATCCGAAGCGTTCGCTTCAGGACGCCTCGCCATCTTTACTACCTCGGCGGCTAATATCGCGCCTGGCACGGTGTACGTATCACCTTGAACGCGTTGAAAGTCATCCGCGGAGAGTTTGCTTCCGGTGGTGAGCAAGTCATAAATTCGCCTGGCTCGATAGGGTTCCGCCCAAAGATCGCCGATGTAATATGGGTAACCGGCGCCCACCGTTCTGTTGTTTGCCGTGATAATGATCCCTGAGGGTGGATCGTAAAGATGGGGAGTCTCAGCCGCGGGAATGTACCCCGTCCAATCACCGGCTCCGGTCCATCCCTGCTGGGGCACATCGCCGTGACCGGTCTTCCTGATGGGGTACCGTCCTTGCGCCCACCAGCCAATGTGTCCCTCGACGTCAGCGTAAACAAAATTCAACGGATAACCGGTGTAATTCGCGAGCGTCTTTTCCATCGCCCGACAACTTCGAGCGTGGTCAACGTCGTAATATACTTCGAGTTCCTTACTAGAGGCATCGAGCGCCGGCCATGCGAGTGCGTAGCGCTGGCCGTCCTTCTCTAAGACGATTGGCCCGTGACGCGTGACGGTTACGTCAAAGCCAACAGTCCGTGTCGCCGGATCGGCGGGTGCTTTGCGAACCCTTATCTCCTCGTGTCTGGTCTCCGCCGCTCGCCAGCCATCGGGCGTCATATACTGCCCCGGCTTCGACTCATCGAATTTTTCCAGGAATAAGTCTTGAACATCGGCCTCGACGTTGGTGATTCCCCACGCAACCCGCTCGTTATGTCCGATAAACACTCCGGGAGCGCCGGGCACTGTCACTCCCTCGCAATGAAAGCCGGGCGCGGTGAGCGAAATCATGTACCAGATTGACGGCGCGGACGGCGATAGATGCGGGTCGTTTGCCAGCAACGGCTTTCCGGTCGCGGAACGCTTTCCGCTTATGACCCAGTTATTGCTCGCCGCCATGCCTGTGGCCGAGAAGCCCATCGCTTCGAGCCACGATCGCGCCGACTCGAGCATCTCTGACGATTTCGTGACGACGCCGCTACTGGGATGAACATCGACAACATACGAAGACTTGGATTCGGCTCTTGCCGCACGTGTTGAATCCTTCGATGGGATTCCAAGCGTGGCGCCTGTTGATGATTTCGACTCGTCGCTGCCGACAAGAAGAAGATCCATGGCGAATTTCGTCGGAAAGATCTGATTACGTTTTTCCGCGGGAACACCGGCAAAAGCGGCGCGAACGAGGTCGAAGTTCCAGGAGCTCGACAGGGTTTCGGCGAACACTTTTCCGAGTAGCACACAATCGGACGGCTGCCATGGCGTAGGCTTGTAGCGCAGAAGCCGAAACTCAAGCGGAAGGCTCTGATCATCCAGCGCTTCGATATACGCGTTTACGCCGCGGGTGTAAGCATTGACCGACGCGCGTACCCTGGGATCAAGCTTTGGAACTAATTGGTCAGCCAGTGCGGCGAAGCCGTATCTTCGGTGGGTCTTGTCTTCTTCAAGAGCGGCGTCTCCGAATATCTCGGCCAACTGGCCCCGGCTGGATCTGCGTGTCAGGTCCATTTGCCATAACCGGTCGCGCGCCACAATGTATCCCTGAGCAAAGTAAAGATCGTCGTCGTTTTGAGCCTCGATATATGGAACCGCCCGCTGATCGTAGTTAACCGTTACCGGCCCGCGGAGCCCCTTCAACTCGATTGTCGAGACAACAAGAGCCGACTCCCGTGTATTCTCCGCGCGCGCAGCCCAATTGAAGATCGGACTGATTGAACCAATGCAAAACAGTATAAGCGGAATCAAAACTCGGCTCATTCATTAGCTCCTTTCATTCGGGGTCCGCAATTCTAACGCAGTCTCATCCCGCTGGAAAATGTCAGGGCCCGATGACTTGTCATTGGTCATTGGGTCAGGTCACTACCCATTTTTATGAATGCTTGCAAGGCGCCATGGCCTTTGCTAGGTTATCCGCGGTTGGGCGTCCTGACAACATTTGAACAACTAATTAAGCTATGCGGGATTGCTTTACGGAGCACTCGCGTCAACGAAGAGTCATCGGTGTCCAGCGTGACTCGAATGAGTACAGAGCCAGCGGCAAACGGAGGTAGGAGATGCGATTCTTGAGTCAGGATTTGCGGTATGCAATCAAGGCGCTCCTTGCTAAACCCGGTTTTAGCCTCACTGCAATCCTGGCGCTCGCCTTGGGAATCGGAGCGAACACGGCGATCTTCAGCGTCGTTGACGCTGTCCTGCTTCGCGCTCTTCCCTACGATGATCCCGACCAACTCGTTTGGATATGGGAGAACGACTTAGCAAGTAACATAATGGAGGAACCGGCGTCGTATGCCGATTTCACGGACTGGAAAAATCAGAGCCAATCATTTCAGGATCTAGCTGCCTTTGGCGGCTGGTTTCCCATCCTCACGAACTCGGGTCCGGCGGAACGAATTCCCGGCGGCCTCGTATCTCCCGGCTTGTTTCAATTGCTGGGCGCGAAACCGATCCAGGGGCGGACCTTTCTTCAGGATGAAGACGGGCCCGGGAAGAACCGAGTTGTGATACTGAGTTATAGCCTGTGGCGTCGGCGCTTCGCATCGGATACGAATATTATTGGGAAGACGATAATCCTCAATCAGAGTCCGTATGAGGTTATCGGAATAATGCCTGCTTCGTTTCAATACCCCAGCCCCGGTGATTCAAAATCCGCGGAGTTATGGGGGCCGTTGCCCTCCACGTTAAGCGCGCTGCCGCGTAGAGCGGATTTTCTATCCGTCGTTGGCAGGCTGAAGCCGTCATCTTCGATCGAGCAAGCTTCATCGGAGATGGCAACAATCGCAAGCCGTCTCGAAAATCAATACGCGGAAACAAACGCTGGATGGAGCATTACGATCATTCCGCTGTATCGGAGATTCACGGGAGACGTTCGGCCTGCCATGTTAGTTCTGTCGGTTGCGGTAGGCCTGTTGCTGCTCATCGCGTGTGCTAACCTGGCGAACTTGCTTCTTGTCAGGGCGACGTCACGACGCCGAGAGATGGCAATCCGCAAGGCGCTTGGCGCCACGCGAAGGCGCCTCATACAACAATTTTTGACCGAGAGCTGCGTACTCGCTCTCATTGGCGGTGCTGTAGGCCTGCTACTCGCTCCCTTCGCCGTTCGGGGTCTGATCCTTCTCAGCCCTAGCGGAATCGCGCGCCTCGATAAGGCAGGCATTGACATGCGAGTTCTCGCGTTCAGCGTGGCCCTTTCGTTGATTACCGGGATCGTTTTTGGCGTCGCTCCAGCCGTTCATGCTTCAGGAACGGATTTCAACGACGAATTAAAGGAAGGGGGAAGAACTTCCGCCGGAGGCGTGACCGGGCGGCGTATTCTGAGCGTTCTATTGATCTCGGAAGTAGCTCTGGTCCTCTCACTCTTGATCGGATCCGCTCTCATGATCAAGAGCTTCGTGCGCTTGCAGCAAGTGAATCCGGGGTTCGATCCCGAGCGCTTGCTGACACTCGAGATCGCTCTGCCGCGGCAAAAATACAAAGAGCCTTATCAGGCGGCGGCATTTTTTGGAGACGTGATTCAGAAGGTAGGCGACTTGCCGGAGGTTGAAGCAGTCGCCGCGGTGAGCGTAGTTCCCTTATCCGGAACTCTCGCGATTCTGGATTTCACTATCAAAGGACGGCCTCCTCTGCCGCTGGGCCAGGTGAACGATGCTGAATCTCAAGTGATCAGTCCTTCCTATTTCGACACAATGTCGATACGCCTTCTTAAGGGCCGATTGTTTACTGACCACGACAACAGGGAATCAACACCGGTAATAATCATCAATGACGCCCTGGCCAAAAGGTATTTTCCCGACGACGATCCACTGGGTAAGCTCCTTTCGCTTGAAGGGACCGACCAGCCGCTCACTATTGTCGGAATCGTCGAAAATGTTCATCAGAACGGGATCAATCGGGAGCCATATCCCCAAATGTACACATCGTATGCGCAGAACCCACAGTGGGCCACAGCTTTGATTGTAAAAGCGCGCTCTGATCCGCGAAAAATTGTCGAGCCCATTCGAGAACAGATACTGTCCGTCGACGCCGATCAGCCGTTATACAACGTCAGAACAATGGCCGACGTAATGTCCGGCTCCATTTCGCGGCAGCGATTCAAGGCACAGCTTATCAGCATCCTAACCGCTTTTGCTTTCCTGCTGACGATACTTGGCATTTATGGAGTAGTCTCCTACATCGTCACTCAGCGCTTCAACGAGATTGGCATTCGTATCGCCCTGGGCGCGCGGAAGAGTCAGATTCTCATGATGATGGTATGGGGCGGGTTGAAACTCGCGCTGATTGGCATAATTTTCGGCCTGGGGGGTGCTGTCGCGCTGTCGCGGCTCATGTCCAGTCTGCTGTATGGAACGAGCCCCACCGATCCAACTACCTTCATTGGTATTCCATTGTTGCTGGCCGGAGTCATCGTATTGGCATCTTGTATTCCCGCCCGCAAAGCGATCGCAATCGATCCGGTAGCCGCGCTTCGTTACGAATAGAGGACGGAGAATACCTGGCACATTTGCGTGCCGTACCAGCCGCTCAAGCGAGTATTGATAGTTTGGCAGTGAGTTCGAAGTTGGAAGTGAGTTTGAAGAATGAGTGCGTGATCGCGTTCTCGGGAGGAAAGCAACTCAATGACTCCAATTGAAATGTTCGGTCTCATCACGGGCAGCGTGACGGTGCTTGGGGCGGTTGCGGCCGCGACGCGCTATATAACGGAGTCGCATTACAAAGCCGAGAGAACAATCCTGGAAGCCAGGACAAAAGATCTTCAGATAGCGCTTGAAAAGTCAGCCGGCGAGTTTCAAAGGAAGAACGATGAAGACCGAGAGCGGTTTCAGGCTATCATCGGTGATCTCGAAGCCAGAAACAAAGACTTGTTGAGCGCGATCAGCGTAACAAGAAGAGTCGGCTCGGCGGCGCTCTCCAGAAAGATGGAAATAGATGATGAACTCTCGAGTGTTATGACATCGGTCGGCGCTGAAAAAGGCTCGATCTACATACCGCTTTCCAGAGGCTTATCCTCGGAACCAGTCGGGCTGGTCTTTCTTTCTATTCAACCCGCGGGCCGCCAGGCGGCGAGTCTCAAGCGCAAGATAATACCCATGCAGAGCATTGCCGGCCGCTGCTTCCGAACAGGCGAAGCGTCGGCTACTCAAGCAAGCGCCGACCCGCAACACTTCAAGGCCGCCGATAAAATATCGGGATCCCGGATTCAAGACATGCTGAACTCCCCGCTCCGCCACCGCGGCGAGGTCATAGGCGTGCTGCAGCTCATGAACAAAAAAGGCGCGGATCAGTTTTCGGCTGACGATCTGCCGCTCGTCGAATCTTTTACTGCTTCGCTGGCCCAGCACGTTTCAGAATTCGCGAGACTGCCCGAGAATTACGAAATACTCGGTGTTACTCAGGAACAGAAAGCGCAAGCCGCCACGGTCGTGTTCTGCGATCTAACGCGATCGTCGCTTTTGTTTCAAGAACTCAGCATTGGCGTAGCAATCCAGCACCTGAATGAATACTTGGAGAAGGTGACCGACGTGGGTATGCGCTACGGAGCAACCGTGGACAAGTATATCGGCGACGGTGTCCTGCTCAGGTTCAATGTGCCCCGGCGGGTTAAAAATCATGCGCTAAAGGCGGTATCCGCCGCGCTGGAAATGAAAGATGCTTTCGAACAATTAAAACTCGAATGGAGCACAATGGGAGAACCTCTTGATGCGATGAGCATTCGGATCAGTGTTGCGTACGGCGAAGTCTACGAGGCCGCGGTTGGGCATCCCCAGTACCAATACCTTACCGTTTTTGGTCACTCTGTAAATATTGCCGCTGCTCTGTGCGCGGCTGCCGATCGCGATAGAAGCGTGATCGTACTCGATGAGCGGTTGTATAAGGAACTGGCCGGCAGTATCGTGGCTGAGCGGTTGCCGAAAGAGCGATTGGGCAAAGCCGCTTCTTATATCGAATCGGTATACGAGCTTCGCGGTATCATCTCAGGGCTCGGCGCCGGATCAGCCGAATAAATCTCCAAGGCGACAAAACCTCGTTTATAAATTCGAGTCATCCGCGGGCATAGTCAACCCCAAGGGGTTGTGAAAGTCAGCCAAGGTTGGCGTACTCGCTAGCTTGGGAAGAGCTCGAATTCTCACAAATGCGCGCGACTCCATTAGCAGATGTCTATCAATTCAGAGGGCGTCAACCCCAAAGGGGTTGTGGATGCGAAGCCCAAGGTTGGCGTAACTCGCCTACCTTGGGAAAGGGTACGCAATCGATCCCAACCCCAACGGGGTTGCGGCCTGCATGGATTAATGACGATAAGAAAGAGGAAGGCATGGCGGTCAGACAGTGCGGGTAATACATTACAATGAATGCGCCTGCCATTTGCGCGGTATCATAGGTCTGTTGCTCTCTCGCGATGCATTGTGTTTACGCGATGCTGTCCACAACCGCCTTTGGGGGTGGAAAGGACGCGGCGGCAACCCTGGGCTGGCGCCCCTTCAGGGCGCGAACTTCTTTCGGCGATCGTACCGAGGGCTGCGCTGCGCTGGCCCCCGGCTATTTACTCGTGCCCCTTCGGGGCTTTCACTGTTCGTTCTTCGAATGGCCAAACTCCAGAGGGTAGCCGTACTCGGCAACCCTGGGCTGAACGATGCAACCCCGTTGGGGTTGGAGGCAGAACGCGCTGTATTCCCAGGGTAGGCTTCGCCAACCCTGGGCTGACGGTTGAAACCCCGTTGGGGTTTCTCGAGACGCTGGAGTCGATCCGATTGACGCTAGAGTCGATCCGATCCGCGCACGGAGTGATCTGATCGCGCACGCAGCCATTCGCTGGGCGGAGGGTTTCGATTCGCTTCGAAAATGAGTTGATCTTGCCGGCGCGTGAGTCGACCGGATCGCCGATTGTCTCGAGTCGGCGGATGCGGGAGTCGATCTTGCGGACAAAAGACTCGATCTGACCGGCCGTTCTCTCGATTCAAAAACGCATCGTCTCAATCTTGCGGGCAAGGGACTCAGTCTTGCTGGCGCGGGAGTCGCTCTTGCATTCAAATGACTCAATTCTACAGAGCGTTGTCGCAACCTGAGCGGCGTGCGAGCCGATCTTGCCAGTGCATGGCTCAACTCTGCCGGGCGTTGACTTGATCTTGCCGAACCTAGAAGCCCCTCAATGCTGGTGCAGACAAAAAGCGGGCCTGCATATATAGGACAGGCCCGCGACACCGTAGCTGGATTCTGAGGTACGTCACCTTTAACCCTGACGATCATTGCCTCTGCGTCCGGGTGCGTAGTTAACCCGGCGCAATTCGTGAATTCGGTCTCGGTCGAAGCTCCCTTCCACGATCTCATAGCCGAGCAGCGCAAACACGCGGCCTCGAATGAAGAGAGGCCGCGCATTGCCGTACCAATCCACGCACGAAGCGCGACAGCCGTCATCAGCCGCGGTCTGGGGACGGGCGCTGAGTTCGCCGGCTTCGCGAAAGCGCAGAGATGAGTTGCGAAGGAAGAGGATCGACGCGGAGCCGTCAATCAGGTGACGATAGCCGGGCCGTCCGGCCGCGCTGATCGGCAATCCCAGCACGCCCGAGTCCTCGCCGTCAGCCTTGTAGAAGAAGCCGTGACTGCGAAGCTCTCCCTGAGACGCGTCCTTGCGAGTGTATGAATCCCTGACCTCAGGCGATTCGCCGAGCCGTATAGCGGTGAAGTGCAAATCGCGCCCGTCCGTACCTACTACTACCGCGTCGCGACCGAGCGCTTCGATGCGGTCCACTCCATGAGCGAGCGACAGCTCATGCGGCTCTCCATCTTTGAGGCCCACCGCATACACACGCGGGTGATTTGTCTTCTGCGCGTAACCCCAGCCGGAGCCCGTGCCGTATAGTAAATAGTCACCGACGAATCTATTTTGAAAAGTGTAGCCTTCCGGTTTCGGCAGCTTTTGGTAGCTGGAGGGCGGGGCTGCATCGCTGCCGTCCGAAAAGCGTTCGATCGAAACGCGCATCAACGCCACGTCTCCCTGTGCCGTCTCTGGACCCCACATCGCATCGCCTACCGCGTCCGACCGCACCAGGACGTTCATGTTCCCGTCGTCGCCTTCAAGGAATGAGAATTGATCTACCGGGCTGCCGGACACTCCAAGCGCGCTGGGCGCCGAGCCGTCAAGCGGCATGCGATAGACCATTGACTCGCTTGCGTTCTTGTCGCCTCGACGCACCGACTCGCTGACCCAGACGTAAACGGCTGTGGGCGAGACATAGAACACGCGGCCCCAGGGCCCAACAACGCCGGTCGCTTCGCAGGCGAACCCGCCGTTCGAAAGATCGCAGACGGTGACTGTGTGTAGAGCCAGACCGTATGGTGAATGAATCGGCCGTTCAGGCCGGTAGACGTTTGTGGCGGCGATGATTCGGCGAAACTCATCCGTGTTTGCTCCTTTGTGCCATTTCCGAACCGCGGGAAAGTTCCGAAGCGGATCGCTGTCGTTGGGATTCAGATACAACGGCGTATAAAAAATCAGCTTGTCGCCGATCAGCCGGCTGGCGTAGTTGCGCGAAGAGTAATAATCATTCGAGCGGAGATGATGCGTAGACCGATAGGTCAGACGGCCTTCGCGATCGATTCTGAACAAGCCGACCTCGGCGCCGCCCCGTTCGTAGCTGTATCCGATTACCGCGATCGTGTCATCGGAAACGAGCATCTCGTCATACCAGGTATTCCGCGGGTCAATGTCTGGACCGAACGCATCGACGGCCGACACAGGCCGGAGCGCCGCGTCGCCGATTGCTACCGTAAACAGGCGGCCTCGGCGCAGGATCACCAGGTGATTTCCGTGGAGTTTGACAATCCCTCCTTCGTCAACGCCCGCGTGTTGTGTATTGGTGACTGACTCGTCCTTGTCGGTGGACGCCCTTGCCGCGGGAGTCGCTTTGCTTTCCGCTTCACCGCCGACGGTCGCTTGAGAAGGCGTTCCGTCGCCGCGGCGCAGTTCGCGCTTTTCCTTTTCGGCGAGCCGGCGAAGGTAGGCTCTCAGCTCTGTTTCCGAGCCGAACGCGCGCATCGTTTTCCTGTGAGAGGAAGGAATTGGGGTTAGGTTTGGATTGATTTTTCCGACTATGTCTCCGGTGCAGGCCGCAAGCGCGAAGACGGTAAGCATGATCGTGGACACGAATAGTGAAATAGATTTCATTCTGTGCACTCCATTCTGTTCTCGGGCGCTCACCGGTTTGAACGGCTGGAAGAGAGTAGCTTGCGAGACTGGAAGAACTGGATTGCTATCGAGTTCTCGAGATTCGTTATATGAAGAGAGATGCAGATTCTTGCATCTGATATCGTCTAAGGGGCCTCTTACCCTGTAACAAGAGAAGGGGTCTGAGCATAGACAAATGAAAGCTCTGAATTCCCGCTCGACAATATCGAGGAACAGGAGGCGTGTTGATGGCGAAAAGCGTCATTCACACAATTGTTCTCATTAGTCTGGCTTTGGTTGAAAAGGAAGTTCTCGGCTTCGCCTGGTAAGGAGCCGCGGGGGCGTAAAGGAGTGAAGCGTAATCTGCATGCTCTACTTGTGGGAATCGATAACTACCGGCCGCCGCTGCGTCCGCTGGAGGGCTGTGGAAACGACATACGGTTGTTCCAGGAATATCTGAAGGGGAGGCTGGACCCGGATGAGTTCAATCTGCAAGAACGCGTTCTCCTGGACGATGAAGCCACATATCAAACCGTGATCGATGTCTTCCGTTCGCACCTCGGCGGCGCAGGCGAAAACGACATCGTAGTGTTCTATTTTTCCGGCCACGGATCGAAGGAGCCCTGCCCGGAGGAATTTTGGCACATTGAGCCGGATCACAAGAACGAAACTCTTGTATGTTATGACAGCCGGCCCGATGGGTGCGACCTTGCGGACAAGGAGCTCGCCAAGCTCATCGCCGAAATCGCGGTGAATTCTCCGCACATCATTATTATCCTCGATTGCTGCCATTCCGGATCTGGGACGCGGGATCGCGGCGTGGCGCTTGTTCGTCAAGCGCCGGAAGCCGAACGTCGTCGACTCCTCAACGAGTATATTGTCAGACCGGATGATTTCAGGACCGTGCCTCGTATCAGAACTGGTTTCACCGGCCGCGGCGGATGGATGACGGCGGCGCGGGCGAATCACATACTGCTTGCGGCCTGCCGAGACAATCAGTACGCAAAGGAATATATGACCGCCGAAGGTCCGCACGGCGCCTTCTCACATTTTCTCTTACAGAGCCTTCAGAGTTCTGGAGGCGCCCTCAGCTATGGGGACCTGATGAAATCCGTCACCGCCTTACTCTGCGGGAACGTGACGGAACAAACTCCTCAGCTCGAGGTGGTCGATGTAAGGGAGATTGATCGGATTTTTCTGGGAGGGGCCATCACGGAAACACGAGGCCATTTCACCGTGAGCTATGACGGGAGCCTCGAGTGGATCGTTGATGCCGGGGCGGTGCACGGAATACCCCCAACCACGGCGGGACCTATCCGGTTCGCGCTATTTCCTCACGGAACTTCGGCGGAGGCCATGCGGAGGCGATCGAACTCGATCGGCGCGGCCGACGTGATTGAGGTCCAGCCGCACCTGAGCAGGGTGAGAATAAGCGGCGCCGGCAGCGGAGCCGCGGCCCTTTTCAACGCCTCGCTGATCTCGCTTCCGATCGCGCCCACGGAGATCAGACTGGAAGGAGACCGCGAGGCCTTGCGGCTTGTTCGCGACGCCATTGAGTCAAGCGATTTCTCAGGGGGGCCTTCGCTGTACATAAGAGAGGCAACGGAAGACGCCAAGCTGCGGTTGTCGGCGAGAAATGGTCTGTATGTCATCACTCACGTCGCGGAAACAAAGTCGCTCGCTGCCCCGCTCTCGGGATACACAGCCGCAAACGCATCGCTAGCGGTAAGACGCCTCGATCACATCGCCCGATGGAAGGCGGTCAACGATCTCTTGAATCCGGGCACTGGAATTCCCGCGGCCTCTATCGGACTCCGCGCCTTTTCGGGAGACGAACAGATCCTGGGGTCGGAGCTGCGGTTGGAATACAAATGGAAGGATGGCAAATGGGTTCCGCCGCGCCTTGATCTTTGCCTTTCTAACCGAAGCGGCAAACGATTGTATTGTGCTCTGCTTTCGCTATCGGAGCGATTCGCCATCGAGACTGGATTCTTCCCCGCCGGTGGTCTCTGGATAGAACCGGGACAGGAAGCATGGAGCGAACCGATGTACGGGCGAATTCCAGATGAGTTATGGAAGCTGGGTATTAACCAGGCTAGAGACTTCATCAAGCTCTTGATAAGCACGGAAGAATTCGATCCAAGGCTGTTGAGGCAAGGACGATTGGACACTCCGGTGTTGAGGCAGACGCTGAAAATTGATTCTTCTGGGAGCGCTCTAAATTGTTTAATGAATCGGATCATTACGCGTGAATTGACCGCCGATCCTGGTGAAACCTTAGCGGATTGGCGCGCGAGTTCAATCCTCGTGACGACGGTGCGGCCCCTTGAAGGCGAGCGGGCTTCGTAGCCGCGCGTAAGCAAATCGGCTGAGCGCCCTCCCGCGAACGCGGTCGCCATGTCAGACCGGCTACGATTTCGCCGCGTGATACCACGAAACTTCAGAATCAAAGATTCCGAATCGTTCCTGAAACCAAAACACGTAACGCCCTCTCGATTAGGATCATAGAGAATGGAGGCTCGAGCCCAATCTATTCGTCACTCACACGAGTTTGCGGGCGCCTCAAGTCAGAATCGATTCAAAAGGAGATTACGATATGGAAAGCAAACGCGAAGAAAACCAGCCGCTCGGGACAAGGGGCGGCGGAGATGTTGTTGCGAAGACCGCCGAGGAGAGACCGGCTAAAAAGGAAGAAGAGCAGAATGACAATTCGAAGAACGACTGATTCGCTCAGATCAAGATAGTGAACCATCGCCGCCTCGCGAAACGGTTTACTCTCGAGGCGGCGAACACCACTTCATTCGCGGAAGCTGTTCGAGAAACTTACGCTTACGCGCATCTCTGCTCCGAACAAGAACCACAAAGCCATCAACGTCTCCACGGATACGGAGGCGTCAGGAAGAACGCACAAGCTAACGACGCTTCGTTATCTACCGGGTTGAGTGACGAAGTTAATCACGCACGGAAGCAACCCGTAAAACATTGCTGAAGAATAAAGGAGAATCGTTATGAAGAATCGTCCTACCATATTCAAGTCCCTGATGCTCTTGTTCCTGGTCATGAGTGTCGCGTTGGCGCCTGCTCTGTCGGCGCAGCCACTGGCGAAACGAAATGCAGCGGCTGGCCGGATTCCGTGTACCGCAACTCAGGAATCGCCGCAGGCGAGCGCGACCATAAACCTGGGCATTGCATGCGATAACAACTTTGCGGTTTACCTGGGAAGTTGCTGCAGCGCCAACGCGCTGGTCGGCAACAACTCTTGCGATTTGAACGAGTGCATTAGACACGGCCAAGCGTACACCATATCCGGGATAACGGGGGACAGCTTTCTCTACGTCGTAGCCTGGAGTGATTCAGGAGTTGCCCAGGGCTTGCTCGCTAGTCTTGGACCTGGACCTATGACTGCCATCCCCCCGAGCAAGATTCTCGGCGGAGACTCACGCTGGCAAGTCTTTTCGACAGGCATTGCCTTTCCGGGCAGTCCCCCCGCGGGTAGCGGCAATACAATTCACCCAACGAAGAAGTTTCAGAAGATTCTCAACCAGCAAATTGGGTTTGCCTGCGACAACAACCTGTGGCAAACACCAGTCAATGGCGCGACCAACGTGTCAGGCAACAACGTGGCCGGTGCAGGCGCGCTGGCGCCTCCTGTAAGTGTCGTTGATCCTAATGCGCGATGGATGTGGTTCCAGAGCAGTAAGCCGGCATGCGCGGGAGTGCAATCTCCTTTCGCGCCGGGTTGCGACCATGGTGAGTACTTAATATTCCGTCTCCCGCTCTCTTATGTACCCTGATTCGTGTGGCGCCTCTCTCTCTAGATCTAGATCACGGCGGGTCTGATGCGCGACGCGTCGCTACAGGCTGCGACAAGCGCACCTGATCGGGACGAATCGTTCATCAGACTAGCCGCGAATGCGGCACTGCAATCGAGCAGCGGCTTACTCTTTGCGATCGGCGACTGGTAATAGGATTTGATCTCACTCTCCGAGCAAAACATCTTTGACTTGGGGGTAGAACTTTTGAATTCGCCGGCCGCCTTTACTTAACGAGTCCTTGCCAAACGACCTTTCTAAGCGTGAACCCGCGTTACTTGTCGACAACGGAACTTCCATTCGCCAACCCACCGACCCGGTGAGATGAACTTAACCTCAAACCATAGCGAGTTGAAGCTTGAACCCCAACGATGAGGCTCTGAACCTGAACCTGAGAGTTGACTCTTTGAGAGTGACGATGACTCTTTGAGAGTTGGCTGGAACCGTAGTCGAAAACAGCCGACTCGAGTCACGGCTCTGCGGTGAGGTCCTCGAATAATGATGTCCCGTGTCGTGCGTGAACGGCGACTACGGTGTAGACTCTCAAGCGCTGACCGAATTGCGAGAACAAGACGCAGATTAGAGAGGTCAGTGAGAGATCAGGGAAGAGCCTCATAACCGTCCGGGTTTTAAGCTGCACCCATCGCCCAGATTAGAGATTGGTTGACCGCCGCCGTCTTCCGAGACCGATGATTAAACTGTCGAAGCAACCCCTCTTGACGACTACTTTTTGGATCATCGCCTTTGCAAGTCTAACCGCGCCGATTGCCGCCCGCCTCTTCTCGGGGCCGGCGATAGTAGAAGCCGTCGGCGGTGCTGAAACTAATGCGGCGCCAGGTAAAGAAGCCTCTGATCTCGGGCCGGGCCGTGAAGTCAAATCATCGATTGCGGGCGGCGCATCGGATCGATATCGGATAGCGGTTCAAAGCGGAACCTTCGTAGCCCTTCGGATTAAGAAACAAGATTTGAATCTCACCGTGACCGTTCACACTTCTTCCAGCAAGATATGGTCGGAGTTCATCAGCCGTCGCTACGGAGCGCTGCCTCCTTCTTTTATAGCGGAGGAATCGGGAGATTACGTTATCGATGTGCAATCGCTGGAGGAGAACGCCGAGCCGAGAGAGTATTCACTGGAAGTAACTGACGTAAGGATGGCGTCGGCGGTCGACAGGCGCCTGGATGATGCTGTTCGAAGCTTCGCGCTCGGTGAAACGCTTGCCGCCCGCTGGGAGAAAGAGGGCTTGAGAGAGGCTCTCGCGCGCTATCTGAAGGCGGCAGCCGACTGGCGGGAGAGTGGACGATACGCGGAAGCGGCCCTCGCGTTCGAGAGAGGCGGTGATGTGTCTTTCACGCTGAGTGATTACCCGGCGGCGAGCCGGGCCTATGATGAAGCCAGGATGGCGGCGATTCGTTGCGGCGACACCGCGAGAACCGCCGCGGCGCTGAATGGGATCGGATACGTGCTTATCTACGAGGGGGAGAATCGAAAGGCGTTGCCTTATTTCGAGAGAGCGTTGAAGCTGGCGGCAAAGCACCAGAAGACCCTGCCAGTCGAAGGAAAGCGCCTTACCGCGCAGGCCCTGAACAATATTGGAGAGGTCTACTACTCGTTGAGCGACCCGGGTAAGACTCTCGAGAAATTCAATTCCGCCCTCGCGCTGTGGAAGGAGACGGGTGATCGGCAAGGACAGGCCCTTACCGAACTCAATCTTGGATTTCTCCACTCGGATCTCGGCAATATGAAGGATTCTCTCTCCCATTTCGCCAATGCGATCCAGCTCTTCCGCGACGTGCGGTGCCGCTGGGGAGAAGCGCAGGTGATCGCCGCCATCGGCCAGGTTAATTCACTTCGAGGAAGAAAACAGCAGGCGCTTGATTCATACAACCGGGCTGTCGAGATGTCGCGGGCGGTAGGGGATCGCCGGGGTGAGGCCGCGGCGCTTAATAGCCTGGGCGACGTATATGAAGCGTTGAATGATCCTGCATCCGCTTTGCAGAACTACGATCTTGCGCTGAAGCGGTATCGAGAAATCGGCGACAGGGATTATGAAGCATTGAGTCTCTTTTATCTTGGCCGAGCCCATCGCCGGAAAGACGACACGGTAATTGCCGCCGATTACTTCAAACAGAGTCTCGAGATCAGCCGCCGCGTAGGTGATCGGCGCATCGAGATTTACACTCTCAAAGAACTGGCGGCGATGTACTTCGATTTACACAAAGGCCGTGAAGCATTGCGAACATACGGCAAACTCTTGACCCGCTACAAGGTAATCAGAGATAAGCGAGGTCAGGCCTACTCACTCCTGGAAATCGGCAAGGTCAAAGAGGATTTGAAGAATACGGACGAGGCGGTCGGATATTTTCGGATCGCCCTTTCGCTTTCCGAGAGCGCGGAGGACATCGCCGGCCAGACGTCGATCCTATACTCCATTGCACACGCGGAACAGGGCCGGCAAAGTTTTGACAAGGCCAGGGCCGCAATCGAGAAGTCGCTCAGGCTGATAGAGTCCACGCGCAGGGAAGTCCTCAGCAAGGACCGTCGCGCTGACTATTTCGCTTCGGTTTACAAACACTACTCGCTGTACGTCGATCTCTTGATGCAGATGAATCAACAGCGCCCGAGCAGGGAACTGATCGCCGCTGCCGTTGAGGCGAGCGAAAAAGCGCGGGGACGCGCTCTGTTGGACGTGCTGATGGAGGCTCAACAGATTGAAGACGAGCACTACGTTGATGAGGCGCTGAATCAAGGCGGGGAATCGCGGACGATAGGCGGGTCTGAACGCGAGAAAACGGGCGCCACTGATGGAGAGCCTTACACAGCCCCGATGGAAGATCGAGCGACCGCTATGGAACCCCCGGGCCGCGGTTCGCTCTCCACGGCGCAATCGCAGCCTCTGACCCTGGACGCGATTCAGGGCGAGTTGAAGGACGATACCCTACTGTTGCAATTCTTCCTTGGGAAAGATAGGAGCTATGTTTGGGCCGTCACTCGGACGACTGCAACCGGTCACGAATTACCGAGTCGAGAGAGGATTGAGGAGGAGGCCAGGAAATACTATTCCCTGCTCACGGCGCGCGAGCCTATTCCAGGCGAGACGGCGTCGCAATCCCGGCATCGAGTAGAAGAGGCCGACGGCCTCCTGTCGCGGCAGGCCGCCTTGCTGAGCCAAATGCTTCTGGGCCCGGTGACCGCGGAACTGGATAGGCGGCGGCTGTTAATCGCGCCTGACGGAGTGCTCTACTTCGTTCCATTCGATACACTACCGAAACCGGAGGACGCTCGCGATAGCGGCGCTCATCAGCGATTGGCCCCGCTGCTCTTCAACCATGAAATCGTAGTCGAACCTTCAATGTCGATTCTCGCCGCGATCAGGAGAGAGCGAGGCACAAAGGCGTCCGCCCCTAAAACAGTCGCGATCCTTGCCGATCCGGTCTTCGACCCTAATGATCGAAGAGTTTTCAGCCATGTCGAAGCGGCAGACAATAGTTCGGACAGTTCCGAGCAGGCTAAGGCATCCCACCAAACGCGAGGTCCGGCGCAAAGCGCGAATCAGGCGCTGCCGAGGCTGCGGAGCTCCGGTCTGGAGGCCAAGTACATTGCGGAAATGGCGGGACAGGGCGAGTTCCTAGTCGCAAGCGGTTTCGACGCCAATCTCAAGGTTGCGACCGGGAACAATCTCGCGCTTTATCGGATCGTTCACTTTGCCACGCACGGAACGATCAACACCGAGAATCCCGCGCTTTCGGGAATCGTACTCTCGTTAATAGA
The DNA here is from genome assembly GCA_003222245.1 of Blastocatellia bacterium AA13. Taxonomy (GTDB): domain Bacteria; phylum Acidobacteriota; class Blastocatellia; order UBA7656; family UBA7656; genus QHVH01. The sequence continues at coordinate 107,285 of QHVH01000005.1, read as the reverse complement.
CGAAAAGGGCGATGAACAAAAAGGCTTCCTCGGGCTCTACGATATCTACAACCTTCACCTCAATGCAGATCTGGCCGTGTTGAGCGCTTGCCGGACCGCGCTCGGCAAGGAGGTAAAAGGGGAAGGCTTGATCGGACTGACTCGAGGTTTCATGTACGCGGGATCGCGAAGCGTTCTCGCGAGTCTATGGCAGGTTGACGATGAGGCGACGGCCGAGTTGATGAAACAGTTTTATAACGAGCTGCTCAGGAACCGCGAGTCGCCGGCCGCCGCGTTGAAGCTGGCCAAGGAGGCGATTATGAAACATCACAATTGGAACTCGCCTTACTACTGGTCCGGATTCGTGCTTCAAGGTGAATACGATTGCACGATTGGCGCCAATGGCAAGGCTTCGATGCCTGGCGGCCAATACGGTCCAATCGCCGTCGCAGGCGCAATCGTGCTCTGCGCGATAATGTTCTTCATAACGAGATTGAAACGAACAAAAAGACTGATCTGACGAAACGCGCACGGGGAAGAATGATAACAGTCTGGGGGATTGTCGAGCGTGCAACAAGACGAGTTTGAGAGGCTGTTGGCGTGGCTGGACCAGGATCGGGATCGTGCGGGAGAGAAATACGAGACGATCCGGCGCGGGCTGATCGAGATGTGCCGATGCCGAGGCTGTTGGGAACCCGAGGAGGTAGCGGATGAAACGATCACACGGGTTGCCGGCAAAGTTAAAGACGTCGCGCCGACCTATATGGGAGATCCGGCGCGCTACTTCTATGGCTTCGCCAAGAATGTGCTGAGGGAGTATCACAGGCGAACATCCCGGCCGGTCCCGGTCAATCCCATTGGCCCGGCTGATGACTCCGAGCAACTGCATATGTGTCTGGATCAGTGTATGGAGCTGCTGGAGCCAGAGCATCGCGAGCTGGTGCTCGAATACTTCAATAAAGATAAAAAACCGGGAATAGATCACAGAAAGAGTCTAGGACAACGCTTCAAACTCAAGCCCGAGGCACTGAGGATTCGGATCTACAGGATCAAGAAGACCCTCCAGCCCTGTATCGATGAGTGTCTCAGCCGCACGTAACCAATCAACCGGCTTCGGCATATAATAATGAGAGTTCAATGCAGGCGCTTTAGGAGTCGCAGTGAGAAAGTCGAGAGATGAGATAACCTTGATCCGGGAATACCTTCTCGGCCGGTTGGATGAATCCGAAAAGGAGAGCCTCGAAGAGCGATTCGTTCGTGAACGAGACGTAATCGAGACCCTCGCGGCGGTCGAAAGCGAGCTTATCGACGACTACGTGAAAGGGGTGCTGCCCGCGGCCGAGCGTCAGGCGCTTGAAGGCGAGGTCTGGCAAACGCCCGAGCGAATGGCTAAGGCGGCCTCGGCCAGGGCCCTTGCCGAGTACGCGACACACAGGCTCGGCACGCGCGAACCAATGAAGCGCGGCGGCTTTTGGGAAGTAGTTTGGGCCAGGCCCCTCTTCCAGCCCGCGATCATTGCCGCGATTCTCCTGGTCACGACACTCGGAGCATGGCTTGCAATAAGAGGATTTCTAGGAAGGCCATCCGGCCTCCAATCGGAAGTATCGAGGCTCAATGAGCCTGGGCAACTCAACGGCGAACCCAGCCAGATTCTGGGACCCCTGCGGCCTGGCCTCCTTAGAGGCGAGACCGGGATCGCAAGCTACCATATCTCCAACCATGATGAGGTCATACAAATTCGGTTCAGCGTGCCGCCGCCGGCCGATTTCGCCGAATATCAGATCATCAAGGAAACCGATGCGCGCGTCGAGATATTCAAGGTCGTAAGACCGCTCGAAGCCTCGGGTGATAGGGAGCTGCTATTGAATGTCAACGGGCGAAATCTCGAGCCCGGCGATCACTATTTTCGAATTCGCGGAATTTCGGATTCCGGCCAGGTGAGCGAGATCGCTTCATACACTCTCGTTATCACGCGGTAATCATCCTCGTAGCAGCTTCCTGAACTCGCTTCCGTAATATCCATTCACACTTCAAATACAGGTCGATTCGGCGGCGAATCTTCCGTGCGCGCTTAATCAGCCGGTAACAAGTCGCGTGCGGCCGTCATAGTAATTGAGACCCCATCGCAACTTTGGATTCCGCCGAATGTCTCGACCATTGAAGGCTGTTCCGGACGGTCTGTCAGTTCGGAGTTCCTCTATATGAATTATTCGAACCGAGGAGATGGACTATGACTGGTCTGATTAAATCGGATTCAACACAGGCATCGCGCTCGTCTTCGCCCGCGCGATGGCCTCGCAGGCAGACTCATCGCTCTAAACAACTAGTCGCCCGACTAGTTTGCGCATCAGCTCTTTTTGTTCTTTTAATGGGCGGCAGGTCTCTTACGGCCAGGCCGGCTGACGGTGCGCCGGACGTTTGCAATAAACGATTCGATATCGTGTTTTTGGTGGATCGGTCGGGCAGTCTTGCCCCGCGGCAGGTCGGAGCGACCTATAGCTTGATGATTCAAGCGATCGCGAAGGCGCTTCGGGATCCGACCGTCATCCCGCGCGACCGATCGGCAGCGGTCGCCGTCATCACATTCGATTCACAACCTACCTTGAGAATTCCGCTGACCGAGATCACATCGGCGCGACAAGCGGAATCACTGGCGCTGAACGTCGATAAACTGGATTGTACTAATCCCGGCGACTGTCCCGTCTGCGGTCCAATTCCAGCCACCGATTTCAATCTCGCCATCCTCGGGGCCGCGCAAGAACTGGAGGAACATGGCAGAGCGGAAGCCCGCCGAGTGATTGTGATCTCAACCGAGGGAGGCTGCACTGATCCTCAGTGCGGCCGCCTCGGCTCCAATCACTTCCGCGACACTACCGGAGCGTCGGAAATCGATCTGGTGTTGCTCGCCCTTGATATAGAACGAGACTGTCCCGCGCATCAACTCGTCAAGGCGGCGACGATCAGTCTCATGCATCTCATCGCGTTTCAACAGCCCGCGGGCGACCCTCCGCAATCTCTCGTCAGCGAGATCGTTTCAGGCGACTGTAATCGCCCGAACGGGATGTGCTCTGACCTGGATCGCATCCGCCAGTTGAACAGTTTTACCGAGGATGTCCGCCGAATCCTGCGCGGCCATCCGACAAGTCACAGTGTCGTAGTAACGACCGCCGCCGATCCTCCGCCAAACTCGCCGGTGATTGATAACGTTTTCACATTGAGACAGGCCATCGAAAAAGCAAACGCCTTCGGCGGCAACACAACCATCACATTCGCGGACAACCTGCCTCCCATCATTCTCAGAAATCCCCTCCCGTCGTTGGCTGCGCCCGACATCGAGATAGCCGGATGCAAGGATGGCGACTGTGCACGGGTCACCCTAGACGGGTCCTCCATTCAGGGCGATCAACATGCGGACGGCTTATGGATCAGTTCGAACCACTGCATTGTTCGAGGCTTGACCATCCAAAACTGCGGAGGCGCCGGGATTAAGATACGGCCGGCATCCCCTTGCGATGCGGCCGGCCACAACCTGATAGACAAGAACACGCTGTTCAATAATGGCGTGGCTGGAGTGCTTGTTCTCGATCCTGATCCGGGTCAGCTCGCGCTCAACGGCCATAACGTCGGGAACACGATATCGGAGAATAGTATTGCGGGAAGCCCAATACCTATCGATCTCAGCGGCGACGGAATAACGTGCAACGATGCCGGCGATTTCGATGACGGGCCGAACAAGCTGACCAACTATCTTGATCAACTCAGCGCAACGGTAACCCCGGTCGACATAGTCTTCAGTTGCGGGATAGACAGCCCGATAGCAAACGCTCCTTTCGTCGTCGAGATATTTGCTGTTTCAAGCGGGCCCTCGCCGGCGGGTGAGATTGAGAGATTCACGCCTCTGATCTCGGCCATGGCGCCGGATCCGCCGGCTTTCCTTGTTACTGTCAAGAATCCGAAGATATCCAATATCGCAGGTTTTTCCGCGACGGTGACCGACGGCGCCGGGAATACATCTGAGATGAAGCCGATTCATTCAGCGAGGTTCGACAAGAGCGAGATCGAATTTCCAACGACTGACGCTCGCAAAAAACCCAGCAACAGCTTTCCATCCAATGTTTTTCGTGTGACAAACGACGGCTGCGATCAGGTGAACATCAAGCTCGCGTCGCTTAGCCGAGTCTTTCCCGGTCCCCCGCCGGCCAACGTCGTTGATTTCAATGACAGCGCGCTGTTCAAGATCACTGCCGTTAACGGTAAACCGGCCGTCCCTGGTGGATCGCTTTTTGGGGAAACGTTCACTATTGAACCAGGAGGCAAGAGGCAGTTCCAGATAACCCTGTGGCCGCTTATTCCTTCGGTTATCACGGCCGGAGATGAGCTCAATCGCAGCCCTTCCGGTTTATTTGCGAGTGATCTTCTGCCGGACGCAATCACCTCAGACCTGGTGATTACGCAAGACTCAGGCAGCAATCTCAAGCTGAGACTAAGCGCGTCAATAACGACCGGAGTGCGGCTGATCGATCCGGATATGCCTGAAAAACAGCCGAAGATATGCTTCGCAAGAACCGGCGATCAACTCGAGATCGTTTTTTCTATCTATGACTCGAACCTCGACGTCAACCGCGCGATCTATGAATTCATCGATAAAAGCGGAAAGGCGGTCTCGACACTTTCGGTCGGCGATCCGCTGACTCAAGTTATCAAGGACCGCGCGCTGCTCACGGGACAGAGCTTCACCGTGGAGCAAACGGTAACCGGGGCCGCGGCATTTCCCGACATCGTAGAGGTGCGTGTGACCGTCACCGATGCCGGGCAAAACCAGAGCGGACCGGTCGCCGCGATGCTGGGCGAGCAACCGTGTGAACGGGCTGTTCGTTTGAGTCGGATCAATGAAATGAGGGCCCTCGTATTGGCGCCGATCAGCATGGCCGCCGGGAGAGGAGGCCGGCGTGGGACCCCACGGCAGGATTCTTCGAGGCTGCAACAACACGCATCCGGCGCGCCGCGAGAGAGGAGAAGCAGATGAAGAGATGCCATCGTCGTAACGCCGCGTCTTGCTTGATCCTGATTCTTGTATCTCTGCTCCTGCCGCGTTCGAGCCGCGCCGCCGATCTTGGCTGGAAAAAGGGGCTGAACGCGAGCGCGACGTTTGGTCCCATCGGTTCGATAACCGCCTCTTTCGTTGATCTAGATGTAATGGTCAACGGGCGCGTCGCTCGGGGTTGGACGCAGCTCTTCAACGGAGACGCAATTGAGACTTTCTCGAAAACCAGCGTCCGAGTTTCACTGGAGTCGACGGCCAGCCTCTCTCTGGGCTCCAACTCAAGAGTGGGTCTGTCAATCTCAAGACGCTCAGATGCCGGAGCCATGAGCCGCACGCTAGTCTTAACGTATACAAGCGGCGACGTGGGGATCAGCCTGCAGGGCGGCGCCGATGCATATGTAGAGGGAGCGGGTTTAGCGCTGGCAGCATCACGCGAAGCGATCTTCCGCATCTCCAATGATCGACGCGGCGCACTGGGCATCGAGGTCGAACGCGGCGTTGTCACTGACCTTGACCAAACGGCTCGTATAGCCGCGCGCGCCGTCAGGCGGACTCGCGGCGGTGTGATTGTAGAGGCTAGCAAAGGACCTTTGAAGACCAAAGGCGGCAAGAGGAATGAAGTCGCGACGCAATGGAAAGAGAACTACGCGAAAGAGACCTCGCAAAGCGCGTACGGCGCGCCGAGATATGTTGCGGCTCGATCGGCCCGATCGCAGTCGGTCGATGTTCTTACGGGCAGGACAGTGGACTTCAAATTGGATCCTCCCGACCTCGGGTCGCTGGACGCCTCGAGTGGCGTGACCGACTCAGACGGCGTGGTGACGGTGAGCTTCACCGCTGGAACCACAGTCAAACACGGCAGCGTAATCGCGGAAATGGCTCCGACTGCCGATGATATTTCAGCCGGTACAATCTTCGAGCCTTTCGTGAAAGAAGTTTTCGTCAATATAGCGCCGTCGAATTGGAAGCGAAATCTTAGCATTGCGGCGGCTGCCGTGGCCGCATCAGTCTTTTTCCTGAAACCCGACCCCAAGCGGCAGAGGGCGCTTGCTCGGGGTCAGATCAGTATCCGCTGATCCCCAGGGTTTCTGAATGTATCGGGCTCAACACCCGTATGAAACCGATCGACTACGTCAACTTCGACTTGCTTATCGAACCGCGCGAAGACAGCTACGTCGCGAGAGTAATCGAATCGCCTGGCGGTGAGGGAGTGGTCAACTTCAGCATTCCATTCACCAGGATTGAGATTGAACAACTGATGGAGCGAATTGGCGATCCACACAGGAGCGAGATGGAGTTCAGAACGGCGGCCCGGGAATTCGGCGCCCGTCTTTTCGACGCCGTCTTCAAAGACGACGTGTATACCTGTCTTGCCGTGAGTCTCAGGGAAGTCGAGGAGAAGGAAAAGGAGAACGAAGCTGCCGACTTCGGCTTGAGAATCCGTTTGCGGCTGAATGATGCGCCCGAATTGGCCGCTCTTCCCTGGGAGTACCTTCATCATCCCTACCGCAACTTTCTCGGACAAGTATCAAAGACTCCCATTGTGCGATACGCCGCGAAGCCGGAGCCGATCAGGCCAATGGCTGTGAAGCTTCCCCTGCGCATTCTGATCGTTTGCGCGAATCCGATTGACGCTGTGCCGCTGCGAGGAAGAGAAGAAGAGCGGCTCCTGCGAGAATCCCTTGAACCATTAAGGTTGCAAGGATTGGCTGAGATTTGCTCTCTCGAGAAGCCGACAGAGGCCGCTTTGAGAAGGGAGCTGAGCCGCCGAACATATCATATTCTTCACTTCATAGGGCACGGCTCCTACGACCGCGAAACAAACGACGGTCAATTGTTTCTGGAGGACGAGGAGGGGCGGGCCCGGCCGATCAACGGCAGATTGCTGGCCAACTTGCTCTGCAACCGCCGGCCTCCTCGATTGGTAGTCCTGAATTCGTGCGACGGCGCGAGGACATCTTTCGCGGATCCATTTTCCGGAACGGCTCAAACCCTTGTTCGAGCCGGCATCGCGGCCGTGATAGCGATGCAATTCCCCATTAGCGACAAGGCGGCTGCTGCATTTTCCGACGAATTCTACAAATCCATCGCCGAGTACTGCCCTGTTGACGCCGCGCTCGCAGAAGCCCGTCTTTCGCTCGGCGACATGGAATGGGGCACACCCGCGCTTTTCATGCGGTCGTCCGACAGCAGGCTCTTCGTCAGGGAATACGAGCCCGCGACAGTACCTGTCGATCCTCGCGACCGGTACTTTCAGATGATACTCGACGCGATGAAGACCGGGGATCTGGTCACCTTCCTTGGACCGCAATCCAACCTGTACGGCCGCAACCATGCTGGAGCGGCGATTAACACTTATCCGCCAAGTGACACCGAGCTTGCGGACCAACTGCGGGCAGCCCGCCCCTCGAGTGACCTCACGCGGGAACTTGTTAAGGTGTCGGAATACGTGGCGCTTGACGGCCGGCCTTACCTTGTCTCGAAACTCAACGAGGTTCTTGAAAGGAGTTTTTCCCGTACCTCGCTTCATTTATTTCTTGCCGCGTTCTCTCGAAAGCTTCGCGAGGCCGGTCTTCCATCGCCGGGCCAGCTCGTCGTCACAAGCAACTATGACGATACGCTCGAAAAGGCATTCGAAGCCGAGGGTGAACCGTATGATCTGGTCTGCTACCGGGGAGAAAAGGACCTGAACGGCAAATTCCGGCACCGCGCCTACGGTTCGCAGAGTTCCATGGAGATTTCTGATCCGGCTCTATACGACAGGGTGTCACCGCAACTGCGTACAGTGATCTTGAGACTGCTGGGCCAGGCGGTGAGGTTGGAAAGCCAGCAAGATGATTCACCGTCACGTCCCGATGGATACGTGATCACTGAAGACGACGTCGTCGATCATCTCTCGCATCGAAGCTTTCGCGATCTGATGCCCGTCAATATCAAGAAGAAGCTCTTGAGCCGAGACACGCGATTTCTCTTCATTGGCTGCCGGCTGAAAGGCTGGAATCTCAGGACGCTTTTCCGGCGCCTATGGGGTGAGGAGGGTCCTGGGGTGCGGACCGAAGGCGGTCAAATCACAAACTCATGGGCCATCGCGCCAGGCGCCGACGACCTCGACATAGATTTTTGGCAACGACGCAATGTCAAGCTGCTGGACATCAGTATAGAGCGATTTATCGAGGAGATGACGAAGCGGCTGAAGGCAAGCTAGACCACGAGAGTCCCAGATGAGTAATCGACCGAAAACCATCTCGCCGTATGCCGGGCTTCGGCCTTTCTCCGAAGAAAACGCCGATTTCTTCTTCGGCAGGGATGCGATGCGGGAGATTCTTGTCGCCCACCTCCTTTCATCTCGAGTGACTCTGGTGTATGGCCCGAGCGGAGTAGGAAAGACCTCGCTCGTGACGGCGGGCGTGGCTCACACTCTGCGCCGAATGGCGTTTGACCGATTGGATGAAATCGGCGAGCCCGGCTGGGTCGTCGTGGTTCATAACGAATGGCGGCAAGATTCAATCGAGCGCCTGACTCAGGTTGTAAGAGAGGCGGTCAGAGACGCGCTTGATGAGAACTCCGCGGACGCAATAACAGTCCTGCATGACATCGTGGATTCTTTTCGGCTCTGGTCACGTAAGATCGGCGGGAAGATTCTAATCATCCTGGATCAATTCGAAGATCTGTTCTTCAACGTTCCGAGCGACGCGGATGGCGTTATCCGCGAACTGGGCCGCCTCATCAAAAGCCCTGATCTGGACGTGAATTTTCTGATCTCGATTCGCGACGATGCCTATTCGAAAGTCAATCTCCTAAAACGAGAGGTGCTGGAAGTCCTCGACAACAGCATCGAGATCAAGCATCTCGACTTCGATTCCGCGCGCTCAGCTATCGAGCTGCCCATCAGCCAATACAATCATTTCTACGGCGCCGCCGATCGCCGGATCCGGATCGAGGAAGAGCTTACACGGGCTGTGTTAAACGACTTGAGAACAAGCGAGCTATCGCTCACGAACAGCGAATCGGCTGAACCGAACGTGTCGCATTCGGATATTGAGGCGCCTTTCCTGCAATTGGTGATGAGCGAATTGTGGGATGCCGAGATGCTTGCGCACTCGTCTACGCTGCGCTTGAAAACGCTCGCCGAATTAGGGGGCGCCAAACAGATCGCGAGCAGCTACCTCAAGCGAGTCCTGAAGGGTCTTTCGGATCGCGATATTGAGGTAGCGGCTCGTGTGTTCCGACTGCTCGTCACTCCCTCCGGACGCAGGGTTGCCCACACGGCGTTCGACCTGGCCTGCCAGATGAAATGCACGGAGGACGAGCTCAGGGATCTGCTCGAGAGGCTGGCGGCAAGAAGGATCGTGCGCCCGGTGCGGCTCGACGGCGGCAATAAAGATCAGGCGTACGATATTGTCCACGACCTCCTATGCCCTGGCATTCTCTGGTGGCGAAGGGACTACGACGCGCGCGCGGAAGAAAGGGCCAGGAGCGCCAGGCTGACCCGAATACTAATAGTCGCGGTGGTCCTTCTCAGCGTCTTTACTCTCCTTCTGGGATTCGCGTGGAAACAGGAGGCGGATAAGCGGAAAGCATTGACGGCCGCAAACGTGACCAGCCAAATCCTGGCGGACACCTTTGGCAGCACTATTGAATCCTACGCCGACTTCCTACGCGCGTCCGACAGAGTCGAAGGGTTACTCGGTCAGTATGAAGACGACAAGAATCAGGTTGGGATTGGGATCCTCCTCAACAACAAGGCCGGTCTGTACCGGTGGCTCGCCGAAAGCTTCAGCGCGGATGGGAAGTTCGAAGATGCCAGAAGCAAGTACGAAGAGGCTCTTGAGTACAACCGTCAGGCTGCTCGGATCTTAAAAGGATCGCTCGGCCGAGGCCCCGATCTGGCGACCAGCTTAAACGATACTGGCTTAATCTACATGCGGCTTGGGAAGTATGCGGAGGCCGGCCCCTTCTTCGCGGAGTCGCTGGCCATACTGGAGGAGGTGCTCGGGCCAAACGACCGCTACCTGGCGTCGGCAGTCAGGAATCTCGCCGAGTGCAATAAACTGCAGGGGCGATATGACGTCGCCAAAGGCCAATACCAGCGTTCGTTTGAAATCCTAAGGCATCAGCTTGGCGAGCCGGCTTTATCGCTTGCCGACGCCTATTACGATCTCGCACGAGTGTCGTTCGAGCAGGGAGACTATAATTCCGCGATCCCATTGTTCGATAGCGCCAAACGGCTCTGGGAAGAATCGCCTCAAATCCTTAGATCGCAAGTTGCTCCAGACATCGCACTGTGTCTTGAAGGCCTGGCTGCGTGTGATCGCGAACAGGGCAGGTTCGAGGATGCGGCTCAACGCCTCGACCAAGCGCAGGAAATGTTAGAAAAAAATCATGAGGGCACGGTTGCGCTGACCGATAACCTGGAGAATCTCGCACTGCTCAGGATAGCTCAAGGAGAGCTCATCCAGGCCGAGAAGATGTTGAACGACATGATTCAGAATCGGCGCAATGCACTTGGCCCCGATCATCCCGACACGGCGCGATCTAAGTGTCTCCTGGGATCGGTGTATCGTAGAGAGGGAAAGCTCGCCGAGGCTGAACGATTTCTCAATGAGGCGAGAGAGGTCCAGAAGTCATTGCCTGACTCTCTCAATTTCGCCCGCACTCTCGCGGAACTCGCGCGGCTTTATTCTGCTAAGGGCGATGTTGGCAAGGCTGGCGAACTGTTTGGAGCGGCGGAGGCGATTTACCGAGGCGCAACACCCGCGCATCCGGAACTCCGCGAAATTACAAGAGAGCATTCTGCGATCCTCGAGAATGAGAGATCGGCAAATTGAGGGGATAGCCTTCCCCGACCTGCCATTATCTTGGGCCTGCGTTCTCGGGAGATATTGAAGGATTTGATCAAAGCCGGCGCTAATGTGAATAACGCATCTGAAGCGGCATCATCGCTTTGATTATCGCGGCAGCCGACTGCGACGCGGAGACGGTTCAAATGTTGCTTGAGGCCGGGGCGGACCCTCTCGATTTAGATCGCGTCAACCCCGAAGAGGTTGTGGATGCCAAGCCCAAGGTTGCTGTACTACGCCACCAACAATATTGCAAAAAGCCCCTTTCGGGGCGAGATTCAAGAGGGGGCGGATTGACCTTGAACACGACCGTAATTGCGTTCCTTCCGATATCAACGGTTTTGACCAGTGCCCTGATGATGTCACGTTGGCTCTCCGGCGTTTGTAAGCCTTCGACATACCTCGCCAATGCTGAGCCGGTCGCGCCCAATCCAATCGAATAGCTGGCGCACCACTCGGGCTTGTTCGGGCAGGATCTCAAGTCTAGCAGAAATATGATCTCCACTCCGCTTCGCTTTAACTCATCGATGCTTAGATCTCCAGCTCGAACAATAGAAAAGAAAACCTCCCGTTGACGGTCACTTCGGTATGAGAGTTCGGTCGCTTCCAAGCTTACTTACTTACTCATGTATGGCAGGATTGAAGTGACTCTCAGTTCGCGTTGCTGCTTGCCGCCTGAGTTTTGACTGAGGTCACAATCTCATATCGTAGACACGTCGTCCTCGTCCTATCTTCCTCGTTCGGTTCTGGATCTGCGCTCGTCATATGATCAGTTCGAATTCTTGTTCTTGGCCTTCTGTGCTCTTTTCTCCGCTTTGTTGGAGTTAGGTTGAGCAGCGTTCTGCTCGGCGCTTTGAGCTTCCGCTCGACGTTGTTGCTTTTGCTGTTGCTTCTGTTGCTGAGCCTGTTCCTGCGCTTGTTGCGCAGCCTGTTGCTGAGCCTGCTTTTGAATCCGCTTCTGCTCCTGCTGATTCTGTTGGCGAGCGGCTCCTTGTTGAGCCTGTTGCTGAGCCGCTTGTTCGGCCTGCTGACGCGCGGCTCGCTTTTGGGCCTTCTGCTGCTCAGCTTGTTGAGCTATCTGAGCCTGACGTCGTTGCTCGGCTTGCGCCGCGGGCTGTTGAGCCGGCTGACGTGCCGCTCGCTTCTCAGCTTTTTGTTGTTCAGCTTGCTGAGCTGCCTGCTGACGCGCGGCCTGCTTCTGAGTTTTTTGCTGTTCAGCTTGCTGGGCGGCTTGAGCCTGACGTTGTTGCTCGGCTTGCGCTGCAGTCTGCTGAGCCTGCTGACGAGCGGCTCGCTTCTCGGCTTTTTGTTGTTCAGCCTGTTGCTGCTGTTGCGCTGCTTCCTGTTGAGCGCTCGCCTTACGCTGAGACTTCAACTCCTGCTGCTGTTGGGCCTGCTGCTGCGCTTCGAGCTGACGCATCTCTCGCTTCGCGGCTTTGTTACCTTGAGCCGCTTGCGCTGCCAGGGCGTTAATGCGCGCGTCTCTCTGCTCAGGCGTTTGGACGGCTACCTTTGCTTCGGGAGGTATGGCAGGAATTCCGTTTGCCTGGGTAGTAGTAACGGCTCCGATGTTCTTCACTTTTAGCTTTTGTTTGACCGCGGTTTCCGGCACCGCCTGTACCTTCAGCGTCTCTGCAATGTTCGTCGTCGCTGATGGCGCCACCGGTTGGCGTCTCATTATCACCGGACGATTGAAACTCTGCTGGGTCTCGATTGGAACGGCGACAACAGGTCTCGAGGCCTCCAGAGTCGGGGCAATTCGTCTGACCACCGGCACTGCATATGGATCTACAATCGGCCTTGCGGTTTCACGCCACGACGGGTCGGGCTTCAGCACGGTCGCAGGAGTTATGACTCTTGTAAACTGATTTATTGAGACCATCGTTATTGCCGATGCATCATTGTAGTTGACGACACTTGTTTCATTCACATATCTATCGATCTCTTTTCTCGATCCAGCATAGCGCGGTTGATAGTCCCGGTCGTAGTATCGCGGCACATAAGGATCACCGGGTCCCAGTGGAACCCATCCCACCTCATCTGCTCGAGGCGACACGAAAGCTACAAGGGCGGGCGAATAAGTAGTGTGCCGCGTTATCTCCGACGGAACCCAGTACCACCCCTGGTTGAGGTGCGCCCATCGGCCATAGTGATAAGGAGCCCACCCCCAACGCTCGTTTGAAACCCACGTGAGCCCGAGCGTGGAATCATCCGACCAGTAGCCATCACGGTAGGGAGCCCAATCAGAAGAAGTCGTGCGCGGGCGCCAGCAATGGCCATAGCTCGGTACATCCTGCCACTCGCCGTTCTCATCAAGATCTTCAACGCCCGCTATGTCGGAGTCTTCGGGGATATACCGATAGCTCTCTGAACGGCGATAACTTTGTTCGTAATAGTACGGATCACTTTCATAGGCGCCGTAATTCCGGTATCGGCCGTCGTAGGCTTGTTGATAGCGATACGAATAGTAATCGTCAACGATCTTGCCTGCGACATCAGGTGAAATATCAGAGACGATCGCTTCCGCGGCTTCCGCGGCGGCGAACGTCAGAAGTTGACCTTTGCTGACTTCGCCCGCGCCGGCGACACCGGCAACCTGACAGTGCCCCTTCAGCACCGATACAACCGTGTCGCTCCCCTCATCGATGCCAATCTGATACAAGCCGGGCTCCGTGAAGTCCACGGCGCCGCTGGGAGTGCCTACTTCATAAGTCTCGCCTGAGTCAAGAGCCCCAACATCGAAAACACAAGCGCCCTCGCGCAACGCCAGTTGGGTGTGTCCCTGGCTGAGAGAAACTACGTCGAGTGAGGTTCCAGGATTGAGACGGACATAGTTCTTCCGGTTGATTGCGATCGCCGCTTTCGAACCGCTGCTAGTGTAGATTCGATCACCAAGCGAGACCGGCGCATTAACGGTGGCCTTTGACCAGCCTTGATAAGATCCATTCTGGGCGTCCGTCTGCCGTGCGATTCCAATGTCGCCATCCAATCTATCAACCCGCGCCGCAAATGGAATCGTACTTGCCTGAACTGTGCTGCCGTTATTGTTCATTCCTGGGCGAACAATCAACAGCACTACCGCTGCGACGATAGCGAGTACGCCGACTATGAACACCGCTAATGCGGCTGACATTGATATTTTTCCTGAATCATTTCGTAACATTGCAGTACACCTCTTTTTGATGGATTCGTCCTCTCGCGACGATCCGCAACTTTGAAAGGCAAGGTCCATTCCCGGAGGTTCAGGGCTATTTTGCTAGCCTCTGAGATGAATTGGGCGTTTCAAAGACGCCGTGTTGCGAAAAAGAGGTGATGAGTGATCTATCTGCGTATGACTCCGGATTCGGCTGACCGGAATTGATTCACCGCAACACACACTGACTTGCGGGATTTCGTTGTCCCAGCGGCTTAGCAATGAGAAGTGCAGAGAAGAGAGTCTCGCCTATCCATACAAGGAATCGATTGATTACTCCTGTACGTATATGCTTAGCGCCATTTAATGGGTCGCATCTTACGCTGATCTGTCATGTGTACAAGCCGAACACAGCGAGAGACAGATTGCCGTCGAGTACACTGGTTTCGCTACTTGGCTATCAGAAATAATACTGTCAGTAGCCAAAACTAAGCCCGAGCTAATCCGATGATCTCTTCACTTCCGCTGCCTTAGATTGTCAAGCCGCCTACGCCATTCAAGTGCCCTAGGCCCACTGGGATCGAGATCAACTGCTGTTTGCAGCTCGCGCTGAGCTTCGTCGTAACGCTTTTCCGCGCTGTAGGAGATCGCAAGATTGAAATGGGCAAGGGGTTTTTCCGGCGAGAGCAAGACGATATGCTCGAAGTTTTCTGTTGCCTCAGCCCATCGGTTCTGTTTTGCCTCTACGAAAGCAAGATTGTTGAGTCCGTCAAGCACTTCACCGTTTATAGCGAGAACAACGTGATATTCGTGCTCCGCCAGCTCCAAGTCATTTCGCAGCTCGGCGAGTTCCCCCAGCTCAAGATGTATGATTCGCGATCTCGGCGCGTGAGCCGCGGCTTCGGCCCACAGCAAATTCTGATTTTGCCATAACCTGTTGTGCTGCGCCGTCATCACGCCCAGTACCGCTATCAGAATGGCCGCCAGAGTCGTCATCGCCCGCCGTGCGAAGGCCGGAGACAATCTCAGGCATAGGCGGCCCAGTACCGAGGCCGCCAGCAGTCCATATCCCATAAGCGGCAAGTACAGGTAGTGGTCTTGTATTAATTCTTCGCTTGAATGACCCAGCGTATTGAGATGGGGCAACAAAGGCAAAACCATCCACAGCGTTGCAAGCCTTAACTCCGGCCATTTCCGACAGCCAACAGCGAGAATCGCCGTCGCGAAAGCAACTACGACGAAAGGACTCCAGAATGATCCGATGGTTGCAAATCGAACATAGGGAAAGGTGTAGAATGACGAAAGACCTAACGGCGCAAGCATCATTCCAGCGTAGCGGTTAATCAAGACCGGCAGCGTCAGGAGATTATCCGCAATAGTAAGCGAAGAATCATCGGGAAAATTGAAGCTCTGATAGCGACCGACTAGCGTTCCAAGGGCGATAAATCTCAATATGAAGTATCCTATGGCGACCGCGGCAAACGGTAACATCCGAACGATAGACCGGCTTACGAGATTATACTTGTATGTTATGCCACTGCCTTCGCGAGATGCCCCCTCGGGCTGGTAACCATGTCTATAGTGCCATAACAGCTCATAGGCGGGCAGGATGAGAATCAGGGTCAACGCATTCTCTTTCCACAATACGGCAACCAAGAACACAGCCACCGCCAGCAAATACTGTTTCAATTCTGAACGCTCAAGGTACTTCAAATAGAAGTAGACTACTCCGAGAATCAATATAGTGCTCGACGGATTGCCTATAGCAGAAATCCATGCAACGGATTCACTCTGGAGTGGATGAATCGCAAATACGGCTGCGGCAATGCCTGCCAGTAAACATCGTCGGCCGCCGTCGATTGAAAAGAGCGATCCCAGAGAATGATCGATGATGCGAAAGACAACCAGTACCGCGAGTGTGTGCATTACCACCGTAAACAAGTGCCACCGATCTGCGTGGTCGCCAATAATTCGGTAGATCAACATCAGATAAAAGTTGAACAACGGGCGATAGTAGATGCTGTTAACTCCGCCGTGGAATTTGTCGGGTCTAAGCCCTGACCAGAAATCCCTTCCGAAGACGGTTGCTAACGTCGAAGAGTTCCAATTGGCGCCGAGATGCGGCCCGATGACGGTAAGGTCGTCATAGACGAACGAGCCAGAGATCGAATCGACGTAGACGGCAACGGTAAGGACCGCCAGTACCGCCGTCATATAACCGCGAATATTGTCGATTCCCATCAACTTCAATTTCAATTGGATACTCCTTCCGCCGTGTAGTCGTGCCGTTTGACTGTATCGATCGCGAATCGCTCAAAGCAGCTTCGTTCTATGTACGTGTAGGAGCCAGCTCGGGGAGCTCCCGGCTAGGACCGGAAGACCTCAATCTATAATGTTCCAAGCGCAGACTCCGAATTTGCTTTGTAGATTCAAGAATAAAATTGCCGTCGCTCCTGATGCGCTCATATGCCTCACTCAGGTGAGCATCCTTATCTGTGGAATCGATGATTAACCACAACTCCAAGTATTTGTGCAGCTCATCTCCCGCCTGAATCAGGTCGTCGCTGTTCAGCATCTCCCCTTCCAAGTTGTAGGCAGTTTCGTATCCTGTTCCAGCGTGGGTGAATAATATCCGCTCGGTAACTTCTTGTTTGCGCCTGTAATGAAGCAATGGGTAGTAACTCATCGGCGAGAGATGCGCGATCAAGGCATCGCTGCTCGCATGCGCGGCCAACTCTGACGCCGCTTGACTGTACTGTGTCTCAGTTACCCGCCAATGCTTCACAGTTGTCCCCAAAGGGAACAGCCAGAACAGCAATAAAAAGACACATGCGAGCCGCTTGTTTAGACGTGAGAGTGCCAGACCGCTCAGAATATTTATGCTGATAATGAAAGGCAGAAAATATCTGTTCACGAAAAAGCTGTTATTGGTCAATAGATTTGATGCGGCGAAAACAACGACGACCGGTAGAGCCGCATAGCTCAATAGGAATAAGACAGCACTTCCACCATTTCTTTTGAATTGAGAGATGGCTCGATTCGCAATAATGGCCGCTACGAGCAGTAGCAAGATCAAGGCCAATGGGTTCTCGCCGCCTGCCAGGAATGCGCCGAGGCCGGTCAATACTCGCAAGCCCGGTTTTCCTGGCCAACTATAGCCGCCCACCGAATTCTGCAAGACAAGTTGGTTGCGCAATAGCAAGATCAAGGGCAGGCAGCAGCCGGCGATCAACAGAAGAGAATTGAGATAAGGCCGCAAGAACCGAAATGAACTTGGACTGTAGGCCACAAGGGCTACCGCTTGGGCCGCCAGCACCAACAGCCCGAACCAATGTGTGTATAACAGCAGCGTGCTCGCCGCACAGTAACCTAACCAAAGCCTGCCTGACCGCGCCTGACACGTTTGTGGTCGCTTAGCCTCTTGAAGCGTTGAAAGCAGAGAGTAGGTGGAGAGCAAACTCAAGAAGAGGAATATCGCGTAAGGACGTGCTTCAACACTATAAGTTATTACTGATGGAGAGGCAGTAAACAAACAGCTCGACAGCATCGCCACGTATCTGCCTGCAAGCTGCCTTGCAAGCTTGTAAAGAACAATCGTTGAAGCTGTGGCGAACATCAAGGAAAACAATTTTACTGAAGTGTCCGAGTTTCCGAGCTTGATCCAAAAATGCAGAAGAAATGTATAGAGCGGTGGATTGGTGTCGGCGCCCAGATATATGACGCGCATCATCCTGCCGAAAGGCTGACTCGCGACCACAAAACTACAGACCTCGTCATACCAAAGGTCGGACTTCATTGCCGGAGAAAAGAGCCTGAGCAGCACTCCGACGAAACAGATGACCGATATCGATAGCCACTCGTAATGTGCGGTAATTTCGGAAGCGACGGGCTGTTCTCTCTTTTCCAGCCCGTATCGAAGGCGAGCGTGCATACACCACTCCCTTTTGCTAACGGTCGGCGTTAGCAAAGGGATAGGCGCGGCGGACGCCAAAAAAAGTTGAGACTTTTTTGGCGTCTTGAACGTCTTAGGCACCAAGGCCACCGCACCTAACCCGTGTTATGGCCTATAAGGCTCGCAGCACAAGGGACTTGCAAGGCCTGCGCTGCGGGTCTTTAACTTTTCAGAGCTGAACGAATCAGCCGCTGTCTTTCTTGAAAGCGGTGCCGATTTTAGCATGACGCTTCCTGAACTACTACTATCATCAAAAGCCCGTGATCCGGGAGCACCCCACACATTATCGGTTGCTTGAGAAAATAAAACTCCTCTCGTGACAGGGCCGCAGCCTCGCTCATAGATAAGCAAGTTTTAGGATCGCAGCTCTGTGCCTTTGCATCCGCGGTTTTGGCTATCTATGCGATCAAAGATATTGTGATCGTCAGAATCATCTGCGATTCAAGCTGGCTATAATGAACATTAGAGGAGTGGTGGGGGGCGTTCGCCGCACCTTTCAAGTGAGTGCAGGTCTGATTCAACCAATCATAAGCATCCTTACCCAGCTTTACTTCCCATGTCTTTTTTAGAACCTCTTCACTCCGTCTGCACCTGAGGACGAATCGGAATCGAGTAGTGTTTCTAACGCCACGCGACACTTCCCAACGGCGTCGTCATAGAGCCCTAATAGATGAAGTTCCTGACCCTGCTTCAGCGCCTGAAAGGCATGAGCAAAGGCTGCGCACGCGCTCAAAGGTATGGCAGGCAAGCCATTCCCTAATGATCGGCCGTCGAACCGCTCGTCTTTGTCAGCGGTCTGATACAGACCTTCGGGCTTTCGTTGGCCCGCGGCTTTGGGGCAATGGCAGGTCTTCGTATTAAAGCTTAGCCAGGAGTTGCTGGCGCACTCACACATCTCGACAACGGCTGACATCTAGGTTCACGGTAAGAGAGAGGCAAAGGCGGGAAAAGCTACGGAGCTACTTGCAAGTCAATTTGTGCCGGCGTTGGTCGAAGCTACCAGTGCAGGAACTTGCTTCGGAGAAGGTACAGTGAGAAAGAAAAGGGCCGGAAAACGATTTCCGACCTAACTTCCGACCCAATTCTCGTAAGTGGTTGCGGGGGCGGGATTTGAACCCGCGACCTTTGGGTTATGAGCCCAACGAGCTACCAGACTGCTCCACCCCGCGTTAATTCGAATTCGCAGTATAGTCGCTTCCGTTTTCCAGTGTCAACCTCGCAGGTTTCGGAGACTGGTCCGGCCGATCGTCCAATCTAATTATTACGTCTCCCTGCCTGATCATTCCCAGCCGTTGCCGCGCAACCAATTCGATGAATTTCGGATCGCTTCTCAATCTCTCGATTTCGTTACCAACGCGCTCGGTCTCTACTTGGAGCCGCTCGAGTTTTCGAGCCTGCGCAGATCGCTTTGCCTGAGCGGTCTCCAATTCAGATCTGGTTCGCAGATAAAACGAAACGCAAGCCGCTGCCGCCGCGATCATCACGATTGCGATCAAACCATCCATGTAGTCTCGCGTTTTCCTGTTCCGCGAACGGCTACCTGCTCCAGAGCGCAACACGCGAGATCCACTCGATGGCTTGCGCGAATACCTATTTGCCGCCTGACTCAACATCGCACCTCCGATTCTTCCTCGTCCCCTTCGTTGCGTAATACCATCCGAGATCTCTTTGCTGATTCCGAGTATTGTTTCGACGACGATTTGCGACCTCGAATGACCGAGATCGCAATTGCATAGCTACAAAGCTTATTCTAATTCAAAAACCGTTTCGGAAATTGGTGGGGCAAGCGACAGCTATAATGACGTGAAACCTAGGGGGGCAGGGAGGGACTGTAGCACGGCCGATAACAGAAGGCAAGCATTTTGTTTTTAAGCTCTTCGGCGGTTGGAACTGACGTAATACTTGAAGGAGATTGACGGGTTATTCAGTAGTTCAGGAGTCCTTAAAACTGTGGGATCCGGTCACTCGGTCGCAGCCACGGAAGCTGTGGTCACTTTTTCGTTGCGACATCAATCTGCGACGGCTATTCTTGCTGCTCGAATTCAACAGGCTTGCCGCGTTCGGGATTCTTGCGAGGCGGTCCGCCCCTTCAAGCTTCATCTATTTATCACGCCGGTGCGAATCAGGAGGATCAGGCTTGAGTGATTATATAGCCGCTGTTGCCGACCAAATCAAAAACGAGGTCAAGAAGGTCATCGTTGGGCAGGACGCTTTCATCGAGCAAGTTCTAGTGACGATTTTGACCGAAGGACATGCGCTGGTCGAAGGAGTGCCGGGCACCGCGAAGACTCTTCTGATAAAAGTCCTTGCGCGAGTTGTAGGAGCGGACTTCGGCCGCATTCAATTCACGCCTGATCTGATGCCCGCCGATGTGACCGGCACCAACATCCTGAATATGGCGACCTCCACTTTTACCTTGAGACAGGGTCCTATTTTCACGGATCTTCTGCTGGCGGATGAAATCAATCGAACGCCGCCCAAGACTCAGGCAGCTTTGCTGGAGGCGATGGAGGAACGGCAGGTCACTATAGACGGCGAATTGCATAAACTCTCGCCTCTTTTCACTGTTCTCGCGACGCAGAATCCGATCGAGTTCGAAGGAACATATCCTTTGCCTGAGGCCGAGCTTGACAGGTTCATGTTGAAAATCATCGTTCAGTATCCTACCGAGGCGGAGGAGCTACAGGTCATCTCCAACTGGAATTCCGGCTTTAACGCCAGACGACTTGACGCGATCGATCTTAGGCCACTGCAGGATTCGGCCGCCATTCCAGAGTGTCGCGCTATTGTTCGCCAGACCACCGTCGAAGACGGCATACAGCGTTACATTGTCTCGATAATAAGAGCGACACGTGAGGCGATGAACATATCGTGGGGCGCGAGTCCCCGGGCGGCAGTCGCGCTCCTACTCTGCGCAAAGGCTCTGGCAGCCTTGAGAGGAAGGGCCTTTGTAACTCCGGACGACGTTAAAGAGATCGCCAAACCGGTGCTGAGGCACAGGATTGTATTAAGGCCCGAAGCGCAGATAGAAGGGGTCACTCCCGATCAAGCACTCGACGAGGTGATCACGGGCATAGAAGTGCCGCGATAATGGGCGCCTACAAAGGAAAAGCGGCGGCGGTTGCTTTCGTCAGGGATGCTGACAGCGGGATCGAAGTCTACCTGAGCCGCCGCCCTCGCCACTTTCGTTATTATCCCGGCTCGTTTGTGTTTCCGGGCGGACGCGAAGATCAAGAGGATCCAAGCATAATCGCAACTGCCTGCCGAGAGATACTCGAAGAGATCGGCGTTCAAATCGATCCAATAAAGCTGACTCTTCTTAGAGAAACATTCACAAGCGCCCATGCGGGCCCTGTCTATCATATGTTCATATTCGCCTACCCGGTGCTCGGCAGTTTCGATACGTCGCCGAACCCGGATGAGATAGACGAAGAGATCTGGGTTACGGCCGTGGAAGCGCTCGCAAACTATGACCTTCCTTATCAGACTGAGGCCGCGGTCAGGACCGTTGCTCGGTTTTCGAGTATTAATGATTTGTTTGAATCGCTGAAGGAGAATGCAGAGAGAGGTCGATCGTGAAATTTGTTTTCTCTCAGCGATTCTTCATACTGCTCTTCATCGGATTCGTGCTGCTTTCGGCTGCCTGGTTCGGCAAGGCCGCGCTGTATATTACTTTCCTTTTCGATCTCGTGATTCTCGGGTTGGCGGCGGCGGATTACTACATTTCCGAAGACGCGGCGGGAATTAATATAGAACGTGAGATGGAACATCGCTTTTCCATGGGAGCGATCAATCAAGTCAAACTCCGGATTGCGAATCGAACCGGGCGGCCGATTACTCTGATAGTGAAAGACGAATATCCGCCGGAAATGGAGCTTCTCACTTCGCGAGAAGTTAAGCTTACGATTCCCGCCAACCGGAATCGAAGCTGGCGCTACGATCTGATGCCGACGGCGAGAGGCGATTATTCCTTTGGAGATACGCCTCTGAGGTTCTTGTCCAGGATGGGGTTGATATGGAAGCAAATCCGAGTTCCCACTGCATCCACGGTAAAGGTCTATCCGGACATACAGGCGGCCAAAGAGAATGAACTCTACGCACATAGGAATCGAGCGCTTCAACAAGGCGCCAAGAAAGCGCGTCCGCGCGGGCAGGGAAGGGAATTCGAGTCGCTGAGAGATTTCGTTGTCGGAGATGAGATCAGGCATATCTCGTGGGCCGCGAGCGCCAGGCGTGGGAAGCTAATAACTCGGCAATACACGATCGAGCGAAGTCAAAACATAGTCGTGATGGTGGACGCAGGCCGCTTGATGACCGCGCGAATAGGACGCCTCTCAAAGCTGGATCACGCCATCAACGCGGCTCTTTCGATCGCTTATGTGGCATCGTCCGGGGGAGATAATGTCGGGCTGCTGGTATTCAACAGACGTGTACGAAGCTTCTTGCCGCCGCGCCGCGGCCGAGACCAGGTAAACCGCATCATGGAGTCGTTGTACAATGTCGAGCCGCAGATGATTGAGCCGAGCTATGCCAGGGCATTCAGCTTCCTCGGCGTAAATTGTCATCGCCGATCGCTGGTCATAGTACTTACCGATCTTGTCGATAGGGACTCGTCCGCCGAACTCCTGGCGCATGCATCGAATCTCGTTCCCCGGCATCTGCCGTTAATAGTCACGATCGGAGACACGGATCTTTCGGCGCTGGTTCGAACTGTTCCAAGCACATCATCCGACGTTTATCGTCAGAGTGTCGCTGAGGGGATTCTGCGCCAGCGCGAGCAAGCTCTTTCAGGCATTCGGCAGTTGGGCGGGCTTGCGCTGGATGTTCCGGCCGGCCGCCTGTCACTGGAGCTTGTGAATCAATACCTGGAAGTGAAGGAGCGCGGATTATTGTAAAGCGGAATGGTGTTCCGTCGACGACGACGAGCCCATTATCAGACGATGTAGCGCCGGTTATTCAATCGACAGTCTCTATCGAGTGTAAGCTTAGCGCGGCGTTGGACTCTGCATATCTTTCATTTCGAGTTTTGTTCTGGGGTCGGGTTTTAAGAAATATACGATCATCGTAACGGCGCTCAGGGCTGAAATCGCGAACTTATAGGCGGGAGATATATGGGCAGGCGATACGAATCCTTCAATCGAGCCTGCTATTAAAAGCATCGGAATACAACCGAGAATTAGCTGTATTGCCTGACCGCCGTTTTTTACAAGAGCATCGATACGTCCCAGTTCCCCAGGTATGACGAGCGCCTTACCTATGAGCAGGCCGCCCGCTCCCGCGATGAAGACGGCCATCAACTCGATGACGCCGTGTCCGCTTACAAAAATCGGGATCTCCCAAAATCGATGTTTGACGCAGAGGGTCATCACCATTCCCAAAAGGAGCCCGTTCTGCAGCATGATAAAAATGGTTCCGATTCCCGCTAACACACCGCCCCCAAAGCTAAAAAAGATCACCTGAATATTGTTGGATTGGATGCTTGTTGCGGCGAGCGCATTAGACTCATTCGCGGAATCCGTCCAGTTGCGATGCGCGATAATATCCTTGTGAAGCGACGGTGCAATTCGATCCGCAAAGCTCTCGTCGGCTATGCATACGGCGCCGGCGAAGACCGCGGCAACGAGAAATATTCCGAACGCGGTAAGAACGTAGTAAAAACTCTTCCGGAAGACCGCGGGAAAATCGTAGCGATAAAAATTAGCTATCGAGCCGAACCCGGACGCTTCGCTGCGATAGATCGCTCCGTGCGCGCGGCCCACGAGATAATTGAGATAATTGACGAGCCGCGCATCCCGCACTTCCTCTCGGGCGATTGCAAGGTCGGCGGCAGTCCTACGATACAATCGACCGAACTCCAGCACTTCTTCACCGCTGAGACTGTCTAGTCGCGTCTTCGAAACGCGCGCAGTGAGGTGCTCGAGGCGCTTCCACTTATCCAGTCTAGTCTCCAGAAACTTTCTCATGAGCAATTTCCGCGGCTGCTAGAGTAGCACATGTCGCCGTTGAATAGTTCTCACTTTGGACAAACCCATATATATCCTTCAGCATCCTTGAAACCGCGGTCTCCGGTAATCAGCCAGTCGTTTTCGAAGGCACGCGCCGTCTGTTCCGGTTGGTTCAGGTATTCGAGGAATAGGGCCGGGTCTGGTCTCCGCGGCGCTATTCGTCCGGTCTCTCCGGAGGAAAGTATGTCGCTGGATTTTTCTATTATATCGACGATATGACCTGGAACAGGCTTGCCCACACTGCCGGGCCTGGTGGAAAACCACTTTTCGCAGTTGCACACGAGAGCACTGGCCTCGATGTGCCCATAAATCTGGTTTATCGAAGCTCCGAGCGAATCTCTTGCCCAGTCATATGCAGCATGTTTAAGCGGTTCACCGCCGGTATAAATGGTCTTCAGGCGCAGATCATGCTCGCTGCCTGGATTCATATCGCCTCTCATCATTTGCAAAGCGGCTGCCGGAATATAAGCGTTAGTAACCTTGGAATCGGCCATACGGGCGAGGATTTTCTCGCTCGAGATTTCTTGGATCTCGTGCGCGATGACCGGCCGGCCGTAGTACCAGGCTGGGTAGATCAAGTTCATCAGGGATTCGATACATGCCCAGTCGGCGGGCGTCCAGAATACAGTGTCGTTCCCAATATCCAAGTTGTTGAACATCTCGAATGCCGGTAGATGGCCGAGCAGGGATGAGTGAGAATGCACAACACCCTTAGGATCGCTTTCAGATGCCGAGGTATAGAATACAAAAGCAGGGGCGTCCGAATCCGTCTCGACGATGTCGAAATCCGATGAAGCGGCATTCAAGTCTCTCCAGAAATCTCGATCGCTGCCGGCGGCCTCGCTCTGGAGCACTCCATCATTAACGATAAATACAACTTCAAGGGAAGGGAGCGATTCGAGGAATTGTTCGAGCTTAGATCGGGCGGATGCATCTACGATGATGGCTCTCGAATTGGAGTCCTTCAGCCTGTACTCGAAGTCGGAGGGGCTCAATAGCACGGTCAGCGGAACGACAACGCCCCCGAGTTTCAGCGCGGCAAGCTGAGCGATGGCCGACGAGGCCGATTGGGCTAGAATCACGGCAACATGCTGGTTTCTCTGAATGCCTGCGTTGCGAAGAACGGTCGCGAACTTGTCCGACAGGAAGTCCAGCGCATTAAACGTGTAGTAATTCTCGCCAGCGGGCTTTATTTCAGCGAGAGCAAGCCGTGTAACTGCGTCTTTATGTTTTCGGCAAATGGCTTCGGCGATATTGAATCGCCTGGGAACGCGCCACCTAAACTCGCGGCAGGCTTGTTCGTAGCTCAGATAGTGGGCGAGTTTTGGCGAGGGATATCTTTTGCTCATCGGATTCCAGCCGCGGATTGCATGGCGAAGTACATCGTCGCGAAATATATCAAAGCAAGCTTCGCGGAACCAAAGCGCGGAACCGAAGCTGGCCAAATATGAATGTCGTGATCTAGTATTGCTGTTTCTCTTGCCTGGCTCGCGGCACATATGCGAGGCCATGGAACTCAACAATGCCAGATCGAACAAAAGTAGGGATGATCAGTCTTGGATGTCCGAAGAATCTCGTGGATAGCGAGGTGATGATGGGCCTCCTAACAAAAAGCGGCGGCTACGAGCTGACTACCGACTCGGAAGCAGCCGAAGTTTTAGTGGTGAACACGTGCGGCTTTATCGATTCGGCTCGCCAGGAATCGGTGGATACCATTCTGGAAGTAGCCGAGTTGAAAAAGACCGGGAAGCTTCGAAAGTTAATAGTCGCCGGCTGCCTGGTTGAACGATTTCGATCAGAGTTGCAAAAGGAAATTCCAGAGATCGACGCGTGCATAGGGGTCAACCAACTCAAGGATGTACTCGCCGTCGCAGGCCCCGCGGGCCGCGCCCCTTTACCAATCTACAGCGAAGGGGCGGCCGCCCCGGAGCTATTTCTCTACGATGAAACCATGCCGCGATTGCGCGCCACGGCGCCTGCAACGGCTTATATAAAGATCGCGGAGGGCTGCGATCACACCTGCGCGTTTTGCATAATACCGAAGCTGCGCGGCGTGTTTCGAAGCAGGTCTCCGGAATCGATTATCAGAGAAGCAGAGATGCTTGCGGCGCAGGGAGTCAAAGAGGTCGTGTTGATCTCGCAGGACACGACGAATTATGGCAGCGATTTAGGCCTCAAGAACGGCCTGGCGCAGCTTGTCGAAGCGCTGTCCGGCGTCGACGGAGTTGATTGGATCCGTTTCTTATATTGCTATCCAACGAATATCACCGACGATCTGCTTCGCGTTGTCGGAGAGCACGAAAATATTTGTTCGTACTTTGATATTCCCCTTCAACACGCAAGCAAGCGGGTCTTATCTCGAATGCGGCGGGGAGGCGATCGCGAGCATTATGAGCGAATGATCGAACGTATTCGCGAACACGTGCCCAATGCAGCGGTTCGAACGACCTTTATAGTCGGCTTTCCGGGCGAGACAGATGAGGACTTCAACGAGTTGATCGATTTCGTCAGCAAAATGGAGTTTGATCGCGTCGGAGCTTTTACCTACTCGGATGAAGAGAATACGTTTGGGTTTGAGCTCGACGGCAAGGTCGATCATCAAACGGCTCTGCAGCGAGAGAAGCGGTTGATGAAAGAGCAGGCCGCGATATCGAAACGAAAGAATCGGCGCTTCATCGGCAATGTCATGCCGGTTCTTCTCGAAGGCCGCTCTAAGGAGACCGACCTTCTTTTCCAGGGACGTATGCAAACCCAGGCGCCTGAGATTGACGGATGTATCTTGATTAACGAGGCGCCGGACGACTTTCAATCAAGACCAGGCGACTTCGTGAACGTCGAAGTAACAGAGGCTCACGCTTACGATCTAATCGGCAGGATTGTCTAAGCCAATTCGCGGAATCCGATCAGAGAACCCACCTCCTATGTCCGCTTCAAAGAAGCTCCAAAAGACTGATGAAGCTGAAATCGGCTTTGGAGGCCGCTTTGCTTTTTTCATTGCAACGGGCGCCGGCGCGGGATTGATTCCGGGCGCTCCCGGCACTTATGGCTCGATCGAAGGTGTTGCGTTATATGTCTGCCTTGCCGCTCTGGATCGACGGCTTGGTTTAAGCGGCCTTCAGGTTGTATCGATGCTGATCGCCGCAAATGTGATTGTGTACGCAGTCGGAACTCTTGCCGCGGGATCGGTATGCAGGATGCTCGATAGCAAAGATCCGGGACAGGTGGTGGTAGACGAGATCAGCGGTCAACTGATCGCCCTATCTCCTATGCTGGCGTCCCCGACACTCCGAGGTATGATCGTAGGCTTCTTACTGTTTCGGTTGTTGGATATCTTCAAGCCGTTGCTTATTCGACGAGTCGAAGGACTCCCCGGCGGCTTTGGCGTTATGACCGACGATGTCCTCGCCGGCATTTATGCCGCGATCCTTATAGGATTGGGCCGCGCGGTTCACCTAATCTAGCCGTGGATCCATGCGATCTCGCCGCGGCTTCGGAGCTGTGCTTATGAATGCGATTATTTCTTCGATATAAGCTCGGCCCGCCGTTTCAGCACGTATGCGCGAATCTTATCCACGTCATCGGCCTTCAGCCATTGTTTAAATGATGGCATGCCTCTGCTTGAGTAAGCTCCCTCGAGAACGATTTGCTCATATTTTTGAAAGGCGCCAGGCGCGGAGTAACGCAGGTCCGCAATCGCGCCGCCTCCCTGAGCCGCAATGCCGTGACATACGGCGCACCATCGCGCGAATTCAACTGAACCGGCTGCAGCCCGATCCTGAGCAAAACTGGTCTCGATAATCGAAGGTATTGAAGATTTGATAGCGGTCTCTTCGATCATTCCCTTTCCGTTTAGCGAGAAGGTGAGGAGCCGTCCCGCTGCCGCCGCGCCCGTAGCATTGCCCCCGGTTAAAGCGAATGCGCCGCCCCACCCGGCCATCACCGAGACGTATTGAGTTCCATCTACTTCATATGTCACGGCAGGCGCGATTACACCGGTTCCAACGGCGATTTCCCATAGCTTCTCGCCTTTATCCGCGCTGTAAGCGACAAAGCGGCCATCGGCTGTTCCTTGAAAGACAAGATTGCCGTCCGTGCTGAGCGTGCCTCCGTTCCAAATACTCTTGTATTGAACTCTCCAGGCCTCTTTCTGTCGGACAGGATCCCAGGCCAGCAAATGGCCTATTGGCACGAACGGCACGGGGTCCTTGAACAAGCTGAAGTCGACCCCTGTATTCCAGCCGCCGGGCCGATACTGAAACTGCTTGTCCTGAGCATATATAAAGAAGGGCTCCTGAGCAGGAATGTATACGAGCCCGGTTCGAGGGTTGTAGGACATCGGCTGCCAATTGTGTCCGCCAAGCGGCCCAGGTTTCATGAAAGTATTGGAACTCTGGTAGCGCGCGGCGGGATCTTCGATCGGACGCCCGGTCTTTTTATCCACTCCCCTTGCCCACGTGATCGGCACGTAAGGCTCGGCCGAGATGAGCTCTCCATTCTTGCGATCGATCACATAGAAGAAGCCGTTCTTTGGCGCTTGCATCAACACCTTTCGCTTCGCGCCGGCGATCTCAATATCGGCAAGAACGATGTGCTGCGTCGCCGTAAAATCCCATGAATCGCCGGGGGTAGTCTGGTAGTACCAGACGATCTCACCGGAATCCGGCCGCAGGGCGAGTATCGATGAGAGGTAAAGATTATCGCCGCCTCCCGGACTTCTGATTTCACGATTCCATGGAGAGCCGTTGCCGGTGCCGACATACAGGAGATCGAGACCGGGATCGTAGGCCATCGAGTCCCAAGCTGTGCCCCCTCCTCCGATCTTCCACCACTCTCCAGCCCATGTCTTAGCCGCGCGTTCCAGCGCGGGCGATTCGAAGGGCTTTGCCGGATCGCCCGGAACCGTAAAGCAACGCCACGCGAGCTTCCCTGAATCGGCATCGTAAGCCGAGATGTAGCCGCGCACGCCGAACTCAGCTCCGCCGTTACCTATTATGATCTTTCCCTTGACGACCCTCGGCGCGCCGGTGATTGTGTAGGGCTGACTCTGATCAACCGTGACAACTTGCCATAACAGCTTTCCGGATTCGGCGTCGAGCGCGCAGAGCCTTCCGTCAAGCGTACCGACGTAGACTCGCCCTCTATACACCGCCACGCCGCGATTGACTACGTCGCAACATGCCTTCTGGCCGAATGTCCTCGGTACCTGCGGGTCCCATTTCCAGAGAAGCTTGCCGGAGCGAGCATCGATGGCGAAAACGATGCTCCAGCTACCTGTCGTATAAAGAACGCCGTCAACAACGATAGGTGTGGCTTCGAGTCCGCGCGTCGTATCGGTATCGAACGACCATGCCAGACGCAGATTCTTTACGGTGTTTGCATTGATCTCTTTCAGAGGACTGAAACGAGTCTCCGAGTAGTCTCGGCCGTAGCTCAGCCAAT
The DNA here is from genome assembly GCA_003222245.1 of Blastocatellia bacterium AA13. Lineage (GTDB taxonomy): Bacteria > Acidobacteriota > Blastocatellia > UBA7656 > UBA7656 > QHVH01. The sequence goes on along the minus strand of QHVH01000005.1, from coordinate 77,893 downwards.
CGCGAGAGTTCGCATCCGCGTTCCTGAGGGCTGCGTCATCCACTCGCTTTGTCGCTGAAGCTCGCGCGGGAAAGGTCTGTGCCCGCGGCGCCTGGAGGAACACAAAAAGAATGCTGGAAATCAGAATTGGAATCTTTGCTCGTGATCTCATTGTTGAAATCTCGTGAATTTGACTAACGCGCGTATATGTCGTTGATTCGCCAGAGTACAGCTTTTACAGCGATCAATTGAAGGGGCTCAAGCATGTGCTTCGCGGCGAAGTGCTTTGACAAGTCGATTCGTCACGACGGCGAGCGATCTAGGCGGTTTTATGGGGAACAGATTTCGCGCAAGCGGAATTCTACGGCTTCGGAAATTTGCCGCAATGGCCAGCATCTCGGCGCTGCCGGCCAGATGTTCCCTCATAAAGCTCCGCCGCGAGACCGTTCCAATTATTTCTTCCTCTATAGCGTGCAGATCGTGCCAATTTCCAATCTTCTCCTGAACTGCTCGGAGCCATCGAAGCTCCTTTTCGAATTCACCCACCTGCATCATTGATAGCAGCTCAAGCAGGTAACGAAGCCTCTTCGCGGCGATTCTCACCTGGTGCAGCTCGGCGGGATGGCTGCCCGGATGCGATGCTAGAGCCAGCCTCTGGAACTCCCGGAAACGTTCATCGAGTCGTTCCGCCGCCCGCGCTGCAACTCGCTGTGAAACAGCAGGCCCGCTAATCCGTCGAGCCTTTTCTTTGGCGCCTGAGCTTTCATCGGCGACCTCGCTCGGCCTTGTCTCTGTAAGGTGATCGTTTAAGAACTCCGAATTAACTCGATCGAGTATCTCAACAAAATCATCGAAGTCGCGTTTTTTAAGATAGGCTCGGCTCTCTTCGTCGTAACGATCTCTCCTGGCCCTCAGGATCGCAGCAAAGAGTTCATACCGTTTTCCTCTCCGGCCTGACTTACGCGTCGAATCGGCCAGCATCTCGAGGAATACATCAGTATTACGCAGATTGGCGAGTTTTCTACGAGACCGGCGCAATCGATCCTTTAGTTTTTTGATTATAGCGTTGACTCTGTGCGCCCGCTCGTCGTCGCTTTCGCTCTGAAGCATGTCGAGAGACGCTTGAAGGCGGCGGGTCGTGACGCGTAGCTTGTGAATCGCATCAGGCTCGCCGCTCTCGAGAACGCCGCGGCGATAACCGATCAGAGTGTTTATTTGCCCGACAAGTATTTCGTTGAGAGTCTTTCTTGCAGCTTCGTTAGCGCCGGGAGGCGCGTTGTCAGGCATCGCCGATGAATCGGTTTCAGGTTCGGGGAATGTTTTTTGAAGGGGAGACGGGCCTGACATAAGAGATCGTTAGATTACTACCGCGCCGGTCGTCGCACAACGGCGGCCGGCGGTTCTTCCAGCTTCGGGGGGCAGCACAAGAAGCGCGAGCGCGAGTCAAGCTTCTACAAACTGTTTGAATCGGGCCAGGACATTCGAAACTGCCGAGCGTGCATCCGTGCGGTTAAGCCTCCTCCATAGCGCTTGGATACGGCCCCGTTGACGCCAGTTCGAAAACACGGCCATTATCCGCGTGCCGGTGGCAGTTGCTTCCAAATGTATTTCGGCCAATAGCGGGATCTCGCGCGAGAGCGACCGCCAGATCAGAAATCGATTCGGTGCGCCGGCCACCTGCTCAATTTCTACTTCTCTTTGGGAAGAACCTGGAGACTCGAGGGCCCACTTCCATACTCGATCGCCGATCCTGGTAACGTCGGTGATACCGCTGATGAAACGCGGCAGGTTTTCCAGATGCGACCAGAGCTCAAAAACACGTTGAGGCGGAGCATTGACCTCTATCATCTCCCTGATCTCGGTGCTTTTCGCGGGGCCCAACATGTCCCGCAAAATCGAAGCCATTCCAGATGCTGCGAGCATTGCGCCGGCCGTTATCGCTACCTTACCGCCAACTCCGTTCTTCCTTAACCCGTAACATGTGAGCGCCGCGCCGGCCGCTGCCGTCATTAAATCGTATCCCAGTCCCTCTTTCTCTATTTCTTGTCGGTTTGTGTTACTCATATTGTGAGAATCGCTTTCGAGTTGTTATCAGAATCAACAATGACTCCTATTCAAAGGATCTGATCGATCCCGACGAATCACGTTTTAAGGGCCTGAGTTAGGAGGGTCTCTGCAAGAGGGCCGAACCGGAATTCAATTCTACCTTAGCAATATCGAATTGAACACTATTATCTCAAACGATAGAATCCACGGCATGCCGACTCCGTCATATCTTGAGCTGTTAGAGTCCGGTGAATTTCATCGGCGGGTTGATGCGTTGATGGGCTTACTGGAGAGTTGCACTGTGTGTCCCCGAGATTGCGGCAACAACAGGCTGCGGGACGAGTTGAGCGCGTGCTACTCGGGGTTATTGCCGATCGTATCCACCTACACCGCGCATTTCGGAGAAGAACCGGCTCTGGTCGGCAGCGGCGGCGCGGGAAATGTGTTTCTCGGTTTGTGCAATCTCCGCTGTGTCTATTGCCAGAATTATCAGATCAGCCAGACATTCAAGGAACAACAAAAACATCAAGTGAGCTTCGAGCGGTTGGCCGAGATATTTATCGAGCTTCAGGAACGTGGTTGTCACAATATTAACTGGGTCTCTCCCACGCACTTTGCTCCGCAGTTGGCGAAGGCGCTGCTGATTGCCGCCGAGCGCGGGCTGCGGCTGCCGGTCGTGTACAACACTAACTCATACGATTCAGTAGAAGTGTTGAAGCTCCTGGACGGCATAGTCGATATATACCTTCCCGATCTCAAGTACAGCACGGACGAAGCCGGCCGCGAATATTCCAAAGTCACCGAATATACGGCTCATTCTCGCGCGGCGCTTGCCGAGATGTTCAGGCAAACAGGCGACCGTCTTGTTTATGGCGACGATGGGCTTGTAAAGAGAGGCTTGATTATCAGGCTGCTCGTGCTTCCGAACGATATAGCGGGCATCGAAGATTCGCTCCGGTGGATTCGGCGCGAACTCTCACCAAAGGCAGCGGTCAGTTTGATGGCGCAGTACTTTCCAACCAACAAAGTAGGCGCGGATCGATATCCTTTGATCTCGAGAAAGATCCGATGGAGCGAGTGGCTGACCGCGATTGAGCAGATGGAATCACTGGATATGGAAGAAGGCTGGCTCCAGGACTATGAATCAGCGGCGGAATACTACAAGCCGGACTTTGGAAATCGAGAAGCCCCCTTCAAAGACATAGCTGATTTTCAATGAAACTCAGCGCCGCTCCTGTCGCCTCATGGCTCGAACCATACGTACTTGGCCCCGCTGAAATAAAGATATCCGCTTTTACCGTTCAGAGTTTCCTTAAGCACGTCGCCTCTTGTCAGAAGTCCCTGAGCCAGTCTCGGCGACTTCTTTAACGACTTCGCCAGGTTTCGAAACTCCGCGGCCGGGGCCGCGGACATGTTCGCGCCGACCCCTCCCTTTAGCAGGTAGGTTTGAATTGATCGCGCGGACCGCCATCCTTCAGGACCAAAGCCGTGTATGACGGCCAACAGAGTATCGGTCTTCGTCACTACAACAGGGGCGGGAGGCGGTGGAAGCTGCTGAGTGGTCTTACTGGTATCTATTTGAGGTATTTTGGTCGGATCTTCCAATATCCAATTGGCAAGCTGGCTGTTGATTTCGGCCAGGTTGGCCTCTACGGGCTTGACGACGATAACAATATCCTGCGAACCGTCTCCGTTGAAGTCTCCGGCTACATAGTCATAAGGGCGCTCCGCGTCCACGGTGACCGCGGTCTGGAAAATCTTTCCCACCACTGCTCGAACCTCGGCAGGTTTGGGAGGTTCAGGCGGAGGGGCAGTAGTTGACTGTCCTGTGTCCGCATCCGAAGCAGTCGCCGGAGCTTCAGCTTTTTGAACAGGCGCTTCCGGTATCGGTTTTTCTTTTTTCGAACAAGCAATTTGGGAAGCGGCGGCGAGAGCGAGCGTCATTATTAGAGCGGTGATTAGAGTAGTCCTTGTCATTATTAGGAGCGTCCTTCTCAAATTGTATTTTGTCGGCGGCCATAAGATGAAGCCCGCCAGCCGCCTAAGCGACCGGCGAGCTTCTTTCAAAAGACTCCCGCGGGGAGATGCGGTAATCGAGTCGATTACAGCGAGTTGAGGAAGTCAATTACGTTGGTTTTTTGTGCAGCGCTCAACGCGTTGTAGTTTGCGATGATCGCGTTGGCCTGACCATCGTGCCGCAGAATTGCTTCGTTGCGGTTGACGGTCTCACCATCGTGCATCAGCCTATCACGGGTACGCATACCCCACAGCGGAGGAGTGCGTAGTTGATTTCGCGTTCCCTGGCCGCCGTTCTGAACGATTCCGTCACCGGTTCCTACGTTGTGCAGCAGGAAGTCGCCGAACGGGTGGATGATCTTGTTGCCAAGAGCAGCCGGTACGGTGAACGCGCCGCCGTTAATGACGGTGCCGGCCGGTGCCGTGGTGATGTTTCGGACGTGGCAGATGTTGCAGCCGATTTGATCAAACAGACCGGAGCCGGTGGTGACGCTGGCGTTGACCGGACCTCGGGGAGGAGCCTTGAGAGCTCTCATGAAGCCTGCGAAAGCGCTTACGTCTACGTTCCCGGCGTCTTCCGGATCCGGAACGGTATCAAACGCCGCTACGGAGTTTCCGAGCGAAGTATTCTCTGTCGGTTGCAGATTGCTGGTGATGCCCATCTCGTTTACATAAGCATCGGCAGAGAACGAGAGCAGACTGGCTTGCTGATTCTTCCAGCCGAAACGTCCAACTCTGTTCTGTCCCGGAGCTTCAGTTACCGGTACCTGGATTACGGTGCCGCGCTGGGCTGCCGGTTGAGCATTCGAAATGGCAACGAGAGTATTGCTGTCAACCGCCTCAACAAAGCCGTCACCCGTGAGATTGAGCGAAGTGCGGAACGTACGGACTTCGTTTCCGCCCGGGATACGCTCCTGGATCGCCGCACTAATGGCACGGTCATTATTTAAAGAGCCGCCCGCCTGATCAATGAAATTCACGCCGTCAAAGTGGCCGGCGCGAAGCTCGGTAATCTGGCTGATGGCGCCAGTCACTGGATTCTGATGGCACTCACGGCAGGACTGAGCGTTGTAGACGGGACCGAGACCGTCGGCAATCTGTTCGACCTCTTCGAACAAATCCTTGTTGGCATCGAACGTTGCTTGATCTGTGGCCCCGTTGGTTAGGTTGTCGAAGCCTGCAGGGGCTTCGGTTGCAGCCTGACCCTGGACCGAGCGTGTGATAGCGGGAACCGCTAGCACGGCCGCGAAAAGCAGCAGAACTAATCCTTTGAGAAGTTTCATCGATAAGTATCCTCCTCTTAGAGGCGTAAACGCACCCTAAGCTCGAAAGAGATTGGTTTGTTTTCTATGTTGCTGTCTGTGCTGTAAGCCTTGAACCTACTCGCGCCGCCTGACGCACTATTCCCAGACGATCCCCGTTGTGCCTGGGTCCTGAGGTGAACTAGTAACGTCGGGTTTAACGAGTTCTCTTGCCGTCGAAACGTGACTGAGCACTCATTCAGTCACCAAGAGACGCGCCGAATAGTAAGATAGGCTCGATGGCTTGTCAAGAAAAATATTAAAATTTGCCGAGTACCTGGATGGGTAGAAATAGCCGGCGCGGATTGCTTATTCGACGTTGCTCTTCCTTCGCGGCGGAAGAGCGCCCACACACCATCGTTCCCGCGGTCACTCTCGTGGACTCATCTTGGAAGCGGCCTCATTACATCCGTGCGTCAGCTCTTACACCGGAGATTTTGCATCACAATGACACAGGCGTTGTGGAGTTCTGGAACAACGATTTAGTACCCTCTCTACCCGCCGAAGGAGGCTCTCGAAAAGGCCCGGTAAGATTTATTAACGAGGAATTACTTTCAATAAAATTCGCCTCTATTTCATTGAAATCAGGATAGAAGAAAAAAACCACGTTGCTTACAACTCGTGGTATACTTGCTCTCATGAAATGCCCAAAGTGCTTTAACCCATTGCGACGAGTGGCCACTACGGAAGACTCGGTCTGGTTTACCTGCCCATTGGGTCACCGGTTTCATTCAGAAACGGGGAGCGGAATCAGCGATTCCGAGGGCCACCGTTATGCAGTTTCTTCCGAGTAGTTGCTTTTTTGATCCAACCCGGTTTTAGCCGGGTTGGATCAAGGCGCTAGTTGCTCTCCTGAGATCCTGCCGCGGCTTCGATATCTACATTTCCCAACAAATAAAAAAATCAGCTTTAATAATTCAGGCTAGTTGTCGCCATTGTTTTTCGATTCGATCGATCAATTCTTGATCCCGCGACAGCGGATTGGAGCGGGGCCGTTGAGCGTTCCGGCAATCCAAAAAGTTGTTCTTCTTTGCCTTGTGGATTCGTGCGGTGGTCAATCACTTTTATGCTCGACAATCGGTGATAACAATTGTTAGAATGCAAACCCACAGGCGACAAGGGGATGAGATAAGAGTTCGCCTTCTTTCGAGTAAAGTTTAGTTAGAATAGGGGTCAAGGCGCTGTCGTTTTGTGATAAACGCTAATACGGCAAGCGGAAGCTTAGCCTTTTCCGGACAGCGAGCCCATGATCTAGATCAACAATAATAGGGGGATGTGTATGGAACGTCGGGTCTTTCAGGAGAGTCCTGTAGAGCTCATTGATAATGGTCAGTTCTTAACTGCTGAAGAGCTGTTTTCGGAGCGGCGGACGGATGACCCCCAGGAAATGGTAGTTCGAGCCGAAGTCGAAATGTACTTCGGGAGAATGGAAAAGGCGGCCGAACTTCTTGACGCGGTCGCGCCTCGCGCGACCGACATAGATGTAGCCGCGCGATTTTCCATAGCCAGCGGCAAGCTCGCGCTTCAACGGCGCAACTACGATCTTGCCGAGGTTCACTATCAAACGGCATTTCATTTTTCACGTTTTATGCATGATCAGTTCGGAACAAGCCAGGCGCTGCTCGGGTTGGCAGCCCTGGATCACAAGCGCGGGCTTCTCGCCGAAGCGGCTGCGCGGTTGGTCGAAGCGCGCGAAGGTTTGAAAGGCCGCTCTACGAAAAAGGCCGAAGTGCTAAAAGGTCTTATCATCTCCGAGCAAGCGGCCGTATCAGCGGACAGCGGCAACATTGAAGAAGCGTCCTCGCACTATGGCGAGTCCATTCGACTGCTGAAGGGAACCGAACGCGGGCGTTATTACGCGCGAGCCCTCCTGGGTCTCGCAGGTCTCAAATGCGCGACAGGAGAATTTCAGGAATCACTCGAAGTATTCAAGGAAGCAAATATTATCTTCGAGCGGTACGACCTCAAGCAGGACCTAGCCGAGAGCCAGCTCGAGCTTGCGGGCGCTCTGCTTCACCTGAACCGCTATGAACGCGCCCAAAAGCTCGCGGAGGAAAGCCGCGAAATGCGGCGCGGCTCCAGCGAAGATGAAAGCCGCGCGCTGTCGCTTCTAGCCCGTCTTGCCCTCAAGAACAATGACACAAACAGCGCGAGCGCTACGGCCGGTGAAGCGGTTGCGTTGGCCGATCAAACACCATCGTCGGAAGCGCGAGCACTGGCAAGACTATCGCTCGGACAGGTGATGATAGCGGAACGTGACTTCAAGAAGGCGGCGGAGATTCTTCGGGAGGCGGCGGAATGGGCCCATCCACGAGGCGCGAATCAGAACGGCTCGAAAGGCACGGGTTCCGGACATACGCCGGTCAATGGCCGGCTTGAACTCGAAGCCACGATCTATCTCGCGGAAGCCTATCATTATGTGGACACGAGGGCCGGGAGGGCGGAGCTCGAACGGGCCAGCCATATGTTAAGCAACATCGAGGACTCGTGGCTCGGAGATGAGTACAATCGCGTAGCCGCGAAGTACGAAGAACGAATCATCTTTACAGAGGACAATCGGCTTGTGTTTGATGGAAATCAATTGCCAAAGTGGCAGGAAGCCAAACGAACTCTTGAAGGGTTCCTGCTTCGAAACGCGCTTCGCCAGACTAATAACAGTCTAACGCGCGCTGCTCGAAAGCTCGGCGTCTCCAAGGTTCACGTTCACAACCTCAAGAAGAAACATGAAGTCGGCGCTGATGAGATCATTGCCGAGGAGCCCGAGGCGGAATCCGAGTCGGAATGATTTGATTTTAGGGCTGCTTAAGCCTCTGCGGCGCTCCGTTGAACGCGATGCGGCGGCGCTACTCGATATAACGCGAATTCAGCATTTCGCATGAGTCCGGGCGCGGTTATCCAAGATATCTGCGCCTGATCATGTCCAGCGCAGCCTGCGAAGTCCTCCAGCGAATCAGTTGGCGATCGCCCATAAGCATAAGGCGCCTGTTTGAAGTTACTAAATCATCGGATAATCCGATGTACACGGAGCCTACGGGTACTGCAACAGTGCCGCCGCCCGGGCCGGCGATACCGGTGACGCTCAGTCCTATTGTAGCGCCGGTTGATTCTTTGATCCCTCGGGCCATTGCTTCCGCTACTTCGCCGCTGACAACTCCCCGCCTTTCTATCATCTCCTGGGGAACGCCTAGCAGCTTAGTCTTGACGTCTTCGGTATAGCTGACGACGCCGCCTAGAAAATACCGGCTGGCGCCGGGAACTTCGGTAATGCGCTCTGCTATGAGGCCGCCAGTGCAGCTTTCAGCGGTCGCTATTGTATGCCCTTTCTCGGCGAGACCTCGCCCGACTACTTCCTCGATCGATTCGCCCGCGGTCGAGTAGATATAGTCACCCACCTTCCCTTTCAGCTTCTCGGACAACTCGTTCAGCAGCCTTTCGGCGATGGAGAGATTGTCCGCGGTCGCGGTCAGGTGAACCTCGATTTCACAGTTAGTGAATAGAATCGTCGTCTGAGGATTGGAATACTGGCCGTATATAGGCGCAATCAACTCGTCGAGAGCCGACTCTCCAAGGCCGGTGACCTTCAGCGTGCGTCGAGCGATTCGGGTTCCTCGAGACCTGTTCTCGAGTTCTCCCATTATCTGGTCTTCGAACATCGGGCGCATCTCTCGCGGAGGCCCCGGCAACAGAACTATGAACTTACTTTCATGGCTGATCGTGAGTCCCGGAGCGCTTCCATTTTGATTCGGCAGAACGGTTGCTCCAGCCGGTACGAGAGCCTGACGCTCATTATTCGGCGCCATCTGATAACCCCGGCTGGCGAAACGCTCGCGAATTGTCTCGAGTACGTCGTAATCGAGCGTAAGCTGCCTGCCCAGTACGCGGGCGAATACCTTTCGCGTCACGTCATCTTCAGTAGGCCCGAGGCCGCCGGTCGAAATGATCAGATCGGACCGTCGCAGCGAATCTCGAATGGCATGTTCGAGCCGCTGTTCGTCGTCTCCGACGATGGTTTTCTGCATTACCTCGATGCCGATCGAGTTGAGCCTTTCCGTTAACCAGAGCGAATTCGTATCGGTGCGGTGCGGCGTCAGGAGCTCGGAGCCAATTGCAATGATGTCGGCCGTAAGCTTCATCAATCTCCTTTGTGCATAAAGATGCTCGTCAATGTAACGCTCAACTTGAATAGCGCGCAAGAACCACGCCGAATCGCGTCTCACAGAGTGATAAAAGCGAATTACCTTGTTTGATTGAGCGGGCGGCGCTAGAATCTGCGATCACGAAGGACAGTTTAGCCGCCGATAAAGAGCGACACCTACCTGGCTGTCTCAATCACTCACCACTCGTGCGCCGGCAAGATGTCCGGCTTGAATTCAAGAAAGGAGTGTCTTGATGTCGACTCACGTCCGCCGACGCGAGGAATCGATCCTCCCGATGACGATTTACAATACGGGGTTTCTTCTGGATCGTCTTGGTCAGGATTGCCATCCTCTTCAGTATCTGCGGGAACTAACACAGAACGCGATCGACGCCGTTCAGCGCACCGGTGAGGGCGGCGAGGTCGTCTGGGATGTTGATTGGATAATGTATGACCTGGACGGCGTGCGGAAGCTATGCATCACGGATACCGGCGACGGCATGACCGGCGACGAGATGGTGAAGTTTATCAACAACCTCTCGTCGTCAGTCTCGGCACAGTCGCTATCCGGCGCCTATGGGGTTGGAGCGAAAGTCGCCGCCGCAACCCGCAATCCTAGCGGCGTGCTTTATCTATCATGGAAAAACAGCGAAGGGGCATTGATTCACTTGATGCATGAGGACGCCAGCGGCCAATACGGTCTAAAGCAATGGAGGCATTCAGATGGATCTTATGCGCATTTTCTTCCGATCGCCGATGATGTGCGGCCTGAGTTGATCGCAAAACACGGAACCAAGGTTGTGCTGCTTGGAGAATCTTCCGGGGCGGATACAATAAAGGCCCCGCCCGGCGTTGCATCGCCTTCGCGATGGATATCAAAGTATCTGAACACCCGCTACTACGTGTTTCCGCCTCGCGTGACTGTTAAGGCTCGGGAAGGATGGGAGTATCCAAGAACCGACACCGATCGCAATTATCTACGCACTCTTACAGGACAGAAGCCCTATCTCAGCGAGCACTCGCAGTCATCCGGAAAGCTACAGTTGGCGGGAGCGGTCGCTCACTGGTGGATACTGAAGGACGAGCCGGCGATAACGAACAACTCGGGCTTCGTCGAATCGGCCGGACACGTAGCGGCGCTATATAAGAATGAACTGTATGAGCCGGCAACCGGGCGCGCCGGTATGGCTCAGCTTCAGCAATTCGGCGTTACCTTTGGCTATCGCTACGTGGTGGTCTATGTCGAGCCCGCCGTCGATGGCGACAGCCTGCTAACCACAAACACGTCGAGAACGGCGCTGCTCAACGATAATGAGCCGCTTCCGTGGGCGGATTGGGCCGCCGAGTTTCGAGAGAAACTGCCCGCTGAGCTCGGTTCACTGGTCAACCAAAAAGCCTCCGCCGCATCCGAGCGGGACCATACGAAGGCGATTCGCGAACGGTTGAAGGACCTGCTGCCGCTTTACAAAATCAGCCGATACCGACCGGCGCCCGGCGTCGAGATTGTAATGGACGAATCACGACTCCCGGCGGCGTCGCACAACTCGACCAGGCAAAGACGGCAGGCGGGCGGAAGCGCCGGAAATCCCACTGGAATCGCGCCCGCAAACGTCTACGCGGTATTCGAGAAAACCGCTTCGGCGGTGGGTAAGAAGGCTCGGCAAGAAGCGTTTCCAAAAGTGCAGTGGGTCAGTGTGAAGGACGGCACCAGAGAATACGGCAATATAGAAGATCGCGCGGCATCATATCTCGCGGAGCAGAATCTATTACTCATCAATGCGGACTTTCGAGTATTCAAGGATATGGCGGATCACTTCGCTCAAGAATTCAGAACCGTTCCTGGAATCGGGCCGCTTGCGACAGACGCCGTGCACGCATGGTTCGAGCAGTCGCTGGTCGAAACGGTTGTGGGTGTGCAGGGCCTGGTCAGCAGCAGAGAATGGTCTCAAACAGAAATCAATAAGGCGATATCCGAAGAGGCGCTGACGGCGTCCGTAATGCAACGCTATCACACGCTATTCGCCGTGAAGCGTGAGCTGGGGTCGAAAGTAGGTCCGCTTCGAAGTGAGGCCGGCGGCTGAGCGGCTGCCATACAACTATGCACTGGAGCGAATTCGAAAGCGTTATCGCGAGGATTTATGTGTTTCAAAAAGACGCCTGTTTGCCCCTTAAACGGGGAATGAGTAAGGTCATGCGGCCGTTTCCAACTTCAATTTGTTAATTATTGACAAGGGAGGGGCCGCATACTACACTCGACCCTGTCTTTCTACTAAGGATTCTTTGAGGCGTCATCGATAAAGGCACACCAGGAGCGATCCTGGGTCGCAAAGCCAAGGTCTTGAGGCGGTCGAATACTCACCTATCAGCGCGTGTATCGTTGAGAGTGAGCAGCAAGTCGGCGCTCAAGAATGTCTGGCTGCCGAAGTGAAGCTGAGAATGCTCCCACACGATTTCAGCTCCCACTGCGATTTAGTTTCGTGAGCCAGGGTGAACGGCGCTACGACGTGCATAGAGCCGCTGTTCAACCGGTTACGAAGTTCTGCCCTCTATTGATGCCCCCCTGCCTCGTAACGGAGGATGAATGAGATCATCGGCCATTCTTGTGGGAATAGCCCTGATAGCAATGATAGCGATCTTATCGGGCAACGCTCGCGCACAGGAGGCGCTTGTCGGCGCCGATGGCGCCGCTACGGCATCGGATGCCGAGCGAGTGCCGACGATGATCCTGGTCGGGAATAGCGGAGCCTCGGAGGCAAAGCCGGGAACCGCGATCGATCCAAAGAGCAAGGCTGCAACTAAACCGAATTCGCAGACGGCAAGCGAAGCCGTTTATCTGAACGGCGAGACCACCGGCAACGCGAAATACGATCAGATGGTTGTCGATTCCGCGGTGCGAAACGGAGTCGATCCCAAACTGATGTTCGCCGTGATGAGGCAAGAATCCGGCTTTAATTCACGAGCCCGGTCTTATAAGGGAGCAAGCGGCTTGATGCAGTTGATGCCTGGAACCGCGCGACGGTTCGGAGTCGCGAACATATTTGATCCCGCCCAGAATATCGAAGGAGGAGCTCGCTACCTGAGATTTCTCCTCGACATGTTTGATGGAGACGTCAAGCTCGCTCTGGCCGGCTATAACGCGGGCGAAAACGCGGTGGTCGGCGCGGGATTCAAGGTGCCGCGTTATCGCGAAACGCAAGCGTATGTGAAAAGCATTTCGGCAAAGTATGGATCGAGCAAAGAGATCGTTCAAAAGATTGCCCAGCGCGGCGAACCAGTCGCGCCGGCGGCAATAATACTCTCGAGCCCTAACTCCACGAGGCTGTCGAATAACTATTAATCGTGTGTTGCTCCCGCCGCCCATAGTTTAGTGCGTGGTCGTGTTACCCCCGCGGATTTCGACTGAGTAGACCCCCTCAACGCGTGCTGCATGTTCGAATCAAGGCGAAAGAAACTCTTCGCGAGCGCAATCGCGCTGGGGCTGGTCTTTTGTCTCGCGGCCAGTCCGACTCTGAATTCGCCCGAAGTGGTCAACGCGAGCGCTAACGTAAAACGCGCGCCGGGCAACTTTGTCGAAAACCTCTTCGAAGCGGCCAATGAGTTATTCGCGTCGCTTCACGAGCATTCCTTCGAAGGCCGCTCCAGCAGCGAATATCTTCACACCATTGATGCCTACAATCAGGTAATTCGATTCGGCGCCGAGCCCAACCTCGCCGCGGATTCGGTGTACAAAATCGCCGAGCTGAAGCTGGAGCTGGCATCCGCGAACGGCGATTATGCGCTTTATCAACAGGCGGTAGACGCTTTCAGGAAAGTGATCTCCGTTTATCCCGGCAGCAGCCTCGTTGGAAGCGCTCTCATTACGATAGCTCAGATCTACGAAGAAAATTTTCAAGACTTGAATGGAGCCGCGGATGCCTACCGCCGGATCGTCGACTACTTTCCGAACTCGGTGATGGCCAGAGAGGCGCGCGCCGTGTTGGCGAGACTCGATCGGCAGATCGGACGCGCAGGCTCCGCCGCGGATGTGATTGCGCCCTTGAACGGCTCACAAACGGAAGGGCGCGCTCTGCTTTCTAATGTCCGCAATTTCAGCGGACCGGATTACGCCCGAGTGGTTCTCGATCTCTCACAGGAGATCAAATTCACCGCGAAGCGAATTGGAGCCAATCGCCTTGCAGTCGATCTGGGATCGGCTGCTATAGGACAACAGTTGGCGGGGCGCAGGTTCATCATCGGTGAGTCCAGCCTGCTTAAACATATAACCGTGGCAGGCGCCGCCGGCGAACTGCGCGTAGAGATCGAGGTCGAAAAGCTTGCCGAGTATTCGACATTTCTTCTCGCGGATCCCGACCGGCTGGTGATTGATCTTCACTCTACCGCGCAGCCCAGGGAGTATGGCGATTCGGAAAGACCGCGAGTCTCTTTGCATGCGGCCGCTGAAGCCAGGGGCGGAGCTCACGAACGAGGAATGACGCGAAACAGGGTATTCATGGGCACGCCCATCTTCTCTTTGCCCGAGATCGGCGACCCTATCGTGGTGAATGCAAGCAACAGTGACAGCGCGAGTCATTCCCAGCCGAACTCGCATGAAGCGCCGGTTGTCGGTCCTGCGCAGCAGCCGACCGCGAATCAGACCCACGGAATAAAACTGATAATTATCGACCCCGGACACGGAGGTCACGATACCGGCACCATCGGCGCTGGAGGTTTGCAGGAAAAGGATCTAGTGCTCGACGTTGCGCGGAGACTTCGGGCGTATATCAAGCGCAGTCATCCCGAGATAGAGGTTCTGCTAACGCGAGAGTCGGATCGTTTCATCGCGCTGGAAGAGAGGACCGCGATAGCCAACTCGCGTCACGCGGATTTGTTCATTTCGATTCACGCGAACGCGAGTCCGTCAAAGGCGGCCTCCGGAGTGGAGACATTCTTTGTCACTCCCGACCGCGCGGCAAAGGCGGACTTGAAGAATGCCGCCCGCTCGGCGTCCGCAACTTCGAACGAAGTCGCCGCTGCAAATCAGGCGACAACAGCGGCGGCCCACTCGACGGCTTCGTCAGGATCGGAAAAACAGGAAACGACCGTTACCACGACGGTGTCGGCCGGAAACAGAGTCACGGATTCGAGAGAGCTCGCTCGGTATATTCAGGCTGGACTGGTGCGAGGCGTGGGTTCGCAGGCGCAGAGCAGCCAGGTGAATCGCGGCGTGAAGCATGCGCCCTTTGCGGTTCTGCTCGGCTCGGCCATGCCAAGCGTGCTTGCGGAAGTATCTTTTGTCTCCAACCCGAAAGATGAAGCCATGCTGCAAACGGGTCTGTTTCGCGAGCGAATTGCGGCATCGCTCTACGCGGGGCTGAATGCGTTCCTCAAGAAAAACACGCCTGCCGAGGCCGCGGCAAAGAAGTAGGACTCCGGTCCGCTCAGCTCTTCTCAACTGATTTCCCAAAAGTCCACCGTGTAGCGCTGCCCGTGAATTCTGCCGGCGCCGATGAGAAGCCAAAGGCGACCGCCGGTAGGAACTCGTAGATGGGTTCATCGAAGTCGTCCTGACCTGCGATACATCTTCAGCGATCGCTATCGCCTTCGCTTATAAAAGAACGTCGGATCGACCGGCGAGCCATAGACGGTAACGAGTTCCCAGCCTTTCGCTCCGAGCTTATCCATGTTCGCCTCCAGAGGGAACACCTCGCGAGCAAAACTTCCCGACGTCTCCTTTCTCATCGAAGAGTTGGATGAAGATGAGAAGTTCACATTACCGCCGCCGACAATCAGATACTCCCATTGCTCACCTGCCGGCCGATCTTCCGCCGAACCGCGCCGCTGCGCGATGGCCGTGGCCGCGATAGCGACTACGAATGCGCAGGTAACGACTATGCCGCCTTTCACGAGTCTTGTTTTCATCATTATTCTTCTCCGATGCGCTGGATTGACGATGCGCAGATCAGGTCACGTTCGTCGTTTTGAACGCCGTGAGCGCTCGGCCTGAGTTGAACTGTTTGGTGATGAATCTGCCTTTGTCGCGAAGAGATCATTCATACTTAACACGCGCGATTCTACTGGGGGTTTCAAAAACACTCGACGGTTGTTTGCGGGGCGCGGGCGGCGGATGAAACCAGCAGCACTCTTTGAAACAGGTCTCTTGCGCGATCTATCGTTCTGCTGTAAGAATCAACTGCTCCCAGCAACGGACGCTCCTCCGGTTTTCATTCTTGAATCAATTAACCCGGCGACCTTACACGAGCTACAGCAATGCGCTTACCGCAGGGATTTGCCGACGACGTTAGAAACCAGGCTGACATTATTCGAGTAGTGTCGGATTACGTCTCCCTGAAAAAGCGAGGAGCGAATTATATTGCGCGTTGTCCTTTCCATTCCGAAAAGACGCCTTCTTTCAATGTTCACCCGGCGAAGGGAATATATAAGTGCTTCGGTTGCGGAGCCGGAGGCGCGGTGTTCGATTTCATAATGCAGATCGAAGGATGCTCTTTCCCGGAAGCCGTCAAAATCGTCGCCGAGAAGAGCGGCATTCCGGTTCCCGCGATTCAAGAGAATGAAGACTATAAGCGCGCCGCTCGCGAACGCGACATAGTTTTGAGATTGAACGAATGGGCTGCCGAGTTCTTTACCACCAGCTTGCTGGGCGCGGCAGGGAAACGCGCCCTCGAGTATCTGATCTCTCGCGGTGTGACCGATCAGACGCGAAACCTGATGCGACTCGGTTACGCGCCCGACAGTTGGGACGCATTGGGTAACTATCTTCGCGAGCGGGGCGCCTCGCAAAGCGAGATCGAGCTGAGCGGTCTCGTATCGGTGAAGGAACAAGGCGGACACTACGACAGGTTTCGCGGAAGGCTTATGTTTCCGATAGCCGATTCGCAGAATCGCGTCATCGCTTTTGGCGGAAGAATCATCAACGATGGAGAGCCCAAGTATTTGAATTCGCCGGAGACTCCGGTGTACTCAAAGGGCCGGAATCTCTACGGACTCGCGCATTCGAAGAACGCAATCCGGCAGCTCGGATTCGCCATACTCGTCGAAGGCTACCTGGATTGCATAATTCCATTTCAAGAAGGTATTCAGAACATTGTCGCCAGTCTGGGCACGGCGCTTACGGACGGCCAGGTCCGTCTACTCCGCCGCTACATGGAAAAGCCGCGTGTGGTCGTCAACTTTGATCCCGATTCGGCGGGGCAGGCGGCTACCATGCGATCGATCGATCTCTTTCTCGCGGAGGGCTTCAGAGTCGACGTTCTTGCGATGCCGACGAAGGAGGACCCGGATGAGTTTGTCCGATCAAAAGGGGCCGATGCTTTCCGGCGGATCCTGAATGCGGCTCAGCCCTATATCGATTTTGTGGTTCAGACGGCGGTGGCGCGCAACGACATTTCAAAACCGGCGGGGAAGGTCGGAGCCATAAACGAGATTCTTCCGCACCTGACGCGAATGCGAGATCGAGTTGAGCGGGCCGGATACGCGGATCAGATTGCCGATCGTCTCAGAATAGACAGCCGCGTTATTCGAGAAGAAATAAAGAGAGCGGCAACGAACCGGTTGAGCTCTCTGGATCAAAAGAAGCTTCGCGCGGCCCAGGATATGACTCAAGCCGAGCGGCAGTTAATAGAGATAATGTTGTTGAATGAAGAGGTGCGCGGATCGATTCTCGCGAACATCGGCGAAGAGGACTACGCGGATCTTGCGACGGAGGCCGTGTTTTCAGCGATTATTGAGGCGGCGGCAGCGGGTTCCGAGCTGACCTATGCATCGCTTAGCGAAAAGATCGAAGGCGAGGCCGAAAGAACGCTGCTATCCGGCCTGATGATCGGTGATCTTGCCTGGGCGGGCGGCGATGATTTCGAGACTCTGCTCAAGAAAGCGACCGAAGCGCTTGTGTCGTTAAGGCGAAGGCGCCTCGAGAGAAAACTCGACAGTATTCAGATCGAAATCGGGCAGGCGGAGCACAATAGCAACACGGAGCGCGTGCTTCAGCTCTTCCAGGAGAAGCAGGAAATCAAGCGGCGAATGCTCAAGTTGACGGCGTGAATCGGAGCCTTGAGTTGCATTGTCTGAAACAGGCTTGCATAGTTCGATTCATCGATAAATCAGCGCGGGAACTATCTTGACAGATTTCGTGAATCGGGGTACGAATTCAGATACTTGAGGCTCGGCGCAGGCAACAATCACGGTTCCCCCAAACAGGAGTAGCGGACCTTGTCGGAACTAAATGGGAAGTATCACGATGAGCTCGAGAAGCTCTTAGAAGTCGGAAAAGAGAAGGAGTATCTGACCTTCGACGACATCAACCGGCTGCTCCCCGCCGACATGAATTCCGCTGATGAGATCGAAGCGATTCTCGACATCATAGGCGCCGAAGGCATCTCGATATCGGATTCGGATGAGCAGTTCATGGAAGTCGCCGTTTCGGCGGTAGTCGACAGCGACAAGAAACTCGACGGTCTGGACGAGGAACTCGATCTTGATCTCACACCCGGCTCTCTCGATAAAACCAACGATCCCGTCAGACTCTACCTGAGAGAAATGGCGGTCGTACCGCTCCTGACGCGCGAGGGAGAAGTCGCCATTGCGCGGAGAATCGAGAGGGGACAGTTGCGGGCGCATAAGTCTATTTCTCGTGCGCCTATTTGCATCGAAGAGACGATAGCGCTGGGCGAGAGTTTGAAGCGCGGCGAAATCGGCATTCGCGATCTAGTAAATTTTAACGATCAGGATGTCATAACCGATGAAGTGATCGAGGCGACCTCGAACGCGGCGCAGGAGCAGATAGCGGAAGTAAAAAAAGCCTACGCTAGAGCGCTCAAGCTTCAGGAGCGCTTGCTGGCCGAACCCAAACGGTCGCTGAAGCTGCCGAAGCTTCGACGGAAGCTGGCTCGCGCTCGCGTTGAACTGGCTCGCCTGCAGCGTTCCATAGATTTCACTCCTCAACAGCACGACATGCTGGTTTCGTTGATCCGCGGAGCCGTTGAGGAGGCCCTGGAAAACAAGCAGGCCATCGCCAAGGCGCGCCGCTCGCTCGAACGCAAGAAGTGGAATGAAGATGAGCGCGAGTTGAAGCGCAACCTGCGCGATGCGGAAAACAAGCTCGCCTTATCCGAGAAGCGATGGCACGTGAGCGCGCTCGAACTCGAACGCGCGCTTGGCGCTATAACAGCGGGCAAGATAGAGGCCGACATTGCCAAGGCGGAACTCGTCGAGGCCAACCTCAGGCTCGTCGTTTCAATCGCGAAGAAATATACCAACCGCGGCCTGCAGTTTCTGGACCTCATTCAGGAAGGCAACATCGGCTTGATGAAGGCTGTTGATAAGTTCGAATGGCGGCGCGGGTATAAGTTCTCGACTTATGCTACGTGGTGGATACGGCAGGCAATCACGCGCGCTATCGCCGATCAGGCTCGCACAATTCGAATACCCGTCCATATGATCGAGACGATCAACAAGCTCATAAGAACGTCGCGCTCGCTTGTTCAAGAGCTTGGACGCGAGCCTTCGTCCGAAGAGATCGCTAAGCGAATGGACATCCCGGTATCCAAGGTTCGGAAGGTCTTGAAGATTGCTCAGGAGCCGATCTCGCTGGAAACGCCGATCGGCGAGGAAGAAGACTCGCACCTGGGCGACTTCATCGAAGATAAGACAATCGCGAATCCAGCCGATACCGTGATCAGCACCAATCTTCGCGAAGTGACTGAGGAAGTCTTGAAATCGCTGACGCCTCGCGAAGAAAAAGTAATCAAGATGAGGTTCGGCCTTGGCCCGAACGGCAGCGAGCACACGCTGGAAGAGGTTGGTCAGCACTTCGCGGTCACCCGCGAGCGAATCCGTCAGATCGAAGCCAAGGCGCTGCGAAAGCTCAGACATCCCTCCCGCTCACGAAAGCTGAAGGCCTTCATCGAAGGCGCTCAGTCCTCGTAGACCCCGCCCGCTCGATTCGGCTCAAACTCAAAATCTCCCAAGCGAATTAACTTAAGAAGATAAGCACTCAACGCGAATCACTCTTTGAGCAGAGATGTGATTTCCGACTCGAACACGCTTTTCGGAGTCACGCCGGTGTGTCTAAACCTGATCCTGCCTTGCTTGTCCGCTATAACCGCGACCGGTAGCAGCGACTCGGTTACGCCGTATGATTCGGCGGTTCGCTTGTCGCCAAGCGCAACCGTGTAGCTCATCGGGTTCTGCTTGATGAACGGCTTCACTTTTGTTGCGCCCTCCTCATCGATCGCTACAGCTACGATTTCGAGGCCTTGATCCTTGTATGTCTTATAAAGCGAGTTGAAGGTTGGAATCTCCGACGCGCAGGGAACACACCAGGTCGCCCAGAAATCGACCAGGACTACCTTGCCTCGCGATGACGAAAGATCGAGAGTCGCGCCGTTCAGCAGCGCCAACGGCGAAGCCGGGAGCGATTTCGCCGCCTCTGCTCCGACTTCTTTGTCGGGCGCTCCGGCAGCCGGCGAGGACGCTTTCTTCATTCGTCCGAGGAAGAGGTCGGGTTTTTCGAATCCGGCCAGCCTCAACGAAGGAATCTCATGGCCCGAAGCATCGAAAAAGAGCAGCGTCGGCACGCCCTTGATGTTGTATCGATCGCGAGCCCGCGCCGCCTCCGTGCCTTCGTCGCTGTGAGTGAGATCAAGCTTGAGCCTGACGAAATTATTGGCTTCGGCAAGAATGTTTCGATTCGTGAAGGTGAGTTTGTCGAGTTCCTTGCAGGGGATGCACCAATCCGCGAATGAATCGACGATCACGGGCTTGCCCTCTTTGGCGGCGGCCATCAACGCCTCTTCGCTGAAGGGCTGCCACGTCATACCGGCTTCGGTCTTCTCAGGGAGCGCCAAAACGACTGCTATGACCGCGGCGCCCACGCCAAGCGCTCGCAAGACCCAGGCGAATTGGACCGGCTTTGTCTTTCCTGCCTCAAAGAACAGCAGGTACAGCGCCGATGCAGCGAAGAACACGACGTGTACTATGGTCGCCGCGCGTCCGAGGAGCGGGTTTACGAAATAGATCGCCATTCCAATCAAAACAAGTCCGAAGACTTTTCGAACAGTTACCATCCACAGCCCTGAACGCGGCAGAGACTTCAGCGCGCCGGAAAATGTTCCAAGAATCAGGTAAGGAAATCCCAATCCAAGCGCCAGCACAAAGAACATGAAGAAGCCATAGACGGGATCGCCTTTTTCTCCCACTACGACTAACAATCCCAGGACGAAGGGTCCGATGCACGGAGCGGCTACGATCCCCATCGTCAATCCCATTACCAGCGCGCCGGCGATGCCGCCGGATGATTGAGTACTCTTGTTCGCGAATTGATTCAGCGATTCCGGGAGACGAAATTCATAGACGCCGAACATCGACAGCGAGAGCCCGACCATCACCACCGCAAGGCCTATCAGCACGATCGGATTCTGTAGCGCGGCCCCGAACAGGCCCTTCGTCAGCGAAGCTACGACGCCAAGTATCGAATAGGTGACGGCCATTCCGATTACGTAGGCCGAGGCCATCAGGAAGGTCCTGCGCAAGCGGCCCTCGCTCTGATTGGCAAAAAAACCGATCGTGATTGGAATGATGGGATAGACGCAGGGCGTCGTATTGAGAGCCAGCCCGGCGAGAAAAACAAAGAAGAGAACCGCGGCGATATTCTTTCCTTTGATCAGGTCGGCAAAGCTGTTTCCTTCGGCGCTCGCTCCGCCGTACTGTACCAGGGATGTTGAAGCATCCTGGGCCGCTGAGGCGCGCGCAAATACCGCTTCGTTTGTCGGAGTGACGGCGGAGCCCTGGGCTGCTATGTTGATCGGAATCTCGACATTGAGAGTTGAAGGTTGAAGGCACGCCTGATCGTTACACGACTGAACCTGAACGCTTGCGACGATCCTGGCCGATCCGGGCCGCAACGAAGCGTCCGCCTTTGCGTCGGACACTATGACGACCGTGCCTTCGTAAACCGCGAGCTTCTGACTCGGCTCGAACTCGAACGAGCGCAGGTTCGGCGCGGGATATTTCGGCGCTTCTAAAGTAATGCCCGCGGCAGGCTCGAATTTTACGTCGGTCGGTATGAGCACATCGAGTGAAGGGATGTGGGCGTTTATGTGATAGCCCTCCTCCACGGTAAGGACGACCGCTATCTTGAAAGAATCGCCGGCTTTGACGCCGCTTGTTGAGATCACGCCTTCGGCCTTAACTACCTTTGCGCTTTGCCCGAAAGCAACTGAAGTCAGGCAAAGCGCCATGATCGCAACCGCGGCATAGACAGGGAGCCTTTTCATTTCCGATCTCCGTAGAACCATTATTTGATATCGCGCAGCATTCCTTCAGTGACCTGATTCAGAGTCACGATAGAACCCCCGTGCTGCTTGATGAATGCAGCCGCGGCCTCGGGCGACTCGAATGCGACGAAATCCGAGCCCATAGGACTTTGAACGTTGCTCTTGTACACGAGCGTAGCAGTCCTGCCGTCTATATGTTTTTTTGTAGAGTAGTCAGTCACCGTGACCCGTTGAACGTTGGAATTATTCTTTTGCTCTTCCGTCTGACCGTACT
Organism: Blastocatellia bacterium AA13; assembly: GCA_003222245.1. Classification (GTDB taxonomy): domain Bacteria; phylum Acidobacteriota; class Blastocatellia; order UBA7656; family UBA7656; genus QHVH01. The sequence continues at coordinate 55,873 of QHVH01000005.1, read as the reverse complement.
TTGCCGGTTCAAGATAGTACTCGACCAAATCGGCCGGAGATTCGAACATCACCTTGCTCCCGCCCTTGAACAATATCTCCGATTCCCAATCGTCGTTTGCATTCACCTTCATATGGCAGACGGGGCAGTTCCCGGTTTTCGCGTCCGCCGAAAGAGGCTTCGCTTCGCCGCATCCATAGAAGGAAGAGGTGAATGCGATAATTATCCCAGTCAGGAGGAACCTGACGCTCAGCATCGGCTTTCTTCGCATCATAATCTTGTCTATTCCCGCGCGGCTTTGATCCAGCCGCCGCCCACGACAATATCACCGTTATAGATTACCGCGGCTTGACCCGGTGTGATTGCCGCCTGCGGTTCATCGAACTCAATCAATGCCTCGTCATTCGGCATTGGCGTGATTGTAGCCGCCGATTCCTTCGCTCGATATCTGATCTTCACCTCTCCTCGCACGGGCGCTGCCGGCGGCGCAATCGAGACCCAATTCATCCCGGATACAATAAAGCTGCCGCTATAGAGTTCTTCCCGCTTGCCGACCACGAGCCTGTTAAGCGGAACGTCTATCTTGACTACATAGAGCGGGTCCGCGGCGGCCACTCCAATACCTCTGCGCTGCCCTATGGTGAAGTGATGCAGGCCCGCGTGCTCCCCGACCAGCGTTCCTTCAGTGGTTACGATCTCCCCGGCGGGAGCAACGCTTCTCGAAGGCATCTCGCTCTTCGCGTAGTCTTCAACGAAGCGCGCGTAATCGCCGTCTGGTACAAAGCAGATCTCCTGGCTTTCGGGTTTATCGGCAGTATCGAGGCCAAGCCGGCGCGCGATCTCTCGAACCTCCGGCTTTGTAAGCTCGCCCAACGGAAAGACAGCTCGCGCGAGCTGCTTCTGGGTCATTTCAAAAAGAAAGTAGGATTGATCCTTGTCGAGATCGCGGCCCTTCCGAAGTATGTATCTCTCCGCCGCGGAGTCGTACTCAACGCGAGCGTAATGGCCGGTGGCGACGTGCTCGGCGCCGACCTGTCGCGCAAGGGTGACAAGTCTGGCGAACTTCAGCCGTGAGTTGCATGAAACACAGGGGATCGGCGTGCGTCCGGAGAGGTAATCTTCTACAAAGGGGCGAACGACTCCGCGCTCGAATTCCTCTTCGAGATTGACTACATAGAATGGAAATCCGATTTCTCCGGCTACTCTGCGGGCGTCATAAACATCGTCTAGCGAGCAGCACCGGGAGGGTTGAGGTTCGCCGTTTGGTCCGAGCCTTCGGCGCTGGTTCCAGAGCTGCATCGTGAAGCCGACTACACCGCGCCCTTCGCCGTGAAGAATCGCGGCGGCTACCGAGCTATCCACCCCTCCGCTCATCGCTACTGCAACTAACAAGATAAGACTCCTTTGCGATCGAGCTTTAACATCGAGCTTTAACATCGGGCCTTAACAGTGACCCGGGCATTGTTGCTTTTGCCGGGTAAGTTGGCGCGATGCTATCATCATTCGTCCCGCGAAAGTACAGGATCTTTGTCGCTCATGAGAAACGGTAGATTATACAAGAAGCTTCAGAAAAATCGGAGTGTAGATTGGTGAGCGGCCAGGGAGCGCTTCGAATGAATTCTGATTCCGTGAAGCCGCGTCCAGGCAGAAATCATATCCATAAAAATCAGACAGGGTGAAATCGGATAAGGTTGATATGCAGGTAAAGCAAGAGGGAATCGAAGAAGCGATAGAGAAGCACGTCATCACTCGGGAGCCGTATTATCTTCCGGTCGGCGACGAAGTAGGGCTATTCGAGGCGGCTTATCGCACGCGGTTACCCGCCATGTTGAAAGGGCCCACCGGCTGCGGCAAGACCCGCTTCGTTGAGTACATGGCTTATAAACTGGGCCGGCCGCTCATAACGGTCGCCTGTCACGAAGACCTCTCTTCCACCGATCTGATCGGACGATTCCTGCTCGAAGGCGACGAGACAATATGGCACGACGGCCCGTTAACGACCGCCGTCAAATACGGAGCGATCTGTTATCTCGACGAAGTAGTAGAAGCTCGTAAGGACACGATCGTAGTCATCCACCCGCTCACCGACGATCGCCGCATACTGCCGGTTGAAAAACGGGGAACGTTGCTGCACGCGCCCGAAGAATTCATGCTCGTGGTTTCATATAATCCCGGTTATCAGAGCGTGATCAAAGATCTGAAGCAGTCGACGCGGCAGCGATTCGTGTCGCTGGAATTCGGCTATCCTCCTTCGCCGCTGGAAGTGGACATATTGATTCACGAAGGCGGCGTGGATGAACAGACCGCGCGAGACCTTGTGATGATCGGCGAAAAGGTCAGAAACCTCAAAGGACACGGACTGGAAGAAGGCGTCTCAACGAGACTGCTCGTCTACGCGGCACAGTTGATTAGCCGGGGTATTCAGCCCGAGGTAGCTTGCGAAGTGGCGATCACGAGCCCGATAACAGACGACGCTGAATTGCAGAGGAGCATCAGCGAAATCATCACAACCGTGATCTAAAAGTACGCGCAACATTTGTCACTGGTCATTGTCGTTAATCACTTGTACTGGTCATTTGTTACTCGTCATTCGTCCGCGGTCCCGAATAGTCTGCTCTATAGCTATTTCCTCTCTCCCCTCTCCCGACACTGGCGCCTGGCGCGCTGACACCTTTCCCCGATATTTTGAGAGCATATTTTTTGCAAACCTGATCCCATTCGGGGTCTCTATACCCTGTAAAGGTTGCGCGCATAATTCATCGACCTGAATTCAATGGCGACAACCAAGAAGAGGAGATAGAGGCTTATGCGTAAGAGGGATGCAGCGCGTGGGCTCCGATTCTTCCAGGATTGAAAGCGAATTCATCGGGCTGCTTTTTGCAGCCGAAATTGTCGATCAACTAAGGCGGATAACGGCGCGTCATCGATCTTTCGGAGATCGGCGCGAGAGCCCTGTTGTGCCCGAACAGTGAACTGATATGAGAATAGGATCAGCCATTACTCTTATTTTTCTGCTTTGCTTTGCGTGGACTAGCCGCAGCCGGACGTCAGGATCGGTAGAAATTCGGTCCGGCTCCGGTTCCGCGGCTGCTCTAACGACGTCTTCCATTGCTCCCTATCACAAAGCCGACACCGACGGCCTGACTGCCTCCTCGTGGTCAACCAATCTGGAGACTCCGCTCCTCCTGTTTCTGGGAGCGCTCCTGTTCTTCGGTTCCACGATCGTGAGGTTGAGGCTCGCAAGAAAACGCACGTTGCCAAGCGGCGATCGCGGCCGCGATGTCGCACATCGCGAACCGTCATAACCGCGGACCCGTTTTCTACAAGCGCACGAATATTCAATGAGAGGTGACCGATGTCCAACTTTAGACCCAGAACACTCCCCGAGTATTTTCAGATGCTCTTCCGCAGGAAGTTGCTGTTTCTTGTGGTGATGGGCGCGGTGTTGATTTCTACATTCCTGGTCATCCACGGAATTCCGGATGTTTACCAGTCGAGCGCATCGGTAGTGGTCGCCGGCAAGGAAGACGACCGGCAGGCCGTCGCTTCGCGAGTCGCAACGATCACCGAACGGATCAACGGCCGCGCGTTCCTTGAGCCGCTTATAGGACGTCACGATTTGTATCCGAGAGAAGTCGCCTCCGGAGCCATGGAGGTCGCGGTCAACCACATGCGCAAGGACATCAAGATCGATACCAAGTATCGCGGAGACAACCCGGAGACGCTGTCGATTACTTACAGGAACCCCGACCCGCTGGTTGCTCAAGAAGTGGCGGCCGATCTTGTGTCCAACTTCGGCTCGATGAATCAGGCGGTCGAGCGTCAGATGGCCGATCGAAAGAAGCAGGTCGAGTCCGAGTTGGCCGACATTGAAACCCGTCTCGATCAGTTGGGGCAGCAGAACGCGGCGGCCGCGATGCGGCAACGCCAACGTTCCAGAGGCACGGAAGACGCGAACCTCAGCCGTGCTGAGCGGGTCGCCGCGACCTCCTCGCTGGAGGCATTGAATGATAAGCAGTTCGCGCTCGAGCGTCAGCTCGAAGAGCAGAAACGGCAAATCGGCGAGCAGGAAAAGATCGCGCGAACGGCTCCCACCGACGCTCGTTCTGGAAGCTCCTATGGAGTGTTGCTGGTGAAGAAGGCCGAGCTCGAGGCCCAAGTCAAGGAATACGGCCCACAGTACACGGATAAAAATCCGAAGATGATCCAGACTCGCACGCAGCTCACCGAAGTCGATCATCAACTGGCGCAGCTCAACGCGGCGGCCGGCAAGGACGGCGTCCCTCTGAACTCGCCCGAAGCGCGCGAGCTGCGAACCATGCAGCGTGAATACTCGCGAATGGAAACGGAGCTCGAGGTCACCAAGCGTGAGATCGAGCGGAAGTCGAAACTGGTATCTACTTCCGGCGGCGGGCGATCGGGTGGAGTCCAAATCCAAAGAGCCGCCGCGGCCGATACGCCTATCGCAAACATAGCCGCGGAAACCGACAAAGACCGCTTGCGTGACCGCTACAGCGCGCTGCTCAAGCAGCAGAGCGATCTGGAGCGGATGAGTACCGCTGCCGCGGGACTCGATCCCGGTCTGTTCCAGATTGTGGATTCACCGGTTGAAGCGCGATTCCCCGCGGGTCCGGATCGAGGAAAGCTGCGGTTGATCGCCGTCGCGCTGGCGTTGATTGCGGGCCTTTTTGTCGTCGCCATCGTTGAGGCGCCTCGTATGTTTGTCGTGCACGAGCCCAGCGATGTCCGCTACTACCTTGGAGCGCCGGTGGTGGCGTTGATTCCGGACGCGCTGACCCCGTTCGAGCGCGGACGCGTTCGCAGGCTGGCGGCGGCTCGAACGATCGCGCTTCTCGCATTAGGTCTCTTGTTGGCCCCTGTGCTGGTCTTCCTCATAAACAATCTTGGCATATTTCAACTGGTCGCAAGCCGATGGTGAAGCCGTTTCAAAGGCGCTCAGAACTCAAAGTCACCAGGCGGAATCAGTGACGTGAGGAGATAACAATGGGAAAAGTCTATGAAGCAAAGTTGAAATCCGAAAAGGAACGCTCCGGAGGCGCGGCCGGGCTCGGGCTGGCTACCGCGGAGGCTCGAACCAAGGAAGAATCGGACAAAGCGGTCGACGAATTCGATTTCATCCGGTATTCGCTGCATACGCCGAAGGCGGTCGAAATCAACCACATTCAACGCGAAATCGAGGCGGCCAATCTGGCTCGCAAAAAACAGGCGCAGCCGGCCCGCGAAGTCAGCGTCGATCCGCTTCGCATCGATCCCCATCTGGTTGCATTCAACGAAGCGGAACCCGTCGCGGCGGATGAATTCGGCAAGCTCGCCGGCTCGTTGATCGCGGCCAAAGCCGATCGAGATCTGAAGCGGCTCCTGATCGCATCGGCCCGGCACGGCGAAGGGCGCACCACCGTTTCGCTCAACCTCGCGTGCACTCTTGCGCGAGCAGGCAAGAGCGTACTTCTGGTCGACACCGATTTTCGCAGGCCGTCGGTTACGCGTCTCCTTGGAATCGAAGCCGATCTGGGCATTGCCGAAGCGGCGGCGCAAAAGAAGGCGCCGGGCGAGGCCGCGCTCAAGATTCAACCGCATGGATTCGTGGTGCTTCCCTCGCGCGGGCGAGTCGACAACCCAGCGGAGCTGATCGTATCGAACGCATTCCAGGATATGCTCGCCGCCCTTGATCCCGACTACGAGTTCATTCTTTTTGATTCGTCGCCGCTGCTCTCCTCCAACGATGTAGCGTTGCTGAAGCGGCTCACAAGCGCCACGCTGCTGGTCATCAAGGCGGGCGAAACTACGTCAGGCGATCTGGGAAAGGCGATCGGACCCTTGACTCAGGAAGATCTGTTCGGCGTCGTGCTGAATCGCGTTTCCTGAAAGCGAGACGAACCTGAGGAACGGGACAGATCGGCGGTCTGGTGATGTCTAGAAACGGTTCGCGAGCGCTCTGTGTCTGGTTGTTTGAGAGCGTATTGATCTGTTCGTGCGGCGTTGCCGCGATATGGATCAGGTTCGGCCCTGAAACCGGCGCCGTGTTGAACGGCGGCCGGGGCTGGCTAAAGGTACTGCTTTCGATGGTCGTGATCCAAAGCTCGTTTTACATTTTCGACCTGTATGACTTTGGAAGAGTACGGCGCGGCGTCACGATCTATATCCGCCTGTGTCAGGCGATAGGGCTGGCATCTGTTGCGCTCGCATTGATCTTCTACGCCATTCCGGAGATGACCGTCGGCCGCGGCGTCTTTCTGGTGACAATGCTCTTGATGCTGACGGTAATGACCTGGTGGCGCCTGGGCGTCAGATGGCTGCTCGGTCATCCAAGACTTGCCGAACGAGTCTTAATACTGGGAACCGGCAAGACCGCCGTCGATGTTGCGAGGGAGGCTCTGGAACGACAGGAGGTCGGATACAAAATCGTCGGCTTCGTCGGCGAAGATCCGCTGCTTGTCGGCCGCAGCCTGATCAACCCCACAGTCGTGGGCGTGACTTGCGATCTGGAAGATATAGTCAGGCGCCACTCCCCCGATCGAATCGTCGTCGCGGTAAACGATCGCAGAGGCAGGCTGCCTCTCGCCGATCTGCTCACCTTGAAGCTGAGAGACGACATACCGGTCGAAGAGTGTGCTTCATTTTATGAGCGCCTCACCGGAAAGATAAGCACCGAGATGACCCGGCCTTCCTCGCTTATTTTTTCACAGGGTTCGCGCGGGCTTCGTCTCTACAGGCGAGCCAGAAGACTGATCGACGTTATTGCGGCGGTAGTCGGGCTGATCCTGTCGTTGCCGCTTATGCTGCTCACGGCGATAGCGATCAGGCTCGAGTCAAAAGGGCCTGTTCTTTATCTGCAGGAGCGCGTCGGAGTCCGAGGCCGAAACTTCCGCATCGTAAAGTTCCGCTCGATGGTGGTCGACGCCGAAAAGAACGGCCCGGTTTGGGCCGAACAGTCCGACCGGCGAGTCACCCGCGTAGGCCGGATTATTCGCAAGCTGCGCATAGACGAGCTGCCGCAGTTTCTCAACGTTCTTCGCGGCGATATGAGTTTTATTGGACCGCGGCCGGAGCGGCCGGTGTTCGTCAATCAGCTCGAACGTGAGAGCGAGTATTACTCGCAGCGACACCTCGTAAAACCCGGACTCACCGGATGGGCGCAGATACGCTATCCATATGGAGCCTCGGTCGAAGATGCGATCCAGAAGCTCCAGTACGATTTGTATTACATCAAGAATCAATCGCCGATCCTGGACGCGATGATTCTATTCGAAACGATGAGGATCGTGCTCTTCGGCAGGGGCGCTCGCTGATCGTCTATAGCGAATCTGACGCTCCGCCGATAATGGAGGAACCGTTATGAAAAGAAATATATGGTTGACCGGAGTAGCTTTTGTATTTACGGCATCGTTGGCGATCGTGACATTCGCGCCGGGGGCCGCGGCCCAGTCAAACAGCGCCGCGGCGATCAAGCCGGCGAATGCGGACGCGACTCAGGCGCGTGGAGAGGCTATCGATCCCTACTTCAGGACCATCTATCGAAACTTCTACGAAAGCTACAAGCTCGGCCCTGACGACGAGATTGCGATTCGGGTCTTTGGCCAGCCCGACTACTCGCTTGAAAAAGTCACGGTCTCGCCGTTCGGCCGCATTTATCACCCGCTGATCGGCGATGTAGACGTGGCTGGACTCACGCTGGATCAAGTCAACAGCGTGCTCACGACCGACTTCGGCGAGTACCTTAAAGATCCGCACGTAACCGTGGCGCTTATAATCGCGAAGAGCGCGACCGTCGGAGTGATCGGCGACGTGGTCAAGCCCGGAATCCTCGTGATGGCCAAGCCGATGACTATGCTCGACGCGATTTCGGCGTCGGGCGGGATCACGGATCTCGGAAAGAGTACGAACGTTACCGTGTTGCGGCAGGCAGGGGGCGGCGGCATGCGAACGATGACGATCAACGTGAAGCATATCCTGCAAGCCAAGCATGACGCCGGCGAAGAGAATATAGCCCTGGTCCCCGGAGACACCGTGATCGTTCACGGCAATTTTAAGAAGACGCTGGCGACGATTACTCAACTCGCCGGGTTTGGGTACTTCGTGCACACGGTGGCGACCCAATGATCAGCGCAATGAGATCAGCCCCCGATGATATCAATGATATAGCCCGATGAGATCGGCAGGATTGGCATCGTGAATACTTTATCGGACGGGAGCTGCGATGTTGAGCGCGGGACAGTATGTAAATACGAAGTACGGCCGCGGGGTTATTGTATCGGCGGGCGGGGCCAACCAGCACGTCTACGTTCGAATCGACTCGAGTTCGCAGATATACGTCCTGGATCGCGCGGCCGTATTCGAAGCCGGGCCGCTGTTGTCCGAAGGCGTGACGATTCACCAGCTATCCGAGACCGATGGAGCTAACGGCGGAGACCCGCGGCGCGCACGGGCCGAAACCGATCCCTCGATCCCGAATACTCTCACCAAGTATTGGAGGGGGCCGATGAAGAGAGGCCAAAGGAAGCGGGGAAGGCCGGTCGAAGAGAGTCAACTCTCAGTCTTTGTTCGCGCGCGGCTCGCGGATCTGGGCATGAAACAGTCCGATTTCTGCCGCCTGACCGGATTCGACCAGGGCCTGCTGTCCAAAATTCAGAGCTCGATGATAAGCAAGCTCAATCTTGAAACCGCGCTCCGGCTCGCCGTTGGTTTGTCTGTTTCGCCCAGACGAATATTCGCCCTGATCGGCAAACCGGAGTTTCACACGCTGCTAACGAAGGCATATCCGATCGAGCTTTCGCAGCACGAACCGGGCGATTCGCACGATGTTCTCGCCGATGTAATCAAAGTCAGCCGGCTCGCCCTTGAAGCTCACGGGCTGAAGCGCGACCTGACTCCGGTGATGGAGATGCTCAAGCAGGAGATAGCGGCCGAGCCGGAGATTGAATCGAACGAGCCGGACGATGAGCAGCGGCGGCAGTTCAAAATTGGCGGCGCTTCGCGATCCGAGAGCACCGCCGCTTCGCAAGAAGAACAGACGGCTGTTGCCGGTGAGGCGCACGCAGCCTCGGAGAAGCCAGCCTCGGCGGACGAGTATGGCTTCGACGAGGAGCACGGCGGTGAGCCGGACGAGCATGAGATTCCCATCGAAGGTCCGAGCGTGCCGCCGCGGGAACAGGGTACGCCGATGCACGAGAGGTCCTATGGAAAACATAATTCGCATTGAAGGCGCGGGACGGATGGATGAGGGCCGAGGCCGGCGGCGGCTGGCGTTCGCCGGGCTATTCGCCTTCACGCTGCTGCTCTACGCGCGGCCTAGTGAGGCATTTCCCGAAACGTTTGGAGACTTCTCGATAATCAAGCTCGTAGCGATCGGAACGCTGCTCGCCTACACGCTGTCTACTCTTGCGCGAGGCGGCAGTCTGACCGTAATGCCGATCGAGTTCAAGATGCTGCTCGTCATCACCTTTCTCGGAATAGCCTTTATTCCGGTGGCTGCGACGCCGGGCGACAGCATCAACCTGCTCATGGATCTGTTCCTGAAAGTCGTGACGATTTTCATGCTGATGATAAATCTGATCGACACGCGAGCGCGGCTCCTGACAATGATGAAGCTCGTGACCATCGCGGGTACGGTGCTCGGGCTGTTCGCGATCGCGAGTTATGTGGAAGGCAAATTCGCCGTGCAGTCGAGTCACGTGGGCGTGCGAATCGCCGGAGTCGTCGGCGGTATCTTCGAAAACCCGAACGATCTGGCGACCAGTCTCGTGTTGCTGATTCCGATGGCCGCCGCGCTCGCGCTAAATCGTACCGGTGTCCCGCGATTCTTCTACTACGCGTGCTGCGGCGTGCTTGCGATCGGCGTGGTGACCACCTTTTCACGCGGCGGGTTTCTCGGGCTCGTTGCGATGGGAGCGTGGCTGCTGTGGAAACTCAGCCGAGGACGGCGATTTGTTGGAGCACTCGCGTTCGCGGCGACAATTACCGTTTTTCTTGCCGCGATGCCGCTCGGTTATTCAAGCCGCCTGTCATCGATATTCGACAAGGAAAGCGATCCCACAGGATCTTCCGAGGCTCGTATTGAGCTGCTTCAGCGATCCAGCGCAATCGCGCTGCGCCATCTCTTTATCGGGGTCGGCATGGGAAATTTCCATATCTACTCGATTCACGAGCAGAGGGCGCACAACTCATATCTTGAAATCGCGGCGGAACTGGGGATCGCCGGTTTAATCGCTTACTTGATCATGTTATTCGCTCCGCTCCGCTCGCTTCGAAGAATAGAGGCGGACAGAGTTGATAAGCGTAAGAAGGGCCTCGATCGACTCGGGCCGCCCGAGCGGCGCGGCACGTATTATCTGGCGGTCGCCTTGCAGGCCTCGTTAATCGGCTACATCGTGTGCAGCTTCTTCGGATCTATTCAGTACCTGTGGTTTCTCTACTACCCGCTTGCCTACGCGGTGGCGCTCAAGCAAATAGCGAAAACCGAATCGGAATCCGAAGTGCACGATAAATCGATTGAAGGCGATTCGGGCGACTCGATTGCTTCCGGCGTCCTGTGGAGATCCAGGGAACAAGCGGCGGCTCCCGGTCGAGCCTGAGAGAATGAGCGATGTCGAACGTGGTTTCAGTGGCTATCGAGATCGTCTTTTTTTCGTCGATCGCTCTAGTCGTCTACGCCTACCTCGGATATCCCATCGTCATATTCGCGCTGAGCAGAATGCTCGGACGGCCGGTCCGCCGTTCCGCGATTACGCCGGCCGTGTCGGTAATTATCGCTGCCCATAACGAAGAAAAAGACATAGGCGCGAAAATAGAGAACACTCTCTCGCTCGATTATCCTCGCGAGAAGCTCGAGGTGGTCGTTGCGTCGGATTGTTCGAGCGACCGCACCGACGAAATTGTTCGGAGTTACGCTGATCGCGGAGTGAAGCTTCATAGACAACCAGAACGGCTGGGGAAGACAGTAGCGCAGAACGAGGCCGTCAAGGTCTCAAGCGGAGAGGTGCTCGTCTTCTCGGACGCGACAACGGTCTACGAGCACAAGGCGCTGCGCAATATCGTCCGCGGATTCGGAGATCCCGAGATAGGCTGCGTTGCCGGCAGACTCGAATATGTCGATTCGAAGACGTCGTGCGTGGGGGGCGGCTGCCGGAGCTACTGGAGCTATGAAGGCTTCTTGCGAAAATGCGAAAGCCATTTGGGTTCGCTCATCGGCGTTAGCGGATGCCTCTACGCGGTTCGGCGAAGCAGCTACTCCAGGATGGCTCTGGATATGAGCAGCGATTTCGTTATCGCGCTCGAAACGCGGCTCCAGGGGCTGAGGACCGTATTCGATGAAGACGCCGTCGCCTTCGAAGAGACCAATCATCGGGGTCGCGACGAGTTCCGCATGCGAGTTCGCGTAATCGAACAGACTCTAAGCGCGCTGCATCGTTACCGTGAGCTGCTCGACTATCGGAAGCATGGTCTTTTCGCGTTTCAGGCGATCTCTCACAAGGCGCTGAGATACGCGACCGCCTTCTTTCTGTTATGCGCGTTCGTTTCCAACCTGTTGCTGATCGGTGAATCGTTCGGATTCCTAATGCTCTTTTCCGCTCAAGTGGTCTTTTATCTCGCGGCGGCGATTGGTTGGTGTTGCGACAGGATCGGCGTTCGGGCGGGACCATTAATGATCCCGTTTTATTTTGCGCTTACGAATGCGGCGTCGCTTCTCGGATTTTTGAAGTTCATGAGAGGAGAGGCTCATCTGGTTTGGGAGCCGCTTCGAGAGCCCGCGGACCGCCGACTACCGGCGCTCGACGAAGCCGGCGCAAGCGTTCAGTGATTCGTTGGATTTTCCTTGAGTCGCGCCAAGGGAGATTTTGGAATTCTTGTAGGGCGCACGAAGTGACGTTTTTGAATTCTTGTTAGGGCGCACGAAGTGACGTTTTTGAATCCTCGTTGAGTAGGCGCCCAGCGGCCGCGTCAGTGGTCGCATGAATTTAGCCCACCGTTTCAACGGTGGGTTGCCCCGCGAATGTTTCTTCTTCGTCGCTCCGCGACGAAGAAGTAGGCGACGAGAACGAGTGATCGGATTGGATTTTGAATGAAGAAGCTCGCGAAGCTAAGGCAACTTCGAAAGATGAGCGCGGAGGAGCTTCGTGTCCGATCTGAACAGGAAGTTGCGAAGTGGCAAGGGCGGTTTCTGAATCGCCGCGTCGGCGAAATGAGCGACTCGGAATTCCAGAGAGCAGTTCTCAACCGGAGCCGCGGCGGAAGCTCGCGCGAGACCGCCGAACGAATCATGGCCCGCGTTCAGGCCTCGGTCGAATCGCCTGATCCTTCCAGATTCGAATCGCCTGACACGTCCAAAGCGGATCGTGGGCAAGGACGGTCCGATTCCGACATTGGCATCGCGACTGAACCTTTCCAGAATTCACCGGCCGCGTTCTTTCCCTCGACAAAGCACCGGACCGAAATCGCCGCCTTAATGCGGAGCAGGTTTCCGGAATCTTTGGCAAGACTCGAGGAGTCAGCTCAACGGGCGATTGACGGATGCTTCAATCTACTGGGATACGAGGGCCTACGCTTCGGCGAAGATGAAATCGACTGGCGTCTGGAGCCGATCGCAGGTAAGCGAACGGAACTCGTTCATTGGAGCCGAATCGACTATCTCGATCCCAATACCGCCGGAGACTGCAAGATTACCTGGGAGCTGAATCGTCACGCTCACTTTGTCACCCTCGCGCAAATGTACTTCCTTACCGGAGAGGATCGTTACGCGGAAGCATTTGTATCGCAAGCGACTTCGTGGATGGATGCAAACCCTCCCGAGCGCGGCATCAACTGGGCAAGCAGTCTCGAGCTGGCGATCCGGGCAATTGCGTGGCTATGGGCGCTTCACCTGTTCGCCGGAGCTGAAACATTTTCGTCTGAATTCAAATTAAGATTTCTTAAACATCTTGTTCAGCACGGCCGGCACATATGCGAGCACCTGTCTCACTATTTCAGTCCCAACACCCATCTCACCGGCGAGGCGCTCGGTTTGTTCTATCTCGGCGTTGCCTTGCCTGAACTGACCGAGTCGGAGTCATGGCGAGAAATCGGCGCGCGGATATTGATCGAGCAGCTTTCGATTCAGATCCGCGGCGACGGAGTCTACTTCGAGCAAGCATCTTATTATCACCGCTACACGACCGACTTCTATCTCCACTTTGTGTTGCTTGCCAAAGCCGCCGGCATCGAGCTGCCGCTTGAAGTGAGGAACAAACTTTCGAAGCTCCTGAATTATCTGATGTGGATAACCAGGCCGGACGGATCGTCTCCGCTCGTGGGCGACGACGACGGAGGCCGTCTCATAACGTTTGGTCAGCGGGAACCGGACGACTTTCGAGATACGCTTGCGATTGGCGCGGCGATGCTCGACCGGAGCGATCTCAAATACGTCGCGGGCAAGGCCACTTCCGAGCTGCTGTGGTTACTCGGTCCCGAATCGTTGCGCGCGTACTACGAGCTGGCGAGTGAACCGCCGCTCACGTTGTCCCGTGCTTTCGATGCGGGCGGCTATTACGTGATGCGAGATGGATGGGAGCGAGAGTCTTCATTCGCGCTTATAGACTGCGGTCCCCATGGCTCGCTCAATTGCGGTCACGCTCACTCCGATGCGCTTGCGATTGAATTCTCGGCGCTTGGCAAGACATGGCTGGTCGATCCGGGCACGTTTGTGTACACGGGCGACGAAAAGATGCGCGATTGGTTTCGGACTACCGAAGCGCACAATACGGTAGCGGTCGACGGCCGTTCGCAGTCGCAACCGGCCGGTCCTTTTTCGTGGACAGGAGCCGCGAGCAGCGGTCAGGTCGACTTTCTTCCCGGCAGCGGAATCGCATTCTTCAAGGGGAGCCACAGCGGCTATGCGCGGCTCGACGATCCGGTTCATCACACGCGCTCGGTCGCGCTCGTGAGGGCGGAGGCTGATGCGCTGCCGGGCGAGCGACTGAATTCATACTTGATCGTGCGCGATAGGTTTGATGCGCTTGCTCGTCATCGGTATTCGTTCCTTTACCACTTCCCAAGCTCCTGCAAAGCCGTCGCACACGGCCCCAGGATCACCGTCGCGCGGCGCACCGGTGAAAATCTCACTATCGCGCTCTTCGGAGCGACGCAGGCGCAGGCTCGAGTGACCAGTGGTTGGGTATCCAATTGTTATGGCAGGCGCGAGCCGGCGGATATGGCTCGATTCGATGTAGACGCGGTTGGGCCTCAGACTTTTACGACGGTCATATTGCCCGCAACGAGTCGTCAACGGACTTCTATCGAGGCGATTTCTTTCGATGAAGAATTCGCGCAGAACGGCTTTCAAATTGCTTCGGGAGAGATGTTGGATGTGCTCCTGACGGACGGCGAAGCGGCTTCTTCGCTTGGCATACCGCAGATAGGAGGAGAGGGGTTGGCATGGGGCCGATTCGTAAGCAACAAGTTGATACGGGTCTGTTTTATTTGCGGACAGCGATCGGAGGAATGGCTTGTTGATGACGGCGAATCCTGCCCCGATCACACTGAATCTGGGCGCGGCAAATCGAGCGATCGGATCGAGAAGGTGCTTATCAAATCCGTCAGGCCTGTTTCGATAAAAGCCTCCTCGGGCAGCCTTCAAGGAAATTTTCATTAGCGAAGTGGATTGGCGCCGCCGGCTTTGACCGGCTCACCCGAGAAAAAGGAGAGGACGATCAATGTGCGGAATCTGCGGTGTAGCTATTCCTCGAACGGTGAATAGAACCGTTGATCAAACTCGCCTCGAGCAGATGAGTAATTCACTGACGCATCGCGGTCCCGACGACAGCGGTTTGTATATAGCGAGCCGCGTGGGACTGGCGCATCGAAGGCTCTCGATCGTTGATCTGGACGGCGGGCGGCAGCCGATGCCGAATGAAGACAAGAAGATCTGGATTACGTTTAACGGAGAAATCTATAACCACCGAGATCTGCGACCGGAGCTTGAAGAGCACGGTCACGTTTATCGAACCTTCAGCGACACCGAAACAATAATTCATCTCTACGAAGAGTCCGGGCTTGCGGCAGTCGAAAAACTGAGAGGGATGTTCGCCTTTGGCATTTGGGATTCGGAGCGGCAGCGGCTGGTGCTCGCTCGCGACAGATTGGGAATCAAGCCGTTGTACTACGCGATCACCGATAACGGCTCGATCTACTTTGCATCTGAAATCAAGGCCCTGATCGAAAGCGGCGCTATAAAGCCCTGTCTCAACTATGACGTGCTTTCGGATTATGCGGCGAATCGCGCGCCCTCCGGCGAAGAGACCCTGTTCAAAGGCGTGAAGCGTCTCGCGCCCGGGCACACGCTCGTCTGGACCGAAGGACACGTTCAGATCAATCGCTACTGGGACGCCAGCTTTGCAAAGGATTCCGAATTCTCCGATGAAAGCGAATACGTCGAGCGCTTCGACGCACTGTTCCATGAATCGGTGAAACTCCGGCTGATGGCCGATGTTCCGCTGGGAGTCTTTCTATCCGGCGGAATCGATTCGAGCGCGATAGCGGTCGCAATGAGCGGGATGGTCCAGGACCGAATCAAGACCTTTTCAGTAGCGTTCGCTGAAAGAGAAGGCAACGAGCTCGAATACGCGCGAGCAGTAGCCCGGCAGATAAAAGCCGATCACCACGAAGTAGTCATCACGCCGGATCAGTTCTTCGATGCGCTTCCTGATCTTGTCTATCAGGAAGACGAGCCGATGGCCCATCCGTCGAGCATACCGCTTTATTTCGTGTCGAAGCTTGCCGCGCGCCACGTGAAGGTTGTTCTCAGCGGTGAAGGCAGCGATGAGCTGCTTGCCGGCTATGGAAAATACGGCAAGACGATCTACAACGTTGCGCTCGCTCGCGCATATCGGCTTGTGACTCCGGCGGCGGCCAGGCGGCTTGTCAAGAACGCCGTCGAATCGAATGTTCTCCCGCTCTCTATAAGACAGAAGCTGGAGCGCACGTTTCTTTGTCTGGGGCCTGACGTTCGCGACATTTATCTGGACAACTTCTCCGTGTTCTCTCGATCCCGCCAGGAGAAGCTCTTCACTTCGCAGGCGCGGGAGCGGATGCAGTGCAGCGAACCATACGGGCCGGCTCTGGGCGTGATGATGGAATCTGACGCCGCCACGCTTCTCGATCAACTGCTCGCGGTCGATTTGAAGACTTATCTGACGGAGCTCCTGATGAAGCAGGATCAAATGAGCATGGCGGCTTCCCTGGAGAGCCGGGTGCCGTTTCTCGATCACAAATTGGTCGAGTTCGCCGCGGGTTTGCCTACCAATATGAAGCTTCGCGGATTGACCACGAAGTATATTCTGCGGCGGGCGATGAAGGGCAAGTTGCCGCCTTCGATCCTGACGCGCAGCAAGATGGGATTCCCTGTGCCGCTCGGCAGATGGCTCCGCGGCTCGTTCGGGGCGCTGCTCGACGAGTACGTGCTCGGCAAGCGCGCGCTCGACAGAGGGATCTTCGAGCCGGGCTATGTCAAAGAGATAGCGGCCCGCCACCGCGCGGGTGAGGACCATACGGAACGGCTCTGGTCGCTGATGAACTTCGAGATATGGCAACGGCGGTTCATCGACGGCGAAAACATATCGAAGATCAATCCTCAACGCGAAGCTGTTTCCGCCAGGGCGGCTGTGTCGTCGGCGGGCAGGTCTCAATCGAGATTGGCGTTTGATTTGAGAAAGGGATGAAGCAATGAAGCTACTATGGCTCAAGAGCGAACTGCTGCACCCGGTCGATAAGGGCGGAAAGATTCGCACCTATCAAATGCTCCGCGAGTTGAAGCGCCTGCACGAAGTGACTTATCTGGCGCCGGTGAGTCCCGACGATGAACCGGAAGCGGTTGAGCTCGCGCGTGAATATTGTCACCGGCTGGTAGCGGTGCAGAGCGGCCCGACTAAAAAGAACGGCGCGAGCCTCTACGGCGATCTCTTTCGGAATCTGTTCTCGCCGCTTCCCTATGCAATCGAGAAATATCGATCCGCCGAGATTCGAAGACAAATCGAAATAGAGATGCAAGACGCTTCCTATGATGTAGTCGTATGCGACTTTCTCGTCCCTAGCATAAACCTGCCGCAGCAACTCGGCAGGCCGAAGGTGCTGTTTCAGCACAACGTCGAATCGTTGATCTGGCGCAGGCATTTCGAAACTCAGGAGAACAACGTCAAGAAAGCCTACTTTCGACAGCAGTGGGAGAAGATGCTCGAGTATGAAGGGCGGGTCTCCCGCCAGTTTGACGCGGTTGTCGCGGTCTCGGCGGTAGATCGAGATTTCCTTCGTTATCAATACGGCGCGAGAGAAGTCTATGACGTACCGACGGGCGTCGACGCGAAATACTTCCGGCCTCTCGGCGGGCGAGACAGGAATAGCCGCGAAATTGTTTTCACCGGTTCGATGGACTGGCTTCCGAACGAAGATGCGATAGTCAACTTCATTGAAGAAATTCTGCCGCGTGTCGCGGAGGCGATTCCCGGAGTGAAGCTGAAAGTAGTCGGTCGAAATCCTTCGGCGAGGCTCCGATCGCTTGCGGAGCGATGCGGCCGCGTTGAAGTTACGGGCCGTGTCGAAGACGTTCGGCCTTATATCGATCGGGCCGCGGTATACGTCGTGCCGCTGAGGATCGGCGGGGGCACGCGCTTGAAAATCTTCGAAGCGATGGCGATGGGCAAGCCTATTGTCTCGACAACCATCGGCTCCGAAGGCCTGCCCGTGCGAAACGGCGAACATCTGCTGATTGCGGACGGCGCGGAGGAATTCGCTTCGGCGATCGTGCGGCTTTTCTCCGATCAACATCTCGCGCAAGCGCTTGCAAGGGCCGCGCGCAGTCTGGTGTGGGAACAATTCGGCTGGGACAAAGCGGCGGCGGCATTCGCAAGGGTTTGCGCGCGAGTCGCGAATAAAGAAGCTCGTACCCAGGTCGCATAGGCGGATTCGACAATGACCTATTGGAGGTAACGAAGGGCCGTAGAGGAGACAACTATGAAGCTCAGCATCTTTGGACTCGGGTACGTGGGCTGCGTCAGCGCGGCCTGTTTCGCAAGAGACGGCCATGAAGTCATCGGCATCGACGTGAACACTTTGAAAGTCGAGATGATAA
Organism: Blastocatellia bacterium AA13; assembly: GCA_003222245.1. Taxonomy (GTDB): domain Bacteria; phylum Acidobacteriota; class Blastocatellia; order UBA7656; family UBA7656; genus QHVH01. The sequence goes on along the minus strand of QHVH01000005.1, from coordinate 37,779 downwards.
ACCAGGGCAAGAGCCCCATCGTCGAACCGGGAATCGCTTCATTGATCGAAGACGGCGTCAAGAAACAGAAACTGAGGGCTACTACGGACGCGGCGGATGGAGTGCTCAACTCGGATTTGTCGTTGGTCTGCGTGGGAACGCCCGGAAAGAATAACGGGAGCCTTGACCTCAGCTTCGTCAAGGGCGCGTGCCGTCAGATCGGAGAGGCGCTGGCTTCAAAGGACCGATATCACGTGATCGCAATCCGCAGCACTCTGCTGCCCGGCACTATGGAGAATACCGTGCTGCCCGCGCTCGAAGTTTTTTCCGGCAAGCGGGCGGGACGAGATTTCGGGGTCGCGATCAATCCGGAGTTCTTGCGCGAAGGAACCTCGATCGCGGACTTCGATAATCCGCCTTTGACGTTGATCGGCTCGGATGATGAAGACGCCGCGGCGTTGATACGACGTCTGTACACAAAGATAAAGGCGCCGCTGGTTCATGTCGGCATCAAAGAGGCCGAGATGATCAAGTACACGTCCAATTGCTTTCACGCGATCAAGATCACGTTCGCGAATGAGATCGGCAATATCTGCAAAGCGCTCGGAGTCGATAGCCACGTCGTGATGGACGCCTTCTGCAAGGACACGAAGCTGAATCTCTCGCCGTCTTATCTACAGCCCGGCTTCGCATTCGGAGGATCGTGCCTGCCGAAGGATCTTCGCGCGATTACCTACAGGGCGAAAGAGCTCGATGTCGAGACTCCGCTGCTGAACTCGGTTCTATTGAGCAATCGGCAGCAGGTCGAGCGCGCCGCGGATGCCGTTCTCCAGACGGGCAGGAAACGGGTAGGAGTGCTCGGGCTGAGCTTCAAGCCGGGCACGGACGATCTCAGGGAAAGCCCGATGGTCACGTTGATCGAGACCCTGATCGGCAAGGGCTTGAACCTGACGATCTACGACCGCGACGTGCATCTCGCGAGATTGTTCGGAGCGAACAAGCAGTACATCGAGGGCGGAATACCGCATATATCTTCGCTGATGCGGCCGTCTTTGGACGATGTAATCGAGGCGTCCGAGGTAATCATAATCGGCAAGAAAGAGGAAGAGTTTCGCTCGCTCTCGCAAAAGCTCAACAACGGACGGGTAATCATCGATCTCGTCCGCTTGCTCGATGCGCAGGCGACGAGCAGCACATACCAGGGGATCTGCTGGTGATTGAGATGCGACGGAGATCGATCAAAGGAGCCGCGGCGGCCATGCTTTCCGTACTTCTGTGCGTCGTGTTGCAGGCGCGCACCGGAAATATTGAGGCATCGACAGCCGCGTCGTCGATCTTCCAAACACCGGCCGATCAAACGGCGCGCCCATCGAAGCCGCAGCCTCCGCGAGTAATACTTGATGCGGCGGCTGTCGCTTCATCGGGACGAACGACTCGTGTCGGGAGCGCTTCAAATCTTCAACAAGCGCTCGATGGCGCGCGGCCGGGCGATGTCATCGAGCTCGAATCGGGCGCATCGTTCACGGGTAATTTCACGCTCTCTAATAAAGATGAGAAAGATCAAGCATCGTCCCGCGTGTCGCCGGCGAACAATGTAGGAGCGGGCGCCGAGGCCCGCCCCTCCTCGTCCAACTGGATCACCATTCGATCATCCGCGCCGGAGAAAATTGCCGCGGGCGACACTCGCGTTTCACCTAAGGCCGCGGGCTTGATGGCCAAGCTAGTGACCGCGAACGGGGACTCGGTGCTGCGCGCGAAGCCTGCCGCCCATCATTATCGGTTTATCGGAGTCGAATTCACGATGGCTCCATCCGTGAAGTCTGTCGGAAACCTGATCAAGCTCGGCGAAGGAAGCGAGACCGACCCGGCCGCGCTCCCGCACGACATAATCTTCGATCGCTGCTACATACACGGAAGCGCATCACAGACGCTTCGGCGCGGTATCGCTCTCAATAGCGCGAGCACCTCGATTATCAATTCTTATATTTCCGACGTTCACGAAGCCGGCGCGGACTCTCAGGCCATCTGCGGCTGGAACGGTCCGGGTCCGTTCAAGATCGTCAACAACTACCTCGAAGCGGCAGGCGAGAACGTGATGTTTGGAGGCGCCGACCCCTCCATCAAAGGACTCGTGTCGTCTGATATCGAGTTCAAGAAAAACCACTGCTTCAAGCCGCTGAGCTGGAAGAAAGGCGATCCAGGCTACGGAGGCGCGGCATGGTCGATCAAGAACCTCTTCGAGCTGAAGAACGCGCAGCGGGTGGTAATCGACGGCAACATCTTTGAAAACAACTGGGTCGATGCGCAGACCGGATACGCGATCCTGTTGAAGTGTCAGAACCAGGACGGCGGCGCGGAATGGAGCGTGACTCAGGACGTGAGTTTTACGAACAACATCGTTCGGCACGCGTCGTCCGCGATGAACCTGCTGGGCCGCGACCCATATCATCCAAGCGGCCGGATGCAGCGAATAAGCATCCGCAACAATCTGTTTGACGACATTGGCGGCGCCGCTTGGGGCGGCGAAGGCGTGTTCCTGAAGATCACCGACTGCATCGACACAACTATCGATCACAACACTATCCACCAGACGGGAAATATCATCACGGCGTACGGCGAGCCAAGTACGCGAGTCCGTTTCAGCAGCAATATCGTTCAGCACAATCAATACGGCATAAAGGGTGACGGCGCCGCGAGCGGCGAAGGAACGCTTTCGAAATATTTTCCCGGAGGCGTATTCCAGCACAACGCGCTCATCGGCGCTCCGCGTGCTCAGTATCCACGCGACAACCTCTTCATAGATGCGTCGCAGGGACGCGCCGGAGATTACAAATCCGATAACGCCGCCGATGTCGGTTGTGATCTCAAAGCACTGCAGGCTGCCGGTATTTCCGCATCGGAGGCGGAGCAGGCAATGCGAAAAGGAACCAGATGACGAAGGCGAGCGGGTCAGCGACGCGGGAAAAGCAGGACGGAACCGCCCCCGTCGTGACCGTCATCATTCCTGCCTACAATGCGGCGAAGTACATACGCTGCGCTGTCGGGTCGGTTCTTGCCCAGACATTTCAGGACCGCGAAATAATCGTCATCAACGACGGCTCTCCAGACACAGCGGAGACTGAACGCGAGCTCGGCGATTACATGGAAGAGATCATTTATATAAAGCAGGAGAACGGGGGTCCGGCTGCCGCTCGCAACCTCGGATTGAGGGCCGCCCGCGGCGAGTTTGTAGCATTCCTGGATGCCGACGACTACTGGAAGAGCGACTATCTATCCGAGCAGATTAATTACATCACGACGGGCGGTTTTGATCTTGTCTACACCGACGGCCTGATCGTCGGCGATTCATTGTTGGCCGGCCGGACTTTTATGAATGCCGCGCCGTCAGTCGGCGAAGTAACGCTCGAAAGCCTGCTTGCCGAACGCTCGAACATAATTCTTTCCGGAGTCGTCGCGCGTAGGACGCTCGTGATCGAAGCAGGATTGTTCGACGAAGCTTTTCGCCACGGCGAGGACTTCGATCTCTGGTGCAGGCTTGCAAAAATCGGCGCGCGCATCGCCTATCAAAAAAGGCCGCTCGTGGTTCGCCGCGAGCACGCGGGCAATCTATGCGCGGATATGCCCAAAGCATTCGAAGCCGCGTTGAGCATCCTCGATAAGATCGAGCGCGGCTATGATCTCGAAGAGTGCGAGCGAGAGGCGCTGGATGATCGCAAGCGCAAGCTTCGCGCCTTTATAAGCCTGGATTCCGCAAAGAAGCTGCTGTCTAAAGGTGAATTTGCTTCGGCGGCTGAGGCGTTCCAGGAAGCGAGCGGCTACTACGGCGGATGGAAATTGGCGGCGACCCGGCTCGCTCTACGAGTATGCCCGAACTTACTGAGGCGTGTTTGCGCAATGCGCGGGCCTGATGGATCGGCAGGAAAGGTCGGCTCCGAGATGCCTGCGCTCGATTCTTCCGATTGCGGCGAGACCGGAGACGCGTCCTCATCGCTGACGATCAATGCGGCGTGGTACCTGGGTGGAAAGACGCTGGCATTTGCGTTCAACTTCGCTCTTCCGCTTCTACTCGTTCGACGCTTGAGCCAACAGGAGTTCGGCGTCTACAAACAAGTCTTTCTTGTAGTCGGCACGGCCATCACGCTTCTGCCGATGGGATTCGGGTTGAGCGCGTTCTACTTCCTTCCTCGCGAGCGCGAGCGAAAAGGACAAATCGCTTTCAATATCGCGGTGTTTTATCTCATCGCCGGTCTGCTCGGATACGTTGTCCTTCTGATTCGGCCCGATCTTCTGGGTTCGATTTTTCACAGCGCGGAGCTGATGGAGTACGCGCCGATGATCGGTTTCGTCGCGTTGCTCTGGATGGTGGGCTCAATCCTCGAGACTCTGCCGGTTGCCAACCATGAGACGAGACTCGCCGCAATACTGATCGTCGTATCGCAATTCACAAAGGGCTTGATTCTATTGGCGGCCGCCGTTTCGTTTGGCTCCGTGCGCGCATTGATCTATGCGGCGGCCGTTCAGGGCCTGCTTCAAACCGCGCTGTTGTTAGGCTATATGCGCTCGCGTTTCGGACGGTTCTGGCGCGTGTTTGAATGGCCGGTCGTGCGAAGGCAGTTGGCTTACGCGCTTCCGCTGGGCGCGGCCTCGCTTATTTTTCGGATTCATACCGACCTGCACAATTTTTTCGTATCGCACGAATTCGATGCGGCCCAGTATGCGATCTATTCCATCGGCTGTTTCAACATCCTTCTTGTCGATCTGCTTACGGATTCGGTTGGATCGGTGATGATTCCGCGCGTGAGCTATCTCCAGAGCCTCGGCCGTCATCGCGAGATTGTAGTCTTGCTGGCGAGAATGGCCCGCAAGCTTGCGGCTCTTCTTCTTCCCGTATACGCGGTGCTTCTCATCACCGGAAGGGAAGTCATTACGATCCTGTTCACCGACAGGTACAGCGCTAGCTGGCCGATCTTCGCGATCAATCTGACGATGGTTCCGCTTGCGTTGATGAGCTCGGCTTACGATCCGGTTATTCGCGCGTATGAGGAGCATCGATACTTTTTGATCAAGATTCGAGGGCCGCTGCTCGTGGCGCTGCTGCTGGGGCTGTACATCGGAGCGAAGAACTTCGGATTAATCGGAGCTATCACGGCCGTTGTCGCGGTCACCGTCGTTGAGAGGGTACTGGCTACGTGGAAGGCAGGCCGTATCCTCGAATTCAAACTCGCCGATATAGCTCTATTCAAGGATGTAGGGAAGGTGTTGCTGGCGACGGGAGCCGCCGCGCTGGTCGCGTTTTCGGTTCACTCGGCGGTTCAGGGACTGAAGCCATTTTACGTCATAGCAACTTGCGGAGCGGCGTTTGGTTTCACTTACCTGCTCGCGGTGTTGACCGCGCGAGTCCTAACACTTGGCGAGCGGGCTGCGATACAGCGCTTTGCTTCGCGGATATTCATCGGCGCATCCGGCAGAAGGGCCGCTCCTTCACTCTGGCAGGAAGACAATTGAGCAATCGCACGTTAAAGGAAATAGCCGGCGCCTCCAGGCTCATGATAATAGCCAACTCGATCTACAAGAATTGGCTGAGCGGAAGACGTCTGAAGAAAGGCGACAGCAAGGCGCTCTTCGGATCGACTCATGAGGGCATGAATCTGGCCGAGAGCGTCGAATACATAGACCGGGTATTCGATGAGTATCTTCAAATGTCGTCGCTTTCGGTCGAGAGCCTTGAGGGAAAACGAATTCTCGAAGTCGGTCCCGGCGACAATCTCGGGGTTGCGCTGAGATTTCTCAGCGCCGGCGCGGCCGAAGTTGTATGCGCGGATAAGTTCTATTCGCATCGCGATGAAGCCCAGCAGCGCGCCATCTATCAGGCGCTTCGCGAGCGGCTGAGCCGGACGGAGAGACCTCGGTTTGACGCCGCGATCGATCTCAGCGACGGCATCGATTTCGATTCAAAGAGGCTCAAGTATCTCTACGGCGTTCCCGTCGAGGAGATTTACAAGTGGTTTCCAAGGGGTCACTTCGATCTCATCGTGTCGAGAGCCGTGATTCAATACGTCTACGAAATAGACACGGCGTTCCAGGCTATGGATGCGGTGCTGAAACCCGGCGGGTTGATGGTTCATAAGCTCGACCTGAGCGATCACCGAATGTTCAGCAGCCGGGGAATGAACCCGCTGACCTTTCTCACGATTCGGGATTCGTTATATCGACTGATGGCGCGATATTCCTGCAAGCCTAATCGACGGCTGACGAACTATTACCGCGAGAAGATGATCGAGCTGAATTACGACGCCAGGGTCTTCGCAACAGCCGTTCTCGGACAGCCTGAGTTTTCCGGTCCTACCGAACACGTGGACCTGCGCGCGGAGCCGGTTCGACACGCGCTCGATTTTATAAAGGAGATCAGGCCAAAGCTTGCGAAACAGTATCGAGATTTGCCCGATGAAGATCTTGCGATCTCCGCTGTGTTTCTTGTAGCGAAAAAACCGGAGCGCACCGGCGTTGTCCGCGCACGCGCGGCCGCGGCGAGTGCAAGGGTTCGTTAACGATGGCCGACAAGGATGTTTGGTTATGGGAAATGATCTGACAAAACTTGAAAAGATCTCGGCCTCTTCGCCGTGGCTGGTGCGATATCCGCTTTGGAGGGCGAATGAGCGGATTCGGCGTATGGTCGAGACAACCCGCGAGAGTCACTTGATTCTCACTGTGGCGAACCACTTCGAGCCGGCATGGGACGGCACGCGTGAGGGGCTCGGCTGGGCGGCTCAGCTATCGCGGGTTGATGACTGGCACAAGATGGCTCGACGGATCGGCGCCGTGCGGGACCACGACGGGCGTCCCTTTCAGCATACGAATTTCTATCCGGGCGAGCAGTATCACCGAGGAATATTGGATCGACTTGCGGAGATGCAAGATGAAGGACTCGGCGAAGTCGAAGTGCATCTGCACCACGGCGTCGACGCGCCTGATACGCCCGAAAACCTAAGGCGCTCGCTGGAAGAATTTCGAGACGTGCTTGCCGAAGACCACAAGCTCCTCTCGCGCGGAGATGATGGAGGCAAGCCGATGTATGGCTTCGTGCACGGCAACTCCGCGCTTGCGAATTCCGCGGGCGGCGCTTGCTGCGGAGTCGATTCGGAGATGCGGATCCTGGCGGAAACCGGGTGTTACGGCGATTTCACTCTGTCTTCGGTGCATAGCAGAGCGCAGACGGCGCGGTTCAACGCGATCTATTCATGCGGCCGGCCTCTTGATGAACGGGCGCCTCACCGATCGGGAGCAAACCTGCGCGCCGGCTCTTCGCCTACGCTGCCTATCATATTTACGGGGCCTACCGTGTTCGATTGGTCTCATAGAAAACAGAGACGGTGGATGCCGCGCATCGACGACGGCGTGCTTACCGCGGTGTATCCGCTCGACTTCGCTCGATTGCGAAATTGGCGAAGCGCGAGGGTCGGTATTCGAGGGAGACCCGAGTGGATATTCATCAAGCTTTATTGCCATGGCTTCTTTCGATTCGACCCGGAAGCGACTATCGGCGACACGATGAGGAGGTTTCTCGAGGACGCATTGGATAGGGCGGATCGAACCGGCGATTTCAAGCTTCACTTCGCAAGCGCCAGGGAGACTTTCAACATCGCGATGGCGGCCATCGAAGGGAAAGAAGGAAATCCGAACGATTATCGCGACTACAAGTTGAAACCAATTATGCGTGGATCACGCCGGAGTTCCGCGAGTCCAAGGCCGCTGGGCCGCGCCGTCGAAGCCGAAGCAGTCGGTTAGAAAAGCGGTTTAAGAGAACTAATGCAAGGCTTGGCTGCAAAAGCACACGATGTTTTTTCCAGCGGCGTTTATCTGCCGCTGTCTCGGTTGCAGCGTCGAGTACATCCCGCGCGGCGCGAGACAATGTCGGCATATCAGGAAGGTATGCGATTCCGCCGCGCGTCCGCTGAATGGAGCGCCGATCTAAAACGCCAATGGGTGCTCGGGAGGCTGCGCTTTTTACTGCGACGCGCTTATGCGGAAACCGAGTATTACAAGACGCTTTTCGACCGAATCGGGTTCGATCCGAAATCGGAGTTCACATTCGAGGAATTCGCCCAGCTCCCGATATTGGAGCGCGAAGACGTTCGCAACGCCGGACGTGATCTGATTTCGCGAGCTATTCAGCCTGATAAGTTGCAACGTGACTCGACCGGCGGCTCGACTGGAGAGCCGACGGAAATATGGGTCGGCCCGGAAGAGAAGGGATGGCGTGAGAGCGCCGCCGAGAGCTTTATGCAGGCGATCGGCGCTCAAGCGGGCGCACGAACCGCGCTTCTGTGGGGCCATCATCTCGATCCGGTAAAGAGCGACAACATTCGTGACCGGTGGTATTCGTTCGCAACGAATACGCGATGGTTCGACTGCTTTCGACTGTCTGCCGATGTATTGGATGCTTATCACCGCGAGTTCTCGAAGATGTCGCCCGCGTGCATCGTCGCTTACGCGGGTGCGCTTGCGGACCTGGCTCGCCGCATTCTCGAACGCGGCGTTCGCGCGGACTATCCGTCTCGCTGTCTCGTGACAGGAGCGGAGAAACTCTATTCGCACGACCGGCGCGCGATTGAAGATGCCTTTGGCAAGCCCGTTCACGAGCGATACGGAGCGCGCGACGTCGGACCCGTCGGTTTTCAATCGGCTCCGGCGTGGGCGCTCGATTTTCAGATTGACTGGTCGAACGTACTGGTTGAGCCCGAGACATCGGAGCCGAACGCGCCGATTCTCATCACGAAGCTCCACGCGGACGGTATGCCGATGATCCGGTACCGAATAGGTGATATCGGGCGGTTCCCTTCGGCGAGCAGGCCCGGCAATCCGGCATTTAAACTGCACGAGGTAGTCGGCAGAGAAGTCGATCGAATCCGGCTCCGTGACGGTCGCTGGATCAGCGGCGCGCAGATGCCGCACTTGTTGAAGGATTATTGCGTGAAGAGGTTCATGTTCGTGCAGCGCTCGGATTATTCGATCGAGCTGAAGATTATTCCCGCGGCCGGATTCATGAGCGAAAACCAAAACGATATTTTCGCGACGGTGTCGGCGAATCTTCCGGGACTTCCGCTCAGCTTGCAGATGGTCGATGAGCTGCCTCTCACAAAATCGAACAAGCACCGGCCGGTTATGAGTGAGCTCGCGATGTCGCGAGGGAGATGAGTTATGGAGTCCGTCAGAGAATTCAACTCGGATCCGCGCGTGGCCGCTGTCAGGCTGTCAGCCTATGAAGAACCTTGCGAGGGTGATCGCTCTCCGTCTCTGCTGGCGCTGTCGCATCAACTGGACTGGTTCGATTATGAGCGAGGGCCTTTTGGAAAAGTAATCTCGCCGGGGTCGCGAGTCTTGATAAAGCCCAACTTCGTTTTGCATGAGAACGAAGGCAAATGGGACATCGAGCCCTTGCTGACTCACCCATCGCTGGTCAAGCAGGCGGTGTTCGGCGCGTTGAAGGCGGGGGCGGCCGAGGTCGTAGTCGGAGATGCGCCGATTCAAAGCTGCGACTTTGCTCGCTTGCTGGCCGCGACCGGCCTTGATCGATGGTCGGAAGAATTGAAAGAGAAGACATCGAGATTCAAAGGCATACTCGACTTTCGAAGAACTACGTGCCGCATAGTTGATGGAGTGAGGGTGGCGGAGGAAGGGCTCCTGCCTGAAGATCGCTTCGTGCGGTTCGATCTTGGCTCTGAGAGTCTCCTGGAGCCGATTTCAAGCAACGGACATACATTTCGAGTGACGAGATACGATCCGCGCCTGATGGCTGAAACACATTCGCCGGGCCGGCACCGCTACCTTATCGCCAAAGAGGTCATGGAAGCGGACGTAGTCATCAATCTGCCCAAGCTCAAGACGCACAAAAAAGCCGGCGTCACCTGCGCTCTGAAGAACCTGATCGGCATCAACGGAAATAAGGAGTATCTGCCTCATCACCGGGTCGGCGGTTCCGCGACCGGCGGCGACTGTTATCCCGGGGCCAGTCCCGTAAAGAGGGCGCTCGAATACTCGCTCGATCGCCGGAACATGGCGCGTTCCCACACGGGCGGAAAACTCTGGAATGAAATCGCGGTTAACCTCGACCGGCTTGCGCGAAGAACCGGCGATCAATTGGGAACCGAAGGTTCGTGGTCCGGCAATGACACGATCTGGAGAACATGTCTCGATCTCAACAGGATCTTATTGTACGGCCGCGAAGACGCTTCGTTGGCGGATCAGCAACAACGCCGCGTGATTCACATAGTCGATGCGATTACGGCCGGACAGGGCGATGGTCCTTTGTCGCCCGAGCCGTTTCCGCTGGGACTGATCTTCGCCGGACAGAATGCCGCGGCGGTCGATTGGATAGGCGCGACGCTGTTGGGTTACAACCCGATGAAAATTCCCATCGTTCGCGGTTCATTCCGCGAATTCAAATGGAGGCTCGCGCAATTTGGTCCGGACGAAGTCACGCTCCGCGGCGATCTTGGAAGCGGCCCGGCCGATTATGTACTGCGCGATTGGGCTCCATCGGATCAGATGAAGTATCCAAAAGGATGGGTCGATGCGGTGAGATAGGGGCAGGGAATAGGTTGACGAATAGTAAGTGACAAGTGGCAAATCATGACCAATAACAACCCCAACAGAATAGCTTCGCTGGATGGGTTGCGAGCGATCTCGATCGCGCTCGTTGTATTCAGTCATCTGTCGGGCACAAACGGATTCATAGTACCTGAATGGATCGGCCGTTATTTCGAATTGGGTGGACTCGGAGTCAGAGTATTCTTCGCTATCTCAGGATTCCTGATTACGCGGCTTCTCCTCGATGAAATACGCGAGACGGGTGGAATGCGGCTCGATCGATTTTATCTTCGCAGGACGCTTCGCATTTTCCCTCCATATTATGCGTTCTTGCTCGTATTGATAGCGCTTGCGGCTATGGATCTCATCCAGCTCGATCCGCGAGACCGCATTCACGCGCTGACTTATACCTCGAATTATTACTCCGGCCGCTCGTGGAACATCGGTCATACGTGGTCCCTATCCGTGGAAGAGCAGTTCTATCTATTGTGGCCGGCGCTCCTCATTCTGGCCGGCATGCGTCGCGGTTTGTGGGCGGCGGCGGCGCTGATAGTAATTTGCCCGCTTCTCCGAGTCTATCTATGGCATCTGTCGCCTTCGGTTGAAACCGGCATCGGCGAGAGATTCGAGACCATCGCGGATTCGATTGCGGTAGGCTGTGTCCTGGCCGGAGCGCGCGATTGGCTGCATACCAGGCGCCCTTATCAACTCCTGATGCGGTCGAAATTGTTCATCGCGGCGCCGCTCGCGGTGCTGTTGGCGAGCAGCTTGTACGACCGTCCTCGGATTAATTTTTTATTCGCCTTCACGATTATGAATATTGGAATCGCCGCGTCGATCGATTGGTGCGTGACGAACTCAGAGGGAAGGGTAGGCCGATTCCTGAATGCGAAACCGATCGTGTTTGTCGGCGTGATGAGCTACTCGATTTATCTGTGGCAGCAGCTCTTTCTCAACCGCAATTCCACGGCGCTTCTCACCAGTTTTCCGTTGAACATCATAATGGTGATAGTCGCCGCGCTCGCCTCTTACTATTTGATCGAGAGGCCTTCATTACGAGCCAGACGCCGCCTGGAAAACCGAATAGTCGAATCCGCGGTTCAGAAAGGGCTGCAAGTTGACTGCGCGATGGAAACTCAGGCCGCGGGCGGCGCCGAACAGTCTGTTTTCGTCGAGCCGCCGATTCCGGCGGAGTGAGAAAGTGCATGGGCATGGTTGCTACAAGTGAACGCGATGGGCGCCGAGTGGAAGGTCGTGATGAATATCGATCCGACAGCGCGGGCGCTCATAAGTCATCAAAGCCCGCGGTCCTTCACCTCGTAGACAGCTTCAACAGCGGCGGCTCGGAGAGTCAGGCTGTACAGCTCGTGGGGATGCAGGTTAAATCCGGCCGCTATCGAGTGCACCTTGCCTGTCTGAACGATGTCGGACCGTTGCGTTCCAGGATTGAATCGCTGTCACTCGGAGAGATTCCGGAATTTGCCTTAAACAGTTTTTACGACGGCAATATGATGCGGCAGCTTCGCCGCTTCGCGATTCACCTGAGGCGACTCGGCATTACCGTTGTTCACACCCACGACTATTACACGAATATATTTGGAATGATGGGCGCGTGGATGGCGAGGGTTCCGGTACGAATTGCCTCGAGGCGCGAATCTTCGAAGCGCGCGGCTCTCAATCGATTCATCGAGCGAGGCAGCTATCGGCTCGCGGACGCCGTCGTGGCCAATTGTGATGAGGTAAGACGGCAGTTAATTGCCGAAGGGGTTCGCGCGGACAAAATCGTTACCGTTCACAATGGACTAAATCTGAATCGCGTCGAGTCCTGTGAGGCGGGCAGAAGGGCAGCGCTGCGGCGCTTGGGTGACAGCAATGTTCGAGACGGCGAAACGCTGAAGTTCGTCACTATTGTGGCCAACATTCGTGAGGTCAAAGATCACACTACCTTTTTGCACGCGGCCGCGCGCATTCGAGCAATGGTCCCGGAGTCGGCCTTCATCCTCGCCGGTGAGGGACCTTTGCTCGATGATATGCGCGATCTTGCCGCGACGCTCGGGCTTGGCGGCCGATGCTTCTTCCCAGGCAGATGGGATGAGGTTGGAGACCTGCTGGCGATCTCGGATGTCTGCGTCTTGAGCTCGAAATCGGAAGGCTTTTCGAATTCGGTGCTCGAGTATATGGCGGCGCGCCGACCGGTAGTCGCAACCAATGTAGGCGGGATTCGCGAAGCGGTGAGAGAGGGCGAATTCGGTTACCTTGTCTCACCAGGCGATGACGAGGCGATGGCGGCGCGGATTGCCTCTCTGCTTCTCGATCCAGAAAGAGCCCGCTCGATGGGAGAGCGCGCTCGACTGATCGTTGAGCGGGAGTTTTCCTGCGAGGCCCAGCTTGATAAGACCGAGAAACTGTACGAACGCTTGCTGGCTGCGTCCGGCCGCGTCGATTTAATCACGTTGCGGACGGTGGAGCAGGCAAATTGAGAGGAAGAGAAACACGAGTGATAGATATGGAGACCAAATATCCCTGTAAGCAAGCGCCTTTCGCGAGCGACCGATCCGATGACGACCGTCGCTTGCGGGTCCTGATCGTGGGGCCGTCGCTCGACATTCGAGGAGGTCAGGCGGTGCAGGCCGCGCGGCTGCTCGAGGGCTTGAGCAAGGACCCGGAACTTGAAGTTTCATTTCTCCCGGTCAATCCTCGGCTGCCCGGACCGCTGCGTCTGCTTCAAGCAGTCAAATACCTGCGCACTATCGTTACCTCGATCGCGTATGTAGCGACGCTGTTCGCGAGAGTTCGCAAGTACGATCTCATTCATATTTTTTCGGCGTCATATATCTCGTTCTTGCTTGCGCCAACTCCGGCGATTCTCATAGCCAGGCTGTTCGGTAAGAAGATTGTTTTGAATTATCGAAGCGGCGAGGCCGAAGATCATCTCCTCAACTGGCGCACGGCCATTCCGATTATCCGTCTGGCCGATATGATAGTCGTGCCGTCGGGATACCTTGTCAGCGTCTTCGCGCGTTTCGGACTCAAGGCGCGCTCGATCTTCAATCTGGTTGATCTTGATTGTTTCAGATATCGCGAGCGGAGGCCGATAAGGCCGGTTTTCCTGACCAGCCGCTTGCTCGAGCCGCTATACAACGTACCCTGCGTTCTGCGCGCCTTCGCGATCATTCAACAGAGCTATCCGGAAGCTACGCTCACTGTTGCCGGCGACGGATGGTTGAGACCGCGACTCGAACGATTGGCTTGCGAGTTAAATCTCCGGAACACGAAGTTCCTCGGATTTGTCCCGCTTTCCGAGATGCCCGATCTCTATGACTCGGCGGACATTTATCTCTCGGGAACCAACATCGACAACATGCCCGCTTCCATAACCGAAAGCATGGCGGCCGGGTTGAACGTAGTGACCACGGACGGCGGCGGCGCGATACCATTTATCATGACTAATGAAGAAAGCGGATTGATCGTTCCGCGCGACGACTCTACGGCTATGGCTGCGGCCGCGATACGACTGATCGAGAACCCGGAGTTGGCGGCGGCGCTGGCCCGAAACGCTCGCGAGGCCAGCCGCGGATACACGTGGCAGGCCGTTCAGAGAGAGTGGCTCCAGGTATATCGCGAGCTTTCATACACGACCGACAGCACAGAACAAGCGCGCGCCGCGGGAGGCGAGCCGCTCGCGAGCGAGATGGATTAGAGCCTGCCGGGCTCAATCACTCAAGCGCGGCGTGTTTCAACCGTTGGAGGACGAATGAAGCAGGTAGTCCGAAAAGGATTAAGAGAAATAGTCGTGGACGAGGTGCCCGATCCGCTGCCCGCGTCTCACCATGTTTTGATAAGGCCGTCTTATTCGCTGATCAGCAGCGGCACCGAAACGGCCAGCATCCATCAGAAGAACGTGCTCCGTGAAGTAACCGACAACCCTTCGCACCTGCGCAAGGTCTGGGACGTCATGCACACGATGGGTCCGATTCGCACAATTGCCGAAGTGAGGGCGAAGTTCAGCGAGTATGCGGTGCTTGGCTATTCCGGCGCGGGCGTGATCGTCGACAAGCATCCCACGGTGTCCAAGCTCGAGATCGGCGACCGCGTCGCATACGGCGGAGAAGGAACGGGCCATGGTGAGACGATTGCCGTCGGAGAGAATCTGGCCGCGAAAGTCCCCGCCGGAGTTCCCTTCGAACACGCATGCTTCACCACTCTTGGAAGCATCGCGATGAACGCGGTTCGCATTTGCGAGATAAGCATCGGCGATCGAGTCGCCGTCATTGGATTGGGCTTGGTAGGCCAGTTGATAGCGCAGTTGGTCAGGCTGCAAGGCGGAGTATGCATCGGCGCCGATTTGAAAGACGACCGCATCGAGATGGCTCGCGGACTCGGCGCGGACTACGGTCTGTACGCAGGCTCGTCCCTCGTCGATGAGATTCACGCGATAACTAACGGGCGCGGCGTCGATGCAGTGATCATAGCCGCGGCTTCGAAATCGGCGGGGCCGTGCAGACACGCTCTTGAAATCTGCCGGGAACGCGGCCGCATCGTCGTAGTAGGCGCGGTTGAGATGAGCTTTCCGTGGAATGAAATGTATCTCAAGGAGATTCGGCTGTTCATGTCGAGGGCTTACGGACCCGGCAGCTACGATCCTTCTTATGAAGAGGCAGGACAGGATTATCCGTTCGCTTACGTCCGCTGGACAGAGAATCGCAACATGGAAGAGTTCCTCCGGCTGGTCGAGCTCGGACGGGTCAACCTCGCGCCTTTGATTACGCACGAGTTTTCTTTGTCCGAAGCTCCGGACGCCTACAGAACGATCATGGCGCCGGATTCAAACAGCCTCGCCGTACTACTTCGGTATCCCGCAGCCGCGTCGGAACAGCCGGCAGGGGTATTCAAGCCGAAGCACCGGGTCGCGGTTGCGCGGCACAAAGGCAAAGAAGGCGACGTCGGCATTGCCGTCGCCGGGGCCGGGAATCTCGCGCGATGGGTGCATCTTCCCCTGTTGAAGAAGGCGTCGGGCGTCGCTTTGAAGGCGATTTATTCGGCAAGCGGAACACGAGGAAAGAGCTACGCTAAGAGGTTCGACGCCGAGTATTGCTGCTCCGACTTTGATCAGATCATAGCGGACGAAGATGTCGATGCCGTGGTCATCCTCACGCGGAACGAGCATCACGCCCGGCAGGCCCTTACTGCTCTCAAGGCAGGCAAGCACGTGTTTGTCGAAAAACCGATGGCATTGACACAGGAGGATTGCATCGCCGTCTGTCAGGCGGTCATGCAAAGCGGCAAGGTTCTCTCGGTCGGATTCAATCGCCGTTTCGCGCCTTATTACAAAGAACAGAAGAAGCAGCTTTCGCGGCGAACCGGGCCCGCGGTAATCAACTGCAGAGTGAATTCGCCGGGTATAAGCGGCTCATATTGGATGGCCGATCCACGCAGCGGCGGAGCGATACTGGGCGAAGCCTGTCACTTCGTCGACTTGATGTACTGGATGCTGGAATCCGAGCCGATCAGCGTTTCGGCATACTCGCTTCCAACCGATAAAGAGGAGCCGATCGGCGAGAACAACATCGCGGCGAGTTTTCTATTCGAGGATGGCTCCATCGGCAATCTGACTTATTGCACGGTCGGAAGCAGCGCCTCGGCGGGTGAGCGAGTCGAGGTATTCGCTCAAGGACTGGGCGTGGTAACGGAAGATTTCAAACGGTTGAAGTCGCCCAAAGGCCTGCTTCGCAATCGTTCGAAATTGTGGCCGGACAAGGGCTACGAAAGCGAGGTTCGAGCTTTTATCGATTCGATTCGAAGAGGGGATTCTAATGCCGTAACGGCGTTTGATGGAGCTCGCGCCACGCTTGCCTGTCTGCGAATGCTCGAGTCGGCGGAGACGCGGCATCCGTGCACGATTGATCTTGTGGGAACCGTAGGTGCTTTTTAGGATCGCTATGAAGAGGCGAAGAAGGTGGAATCGACGTGACCGGCACGGGGAGTTGAAGACCCCTCGCGTGTTGATCGTGGCTCCTTCGCTCGACATCGTAGGAGGGCAATCGGTGCAGGCAGCGTGCCTGCTTAAACGCCTGCGGACCGAGCCCTCCGTCAAGGTCGGATTCCTGCCGCACAATCCCCGGCTCCCGATGCCGCTGAGACTGCTTCAAAAGATCAAATACGTGCGAACGATAGTCACATCGCTGGTCTACGTCGCGATGTTGCTCGCCAGAGTGTGGAGATACGACGTCGTACACGTGTTCTCAGCCTCCTATTTTTCTTTTCTGCTGGCGCCGCTGCCCGCGATGCTCGCGGCGAAGCTCTACGGCGCGAAGATAGTGCTCAACTATCACAGCGGCGAAGCCGAAGACCATCTTATGCACTGGCAAACCGCCGTGCCCACGATCAGCCTTGCCGATGTAATAGCAGTGCCTTCCGCCTATCTGGTGGATATTTTTGCGAGGTTTGGTTTGCAAGCTCGCGCCATCTCGAATATTGTCGAGCTGGATAATTTTCGCTTTCGTTCGCGGCGCCCGGTCAGGCCGGTGTTTCTTACCAGCCGCTTGCTGGAGTCTCATTACAACCTGCCTTGCGTCCTGAAAGCATTCGCGATTATTCAACGACATCACCCGGAAGCGCGCCTCACCATAGCCGGAGACGGCTCTCGTCGCGCCGAGATAGAAGGACTCGCGAAGAAGCTCGAGCTTCGCGATGTTGTGTTTGCCGGCTGCGTCCCACCTGGCGAGATGCCGATGTTTTATTCGGAAGCAGACGTTCTTCTGAATGGTTCGAACGTAGACAATATGCCTATTTCGATCATCGAGGCGTTCGCGGCGGGCTTGCCCGTTGTAACCTCCGATGCCGGGGGCATACCTTACATCGTGGCTCACGAGCAAACGGGCCTACTCGTGAGACGCGGGGATCACGAAGCGATGGCGCGCGCCGCGATGCGACTGCTCGACGACGAAGAATTCGCCTACGAAATCGCCTCGCGAGCGTGCGCGGCATGCCAAAAGTATACGTGGACCGAGGTGCGGAGAGACTGGCTGAATCTTTACTGCGATCTGGCCGGTGACCGCGCGCTCGAGCCGCAACGAAATATGGTTAATGATGAAGCCGCGGTCAGCGAAGGCTCATCGTTCAAAATCTAGGGGACAGGTAGGAAGTTCTATCCGAAAGGACTAAGGAATGATATTTGGAGAATTGCTTCTTCACGGTTTAACGAAATCTACAAAGCGACGGATCGGGTTCATCGCCGGTTTGATAGCGATGACCTGTCTAGCCGCAACCATGCTGGCCTGTAAAAAAATGACGGCCTCGTCGCGCGCAAAAAATGCGGCGATATCCGAGGGCGTTATAACGGTAGACTCGCGCGGAGACCTCCAGTCCGCTCTCGATCAAGCCAAACCTGGCGACGTCATCATGCTCGAGCCGGGCGCAACTTACTCAGGCAATTTCGTGCTTCCCGACAAGGGCGGGAGCGAGAATCAATGGATCACGATTAGATCGGCCGCCTCCAATGACAAACTGCCTCCTGCGGATACTCGAATTACACCCGCAAACGCGGATCAGTTGCCGAAGATCGTTAGCTCGAATTCGGCCGCGGCCATCAGCGCATCGCATGGAGCGCACAATTACATGTTCGTAGGCATCGAGTTCGGTCTTACTCCCGACGCACCCGCGAACTACGGATTGGTGAGATTGGGTGAAGGCAATGAAGCCGAAGCCTCGCTGCTGCCGCACGATATCACCATCGACCGATGCTACATACACGGAAGCCCTACGCAGACCGTGCGGCGCGGCGTCGCTCTAAATAGCGCGAGCACCTCGGTCATCAACTCATACATATCGGACATTCACGAAGTCGGCGCGGACACCCAGGCTCTCTGCGGATGGAACGGACCTGGTCCGTTCAACATCGTCAATAACTATCTCGAAGCTTCCGGCGAGAACATCATGTTCGGCGGCGCGGATCCGAAGATCTATGGACTGGTTCCGTCGGACATCGAGATCAAGCGTAATCATTGCTTCAAACCGCTGACCTGGAAAAAGGATGATCCGAGCTTCGCCGGGATCGGCTGGTCGGTCAAGAACCTTCTGGAGCTAAAAAATGCTCGCAGGGTGGTCATCGAAGGTAATGTCTTCGAGAACGACTGGATCGACGCTCAAACCGGATATGCGATTCTTTTCAAGTGCCAGAACCAGGATGGAACCGCGCCGTGGAGCGTCACTCAGGACGTACAATTCATCAACAACGTCGTCCGCGGTACGTCGTCCGCTATGAACGTACTCGGGCGCGACCCCTATAACCCGAGCGGCCAGATGACGAACATCGTAATCCGAAACAACCTCTTTGAAGACGTGGGCGGCGGCATATGGGACGGCGAAGGCACATTCATGAAGATCACCGAGGCCGTCGACGTAACAGTCGATCACAACACGGTGATGCAGCGCGGAAACATAATCACGGCCTACGGAAACTCCAGCACCGACTTCATGTTCACCAACAACATCACGCTGCACAATTCTTATGGGATCAAAGGAGATGGAACTCAGAGCGGAAACCCCACCCTCGAGAAGTATTTTCCAAGCGCCGTATTCAAACGGAACATCGTCGTTATGACGGGCAACTACGATTATCCGCGCAACAAGAACTATTATCCGACCTCGCTCGCGGATATTGGCTTCGCGGATCAGGCGAAGGGCAATTACCGCTTGAACGCCGCCAGTCCCTATAAACACGGCGGAACGAAAGAACAGGACGTGGGAGCTGATGTGGACGCCATTGAAAGGGCAACCGCTGGAGTAACAAATTGATGAATGAGAGCCCCGCAAAAAGCGTGAAGTATTCGGTCGTCATTCCGACTTACAACCGAGCCGAGGATCTTCGCGGCACTCTGCAAAGCCTCTCGCGTCTTGAGTCCGACGACGAGTGGGAAGTGATCGTCGTAGACAACAACTCTCACGATAACACGCGGGAGGCGGTCGGCGAGGCGATGTCCGCCTTTCCATCAAAGCTCCTCTATGTGTTCGAAGGAGAGCAGGGAAGATGCGCGGCGTTGAATGCGGGCATACGCGCGTCGAAGGGGAGAATCATTCTCACGACCGACGACGACGTGCGAGTACAAGCCGACTGGCTCGACTCGGCGGCAAAGTCGCTCGAGCAATTTGATTGCGATTACGTCGGCGGCCGGGTCCATCCTTTATGGTCCGGCCGCCGCCCCGACTGGCTGCCTGACCGGCCCGGCCGCCACTGGGCGGTGATAGCCCTACTCGACTACGGAGACGAACCGTTGCAATTCGGTTCAAAGGTTCCGCTCGGAGTGAACATGGCATTTCGCCGTGATGCGTTCGAGCGGGCCGGTTTGTGGGACAACCGCGTAGGCCGCAAAGCGGGAACGCTCCTCGGACAGGAAGTGCGCGAATGGGGCCTGCGGGCGAAGGCCGCGGGCTTGCGTGGCTTCTACGCTCCGTCGATGCATATACAGCACGTGATTCCCGCTGATCGGCTGACGAAGAACTATTTTCGCAGGTGGTTCTACTGGCATGGCGTAAGCCGGGCGATGCTGTATGAGACTTCGCGGATCAACATGGAATCGCCTGAAGAGACGGCGCTCGATTACTCAAACGTGCCTCACATCGCGGGCGTGCCCCGATATTTGTACAGGACTTTTCTAAAATCACTCGGCCAAGCTTTGCGGCCGCGCCGCGATCCCATTGCTTCTTTCGAGCATGAGCTCTGGCTCTGGTTCTTTGCCGGCATCGTACGGCAGCGGCGGCGGGATCGAAAAAAGCGGGCAAGCAGCTCACGCGATGGCTTTTCAACCGCTGCAAGCGAAAGGTAGCAGTTCCCGAACGAGAGTTTGACCATTAGGGTTCTGAGTTCTCCGAAGGGGGACGCGTCAATAGCCGGGGACGAAGCCCCCGGTGCGAGGTGATTTGTCTCCAAAGCGGAACGCGGTTCGGAAGCAAGGCGCCGAACAAGGGGTAGATGGGCATAAGGTCGATCTATACGGACGACGACTCTCTGTGGGGTCGAAAGAGCGGCGAATTCGAGGCCTTCGCTCGGAGCGTATCGGTCGACTATCTGGCGCTTGGCGTCCAGATGGTGATCGGGCTCTTAATGCTGCCGTTCAACGTGTCGCGTCTTGGCCAATCCACTTACGGACTATGGGTACTGACGACGTCGATCACGATGTATTTCTCGGTGCTTGATCTCGGGTACGGCGTGGCGCAGGTCAAGTTCGCCGCCGAGTGCCGCGCGCGGCGCGATCGAGAAGGGCTCAACCAGATCATCAGCACGTTGTTTTGTGTTTTCTCCCTCATCGGCATTGCAGTATTCGCGATCGCGGCAGCGATAGCATTCAACCTGGATCACTTCTTCAAGCTTGACACGGAACAGGCGGCGACCGGCCGCGGCGTGCTGCTGTTCGTGAGCGCGTATGTGGCTCTGGGATTCCCTTTCAGCGTGTTCGGCGGCGTCGTCAACGCCTTTCAACGCCGATATCTGAATGGCTGGGTGGCCATCGGAACAACGGCCGCTGTTGCTCTGGTGAACATTGCGGTCCTGGAGATGGGCTACGGATTGGTTGAGCTGGTCGCGGCCACGACCATCGTGCGAATACTCAGCTATTTTCTGTACGCGATGAACGCCTATCGAGCCTTTCCCGGCCTGAGAATCGGTCCGCGATATTTTCGATTGAGCCGCCTTCGCGAAGTCAGTCGCGTAAGCCTCTTTCTTCTGTTGATCGACGTCGCCAACAAATTGAATTATTCGAGCGACACCGTTGTGATCGGCGCGTTTATGGGCACGGTAGCCATATCGATTTGGGCAATCGCTCAGCGGTTGATCGAGACTACTCAGAACGTGACGAGTCAGATGAACGGGGCGCTATTCCCGGTAGTGGTCGATTTCGCGACACTCGGGCAGGCGGAGCGGCTGAGACGTGTTCTCGTGCAAGGCACTCGCATATCTCTTGCAATGGTTATACCGGTTACTACCGGGCTCGTGATCCTGGCCCAGCCCCTTGTAAGGGCGTGGGTGGGCGCGCGATTCGATGCGAGCGTTCCCATCATTTATATACTGTCGGCCGCTGTGGCGATTCGGGTCGGATGTTCAATGGCCACAACTTTGCTTAAAGGGGCTGGACAGCATCGGCTGTTGGCAGCGGCAAACGTAGCCGCCGCTCTTGTGAATGTTGGATTGAGTATCTTGCTGGTGCGGCCTTTCGGGCTGGCAGGCGTCGCGGTTGGAACCGCGATACCTCTTGCGGGTGTTTCGATATTTATTCTCTTCCCGGCAGCCTGCCGCCGCGCCGAGCTCGATAAGCGGAACGCGGTGCGCGAGGCGGTATGGCCCGCGCTTTGGCCTATGATTCCGATGGGGATGTTGCTTGTGCTCACTCGCGGTCTATTTCCAGACAAGTTGCTTTTGATCGGGCTGCAAGCAGCAGCCGCCGGGGCGGTTTACTTGCTGGTGTTTTTGAAGTTCGCGATCCCGCGTCAGGACAAGGAATGGTACGAAAGCAAAGTGCGGCAGTTGATAAGGCGGCCTCGGCCCGCGGTTGCCGCGTGAACTCTGAAGCTCGAGATCGCCTGGTAGAGAGTAGAGAAAGGACAGGAACTTAATAATATGAGAGCAATCATACTCGCAGCCGGGAGAGGATCAAGGCTCATCGGCAACGAGAACGGTCCCCCAAAGTGCCTCGCACAGGTTGGAGAGATGTCGCTAATCGAGCGGCAAATTCAGGCCCTTCAAATGGAGGGTATAGATCGAATCATCACCGTCATCGGGTTTGGAGCCGAACAGGTGCGCGAGGTCTGCGGCCCCACAATCGAGTACATAGAGAACACCCGTCACGATAAGACCAACAGCTTGTTCTCGCTTTGGCTTGCTCGCGAAAAGATGACCGAAGGCTTCATCGTTCTTAACGCCGATGTTTTGTTTCATCCTCAAATCCTGAAGGACCTGCTTGCCGATCCTCACGAAGACGCGCTGTTGCTGGCTCACCATGATCGAGAGATGCCGCCGATGGGGGATGAAGAGATGAAAGTCCGTTTGCGGCATGGCAGGGTGATAGACATAGGCAAGGAACTCAATCCGCGCAAGGTCGACGGCGAGAATGTCGGCATCGTGAAGTTCGGCAGGGACGGCGCTCAGTTGCTGGTTCAAAAAATGGATGCGCTGATTCATCGAGGCATCCATCGGGCGTGGGCTCCGCGCGCGTTTCGAGACTTTGCGCTCGAACGCCCGCTGTATGCAGTGCCGACAAAAAATCATCCCTGGATCGAGATTGATTTTCCTGAGGATTACTTTCGCGCCGTGAACGAAATTCTTCCAATGATCGTCTGCGATCAAGGAGTGAGGCCGAGACCGAAGCAGCGGCTGGCGGCGCGATCCGTTGCCGCCGCCCAACTCGGAGGATCCATCGCGCATGAGCTTACGAGGCACGATCAACTTCGCTCGCAGGATTGAGACGGGCTTGCGAGCGCGCTTCAATCCCGTAAGACGCGTGCTCATTGATGCGCGCACTCCGATGAACTATTCGGTAGCCGCGCCCATCTATCGCGCCATGCGAGATGACTCGCGAGTCGCGTTCTACTTTACCTCCAGCGAAAAACCGGGCCGCCAGGCCGACATATTCAGGGAGGCCGGCTGCGGAGCGCGGGTGATTACGCCAAGGCGAGCCTTCCCGATGAAATTCGACGCATACCTTGCGTCGGATATTTTATGGGCGCGGCTTCTGCGAGGCGCGTGCCGCATTCAGATGTTCCATGGAGTGGCCGGGAAGTACGGCAACGTCTACGACAGCCCTGAATTCTCAATGCGGGACTGGGATCGCCTCTTCTTTATTAATTCAAGACGGCTGAGCGCGTTCGTGCGCTCGGGAGCAATCGACGGAGAGAGCAGAGCTGCCCGGTTGGTTGGAATGCCGAAGCTGGACTGTCTGGTCGATGGCTCGCTCAAGCGTGACGAGGTTCTCACCTCTCTTGAAATCGATCCGGCGAGACAAACGGTTTTGTATGCGCCGACATGGTCGCCCTATTCGTCGCTGAATGCGATGGGCGAGGAATTGGTGGAAGCGCTTTGCGCAAAGGGCTATGCGGTCCTCGTGAAGCTGCACGATCGCTCGCGTGATCCTGAGTATATGCACTCGGGAGGGGTTGACTGGTGCGCGCGACTGGAGCCGGTCTTAGCCGAACACGGCGGTGTGTTGGCTGTCGGAAGCAATGCCTGTCCTTATCTGGCGGCAGCCGATGTGTTGATCACGGATCACAGCTCGGTCGGATTTGAATTCATGCTGCTTGATCGCCCCGTCGTTCGAATCGAAATGCCGAAGCTTATTGCCGAAACAAACATCAGTCCCGATTACGTCGATCTTTTGGCCGCGGCGTCCACATCGGTGACGAGCGTGAAACAAGCGCTCACGGCGGTTGAATACGCGCTCGAACAACCAGCTCATCTCTCGGAAGAACGCAGAGCTGTCGCAAGGGAGATCTTTTACGAGCCGGGCACCGCTACTCAGCGCGCGGTTCAAGAGCTTTATCAAGCCATCGAGCTTGATCCGCCCGGGTGAAAATGAAATATGAATCGGCTGAAGCAAAGTTATTTAAAAATACTCACCGCGGGCTAAAATTTTCGCGCTCCAATCAAATTCTCGCCTACCTCATCAACCTCCATATCAAATCCCATCTTCTTTAAAGAATCCGAGTTCTTCTGAGTATAGGAATTTCCGAGGAGGTGCGCGGCAACGGTTCTGTCAATGATCTCCCGGCAAAGCTCGCCGCTGGCACAGAACGGCCCGCACCCAAATGAAATTGAGCGAGGATCAAAAATATGCTCATTCGCAAATTAACCATTCGCAAATTAACAATGTTGCTTTTCTGTTCAGTGCTCGCGGTACTGTTTCTTACGACGTCCGAGGCGAAGGCCCAGGAGCGGCTCTGCGACTCTTCCTTCGAGGATTGCAGGCAACCGTTATGGGATCTGATCGACGCCGAGACCCAGGGAATAGATTTTTCTTTTTGGTTTATTCAAGACTCCTCTTACGCGACGAAGCTGATTAATAAATTCCACTCGGGCGTGCCGGTGCGCGTGTTATGCGATCCGAGGGCGAGCGCCACCTACGCCGGAAATCAGGCGATACTGGATCAACTAAAGAATGCGGGTATTCCGATGCGCTATAAGCTCAGGGACGGCATTCTTCACTTCAAAATGATGCTGTTTGCCGGCCAGAATAAATTGGAATTCACCGGCGCTAATTACTCGCCCGACTTCTTTGTTCCGGCGCAGCCTTTCACAAACTATATCGACGAAGCGATCTACTTCACGGATGATCCGGCGGTCGTCAACAGTTTCAAGACCAAGTACGATGACCTGTGGACGGATACGACTAGTTACGGCAATTATGCGAACATCACCACCCCGCTGGCGCGGCGCTATCCTACATTCCCAATTGATCCCGAGATGAATTTTCCTCCGAGCGTCGACGACTCGCAGGACTTCTATAACCGGACCGCTCTCGAGATGAATCAGGAGCCGCGGAAAATCGACATCATAATGTATCGCATTACAAATGACCGCTACACGAATACGAGCATAAACGCGGTGAATCGGGGGATACCGGTGCGGCTTCTTACGGAGCAGAACGAATACCGGAATCCGGACAGGCCCTGGGATGCCTACAATGTCGATCTTCTGTACAACGGGGGCGTGCAGATTCGCATTCGCGCGCATCAGGGGCTCAATCATGAAAAAGTCGTCATGCTCTACGGCTTGGGTGAGACGATCTTCGGCTCATCGAACTGGACCGGCCCATCGTCGAATTCCCAGCAGGAGAATAACTATTTCACGAAGAAGCAGTGGTTCTTTAACTGGTTCGTGAATCAGTTTGAGCGCAAGTGGAATTCGAATACCGAGACGCAGCCGTTCGCGCCGCTTCCACCCGATCCGCCTCAATATATAAGCCCTGCAAACGGCTCCACAGGCCAATCGTTGAACACGACGCTGACTTGGGAAGGCGGACCTTACGCGCATAAGTTCGACATTTATTTTGGGACGACACCGGACCCTCCGCTTCTCGCGGCTGATCAATTCATCGGCAAAGTGGATAACGGCATGCCCGAGACCTACACGCTGCCGCAGCTACAACCGGGCACGAAGTACTACTGGCGCTTAGTCAGCAAGACCATGGCTAATCAGACTGCCAGCGGCGCCGTTCTCAATTTCACTACCGTTTTGCCTCCGCCAACCGTCAGCGCGGCGGCCCCGAATTCCGGGCCTATTGCGGGTGGGGCGTCGGTCACTATCACCGGTACAAATTTTTCGACGGGAGCAACCGTTAAGTTCGGCGGCGCCGCGGCGACCAACGTTAACGTGAGCGGAAGCACTTCGATCACGGCTACGACGCCGTCTCACGCCGCGGGTCCCGTTGATGTTGTAGTGACGACTCCGGGCGGAACCGGAACGCTGACGAGCGGCTACACCTATGTAGCTCCTTCGGGCCCCGCTCCTACCGTAACCGCGGCATCGCCGAGTTCCGGCCCGACAAACGGAGGAACCGCGATAACGCTGACCGGAACCAATTTCGCGTCAGGAGCCACGGTTACGATCGGCGGGACCGCGGCGACAAATGTGGCGGTTACTAACGCGACTACTATAACCGCGACGACTCCCGCGCATACGGCGGGAGCGGTGAATGTAGTTGTTACCAACACCGATGGCCAGAGCGGCACGTTGACCAACGGGTTTACCTACAATGCCATTGCGCCCGGCGCCGGAGACGTCGTGCTCTATGCATCGGAAGCTACAGTCAAAGCCGGAAACTGGCAGACGGTATCCGATCAGACGGCCGCCGGAGGCGCACGCATCTTCAATCAGGATCGCGGCGGCGCGAAGCTTGCGGCGGCGTTGGCAGCTCCTACCGATTACTTCGAGATGAGATTCAATGCGGATGCAGGCAAGCCCTATCGCATCTGGATGAGAGGCATCGCTCAGAACGATTCACCTTTCAACGATTCGGTTTTCATTCAGTTCTCCGACAGCGTCGACAGCGGCGGAGCAGCTATCGATCGCATCGGAACGACCTCGTCCGAGGCTTACAATCTCGAGGACTGCTCCGGCTGCGGTCTGAGCGGTTGGGGATGGCAGGACAATGGGTGGGGCGTCGGAGTCTTCGGCCCGCTGATCTACTTCCAATCAACCGGCGTTCATACGATTCGAATTCAAGTGAGAGAAGATGGACTGTCGATCGATCAGATACTGCTGTCGCCTTCGACCTTCTTAAACAACTCACCGGGTTCGTTGAAGAACGACACGATGATAATGGCGAAGTCGGGTTCGGCTACGGCTCCTCCTCCGTCGGTCGCTTCGATTTCACCGTCTTCGGGAAGCACGGCTGGAGGAACATCGGTAACTATCTCCGGCAGTAATTTCTTTTCGGGTGCGACGGTGACCATAGGCGGCGCGAACGCTACGGGCGTGACTGTCGTGAGCTCGACTTCGATAACGGCCGTGACTCCGCCTCATGCGGCAGGGACAGCGGGCGTCACGGTTACCAACACTGACGGCCAGAGCAGCACTCTCGCAAACGCGTTTACCTATTCAGCTCCGACGAATCCCGCGCCATCGGTCACATCGGTTTCGCCGAATTCAGGCTCGGCGAGCGGAGGAACTGCCGTCACGATAAGCGGATCGAACTTTGTCGCGGGCGCGTCCGTGACGTTTGGCGGAACCGCGGCAACCGGAGTCACGGTGGTGAACGGCACTACGATAACGGCTACGACTCCGGCGCATGCGGCGGGAGCGGTAACGGTTACGGTGACTAACTCCGATGGTCAGAGCGGCTCTCTCACAAATGCGTTTACCTATTCAACTCCGACGAATCCTGCGCCGTCGGTCACGTCGGTTTCTCCGAATTCGGGCTCAACCGTCGGCGGAACATCGGTCACGATAAGCGGCTCGAACTTCCTCGCAGGAGCCTCGGTCAGTTTTGGCGGAACGTCTGCGGCCGGTATCACTGTTGTCAACGCGACTACCATTACGGCAACGACTCCGTCGCATGCGGCAGGCTCGGTCAATGTCGTAGTAACCAACAGCGACGGGCAGAGCGGAACGTTAACTGGAGGGTTCACCTATAGCGCTCCGGCCAACCCGGCTCCGACTGTGACATCGGCTTCTCCTAGTTCCGGTCCGGACACGGGCGGAACCGCCGTCACCATAAGCGGAACAGGATTTCTCGCGGGAGCAACCGTTAAGTTCGGCGGCACTGCCGCGACTAATGTAAATGTCGTCAACGGAACTTCGATCACTGCTACAACACCAGCGCACATAGCGGGAGCAGCCGACGTTGTTGTCACCAACACGGACGGACAGAGCGGAGGCCGTTCCGCCGCTTTCACCTACGTAGGCGGCGCCGAAACGGTCTTGCTCGCGGATGACTTCAATGATAATTCGCTCGACACCGCAAAATGGGTGCTGGGAAATCTGTTCAGCGGCTTTACCGATTCGACGGTGACTACCGGCGAGACAAATCAGCATATCGAGATCGGGCCGTTGAAAGTCAACACGGACGGATCGCATTACAACGGCGTGCGGTCAGCGGCTTCTTACAATTTCACCGGCGCCTATTGCTATGTGGAGCTGTTGCAGGCGCCGGCTTCGAACACGGCTGGAGACGCGATGTTCACTGTGGGCATCGATTCGAGTAACTACTATCGGATCTATGTCGAAGCAGGCTCGCTCTTTCTCCAGAAGAGACTCGGGGGAGCCAAGACAGCTCTGCTGACTCTCGGTTACAACGCTGCCAATCACAAGTTCCTGCGCATTCGCCACGACTCAACTAGCGGCAACGTCGTGTTTGAAACCGCTCCGGATAGCGGAGGAGTTCCGGGAGCGTGGACCGTCTTGTATAGCGAAGCGTGGAACAACACATCGATCCCGCTCACGGCGGTTCAATTCGAGCTCAAGGCCGGAACGTGGCAGATCGAGGCAAACGCCGCCGGAAAGGTCATCTTCGACAACTTCAAGGCAGCGAAGCCGTGAATAGCGATGAGCAGTCAGCGCGTCGGCGATCAGCGGTAAGCGGTCCAGCCCAATGTCCTCCAGCGCCGCAACCCCGTCGGGGTTGGAGGAGTTGTCCCAAAGGGACAATCGGCAATAGCCCACCAGTTCACTGGTGGGTTCGTCGGGTAATTTGATCCGAGAAGCGCCGAAGGCACGGCTGACTTGTTGTTTCAGAGCGCCGCAACAGGACCACACACATATTGCAGATTTCCGATATGGTTCAAAGCCTCCACATACGAACTACCTCAGCCGTCCCTTCGGACTAGATCGCCGCAGCGCTCTGGGACCCACCGATGAATCGGTGGGCTACGTTCGGACGATCCCTACGGGATTGACGTCTCTGCGCCGAGAACCTCTAACGGCCAAACTCCAGGCAACCACTTCGTGGTTGTCCCGCCGATAAAAAGGGCCGTTGCCCTGCGGAAAGGCGCGTTAAAACAGGCGCATCAACCCCAACGGGGTTGTGAAAGTCAGCCCAAGGTTGGCGTACTCGCCTACCTTGGGAACGGGTACGTAATTGGCGCCAACCCCAACGGGGTTGCGGCCTGCATGGATTAAGAAAGATAAAAAAGAGGAAGGCATGGCGGTCAGTCAGTGCGGGGAATACATGACAAGGAATGCGCCTACCATTGCGCGAGATCATAGGTCTATTGCTCTCTCTCGCGATGCTGTCCACAACCGCCTTTGGCGTTGGAAAGGACGCGGCACCCCTTCAGGGCGCGAACTTCTTTCGGCGATCGTACCGGGGGCTGCGCTGCGCTGGCCCCCGGCTATTGACTCATGCCCCTTCGGGGCTTTCATTGTTCCCTCTTCGAATGGCCAAACTCCAGATACAGGGTTGCCCGTAATCGGCAACCCTGATGGGCTGAACGACGCAACCCCGTTGGGGTTGGAGGCAGAACGCGCTGTGTCCCAGGGTAGGCTTCGCCAACCCTGGGCTAGACTATGCAACCACTTCGTGGTTGTCCCGCCGATAAAAAGGGCCGTTGCCCTCGGAAAGGCGCGTTAAAACAGGCGCATCAACCCCAACGGGGTTGTGAAAGTCAGCCCAAGGTTGGCGTACTCGCCTACCTTGGGAAGGGTACGTAATTGGCGCCAACCCCAACGGGGTTGCGGCCTGCATGGATTAAGGAAGATAAGAAAAGGAAGGCATGGCGGTCAGTCAATGCGGGGAATACATGACGAGGAATGCGCCTACCATTGCGCGAGATCATAGGTCTGTTGCTCTCTCTCTCGATGCTCTCCACAACCGCCTTTGGGGTTGGAAAGGACGCCGCGGTTACCCTGGGCGGGCGCCCCTTTAGGGCGCGAACTTCTTTCGGCGATCGTACCGGGGGCTGCGCTGCGCTGGCCCCCGGCTATTCACTCGCGCCCCTTCGGGGCTTTCACTGTTCCTTCTTCGAATGGCCAAACTCCAGACCCAGGGTTGCCCGTACTCCGCAACCGTGATGGGCTGAACGACGCAACCCCGTTGGGGTTGGAGGCAGAACGCGCTGTGTTCCCAGGGTAGGCTTCGCCAACCCTGGGCTAGACTATGCAACCACTTCGTGGTTGTTTCGTGGTTGTTGGGGGCCTGTTCTTCAAACGCGTTGCTGGGGTAGATCTCCAGACCTTTGACTTGATGTCACGGCCTGACAGAATGGCGCGTTGCCATTGCGATAAATTATTTCCAGAATTTCCACCACGGTCGAACCCCGTTATGTCCGAGATTCTCGCTCTCGGTTTGGACATCACCGGGAATTTCAATTCCGTCCAAGAGAGCCTTGATCTCCTCCCAACTGCGGCCCATTTGACCAAGCAACCCAACGTAGTTTTCGATTGCAGCTTGGAGGCGTGGATGTTGATGACCATTCGCAATGGTGAATTGCCGACGTATTTCAACCACGCGGCGCATGAGCGGCTCGGCTTCGGTAAGCCGGTTCGTGTCCTTGAGTAAATGCGCTAGGTTGTTGATGGCCACAGCCACGTTCGGATGATCGGCTCCGAGGCTTTTCTCAAAGATCTCGGCCACCCGGCGCATGAGCGGCTCGGCTTCCGTAAGCCGGTTCGTATCCTGGAGCAATTGCGCCAGGTTGTTGAGGCGGATGGCGACGTTGGGATGATCCGGGCCGAAGCTCTGCTCATCGATGGCAAGCGCCCGGCGGATGAGCGGCTCGGCTTCGGTAGGCCGGTTCGTGTCTTGGAGCAACTGCGCCAGGTTGTTGAGGTCTGTGGCGACCTCGGGATGATCAGGGCCGAAGCTCTGCTCATCAATGGCCAGCGCGCGGCGCATGAGCGGCTCGGCGTCGGTAAGTCGGTTCGTATCCTGGAGCAATTGCGCCAGGTTGTTGAGGCGGATGGCGACCTTGGGATGATCAGGGCCGAAGCTCAGCTCATCAATGGCCAGCGCGCGGCGCATCAGCGGCTCGGCTTCGGTAAGCCGGTTCGTGACCTGGAGCAACGCAGCCAGGTTGTTGAGGCTTATGGCGACCTTGGGATGATCAGGGCCGAAGCTCTGCTCATCGATGGCCAACGCGCGGCGCATCAGCGGCTCGGCTTCGGCATACCGCGCCGTGAATTGAAAATAACACCCGCTGTCATTGAGCAGTCGTGCCGCTTCCAATGACCTGAACCCCAGCCGCTCGATGAAGCCGGCGCACGATCGAGCATGAGCTATCAATCGCTCGCAAGTCGGCCAACTGGAAAATTCCGGACTCGGAAAGGACTCGTTTACTAGTCGCACCGCGCATTCCATCCAGAGGACAACCCCGGCCTTGTCGAGACGGTAGTGCTGGACGGCCTGCACCATCCGATGAACGCTGAACGAGCCATCCCCGCGCGTGACCAGCGAAAACCGGGCCAACTCCGCAAGCGCGTCGCGAATGGGCTTGTCGACCGGCTGCTCGCCGCTTTCCTCGCACCAGATCTTCACCAGCGTCTCCATCTCTTCGGGCGATTCGAATACCATCAGCGGGATTGGAACGGGGGCGAGAAAACTGGCCGCCCGCAAGATTGATTTCTCGACCGGCCCCAGCCGGTCGAATGAGATAAAGAAGGTCGTAGCCACGGTCTTGACCATCCCCGCCTTCTCCGGCTCGGTCTCGTATTCGATAACGTTGTGATCGTGATAGCTCAGCACGCTCGCCAGATTCCGCTCGAACTCAGCCAGATAGTCGCCAAAGCCGATCCCGTAATACCCGATGTAAGCAGCCGCGTGCGTGAGCGCGAGCGGCAGATAGCCCAACCGCTCCGACAGAGCCTCCGCCTGCCGCCCCTCGTCGGGACGGGCAGCCCGCCGCCCCTTGGTGAATTCCAGAAGAAAGCTCACGGCGTCATCGGCGGGAATGACGTCAAGCGACAGCACTCGCGTTCCTCCGCTCCATTGGGTCAGCCGTGAAGTAATCAGCACGCGACCGCCGCTCAGTAACGCAACGAGCTTCTGCGCGGCGGCGGCCGCTTCGGGCGTGTCTACGCTGTCGAGAACCAGCAGCCAGCCCTTGTTTTGTTGGAGCCAGCGGATGACAGCGGCGACTTGCTCGTCCGGCTTTCCCAACTTGTATTCGGAGAGGTCGAGCACGTCGGGCCCGCTCAACCGGGCGAGGCTGGTCTCGAGCTCAACGGGCGAGTAGGCGGACACAAAGAGCAACGCGGTGAATTCGCTTTCGTGACTCCAGGCATACTCCAGCGCAAGCCGGGTTTTGCCAATGCCGCCCAATCCGCTGATGGCTTGCGGTTGAACTATGGCCATCGAGCCGTCCCGCCGCAGGCCGGAGTCGAGCGCGGCCATCTCTTCGTCACGTCCTTTGAACAAAGATCCGAGCGATTGAAATCGCAGGTTGCGAGGAACACGGCCCGGATTAAGCAGGCGCTGAATCCGGCGACAGCAGTCCAGGAGTAGGGCGTCTTGCGACTCTTCGTCGAGATCCGCGAGCGGCCGCATGTCCGGGGACGCGGCTTGAAGATCGTTTATCAACGCAAGCGATTCGGGCGCGTCGGGACCGGAGAACACACCGAAGAGCGGAAGCCAGAGCACGGTCAGTTCTTCATCCTTATGAGCCTCGAGAATTCGCGGCAGCTCTTCCTGCATAATGAAGCGCGAGGCGAGGAAGTTCGGCGACACCAGGAGGACGGCTACGCGGGCTCGGGCGATTGCTTGGACGATCGAATCAAACCACTCATCGCCCGGCTGAAGCTCTCGATCATCCCAGTAGTCGATGCGGTCGTTGCGAATCTCGGGCGCCAGCGCGTCGCGCAGCCTCTCCAGCCACTCCTTATCCAGGTGACTGTAGCTCACAAACACGCGGTCGCGGTTAAGAGACGGCATCGAGATTCGCTTCTTTCAATTGGCCCTGCATCGGTCGCGTCGGAGACCGACGCAGGTCGCGAGACTGCTTTATGATTCAGCTCTCTCGTTGGAGCGCGAGATTCGTCGGCCAGACCGGATCTCTCACGGTTAAAGAACGCAAGCTGCTGTGAATCGATCCTCGAGAGAAGCTCGATCTCGCGCTTGGAAGTCCAGAGTATTTATCCGGTTGAGTGCGGTAGTCAATGGGAGTTGGATAATGTCCGAATCATCAAATGGAATAGCTGATAGCTGACCGCTGATCGCTCCCCATGCTATATTGCGTGCCTATGGCTGCCATACCAAAGGACGCGGGTGCAGTGATCCTGTTAACGGATCCTGATGATCCAAAGGTTTTCTGGGTAAAGAGAAACCCGAAGCTTCAATTCATGGGTGGTTATCACGCTTTCCCCGGAGGTCAACTCGACAAATCTGATTCCGAGATTTCTGTCGAAGGCTGTGAAGGTGAACAAGCCTGGATGCGCGCCTGCGCCGTCCGTGAGTTGTTCGAAGAGACAGGCGTGCTGCTTGCGCGCGGAGCCGATCGCCTCTCGTCCTCTGAGCTCTCAAGTCTTCGAAGCTCGACTGAAGATGCCTCACAGTTCAATGCGGCCCTTGTCGAACACGATCTTGTTATCGACGCTTCGTTTTTGGAAGCCGCGGGGCGCTGGGTAACTCCGCCGTTTGCGCCGCGAAGGTTCGATACGTGGTTTTTTCTATCGTGGCTTCCGAATGGACAGGACGCCCGAGTAGTAAAGGGAGAGCTTGCCGAAGGTGAATGGATTCGCCCGGCCGAAGCGTATGATCGTTGGAAGCGCGGCGAGATCATAATGGCGCCGCCCACCTTGCACATCATCAAGACGCTTGCTTTGCACTCGAATAATATCGACGGTCTGGCTAAAGCGCTTTCGGCGGTTCCGGAGGCAGGCCGAGGCTTGGTGATTCGCATCGAGCTGCGGCCGGGTATCTTCATGTTTCCGCTCAAGACCCCGACGCTTCCACCGGCGACTCATACCAACTGCTACATAGTCGGAGGCGAGGAGATCATCGTAATAGATCCGGCTTCGCCTTATGAGGAAGAGCAAAAGCGGTTGGACGGCTTTCTAGAAGATCTGGCCGAAGAAGGCCGCCGCGTTCGCGAAATATTCCTGACTCATCATCATTATGATCACGTAGCCGGCGCGAATTATTTGCGCGACAGACTCGGAGTCGGAGTCGCGGCGCATCGCCTCACCGCCGAACGTTTGTCAGGCTCGGTCCAAATCGATCGCGTAGTTGATGACGATGAGTTGATCGAAATCAAAGGGGATCCCGGTTGGCGGCTGCGAGTCTTGCACACGCCGGGTCATACAAGGGGCCACATCTGTTTTTATGAAGAGATCACCGGCGCGATATTGACCGGCGATCTCGTCGTCGGTGTCGGCACGGTCGTCATCGATCCACCGGAAGGCGACATGCTGCAATACTTCGATTCGCTGAGGAGATTGCTCGCGCTTCCAAAGCTCTCGTCCTTATTCCCGGCTCACGGCCCGGCAATCGGCTTCGCGGAGCCGAAGATCAATGAATACATCGTACATCGAACGATGCGCGAGAATAAGATCCTTGATGCCGTGCGATCGGGCTGCGCTACCACTTCGGAAATAGTGGCGGCAGCATATACCGACGTCGCGCCGGCAATGCACGGATTGGCGGAACGATCAACGATGGCGCACCTCGACAAGCTGTTGGCCGAAGGAAGAGTTTCGCGCAACGGCTCGAGGTTTGGCGCCACATAAGAGCCTAAAGACGTGGACACGGCTCATCGAGTACCGTGGAAGGCATAAGCCGATTTCAGATTCCTCGAAACTCGCTGATCATCCTGATCGGGCCGGCGGGGTCGGGCAAGTCGCGATTCGCATCGAAGCATTTCAAATCCACTGAGATCGTTTCATCCGACGAATGCCGCGCTCTGATCGCGGATGATGCCTCTGATCAAAGCGTTTCCCGCTTCGCGTTCGAGTTGCTCTATCATATTGTGGATCTCAGGCTTTCGCTCGGCAGATTGACGGTAGTCGACGCGACCAATCTCACAATCGAGCTGCGGAATCCGCTTCTTCGAATTGCGCGGAAGCGCGGATTCAACACCGTTGCCATACTGTTTGATGTTGACGTTTCGACCTGCATCGAAAGAAATCAACGAAGGGCCCGCCGAGTGCCGGAATCCGCGATAATACAGCAACACTCGATATTTCAGGATGCCCTTCGGGCGATTCACCTCGAGCGCTTGAATCAACTTTTCGTGTTGAATGAGGAAGATCAGGATAAGGTTGCAATCACGATTGGAAACGCGCTCAATCTCCGGCCTGAGGGACCGGCTGCGTGAGCGCCGCGGGCGGCCGCAATGCCTTAGTCCATCTGAGAGCTGAATCGACTACGACTATGATGACGCAGGTCATCATGATCACGGTCAGGGCGGTGTTCAGATAGCCCTGAACCTGCGTCTCGGGGTTTAATGTCTGTTTCAGAAAATTGTCTATGATCGACCGCCATCCGGCCGTAAGCGTCGTGGTCGATACAAATGCCAGCGGTGTTATCGTGACCCATGCATACTTCGCTCGGCCGCTGTTTATGATGACGCTGGTTCCCACGCAAAGCGCGATCGCCGCGAGCAGTTGGTTGGCGATACCGAACATAGGCCAAATCGTTGACACTGAGCCCGTGCGAATAAAATAAGTAAATCCGGCCACCACGAGCGCCGATGTCAATATAGCGCCCGGCAGCCATTCCGGGCGCTCGAGAGGTTTATACACCCTCCCAAGAAACTCCCCGATCATGAATCTAGCGACACGTGTCCCCGTATCGATGGTCGTAAGGATAAACAGAGCCTCGAACATGATCGCGAAGTGATACCAGTACTTCATCAGGCCCTTCATTCCGGGGAGGCCCGAAAAAATCTGGGCGATTCCGACCGCGAGCGTGACCGCTCCGCCCGTGCGGCCGCGAAGCTCTTTCTCACCTGTCTCGTCCGTGAGCCGCTGTAGACTCTGTTCGTGAAGATCGAATCCTTCGGTGCTCTGGGTTTCGACGAACTGAACGTAATTTGTGCGCGCCCGGTCCACGTTTATGGAGAAGTAATCGCCGGGAAGGAGTGACGTCGCCGCTATCAGCGCTACGACTCCTACAAGCCCTTCCATCAGCATTCCGCCGTAACCGATCATTCGCGCATCGGTTTCGCGGCTCAGCATTTTCGGCGTAGTGCCCGAGCTTATCAGCGAGTGAAATCCCGATATCGCGCCGCACGCGATGGTGATAAAGACGAATGGATATAGCTTGCCTGAAATTATCGGCCCTCCACCGGCCACAAAAGGCGTAGTCGCAGGCATATGTAAATGAGGCGCGACGATCAAGACTCCAAGGACGAGAAACCCTACCGTTCCAATTTTCAAAAACGAGCTGATGTAGTCACGCGGGCAGAGCAGCAGCCAAACTGGAAGCACCGAAGCTATGAACCCATAGGAAGCGAGAATGTATGTTATCGAGCGTTCTGAAAAGGTGAACGCAGGCGCCCAGGACGAGTCCGCAATCCTGCCGCCGAGCACGACGGCTATAAGCAAGG
This sequence comes from Blastocatellia bacterium AA13, assembly GCA_003222245.1. GTDB lineage: Bacteria > Acidobacteriota > Blastocatellia > UBA7656 > UBA7656 > QHVH01. The sequence continues at coordinate 1,254 of QHVH01000005.1, read as the reverse complement.
CTATAACGCCGATGATCGTGGCCTCCTTAATCTTCCCGACTCGGAAGCGATACATATAGAGACCCATGAAAAGAGCGATGGGGATTGTCAGCCCGACGGTGAAAGTTCCCCACGGGCTCTCGCTCAGCGCTTTGACGACGACCAGACCCAGCCCGCTCAACGCGATAACAACTATGAAGAGAATTGCGATTCCGGTGACCAGGCCCGAAAGCGGACTGATCTCATTTCGGGCAATCTCGGCGAGCGATCTTCCCCTGCGGCGCACCGAGGAAGCGAGGATCACGAAATCATGCACGGCGCCTCCAAGCACGACTCCGATCACGAGCCATAGCAAACCGGGCAGGAAACCGAATTGCGCCGCCAGCACCGGACCAATCAGCGGGCCGGAGCCCGATATCGCAGCGAAATGGTGGCCGAACAGCACCCACTTATTCGTCGGATAGTAGTTCTGACCGTCGTACATTGTGTGGGCCGGCGTCTGCCGCGCTTCATCCAGCACAAGCACTTTCGCGGCGATGAATGCGCTGTAGTAGCGATAGGCAATGGCCAGCACGCAGAGGACGCCGATCATTATGGGCAATGCGCTCACGGTCACCTCCGATGCGATTGAAGTGTGTTTGCTTGATTCCGCTTGCCCATCCCCAACGGCTGACGAGGGTTGAATCAGGCACGCGGCATCGAGATGCTATGAGATCGATTCGTGTATGTCAACGCAGGCGCGTGTCGTGTATAACGATCGGGAAGCGATTGAGAGAATCTGATGAGGCCGGCAGCTTGTCGTCTCGCAGCTTGTTGTCTCTATGTTGCGATCTCCGAAATGTCGCGGATAGCTTATGCGGTTTTGTCGGCGAAGAGGCCCTGGCGGGTCTCGATTGAATGCCCGCGTCTGTTGGTGTAAAACTTTCGCGGTCTGAGAAGTTGCTTGGAAGGGTCCAGGGATGAATTCAGGAAGGAGCGTCATGAAGAATGCGTAAGCCAATTCTCAAAAGGGCGTTATGGACGATAGCGATCGTGATCCTGGGTCTTCTATTGGTGCTTGGGTACACGTTTAAGGGAAAGGCGCTGGATATTTCCTCGTACGAGTCGATGCCTCCGCAATTCGAGCCGGGAAAAGATGTAACGTCCGAGCCTGTTGAAGTGACGCTGTCGCTTATCAAATGCGGAAAGATGACGAGCAAGGAGATCTTTGTATATCGCGGCGGCAATGCCTTCAAGAAGTATGAGAGTGGAATGGCTGCGATCCTGGTGAAGCAT